>NZ_JBIVCX010000001.1:0-152966 GCF_044746825.1 Pseudomonas sp. NPDC090201
TGCAGGGGGATGAGCGGCAGGAAGCCGCGAAAGCCGTGCGGGCCAGGGACGGCCCATCACGGCGTGCCCCCGGAACGGCGCCGGAGTCGAGGGAAGTCCGACGAAGGAGGACCCCCAGCCAGGAGCAAATGGTTTGCCTACTTTCCCGAAAGAAAGTAGGTCGCCGGTAAGGGGCGAAACCCATAACCCCAACCACCGCGGAAACGGATATACACCCGACCTCAAAGTCCCCCAAGACGCAGAGCGTCAAACACTGCGTTACCACGCGGAGCGTGGGAACGATCAGGGCAAACGCAGGAGCGCGCTGCTGCGCCGCATCCCCACCTGATTTGTATCGCTGTGTATCGCCCCCCTCCCCCAATACGTTTCGTTGCTTTACCCACTGTGCCACGACACATCCGGGATACGCGGGCGGCGTTAAATACATTCCATCGAGGCCACACACAGCGCCTCCCGGCAAACCCCATCACGACCTTGAGGATACACACATGAACACCAAACTGACCGTCGCCGCCTGCCTGTTCGCCGCTCTGAACATCTGCACCTTCGCCGCCCGCGCCGAAGCCGCCACCCAAGACACCACCACCTGCGGCCTGGTCACCAGCCACATCACCTACAAGGACAGCAGCGGCAAGACCCAGATGCTCGACTACCTCAAAGCCGTCGACAACTGCCACAACCAGAACGGTTGAACCCGCCCTGAAACCCCGCGCCCGATCCGACCTTCGGAACGGGCGCAAAAGTCTCAGCCTCCCGCCAGTTCCCGCGCCACATGCAAACGGTGCAAGGTGATCTTGCGCACCTCCTGCTTGCTGATCTCGATATGACTTCTGAGCAACTGCTGCGCCAGCTCGATACGACGCTCAAGCAGTGCCTGAAGAATCTGCCCGTGCTCGATGTAAGTCGCCTCGATCCGCGGCCCCTGAGTGAAGTCCAGACGCCGGATGATGCGGATCTTCTCGGTGATTTCCAGGTGCATGCGCGCCATTTCCACATTGCCCGCCGCCTCCACCAGCGCACAGTGAAAGCGCTCGTCCAACGCCGACACCTGAGCGGCATCCTGCAAGCGTTCGCTCTCTGAGACCTGCCAGGTCTCTCGCAGGATTGCGATCTGCGCGTTGCCTTCAAGATCCATCTGCCCCAGCCGTGCCAGCGCTGCCGTTTCCAGCACGATGCGCACGTCATACAGCTCTTCGAAATACTTGAAATCGAACGCCCTCACCTGCCAGCCGCTGCGAAAATGCACCAGCAGGTAGCCTTCGCGCTCGAGCCGGTACAGCGCCTGACGCACCGGCGTGCGACTGGCCTGCACACGCTCGGCCACCTCGCTCTCGCTGAAACGATCACCTGGCATCAGGCGAAACTCGAAGATGTCGTCCTTGAGCTGCCGATAGATCCCCTCGACCATGTTGTCGGGGCGATCCCTGGTTTTTTTCGATGGAGCGATTTGCATGCTTGTTCTCGAATGATGAAAGTGTTCCCACCTGACGTGGCCACAGCGCTCTGAACATTGCCACGCCGGCAAGCCGGCGTCGCGATCACAAGGGCGGCCGCATCACCCGGGCAAAACACCCTCGGACATCAGGCTTTATTCAAACTCCCGATGTAAGCGCGCCAGCCGCCGAACGCCGTGATGTCCTGCGCATCGGCGAGCGCCCAAGGCTCGCAGATAAAACCCTTCACCGTGCGCCCATCGATCAGGGTGAGATTGCCAATGCCCAACGGCGCGGGAATCTCGGCGACGAATTCACCGAAGCGCGCCAGCGGAATATCCCACAGCTCGACGATGATCGACTGCCCGCCCTGTGCTCTGACCAGTCCCGGCTTGGGCGGCACGGTGCCGGGCAGTGCATAGAGGCGATACTCGCGCTCGGTCAGGGTCTGTTCGACCAGCACCGCATCACGGCTTGTGAGCTGGAAATTCAACGGCATGCCGGTCAGGTGAGCCCCGACCACAGCCACACGCACGCTGCCTTTGGTCGCACCGGTCACAGTCCTGCTTGCCGGCAGCGCTCGCCCGGTGGCGCCCATCGTCAGGTTTTGCTGAGCCTGCCAGCGTTTGCCAAAGCTCGCCAGCGCCGTGTCGTGCCAGGCTGGGGCGATCAGGGTGATGCCGGCAGGCAGCCCATCGGCCCGCAGCCCGGCTGGCAAGGCGAGTGCCGAGAGGTCGGCCAGGTTAGTGAAGTTGGTGTAGAAGCCGAATTGCGAGTTGTACTTAATCGGCTCCTCAGCCATTTCAGCGAGGGTACGAATGGTTGCCGAGGTCGGCACCACCAGCGCATCGAAACCCGCCAGCGCCTCGTTGATCTGGCGGCTCAAGCTGGCGCGCAGGTACTCCGCCTTGTAGGCGTCGCAGGCGCTGTAACCCAGGCCGTTTTCGACGATGCCGCGCACCACCGGGTTGATCGCATCCGGGTTGCTTGCAAGCATCGGCTCAAGCGCCACGGTACGTTCGGCCACCCACGGGCCGTAATACAACTGCTCGGCCAGCGCCTTGAACGGCGCGAAGTCGATGCGGCTGATCTCGGCGCCCATCTTGCTCAAGGTCAGCAGCGCCTGCTCGTACACCGCCTGATTCTGCGTGTCGCCGAAAAACTCGAGGCTGTCCGGCACCGCGAGCTTGAACCCTGCACTGAACGCGACCGGCGCACTGGCCGGGTTCTTGCGCGAATAGGCATCCTCGGCGTCATAGCCTTCGGCGATCCCGGCCACGCATTCGGCGTCCTCGACGGTCAGCGCGAACACCGAGATGCAATCGACGCTGCGACACGCCGGCACCAGCCCGGTATTGGGCAAACGGCCCTTGGTCGGCTTGAGCCCGACGATGTTGTTGAAGCCTGCCGGCACCCTGCCCGAGCCTGCCGTATCGGTGCCCAGCGAGAACGCTACCAGCCCGCGAGCGACCACCGACGCGGAGCCTGAACTGGAGCCGCCACTGACGTAATCCGGATTGAAACTGTTGGGCACCGCGCCATAAGGCGAGCGCGTGCCGACCAACCCTGTAGCGAACTGATCGAGGTTGGTCTTGCCCATGAGGATCGCACCGGCTGCGCGCAGTCGCGAGACGACCGTGGCATCGCGGCTGGCGGTGTAGGCGAATTCGGGGCAGGCGGCGGTGGTTGGCCAGTCGGCGGCGTCGATATTGTCCTTGATCGCGAAGGGCACGCCGTACAGCGGCAGCGCGGCCAGATCGCCTTGCGCAGCGTCCAGCCGCCGGGCCAGTTCAGCCAGTTGCGCATCGAGTTGCGCGGGGCTGACCAGGGAAATCCAAGCGTTATCCTGCTCGGGGTAAGCCGTTCGCAGACCCAGCAACACATCAGGCGTCAGCGCCCCCTTGCGATAAGCGTCGAGCCATTCGTTCACGGTCCAGCCGAACTGCGGGTGTTGGTCGTTTTGCATGGTGGATTCCATCTTGTATCCAAGTTTGAATCCTGCAAAAGCAAAAGCCGGGCCACGGGGTGATGACTAGTGTTTTCGGGACAGTAAGAACGACCAGCCCTCGCAAAATGCACACTGGTGGTTCATGTCCGAACGATTTTGGTGCTCACAACTGTGGTGCTTCTGCCGAAGGCGTAGTAGTCCGGCTTGCCGACGATCTGGCGCGCAGCGGCAGCCATCCCGGTGCGCCGTATGTGCCAGGCACACGCTCGACACCGTTTTTACGACTGCTGCGCAGCCGATCGCGGGCAAGCCACGCTCCCACGGCCTTCGGCCAGAATCAACAGCGCAAATGCGCTGTGGCCTTCAACGTCTCAAGACAGCTTGTAGCGCGGCGCGGGTTTGCCGGTCTGGGTGGCGGCGAACAGCTTGGCACGGGCAGCATCGTAGGTGTCCCAGAGGCTTGCGTCGGCCACCGAAGGCCAGGTGATCTTCTCCCCTTGATCAAACCCGGAAAGCGCCGCATCGACCAGGTTTTCGGTGCTCATGACACTGTCCTGGTTCAAGGCGGCCAGAGGAATGCCTGAGTTGTCCCAGATTTCCGTGGCGGTCGAAGCCGGCAGCAGCAACTGCACGCGGATGTCGGTGTCGGCCAGCTCTTCCTGCAGACCGCGGGTGAAGTTGACCACGAACCCCTTGGTGCCGCTGTACACGGAGCTTGCGGACCAGGCGTGAATGCCCAGGACCGATGCGACGTTGACGATGACGCCTTCATTGCGCTGCTTGAACGCTGGCAGTACGGCGTGTGTCAGGCGGGTCAATGCAACGATGTTCAGGGCGATCTGGGCCTGGGTGTCCTCATAGGACGCTTCGGAGAAGTTGGCCAACCGCGCAAGCCCCGCGTTATTGATCAGCACCTCGACCGCCGGGTTGGTCGCAAGCAGCTGTTCGACCCTCGCCAGATCGGCTTCGTTGGTCAGGTCGGCACCCAATACCTCTACGTGCCGGCCATGTTCCGCAGACAGTTTGCTGGCCAGGGCCTGCAGGCGATCGGCGCGGCGTGCGACCAGCACCAGGTCATAGCCTCGGGCGGCGAGACGGTCAGCGTAGACGGCGCCGATACCTGACGATGCGCCTGTGACGACGGCTATTTTTCCGGAACGGGAATCAGACATGAAGCTCTCCTCAAAAGGTCATCAACAAGGATTTAGTTGAGTGCTCAATCATATCGACAGACGACCACGCCTTGTCAATGCTTTAGCACTCAATTATTCTCTCGCCATGACCAAGACAACCCAAGACACGCCCCGCTTCGAACTCAAGACCCTCGCTGAACTGGCCTGCACCAACAGCGCGTTGCGCCGTGCGTCACGCCGGTTGGGCAATCTGTACGACGAAGCGCTGGCACCCCTGGCGATGACGGCTGCCCAACTGGGATTGCTGGCTGAAATCGAACGATGCTTTCAAAGCGACGGCCAGTACGGCCCCACCTTGCAAGAGCTGGCGGGCCGAATGGCGATTCAGATGTCTGCCGTCACCCACGCCATGAAGCCGCTGTTGCGCGACGGCATGGTCGAGCTGGCCCGGGATGCCATGGACGCACGCTCCAAACGCTGCACCCTGACCCCGGTCGGCAAGGCGCGGTTGCTGGAAGCGATGGGCTTATGGGCACAAACCAACGAGCGGGTCGAACGCCTGCTCGGTGCCGATTCGGCGGTGCTCTTGCGGGCGATGGCCGATGCGATTGCATCTGATGATTTTCTGGAGCAATACCAGGCGGATGCGGCTCGCCCCTGACCGGGAGGGTTTTACCTGCTCAACCCCCGCACCACCTCAGGCGTCACATAATGCGGGCCGTCGAACAGGTACAGGGGATAGCCGCGATACGCGGCGATCTGTGGCTTGAGTTCATCGACCGTGGCCGGGCGAAAGCCGCCGCCGACTTGTGGGCGGAAGGCTTCGACGATGATCTTCACCCGCTGCTTGCCCAGCGTCTTGCGCAGGGCGTCGGCGTAGGTTCTGGCCACAGGTGCGGTGCGGGCATACACACCGACGCCGTCCTGGAAGAACACCCCGATGTCATCGGGCAGCCAGGTCTTGAGCCAGTCGGCGGTGGCGTCGGGGCCGATGTTGGCGCCGTCGTAGACGCTGATCCACAGCGGCCTGGGCAAGCGGGCGAGCAGCGCGGGCAGCTCTTTGGCGCGGGTCCAGCTGGGGTCGACTTCGGCCGGGAAATACCAGCCGGTGACGTTCAGCGGCGTCTTGACCTGGGCCATGCGCTCGGACAGCGTGGCCAATTCTTCGATGTTGTCCCGGGAGCGGTTTTCACTGAAAAACCCGGCCAGCCCGACGATTACATCCTGCGCCCAAGGCTCTTTGGCAATCCGCGCCCAGTCCGGCAACTTCGGCACCTCGGGCAGGCCGGAGCCGGCCACGAATGACTGGCCGTCCACCGCCGTCCACTGCACCAGCAATTCGTGGGCGCCAAGTGTGTCCCACTCGCCCTGAATGTCCACGGTGGCATTGTCCGGCTGCCAGACGATGCCGGCGATGTCGGGGCGCATGCCCTGCCCCAACTCGTACAGCGCATCGATTGCCAACCCCAGCGCGCCGATCAACAGGGCGGCGAGGGAAGTCTTCAGCAGCCGTGACATCACAGATCCATCCAAGCCATCACCACGAGTAGGTCATGCGGGCGAACACGCCCTGGGCGCTGTCGTCGCCGAAAATCTTCTCGCGGTACTGCACGGAGAAGTCGATGTAGGACTGCGGCGCCTTGTGTTTCGTTTCGCGGAACCAGTACCTCACGCCGATCCCCACACCGGCGCCGCCGGCGCTGTCCGAGGACGTGTGGTTGCGCCCCAGGGCATCCACCTGACTGTGCATCTTCGAGTCGTAGTTGGCCGCCGCCACCACGTGGGGAAAGATCACCAGCCTTGGGCTGATGCTGTCCAGGCGGATGCTGCGGCCCAGTTGCCACTCGCTGTTGAAGTAGTTGCGTTTGTCGCGCAGGTAACGCCCGCCTTCGGCGTAGAGCTGCGAGGTCCACCAGCTCTTCTTGTCCACCCGCAGGTCGGTGCCGATGCTCGAACCGTAGCCCAGGCGCACCAGCCAGTCGCCGCTGACGTTGCTGCCCGCCAACGGGAAGGTGCGCTCGAACGCGGCCATCACGTTGTATTCGGTGAATGGCTTGATGCGGATCCCGACCGCGCCCTGCAAAGCGTCCAGACCTTTGTCGTTGCCACTCTCCTTGTTCCACAGGGTATCGGTGACGCGCCCGTACAACTCGACGAAACGCGCGTTGCGATAGCCTTCGGGGCGCCAGAACACCTCGGTGCTGTTCTGCAAGCTGTCATTGCTGCTGCTCGGCGCGCCGCTCAAACCGTTGCTGGTACTGGCGCCGCGGTAGGTCGTGGTGTTGGTCACGCCCCACATCCGGGACAGGTCCGAGACGGCGCGGCGGGTGTCGAACACCTGCTGATCAGGCATCTGCAAGTCGCCGGTCTGCTGGTAATCCAGCACCCGTTTGAAATACGAGATGGCCTGCACGTCGTCCGGCGCGCGCATGGCGCTGTAGGCGGCGTCCTGTGTCTCTTTGGGAGTCAGCCCTGTGCTGCGATCGACACGCTTGAACTCCGCCAGCGCGCCTTTATCGTCGCCGGCCTGGCTGAGGAAATAGGCGATCTGCACCTCATCGCCGGGCTTGAGCTGGCCCTTGGCGCGGGCCTGTTGCATGCGTGCCAGAGCTTCCTTGGGCTGGCCGAGCGCCGCGTAGAGCGACGCCTGATCGCGCAATGGCAGCGTACCAACCGCCAGTGCCTGGCTGAAGTCCTGCTGGGCGCCGCTCTTGTCGCCCAGGCGCATGCGCATCTGGCCGCGTTGAGCCAGCAGGGTCGCATCGTTGCCCTTGAGCGCCAGCGCTTCGGTGGCCGCAGAACGGGCCGCCGAGTATTGCTCCTGGGCGATCAAGGCGCTGACCAAAAGGCGGCGGTAAGCGATTTCCTGAGGGTACTGGCGCACCACGTCGCGAGCGTAGCTGACGGCAGCATCGTTGTCGCCACGGGCCAGGGACGCATAACCGGCGGCGGCGATGTTGACCGCCCTCTGCTCGTGAACCGCTTGCAGACGCCGGCTCAGTTGTGGCGACTCACCCAGTACCGCAACGGCGTCGCTGATTGCCTGCTCCGCCTCATCCAGATGCTGCTGACGCTGCAGCGCCTCGATCAGCATCATGCGGTAATCGGGGTTCTTCGGCGATTCGGCGATGGCCCTGCGGGCGTACTCCTCGGCCCGGTCGTAGTCGCCGTTGGCGTAGGCGCGCAGGGAGCGGTCGCCATTCTGGAAACCCTTTTTGTTGCCGGGGTAGCGCTCAGGGTGATCGCGCCGATCCTTGTCGCGCTCGGCCAGCTGGATCAGCTTGCGCAAGCGATCCACGTCGCTGCGCTGACGCAGGGCTTCCTCGGCCTTGGCAATCGCCAGGTCGTAGTCCTTGTCGTTGTAGGCGGCGTAGGCCTGGTTGGCGATCTCGTAGGCCGGGCCGGTCAGGGCCAGCGGCAGGATCTGCGGTTGCGTGGTCGAGTTGAACTGGGCCTGGCACAACGCAGGCAGGACGCTCAGGCTCAGAAAAATCGGAAGTCTCATGAGGGCTGCTCCGTGGGTGCGTCAGGTGAAGAATGGCGGTGTTGCCGGGCCACGGCCTGCTCGATGGTCTCGCGCGACAGCACGCCGATGTCCACCAGGTAGTCGCCGATGCGGCCGTGCATGTGCGGGCGGTAGCCGAGCATGGCGCGGTTGAAGGTCGGGCGATCCAGCAGGCCCTGATCGATCAGCAGCTCGCCCAGCAGTGGCGTCGCGGCCGGTAGCGGCTGGCCGGCGACTGCGTCCAGCTTGCGCAACTGCTCGACGATCTCGGTTTCACGGGCGATCAACTGCACCGGTTCCACGCCCAGCTGTTCGCTGATCTGCTGCAGGCCGTCTTCGGACAAGGGGCTTGCGACCGCGATTTCCGGGCGCCCGTCGATGTCCAGCGCCAGTGGCACCACGCGCCAGCGCAGGCAGAATTCATCGGCCAGCGACGACTGCGCCGACACCTTGGCGGCGATGTCGAACACCCGCGGCAAGTCGTTCTGGAAGGCGATGGCCTCGGCCAGGGTTTCGTCGTCGAGCCAGCCACGGCTGAGCAGGATGCGCCCCAGGGGCATCTGCCGGGTCTGCTGTTCGTCGAGCGCGCTTTGCAGTTTTTCGTCGTTGATCGCCTGCCACGACAGCAGCACGCTGCCCAGCTTGCGCGGCGCACGGGCGACCAGGTCGGTGGAGGGGAAATCATGCATGGTCTTGTCCCAGACCAGCTTGCGATTGAGCACCTTGCCCACCAGGAACAGCCGCCACGCCCTGGCCGCAGCCATGAAGTTGACGAAGTTGCCGATCACCATGCGCGGCATCGACAACAGCCCGTGCTGCCAGCCGTAGATGATGGTGGTGAAGTAGCAACGGTGCGCCATGCGCCAGAGCAAGGCGACGCCATTGGCCGCCAGCAGGAAGCCCACCAGGCCATTGGTGTCGAACGGCGTGGGAAAACTTGTGTTCCACAGCCCGCTGGCGCGCAGCACGATCAGCGCCAGCAACTGCGCCAGGATCAGGTAGGCGATGATGCTGACGAACGAGGTGACAATCCCCTTGCGATCCCGAAACAGCAGGTAACGGTTCGCCAGCGAGCCGTTCCAGCCCATCTGTTCCCAGCCTTGCAGGCCGATGCCGAGCGTCCAGCGGGCCTTCTGGCGGAACGCGGTGCGGAAGGTGTCAGGGAAGAATTCGCGCACGCACAGCGGCATTTCCAGGGTCGATTCGTAGGGCTCGCGAAACCAGGATTTGCGCAGCACCCGGTACTGCACCGGGAAGCGCACGAAGATCGCGCTCATGCCGTAGCGGGCCAGCCTGGCACCGACGTCGTAGTCCTCGGTAAGGCTGTCGGTGTTGAACGGCTGGTTGCTGGTTTCGTCGGCCAGCACCTGCAACGCCCGGCGCGAAAAACAGGTGCCGACGCCCGCCGAGGGCACGCTGTCGGTCATGCTCTCGCGCACCACCAGGTCCTTGCCGTGCCATTCGGCGAACTCGTCCATGTAGGTACCCGCGACCCACTCGTACCAGTTGCGCTCCAGCGACACCACCGGCAGCTGGATCATGTCCTTGCGCGGCAGTAGGTAGTTGAACAGGCGCATTTCCAGCGGATGCAGCACGTCTTCGCTGTCGTGCAGCACCACCCCGGCGAAGTGCACGCCGTGGGTCTGCTCGTAGAGGAAAATCGCCTGGATCACCCAGTTCAGACAGTCCGCCTTGCAGGTCGGCCCGGCGTGGGGCACTTCCACGCGATGCAACTGTTTGTAGCGGCGGCGCATGCGCTCGACTTCATCGATGGTGCGCTGATCGTTGACGTAGGTGCCGACGAAGACCACGTAGTTCTGGTAGTCCAGGGTCGAGACCATGTTCTCGATCATCGGCGCGATGACGTCGTATTCCAGCCACGCCGGCACCATGATCGCCAGCGGCTGTTCGTCGCGGGCAATCAGTTGCTCGGCGGTCAACGGGCGGTAGCGCCGTTCGGCGGTGAACTTGCGATAGATGCGCCGGGCCCAGTACCACAGGTCGATGAACAGGTCATCCAGACTCGACACCAGGATGATGGCCGCGACCACGATGGTCGCGACCTCAAGGGCGCTGTAGTAATGGGCCAGCCAGTACGGCCAATAAAGCGAGGTCATCGCGGCTCCCGTTACTGACGGTTGCGACGGGCGCGACGGCCGGCCAGCAACAACACGAGGAAAGCGATCACGGCTGCCGGAATCAGCCACAGCGCCGAGGGCTTGCGCCAGGCATCCAGGCCCTTGGGCTCATCGTCATCGATCATCTGGCTGCCGGTGGGGTCTTTCGCGTCGAAGGTGGTCAACGGGCCGTTGTCCCCCAGTACGGTGACATTGCCGCGCTCCAGCAACACCGGCCGTGCGAAGTTCGGCGCCTGCCCGCCCAGGGTGCGGTAGACCATGCCATGCTGGCTGCCGGACTCGACCACCTGCAGCGCCGCCAGGTGATTGAGCGACTTGAGGTCCAGCAGCGTCTGCTCCTTGTGATGGATCAGCAGATGGCCCTGGGCATCGACCTGCAGCGATTCGTCGCTGCCCTTGATCGGCACTTCGAAGGCCAGGAATGACGTGTCCGGCGACAGCGCGGTGTTGGCGTCGTCGCTGACCTTGAGGTCGGCGCGCAACGGCGACACACCGCTGGCGCTGGCGACGCGAATCAACTGTGGCAGGCTGCCCGCCGGACGCTCCAGATAGCCTTGGGGAATCAGCACCTGAGCGCCCGCGGCAAAACGCGCGGCCATGCCCGAAAAGTCGCCGTCCAGCGCGCTCTTTTCCAGAGTCACATGGCTGCTCGGCAACACCGCCACCGGGAAGGCCTGAGGGGTTTCGCGGCACAGGTCGCTGACCGGCTGACGCTGGAACGACACGCGCAAGGTGTTCTGCGCTGCCAGAGCGTAGCGCGGAATGCGGGCTTCGATGCGCTCTTTCTGGCCATTGGCATCGAGCTGCATGGCGCCGATGAGGTAATCGTTGAGGAACAGGCTGGCAATCGGCGGCGTACCGGATGCACCGGGCGCTGCGGAAACGTCCACCGCAGCGTGGGTCGGAATACGCCCGTCGTAGGCCACGCTGCCCAAGGGGAAGCTTGCGCTCCAGTCGGTCTTGGCCAGCACGTCGACGCTGCCCGGCTTGCCGCCCAGACGGCTCAACGCCACGCGGCCGTCATCGCTGAGCGGCATGTTGGCTTCTTCGCCCACAGTCAGCTGGCGCGTGCGGGCGAGTTTGTTCCAGGCGGCAGTGAACAGGCCGATGGCCTTGCCCGCCGCGTCCTGATTGATCATCAGCAGCGGGTGCGCGCCCAGCATCGCCAGGCGCACGTTGTCACTGCCCGTCGCGGCGAGCGCGCCGTTGACGTGCCGCTCACGCCATTGATTGAACGCACTGCCCGCCGCCGCATCGAGCCCTTGTACCTGGGACTGCAAGGCATCCAGCGACTCGTTGACCGCCTTGAGCAGTTGCGGATCGCTGACTGCAAGGTCGGCATTGAAGGCGGGAGTCTGGCCGAGCATCAGCAGTGCGCCGATCTGCGCCGCATCGTCGATAGTGTGCAGGCCCTTGCCGTCGAGGCTGGCGAAGGCCGGAATCTGTTTGAGCTCGGCCGGGATGCTCACGCCGGTGAGGTCGATGCTGTCCTTGACCTGCGGGAACTGCACGATGCGCGCCTGCTTGCCGATGCGTTCCAGCGCCACGCCCAGGCGCCAGGCTGCGTCG
The DNA here is from genome assembly GCF_044746825.1 of Pseudomonas sp. NPDC090201. Taxonomy (NCBI): domain Bacteria; kingdom Pseudomonadati; phylum Pseudomonadota; class Gammaproteobacteria; order Pseudomonadales; family Pseudomonadaceae; genus Pseudomonas; species Pseudomonas sp. NPDC090201. The sequence goes on from NZ_JBIVCX010000001.1 coordinate 11,727, forward strand.
TAGCTGGCCGTGGACAGCTTGCCTGGCGCCAGCAGAATCCCCGGTTTGCCCGGCAGCGCATTCCACGCCGCACCCACGTCCTGCAACTGGCTGGCATCGAAGCTGTAGCTCAGGCGCGTATCCGGTGCGATGCGCAGCACGTTGCCGATGGCGCGTTCGTCTTCGCATTGAATGCGGGAAATGATCGACGACCAGGCAATCCCCAATCGCACCGAACCGCTGTCGCGAGGCGCCTTGTCGACGCCCAGCGTGGCGCTGGCATCGCCCTCGCCTTCGTTCAGCCCCAGCGCCCGCACGGGGTAGCCGTCCAGCGACAGCAGCAGTGTGTTGCGACCTGATTCGCCATTGAGGTAACTGGCGTCGAAGTGCAGCGTTGCATCGGTCAGCGGCACGTCCGCCGGCACCGGCAGGTACAGTTCGCGGCGCGCGTCGGTGGCGTTGAGGATGATCGGGCGGTCGATACCCAGGTCCTTCAATTCGATGACCCGCTGCTGACGGGTGTCGGCATTCAGGCGACTGATCGCCTGGCTCAACGGGCTCTCGGCGGCAAAGGCTGGAGCGACGGCCAGCAGGCTCATGCCGCAGGCGAGGACGTGCAACGCCCCCGTGGGAACGGTTACGGAAGACTTCATTCAGGCAGATCTCGGTCAAAGCAAATGTGGTGTGGGAGAGCGGCAATCGGAGGCATCAGTCGGCATGACCAACCGGCCTCTTCGCGGATGAGTCCGCTCCCACAAGATGTTCGGCAGGGCCTGCCACCGAAGTGACGGGCCCGGCGTTCGCAGCCGCCGCTAATGCAGGCGGGAGACCGAACGCAGTGGCGCGGCCGGGCGTTGCGCCTCGGTCGGTGCGGGTCGCCTTGCCGGCGGCTCCACGACGAACTCGTCCACCGGCCGGCCCATCAGCGCATCGACGATGCGTGAACAGGCCTTGCCATCGCCGTAAGGGTTGGCGGCCTGAGAGGTCCGGCGCCACAACGCATCGTCGTCGAACAGCTCGCACACCCCGCGCACGATGGTGTCGGGATCGGTGCCCACCAGGCGTACGGTGCCTGCGGTCACGGCCTCAGGACGTTCGGTGACGTCGCGCATCACCAGCACCGGTTTGCCCAGGGACGGCGCTTCTTCCTGCACGCCACCGGAGTCCGTGAGGATCACATGGGCCAGTTGCATCAGGCGCACGAACGACAGGTAGTCCAGCGGCTTGATCAGGTGCACGTTGGGCAGATCGCCGAGGTGCTCGGTGACCGGCCCCAACACGTTGGGATTGAGGTGGACCGGGTAGACGATCTGCACGTCATCGCGGCGGGCCAGGGTGCGCAGCGCCTTGCAGATGTCGAGGAAGCCTTCGCCGAAGTTCTCCCGACGATGCCCCGTCACCAGCAGCACCTTGCGACCGGGCACCAGGAAGTTGAACTGGCGATCCAGCGCCACGCGCAGCTGGCGATTGCGGTCGATGCGTTCTGCGGTCATTTGCAGCGCGTCGATCACCGTGTTGCCGGTGACGAACGACTTGCCCTGCAAGCGCTCACCCAGCACGTTGCGCCGCGACGCTTCGGTGGGCGTGAACAGGTGATCGGAGATCAGGTCGATGTTGCGCCGGTTCATCTCCTCCGGCCACGGCTGGTGGATATCGCCCGTGCGCAGGCCGGCTTCGATGTGCGCCACGGGAATGCGCCGATGAAACGCCGACATGGCCGCGACCAGCGCCGAGGTGGTATCGCCGTGCACCAGCACCTTGTCCGGCTGCACCTGTTCGAGCACCGGATCGATGGCAGCGTAAAGCGCGGCGGTCAGGGTGTTGAGCGTCTGCCCGGGGGTCATGACGTCGAGGGTGTAATCGGCCTTGAGTTCGAACATGTCCAGCACCTGCTGGAGCATGGTCTGGTGTTGCCCGGTGATGCAGATGTGTGAGTCGATTCCGGGTTCCGCAGCCAGCGCCTTGACCAGTGGAGCCATCTTGATGGCTTCCGGACGCGTACCGAAAATCGACAGGACTTTGAGTCTTGGATGAGCTCGAGCCATTTACAGTTCTCCCGCGCATTTGCATGCGCCGCACGGCAGCGTACTTGTACCGGAAGGGCTCAAGTCGCTCGAAAGTTGGTGTAATGGTCGGACGGCTGTAATCGCAGAGTTGATTCGATCTTCACTTCAGTGTGACGACAGGACATTCCTTAGTGCCCGAAACAGGAAGGATTATTAGCAGATAAACATCACATTGCAAAAGATTTTATAACCATTTTAACAACTAATGTCATTTCTAAACTTTTGCCGAAAATGAAGGTCAATCTAAAGTTTTACTGGGGAAAAGCTCCGTTGCAGAGCCTTCCAGATACGTGACGAAGTGTGCACCAGTTGACACTCAAGTGCAAAGCGTGGAACTTTCAACTGGCGCAAGTGTCATCCCAGCGCCCAACGGGCTGCTCATCAAAAGTTGCGACGACAACAACAAGAAATTGACGTCATGGATCCAACTTTAGTCCTGATTATATTGCTCTGCACGCGCTATCGGATATTTATGACAGACGGAATCTCACGCGGGCTAACTTGCCGCACCACCAGAAGTGATACGGCATCGGGATGCAGTTAGTTTCCCGTGAACGATAGCGCCAATACCCGGTTACGCCCGCCTTCGGCCAGCAGATAGTGACCGGGGCCTGTCGGCAACAACGCCTGTGGCGCACGCAGGTTTGAAAGCACGGCCTGCAACTTGCCGCTGTTGTCCAGCAGCCACAGGCGCGCCTGGTGGGTCTGGTCCTCGACGATCCACAGCCCGCGCTCGTCGCATAGCAGGAAGGTCGGCTCCTTCAGGCCATCCAGATACACGGGGTCAGTCTTGTCCTCGCTCAACTGGCGCACCACGCCCTGCTCCTTGACCGTGTAGAGCATCTTGTTGCCCGGGCAGATCTCGATGGACTCGGACTCGCTCAGGTTGTCCCTGAGCACCTCAAGGGCCAGGGTCCTGGCGTCGTAACGCATCAGCCGGCCATCGCCCTTGCGGTCCTCGATGGCGTACAGCAGCGGCCCGTCGGCCTTGAGGCCCTGGCCGTCATTGGCCATGAACAGCGTGGTGACCTTGCCATCCTTGAGCAGCGACACCGGGGCATCGCCGGTCTCTTGGCTGAAGGCAATACCGCCCATGAACGCCGTCAGGCCGTCAGGCTTGGTCAGGCCATCGAGCACCAGCGAGCGCTGGCCATCCGGAGCGATACGGCGCATCGCGCCCTGCTTCTTGCGCAACTCCTCGGTCACCAGAAGGTTGCCCTGCTCATCGATGGCCAGGCCTGCGGCCTTCGGCACATCGTCATGGGCCACCCGATAGTCCCAGCCGGTGGCGGCGCTGACCGGCGCGAAATGCTGCCAGGCAAAAAAACCGCCGGTGGCCAACAGCAGCAGCGACACCGCAGCCACCCCTTTGACCACCCCTTGAACAGCACCACGCTTCGTACCCGTCACACTCGTCATCGAAACTCACACACTCCAGTTCATGGATGACCGCCCGCATCGATCCGATGCCGCTCAACGGTCAGGGAAAAACCTCACACTCAGGTCCAGGTTTTCGGGTTCGTTGATCGCCGTCATGTATTGCTCGACGGTGATTTCTCCCACACAGGCACGCGCGCCGGGTTGCGGCACATAACCTTTGGACATTTTGCTGGCCAGTGCCACGGCGGCGCAGCTGGGAATCTCCGGGCCCTTGTCACGGGTTGCCGTCAGTTGCGCGGTCATGCGCAGCGGCTGACCATCGGTGCCGATGCCCGTGACGTCGATGTACATCGCGCTCTTGCGGTCACTGAAACGCTCGAAATACGTGCCCAGCCGATGCAGGCGTGCCGCCCAGCGCGAGCGATCCTTGATCAGCCCGGCACCAGCGGCCCTGGCGAAGAGGTAGTTGGCCAGGCCGCCGAGCTTGAGCCCCGAGCCTGCCTTGAACGACAGGTTCTGCGCGCCGTAGCGCCCGACGAAAATGTCCATGTCCGGTGCATCGACGTTGGCCAACAGGCGGGTGCCCAGGCGGGGCATCCTGCGCAGGGTCAGGTCCTGCCAGCCGGGCACGTAGTGCGGCTGGCCGTTCCTGAACTGGCGGATCGGCTTGCCTGCACAGGCCAGCACGCCCTGCACGGTGGAGAGCCCCGGCATTTTCGCCGAGGAAGAAATGCCGTGCTCGATGGTGTCGATGCGCTGAAAACGCTGACGGTTTTCGTCGATGATGGCAGCTGACAACGAAGGCACGGAACTGCAACCGCTGAGAACCGCAATACCTGCCTCGCGAGCGCGGCCATCGAGCACGCTGATACCGGAGACGAATTCACGGCAGTCCGACAGGTCGCAGTAATGCACCCCGGCTTCAATGCAATTGAGCGCCACCGAATACGGCTGCCCCTGGAACGGCCCCCCGGTGTGAATCACCAGATCGATGGCCAGCGTCCGCAACGCCGAGGGCAGCTGCGGCCCCATGGCATCCCCGCACCACCCCTCGCAGTCGCTGCCAGACAGTGCCTGCAACGCCTGGACCTTGCTGCGCAGCTTACTGTCATCACGGCCGGCCACCACTAGGTGCACACCGGGCATGACGGCCAGATGTCGGCAAATGATGCTGCCGAAATTGCCGTAGCCGCCCACCACCATCACCCTGAATACCATCGAACGCTTCCCTGAAATCCGGTCTTCTGTTCACTGCAAACCCGGGAGCTTCTTTGATATCGGGTGATGGCGCAAGCCCGGTGCAGACCTCAAGCCAGATACTTGTTGAACCACTCCAGCGTCCTGTCCCAGGCCAGGCGAGCGGCTGCGTCGTCATAGCGCGGGGTGGAATCGTTGTGAAAGCCGTGATTCACGCCGGGGTAGACGTAGGCCTGATAGGTCTTGCCCGCTGCCTTGAGCGCCTGCTCGTAAGCCGGCCAGCCGTCGGTGATGGGTTTGTCGAGTTCGGCGTAATGCAGCAGCAGCGGCGCCTTGATCCGGGCGACGTCTTCGGCCTTCGGCTGGCGTCCGTAGAACGGCACCGCTGCGGCCAGCTCCGGGTAGGCCACGGCCGCCGCGTTGGACACCCCGCCGCCATAGCAGAAGCCGGTGATGCCGACCTTGCCGGTGGAGGCGTTGTGCGCCATCAGCCATTCGATGCCGGCGAAGAAATCGTTCATCAGTTTTTCTGGATCGACCTTCTGTTGCAACTCGCGACCCTTTTCATCGTTGCCGGGGTAGCCGCCCACCGAAGACAATCCGTCCGGCGCCAGCGCCACGAAGCCGGCCTTGGCCAGGCGCCGGGCGACGTCTTCGATATAGGGATTCAAGCCGCGGTTCTCATGCACCACCAGCACCGCCGGCACCTTGCCGCTCGCCTTGGCCGGACGCACCAGATAGCCGCGCACCTGGCCGTGGCCTTTTGGCGAGGGGTAGGAAATGTACTCGGCGAGGATGTCCGGGTCGGTGAACTCGACCTGCTCGGCCAGGGCGTAGTTGGGGCTCAGCGAAGCGAGGATCGCCGTGGCAGTCAGGCCGCCCAGGGTGAACAGCGCGGCACGGTCGAGGAATTCCCGGCGGTTGATCTTGCCGTGGACGTAGTAATCGTAGAGTTCGAGCAGCTCAGGGGAGAAATCCTTGGCGGTGAGACGGGTCATCGGTGCACTTCCTCATCGATTGTCGACAGGCGGCGTCAGCAAACGATCAGGTTCGCAGGCGCAGCAACGAACAATCATTAAAGCAGTGATTTGTGACGTTGACCGTGCTCTTTGCAACGCAGGGGATTAACCAGGTAGTCGTCCAATGTCCGATGCGACCGTGAGTGGCAATGTAACGACCCACTTCAATATATAAACACGCCATAGCTAACGCCGTGTGACTTCACACAAGCGCTACTTCACAACTGCGGCGCACATCCATTAAACCTGACAACTAAACTGCCAGACCGCTTATATATCCGTCTCTATCCATGGACGAAATACGCCCACCTGACAGGATAGCGAGCAATTTGTTTGCCAACTCCATCCCCCATCCCAATTCCAATAATAAAATGGTTTCAATCATAGGGTTAGCAACAATACGCAAACACCGGGCACCCCCAAATCCGGGCAAAGCAATCCCCAACATTCGGGGACACGCTTTAACCAGTACCGGTCTTGGATCCGCATTTAACACGCCATGAAGCGAACACTTACCGGCCATCACTTTATTCAAAAATATTTCTAAATGTATCTTCCATTTTTTTATGGCAGCGCTACAGTCACCCTCAGCAGCCCTCTGTCCTCAAAGACAGTACTTGCACCGTGCCGAACTACTAATCGTCGACGTGACATTCACGCTGACCGCCGTTTCTTTGCGCCCGGTTTTTACAAGAACAACAACGACAGTTGTCATCCATCACTCATCGAGAGTGCCCAGATCATGAATTACCCGATTAGCTTTCGATCTTTGCGTCTGAACGGCGGCCTCATTGCCGGATTGCTGATTACACCTGCTGTCTTCGCGGCGGCGCCGGTGGCGGTGGTCGATCCGGGCCCGGCGGCGGACATCCCTACCCTGCAATCGATGCGCGGGCTCACCCCGCCCGACCCGTCCGGCACCGAGGGCGGGCGCAAGGTCGACCTGATGGGCGACTTCGTGCTCAACCGCGATGCCGCCATTCGCCTGGGCAAGGCGATGTTCTGGGACCAGGATTTCGGCAGCGACGGCTACACCGCCTGCGCCTCCTGCCACTACCACGCAGGGGTCGATCACCGCATCACCAACCAGCTCAACCCAGGCGCGGCCCATACCAATCCCAACGTCGCCTCGCTGTTCAACAAGCCGTTCATTGCGCCGAACATTCCAGGTGACGTGCCCTCCTACACCACACTTTCCGGTGGCAAGGGCGGGCCGAACTACACCATGAAGAAAACCGACTTCCCGACCCACGTGCTGGCCGATCCGCTGGATCGCAACTCGGCAATCCTCTACTCCACCGACGATGTGATGGGCTCGGCAGGCGTGTTCGAGGCCAGCTACGTAAGGCCGCGTCAGCCGCGTTTCGACCGCTGCACCCAACAGATGGACCCGCTGTACACCGTGAACAAGGTCAGCGTGCGCCGCACCACGGGGCGCAATGCCCCGAGCGTGATCAACGCCGCCTTCAACGTGCGCAACTTCTGGGACGGCCGGGCGAACAACGTGTTCAACGGCTTCTCGCCGTTCGGCAACCGCGACCCGGACGCCGGCATCTACGTGACCACCGAACGCAACCCCGTCGCCACCAAGGTTCGCCTGGCCCTCAACGACGCCTCGGCAGCCTCGCAAGCCGTGGGCCCTCCCGGCAACGGCGTGGAAATGTCCTGCGGCGGACGCAACTTCGCCGACATCGGCCGGCGCATGCTCGACTCCCTGGTCCTCAGCCACCAGCGCATCGCCACCAACGACTCGATGCTGTCGTCAATGGCAGTGCGTCGTCCGACCTACCGCGACATGATCAAGGCCGCGTTCCATCCACGACTGTGGAATGCCACCCAACCGGTGTCCCTGGGCGGCGTGGATTATCCGCAGATCGAAGCCAACTTCTCGCTGTTCTTTGGCCTGGCGATCCAGATGTACGAAGCCACGCTGGTGTCTGACCAGACGCCGCTCGATGCCTATCTGGCCGGCAACACCCAGGCCATGGACGCGCAGCAGATCGAAGGCATGAACCTGTTCACCGGCAAGGGCAAATGCGTGGCCTGCCATGCCGGCCCCGAGCTGACCAACGCAGCCACCCGCCTGCGCCTGGAGCCGCGGGAACGCATCGAACGGATGGTGATGGCCGACAACCTCATCACCCTGTACGACAACGGTTTCTACAACACCGGCGTGCGCCCGACCGAAGAAGACCTGGCCGTGGGTGGCAGCGATCCGTGGGGCAACCCGCTGTCCTTCACCCGACAGTACAACAGCATCCTGCAGGGCCAGAATGTGCCGGATCCGTTCGACGTGGACGTGTGCAAGTTCGAGGCGCCGCTGAGCCCGGCCATTCCGTGCGACGCCACGCTCAAGCCCAACGTCAACTTCCGCGATTCGGTGGACGGTGCGTTCAAGACCCCGACCCTGCGTAACATCGCGCTGACCGGCCCGTACTTCCACAACGGCAGCCGTTCCACGCTCAAGCAGGTGGTGGAGTTCTACAACCGTGGCGGTGACCGTCGCGGCCAGGACGCCAACAACACCACAGGCTTCGACCATCCGAGCGTGAACCAGCACAACATGTCCAACCTGGACCCGGACATGACCAACCTCAACCTGACCCCGAGCGAGATCGATGCGCTGGTGCGGTTCATGGAAGTAGGCTTGACCGACCCGCGCGTGGCCTGGGAACAGGCGCCGTTCGACCACCCTTCACTGACCATCGCCCAGGGTGAAGTCGGCGATGAAAACAACGTGGTCACCCGGCCGGTGGATGCCCAGTCCAGCACACCACGGGCCAAGGATCAGGAAATCATGCTCAACGCCGTGGGCGCCACCGGACGTCGCCCAACCGATGGCCCGCTGATGCCGTTCGTCAACGATCTGCGGTAGATGTTCCAAGCCGACCGCGAGCACTTCGCGGTCATTGATGCCCTTCGGGCCTGGTCGCGGGCAAGCGCGCTCCTACATTTGTTGCAACGTGCCATGGCCTGATGGACCGAGTTGATTGCTTTGCAAGGCTCACCACTCGGTCCACCAGAATGCGGTACGTTTCAACAAATGTAGGAGCGCGCTTGCCCGCGACCAGGCCTGAAAGGCATCCATGTAGCCATCTAAAGCCAGAGCCAACCTACAACGCCTCCAACCCCCACAACACCTCCAGCACATGCCGCGTCGAGCGCTCTACTTCCCCCGCACGATGGGCGATCCCCAGCTCCCGCCACAACGGCGGCTGCAGCGCTCGCATCAGGATCCGGCTGTCGGGCAGCGGCGTGGACGCTTCGTGGGGCAGTAACGTGGCGCCATACCCCGCCGCCACCAGGCTTTTGATCGCGTCGTTGTAATTGAGCTGGATGCGCGGCGTCGGCTGTGGCCCTTCGGTGGCGAACCACTCCGCCACCTGGCGGGACAACCGCGTGGTGCTGTCGTTGAGGATCAGCGGCTGCCCCGCGAGCCAGGTCGGGGTGACCGGATCGGGGCATTCCCGGCGGGCCGGCACGAACGCCATGATAGGGTCGCGGCGCCAGGTCTGGATCTGCAAGCCCTTGACCGGCGCCTGGGGCAAGGCGATCACGCCGATGTCCAGGCTGCCATCGGCCAGTTTCTGCAGGGTCTGCTGGGAGGTCAGGACGGCCACCTGCACGTCGATCCCCGCGTGCTGCTGCTCCAGCGTTTCCAGTGCCTGGGGAATCAGCTGCGCAATGACACCTGTCGATGCACCCAGCCGCACCCTGCCCGCGAGCCCCTGAACCTGACGTTCGACATCCTCCAGCGCCTGTTCGGCATCGGCCAACAATCGCCGGGCGCGTTCGATCAGCGTCTCGCCGATGGCCGACGGCTGCACCCTCCCGCGGCTTCGCGACAACAGGCTGCCGCCCACCCGCGCCTCAAGGTCAGCGATGTGCAGGCTGACCGTCGGCGGCGCCAGGTTCAGCACCCGCGCCGCCTCGGCGAACGAGCCATGGTCGGCAATCGCCACCAGCGTGCGCAAACGGTCCAGGCTGATCTCTCGCATGGGCATCCTCAAGATTCAGTAAATCTGAATCTGATCGTTATTAAATTCAACTTTTCCTATCTTAACCTCTGCCTGAAGATGATCGCTATCGATCACTTCCAACGAGCACCCACCATGACCCTCCCAGTGGTTTTCATCGACGGCGACCAAGGCACCACCGGCCTGCAGATCCACCAGCGGCTGCAAGGCCGCACCGACCTGAAACTGGTCACGCTGCCCGCCGAGCAGCGCAAGAATCCGGTCAGCCGCGCCGCTGCCATCAACGCCTGTGACATCGCCATCCTGTGCCTGCCCGACGACGCCGCCCGCGCCGCCGTGGCCAGCATCGAAAACCCCAACGTGCGGGTAATCGACGCCAGCTCCGCCCACCGCACCGACCCTGACTGGGTGTACGGTTTTGCGCAGATGGGGGCCCAGCAGAAACAGGCCATCGCCAACGCCACGCGCATCACCAACCCCGGTTGCTACCCGACCGGCGCCATCGGCCTGCTGCGCCCGCTGCTGGACGCAGGTCTGGTGCCGAAGGACTACCCGATCACCATCAACGCGGTGTCCGGGTATTCGGGCAAGGGCCGCGCAGGTGTCGACGAATTCGAAGGGCCGGATGCGGCCCAGGCCACACCCTTTCAGATCTACGGCCTGGGCCTGGCCCACAAGCACGTGCCGGAGATCCAGCAGTACAGCGGCCTGAGCGAACGTCCGGTGTTCATCCCGGCCTATGGCTCGTTTCGCCAGGGCATCGTGCTGACCGTGGCGCTGCAACTGCGTCTGCTGCCACCGGGCGTGAGCGGGACGACGCTGCATCAATGCCTTGAGCAGCATTACGCAGGCAGCGAGTTCGTCGAGGTGCTGACGATGGAGCAGTCCGGCGCCTTGACCGGCCTGGATCCGCGGGTGCTGAACGGCACCGACAAACTGCGGTTGATGGTCTTCGAAAACGCCGGGCACGTGCTGCTGGCGGCGGTGTTCGACAACCTGGGCAAGGGCGCGGCCGGGGCTGCGGTGCAGAACCTGGACTTACTCATCGCCGGCCACTGAGGCCATCAGCGATTACCCAAGCCCCAGCTCGACCCGCAACCAGTCGACCAGCAGGTTCGCCTCCTCCCGGCGAGCCTGTCCGTGGCGGCGATAGACCGACAGCGCCTGCGCAAGATGAACGCTCTGGGTAAAGGGCGCGATCAGCACGCCGTTGTCGAGCATCCGTTGGGAGGTTCGTCGCCAGCCCATCGCCAGGCCATGGCCCTCCACCGCCGCGTGCAGCATCAGGGAATAGCTGTCGAAGGAAAGCCCTCGCGCCTGGCGCGGAAGCTCGTGGTCAAACTCGGCGAGCCAGGTGTCCCACTCCAGTTGATAGGCCGGTTGCGCATCGTGGTGCAACAAGGTGTGGCTGCCCAGCCGGTCCAGCACAATCGGCACCTCGCGCCCTTTTAGATATGTGGGGCTGCACACCGGGAACACTTCATCGGATGCGCTGAACAGCAGCGGGTGCAGGCCGTGGTCACGGTTGCTGCTTTGCATCGCCACGTCGAAGTAACCCTGAAAGTCGGTCAGCGGCTGGGCCCAGGTGACCATCTTCAGTTCGATTTCGGGGTACTGCTGATGAAAATTCGACAGCCGTGGCATCAACCAGTGAAACGCCTCGCAGGGCTGACACAGCAATACCACTTCGTTGCGCCCAGCGGTTCCACGCAGGCGGTCGGAGGTGCTGGCGACGTCGCGCAACGCATTACTCAGCGTAACGCTTAACTCGCGCCCGGCATCGGTCAGGAACACCGCCCGGTTGCGGCGCTGGAACAAGGCCAGGCCAAGGTCCTCCTCCAACGCACGAATCTGCCGACTCACCGCCGCCTGGGTTAGGTTCAGTTCTTCGGCCGCACGGGAAAAACTCAACAGCCGCGCAGCCGCCTCGAAGGGCAGGAGACTGGCCAGTGGCGGCAGAGATTTACCGAGCTTATTCATAATCTTTGGTAATGCATCGAAACGAAGACATCATTTGTAGCACAGCCACCGGCGCAAGCAAGATAAGCCCAACGCAAATACCCGTAGCAGCCCGGCCGGGCGGCGCTCCGCTTGCCGGCGGGGGCGGCGTGTCAGGCAACACATGCGGCGCCTGATACACCGCTCCCGCCGGCAAGCCGTGCTGCTACGACGGGTTATTCTCGCCACGACGCTGAGTACTTCCATGACATCACCCCGCTCGATCATCATCCAGGGCGTCGCCTTCGCCGTGATCGCCACCCTGTGCTGGGCCTGCAACTTCATCGCGCCTTATGTGCTGCAAGGCTACGGCATCGCGGATTTCATGCTGGTGCGTTTCGTCATGGCCGGGCTGCTCGGCGCCCTGGTCCTGCCGCTGTACCGTCGGCAACTGCGCGGTTTGCAGGTGAGCCAGTGGCTGACCGGTATGGCTCTCGGCGCGCTTGGTTATCTGGCCTACAGCAGTTGCATCGCCGGTGGCGTGATCTACGGCGGGCCCTTGATGATTGCCGCTTTCATCGGCGCCGTGCCGGTGCTGCAAGCGCTGCTGGGCAACGCGCAGAACCGTGCGCTGCGCTGGAGCCAGTTGGCGATGCCGCTGGGCTTGCTGTGCCTTGGCCTGGTGCTCATCAACCTGCAAGTCCTCACCGATGCGTCCGCCGCCCACACCCACCTGTGGACCGGCCTCGGGTTCTCCCTTGGCGCAGTGCTGTTGTGGTTGTCGTTCAGCGTGGTCAACCAGACGGCGGTGGAGCGTCTGCACACCGGGGCCACCGGCGCCTGGACCTGCCTGATGATGATCGGCGCGGGTCTTGCCGCGCTGCTGCTGACCCCGCTGGCCTGGTCGCGGGACCTGTTGCTGCTGCCGATTCAAGGATTCGCCACACCCGCCGCGCTCAAGCTTTACGCCTGCGCCGGGCTGATCGCCCTGCTGTCTTCGGTGATCGGCGCCTGGGCCTGGAACCATGCTTCGCGCCGCCTGCCGATGGTGCTGTCGGGGCAACTGATCGCCCTTGAGTCCTTCTTCGCCACCGTCCTGGGCCTGGCTTTTCATGGCCGCGCCCCCAGCACCTTCGAGGCCCTGGGCCTGGCGCTGATCCTGTTCGGGGCCGTCTATTCGGTGCGAATCATCATGAGCCCAGCCCGCACCGCCCCTTGCCCAAACGCTTGTCTGTGAACCCAGGAGCCTGACCCATGAACGCCATCGCCGACTACCGCACCTACCCGCTCATCAGCCCCTTGCTCAGCGTGCAGCAGCACCCGGACCTGATCGAAGTGACCTGGTCGGATCAGCGCCGCAGCCCCTTTCACCACCTGTGGCTGCGGGACAATTGCCCGTGCCCGGTGTGCGTCTACAGCGTGACTCGCGAGCAGGTATTCGAGATCGCTGACGTCGCGGAAAATCTCGCAGCGCAGCACGCCGAAATCGACGAATCCGGGGCATTGTCCGTGCGCTGGAACGATGGCCACCACAGCCGCTTCGACCCCGGCTGGCTGCGGGCCCACGCCTATGACGAACAATCCCGCGCCGAGCGGGAGGCCAGCCGCCCGCAGAAACAGCGCTGGGTCGCAGGCTTTCAATTGCCGGTGTTCGATTACCAGGCGGTCATGGAAGACGACGGGGCCCTGCTCCAGTGGTTGCTGGCCGTGCGCGACACCGGGCTGACCCAACTGCGCGGCGTGCCCACTGAGCCGGGTTCGTTGAGCCAGGTGGCCAGGCGCATTTCGTTCATCCGCGAGAGCAACTTCGGCGTGCTGTTCAACGTGCAATCCAAGGCCGATGCCGACAGCAACGCCTACACCGCTTTCAACCTGCCGCTGCACAGCGACTTGCCGACCCGCGAGTTGCAGCCGGGGTTGCAGTTCCTGCATTGCCTGGTCAATGACGCCAGCGGTGGCGACAGCCGTTTCGTCGATGGTTTCGCCATTGCCCAGGCCTTGCACGAGGAAGATCCGCAGGCGTATCGCTTGTTGTGCGAGGTGGCGGTGGAGTTTCGCAACAAGGATCGCCACAGCGACTATCGCTGCCTGGCGCCGGTGATCGCGCTGGATGCCCGCGGCGAAGTGGCCGAGGTGCGCATGGCCAACTTCCTGCGCGGACCGTTCAACATGCCGCCTGAATTGATGCAGCCGTACTACCGGGCGTATCGGCGCCTCATCGAGATGACCCGCCAGCCGCGTTTCCAGTTCTGCCAGCGGCTTGAGGCCGGGCAACTGTGGTGCTTCGACAACCGCCGCACCCTCCACGCCCGCGACGCCTTCGACCCGGCCAGCGGCGCCCGGCATTTTCAGGGGTGTTATGTGGATCGGGATGAGTTGTTGTCGCGGATATTGGTGTTGCAGCGCTGACCCGCACTTGACCTGTTTGATCGTTCCCACGCTCCGCGTGGGAATGAAGCGTGTGACGCTCCGCGTCACCGGACGCAGAGCGTCCTGGGCGGCATGCCCACGCGGAGCGTGGGCACGATCAGTCGCGCAGCTCACGGGCCGATCAGGAAATTCCCCGGCCGCTCGGTCTCACCCGCTTCCAGCACCGGCACCTGGGCTTCGTCCTTGAGGTTGACCCCCGACAACTGCCGGCGCCAGGCCTCGCGCATCAGGTACAGCAACTTGTGCGCGGCCATCGCGTAGCTCATGCCTTCGAGCCGCACGTTGGAGATGCAGTTGCGAGCCGCATCGTTCAGGCCCACTCTGGGCCCATAGGTGAAATACAGGCCCAGGCTGTCCGGCGAGCTGAGCCCCGGCCGCTCGCCGATCAGGATCACCACCATCCGCGCCTTGAGCAGTTGCCCCACTTCATCGGCAACCGCCACCCGGCCCTGCTCAACCAGCGTCACCGGCGCCAGGCTCCAGCCCTCGGCGGCCGCCAATTCGTCGATCCGCTCCAGCATGGCCGGGCTGTGACGCTGCACCGCAAGGGACGACAGCCCGTCGGCCACCACCACCGCCAGGTCAAACCCTTCGCCATGGCCCTGTGCGTACTCACGCAAACGGGCAGCGGATTCCTCGGATAAACGCCGCCCCAGATCGGGCCGTTGCAGATAGACGTTGCGGTCCGGCGCCGAGCTGTGGACGGTCAGCACCTCGCGCCCACGGCCCTTGAGCTGTTCACTCAGTGCAGCATGATCGAACGGCAAGTGCACGGCGTCCCGGGCCTGGGCGTGGGCAAACTGGAAGTCCAGTTGCGCCGCCGTCGGCAAGCTGGTGCCGGCGTGGCCCAGGGCGATCCGCGCCGAGGTCAGGGAGCGCAGCTGACGCCAGGCGTCAGGCTGGGCGGGCGTGTTGTTGTCATCGTTCATGGCCAATCCTTCTTTCAACGGCTACTTCAACTGCGCCAGCGCCTTGCGGAACAGCGGCGGCACGCCCTGCCCCAGGCGCACGCCGCCGTCGTCCTGACGCAGGATATCCATGCGCGTGAGCCACTCCTCGAACTCCGGCGCCGGGCGCAGGCCGATGGTCTTGCGCGCATACAGCGCATCGTGGAACGAGGTGGTCTGGTAATTGAGCATCACATCGTCCGAGCCCGGAATGCCCATGATGAAGTTGATTCCCGCCGTACCCAGCAGGGTCAACAGCACGTCCATGTCGTCCTGGTCGGCTTCGGCGTGGTTGGTGTAGCAGATGTCGCAGCCCATGGGCACGCCCAACAGCTTGCCGCAGAAGTGATCTTCAAGGCCTGCGCGGATGATCTGCTTGCCGTTGTACAGATACTCCGGGCCGATGAAACCGACCACGGTGTTGACCAGGAACGGATTGAAATGCCGCGCCACCGCATAGGCACGGGCTTCGCAGGTTTGTTGATCGACGCCATGGTGAGCGTTGGCCGACAGCGCACTGCCCTGCCCGGTTTCGAAGTACATCAGGTTGTTGCCCAGCGTGCCGCGATTGAGGCTCAGGCCCGCTTCGTAACCTTCACGGAGGATTTCCAGGCTGATGCCAAAACTGCTGTTGGCCGCCTCGGTCCCGGCGATGGACTGGAACACCAGGTCCAGCGGCACCCCCTTCTCGATCGCCGCCACCGAAGAGGTGACGTGGGTCAGCACGCAGGACTGGGTCGGAATCTGGTAATGACTGATAACACCGTCGAGCATCTTCAGCAGTTCGCTGATGGCGCTGATGCTGTCGGTGGCCGGGTTGATGCCGATCATGGCATCGCCGTTGCCATACAGCAGGCCGTCGAGCACGCTGGCGGCGATACCGGCCGGGTCATCGGTGGGATGGTTGGGCTGCAGGCGGGTCGACATGCGCCCGCGCAGGCCGACCGTGTTGCGAAAGCGGGTGACCACGCGAATCTTCTGTGCCACCAGCACCAGGTCCTGCACGCGCATGATCTTGGACACCGCCGCCGCCATCTCCGGGGTCAGCCCCGGCGCCAAGGCGCGCAGGCTGTCTTCGGTGGCGTCATCGCCCAGCAGCCAGTCACGAAAGCCGCCGACGGTCAGGTGGCTGACCGCAGCAAAGGCGGCGGCGTCATGGCTGTCGACGATCAGCCGGGTGACTTCGTCCTGCTCGTAAGGCACCAGCGCCTCGTTGAGGAAGCGCTTGAGCGGCACTTCGGCCAGGGTCATCTGTGCCGCCGCGCGCTCGGCATCGCTTGCGGCAGCGACCTCGGCGAGGAAGTCGCCGGAGCGTGCGGGGCTGGCCTTGGCCATGAGTTCGCGCAGGCTGTCGAAGCGCCAGACCATGCCACCGATGCTATGGGAAAAACTCATACACACCCGTCCTTCGTCAACTCGCGTTTAACCGGCGACCGCTGCAACCGACTCGCGACCGCGTACCACTTTGCAGAACAGCGCACCCACCGCCATCAGACAGATGAAGATGCCGCAGATTACCGCGTTGAACCAGACCATGGCGATCAGGCAGACCACCGCCAGCACCAGCGCGATGCCCGGCACGATCGGATAACCCGGCGCAAGGAAGGTGCGTTCCAGGTTCGGCTCGCTGCGACGCAGCTTGAACAGGCTGAGCATGCTGATGATGTACATCACGATAGCCCCGAACACCGACATGGTAATCATCGCCGCGGTCAGGGTCATGCCTTGCAGGTTGACCAAACCGTCGCTGAGGATCGCGGCGATGCCGATCACACCCCCGGCGAGGATGGCGCGATGCGGGGTCTGGAAGCGCGACAGTTTAGCCAGGCTCGACGGCAGGAACCCGGCCCGAGCCAGGGCGAAGAACTGGCGCGAGTAACCCAGGATGATGCCGTGGAAGCTGGCCACCAGGCCGAACAGGCCGATCCACACCAGCATGTGCATCCAGTTGGAGTTATTGCCGACCACTGTTTTCATCGCCTGGGGCAGTGGGTCGTTGATGTTGGAAAGCGCGCGCCAGTCGCCGACGCCGCCGGCGAAGATCATCACGCCGATGGCCAGCACCACCAGGGTCAGGATGCCGGCGATATAGGCGCGAGGGATGGTGCGTTTCGGGTCCTTGGCTTCTTCGGCGGCCATGGCCGCGCCTTCGATGGCGAGGAAGAACCAGATCGCGAACGGGATCGCGGCGAAGATGCCGCTGATCGCTGGCAGGCTGAAGGTGTCGGAACCGGCCCAGCCGCCCAGTACGAAATTGCTGAAGCTGAAGCCCGGCGCAACCACGCCCATGAACACCAGCAGTTCGGCGACGGCCAGCACGGTGACCACCAGTTCGAAGGTGGCGGCGATGCTGACGCCGAGGATGTTCAGGGTCATGAACACGAAATAGGCGCCGATGGCCGCGACCCTGGGATCAAGGGACGGGTACTGCACGTTGAGGTAGGCACCAATGGCCATGGCAATCGCCGGTGGCGCGAAGACGAATTCGATCAGGGTCGCGAGGCCCGCGATCATCCCGCCCGCAGGACCGAATGCACGCAGGCTGTAGGCAAATGGACCGCCGGCGTGTGGGATGGCAGTGGTCAGCTCGGTGTAACTGAAGATGAAACAGGTGTACATCACCGCCACCATCAGCGTGGTGACCAGAAAGCCCAGCGTCCCCGCCGCGCCCCAGCCATAGCTCCAGCCAAAATACTCGCCGGAAATCACCAGGCCCACGGCCAGCCCCCACAGGTGCAGGGTTCCCAAGGTCGGTTTGAGTTGTGTAACAGTCATGTGTGTTTACCCCGCAAGCCAGATGACGGAATGTTGCTGACAGCGAGAATAGCCACGGATTGCCGGCCAAGGCTTGACCGCAAAGCGCGCGGGTTGTCCTGTGCGGTCAAGTTTTTCGGCTGATTGGCCGGGGTGCGCCATGGCAGCGCACGAATCAGGCGCCGTGCTTTATAGCGGGTCAGAAATGCCGGGCGATTTGGCACCTGACTACCCAGGGAGGTGGGTGGATGGGTAGCAGTCGCAGACGTCACGCAGCCCGTTTGTAGGAGCGCGCTTGCCCGCGACGGCGGTGTGTCACTGGACAAATGACCCGCAGGAACACCGCGGTCGCGGGCAAGCGCGCTCCTACAGTGGTCGTCGACTTAGTAACAAGGTATGACATTTGCTTGAATGAAATTCATACAGACCGTGAAGGCCATTCACTCCCATGTTTCAGAACCTCATTCCCCAGGGTGCACCGAACTCCGCAGCCGCCAGCAATCGCGGCGTGCTGTCGGCTGCCGCCAACGGACTGGACGGGTTCATCGTGCAACATGGCGGTGATCTGGATCGGGTATTTGGCCGCTCCGGCATCGATCCCGAACAACTGCTGCACCCGACCCTGAGCCTGCCGCTGCCCAATTACTGCAAGGTGCTGGAAGAAGCGGCGCGCCAGACCGGCTGCGACAATTTCGGCCTGCGCTACGGCCAGCAGTTCCAGCCCCAGGCGCTGGGCCTGCTGGGCTACATCGGCCTGTGCTCGGCAACGCTGGAAGATGCGCTGGTCAACTTTTCCCAGGCCTTCCCCTTCCACCAGCACAGCACGCTGATCGAACTGGTGGATCAGGGCGAGTGTTACCGCTTCGACTATCAGGTGCGCCACGGCGCGATCAACGAACGGCGCCAGGATGCCGAACTGACCATGGGCATGGCGCTGAATCTGGTGCGTCATGTGCTGGGCCCGGACTGGGCGCCGCGTCAGGTGGCGTTCGAGCACGGCCGCCCGCAGGACTGGCAGGAACACCGCGACGCCTTTCACGCTGACGTGCTGTTCGGTCAGGGCTGCAATTCGCTGCTGGTGCCCAAGTCCGAGATCATCGGCAAAGCGATGCCCGGCAGCGATCCGATCCTGTTGATGCTGATAAAGGACGCCATTCGCCAGTTGGGCGATACCGGGGGCGAGCCGCTTCTGCTGGAGCGCGCCCGACAATCGATTCTCGCCACCCTGCACCTGGGCGAACCGGTGCTCGACGAGATCGCCCATCACCTGGGCCTGTCCGAATGGGCCCTGCAACGCAAGCTGCGCGACCTGGGCCTGAGCTTCACCCAACTGGTGGACCAGATACGCCAGGACTCGGCCATCGCCCACCTCAAGCAAGGCCACATGAGCGTCACCCAACTGGCCTCCCTGCTCGGCTATTCGGAAACCAGCGCGTTCTCCCGCGCGTTCAAGCGCTGGTTTGGGGTGAGCCCCAAGCAGTGGCGCGGGGCAGTTGCGTCCATCTGACCCACCGCATTTCCCCTGTAGGAGCGCGCTTGCCCGCGATGGCGGTGTGTCATTGGGCGTCTACTTATCTGATCCACCGCATTCACGGGCAAGCGCGCTCCTACACAGACGTCGCGGCACAACCACTGGTCAGACCGGTAAGATCTTTCATGCCCTCCTCTTGTGAAAACCCCAATCACGGGCCTAGACTGACCCTGCATTGGACATACCGGTAAGACCACAATAATTAAGTCCGGCCAGAGGCATCCGCGCCCGGTCAGGACACCGACTAGAGATCCTCATCATGCTTAAATGGTGCTCCCGCTCGATATTCCTTCAGGTCGTCATCGGATTGATGTTCGGCATCATCTGCGGCCTGGCCCTCCCCGAATTCTCCTCGCAGCTCAAACCCCTGGGCGA
The DNA here is from genome assembly GCF_044746825.1 of Pseudomonas sp. NPDC090201. NCBI lineage: Bacteria > Pseudomonadati > Pseudomonadota > Gammaproteobacteria > Pseudomonadales > Pseudomonadaceae > Pseudomonas > Pseudomonas sp. NPDC090201. The sequence continues at coordinate 31,320 of NZ_JBIVCX010000001.1, forward strand.
CGGCTTCATCAAGCTGATCAAGATGCTCATCGGGGTGATCGTGTTCTGCGTGGTCGTCAGCGGCATTTCCGGCGCAGGCGATCTGAAAAAGGTCGGCCGCATCGGCCTCAAATCCGTGCTGTATTTCGAAGTGCTGACCACCATCGCACTGGTGATCGGCCTGATCGTTGCCTACGGCACGGGCCTGGGCAACGGCGCCAACATCCACCTGGATCAGCTCTCCGTGGCCGACATGGGCGACCTCACCGAGCGCACCAAGCAGATTCATGGCGCGTCCACCTTTCTCATGGACCTGATCCCGACCTCGGTGATCGGCGCCTTTGCCGACAACAACATCCTGCAAGTGCTGCTGTTCGCCGTGCTGTTCGGCAGCGCCCTGAACCTGGTGGGCGAGTCAGCCAGCGGCATCTCGCGACTCATCAACGAATTGAGCCACGTGGTGTTTCGCATCATGGGCATGATCGTGCGCCTGGCGCCCATTGGCGTGTTCGGCGCCATCGCGTTCACCACCAGCAAATACGGCGTGCAGTCGCTGCAGCATCTGGGCAGCCTGGTGGCGCTGTTCTACCTCACCTGCTCGGCGTTCGTGCTGATCATCCTGGGCGGCGTGATGCGCGCTTCGGGGCTGAAAATCCTGCCGTTCCTCAAGTACCTGCGCGAAGAATTGCTGATCGTGCTGGGCACCGCCTCCTCCGACGCCGTACTGCCACAGATCATGCGCAAACTGGAGCACATGGGCATCGGCAGCTCGACCGTGGGCCTGGTGATTCCAACCGGTTATTCGTTCAACCTGGACGGCTTCTCGATCTACCTGACCCTGGCCATCGTCTTCATCGCCAATGCCACCGGCACGCCGCTGGCGTTCACCGACCTGCTGACGATCCTGCTGGTGTCGCTGATTACCTCCAAAGGCGCCCACGGGATTCCGGGGTCGGCGCTGGTGATCCTGGCCGCCACCCTGACCGCGGTGCCGGCGATTCCGGTGGTGGGCCTGGTGCTGGTACTGGCCGTTGACTGGTTCATGGGCATCGGCCGGGCGCTGACCAACCTCATCGGCAACTGCGTGGCCACGGTGGCCATCGCGCGCTGGGAGCGAGACATCGACGTGAAACGCGCCAACAACGTATTGGCCAGTAAACAGGGCTTTGTCTTTCAAGCGAAGAAAACGCCCAATCCCCTTCACCAACAGGAATTCTGAAGCGCCCGCACCGGGCGTCCACAAGACGCCCTCTGACGCTTCACTGACCGATCAGGAACAACAGGATGATCAGTTCATCGACCGTCGTTAACGGCGTAGTAGAAAAATTGCGGGCGGCACTGGCCCGCGGGCAATGGCGCTCCGGCGACATGCTGCCGGGCCAGCGCGAACTGGCCGAACAACTGGGCATCAGCCGGCCAAGCCTGCGCGAAGCGGTAATCGTGCTGGAGACGCTGGGGCTGGTGCGCTCGATGCCGGGCAAAGGCGTGGTGGTGCTGGACGAGCCGTTGGCCCAGACCACCCAGCCAATGGCCGCTAACGGGGTGGCCGACGCGACGCTGGCCGATGTCATGCAACTGCGCTACACGCTGGAGCCTTTCATCGTCAGCCTGCTGGCGCAATCAATCAGCCAGAAGGAAATCGCCGAGCTGCGCCTGACCCTGATGGACATGCGCGATGCCCTGGAAGACCAGGACAGCGAATCAGGCAGCAATGCCTACATCGCTTTCCATGAACAGCTGTTCGCCCTGACGTCCAACCCGATCTTCCACAACATGGTTCAGCAGACCAGCCAGGCCCTCAAGCAATGTGCGCCCACCCTGCGCAACACCCCGGAACACCTGGCCGCACGGCTCAAGGAAACCGAAGCGCTGGTGCGCGCCATCCGCAACAAGGACAGCGCCGGTGCCAGTGAGCTGATGCGCGAGCATATCCTGCAGGAAGGCCAGCGCATGGAGATCGAGCTGGATATCCCACGGCAGGATTGACCTCACGCCACAACGCCCCGTAGCAGCACGGCTTGCCGGCGGGAGCGGTGGATCAGTCACATCTATGGTGCCTGACACACCGCCCCCGCCGGCAAGCCGTGCTGCTACGGATAGAGGGTGACCTCAAGCCCCTGTCACCTTACGCTGCAACTCCAGCCGCCGCAGGCTGCCCATGCTCAGGAACGCCAGCGCCCCGACCAGCGCATGGGCCGCCACCACGTACATCGCCCCGGAGAACGATCCGGTGGACTGCACGATGTAGCCGATCACGATCGGGGTGAAGATCCCCGAGAAGTTACCGAACATGTTGAACAGGCCGCCGGCCATGCCGGTGATTTCCTTGGGCGAGGTGTCCGACACCAGCGTCCAGTCCACCGCCACCACGCCCTTGCCGAAGATCGCCAGAGACATCAGCGCCGTCACCACCCACATCGATTCCGTGAAGTTGCAGAACACCAACGTGGCACCCATGGTCATGCCGCACACCAGCGGGATCTTGCGCGCCACCGACAGCGAGAAGCCCTTGCGGATCAGGAAATCGCACACCGCCCCGCCACACAGCGCGCCGAGCAGGCCGCAGATGCCGGGGATCGCGGCGATGGCACCCGCCTCCATGATGTTCAGCCCGCGGCCCTTGACCAGGTACACCGGAAACCAGGTCAGGAAGAAATACTGCAGCGAGGTGTCGCAGTATTTACCCAGGTAAATCGACCACATCATCGGGCTTTTCAGCAGCACTTTGAGGTCCGAGAACCGCGGCTGGAAACTGCCGCGCGCCTTGGGTTTGTCCATGTCCACCTGCGCCCCGCCCTCGCGCAGATGCGCAAGTTCGGCACTGTTGACCATGGGGTGTTCGGTCGGCGGCTTGACCAGTTTGAACCACACCAGGCTGACCACAATCCCAAGCCCGCCCATCAGCCAGTACACGTGCTCCCAGCCATAGCGATGAGCGACGAAGCCCATCGCCGGCGCCAGCAGCACCACGGACATGTACATCGAGGAGTTGAAGATCACCGTGGCCAACCCCCGTTCCTGCAACGGAAACCACGCCGCGACGATGCGGCTGTTGGCCGGGTACACCGGGGCCTCGATCAAGCCCAGCAGGAAGCGCAGAACGAACAGCGTGCCGATGGCCACGGGCACCGAGAAGAAGCCGATCATCCCTTGCGCCACCGTGATGGTGGACCAGAGAAACAGCGACAGCCCGTACACCCGCACCGAGCCGAACTTATCGAGCAACCAGCCGCCCGGCAACTGCCCGAGCACATAGGCCCAGGCGAACGCCGAGAACATATAGCCAAGGGTGACGGAGTTGATGCCCAGCACTTCGGTCAGCGCGGAGCCTGTGATCGACAGCGTGGCGCGGTCGCCGACGTTGATTGCGGTGACGATGAACAGCATCGCCAGAATGCCGAAACGCACCTTGCTGCGCACAGCGGTTGCAGCAGCGGCAGCCGGGGCGGCTGCACTTGCGGTGTTGGTATGTTCCACATGAAAGCCCTCATCTTGTTGTTATAGATCGGCCACAAGAGCGCCCCACAGGAGGCGCTCCCGGTCATGCACAAAGGTTGTTGCCGGGTTCAGTCAGGGGCGAGAACCGACCTCGACGGTCTGTGCCGTCCAGGCCTTGACCTGCTCGCTGAGCGACAGCCCCAGGCCCGGACGGGTCGGCACCAGCATGCGGCCGTCGCGGGTTTCCAGGCGTTCGTTGAACAGCGGCTCCATCCACTCGAAGTGCTCCACCCACGGCTCGGTCGGGTACGCCGCCGCCAGGTGCACATGCAGCTCCATGGCGAAGTGCGGCGCGAGCATCACACCGGCCTGCTCGGCCATGGCTGCGACCTTCAGGTACGGGGTGATACCGCCAACCCGTGGGGCGTCTGGCATCAGGAAATCGGCGCCGCGCAGCTTGATGAACTCGGCGTGCTCGGCCACGCTGGTGAGCATTTCACCGGTAGCAATCGGCGTGTCGAACTGCTGGGCCAGCGCGGCGTGGCCTTCGGCGTCGTAGCAGTCCAGCGGCTCTTCGATCCAGATCAGGTTGAACTCTTCGAAGCGGCGGCACATGCGCTGGGCGGTCGGGCGGTCCCACTGCTGGTTGGCGTCGACCATCAGCGGGAAGTCATCACCCAGGTGCTTGCGCACGGTCGCCACGCGGTGCAGGTCGATGGCGCAGTCGGGCTGGCCCACTTTCAGCTTGATGCCACCGATGCCCTTCTCCCGGGACATGTCAGTGTTGTGCAGCAGTTGATCCAGCGGCGTGTGCAGGAAACCGCCCGAGGTGTTGTAGCAGCGCACCGAATCGCGATGGGCGCCCAGCAGACGCGCCACCGAGAGGTTGGCGCGCTTGGCCTTCAGATCCCACAGCGCCACATCGAAGGCGCCGATGGCCTGGGTCGCCATGCCGCTGCGGCCGACCGAAGCCCCTGCCCAGCACAGCTTGGTCCACAACTTGGCGATGTCACTGGGGTTTTCGCCAATCAGCGCCGGGGCGATTTCCTTGGCGTGGGCGAACTGGCCCGGGCCGCCTGCGCGCTTGGAGTAGCTGAAGCCCAGGCCGCGATGGCCGTCTCTGGTTTCGATTTCAGCCACCAGAATGGCGATTTCGGTCATGGGCTTCTGGCGCCCGGTCAGTACCTTGGCGTCGCTGATCGGGTTGGCCAGCGGAAGGAATACCAGCGAGACCTGGACCCAGGCGATCTGGTCGTTGTCGCCGCTGTGGTTGTTTTCTTGTTGTACGAGCATGGATTCGCGCCCCCTGATCGGTATGCAGCATGGGAAATTTGAAGACTATGATTGCGCAATCATACGAACCGGTAAAAAAGGTGATCCCACGGAAAAGAGAATCACCATGGGCCGGATCTTACACTGATTGCGCAATCATTCAATAGCGCGTTTTGTCGGCTGAGAGCGAAATCGGGGATCAGGTGCTGGCGCGGTCGATCAGCGTGAAACCGGTATCGACCCGCACAGGCGAGGCGCTTGGGCTGTGGTCCTGGAAGCGGTCGAGCAAGGCCTGGGCCACCTGCAGGCCGATACGGTTACCATCGACTCGCACGGTGGAGAGCGCCGGGTACACCTGGGCGGCGCTGCTCAGGTCACCAAAGCCCATCACCGCCAGATCCTCGGGCACCCGCAGGCCACGGCTTGCCGCCTCGGCCAGTACGCCCTGGGCGACGGTGTCGGAACTGCACACGACGATATCGGTGCTCACGCCACGATCCAGCAACCCTGCCAGCCCTTCCCTGCCCACCTGCAAGGTGGCCGGTGGCGCGAGGACTTCCATCGGCACATCGTCGATGCCGTGCTTCTTTAGTTCGGCGGTCAGGCTGTTCAAGCGGCGCAGCCCGCGGGGGTCACCGATGGCGACGATGGAGAAGCGCTTGTAGCCTTTGCCCAGCAGATGGCGGGCGGTTTCTTCACCCACCTTCTCATGGGAGAATCCCACCAGCATGTCGATGGGGTCTTCGCTCAAGTCCCACGCCTCGACCACCGGGATGCCGGCCTGGGCCAGGCGCGCGCGGCTGGATTCGGTGTGCAGGGTGCCGGTCAGCACGATCCCGTCGGGACGCCGGCCCAGCACCGCTTCGAGCAGTTTCTCTTCCTGATCGGGGTCGTAGCCGGTCAGGCCCAGCAGGGTCTGGTAGCCGGCCTGGGTCAGGCGGTCCATCAGGGCCTGCACGGTGTCGGCGAAGATCGAGTTGGCGATGGTTGGCAGGAAGATCGCCACCAAGCGGCTTTTGTTGCTCGCCAGGCTGCCGGCCATCATGTTCGGCACGTAACCGGTCTGGCGCACCGCCTCACGCACCTTGGCCCGGGTTTCTTCGGTCACCAGATCAGGCCGGTTCAAGGCCCGGGACACCGTCATGGGCGAGACACCCGCGACTTTCGAGACATCGATCAAGGTAAGGCTGGAGGCCTTCTTTGGCACAGTGGACGACGCGAGCCCTGCAGGCTTGCCTGGTTTTTTCGGCATGAAAGGTTCCGGTGACAGGGAGAACGCAAGGAAGGGAATTTAGCAAAGCCTGAGGGGACAAGCACTCGAATACGTTCGCGGCGCCCGCAGGATCGCTCCCGCGGGCAAGCCCGGCTGCTACGGGGCGTGTGGATATCCCGGGATCATGGACCTGTAGGAGCGCGCTTGCCCGCGACGGCGGTGGGTCAGGCACCGTTGAGGCGCCTGGTCCGACGTATTCGCGGGCAAGCGCGCTCCTACAAGAGCCCTTGCGCCGACCGCCGGACTGCTACGGGGTGGATTGGCGACCCAGATCCTGCAACCAGTCGCTCATGTTCCCCGGCAACAACAACTCGTGACGCGCGCGGGAGCTGGCGGTGTAGAGCAGCGAGCAGACGCTGGCCATCGAGTGGGTCGAGCCCGTACGGGGTGGGCGCATGAGGTCACGGGACAGCAGCACGGTGTCGAACTCCTGGTTCTTCACGTCTTCGACCCTGGCCAGCTTGATGATCGCCGCCGGATCGCTGCACCAGCGCTGCGCCGTTTCGACGAAGTTCTCCAGGCGATTGCCCTGCCCCAGCCATTCGTGAACGGCCTTGAACTCATGGCTGCCGCCCATCGCGGTGGCCAGCGCATCCCAGTAGGCGAAGCGGAAGATCAGCCGGTGTTGCGGGCGCAGGTCCTCGCGGTACAGCTGGTCCAGACCTTTGACGAACAGGGTCAGTTGTTCAAGGGTGCTGGCCGGCATCTGCAGGCGCGCACCGGCGTCGGTCAGGCGCTTGAACCAGGCGAACAGACCCCATTCGTTGGCCACCAGAATCGTCGTGGGTTTTTCCGGGATCGGCATGACGCTGTGCCCGATGATCCGCGTCGGATAAGGCGCGCGCCCGACGAAATCTTCCTTGATGCCGCTGGGGTGCAACTGGATCAGCGGGTTGATGACATCGGCCATCTGCCGCCCGGCACGCATCGACTGGGTCATGAAGCGCTGGCGAATGAAACCGCTGTGGCGCGGGGTCCTGCCGCCCAGTTGCTGGAATTCGTCGCCCAGGGTGATGACCGCCTGCGGACTGCGGTCGAGAATCTGCACCATGGGCGCGGTCAGTTCATGGCTCTCGTCGACGATGATATGGGTGAAGTGTTCGGGAATCACTTCGTCCGTCAACGACAGGAACTTGATGCGCTGGCTGTTGCGAATCGGCAGGCGAATATGCGGCGCGGACGGGCGAACCGTTTCACGCCACAACAGGCGCGTGTACTCCAGCAGCATGGCGATGTCCGCCTGATTGGCCGCGTAACCCAGCGAAGGCAGATGACGCGCTTCGATGTCCTTCGAGGCTGACAGGCAATAACTGTGCAAGGTGCTGCGGCAGACCCGCGCGACGTCACGGGGCGCAAGCTTGCCCACCGCTTGCAGGCTCAGCCACTGGGCCACTTGCCGGTCATCCACCAGCGAGCTTGCGCCAGTGCGCTGCATGTCGCTGCTGCGCCAGCCTCGGGAGGTCAGGTCGCGGTTGAGCAACTGATTGGCAACGTGACCGAAGGTGTAGGCATTGAGGGTGCCGGTGGGCAGGCTTTGGCGGATGCGCGCCTGCAAGGCCACGACCTGGGCCGGAAAGGTCGCCATGAGCAAGGTGGTGCGCGGATCGAGCATTTCGAAGAACTTGGCCAGCAGGTAGGTCTTGCCCACGCCGGCATAGGCCTGCAGATGAAAGGACTCATCGCGGCAAACCTGGAATTCGTCGAAGATCCGGCTCTGCTGATCGGTCAGGCGTAAGAGATCACCGGTGGGCAGCACGATCTCGCGGGTCAGCGGTTCGAGCTTTTGCTGCTGACGCTTGCCAAAGCCAAAGTCCCACTGGCCTTCCGCGTCCAGATAGTCCTGATCCTGAACCTCATGTTCTTCGAGCAGGCTGACGCCGAGCACTTCCAGTTGCGCCATGCCTTTTTCCAGTTGTTCGGCGTTGAAGCGCCCGCGCAACAGATCGGCGAGGCTGCCGCCGGCCTCCTCCATCGATTGCCCGGCGCGCATCACGTCGTCGAGCATGCGTTCCAGTTTTTCGATGGGGGTGTCGTGCGCGGCCAGGGCCTCGAAGTTGAGCAACAGCATGAGCGCCGCCAACTGGGCACGGCTGGCCTGGGTCAGGAAGTCGTCCAGCGGCTCGCCCGCGATCAGGGCCTTGAGGGGGTCTTCGGACAGCGGCAGGAACAGCGACGGCGGTGGCGCGAAATCGGAACTCATTGGCGCAGGATTATCCAGGGATACGCATAGGCCGTGGATAATAGGCCAAACGCGCCGCCACGTCCCGATCCCCGATCTGAATAACCCCGTAGCAGTCCGGCTTGCCGGCGTCCTGACCCACCGCCCCGTAGCAGCACCGCTTGCCGGCGGGAGCGATCTCAAGGACGCCCCCGCCGGCAAGCGGAGCGCCGCCCGGCCGGGCTGCTACAGTTTATGCGCCACCAGAATCAATTATCGTTGGCGCAACCCTGAGCCACGGTCAGGTAGTTCAGGGTCTGCTTCTGGCCATGGGAATCGACGTAGTTCAGATGGCTGCCGACCACACCACAGTTAGGACTGGCATCGACTTCGGTGGACAGCGAACGGGCGATGTCCAGGTGCTCGCCGTACATGAAATTGTGCGCCTGAACACTGTCCTGGGCCTGGGCCGACAGGGCACCGAAACTCAGGGCGGCAAATACAGTGGCGATGCTGAGGGTCTTCATGTTCATGGTCGTCTCCGGGTCTTCAAAGGGCTGATTCAGTGATGGGTTCGAGGCGCTGTGCGTTGTCTCGATGGGTCCCATTGAACGCCCGGCAGGTATCCCGGATGTGTCGCCAAACGCCGGAAAGTAATCACTAAGTGTCATAGCGCTGCCTGGATACACAGCGATACATTCCCGCTGAAAAATCCGCTTTTTGCATCCGGATGTATGCGGCCCGGTGCCAGATACAGTGCAATACAAAAGCTGGCACGCAAGCCGTGCGCGGCTGGGTAAGATGCGCCACACGTCAATGAATACGGGGAGTCGAGGCAATGGAGCACGTAGATCACATTCTGATCGTCGATGACGATCGCGAGATCCGCGAACTGGTGGGCAACTACCTGAAGAAGAACGGCCTGCGCACCACAGTGGTGGCCGACGGCAGGCAGATGCGCTCGTTCCTGGAGTCAACGCCCGTGGATCTGATCGTGCTGGACATCATGATGCCCGGCGACGACGGCCTGCAGTTGTGCCGCGAGCTGCGCACCGGCAAGCACAAGACCACCCCGGTGCTGATGCTCACCGCCCGCAGCGACGAAACCGACCGCATCATCGGCCTTGAAATGGGCGCCGACGATTACCTGGTCAAGCCTTTCGCCGCCCGCGAACTGCTGGCGCGCATCAACTCGGTGCTGCGCCGCACACGCATGCTGCCGCCCAACCTGATCGTCACCGAAGCCGGGCGCCTGCTGGCCTTCGGCAAATGGAAGCTGGACACCACTGCCCGCCATCTGCTGGATGCCGAAGGCACGGTGGTCACCTTGAGCGGCGCGGAATACCGCCTGTTGCGCACCTTCCTCGATCATCCGCAGCGCGTGCTCAGCCGCGACCAGTTGCTGAACCTGACCCAAGGCCGCGACGCCGACCTGTTCGACCGCTCCATCGACCTGTTGGTCAGTCGCCTGCGCCAGCGCCTGCAGGACGACGCCCGGGACCCTGCCTACATCAAGACGGTGCGCAGCGAAGGTTACGTCTTCACCTACGCCGTGGAAATTCTCGGGGACGCCGTATGAAGTTGCGCTTCGGCTGGCCACGCACCCTCGCGTCGCGGCTTTCGCTGATCTTCCTGATAAGCCTTGCGCTGGCCCACGGCATGTCCTTCGGCCTGCAGTTCTACGAGCGCTATCAAAGCGCAATGAACCTGATGCTCGGCAACCTCGAACAGGACCTGACCACCACCGTCGCGGTGCTCGAACGCCTGCCCGCCGACGAGCGCCAGGACTGGCTGCCGCGCTTCGCCCACCCGACCTACAGCTACATGCTGGGCAAGGGCCAGACGGGCACCACGATGAACATGGCCGAGGCCTCGAAATCGGTGTCCTCGATGCAGGCCACCCTGGGCCGCGAATACACCCTGACCTTCAACGACATTCCCGATGTGCGCCCGCACTATCAGGCACACCTGACCCTCAAGGACGGCACGCCGCTGACCATCGACGTGCGCCCGGAAATCAGCCCGCTGTCGCCGTGGCTGCCCTTGCTGTTGATCGCGCAACTGGTGGTGCTGGGCATCTGCACCTGGCTTGCGGTGCGCACGGCGATTCGCCCGCTGACAAGGCTTTCACAGGCCGTGGACAACCTGGACCCCAACGGCGAGGGCATCCGCCTGGACGAAAGCGGCCCCACCGAAGTGGCCTATGCCGCCGTGGCGTTCAACACCATGCAGCAGCGCATCGCCACTTACGTGAAGGAGCGCATGCAGTTGCTCGCGGCGATTTCCCACGACCTGCAAACGCCGATCACCCGCATGAAACTGCGCGCCGAGTTCATGGATGAAGGCGTCGAGAAAGAGAAGCTGTGGAGCGACCTCAGCGAGATGCAGCACCTGGTGCAGGAAGGCGTGGCCTATGCCCGCAGCATGGATACCTCCACCGAGGCCAGCCGCCGGGTGGACCTGGACTCGTTCCTCGACAGCCTGATGTTCGACTACCAGGACATGAACAAGCAGGTAGACCTGTGTGGCAAGACCGGCGCGGTGATCCAGACTCGGCCCCACGCCCTGCGCAGGGTGCTGGTGAATCTGACCGATAATGCCTTGAAGTTCGCCGGTGCGGCCGAGATCAAGGTGCAGGTCAATGCCGATCAGGGCATCGCCGTGCAGGTACTCGATCGCGGCCCGGGGATTGCCGAAGCGGAGCTGCCGGAAGTGCTCAAGCCCTTCTACCGCGTGGAAAGCTCGCGCAACCGCGAAACCGGCGGCACGGGCCTGGGCCTGGCGATTTCCCAGCAACTGGCCCATGCCCTGGGCGGCTCGCTGAGCCTGTCCAACCGCGAAGGCGGCGGACTGTGTGCGCAGCTGGATTTGCCGGTGAGTGTGAAGTAGCAATGATGGCGAGCCGTCCGATACCTGTGGGAGCGGGCTTGCCCGCGAAAGCGCAGGTAAGGACGCAGATATCCAGCGTCTGAACCGACCTCTTCGTGGGCAAGCCCACTCCCACAGTGTTAGCGCCGGGCCATGGTCATGAGATAACCCCTAACTCTGTGGGAGCGGGCTTGCCCGCGAACGCGTTTTGCGTCAGAACTCAAGCTTCGCCCGCGCCACCAACTGGCGCGGTTCGCCGATGGAGATGGCAGGCGACCCCAAGCCGCTGGCCGAGGTGTAGTACTTCTCGTCGAACATGTTCTTGAGGTTCAACTGCAGGGTCAAATCGCGTTCATCGAGCTTCATCTTGTAGGAAACAAAGGCATCGGCCACTTTCGACGAAGGCAGGTAATACTCCTTCCCGGCGCCGTCGTTCACGCCCCAGCGACTGGCGAAACGCGCACCGGCACCGGCGCGCAGGTCACCAATGCCCACATGGCCAAAGTCGCGGGTCAGGTACAGGGCGCCGGTGTGTTTCGACACGCCGTCGAGCGGCTGGCCCTTGAGAATCGGGTCTTCCAGCACCTTGGTGTCGGTGTAGGCGTAGCTGCCGGTCAGGCTCCAGAACTCGTTGATCTGCCCGGTGATGTCCGCCTCAAGCCCCCTCGAACGCACCTCGCCCGACACCCGGGTGCAGGTCTCGGTGCCACAGGGCTCGCTGGTCTGCACGTTCTGCTTGTTGATGTTGAACAGCGCTACGGTGGCGGTGATTGCATCGTTCTGGAACTTGGTACCGATCTCATAGGCCTTGCCCTCCTCTGGCGGCAAATCACCGATGGGCGAGGCAATCGAGGTGTTGGGGCGGAACGACTCGGTGTAGCTGCCGTACACCGACCAGTCCGGCTGAATCAGGTACACCAGCCCGACACGGGGCACGACCTTGCTGTCCTTCACATCGGCACCGACCACGAACGGTCGGCCCTTGCCAGTCATCTCGTCGAAGGCGTCGTAGCGCAGGCCCGCCTGGAAGATCCACTGATCGTTGAGGTGAATGGCGTCCTGGACGAAGAACGCGTGGGTGCGCAGGTGATCGGTCTGGTCGCTGTTCGGCGCGCTGACCGTGCTCGGCTGCTGGGTCACGCCATAGACCGGCGCGTTGTAGTTGAAATCGGTGCGGTTGGCGCTGCGGTACAGGTCGCCCAGCTCGCGGTCGTTCTTCATGTAGTCGGCACCGAACAGCACCTCGTGGCGAATATCGCCCCAGTACAGGTTGCCGAGCATGTTGACGGTGGCGGTGTGGGCGAACTGCACGGCATCACGGGTGGCATCGCCACGGCGGGTCACGGCCCCGGTAGTGTAGTTGGCCGAGATGAAGCGCGATTGGTAGTCGTTGTAGTAGTTGCGGCTGTAGGCGTAGCCGGTGCGCAGGGTCCAGGTGTCGTTGAGGCGGTGGTCCATGCGCAGGTCTAGGGAGTCAGAGCGCCCGGTGGTGACGTTGAACGGCTCGTCCAGACGGCGATTGCGCGGGATGTCCAGCACCTTGCCGGTCCTGGTATTGATCTGCGTGCCACGGTCGAAGGGCACCGAATATTCCATGTGCTCATAGGCCACCGAGACCGTGGTGTCGTCGCCGTACCAGGCCAGGGACGGTGCGATCACCGACTGGTCGATGCTGCCGAAATTGCGCCAGTAGTCGTAGTTCTGCTTGTCGGCGATGACGCGATAGGCCAGGCCATTGGTGCCGACGGGGCCCGTGAGGTCGATCTGCTCGCCGCCGCCACCGAAGCTGGTGCCGAACGCGGAGATGGAATGGGCGGCCTCCAGTTGCGGCTTCTTGGTCACCACATTGATGACCCCACCCGGGTCCTGCACGCCGTAGAGCATCGACGCCGGCCCCTTGAGCACTTCGATGCGCTCGGTGGTCGGGGTGAAGTTGCGCGCCTGCACCGACTGCATGCCATCGCGCATGATCGAGTTGTCGCGGTTGGTGCCGAAGCCGCGTTTCTGAATCGCATCCTGGGTGCCGCCCAGGGTGTTACCCTGCTTGACCCCGCTGACCGCGTTGATCGCCTCGTCCAGACTGTTGGGCTGGCGGTCCTCGATGACCCGGTTGGTGACCACGTTCACCGTCTGCGGCACTTCGACCAGCGGCGTTTCGGTGCGGGTGGCAACCGACGCCTTGCGCGCCTGATAACTGGTGCGGCTGTGCTCGGTCTCGCTGATTTCACGCTGGGAACTGGCGTCGATGTTGACGGCGTCCAGCTGCATTTCCGCAGCCTGCGCAACGGAACTCATGCCCAGCGAGCACAGCAGCGCCGTGGCCGAACAGACTCCCAACAGGGAGGCGGGACGAAAAGCGGGAGAAACGGATGAGGCTGTCATGAACGGAAAACCCTGGGTGTCGAGTAGTGATGGCGTTCGCTGGAAACGAATCTGATTCTCACTACACGGATGCCAGGCGGATTTACCTCACCTGTTTTGTGAAAAAAAATCCCAGCACACTTTGACACCTGTAGGAGCGCGCTTGCCCGCGACGGCGGTATGCCTGTCACCGCCGATGAGCCTGACACACCGTCGTCGCGGGCAAGCGCGCTCCTACAGCTTGGCCACCATCAAAGTGCCATCAATCCCGCTTTCGAAAACAAGCTGTATCATTCGCCCCGCTCCACCCTCCTCCTGCGTAGCGAAATCAAGGATTGTTCATGCGTACCCGCTCCCTGACTCCTCTTGCATTGCTCATCGGTGCGACCCTCTGCGGCCAGGCTCAGGCCAGCGGTGACGACTCCTGCTACCCCAACTGGTCGCTGCTGCGCGACTCGCTGGATGTCTGCAACAACCTGGCATTCCTCACGCCCGGCAACGACAGCCGGGTCAACCTGCGACTACTGCTCGCCGACCGCAAGGCGCTGGAGATCAAGCCCAATGCCTTGGGCGAAGACGAGCTGGCCGAGGGTTTCGGCCCGGTGCCATTCGCCGTGGCGCGGCTGGACATCGCACAGATCGAGGGTGACGAAAGCGAAGAGTCAGGCAAAGCCGCGCTGGGCGAGCTGCTGGAGAAACTCGGCATCAAGCGCGACTCCACCGACAGCGCAGGCCAGGCCTTCCTGCAAGGCGAAGGCAGCCGCTGCCGCAGCAACCGCGATGACAGCGCCGCGCAGTTCATCGGCCAGTTGCAGGCCAGCGCCGCCCTGCCCGACGCCGAACGCCAGAGCCTGGCCCGCAGCCGGGTGCAACTGCTGGACGCCTGCACCTGGGAAGGCGAGAAACTGGCAGCACTGCTGCCCACCGGCATCCAGTCGGCCGAGGGCCTGGGGTTTCTCACCTACCTCAAAGCCGCCTCGGACTTCTACAGCGGTCATTTTGCCGACGCCGAAAACGGCTTCGCGAGCCTCGCCGACAGCGCCCAGCCGTGGCTCAAGGAAACCGCGCTGTACATGATCGCCCGCACCCGCCTGAACGATGCCCAGCAGGATGCGTTCGACGAGTACGGCACCCGCAAGGATGATATCGACCCGGCGCCTTACGCCAAGGTCGCACAAGCCTTCGAACAATATCTGACCGCGTACCCGAAAGGCACCTACGCGATTTCGGCCAAGGGCCTGCTGCGGCGTGTGCACTGGCTGGCCGGCGAGAGCGAAAAACTTGCCGGGGACTACGACTGGCAACTGACCAAGGCCGAAGACCAGCAGCGCAACGCTTCGATGGACGCGCTGATTCAGGAGGCGGACAACAAGCTGCTGATGTCCGCGCCCGACAAGCTCGACAGTCCGCTGCTGACCGCGACCCACGACCTGATGCTCATGCGTCCGGACGGCGCCTCGAAAATGACCCGCGAACAATTGCAGGCGCACAGGGCTGTGTTTGCCGAGCAACCAGCGATGTTCGATTACTTGCAGGCGGTGTTCGCGTTCTATATCGAGAAGAACCCGGCCGAAGCGCTGAAACTGTTGCCCAAGGACATTCCCGACAACCTCGATTACTTCGCCTTCAGCCAGCAGACCCTGCGCGGCCTGGCGCTGGAAGCGAGCAACGAACTGCCGGCGGCCCAGGCCCTGTGGCTGAAGTTGTTGCCGCAGGCCAAACAGCCATTGCAACGTGACCAACTGGAACTGGCCCTGGCGATGAACTACGAACGTAGCGGCCAACTGGACAAAGTTTTCGCCGCCGACTCGCCGATCCAGTCGGCGCAAATGCGTCTGATCCTGCTGGGCAAGGTTGCCGGCAACGAGCTGCTGCACCGGCAGATTACCCAAGGCATCAGCCCCACCGAGAAAGCCACCGCGCAGTTCGTGCTGCTGTACAAGAATCTGCTGTACGGCCAGTACGCAGCTTTCGCCGAAGCACTCAAGGCGTTGCCGGCCAAGGCTTCCGAAGAAAAGCTCGGCACCAGCCTGGGCTACGTCTACGGCGACGGGCAGAGCCTGCAATTGTTCCGCTGGAACGGCGACAAGTCCGAGTCCAGCTACGCCTGCCCGAGCATCGGCGAAACCGCTGCCGCCTTGCAGGCCAACGGCAAGGACCCCAAGGGCCTGAACTGCCTGGGCGAATTCATCCTGCGCAACGGCCTGGACAGCATGCCGCTGGACCAACGCCCTGCCGCGCCGCAACTGGCCAGCAGCGAGCCGGGGTTCAAGGGACCGGTGTTCTCGCGTCTGGACGGCTATCAGGCGGTGATCGCCAACAGCGCCGCGGCCCGCGACGACAAGGCCTACGCGCTGTACCGCGCCATCAATTGCTACGCGCCTTCGGGCTATAACAGCTGCGGCGGCAAGGACGTGGCGCAGTCGGTGCGCAAAGGCTGGTTCAAGCAGTTGAAGAGCACCTACGCCGCCACGTCGTGGAGCAAGTCGCTGCAGTACTACTGGTAATGAAGAGGCGGCTGATCGCACTGCTGCTGGCAACGCTCGCCAGCAGCCCGGCCTGGGCGGCAGTGGATGCGCGGGACCACGATGCGTTCTGGCTGTGGAGCGGCGTCGCCTCGCAGCCGGTGCTGGATCAGGCGCGCACGCTGTATGTGTTGCAGGGCCAGATCTTCGCGCCCCGTCGTGACCGCCAGCGGGTCGAATTCATCGCCCAGGGCATGGGCGTGCGCCGCCTGCCGCAACAAGACCTGTGGATCGTCTACCGCGCTCACACCCTGCGCTGGCCGGAGGCGGTCTACAGCCAGTTGCTGGGGCAGGTATCGCGTTGGCAGCAGGCAGGCAACGCGGTGACCGGCGTGCAGATCGATTTCGACGCCCGCACTCGCTACCTGCAAGAGTACGTGACCTTCCTCAAGGACCTGCGCCAGCGCCTGCCCGCCCGCTACAAGCTGAGCATCACCGGGCTGATGGACTGGAGCAGCAACGCCGACCCGCAGGCCATCGGCCAGTTGCAGGGCGTGGTGGACGAGGTGGTGGTGCAGACGTATCAGGGCCGCCATAGCATCCCCGACTACGCCGCCTACTTGCCCCGCATGAGCCGCCTGGGGCTGCCGTTCAAGGTCGGGTTGATCCAGGGCGGGGAATGGCAGGCGCCGGAGTATTTGCAGAGCAGCCCGTGGTTTCGGGGGTATGTGGTGTTTTTGCAGAATCGCCAATCCCGAGACTGACACTGAACCCTGCGGGGGCGCTCGCCCGCGACGGCGGTCCATCGGCTCCACCTTCATCAACTGACGCATCACCACTGTAGGAGCGCGCTTGCCCGCGACAGGGGCGTGCCTGGGCCGGTGATATATCTGACACGCCGCCGTCGCGGGCAAGCGCGCTCCTACAGTGGATCTGTGTCATCACGATGGATCTGCGTCATGCCGATTGATCTCGGTCAGACTTCGATCTCGATATCCAGCAACGCAGCCCCCAGCGCCTTGCCATGGGCATCCAGCGCCAGGGATCTTGTCACCCCGCCCTTGAGAATCCCCGGCAGCACGAAATTCAGCGCTTGCACATTGGGCAGTTCATAACGACGCACCGTCCCGGCCTCTGGATTCAGCAACTGGGCAAAGTGTGCAGCCACACGCTCAGCGGTCAGTTGCTCGACCAGCCGTGGATAATCCTCGGCCCTGAACGCAACCACCGAAATATTCGAGGTATCGCCCTTGTCACCGGTACGGGAATGGGCCAGCTCGCGCAATTTGACTGAACTCACGATGCATCCTCCAGATGAACCTGCGGCGTGACCGCATCACGGGGCAGCAGCAG
The DNA here is from genome assembly GCF_044746825.1 of Pseudomonas sp. NPDC090201. Lineage (NCBI taxonomy): Bacteria > Pseudomonadati > Pseudomonadota > Gammaproteobacteria > Pseudomonadales > Pseudomonadaceae > Pseudomonas > Pseudomonas sp. NPDC090201. The sequence continues at coordinate 48,487 of NZ_JBIVCX010000001.1, forward strand.
CGACGCCACCGCCACCACCTGCCGCACCCCTTTGGTCGCCCCGCCGCCGCCATAGGGGCCGTTGGTGTAGAGGGTTTCCACTTCGTTGCCAATCCGCACCGCCTGGGCCTTGTCGGCGCAGCGACCGGCCACCCGCAAGCGCACTTCCCACGGCTCGCCACCTGCGCGTGCACCCAACTCGGCGCCGTGCAGCGAATCGACGCCCATCAGGTCGGCGCGCACTTCATCACACACCACACCGGTGAGCTTCAAACGTTCCAGCACCACCTCACGGGCGAGCTGCGCGCGGGCCAAGGCGCCGGGGCCGCCATAGGAGATCTGCCCCTCGCCAATCCAGCCATCCAGGTAACCCACCGACACCTTCAGCGTCTGCGGGCGGGCCCGACCATCGGCGCCGTCCGCCCTCACCTGATTGGCGGCGATGACGCTGAACGCCACACCGGAGAAATCAGCCGTCACATCAGGCGTCAGGTACGCCTCGGGATCATGCACCTCATAGATCATCTGCTCGGTGCAGGTCGCCGTATCGATGCGCCCGCCAGAGCCTGCGACCTTGCTGATGACCGCCCTGCCCTCGGCGTCCACTTCCGCCAGCGGGAAGCCCAGCCGCGCCAGATCGGGCACGTCCTTCACCCCCGGATCGGCAAAATAGCCGCCGGTGATCTGCCCCGCGCATTCGAGCAGATGTCCGATCAGGGTGCCGCGCCCCAGCCGCGTCCAGTCGTCATGAGCCCAGCCGAATTCGAACAGCTGTGGCGCGAGAAACAATGAAGGGTCCGCCACGCGCCCTGTGATCACCACATCGGCGTCGGCCTTGAGCGCTTCGACGATGCCCTCGGCGCCCAGATAAGCGTTGGCGGAAATCAGCCGCTCGCCCAGTGAACCGACCGTGGCGCCGTTGTCGAGCAACTGTTCGGGAGGCAGTTGCGCGAGCACGTCATCGCCGGTCAGCGCGGCCACGGTCAGGCCGTGCAGCCCCAACTCGGCTGCAATGCGCCGCACTTCACGCGCGGCCGACAGCGGGTTGGCCGCGCCCATGTTGCTGATGACCCGCAAGCGGCGCTGCCCCGCTTCACGCCCACGGGCCACGAACGGCAGTACCCTGCGCATGCGCTCGGACAACAGCGGATCGAAACCGGCCTCGGGGTCCGCCAGCCGCGCCTGTTGCGCCAGCGCGATGGTGCGTTCGGCCAGGCATTCGAACACCAGATAATCCAGCTCGCCCTTTTCGGCCAGCTCCACCGCAGGTTCGATGCGGTCACCCGAGTAGCCGGCGCCGGAGCCAATACGTAGGGTCTTCATTCAAAACACTCCCAGCAGCAGTGCGGTCAGGGTCATCAGCACCGAGGCGCCAAACAGGAACGGGATGGTGAAACGCTGATGGTCCGCCAGTTCGATCTTGCACAGGCCCACCAGCAGGAAGGTCGCAGGCGTCAGGGGGCTGACCGGGAAGCCCGTGGTGTGCACGCCCAGCAGCGACGCCTGGGCCACTTGCAGCGGGTCGATGCCCAGGGTGCGGCCCACCTCGGCAATCACTGGCATCACGCCGAAATAGAACGAATCGGGATCGAACAACAGGCTCAGCGGCATGGAGAGGAAGCCCACCACCATCGGAATCAACTTGCCGTGCCCGGCCGGAATCTGCGCCACCGCCACCTCGGCCATGGCCTTGAGCATCCCGGTGCCCTGCATGATGCCGGTGAACACCCCCGCCGCCAGAAGAATGCTGGCCATGGTCAGGGCGGTCTTGGCATGGGCATCGATACGCGCCCGCTGGGCGTCGACGTTGGGGTAGTTGATGCACAGCGCAAGCACGGTGCCGACCATGAACATCACCACCGGATCGACCCAGCCGGCAATCATCACTGCCATGACCACGATGGTCAGCAGCAGGTTGAGCCAGAACAGACGCGGACGGCGCAGCACTTCTTCCTGCTCGGTCAGCACGCGCTGGGGCACGACATCGACGTTCACGTCCTTGCCCAGGCCCAGGCGCTTTTCTTCACGGCGGCCCAGCAGCCAGGCACTGATAAATACGAAGGCAAGGCCGACAATCTGCACCGGAATCAGCGGCTGGAACAAGTCCGCCACCGGCACATGCAGGGCCGCCGAGGAACGCAGCACCGGGCCGGTCCAGGGCAGGAAGTTCACCCCTGCGGCCATCGCCGCGACACAGGCGAGAATCCTGCGGTCGATGCCCAGTCGGGTGTACAGCGGCAGCATGGCCGGGATCGTCACTAGAAAGGTCACGGCACCAGAGCCATCCAGGTGCACCAGCAACGCCAGCAGCGCGGTCCCCACCACAATGCGAGTAGGCCGGGTGCCGACTGTGCGCAGGATGCGGTCGATGATCGGGTCCAGCATCCCGGCGTCGGTCATCACCCCGAAGAACAGGATGGCGAACACGAACATGCCGACCACGGGCGCGACGTTCTTGATACCGGTGATGATGAAGGCGCTGGTTTGCAGGCCGAAACCGCCGATCAATGCGGCAATGATCGGCAAGGCGATCAGTGCAACCAGGGGCGAGAGGCGCTTGCTCATGACGGCGGCGAGCAAGCAAAGAATAGTAATGACACCGAGCGTGGCGGGCATGGACGGATCCTTGGTCATTCCTCTGCGCAGTGCATGGAATGAGCTGTTGTTGTTTTCATCGAGTATCAAAACGGGGGTAAGATTTGTAAATTGAAATGTTCGCAGGCGCACATTCGTAAATTCAGAACGATAAGACCAACCCGTAGCAGCACGGCTTGCCGGCGGGAGCGGTGTGTCAGCCAAGAATTTTTCAACTGACCCACCGCCCCCGCCGGCAAGCCGTGCAGCTACGAACTGCGGCGAGAGACTGAAACTATGAAGAATTCCATCCAACACATCCGCGCCTTCCTGGCCGTGGCCAACAGCGGCAGCTTTGCCAAGGCGGCGGTGGAGCTGAACCTCTCGCCCTCGGCGCTGACCGTGCAGATCCAGCAACTGGAAGACTGGCTCGGCGTCACCCTGCTCGAACGCAGCCCGCGCCATGTCAGCCTGACCGCTGCCGGGCAGAACAATCGCGGGCCGATGGAGAAGCTACTGCTTGATCTGGACAACATCGTCAGCGGCTCAAGGGATCTGGCCGCCCTGCGCCGGGGCGTGGTGACCATCGCCGCCCTGCCCTCGATGTGTTCAGGCGCTCTGCCGCCGATCCTCAAAACCTTCCGCGAGCAGTTTCCGGGCGTCGAAGTGCGACTGCGGGACGTGGTGGCCCAGCGCATCGACGCGCTGGTGCGTGAAGGCGAAGTGGATTTCGGCCTGGGGGTGCGGGCCCGGCTGAGCCACGGGCTGGAGTTCGAGGTGGTGATGATGGACCGGCTGAGCCTGTTCGTGCCGCTGGACCATCCGTTGGCCGAGCGCGGTTCGATTGCTCTGGCTGAACTGGCCGGGCAACCGATCATCCTCACCGGCCGCGACAGCAGCGTGCGTGAACGGGTGGAACAACTCTTTGCCGACGAGGGATTGATTCTGACGCCGGGGCTGGAAGCGAACTACATGTCCACGGTCATGGCCCTGGTGCGACAGGGGCTGGGTATGACGCTGCTCCCGGAATCCGCCGACGAAGGCCGGGGTGACCTGGTGCAGGTGCGCATCGAGCATGCGGGGGTGAACCGGGAGATTGGCTTGATAACCCGCACCGGCTTCAGCCTGAGTCCCGCAGCGACACGATTCGCCGACCTGCTGAAGAAATCCCTGCCAGCGGTAATTACGTAGCAGCCCGGCCGGGCGGCGCTCCGCTTGCCGGCGGGAGCGGTGTGTCAGCCAAGAATTGTTCAACTGTTCCACCGCTCCCGCCGGCAAGCCGTGCTGCTACGGGTGTTTACTCAAGAACATCGATCAGCCACAGGCGCGACCACACCGCAAATCCCTCTTGAAGCTTGCGGCTTTAAGCTTGCAGCTGCCCCCTGGCTGAACGCCACCTGAACACCTGCACAAATCCTGAAAAAAGCAAAAAAACAAGTATGCTCATTCAATAATGAGTATCATTATGTTACACATTGGCTGAATGCGAATGGCTCCAGTACGCGTTCACGCTGCACACCCTATCAGATTTACTTCGGTGATAAATGCTTGTTCCATTCTTGATCATGTTGCGCGAGGGGATTGAGGCCGCGCTTATCGTTGGCATCATCGCCAGCTACCTGAAACAGACCGGCCGTGGCGAGTGGATGCCGGCCGTGTGGATCGGGGTCTTCCTCGCGGCAGCGCTGGCGCTGTTCGTCGGCGGCGGCCTGGAAATGGTCAGCGCCGAATTCCCGCAGAAGCAACAGGAACTGTTCGAAGGTGTGGTCGGCCTGATTGCCGTGGTCATCCTCAGCTCCATGGTTGTATGGATGCGCAAGGTCGCGCGGTCGGTCAAGCATGACCTGCATCAGTCCCTGGACGCCGCCCTCGCCGGCTCCAGGAACCAGACCTACGCCCTGATCGCCATGGTGTTCTTCGCCGTGGCCCGCGAAAGCCTTGAAACCGTGTTCTTCCTGCTGGCCGTGTTCCAGCAGAGCGAAGGCGCATCCGGCCCGCTGGGCGCGTTGCTGGGCCTGATCATTGCCGTGGCCATCGGCATCGCCATCTACAAAGGCAGCATGCGCCTGAACCTGAGCATGTTCTTCCGCTACACCGGCCTGTTCATCCTCATCGTGGCGGCGGGCATCCTCGCCAACTCGGTGCGCTCGCTGCATGAAGCCGGGATCTGGAACTACTTCCAGGAAGTGGTCTTCGACATCAGCCCGATCCTGCCGATGGACGGCCCGACCGGCTCGGTACTGGCCGGCATGTTCGGTTATCAGGATGCGCCAAGCGTCAGCGTGCTGGTGGCCTACCTGGCCTATCTGGTCTTCGCACTGGTCCTGTTCTTCAAGCCGCAGGCCAAGGTGGTGAGTCTGCCCACCCGGCCTGCCCATGAACACGGCCACTCCACTTCAGTTTCGAACAAATAAGGGCAACCATGACCTCCAGTCCCAACGGCCTTCCGCCCAAGAAAGCCAAGCCACCTCGCGCCCTGCAGTTCGCCGTCGCAGGCTCGGTACTGCTGATGATCGCGGCAGGCGCCATGTTCTATTTCGCATCCCAGGCCGCGCACAAAAAGCGCGTGGCCAACAGCGGCAACGAAACCGTGGTCACCATCCACGCCAAGAACTGCGAGCCGAACGAAATCACCGTACCGGCAGGCAAGAATGCGTTCCGTATCGTCAACGCCTCCGAGCGTGCCGTGGAATGGGAAATCCTCGACGGCGTGCTGGTGGTCGAGGAGCGTGAGAACATCGTTCCGGGCCTGAGCCAGATCATCAACGCCAACCTGCAACCGGGTGACTACGCCATCACCTGCGGCCTGTTGAGCAACCCGCGCGGCACCCTGCACGTGACCCCGACCGCAGAATCCGAAGCGGCCGCCAAGGCCCGGCCTTCGATGGTGGCGTTCATCGGGCCGCTGTCCGAATACCGCGTCTACCTGAGCACCCGCAGCAGCGCGCTGATCCGCGCCGTGACCGACCTGCAGCAAGCCATCGAAAGCGGCGACCTGACCAAGGCCCAGCAGGCGTACGCCCCGGCCCGCGCTGCCTATCAGCGCATTGCCCCGGCTGCCCAGCGTCTGGCCGAACTGGACAACGCCATCAACGCCCGCGCCGACTACTTCGAAAAACGCGAGCAGGACCCAGGCTTCGGCGGCTTCCACCGCATCGAATTCGGCCTGTTCTCGCAGAAGTCGGTCGATGGCCTGGCGCCTGTCGTGCAGAAACTGCAAAGCGACATCGCGTCCCTGAAAGAACAACTGCTGGCCCAGAGCATCGCCCCCGAGCAACTGGCGAGCATGGTGGTGCGCAACATCAGAAGCCTGGCCGAGATCCGCAGCAACGGCGAGGAAGAGCGCTACAGCCACGTCGATGTCACAGGTTTCGCCGCCAACCTTGAAGGCACGCGCAAGGTCGTCGACCTGCTGCGCCCTCTGCTGAGCAAGACCTCGGGCGACGTACTCAAGAAGATCGACGACGCGACCACCGCCCTCGACGATCAACTGGTCATGCTCAAGACCGACGACGGCTACAAGCCGTACGACCAAGTCAGCAGCGAGCAGAAGAAACAGATTTCGGACAAGGCCAAGGCACTGGCCGATGCACTCGATGGAATCGATCCGGCCCTGGGCCTCACCGGCCTGTAAGCGCCCCCGGGCGGGTGTTCGACGCATCCGCCCGGCCCTGAAACCAGAGCGAAGTAAGCCTCCAACATGAAAGATTTTGATTCATCCAACGCGCCGATTTCCGCTGAACGCCGTCGTGTCCTGCTCGGTCTGGGCGCTGCTGGCGCTGCCATTGCCGGTGCCAGCCTGAGCGGCAACGCACTAGCCGGCAGTACCTCGGGACAGCCTGCCCCTGCGCAAGTGACTGAAGCGCCGAAAAGCGAGAAGACCCAGGACCATAACGATTTCCACGGGGTGCACCAGAGCGGCATCGTCACCCCGCGCCCGGTGGCCGGGATGATGGTCTCCTTCGACGTGCTGGCCCAGGATCGCGAAGACCTGGAGCGCATGTTCCGCACCCTCAACGACCGCATCGCCTTCCTGATGACCGGCGGCCCGGTGCCTCAGGTCGATCCGAAGCTGCCGCCGCTGGATTCCGGCATCCTCGGCCCAGTGGTGACGCCTGACAACCTGACCATCACCGTGTCGGTAGGCGACTCGCTGTTCGACGAGCGCTTCGGCCTGGAACAGGTCAAACCCAAGCGCCTGCAACGCATGGTCGGCTTCCCCAACGATGCACTGGAAGCCGCCTGCTGCCACGGCGACCTTAGCATCCAGTTCTGCTCCAACGCGCCGGACAGCAACATCCACGCCCTGCGCGACATCGTGAAGAACCTGCCGGACCTGCTCATGGTGCGCTGGAAACAGGAAGGCACCGTGCCGGCCCAGGCCCCGCTCAAGCCGGGTCAGCAGCCGGAAAGCGCGCGCAACTTCCTGGGTTTCCGTGATGGCTCGGCCAACCCGGACTCCAACAACCAGAAGACCATGAACGAACTGGTCTGGGTTCAGCCGGGCAGCGACGAGCCGGCCTGGGCGGTCAACGGCAGCTATCAGGCGGTGCGGATCATTCGCAACTTCGTCGAGCGCTGGGACCGTACGCCACTGCAGGAGCAGGAGTCGATCTTCGGCCGCACCAAGGCCGCCGGCGCGCCGATGGATGGCAAGAGCGAAACCGACGTCCCGGATTACAAGAAGGACCCGGAAGGCAAGATCACCCGTCTGGATTCGCACATCCGCCTGGCCAACCCGCGCACCGCGGACACCCAGAAGAACCTGATCCTGCGTCGTCCGTTCAACTATTCCAACGGCGTCAACAAGAACGGCCAGCTGGACATGGGGCTGTTGTTCATCTGCTACCAGCAGGACCTGGAAAAAGGCTTCATCACGGTCCAGACCCGGCTGAACGGCGAGCCGCTGGAGGAATACCTCAAGCCCACCGGCGGCGGTTATTTCTTCACCCTGCCGGGCGTCGTGGACAACAACGATTTCATTGGCCGGTCATTGCTGGCCGCTGCCGCCGCTGTAAAAACAAAAACTGCCTGACAACCCTTACCTCACAGGAAGAGCTCCATGAAAAAGTCGCCTCTCGCGCTGTTGGTTACCCTTGGCTTGTTGCAGACCCCATCGGTGTTCGCGGCTACCGCGCCACTGGATCTGGTAACGCCGGTTTCGGACTACAAGATCTACGTGTCGGAGCACGTCGACACACTGGTGGCAGAGACCCAGAAATTCACCGACGCCGTGAAGAACGGCGATCTGGCAACGGCCAAGAAGCTGTTCCCGACCACTCGCGTTTCCTACGAGTCCATCGAGCCGATCGCCGAGCTGTTCAGTGACCTGGACGCCTCGATCGACTCCCGCGAAGACGACCACGAAAACGGTGTGAAGGCTGACGACTTCACCGGTTTCCACCGTCTGGAGCACGCCCTGTTCTCGCAGAACACCACCAAGGATCAGGCTGTGTTCGCCGACAAGCTGCTGGCTGACGTCAAAGAGCTGCAATCGCGCATCGCCGACATGACCTTCCCGCCTGAGAAAGTGGTGGGCGGTGCTGCCGCGCTGATGGAAGAAGTCGCTGCCACCAAGCTGTCCGGTGAAGAAGACCGTTACAGCCACACTGACCTGTATGACTTCCAGGGCAACGTTGACGGCTCGAAGAAAATCGTCGACCTGTTCAAGCCACAACTGCAGAAGTCTGACGCTGCGTTCGTCGCCAAGGTCGACAAGAACTTCGCCACCGTGGACAAGATCCTGGCCAAGTACAAGACCAAGGACGGCGGCTACGAGACCTACGACAAGGTCAAGGAAGCCGACCGCAAGGCCTTGGCCGGCCCGGTCAACACCCTGGCTGAAGACCTGTCGCAGATGCGTGGCAAACTCGGTCTGAACTGAGTCCTGCCGCGTTTGTGATATTGATCGTGCCCACGCTCTGCGTGGGCATGTCTCCCATGACGCTCTGCGTCATCCCGGCAAGAGACGCAGAGCGTCCCGGGCGGCGTTACCACGCGGAGCGTGGGAACGATCATCAACATCTCCCTCCAGCGGCTTAAATCCCGCTAAACCAGTTATACCCTTGATCCTCCCAATACCCGCCCGGGTAATCATTGGTCACGAAGATCTCGACGATGTGCTTGGGGTTCTTGAAGCCCAGCTTGGTCGGCACGCGAATGCGCAGCGGATAGCCGTAGGACGGTGGCAGCGCCACTTCGCCGAAATCCAGTGCCAGCAGCGTCTGCGGGTGCAGCGCGGTGGGCATGTCCAGGCTTGAGTAGTAGCGATCGGCACATTTGAAGCCGACGAATTTCGCCGTGGTGTCCGCCCCGACATGCTCAAGGAAGGTGCGCAACGGCACCCCGCCCCACTGCCCTATCGCGCTCCAGCCTTCGACGCAGATCAGCCGCGTGATGTCGGTGCGCTGTGGCAGTTTGCGCAGGCCATCGAGGGTCCATGGCGCCTTGTCGCGCACCAGCCCTGACACGCCGAGCTTCCAGTCCGCCACGTCCAGGTCGGGGATGTCGTCCTCGGCGTAATAGGCGTTGAACGGGAACGGGTTGCGGATCTTGTCCTTGCTGAAGGTCGGCGCCAGTTTCTGCCCGCTGAACAGCCAGGCCTGGACCCGGTCGTTCCAGCGCGACATGGACCACAGCACCTTGTCCACCTGATCGCCGTCCTGCAGGTTGCAGCCGCTGAGCATGGCCATGGCGCCGACGGTCAGGCCGCCTTTGAGGAAATGCCGCCGTTGCAGATTTTCCAGTTGCGTCTGCTGCGCAGGCTCCAGGCGAATGCGCTGGATCGCGCGTTTCTTGGGCTCAATCATGTTCAGTCTTCCCGTTTTCCACTGGCCGCACCCCGCCGGTAATCATCGGCAACAGGGTCTTGGGCACCAGCAACACCAGCGCCAGATGCACCACGACGAACGCACCGATGGCCGCCATCGCACCGAAATGCACGAAGCGGGCGAAGTCATAGCCGCCGAACAGCGCTGTCAGTTCCTGCAATTGGATGGGCTTCCAGATCGCCAGGCCCGACACCACGATCAGCACGCCCGCCGCCAGCACCAGCCAATACATCAGCCGCTGCACGGCGTTGTACACGCCCTTCTCATGCTTGAGGCGAAAGCGCAGGGCATCGAGCAGGTCGCGTTTGACCGCTGTCGGCGAGACGGGCAACAAGTCGCGTTTGAAGTGGCGGCTGAACAGGCCATACAGCACGTAGGCCAGGCCGTTGAACACCAACAGCCACATCACCGCGAAATGCCAGGCCAGCGCCCCGCCAAGCCAGCCGCCCAGGGTGAAATCCCGGGGGAATGAGAAGGCAAACAGGGGTGAGGCGTTATAGATCGCCCAGCCGCTCATGAACATGCAGACCATGCCGAAGGCGTTGATCCAGTGCGTGAGGCGAACGGGCCAAGGATGAATTCTGGTTTTTTTCATTTTCAAGCCTCGTCACGGAGGGCTCAAGACAACCTGTGACCCTGAAGTGTAGTGCTGCCTGACAGTCAGTCTTCGTGAGCAAGCTCACTCCCACAGGTATTGCACATAACCTGTGGGAGTGAGCTTGCTCACGAATGGGGCAACGCGGTGCGACAGTCACACCGCGACACGCTTACATCGGTGGCTGGAACCCATCCTTGCCGACCGCTACACCACGGGCGGTCTTGCCGTCTTCGGCCGGGAACACCACGACCTTGGCGCCCTTGACCAACTCATCGACCTTGCCTGCCTGGACATAGGCAATCGGCACGTCTTCCGGCACCACCAGCTGCTTCTCGCCACCCTTGTAGCTTACGCTCAGGGTACGGCCGTTGGCGTTGGTCAGCTTGCCGACAGTGCCGTTGGTCATGGTGCCGGTGCTGCCATCGGCGTTCTGCCAGCCGTAGTGGCCTTCACCGCTACCTTTGAGGCTCGCTTCGAACACCGTCACTTCCAGCGCCTTGAGCGTGCCGTCAGCCTGCGGCGTGGCCGCCGAGCCGATGAAGCTGTCGGACTTGATCGAGGCGATGTCGGCCTTGGACACCAGACGCACGCCGGTCTTGTCGGTCAGCCCGATGCTTTGATGGGCGCCTGCGCGGGTGGTGAAGTTCAGGGTGTTGTTTTCGACGCTGTCGACCGTGCCGCGCAGTGGCTTGACCACCGGCATGTCGGCGGCGGAGGCCATGACCGCGGCGCTGAGCATCAGCATGCCAAAGGTGGTGGACAGTGCAGTCTTGATCTTCATCGGTGCATTCCTTGAGGCAGGTTTCAGAACGAATGGGAATGGGTTGTAGCTGCGTAACTGATAACCATAGTTGATCGCCAACCGGTACTGGACCATGACCGGCCAATGACATTTTTGTCATTCGCCCGACGCCTGCGCCCATGACAAAAATGTAACCGACCTCGCCCCGCCAGTTGGTTACACTCCGCATTCCACGGGGCATCCAGCCGTACGGCCCCGGCCAAATTCTGCGAGCGTCACCTCTACATGCACATCCTGCTGATCGAAGACGACACCAAGACCGGCGAGTACCTCAAGAAGGGCCTGAGCGAGTCCGGCTACAAGGTCGACTGGACCCAGCACGGCACCGACGGCCTGCACATGGCCCTGGAAAACCGCTACGACCTGCTGGTGCTGGACGTGATGCTGCCGGGCATCGACGGCTGGCAGATCATCGAGATTCTGCGCGGCAAGCAGGATGTGCCGGTGCTGTTTCTCACCGCCCGGGACCAGCTTCACGACCGAATTCGCGGCCTGGAACTGGGCGCCGACGATTACCTGGTCAAACCGTTTTCCTTCACCGAACTGCTGCTGCGCATCCGCACCATCCTGCGCCGGGGGGTGGTGCGCGAGGCCGATCACTTTCATCTGGCCGATCTGGAGCTTGACCTGCTGCGGCGCCGCGTCACGCGCCAGCAACAGGTCATCACCCTGACCAACAAGGAATTCGCCCTGCTGCACCTGTTGCTGCGCCGCGAAGGCGACGTGCTGTCCCGGGCGCAGATCGCCTCGGAGGTGTGGGACATGAACTTCGACAGCGACACCAACGTGGTCGACGTGGCGATCAAGCGCCTGCGCAGCAAGGTCGACCTGCCCTTCCCGGTCAAGTTGATCCACACCGTGCGCGGCATCGGTTATGTGTGCGAGGTGCGGCCATGCGAGCCCGACGCCAGCCATCCCTGACCCTGCGCTCCACCCTGGCGTTTGCGGTGGTGGCGATGCTCGCCGTGGCCAGTGCCGGGATGTACCTGTACGAAACCATGAAAGCCTCGGTCATGACCCGCAGCGATCACGCGGTGCTGGCGCGCCTGGATCACTTTCGCAAACTGTTGCAGTACGACCTGAGCCTGGAAACCCTGCGGAGCAGCCCGCAACTGTTCGAGAACATGCTCGACAGCGAGGACGACATCTTCATCATCGCCGAGCCCGGAAAGTCCCCGGTCATCATGGTCAATCCGCTCAAGGCTGCCCTGCCCGAGATGCCGGTGGTCGGCGTCGGTCAGCCTTTGAGCACCGACGACATGCGCGGCGCCGCCGTGGGGCCGGACGAGATTCCCATGCGTGCTGCCACCGCCCAGGCCCTATCCGACGGCAAGGTGGTGAACCTCACTGCAGCGCACCTGGCAGTCAAGGAAATGGCCACCCTGGCCAACTTTCGCAACCGCATCCTGTTCGCCGTCGCGCTGGCCTTCGTCGTGACCGCCCTGCTCGGCTACCTCCTGCTGCGCCGTGGCCTGCGCCCGTTGCGGCGGATGGCTGCCCACGCCACCGCCATCACCCCGGCCCGGCTGGACAGCCGCATGGAAAGCCGCGACACCCCGGTCGAGTTGCAACAGTTGAGCGACGCCTACAACGCCATGCTCGACCGCCTGGCCGACGGCTATCAGCGCCTGACCCAGTTCTCGGCGGACCTGGCCCATGAAATCCGCACCCCGGTGGGTTCGTTGATGGGGCATTGTCAGGTCGCGCTGCGCCAGCCGCGCAGTGCCGATGAGTATCAGGCGCTGCTGGCCTCCAACCTTGAAGAACTGGAACGCATCTCACGCATGGTCGAGAGCATCCTGTTCCTGGCTCGCGCCGACGACGCCCAGGCGGCGCTGAACCGTCAGCCGCTGGAGCTGGAGGATGAGTTGCAGCGCGTGACCGGGTATTTCGAGGGTCTTGCCGAAGAGCGGCAGATGACCCTGAACATCGCAGGCGACGGCCGACTGGATGCCGACCCCCTGCTGTTGCGCCGGGCGCTGAGCAACCTGGTGGCCAACGCCATTCGCTACGCCGACGAAGGCAGCCGGATTGACGTTCGGGTGGTCAATGCGGCTGATGGCTGCCATATCGAGGTGGAAAACCAGGGGCCGGTGCTGAGTGAGTCGGCGTTGAGCAAACTCTTCGACCGCTTCTACCGCGCCGACGCCTCGCGTCACCAGAGCTCCGACTCAAACGGCCTGGGCCTGGCCATCGTCGCGGCGATCATGCAGTTGCATGGCGGCGAGGTCACAGTGAACCAGCCCGCGTCAGGGCGGATCTGCTTTTCCCTGATCTTCCCCAAATCCTGAATCCCTACGCCCCGTAGCAGCACGGCTTGCCGGCGGGAGCGGTGTGTCAGGTAAAAATTTCTAGATGACACACCGCTCCCGCCGGCAAGCCGTGCTGCTACGGGATCAAGCTCACGCTTTTTTGTCGTGGGAAATTTGTAACTTGTAAAACGTTGCCGCGCCGCCTTCGGTCGCATACCCGGTGTTGTCCTGGGTGTAGACGCCTGCCTTGAAATACAGCTGCTTGCCATTCCAGGTCTGGTCCAGTCGGGTGCCCCATTGCATTTCGTGGGCGTTGACGGTCAGGTCGCCGCTGGGCGTCAGGTGGATGGTGTAGGTGAAGCGTTCCTTGAGCCGCACGCCGGTGGCGATCTGGATCACTTCGGGCTCCGAAGTCGGGGTCAGGCGAAACTTGGCGACGATGTTGCCGGTCGCGGTTTTTTCCTTGTACTGGTACTCAAGTTTGATCAGCGGCTCGGTGCTGCCATAGCAGTGGATCTGGCCGATGACGATCTTGCCCGACGACGGCACCTGGTCCACGGTCAGCGCCGCACGCAGGAAATTGTCGGCCTGCGTGTAGGTCCAGTTGTGGACCGCGCCGTTGGCATAGGTCTCGCGCAGTTCGGTACGCGGGTAGATGGCGTTGTCGGTTTTTGAGCCGGTCACCGGTGCCCAGAAAAACAGCGTGTCTCCGGAACGGAAATACCCATCCTGATAACCGCCGACCAGTTTGGCGGTGTCGACAGTGACGGCGGGTGTACCGACGGGTACCGAGAGATTCCAGGTGGCGAGATCGATCATGTTGCGCTCGTGGGTGCGCATTGCGCACCAGCAAAGGGATGTGTCTGGACCGGGGTTGTGCGCCGGTTTCCTGTCGCCTTTGCTATCGGCTGAAACGGTTGATCTTTAGCCTCGGCCTCAGTCAAGAAACCGCCGGAATACCCCTGATATTGGCCATGGCCATCATCAAGACATCACACTATTCAAACGGATATTTGTGCGTTTTTTGTTCAGACTGGCGAAAACCGGGCAGATGGTCGGTGTCAGTTTTTTGGAGGGTTGCCAGGAGGGATCAGCAAAAATACCCGACGCCTCCGACAGACGGTCAGGGTTTTCATCACCCCGTAGGAGCGCGCTTGCCCGCGACGGCGGCGCGCCAGTCGATACCTGCAGCTCAGACATACCGCCGTCGCGGGAAAGCGCGCTCCTACAGCGGCAGTCATCACCATTCATCCAATTATCATTTGACTGAACAACTTTGTTACTGGATATTAATAGTTAGCAAGCTAATAATACAGCGACTAATCATTCACAGCCTAACCAAAAGCTCTTCTCAATCGATCAACCAGTGGCACCTTCGATGACTCTAGACTCACTGCAAATGCACATCACCGGCGGCGTGGTCGCGGCTTCCCGTCAATGGCGCCGGGTGTGTCAGACCACGCTGATGAACAGCGGCGTGTCGGAGGCCTGCGCAGGCCCCCTGCTGATGATCGCGCGCCTGGGTGAAGGTGTGCGCCAGGTCACCGTGGCCCAGGCGTGCGGGCTGGAGAGCCCTTCGCTGGTGCGCCTGCTGGATCAACTGGGCAAGGCCAACCTGGTGCAGCGCACCGAAGACCCCACCGACCGCCGCGCCAAGGCCCTGAGCCTGACCGCCGAAGGTCGCGCCCTGGCCAACTCCATCGAGGCCGAGCTGATTCGCCTGCGCCGCGAAGTCTTCGCCGACATCGACCCTGCCGATCTTGAAGCCACCCAACGGGTGTTCAAGGCCATCGCCCGGGCCACGTCGATCACCCCGGAGTCGTCCTCTTGAGCGCGCTGTTCAAAGGCTTCTTCCAGGGCGTACCGCCATCCCGGGACTGGTTCTACGGGGTGCGCACCTTCGCCGCCTCCATGCTGGCCCTGTACCTGGCGCTGATCTTCGAACTGCCCCGCCCCTACTGGGCGATGGCCACGGTCTACATCGTCTCCAGCCCCTTCGTCGCGCCCACCAGTTCCAAAGCCCTGTACCGCGCCGCCGGCACGCTGCTGGGGGCTGCCGCGTCGGTGCTGGTGGTGCCGATGTTCGTGCAGACGCCCTTTCTGCTGGCGGTGGTGATTGCCCTGTGGACCGGCACCCTGCTCTTCCTGTCCCTGCACCTGCGCACCGCCAACAGCTACGCGCTGATGCTGGCTGGCTACACCATGCCGCTGATTTCCTTCCCGGTGGTGGACAACCCGCAAGCCGTGTTCGACATCGCCGTGTCGCGTACCGAAGAGATCTTCCTGGGCATCGTCTGCGCCGCCGTGGTCGGGGCGATGTTCTGGCCGCGCCGCCTGGCCCCGGTGCTGGTCGACTCGATGAGCAAATGGTTCAAGGACGCCTCGACCTACAGCGACCTGTTCCTGGCGCGCAACGCGACACCCGAGGCCATTGGTGGGCTGCGCACGTCCATGGTCGGCACCTTCAATACCCTGGAGCTGATGATCGGCCAGTTGCCTCACGAGGGCGCGCACCCGCAGACCATGCGCAACATCCGCGAACTGCGCGGGCGCATGATTCATCTGCTGCCGGTGATCGATGCGCTGGACGATGCCCTGTGGGCGCTCGAACGCCGCACTCCGGAACTGGTGGCCGATGTGGCGCCGCTGGTCATCGAGTGCCGCGACTGGCTGGAGAAAACCGCTTCCAGCGCCCCCGAGAAATACTGGCAGGCCCTGCACGACGAGCTCGACCGCTTGCAACCGACCGCCGCCCAGGTCGATGACCGCCGCCAGTTGCTGTTGTCCACCGTGCTCTATCGCCTGCGCGAGTTCATCGACCTGTGGCAGGACTGCCGCACCCTGCAATGCGCCATCGAAACCGACGACCATTCGCCATGGCGTCCCGTGTATCGCCACTGGCGGCTGGGCCGCCTGTCGCCATTCCTGGACAAGGGCATGATGCTGTATTCGGTGGCCACTTCGGTCAGCGCGATCATCGTCGCTTCCGTGCTGTGGATTCTCCTTGGCTGGCAGGACGGCGCCAGTGCCGTGGCTCTTGCGGCCGTGTCCTGCAGCTTCTTCGCGGCGATGGACGATCCGGCGCCGCAGATCTACCGGTTCTTCTTCTGGACCCTGATGTCGGTGATCTTCGCCAGTCTCTACCTGTTCGTGGTGCTGCCCAACCTGCACGATTTCCCGATGCTGGTGCTGGCCTTCGCCGTGCCGTTCATCGTGGTCGGCACCCTGACCGTGCAGCCGAAGTTCTACCTGGGCACGCTGCTGACCATCGTCAACACCTCGTCCTTCATCAGCATCCAGAGCGCCTACGACGCGGACTTCCTGAACTTCCTCAACTCGAACCTGGCAGGCCCTGCGGGTCTGGCGTTTGCGTTTGTCTGGACCCTCATCGTGCGGCCCTTCGGCACCGAAGTGGCCGCCAAGCGCCTGACCCGCTCGGCCTGGCGCGACATCGTCACCCTGTGCGAAGACGCAACCCTGGCCGAACACCGGCGCATGGGCGTGCGCATGCTTGACCGGCTGATGCAGCACCTGCCGCGCCTGACCATTACCGCCCAGGACACCAGCATCGCCGTGCGCGAGGTGCGCGTGGCGCTGAACATGCTCGACCTGCTGGCGTACCTGCCGCGGGTGCAAGCGGTGCCGCATCAACTGCTGCGCCAGGTCATCGATGAAGTGGGCAGCTACTTCCGCGCCTGCCTCAAGGCCCACGAGCGCCTGCCTGCGCCCAAGGGCCTGTTGATGACCATGGACCGCGCGCGCCGCTCGCTGACCTTCGACTGGATGGGCGACGACCAGTCGCGCCTGCACCTGCTGCACGCCCTGAGCGGCCTGCGCCTGGCGCTATTGCCGGGAGTGGAGATCGTCGACGTGCTCGCCGAGCAAGAAGAACAACCGCCGTATGGCATCGATGGAGCGCCACTGTGATTGGTGATCTGGATATCAGCGGGATTTTCCTGCCGACCTTTCTGGTGCTGATGGGCATCGCCTATGTGATTTTCCTGGTGGTCCACGCCGTGCTGTCGCGTGTCCACTTCTACCGCCTGGTCTGGCACCGGGCTTTGTTCAACGTCGGTCTGTACGCCCTGCTGCTCGGCGTTGTGGATACCCTCAGTCGCTACCTGATGAGCTGAAATGAAAAAACCTCTACTGACTCTGGGCCGTGTGGTCCTGACACTGCTGGTCGTCATCCTCGCCGCCATCGTCGTCTGGCGCATGGTGATGTATTACATGTACGCGCCCTGGACCCGCGACGGCCATATCCGTGCCGACGTGATCCAGATCGCCCCGGACGTGTCCGGCCTGATCGAGAAAGTCTCGGTCACCGACAACCAGGCCATCACCAAGGGCCAGGTGCTGTTCACCATCGACCAGGACCGCTTCCGTCTGGCCCTGCGCCAGGCCCAGGCGACCGTGGCCGAGCGCAAGGAGACCTGGGAACAGGCCCAGCGCGAGAACAAGCGCAACCGTGGCCTGGGCAACCTGGTCGCCCGCGAGCAACTGGAAGAGAGCCAGTCCAAGGAAGCCCGCGCGCTGTCGGCGTTGAACGAGGCCCAGGTGGCGGTGGATGCCGCGCAATTGAACCTGGATCGCTCGGTGATCCGCAGCCCGGTGGACGGCTACCTCAACGACCGCGCGCCACGGGACCGCGAGTTCGTCAGTGCCGGGCGGCCGGTGCTGTCGGTGGTCGACAGCGCCTCGTACCACATCGACGGCTACTTCGAAGAAACCAAGCTGGACGGTATCCACATCGGCTCGCCCGTGGACATCCGCGTGATCGGCGACAACGCCCGCCTGCGCGGCCACGTGGTGAGCATCGTCGCCGGTATCGAAGACCGCGACCGCAGCAGCGGCTCGAACCTGCTGCCCAACGTCAACCCGGCGTTCAGCTGGGTGCGCCTGGCCCAGCGGATTCCGGTGCGCATCGCCTTTGACGAAGTGCCGCAGGATTTCCGCATGATCGCCGGGCGTACCGCCACGGTGTCGATCATCGACGAGGCCAAGGCCAAGGCCAACGACAAAGGAGCCGCGCAATGAAACACAGCGCGCGCCTGCTGACCGTCGGTTTAGGCATGCTCCTGTCGGCGTGCACTGTGGTTGGCCCTGATTACAAGCTGCCCAAGGACGCCGCCGTGAACCGTGCGGACCTGCAGGGCGAGATTGCCGGATCGTCGTCGAACGTGGTGTCGGCGCCGGTGCCAGCGGACTGGTGGCGCCTGTATCACGATCCGAAACTCGACGAACTGGTGCGTCAGGCGCTGGTGTCCAGCACCGACCTGCGCGTCGCGGCGGCCAACCTGCAGCGAGCCCGCTACCAGACCGACGAAGCCGATGCCGCCGGTGGTTTTACCAACACCGCCAAGGCCGGAGTCCAGCGCCTGCAGGAGGCCGGGCAGGCGTTTCTGTTGCCGGAAAAAGTCCCGGTCGCCAACGTCGCCGACGTCGGCCTGACCACTTCTTACCAGTTCGACCTGTTCGGCGTGCTGCAACGCGGTATCGAAGCGGCCCAGGCCAACACCGATGCGGCCCAGGCGGCGGCGGACACGGCGCGAATCACTCTGGTGGCCGATGTCGTGCGTTCCTACACGCAAATCTGCGCGGCCAATGAAGAACGCAACATCGCCTTGCACTCGCTGGACCTGCAAAAACAGAGCGTCGACCTGACCCAGCGCCTGCGCGATGCCGGGCGTGGCGACGAAACGCAGGTGACCCGCACGCAGACCCAGTTCAAATCCCTGCGCGCCGAACTGCCTCGCTATGACGCGGCGCAAAAGGCCGGGTTGTACCGCCTGTCGATGCTGCTGGCCAAGCCGCTGGAGCAATTGCCCAAGGGCGTGGCCGACTGCGCCGAGCTGCCGCATATCGCCCAGGTGATGCCAGTTGGTGACGGCGCCGCGCTGCTCAAACGCCGCCCGGACGTGCGTCAGGCCGAGCGCCGCCTGGCAGTGTCCAGCGCCGCGATTGGCGTGGCCACCGGCGAGCTGTATCCGGACATCAGCATCGGCGCCACCGTCGGCACCGTCGGCATCCTCAAGGAGTTGGGCGAGCCCTCGACCAACCGCTGGGGCTTTGGCGGCGTGATCAACTGGACCATCCCGTCCAACGGCGCCCGCGCCCGCATCCACATGGCCGAAGCTTCGAACCAGGCGGCCCTGGCGCACTTCGACGGCGTGGTGCTCAACGCGATCCGCGAAGCCCAGACCAGCCTGTCGCAATACACCGCCCTGCTCGAACGCCGCGACGCCCTGGCCGACGCCGAACAGTCCGCCAAACAAGCCGCCGACCAGACCCACCGCTTCTTTGTGGCCGGCCGCGAATCCTTCCTGGCCGACCTGCAGGCCACCCGCACCTACACCGACGTCACCGCCCAGCTGTCAGCGGCCAACACCCAGGTAGCGATGGGACAGATCGACCTGTTCCTGGCTCTGGGCGGGGGTTGGGAAGGCAGCCACCGGTAGCGGCATGGCTTGCTTGCAACGGCGCCCTCAAAATCGCCGACGCCGGCAAGCCGGACTGCTACGGATGTCGTCACCTCAACCCCGTAGGAGCGCGCTTGCCCGCGACGGCGCCCTTGAGATCGCTCCCGCCGGCAAGCCGGACTGCTACGGGCGTGTTCACCTCACCCTGTAGGAGTGAGCTTGCTCGCGATGGCGTTCTTGAGATCGCTCCCGCCGGCAAGCCGTGCTGCTACGGGGCGGTGTACAACCAAGGCTTTTGATCTTGGTGCGCGATGGCACAGGCGCCGCAGGGCGCGACGTCAAGGCGCCAGGCCGAGCGCAGGTGCCGTGGAGGGGGATGAGCGGCAGGAAGCCGCGAAAGCCGTGCGGGCCAGGGACGGCCCATCATGGCGTGCCCCCGGAACGGCGCCGGAGTCGAGGGAAGTCCGAAGGACCCCAGCCTGTCGCAGGGCTTTTTTGGTTACTTTTTCAGCTCTTGGAAAAAGTGACCCGCCGTAAGGGCGGAAAGCGCAATCAGCACCACCCAAAGAAACGGATATACACCCTACCCTAGCGTCATCCCAAGACGCGGAGCGTCACTAAAGCCGTTACCACGCGGAGCGTGGGAACGATCATCACCGTGCCGCGCATATGCAATTGAACCCTCGCCCGCCTACACTGCCTCATCTCTCTATACCCACCCGGCAGGAGGCACCCCATGCGCACGTTGCAACTGGCAGACAAAACCGTCCCCGTCATCGGCCAGGGCACCTGGCACATGGGCGAAGATCGCGCCCAGCGACAGGCCGAAGTAGCCGCCCTGCAACACGGCATCGAACAGGGCCTGACCCTGATCGACACCGCCGAAATGTACGGCGAAGGCGGTGCCGAAGAAGTGGTCGGCCAGGCTATCGCCGGCAGGCGCGATCAGGTCACCCTGGTGAGCAAGGTCTACCCGCACAACGCCAGCAGCAAAGGCGTGATCGCCGCCTGCGAACGCAGCCTGCAGCGCATGAAAACCGACCACATCGACCTCTACCTGCTGCACTGGCCAGGCTCCTACCCACTGGAAGAAACCGTAGAAGCCTTCGAAGGCCTGCGCGTGGCAGGCAAGATCGGTCGTTGGGGCGTATCGAACTTCGACGTCTCGGACCTGCTGGAACTGGACACCATCGCCTCGGGCACGCCCTGCGCCACCAACCAGGTGCTGTACAACCCCGCCGAACGCGGCATCGAATACGACCTCATCCCCTGGATGCAAAACGCCTTGATGCCACTCATGGCCTACTGCCCCATCGGCCAGGCGGGTGACCTGCTGATGAACCCGGCGCTGATGCAGATCGCCGAGCAGCACAACGCCACTCCCGCGCAGATCAGCCTGGCCTGGGTGATCCGTCAGGAGGGTGTGATCGCCATCCCCAAGGCGGTGGATCCCCTGCACATCCAGCTCAACGCCGATGCTGCAAGGATCGAACTGAGCATCGAGGACGAGCTGCTGATCAACACCTCGTGGCCGGCACCGATTCGTAAAAAGCGCCTGGCGATGGTGTAATACGTCGCCGGTAAATGAAATCGTAACCTTGCGATACAAACCGTCACAAAACTGTCAAAACCGCTTGCGATGATGCCGCTTTCAGCCCCGTGCCCCAGCGGCACGCATCGCCTGCGAGCCCTCATGAATCAAAGCATTGCCCGGCATCAGGACTCTGACATCTTCGGTCTGCTGTATGGATTCCGTTTCCGTATCGATGAGCCGGGGCGCGAGATTGATTCGGCCACTGCGCTGGAATTTCTGCGCAACCCCGCCGAGCCCGGGGAATTCATCTGGCTGCACCTGAACCTGGCCCACGCCAGCTGCGAGCGCTGGCTCAAGACGAATCTGGATTTACCCGACGAATTTCTCGAAGCGCTGCATGAAGGCTCGCGCTCGACCCGCATCGAGCACGTCGACTCGGCGCTGCTGGCGGTGGTCAACGACGTGGTGTTCGACTTCAACCGGGTCTCGACCGACATCGCCACGATGTGGGTCTGCGTGCGCGGCAACCTGATGATTTCCGCTCGCCATCAGCCGCTGCGCTCGGTGGACAAGCTGCGCTCCTCGGTCAAGCGCGGTGAGACCTTCCGCTCGCCGCTGGAACTGCTGGCGCACCTGCTGCGCGACCAGAGCGAAGTGCTGGCGCAGTTCATGCGCAAGACCAGCATCAGCGTCGACAAGATCGAAGACCAGCTCCTGTCCCAGCGCCTGAGCAACAACCGCACCGAACTTGGCACCATGCGCCGGGTGCTGGTGCGCCTGCAACGCCTGCTGGCGCTGGAGCCTGGCTCACTGATGCGCTTGCTGCACCGACCGCCGCAATGGCTGCTGGAGGAAGACTTGCAGGAGCTGCGCCAGTCAACCGAAGAGTCGGCGCTGGTCATCAGCGACCTCACCGCCCTGGGCGAGCGGATCAAGCTGTTGCAGGAAGAAATCGCCGCCAACCTCAACGAACAGAGCAGCCGCACGCTGTTCACCCTGACGGTGGTCACGGTGCTGGCCCTGCCGATCAACATCGTGGCGGGCTTCTTCGGCATGAACGTCGGCGGCATTCCGCTGGCCACCGATCCCCATGGCTTCTGGGTGCTGGTGGCACTGGTGGCGTCGTTCACCTTCATCGCCGGGCGCTGGGCATTTCGCAAGAGTCGGGATTATTGACCTGGCGACAAGCGCCCACTCACATTGAGTCTTCCTGAAAGAAAAATGGCCCTTTGACGCCATTTTTTTGAAGCCCGTTAATCGCTTACAGCCAATAAATACGCAGTCTTGCTGACTTGCGTCGTATCTCTGTCACATTTTGTAATGAAGATATTCACCATCCCATCTCAACAGGATTGTGAATCATGGCGACCCCCTCTATGGCTCAAGGCTCACCGAGCCTTAGCTCCCAATTCGGCCGCAAGCCCGGCATCCTGACGATGGTGATCTTCTTCGCCGTCCTCGGCCTGGGCCTGCTCTACACGGCCTACAGCCTGAAATCGGACATGGATGAGCTGGGCACGGTCGTCACCACCTGGGTGCCGTTCCTGCTGCTGGGCGTCGCGCTGCTGATCGCCCTGGGCTTCGAGTTCGTCAACGGCTTCCATGACACCGCCAACGCGGTGGCAACGGTCATCTACACCCACTCCCTGCCGCCGAACTTCGCGGTGGTGTGGTCCGGTGCGTTCAACTTCCTGGGCGTGCTATTTTCCAGCGGCGCCGTGGCGTTCGGCATCATCGCGCTGTTGCCGGTGGAACTGATCCTGCAGGTCGGCTCGTCGGCCGGCTACGCGATGATCTTCGCCCTGTTGATCGCCGCCATCCTGTGGAACCTGGGCACCTGGTGGCTGGGCCTGCCAGCATCGTCGTCGCACACCCTGATCGGTTCGATCATCGGCGTGGGCGTGGCCAACGCGCTGATGCACGGCCGTGACGGCACCAGCGGCGTGGACTGGACCCAGGCGACCAAGATCGGCTACTCGCTGCTGCTCTCGCCACTGGTGGGCTTCACCTGCGCCGCGCTGCTGCTTCTGGCCCTGCGCGCCTTCGTGAAGAATCGCGCGCTGTACAAGGCGCCGGAAGGCAACACCCCGCCGCCGCTGTGGATTCGCGGCCTGCTGATCGTGACCTGCACCGGCGTGTCCTTCGCCCACGGCTCCAACGATGGCCAGAAAGGCATGGGCCTGATCATGCTGATCCTGGTCGGCACCCTGCCGATGGCCTACGCGCTGAACCGCACCATGCCGGCCGACCAGTCGGTGCAGTTCGCCGCCGTGGCGCAAGTCACCCAGCAGGCGCTGACCAAGGCTGCGCCGTTGCCAGCCCCGGCCGACTCGCGCAAGACGCTGTCCGAGTACATCCGCGACAAACAGGCCACTCCCGAGCTGGTGCCTGCGCTGGCGGTGATGGCCGGCAAGATCGGCGACCAGGTCGCAAGCTACGGCTCGCTGGCCAAAGTGCCTGCCGAGGCCACGGCCAACGTGCGTAACGACATGTACCTGACGTCCGAAGCCATTCGCATCATGGACAAGAACAAGGTCGGCAACTTCGACGCCGACACCCAAGGCAAGGTGCAGCTGTTCAAGCAGCAGATCGACAGCGCCACCCGCTTCATCCCGCTGTGGGTCAAGATCGCTGTCGCCATCGCGCTTGGCCTGGGCACCATGGTCGGCTGGAAGCGCATCGTAGTCACCGTCGGTGAGAAGATCGGCAAGACCCACATGACCTACGCCCAGGGCGCCTCTGCCGAAGTGGTCGCGATGCTGACCATCGGTGCGGCCGACATGTACGGCCTGCCGGTGTCGACGACCCACGTGTTGTCTTCGGGCGTGGCTGGCAGCATGACCGCCAACGGTTCGGGCCTGCAGATGCGCACCCTGCGCAACTTGGCCATGGCCTGGGTCCTGACCCTGCCTGCGGCGATCCTGCTGTCGGGCGGGCTGTACTGGCTGTTCACCCAGATTTTCTGATTTGCAGAGCTTCCGTGCTCTCCTTCACAGGCGCTCAGGCGCCTGTTTTTTTGCCTGCTGCATCGCTCCTACCGGCAAGCCGTGCTGCTACGGGAACGGGGTGTCAGATCGACAACCCCTGAAAATGCGCCTGCAAAAACTCCACACACACCCGCAGCTTTCCGGAACTGGCCAGCCGCGTCGGGTACACCGCCCAGACGTTGGCGGTTTCGGTGTATTCGGGAAGTACCTGCACCAGCCTGCCCTGCTCCAGAAAGGGCTTCACATCCCACAGCGAACGGTGCAGCACCCCGCGCCCGTCCAGCGCCCATTGCAGGACGATCTCGCCGCTGTTGGATGACAGCGGCCCGCTGACCCGCACCGTCTCCGGCACCCCGTCGCGCTCCACATGCCAGATGCCAAAGGCGTTGTCGCGCTCCTTGATAACCAGGCAATCGTGCTGTTCGAGATCGGCCAGTTGCGTGGGTGTGCCACGTCGGGCCAGGTAGTCGGGGGCTGCGCACAGCACGCGGTGGTTGCTCGCCAGCTGCCGGCCGATGTGCTGGCCGGGGATGTCGTCGCCGACGCGGATTTCCAGGTCGAAGCCTTCGCTGACGATGTCCACCACGCGGTCGAACAGGTCCAGGCGCACCTCCAGGTCCGGGTAGGCCCGGGCCAGCTTCGAGATCGCCGGGGCGACGTGGTTGCGGCCAAAGCCCAGGGAGCTGCACAGGTGCAGTTTGCCCCGTGGCGCCTGATGGGCCTCGGACAGTTCGTCATGCAGCAACTGGAAATCTTCAAGGATCCGCACCGCCCAGCGCTGCACCCGCTCGCCGTCTTCAGTGAGGGCGATCTTGCGGCTGGTGCGATGCAGCAGGCGCGTGGCCAGGGTCGTCTCCAGAATCTGGATGCGCTTGCTGACATAGGCCGGTGACAGGCCGAGTTCTTCGGCGGCGGCGGCGAACCCGGACTTGCGAATCACGGTGAGGAATACCCGCAGGTCTTCGGGCAGGGGTGCTGCTTCTTTTTTTGTGGTCATGCGGGTTCTTTTTGTCAGGATCTGAAAACAACCCCTGTAGGAGCGCGCTTGGTCTGGGCCGCAATCGGACGACGGCGTCGTGTCAGGCGAACAACATCACAGGCCGATCGCAATCGCGGGCAAGCGCGCTCCTACAATCTGGATCGCGTCCAACAATACCACTCCTCGTGGGCCGTACGTTTCGAGATGTAACGCAAGGCATATCTCCAATAGTTCTAAAAATATGGAATTCAGTTCTTTTACGGAATAAATCGCAGCCTCTATAAATAGCCCCACTTATTCCAAAAGCCACTGATTCTGCTCGAAGGACTTCTCATGGATGTTTTCTGGTTTCTACCGACCCACGGCGATGGCCACTACCTGGGCACCACCAAGGGCGCGCGCCCGGTTACGCTCAATTACCTGAAGCAAGTGGCGCAGGCCGCTGACGACCTGGGCTACCACGGTGTGCTGATTCCCACCGGCCGCTCCTGCGAAGACTCCTGGGTGATCGCCTCGGCGCTGGTGCCGCTGACCGAGCGCCTGCGGTATCTGGTGGCGATCCGTCCGGGCATCATCTCGCCGACCGTTTCCGCGCGCATGGCCGCGACCCTGGACCGGCTGTCCGGCGGGCGCTTGCTGATCAACGTGGTGACCGGTGGCGACCCTGACGAGAACCGTGGCGACGGCAGCTTCCTCGATCACAGCGAGCGTTATGAAGTCACCGACGAATTCCTCAAGATCTGGCGCCGGGTGCTGCAAGGCGAAGCGGTGGATTTCGAAGGCAAGCATTTGAAAGTGCAGAACGCCAAGGCCCTGTACCCGCCGATCCAGAAGCCCTACCCGCCGCTGTATTTCGGCGGATCGTCCGAGGCGGCCCATGAACTGGCCGCCGAACAGGTGGACGTGTACCTGACCTGGGGCGAGCCGCCAGCGGCAGTGGCCGAGAAACTGGCCGACATCCGCGAGCGCGCCGCCCGCAATGGCCGCACCGTGAAATTCGGTATCCGCCTGCACGTGATCGTGCGCCAGACCAGCGAGGAGGCGTGGAAAGCCGCCAACACCCTGATCGAACACATCAGCGACGAAACCATCGCCGCTGCGCAGAAATCCTTCTCGCGCTTCGATTCCGAAGGTCAGCGCCGCATGGCCGCGCTGCATGACGGGCGTCGCGACAACCTGGAAATCGCACCGAACCTGTGGGCCGGCGTCGGCCTGGTTCGTGGCGGCGCGGGCACGGCGCTGGTGGGCAATCCCGAGGAAGTCGCCGCACGGATCAAGGAATACGCGGACCTGGGCATCGAGAGCTTCATCTTCTCCGGCTACCCGCACCTGGAAGAGGCCTACCGCTTCGCCGAGCTGGTCTTCCCGCTGCTGCCAGAACCGTACCGCAGCCTGGCCGGACGCGGCATCACCAACCTGACCGGGCCCTTCGGCGAGATGATCGCCAACGACCTGCCGCCGCAGAAATAACGAGCATCAAGAAAGCCCCTCGCCTGTAGGAGCGCGCTTGCCCGCGACGGCGGTGTGTCAGTTGCACATGTAGGTGCAGACAGATCGCAGTCGCGGGCAAGCGCGCTCCTACAGTGCAGGCGTCTGCTGAAAAGGAATCAACATGCAGCTACTGACCCTACCGCCCTCCCCGGCCCTGGCCACCTCGATCCGCGCCACCGCGCAGGTGTTCGAAGACCCCAAGTCGCGGGCGCTGCTGGCCCATGTGCAACAGGTCGCGCCCAGTGATGCCAGCGTGCTGATCATCGGCGAGACCGGCACCGGCAAGGAGCTGGTGGCGCGTCACATTCACAACCTCTCGGCCCGCCGCCACCAGCCGTTCGTGGCGGTGAACTGCGGCGCGTTTTCCGAATCCCTGGTGGAAGCCGAGTTGTTCGGCCATGAGAAAGGCGCCTTCACCGGCGCCCTCACCGCCAAGGCCGGCTGGTTCGAGGAAGCCAACGGCGGCACCCTGTTCCTGGACGAAATCGGTGATCTGCCGATGGCGATTCAGGTCAAGTTGCTGCGCGTGTTGCAGGAGCGCGAAGTGGTGCGCCTGGGTTCGCGCAAGAGCACGCCGATCAACGTGCGCGTACTGGCGGCCACCAACGTGCAACTGGAACAGGCGATCAACGCCGGGCATTTTCGCGAAGACCTGTTCTATCGCCTGAACGTGGTCAACCTGGTGTTGAGCACACTGCGCGAACGCCCTGGCGACATCATGCCGCTGACCCGCCACTTCATCGAGGTCTACAGCCAGCGCCTGGGCTGCGGGCCGATCCAGATCAGCGACGACGCCGAGCACAAGCTGCGCACCTACGGCTGGCCGGGCAATATTCGCGAGCTGGAAAACGTCATTCATCACACGCTGCTGATCTGCCGCAACGGCGTGATCCAGCCCAGCGACCTGCGATTGTCCAACCTGCGCCTGGAGCGTCAGGAAGAAGCTACGGTCGCCATCGACGACTCCACCGAAGCCTTGCTCAGCCGAGCGTTCCAGAGGTTGTTCGAGGAGCAGGCAGGCGCGCTGCATGAGAAGGTGGAAGACAGCCTGCTGCGGGCGGCCTATCGGTTCAGCCACTACAACCAGGTGCATACCGCGCAGTTGCTAGGCCTGAGCCGCAACGTGATTCGTGCGCGCCTGATCAGGATCGGTGAGCTGGCGGTGAACAAGCGTCGCCCCGGCGAGCAGTTGCAGGGTGACCGAATGGTGCAATTGTCCGTGTGATCGATGCCGCCACAGGCCGCCTGTTCAGCGCGGCCCGACAATCTCCCCCACCTGTTCGTAGGCATTGAATGCCATCGCCGTGGTCCGGTAGGCACGAATCAGGTTCCACAGGTCGCCCTCTCCTTTCTCTGCGTTGGCAAAGGCCTTTTCACAGTCGGACCTGGATTGCCACAGCACATGGCTGAGGACCCGGCGCTGGTCTTCGCTGACGTGCACGCTGGCGCGGATGAAGCCTGGATAGGTGCGGGTGAAGCGCTCGAAATGCTCATTCAAGGCATTGACCAGCCCGGTCTGGTGCGGCGGATTGACGGTGAACTCGATGAACTGGCTGAACGGAAGGTTTGAGTCTTGTGACGTCATGAACGCTCTCCACTGATGACAGGTGTTACTGAGCACAATGCTCCACAGCCGGGTGTTGCGAACTACGTTTCTTGCGCCGGGCCTCGACGCAAACAGGCCGGTTGCGATTCAACGCTGCGAAGGGTAAAACCTCCACTTAACTAGAGGTCAAGAAGCATTTGGTATAAATATGCGCGCCAGCGATTCCATTCACCTTCCCCGCGAACTCACCGTCGGCCAGTTGGCTGCCCGCAGCGGCGTGGCCATTACCGCGCTGCGGTTCTATGAATCCAAGGGCCTGATCAGCAGCCAGCGCAATGCCGGCAACCAGCGCCGGTACGCACGGGACGTGCTGCGGCGCGTGGCGTTGATCAAGACCGCCCAGCGCCTGGGCATTCCGCTGGCCAGCATTCAGGTGGCGTTCCAGAACCTGCCCCAGGACCATCCGCCCACGCTGCAGGACTGGAACACCCTGTCGAACTGCTGGAAAGCCGATCTGAACGAGCGCATCAATCGCCTCACCGCCCTGCGCGACCAACTCAATGGCTGCATCGGCTGCGGCTGTCTGTCGATGGAAGCCTGCCCGCTGCGCAACCAGGGCGATAACCTGGGTGAGAGTGGCGTGGGCCCCGTGCTGCTGGATCAGGACTGAATGTGTTGCGGGCCCACCAGCGTGGCCGCCAGCACCCGGTCACCGTTCGAGAGCTGCATCTGTTGCATGGCCTGATTGAGCTGGTTGGTGGCCTGCAGCAGCGAGCTGTTCATGGCCATGATTTCCATCTGCAACTGCCGCATCTTGGCCTCGCGCACCTGCCTGGACAGTGAACGGTCACTCATGAAGGCCTGCATGTCCTGCATGCGCTTGGCAATGCGTTCCTGGAGCGCGCGAATCATCTTCAACTGATCCTTGATCCGGTCCGGCAGGTTCGTGGCATCGATATCGGCGTTCTTGTCGCCGCTCCTGGCCGCCTTCTGGGCTTCGGGCGACAGCAGCACTTCCACGCTCTGGCGCATCTGCTCGGCGGCACTGGGCAGCTCGGCGCTGTCATCGTTCGATGGCTGAGCCTTGGTCGCTGTCTGCGGCAACAGCACGGCCGCATCGGCCGGGTTCCTGAAATTCAGACTCAACATGGGTGAACGCCTCCATAGCTTTGAATCACCCACGATGTCCAGACGGATCGAGCGGGTCCTGCAAGGTTCTCGGCCCGTTCGGATAGTGCTTTAGGGTAAGGCGCAGGAATTGTGTCGGAGTCGACACAATTCCCCGGTCAGCCGAATTCCGCCAATCGAATCGCCAACGCCTTGGCCTGCAAGGCCACATCGGTCACCGCCGTGCTCTCCCACCACAATCCACGCAACGGCGGGCCCATGGCGAACAGCCGGTCCGACACCTGCCCCTGGGCATCCAGCACCGCGCCGCCGGCATCGGCAGCGATTCCCAGTGCGAGCGGACCCGGCTGAACCAGGCCTCGCTCCAACAGATTGCGCGGCAGAGCGCGGTCGACGCGGCGCCAGTCGTACTGGATGCCGGTGGAGTTGATCAAGGCATCGCCGCTGACCTGGCTCGCCCGCTCCTCGCCACGACGGCGCACCTGAATGCTCACCTTCCCCGCCTCGGCGCTGTCGACACCCAGCAAGGAGGCGGCATGAATGTTCAGCCGCCCCTCCTGCACCAGACGCTCGAGCAACCTCGCGCTGGGCGGTGGCGAGCGGTGGTGGTGGCTCTCCCACCAGGGCCGCACGTGGCGCACGAACTGGCGCCGCTGGACGTCGGTCGCCTGGCTCCACAAGCGACCGATGTGCACGCGAACGGTGTCCAGCGGTGCCTGCCAGTCAATACCCTGGGCAATCGCCCGGGCACACTGTTCACGCAGTGCGCGAACCAGTTGCCGGGTGCTGCGAATGCTGTGATCGGCGCCAAGAAAATCCGGCCATGCCGGCGGTTGCCGACGCACATGGGGCAGCAAACCATGGCGGGAGAACACATCGATGGGCCCACGATGCCCGGCCTGCTCCAGCGACACCACGGCATCGACCATGGTCAGGCCCGAACCGATGATCAACACGCGGCCCTGGGGGTCGAGGCGGGACATGGCTTGCACATCCCAAGGGTCTACGGCGGCTGCGTTGAGGGCGTTGGAATCCCGTTGCGGGGTGCGGGCGGCGGCGAACATGCCGGTGGCCAGCACCGCGAAGCGGCCGGTCAGTTCGGCGCCGTCGGCCAGGGTCAAGCGAACGCCCGAGGCGCTGTGTTCAAGGTCACTGACTTCGCCACGCACGTGCTCGACGCTGGAGCCGTGCCGCGCCCCGAGCGCTTGCGCCTCTGCCAGGCGTTGCTGAACATAGAGGCCGAAAATCCCCCGGGGCGGGAACAGCTCGGCCACCGGTACGTGTTCATCGTCCGATTCCGGCCAGCCGCCTGCGGCAATGAAATCGGCGAGCCACTGGGTCAGGTCGTCGGCGTTGTCCGGGTCGACGCTCATGCGCGCCGCGTTGCCGTTGAGGGTGTGCCCAAGCTCGGTGGCGCTGTAGGCCTCGCCCCGCCCCAGTTCGCTGCGCGATTCCACGATTGTGATGCGACGTTGCCCCGCGAGGCGCAGCAGCTGCACCGCGAGCATGGTGCCACTCAGGCCACCGCCGACGATGAGAATGTCTGCGTCCGGTCGACTGTTGTCTGCGGTCATTGTTGTTTCGCCTTTTTTCTTCGCCCGATGGGCCCGCACGCCCAGATTATGCAGAGCGCGCCGATGGATTCAAACAGGACGTTGGTAGGCCCGTTGCGGTACGAAGGATGCAAGGCACGGCCCGTGCCGGGATAGAGCGGCTCTGGGTGGGTGAAATGTGCGCAGAGTGTTGATCCGCTGTTGCCGAATCAACACCTTGGCCCTTACGACACCACGTTTCTGACGAAGCGCAGCAGGGTGTCGCCGTCGTTGCGGTAGGCATGGGGCCGGTCGCTGGGAAACATGAAGAACTCACCGGTGGCGACCTCGTGGATCTGGTCCGGCAAGGCGACGGTCAGGCAGCCGTCGATCACGTAGACCTGCTCGCTCCAGCCCTCGGGGTCAGACTGCGACCCGTAGGACTCCCCCGGCGCCAGGCTGAATTCCCATAATTCCACGCCCTGGCGCGCCGCCGCCCTGGCCAGCAGCACGGCCTTGCTGCCTGGCTGTGTGCCGGCCCACGCCACCTCGTTGATGCGGCTGGAGTCGCGCAGGTCCGGCGCCTGGATCAGATCGCTGAAGGCCACATCAAGGGCCTCGGCCACCCGGTCCAGCGTGGCCAGGCTGACATTCTTCTCCCCGGCCTCGATGGCCACCAGCATCCGCCGGCTGACGCCGGAGCGTTGCGCCAGCGCCGTCTGGCTCAACCCCGCCCCATGCCGCAAGCGCCGCACATTGAGGCTGACGTGTTGCAGTACGGAGGCCCTTGGCAGTGATTCTTTTTCCATCGAACAGATCCCCTTCGCATCCTGCGCACTATATTGCCCTTTGTGTGCAAGAGCACCAGCCTTGGCACTGATGGTGCCCTTTGTGGGAGCGGGCTCGCCCGCGAAAGCGCAGGTACCGGCGCAAGATTTCTAGCGCCTGGCCCGGCCTCTTCGCGGGCAAGCCCGCTCCCACAGGGTCTTCGGCAATATCCCCCGGGATTCGTGGCGACCCCGGCCCCGTAGCAGCACGGCTTGCCGGCGGGGCGATCTCAGGGGCGCCTTCGCCACCAAGGCGGCTCCCCCAGGTTGCGGGGCGATCCCGAGATCATCGATAACTCACACCCTGGGCTTCATGTCCAGGCGCCGCAGGTGACACGTCACTTCTTCGCGGTCGTGGTAGAGCTGTTTGCAACCGATCGACACCTTGACGCCCCGGGCCTTGAAGCCTTCTTCAATGCGGTCTAGCAAGCGCCGCACTTCGGCGTAGCGCTGTTTCATCGGCAGCTTGAGGTTGACCACCGCCTCGCGGCACAACCCCTCGCCCAGCCAGGTTTCGAGCAAGGCGGCGTTGCGCGCAGGTTTTTCGACGATGTCGCAGACCATCCAGTCCACCGTCTGGCGCGGCTTGTAGGTAAAACCGTCGGCCATCAGATGCTGCACCAGGCCGGTGTCCATCAGGCTTTCAGCCATCGGGCCGTTGTCGATGGCGGTCACCAGCATGCCGCGCCTGACCAGTTGATAGGTCCAGCCACCCGGCGCGGCACCCAGGTCAACGCCGGTCATGTCGCCGGACAGACGCTCGTCCCAATGCTCGCGAGGAATGAAGTGATGCCAGGCCTCTTCCAGTTTCAAGGTCGAGCGGCTGGGCGCTTCCCGGGGGAATTTCAGACGCGGGATGCCCATCGGCCACATTGCCGAGTTGCTGGCATCTGCCAGGCCGAGAAACACCTCGCGACCACTCTTGAAGGTCAGCAGCAGGCGCGGCAGACTCGGGTTGTCCACCAGTTTGCCGGCCTTCTCCAGCGCCTTGCGCAGCGGTGCCTCGAACTTGCGGCAGAAGGTCGAGAGCTCCTTGCCGTCGTTGGTGTCGACCACTTCCAGCCACAGGCTGCCGCAGACCGGGAAATCGGCCATGTGCTGCTGGATCACGCTGATGCGGTCCGTTTCCGGCAGGCTGACGAACACCCCGCGCGCCCACTGCCGCGGGAAGATCAGGTCCATGAAACGCACGCCGTTCATCAGCCGCTCGGCGCCATCGGGCTCGGTGCAGACGAATTCGGCGCAGGCCGTGCCAGGCTTGGCCTTGGCGTAGCCGGACACGTTCAGCCGGGCAGCGTGCTCGCTGATCTCGGAACAGACCTCGCCTTCGAAACCGGGGCGGCAATGCATGAAAAGGGTGTTCACCGGGTGTACTCCAGAAGCGGATGAGTCATCGCTGACCGAGATTTCATCTCGGTGACTCGAAACCGGCGCATGATAACGGAATCAGGAACCACTGGCGCAGGCCAAAGGTCCAGTACTACTCAATGACCATTTAAAAGCCGCCGTTCAGAGGGCTCGAACACAACGTCTTACCGATTCATGTGATTCAACCGGTCCGTGGCCGTGCGGATTCGTCAAGGAGATAGTTCATGCCCTCCCTCGATAGCCTGAAAAGCCTCAAGACACTCGACATCGATAACAAGACCTACCACTACTTCAGCCTGCCCGACGCTGCGAAAACCCTGGGCGACCTGAGCAGGCTGCCAATGTCGCTCAAGGTACTGCTGGAAAACCTGCTGCGCTGGGAAGACAACCAGACCGTCAGCGGCGACGACCTCAAGGCGCTGGCCGCCTGGCTGACCGAGCGCAAGTCGGACCGGGAAATCCAGTATCGCCCTGCCCGGGTACTGATGCAGGACTTCACCGGCGTGCCGGCGGTGGTCGACCTGGCCGCCATGCGCGCCGCCGTGGCCAAGGCCGGTGGCGATCCGCAGCGCATCAACCCGCTGTCCCCCGTGGACCTTGTGATCGACCACTCGGTGATGGTCGACAAGTTCGGCGATCAGCAGGCCTTCAGCGAAAACGTCGACATCGAAATGCAGCGCAACGGCGAGCGCTATGCGTTCCTGCGCTGGGGCCAGGGCGCGTTCGACAACTTCAGCGTGGTGCCGCCGGGTACCGGCATCTGTCACCAGGTCAACCTCGAATACCTGGGCCGCACGGTGTGGACCAAGGAAGAGGATGGCCGCACCTATGCCTTCCCGGACACCCTGGTGGGCACCGACTCCCACACCACCATGATCAACGGCCTGGGCGTGCTGGGCTGGGGCGTGGGCGGTATCGAGGCGGAAGCGGCCATGCTTGGCCAGCCGGTTTCGATGCTGATTCCGGAAGTGATCGGCTTCAAGCTGACCGGCAAGCTCAAGGAAGGCATCACCGCCACCGACCTGGTGCTGACCGTCACCCAGATGCTGCGCAAGAAAGGCGTGGTGGGCAAATTCGTCGAATTCTATGGCGACGGCCTGGCCGACCTGCCACTGGCGGACCGTGCCACCATCGCCAACATGGCTCCGGAATACGGCGCCACCTGCGGCTTTTTCCCGGTCGATGACGTGACCCTGGAATACCTGCGCCTGTCCGGCCGCCCCGCTGAAACCGTCAAGCTGGTCGAGGCTTACTGCAAGGCCCAGGGCCTGTGGCGCCTGCCGGGCCAGGAACCGGTGTTCAGCGACGCGCTGGAGCTGGACATGGGATCGGTTGTCGCCAGCCTTGCCGGGCCGAAACGTCCGCAGGATCGCGTGGCGTTGCCCGACGTTTCCCAGGCGTTCAGCGATTTTCTCGGCCTGGCGCTCAAACCGACCAAACATGAAGAGGGCCGTCTGGAAAGTGAAGGCGGTGGCGGTGTGGCGGTGGGCAACGCCGAGCAGGTCGGCGAGGCGGAGTACGAATACGAAGGCAATCGCTATCGCCTGAAAAACGGCGCGGTGGTGATCGCCGCGATCACCTCGTGCACCAACACCTCGAACCCCAGCGTGATGATGGCGGCCGGCCTGTTGGCGAAAAAGGCCGTCGAGAAAGGCCTGCAACGCAAACCCTGGGTGAAGAGTTCGCTGGCGCCGGGCTCCAAAGTGGTCACCGACTATTACAAGGCCGCGGGGCTGACCGAGTACCTCGACACCCTGGGGTTCGATCTGGTGGGTTATGGCTGCACCACCTGCATCGGTAACTCGGGCCCGTTGCGCGACCCTATCGAAAAAGCCATCCAGCAGTCGGATTTGACCGTGGCATCGGTGCTGTCGGGCAACCGCAACTTCGAGGGCCGGGTGCATCCGCTGGTGAAAACCAACTGGCTGGCCTCGCCGCCCCTGGTGGTCGCCTATGCACTGGCAGGCAGCGTACGCATCGACCTGAGCAGCGAGCCGCTGGGTGAAGGCAAGGATGGGCAGCCGGTCTATCTGCGCGACATCTGGCCGACGCAACAGGAAATCGCCGATGCGGTGATGAAGGTCAGCACCGGCATGTTCCACAAGGAATATGCGGAGGTGTTTGCCGGTGACGCGCAGTGGCAGGCGATCGAGGTGTCGAAAGACCCGACCTACGTCTGGCAGGCCGACTCCACGTACATCCAGCACCCGCCGTTCTTCGACGATGTGGCCGGGCCGTTGCCGGTCATCGCCGATGTGCAGCAGGCCCGCGTGCTGGCGATGCTCGGCGACTCGGTGACCACTGACCACATCTCCCCTGCCGGCAACATCAAGGCCGACAGCCCCGCCGGCCGCTACCTGCGCAGCAAGGGCGTGGAACCCAAGGACTTCAACTCCTACGGCTCACGGCGCGGCAACCACGAAGTGATGATGCGCGGCACCTTTGCCAACATCCGCATTCGCAACGAAATGCTGGGCAACGAGGAAGGTGGCTACACCCTGCACGTTCCCACCGATGAAAAGCTGCCGATTTACGATGCGGCCATGCGCTATCAGCAGGAAGGCACGCCGCTGGTGGTCATTGCCGGGCAGGAATACGGCACCGGTTCCAGCCGGGACTGGGCAGCCAAGGGCACCAACCTGCTGGGCGTCAAAGCGGTGATCGCTGAGAGTTTCGAGCGCATTCACCGCTCGAACCTGGTGGGCATGGGCGTGTTGCCGCTGCAGTTCAAGAACGGCCAGAGCCGCAAGACCCTTGAACTGACCGGCAAGGAGGTGCTGAACATCACTGGCCTGACCGGGGCCACGCTGCAACCGGGCATGAGCCTGACGTTGCAGATCACCCGGGAGAGCGGCAAGCAGGAGGATGTCGAGGTGCTTTGCAGGATCGATACCTTGAATGAGGTGGAATACTTCAAGGCTGGGGGGATTCTGCATTATGTGCTGCGGCAGTTGATCAAGTCGTAGGGCGGCTCATCCGCGACGGCGCCACGCAGGTCAACACCGCCAGAAAGCACGACACAACCCCGTAGCAGTCCGGCTTGCCGGCGTCGGCGATTTGAGGGCCGCCGACGCCGGCAAGCCGGACTGCTACGCTCCTGCCCCCCTGTAGGAGCGCGCTTGCCCGCGACAGCGCCCTCAACACCCCCCGCCCGCAAGCCGTACCGCTTCACATGGATGTCGCATTTCCGTATCGGCATGGAAACGTTTAACCCTTCCACGACACTCATTCCCCCGCGACTTTCAGCCCCGTCCTACATGCACAACCGTTTAATGAACGCTAGAATCCGCAGCCTTATCTCACGTTCAAGGACGACACCATGCCGGCGCTTCGCTGGACCGCGCTCGCGTTGCTTACGCTGGGTTACTGCATTGCGCTGACCTACGGCCAACTGACCCTGCCTGTGGTGGTGACGTTCGGGCTGTTGATCATGGCGGGGATCTGCGTTAGCCAGTTCAGCCATCGGGGCATACGCCTGTTCGGTCACAGTCTATTCATCGCCCTGGCCGCAGGGCTTGCCAGCCATTGGCTGCCCGGTTTCTTCAATGCCCGGGTCATCGCTGCCGTGCGCTTCACCCAGGAAGCGGCGCCGTTTTCAATGTTCCTGAACCTGGACAAACCCCTGATCGGCTTCTGGATCGCATTGGCCTGCCCCTGGGTATTTTTCGCCGTCAGCCCTCGCCGCACACTGCTGACCGCCAGCATCACCCTGCCCGTGACCACGGTCATCTGCCTGACAGGCGCAGTCTCGCTGGGGATCGTCGGCTGGGCACCGAAATGGCCTGAGCAGGGCATGATCTGGGCGATCAACAACCTGTTGCTGGTCACCATCACCGAAGAGCTGCTGTTTCGCGGGTACCTCCAGCAAGGCCTCGCTCGCCTGCTGTATCGCCTTCCCTACCACCAGGCGCTGGCCATCGGGCTGGCGTCGCTGGCCTTTGGCCTTGCGCACATGGGCGCGGGCTGGGAATGGGTGCTGCTGGCGGGCATGGCCGGCATCGGCTACGGCATCGCCTATCGATTCGGCGGCCTGACTGCGGCGGTCATCACTCATTTCGGGCTCAACCTGGCGCATTTCGGCCTGTTCACCTACCCGATGTTCAACCGCTGACGGTTGATCTGCGACAAAGCGTCCCATGACGCAGTTCACAAAACGCTTAATTTCCGGCAAAGGCCGCCGATAAGGGTTCAAAGCCTTCCCGGATTGAATAGCTTATGCGCAATAACCAGCCCATCACCCAACGCGAACGGACCTTCCCGGCGCAGCAACGGTTGATCTCGACCACCGATGCGCGCGGCGTGATCACCTACTGCAACGACGCCTTCGTCGACATCAGCGGCTTCACCCGCGACGAACTGGTCAAGGCACCGCACAATACCGTGCGCCACCCTGACGTGCCGTCCGCCGTGTTCGAACACATGTGGGGCACCCTGAAACAGGGCCAGCCGTGGATGGGCATCGTCAAGAACCGCTGCAAGAACGGCGACCATTACTGGGTTAACGCCTACGTGACGCCGATCTTCGAAAACAAACAGGTGGTGGGCTTCGAGTCGGTGCGCATCAAGCCCACCGCCGAACAGGTTCGTCGTGCAGAGGCCCTGTATCAGCGCCTCAACAACGGCAAGACCGCCGTGCCCAGCCGCGACAAATGGCTGCCGGTGCTGCAGGACTGGTTGCCGTTCATCCTGGTCAGCCAGTTGAGCTTCCTGATCGGCGTGTGGCTGAACTCGCAATGGGGCTTCGCCCTGGCCGCCGCCCTCTCCGTGCCGCTGGGCCTGCTGGGCCTGAGCTGGCAACAGCGCGGCATCAAGCGCTTGCTGCGTCTGGCCGAACAGACCACCTCCGACCCGCTGATCGCCCAGATGTACACCGACAGCCGCGGCCCGCAGGCGCGTCTGGAAATGTCCATCCTCAGCCAGGAAGCCCGCCTGAAAACCTGCCTGACCCGCCTGCAGGACACCGCCGAACACCTCAATGCCCAGGCGCGCCAGTCCGACAGTCTCGCCCAGGCCAGCTCCATGGGCCTTGAGCGTCAGCGCGTGGAAACCGATCAGGTGGCCACCGCCATCAACCAGATGGCCTCCACCACCCAGGAAGTGGCCACCCACGTTCAACGCACCGCCGACGCCACCCAGCAGGCCAATGAACTGACCCGCCGTGGCCGTGACATCGCCAGCGAAACCCGCGAAGCCATTCAGCGGCTCTCGGCCTCCGTAGGCGACACCGGCCTGACCGTCACCCAACTGGCCAAGGACAGCGACGAAATCGGTGGCGTGGTCGATGTCATCAAAGGCATTGCCGACCAGACCAACCTGCTGGCCCTGAACGCCGCCATCGAAGCCGCCCGTGCCGGCGAGATGGGCCGTGGCTTCGCGGTGGTCGCCGACGAGGTTCGCCAACTGGCGCAACGCACCACCGAATCCACCGGCCAGATCCACGCCCTGATCGCCAAACTGCAGCAGACCGCCAACAACGCCGTGCAGACCATGGAAACCGGTCGCCGTCAGGCCGAAGAAGGCGTCGAACAGGTGCTGGAAGCCGACAAGGCGCTGGTGGGCATCAGCGATGCGGTGGCCAACATCACCGACATGG
Organism: Pseudomonas sp. NPDC090201; assembly: GCF_044746825.1. Classification (NCBI taxonomy): domain Bacteria; kingdom Pseudomonadati; phylum Pseudomonadota; class Gammaproteobacteria; order Pseudomonadales; family Pseudomonadaceae; genus Pseudomonas; species Pseudomonas sp. NPDC090201. Next base: position 86,926 of record NZ_JBIVCX010000001.1, read on the forward strand.
CGACCCAGATCGCCGCCGCCACCGAAGAGCAAAGCTCGGTCGCCGAAGAAGTCAGCCGCAACATCCGCAACATTGCCGTACTGGCCGACCAGACCTCCGACGAAGCCCGCCGCTCGGCCAACCTGAGCGCCGAACTGACCGGTACCGCCCTGAGCCAGTACTCGCTGGTGGAGCGTTTCAACCGCTAATGCCTGCACAGCAACACCCCGAGCCCCGGCAGCCCCACTGCCGGGGCTTTTTTTATGGGTTCGAAAATGTAGGACGTTTCTGAAGTTGCACTTCTGCGATGTTTTTCATGGATTAACGGCGATGCGACGGGTTGACAGAAACCACGAATCACTATTAGTTGAAATTCAGACAAGCGATAAATAAATAACACCACAAAGGTGTTTGCGTCTGTCTACGACACTGTTAAGCAGGCACTTACCTGATTGTCTCAGACATTCTCGGGTGCTAGATGGAGAACGCCATGAAAAACGTAAATTTGCAGGAAGTCATTCCACTTACCCCACCTGTAGTTAATATTGCCGCCCCAGAGGATGGACTGTTGAAAACAGCCGATCTGAGCGCTCCCATTCCAGTCAGAGTCAGGGTATGGGGGTCCGCCGAGCCTGGTAATTATTTTCAATTGATGCTCAATGGACATCCCAAGGGAGATATTCGCACCATCACCTCCGACGATAAGGTCGGGGACGTAATTTTGGTTGACATCGATAACACGCTATTCTCAGACAACGGCACGTATAGGCTGGGCTACAGGATCACGAGCCCGAACACCGAACTCAGCGCGGACTCTCCGTCCATCGTGCTAAAAGTCGACCTCACTCCACCGGGAGCGACCCTACTCGCGCCCATGATCTTCCCGAACGCAAGCTTCGGGGATCAACTCATCGGCATGCTCCCCGGCTACGCCGGCATGGAGCCCGGCGACCTCATCCAGACCCTGTGCAATGGGGTCCTCGGCCCAACCCATCAAGTGGAACCGGGCGAACTGACCCTGCGCCCGATCGAGATCGCTTTCGAACGCGAATACCTCAAGACCCTCGACGCTGACATCGCGCTCATCGAGTACCAGGTGACAGACCGAGCCGGCAATCAGTCCGTTGGCTCGCTGTCGGTAGCCATGACACTTAAATTGTAACCATATAATTTGCCATTCATTTGAATACACCAGTGCAAGTTCTCCATGCGTATGCGTTGAGAACTTGCAGGATTTTAAACAACCATCGTTTAGCAAAATTTATTTTATTCGTCTTATTTCCCTTATTCCTACAGCATTTTCAGAAGCCTGTCAGACGCTACCACAAACCACCCACAAACAGACCCTACATATATAGTCATGCACAGCCAAAAATTGCTTCAAAACCACAACCTTCACATTCAAGACCATTAATCAAGGGCTCTATTTTCCCGCGACGCTATGTATAACCTCTGTAACCCTCAAGATTGACAAGTGCTTTCTTCGAATTGAACATAGTCGCCCGAGACGCCGACTCCTACAACTTCAGCCGTATCGTCCGAACGTTTTAAACGCTGAGCACACTCATTATTCAAAGGAGCTTCCATGGAAGACGAAAAGGACATTCTGCTGCCCAAAGGTTTACCTTCGGCCACTGCCAACACCGATAATAAATGGATGGAAAACATGAGGGCGATCGACACTCAGGCGTTCGATCCATCGACACTCGACCCCTCCTGCGTCCCGCTGTACGAGGAACTGCAAGCCGTACGCTCCATCGATCAGATCACCCGGGAAGTGATCGCCAGCTACTCCTCCTTCCTGGCCAATGTCCCACGCCTGGACTGTCCGAGTGCCGATGAGCTGAACATCGAGCCCATCTTCGCCGCGCCCCTGGTGTCGGAGGCAAAATCCCAGATGCTGCCGCGCAGTGCGCTGCTTGAAGGCATTCGCATCAATATCCCGCGTTCACCGAAGCTGTGGGCAGGCGATCAGCTCAAGCTGCGCTGGGGCAACACCACCTACTACAGCGTCATCGGCGAACCGAGGGGCCGTACCGGGCCCCGCGAGACGCGTTACCTCAGTGGCGCACATCTGGGTCGCAGCAAGAATGGTCTGGTGGAGGTTTCCTATGAGGTGCTGCGCCGCTCGAAACTGGTGGGCGTGTCCGAAACCCTGATCCTGATGCTGGTTGGCGACCACCACATCGGCCCACCCCCGCCGGACCGCACCCGCGCCATCCGCCGCCGCAAGCGCATCCAGTAGCCGCAAAGCAAAAACCCCGGCGACATCGCTGTCGCCGGGGCTCACTTCAACGCTCCATCAGGGGGTCAGAACGCCAGGCGCAACCCGACGTTCGCGCCCCACGGCTGCTCGACATGCTTGCCCTTCATGTAATCGAAGTCGGCATGCACCTGCAGACGCTCGGACAGCGACACCGAAACGCCAGCGCCCAGTTCGGCCCGCGAGCCAAACAGATCGTTGTCGAAACGCTGGTCGTTGACCTTCACGTCATTGTTGCGGGAGAACTCATGGGCTGCCGCCACCCGCACGTAAGGCTGCAGCACGCCGCCGTCCTTGAGCGTGAACTGCCGCCCGACCGAAGTACCGACCTTGCCCAGCACCGATTGGGTCTGGCTGGTCCTGGCCTGCAGGCCGTTGTCCAGAGTGTAGCTGCTGCCGTCGATCCACACGCCGGACAACTGCGCATAGGGCTCGACGAAGTAGTCATCGGCCAGCTTGATGTGCTTGCCGAATTCCACCGAGCCACCCACAGCCCGGTTGCTGTAGTCACCCTTGGCCTTCTCGCCGTCGCTCATCGCCACTTTCGAGCTGTTATGGAACTGGTTGACCTTCAGCACGCCGTCCAGGTAGTAGCCATCGTTAGACAGCCAGGTGCCATAAGCGCCGAGGTAGTAGCTGTCCACCTCGCCGGACGTACCGCGGCTCAGGTCCAGGCTGGACTTGCTGTAACCGCCCATCAGACCCACCAGCAGTTGCCCGTCACCCACTGGCACCGGCGCATCGGCACCGAACGACAGCCCGTGCTGCTTCTGCTGGTAGTCCACGCCCGAATCCAGCGACGCCTTGAAGCGGTTGCCGTAACTGCGAATCCAGCCACCGCCCTCCTCCCGCCCGCGCACCTCGCCCATGCGGCTGCGCAGGGTGGTCAGTTCGCTGTTCCAGATCGTAGGCCCGACGTTGAACAACGCCAGGGCGCTCTGGGTCGAGGGGCTGATGGTCTTGCCGGAACCGACAATGAACCAGTCGTTGCCTTGCTGCTCCAGGGCGTAGGAATAGACGCCGAGGTCGGCGCGGCCACGCCCGCCACCCAGTTCGAAGTCGGCGTTGCCGCCTTCGGTGTGGATGATGCGCAACGCCTCGAAGTTTTCCGGCACCACCTCGGCGCCGGTGTTGGCGATGTTGACGTGGTGGAAACCGCTGGCCTGGCCGGTGACGTTGAGCAGATCACCTGTGGCGTTGTCCAGGTTGATGCGCATGTCGAACACCCCGCGCCCGGACAGCTCGCCCACGGTCAGGGTATTAAAGCCATCGCCGCGAAAACTCACCCGCCCAGCCCCAAGCTTCAAGGTCGGCACGCTGTTGTCGTCCATCAGGCGCCAGCGGGCATCGGAGTTGATGGTCAGGCTGTTGAGGTTGTGCACATTGCCGGAAAGCCGCGCTTCGTTTTGCAGCACCACATCCATCCGCGCGCCCTCGGCGGCGAAGAGATCGCCCTTGAGGTGGCTGTCGTCGACGATCAGGTCAAGCTCGCCCTTGTCGTGGACTTCGACGAGGTTGCCATTGCCGGAGCGCAGTTCGGCGCTGTTTTGCAGGGTGATGGTGGCTTTGGGTTGGGAAGTCCGGTTGGCCTGAAGGGATATGGCAGGGCCAGTTACGCCGGTCACTCGGGAATCATCAACCACAATAACGCTCGGCCCGCTCTCAGTGCCCGCGCCAGGCAGCTTGCCTGGCCCAACTACGGAAAGGCCAACCGATTCCCCTTCTACATGACTGCTACCCGCGATGGCCAGTTTGGCCGCTGCGGCCACAATGCCCGCGCCGGATCCATTGCCATCAGCCATACCGAAGACTTCGGAATTCACCAGCGTCAATTCGCTGTTGCCCACATGGACGCCTGCACCTACGCCAGCTATGAGGCTATTTTTGATCGTCGCCAAAGAGCCCACATCAATCCCTTCGTGAAGAAGCAAGCCAGGCTTCACCCGGCTTATGATCGTGGCGTCATCCGCATTGAGCCGGCTACCCCTGAGAAACACAGCAGCTCCAACGCTCGAAGCGTCGATTTGCTGGTCAACGATACCCCCGCGTATGGTAAGGGTGGATCCAGGGTGAGTTACCACGTTATTGACACTCGACCCAGGCAGCAGGTTAAGGGTCGCCTGCCCGCCCATCAGGTGATACTCCAGCCCTGTGGCCTGATCGATATTGACCACCGTGTTCGCAGGGACCTCAATCGCCCCCGGCAAAGCACCGACGATTTTACTGTCAGCCATCCCCTGAGCCGCCAGCGAAACTCCACACAGCACTCCTGCCAGTTGCCAATGCGTTGCGACGCCACCGCGTTTTCTGCTTCTGTTTTTCACCTAGAGAACCCTCCCTTAAAAAGAGCGGGCAGGGTGAAATCATGGACAGGGTACGGCGACCTGAAGAGTCCGGCACCCGCCCCCCCTTGCTCTCGCCAAAAAGTGGTCTGGTTCCTACAGACGCTTCATCCGCCCTACAAATAGCCATGGCCGGTCCGATAGGGGCGTAGGACATTTCTCTACCGTTAAAACCCTCTGGTATTGGGCCCGGCAAGAATATACATATGTACCACCGGCTTATGAAAAGCGGTGCACATACATACAGAACATTCAGACAAAGAGTGAGTTATCAAATTTCGGCATTCCCACGCGACCTGACCAATTTAACGAGGATTATTTTATGAAAAAAGAAACGACCGACAACGTGAACGAAAGATCACGCTACTATGGACTGGCCACGCCCACCATCCCTCAAGCAGACCCCATCGATGGTTTACTGACGCTTGAGACACTCACTCGACCGATCACTCTAAATTTTCCTGCATGGATAGAAGCGGTCCCAGAACACTCCTATCAACTAATGGTTAACGGCTTGATTGTGGGAATGAAAATCCACATCTTGACTGAAAAGCCTGGAGACCCATTGACGCTGGAAATACCAAGTTCATACCTAGCGAAAGATGGTGTTTATCAGATTGGCTACGCTGCCATCAATGACATTGGGGGAGATTTGACAGCTTCTATCACTGTACCACTCATTGTCGATCGCACCCCACCCGGCGGCGACCTCCTTGCTCCACTCCTATTTGCCCCGCATCAACTGCCTCTGACCGAAGAAGCACTGGCCGCCGCAGGCAATATCCTGACCGCTCGCCTTGCCAGCTACTTCGACGCCAAATGGGGCGATGTAGTGCGCACCTACTGGGGCGATCAACCGGGCCCGGTGCGCGTGCTCACCGCCGAAGAAGTGGGTGGCAGTGACATTACCTTCAACTTCGAGCGCAGCTTTCTGGAGCAACTGGTCGACGGCGATATCGCGGTGACCTACACCGTCACTGACCGCGCGGGCAACCTGTCGATCGTCTCGGAACCTGCCCACCTCCGGCTGCAACTGCGCAACCATCCCCATGATCTGCTGGCACCGCTCGTGCCCAAGGCGGTCGACGGATTGCTGACGCATAACGAAGTTCGCCACGGTGTGGACGTGCTGATTCCCCACTATGGCAATGCCCAGGCCGGTGACGTGATCCTGCTGAGCTGGGGCGGGCTGGCGCTGCCGGGCGTGGTGTTGAGCGAGGCCGCAACAGCGCTGGAGGTGGTGGCCTCGATTCCGGTTTCGTTCGCCACGGTCATGGCCGCTGGTGACGGTGCCGTCGAGGTGCGCTACGAGGTGCGGCGCGAGGGGCAGAATCGCGCCACCTCCCCCGGCCGAACGGTGAACGTGTTCGTCACCCTGCCCGGCCCCCAGGACCCGATGCCCGAAACGCTGGTCAATGAACAGCTGGCGGCTCCTCAGGTGCATGGCAAAAGTGACCACCCCAATCGGCAGGCCAACTTCCTCGACGAAGAGGACTACCTGCTCGACGCCGCTGTGGTCATCGCCTGGCAAACAGGGTTCCAGCCCTGTGACCGGATCCAGCTGTACTGGGGATCTTGGCCATTGCCGGTGGTGCGCACCCTGGACCAGAACGACATAGAGGCCGCAGCGGACCTGGTGATCTGCATGCCCAACGGGCTGATCGTCGGCGAAGGCGTGGGGCGGGCCATCCCCGTGCATTACACGGTCACCCATGCCGGTAACCCGAACCTTTCACACTCCGCCACGCAACTGGTCAGGGTGGTGCGCCAGGCGCAGTTGCCCGGCGGCGAGAATGGGCTGCAAGGCGCGCTGTTCAATGAGGCCGATGAAACCCACACCTTGCGGCTTCCCGCCATCGTCGAAGGCGCAACGGTACTGATACAGCCCTATCGAAATATGCGAATTGGCGACCGAATCGAGTTGAGCCTGCAAGGATTTGATAGCTTCATCGAAGGCCAGCCCATTGAATCCGCTGCGTTGATACTTTCAACAACCGTAGATGAACAACAGTTCATGAACGGCATCCATTTAAACATTCCGACTATATTCCTGGAACGGATTACAACCGGACGTTTGAAAACCCGTTACCGCATCAGAAATGATTACGGCAGTGCCACTTCATTGATCAGTGAAGTGTATGTAGACCGGCGCTCACCCCCAATCAGCTGCTCCTGACCTTGCAATAAAAAAAATAAAAAAACAATAGATATTTACCGCACACAGCTATTGACAGCCACTCACAACTACTATTAGTTAAAAATAATTCCGCACAACGAGAAACTTTGTAAAACCAAGTTAATACGCGGATCGGATTCATCGCTACACCACTCAATAACCGATAACTTCGGTTATTCATAAACCTGCAGCAGCCCGTTCAAACAAGGATCCCGGCTGCCTGTTAATTGGAGAAATACCATGTGTCATTCAACTAGAAGTTCCCTCGTCACTCGCAACTTGCCGCGTGACTTGCCCCAGCCCACCGTGCCGGTTGCCGACCCTGTTGACGGCTTGCTCACCCTCGAAGATCTGCAACAGCCGGTGGTCATGCACTTCGTTGCCTGGGCTGAAGCGGCTCAGGGCTACTCATACCAGTTGATGTGGAACGGCCTGTTGGTCGGTGCAAAACAACCCATCGACACCGAACAGCCGGGCGACCCTCTGACCCTGGAAATTCCCGCGGCGCTGCTGGCCAACGACGGGTTGTACACCGCAGGTTATGCGGCCATCAACGATGTCGGGGGGCAGTACTCAGCTTCCCCGACAGTCCCCCTAATCGTCGACCGCACTGCACCAGGTGGCATTCTGCTGGCAGGGATGGTGTTTCCGCCGGAAACCCACGACGGCATGCTGACCTCCGACGAACTGACCGGCATGGGCAACGTGCTGGTGGCCGACGTGCCAGGCTATCTGGGCATGGCCTGGGGCGACCAGATCCGCACCTTCTGGGGCTCGGTGGCGGGTCCGGAGCACACGGTAACCGTCACGGAAGTGGGTGAGGATCACGTGCTGCTCAACTTCACCCGCGCTTTTCTGGAAAGCCTGGGTGATGTGGAAGAGCCGGTTTATTACACCGTGACCGACCGAGCCGGCAATGTCTCGATCAACTCCCTGTCCAAGACCTTCCAGCTGTACCTCACGCAGGTGCCCGACGACTACCCGGCACCGCTGTGCCGCCAGTCGGAGGATGGGGTGATCGACGACGCCGATGCCCGTGCCAAGGTGGCGGTGGACATTCCGCAGTACCCGAGCCCGCAGCCTGGAGACAGGATCACCCTGTACTGGGGTGCGAATGCCCTGCCGGAAGTGCCGCTGCAACCCGGCGATGAAACCTCGGACCCGGTGTTCACCCTGAACGTGCCGTACGCCCATATCGCCCTGGCAGGCGACGGCGATGTGCAGTTGCGTTACGAAGTGCGTCGCGGCGGCAGGCTGGTGGGTACGTCGCTGGGCTTGCCGGTGTACGTCAACCTGACCCTGCCCGGCCCTCAGGATCCGGACCCTGAAACCCCGGAAAACGAGGCGCTGGCCCTGCCGATCATCCGTGGCACCAGCGACAACCCGGACAACCAGGACAACGTCATCGACGAGGACGACTTCCTGCTGGAAGCCAATGCCGTGATCGGCTGGTGCGACGAGTTCGCCATCAGCGATGTGTTCCGCCTGTACTGGGGTTCGCAAGCAACGCCTGTGACCTACACCCTGCGCTCCAGCGATGTCGGCCGCGACCTGCTGCTGACCATCCCCAATGCGTTGATGACGGCCGAAGGCACCGGCGACGCGATCCGGGTTTATTACACGGTGAGCCACGCCGGCAACCCCAACACGTCGCGTTCACCGACGCAGCCGGTGATCGTGCGCTCCGTGGGCGATCTGCCGGGTGGTCCCGGTGGCCTGGCTGGCCCGGTGTTCACCAACGCCAATCAGAACAATGCCATCAGCCCGGTCAACAGCCCTGACGGCACGCCGATCTTCATTCGCCCGTACCTGAACGCCGACAAGTACCCGCGCGTGAGCATCGTGTTCCATGGCTACGCCCGGGGCAACCCCGATACACCGGTGCCGGGCGCGAGTCTTGAGTTCACCCATGTCATGGATGAGCTGGAGCAGCAACAGGGCTACATCTTCCGCGTCTCGGCCCAGCAGTTGCGCCTGATCTGCGAAGGCCGCGGCGAGGCCTACTACCGCGTCGAAGGTCCGAACGGGGTGATCGTGAACTCGATCACCACCAACGTGATCATCACCATGTCCATTCCCGGGCAGGGCTGCCGCTAAACCCCAGGCGGGCCTGCGGGCCCGCCGTCTACATGAAGACAAGGACACTGTCATGAACGATGCGATTCGAGCACTGCTGCCCGCTCCGGCGATGCAGAACCTGCATGACCCCAGCGGTATCGGTCATGCCGACACACTCGACCCCCAGGTGCCACTCTCCGTGCGCGTCGGGCCCTATCTTGAAATTGCCGAAGGCGACATCATCGACCTTTTTTGTGATGACGCACTGGCCTTCAACTACACGGTGAAGCGAGAAGACCTGTCACCCGGTTTCTTCAATTTCGTGGTCCTGCCGCTGGACCAGAAGTTCATCCACGAAACGAACATCACCCTCTTCTATGAGGTAACCAAACCCATCGGCGGGCAGAAGAACACGTCCACCCCTGCGGTGGTGCCAGTCAAGCTGACCATCCCGGGCGGCACTGACACCAATCCGGCCACCCCTTGGGAAAACGAGCGACTGGCCACGCCGAAAGTCTTTCCGGAAGGAATCATCACCTCGCCTGAAGGCGTGACGGTGGAAATTGCCGCCTACATGAACATGTTCGTGGGTGACCGGATCGCGCTGTCCTGGCATGGCGAAATCATCCGCACCGAGATCACCGACGCCCAGCAAGTCGGTCAGCCACTGGTCATCCCGGTCAGCAAAGAGATCATCGAGCGCGCCGGCGACTCGGACATGCTGGAGGTGCGCTACGAAATCCGCGACATCGTCAACAACTGGTCGCGCTGGTCCCTGCCGACCTATGTGGCGGTCGAGGCGGGAGAGTCCACGTTGCCCGCGCCGATCACCCCGCAAGCGCCGGGGATGGAACTGGATCTCGACCAACTGGCCGGTGCCGATGTGCAGGTGCTGGTCATCGCCCATCCGGACATTCGACCTGGCGATGAGCTGGTGCTGTCGATGGAACGCAGCACGGCCGAGGGCATGGCACTTGAGACCTACACCGCGAGCAAGACCATTCCCGGCGCAGGCAGCTTCTACGAATTCGTGGTGCCCAATGCGCAGTTCCAGCCAATCGCGCAAGGCCGGGCTCGCCTGTATTACAAGGTGACAAAGGCGGCCGGCGTGACGCTGCGCTCCAAGAGCCTGCAATTGAAAATCATCGGCCAGCCCATGGAGTTGCCGCTGCCCAGGGTGCCGGTTGCCGAACAGAACGGCGGGGTGCTGGATCCGGCCTCGCTCAACGTTCGCGTCGAGGTGCCTGTGTATTACTTCATGGCAGAGGGCAACGACGTTCATCTGTACTGGATGGGCAAGACCGAAAGCGGCGCCAATGTGATGTTCGATGAACTCAAGACCGTCGCCGCAGGTGCTGCCGGCATGCCGATGGACTTCTTCATTCCGGACGACAAGGTCAGCCTGCTCACGGGTGGCTCGGTGGCGATCCACTACACCGTCAACACCTTCAGCCGTGCGTTCTTCACTTCGCCTTCGTTGATGCTGCCCGTCAGCGCCAACCAGAGCGGTCCCCTCCCCCTGCCCACCATCCTCGAAGCCGAAAACGACATCCTTGACCCCGCCAACGCACCCAACGGCGCCACGGTGGTGATCGCGGATTCAGCCAATCTGCGCCAGGGGGATACCGTCAACCTGAGCTGGAACGGTCCCAACGGCAGCGACCAGAAAGAGAAGTCCATTACCCAGGACGATGCCGGCAAGGCGCTGTCGGTGGTGTTCGCCCGTGCGCTGGTCGATGCCAATGACGGCCAGACGGTGGCGGTGTCGTATCAGGTAATCCGGGCCAATGGCACCTCGCAGGATTCGGAGGTTTATTCGGTGCGGGTGATGAGCGCATCGGTGCTTCCGGCGCCGACCATGGACACCGTGCAGGAGGACGGTGTGGTGAATCCGGGGCTGATTCCAGAGGCCGGTGCGACGGTGCGGGCGCGTTATGAGGTACGCGCCGGTGATCGGGTCAAGGTGATCTGGGAAGGTGCCTCGCGCTTTGAAACCGCCGAGCAGGAGGCCACGGGCGGCACTGAACTGGTGTTCCAGTTGCCCAAGGCGCTGATTACCGCCAGTGCCGGCGCTCAGGCGACATTGAGCTATCAGGTCAGCCGTGGCGGCAACGTACGCGACTCCGAGCGCCGCACGTTGCGGGTGCAGAACCCGCTGAGCCTGGACACCTCGCCGGTGACGCTGGGCGGCAAGGTGTACCTGGTGCCCTCGCGCCCCGACGCGCTGCCGACGATGCCAGGCGGCACCACGGTTCAGCGCCAGGCGAGCGGCGGGACGGCGCCCTATACCTACACCTCGGCCGATCCGCGGGTGGCCCAGGTCAGTGAAGCCGGGCTGGTCAGCGTCCGCGGCAAGGGCACGACCACCATTACCGTGGCCGATGCTGCGGGGCAGTCGCTGTCCTACGCGGTGACCGTCACGGGGGTGATCCACTGCATCGAGTTGGGCAAGGGCAATTTCGGTCAGGCAGGCGCACAGGCTGGCAACAATCAGGCCCGGCTGCCGTCGATCCAGGAACTGCGGGAGATTCACGGTATGTGGGCGGCCAACTGGCCCTTGGTCAAGGACCTGTACTGGTCATCGACCCTGGCCAAGCTGTCGCCGTTTGGCAAGACCTATTACCAGAAAGCCCTGGGTAGCGGCATGGAGTTGGATGGCTACACCTACAGCGTGATTTCGGCCATCGGCATTCGCTGACGACTGGCCTTGCGCAATGCCGCAGGCCTTTTGTGCCTGCGGCATTGCGCCCTCTTCGACACGACCTGGCCAGCAGTGCCAGGCGCCTATATAAAAGCGACAAGGGAGCGACGCCCATGAAAGGCTCCACCGGCACACCGACTCACAGCGCGAGCAACACAGCCTGCGAACTCAGCGCCACCATCAACGGCAAGCCGTTCACCCCAAGGCAGTTATCTGCCTTTTCCTGCCTGCGCCCGGAGTTGACGGGCAAGCGCAGCCACAAGATCTGGAAGATTCACGCGGTGGGCAAGGTGGCCCACCGCCGCACGGTGCTGGGCATGTTCATCGATCAGAGCCTGGAACCCGGCACTTACGACCTGGTGCGGGACGAGCGCTTGTCGGCGATCTATCACGTCACGCCCCGGCAGTTTGCGCAGCTTTATCATTCGCAGGACTTCGAGAAGGGTTCGGTCACCCTGCTCGAATGCGACGTGCAGACGGGTCACCTGCGCGGCACCTTTCACATCGACATGCCGTCGGCAGGGCTGTTGATCGCCGACGGTCAGTTCGATGTCTGGTGCACGAAGGCCGCTGCAGCCGAGGCATCAGCCGAGTAGACGACTGGCGATGCGCTCGGCGGTTTCCTGCAGGCAGGCGGCATGACTGACGCCCGCTGCCTTCAATGGCTTGAGGTCATGGTTGGCGGTGGGCAGCCAGTGCACTTCGATGGCCGGTGACAGCGAATAGCCTTCAACCGCTTCACGATTGCCCAGCGCGTCGCGCTCGCCCTGGACGATGAGGGTCGGTGTGTGCAGCTCGGCCAGGTGCTCGACCCGGGGTTTCTCCGATTTGCCGACGGCGTAGAACGGGTAGCCCAGGCAGATCAGCGCATCGGCGTGCAACTCGTCGGCCAGCAGGCTGGCCATGCGCCCGCCCATGGATTTGCCGCCGATGGCCAGGCGGCCCTTGATGAGCGGTCGCACGGCCCCGTAGACCTCGCGCCAGCTCTCCAGCAGCTTCGGTTTGGGGTTGGGCGGACGCTTGCCGCCGTCGATCCGGCGCTGCGCCATGTAGGGAAATTCAAAGCGCAACACGCCGACACCCAGTGCGGCCAGGCGCTGGGCGATGTCGTTCATGAACTCGCTGTCCATGGGAGCACCCGCGCCATGGGCGAGGATCAGGGTGGCCGGTTGGTTGCCGGCGACCTCTGCCGGAGCATTCCACAACCAGCCCTGCACCTGCGCCAGTTGCGCACATTGATCGGCGTCAGTACTCGCCGCGTGTCCGTTGTTCATGCTTGTCTCGACCCATGGACTTGATTGCAGGGCGCCATTATGCCCAAGCGTTCCAGGCAAAAGACAGCCGCGCCGGACTTTCCTGGGCGACAGCCGCGGTTCAGCTTCCTGAAACTAACCTGCCAGGACTTTCGGAAAAAAGCACCGACGCCATGGGCGCCCCAACCCGCACGCAACCGGGCGGATTCATCGTCGGATTGCATCGATTTTTCCGGTGCCGGTCGATCAACCGTGACGATCGCCGGCCTGACCTGCCAGCTCGGGCCAAATTTTTGGGCAGTCAAAAAGTGCAATTGTCATCGGCATTTGTATACAACTTTTGGCGTAGAAACACTCTACCGAAGTACAGGGAAAGCAGGTAGAGAAACGTTTCAGCGTAGGCCAGAAGTCGATGCTCACCGCGCCCCGCAAGGTGGCGCGGTGATTACCCCCCTGCACCCGGCGAGGTGTCAAACTTCTTGCTCTTGTGGCTTCCATCGCGAGCCGTTCGCGTCTAAGCTTGCGTGCACGGTGGTCCGGCAACAGCTGGCCACAGGATCAGTGAAAGGATTGTGCACGACCTCCACACCCTCTTGCAGGCAGACCGCGCGGCCCGGTATGTCACCCGAAGGGCTGTATACAATTTTCGGCATTCACGCGCGCCGCCTCACTCGCCCTGTTTTCCCGCCCTTTCGGCCCACTCCGGCAACTCTGCCTGGCGCAACCAAGCGCAGCGAGTCGCGAAAAAACCGCATCCCGTGTTTGCGTCGACCTCGTCTTGCGCTTGTTGCGCGGCAAAACGTCTACGCTTTATTCGATGTTGCGGCCGTTACCACACTAATAAAATACCCAAACCGTGGAACCTTAGAATGAGCACAGCAATCAGTCCGACTGCTTATAACTATAAGGTAGTCCGCCAGTTCGCCATCATGACGGTGGTCTGGGGGATCCTTGGCATGGGGCTCGGTGTCTTCATCGCCTCACAACTCGTGTGGCCTGACTTGAACCTTGGTCTGCCATGGACCACGTTCGGACGCCTTCGCCCGCTGCACACCAACCTCGTGATCTTCGCCTTCGGCGGGTGCGCGCTGTTCGGCACCTCCTACTATGTCGTGCAGCGAACCTGCCAGACGCGCCTGATCAGCGACGGCATGGCGGCGTTTCACTTCTGGGGCTGGCAGGCGGTCATCATCGGCGCGATCATCACCCTGCCGATGGGCTACACCACCACCAAGGAATACGCCGAGCTGGAGTGGCCAATCGCAATCCTGCTGGCCATCGTCTGGATCACCTACGCGGCGGTGTTCTTCGGCACCATCGTCAAGCGCAAGACCAAGCACATCTACGTCGGCAACTGGTTCTACGGGGCCTTCATCGTGGTCACGGCGATGCTGCACATCGTCAACCACATGTCGCTGCCGGTGAGCCTGTTCAAGTCCTATTCGGCTTACTCGGGCGCCACTGACGCGATGATCCAGTGGTGGTACGGGCACAACGCCGTGGGCTTTTTCCTGACGACCGGTTTCCTGGGAATGATGTACTACTTCGTGCCGAAACAGGCCGAGCGTCCGATTTACTCCTACCGCCTTTCCATCGTGCACTTCTGGGCGCTGATCACCCTGTATATCTGGGCCGGCCCCCACCACCTGCATTACACCGCGCTCCCGGACTGGGCGCAGTCGCTGGGCATGGTGATGTCGATCATCCTCCTGGCGCCGAGCTGGGGCGGCATGATCAACGGCATGATGACCCTCTCCGGCGCCTGGCATAAGTTGCGGACCGACCCGATCCTGCGGTTCCTGGTGGTGTCGCTGGCCTTCTACGGCATGTCGACGTTCGAAGGGCCGATGATGGCGATCAAGACCGTCAACTCGCTCTCGCACTACACCGACTGGACCATCGGCCACGTTCACGCCGGTGCGCTGGGCTGGGTGGCGATGATTTCCATCGGCGCGGTCTACCACATGATCCCGCGCCTCTACGGGCGTCCGCAGATGCACAGCATCGCGCTGATCAACACCCACTTCTGGCTCGCGACCATCGGTACCGTGCTTTACATCGCCTCGATGTGGGTCAACGGCATCACCCAAGGCCTGATGTGGCGTGCGATCAACGATGACGGCACCCTCACCTACTCGTTCGTCGAAGCGCTGCAAGCCAGCCATCCGGGTTACATCGTTCGCGCCCTGGGCGGTGCGTTCTTTGCCAGCGGCATGCTGTTCATGGCCTACAACGTGTTCCGTACCGTGCGTGCGTCGAACACCGAGGAAGCCGAAGAAGCCGCCCAGATCGCTGTCGTGGGAGCGCACTGATGATCAAGCACGAATCACTTGAGAAGAACATCGGCCTGCTGTCGATCTTCATGGTCATCGCGGTAGCAGTGGGCGGCCTGACGCAGATCGTCCCGCTGTTCTTCCAGGACGTGACCAACAAGCCGGTCGAAGGCATGAAGCCGCGTCCGGCACTGGAAGTCGAAGGCCGCGACGTGTTCATCGCCAACGGCTGTGTGGGCTGCCACTCGCAGATGATCCGGCCGTTCCGCGCCGAAACCGAACGCTACGGGCACTACTCGGTGGCCGGCGAAAGCGTCTGGGATCACCCCTTCCTGTGGGGTTCCAAGCGCACCGGGCCGGACC
Source organism: Pseudomonas sp. NPDC090201 (assembly GCF_044746825.1). Taxonomy (NCBI): domain Bacteria; kingdom Pseudomonadati; phylum Pseudomonadota; class Gammaproteobacteria; order Pseudomonadales; family Pseudomonadaceae; genus Pseudomonas; species Pseudomonas sp. NPDC090201. Next base: position 102,334 of record NZ_JBIVCX010000001.1, read on the forward strand.
TGGCGCGGGTGGGCGGACGCTACTCCGACGACTGGCACCGCGCACACCTGTATAACCCGCGCAACGTGGTGCCGGAGTCGATCATGCCGGCCTATCCGTTCCTGGTGGAAAACAAGCTCGACGGCAAGTTGACCGGTCGCAAGCTGGAAGTGCTGCGCAGCCTCGGCGTGCCCTACACCGACGACGACATCGCCAAGGCCGGTGACGCGGTCAAGGGCAAGACCGAGATGGATGCGCTGGTGGCCTACCTGCAGGGCCTGGGCACCATCATCAAGAGCAAACGGTGATCGCCATGGATATCGGAATGATTCGAGGCCTGGGCACCGTCGTGGTGATGGTGGCCTTCATTGGCCTGGCGCTGTGGGTGTTCAGCCCCCGGCGCAAGGCTGAATTCGACGACGCGACCCTGCTGCCCTTTGCCGACGACCCCGAGGCCATCAAGCACCTCGAGCAAGCGCAAGCTTCCAGGAGCAACAAAGAATGACTACGTTTTGGAGCCTGTACGTCACCGTACTGTCGTTGGGCACGATCTTCTGCCTGACCTGGCTGCTGCTGGCGACCCGCAAGGGCCAGCGCGCCGACACCACCGACGAGACCGTCGGCCACTCCTTCGACGGCATCGAGGAGTACGACAACCCGCTGCCCAAGTGGTGGTTCATGCTGTTCATCGGCACCATCATCTTCGCCCTCGGTTACCTGGCGCTCTACCCCGGCTTGGGCAACTGGAAGGGCCTGTTGCCGGGCTACGACTACGTCGACAACGACAAGAAGATCGCCTTCTCCAACGGCCAGCCGGGCTGGACCGGCGTGCACGAATGGGAAAAGGAAATGGCTCGGTCGGATGCGCGTTTTGGTCCGATCTTCGCGAAATTCGCGGCCATGCCCATCGAAGATGTGGCCAAGGATCCGCAAGCCCTGAAAATGGGTGGCCGGCTGTTCGCCTCCAACTGTTCGGTGTGCCACGGCTCGGACGCCAAGGGCGCCTACGGCTTCCCCAACCTGACCGACGCCGACTGGCGCTGGGGCGGTGATCCGCAGACCATCAAGACCACCATCATGGGTGGCCGTCATGCGGTCATGCCGGCATGGGGTGAAGTGGTCGGCGATCAGGGTGTGCGGGACGTCGCGGCCTTCGTGCTGACGAAACTGGATGGGCGCAAACTGCCAGACGACGCCAAGGCAGACCCAGTCAACGGGCAGAAAATCTTCGCGGGCAACTGCGTCGCCTGCCACGGCCCCGAAGGCAAGGGTACTCCCGCCATGGGCGCACCTGACCTGACCCACCCGGGCGCGTTCATCTACGGTTCAAGCTTCGCGCAGTTGCAGCAGACCATCCGCTACGGCCGCCAGGGCCAGATGCCTGCCCAGGAATTGCTGCAGGGCAATGACAAGGTGCATCTGCTGGCGGCGTATGTGTATAGCCTGTCCCATGGGAATAAGCCGGCGGACGCGCAGGAGTAGGAATGATGCATCTGGAGGCCCCGTCAGGGTCAACTGACGGGGTTTTTCTTTGGTTACACATTCGCTGTTGAGAGATGGTCGTGACAGGCATAACATCCATAAAATCGAAACGTAGAAACATTGCTACAACAGCAAGGAGCTATCGCCTGTGATCACCACTATTTCAAGTCGCGAGTTCAATCAGGATACCAGCGGCGCCAAGAAGGCGACGAAAGAGGGCCCGGTCTTTATCACTGACCGGGGTCGTCCGGCGCATGTGCTGCTCACCATCGAGGATTACCAGAAACTCGCCGGCGGCTCGCTCAGCATCGTCGACATGCTCGCAATGCCCGGCATCGAAGACATCGACTTCGAGTCACGACGCGCGCCGATATTGCCGCGTGAAGTGGATCTGTCCTGATGTACCTGCTCGACACCAACGTGGTTTCCGAGCTGCGAAAGAATCAGAAGGCAGCGCCAAATGTATTGAGATGGGCCCGGCAGATCCCGGCGCCCAGCCTGTACATCAGCGCGGTCACGGTCCTTGAGCTTGAGACCGGCATTCTTCGGCTTGAGAGACGCGACCCGGCTCAGTCGGGATTGCTCAGGAGCTGGATGGAGCATCATTTGCTTCCAGCCTTCGCGGGGCGAATTCTGCCTGTAGATGCGTCCGTCGCCACCAGATGCGCCCGCCTGCACGTTCCTGATCCTCGCAGCGAATACGATGCAATGATCGCCGCCACAGCCCTGGTGCATGGCATGACGGTGGTCACCCGCAACACCGCCGACTTCTCGGGGAGCGGCGCTGCAGTGCTGAACCCCTGGCTCAGTCAGTTGAACGAAGAGCGCGCTCCCTACGGAGTTGGAATTTCGTAGCGGCAGTTCGAGTGCCCGCCGCATTCCGAATGACCTTGCCACTTTTGACCTGCATCAACGCGCAACACCGTCCATGCCCCGAGCGACCAGACACCGCTGCCTTGGACTAGAGTCACAGGGGTATCATGAACGGCACAACAACAAGCAATGACCCTGGCCGGCACGTACTGGCCAAGGCATTTTCCATAGCCACGTGATGGTTTGATGAGCACGCCGCAATGAGCGAGCAAATACCGGTTCACAACGTCACTCCGCCGACCAAGCAAGAGAGTGACACCGTCGATCTCTATGCCTCCCGGGAGAAGATCTACACCCGGGCGTTCACCGGGATCTTCCGCAACCTGCGAATTGGCGGCGGGATCGTGCTGTTCCTGCTGTATTTCGGCACGGTCTGGCTCGACTGGGGCGGTCATCAGGCGGTCTGGTGGAACCTGCCGGAGCGCAAGTTCTACATTTTCGGCGCCACCTTCTGGCCGCAGGACTTCATCCTGCTGTCGGGCATCCTGATCGTCAGCGCTTTCGGGCTGTTTTTCATCACGGTGTACGCCGGGCGCGTGTGGTGCGGGTACACCTGCCCGCAAAGCGTGTGGACCTGGGTGTTCATGTGGTGCGAGAAGGTCACCGAGGGCGACCGCAACCAGCGCATGAAACTGGACAAGGCGCCCATGAGCGCCGACAAGTTCGTGCGCAAGTCGGCCAAGCACGGCCTGTGGCTGCTGATCGGGCTGGTCACGGGGCTTACCTTCGTCGGCTACTTCTCGCCGATCCGCGAACTCACCGTCGATTTCTTCACCGGCCAGGCCGATGGCTGGTCGTATTTCTGGGTCGGCTTCTTCACCCTCGCCACCTACGGCAACGCCGGCTGGCTGCGCGAGCAGGTGTGCATCTACATGTGCCCGTACGCGCGGTTCCAGAGCGTGATGTTCGACAAGGACACCATGATCGTGTCCTACGACCCACGCCGCGGCGAGCAACGTGGCCCGCGCAAGAAAGACCAGGACTACAAGGCCCAGGGCCTGGGTGACTGCATCGACTGCACCATGTGCGTCCAGGTCTGCCCCACCGGCATCGACATTCGCGACGGCCTGCAGATCGAGTGCATCGGCTGTGCCGCGTGCATCGATGCCTGCGACACCATCATGGACAAGATGAACTACCCTCGCGGCCTGATCAGCTACACCACCGAACACAACCTGTCCGGACAGAAAACCAACAAGCTGCGCCCGCGCCTGATCGGCTATGCGGCGGTGCTGCTGGTGATGATCGGCGTGCTGACGGCGGCGTTCTTCATGCGCTCGCTGGTGGGTTTCGACGTCAGCAAGGACCGCGTGCTGTACCGTGAGAACGCCGAAGGGCGAATCGAGAACGTCTACAGCCTGAAGATCATGAACAAGGATCAGATCGACCACACCTACGTACTCGACGCTACCGGGCTTTCAGACCTCAAGCTGCAGGGCCGGCGTGAAATCAAGGTGGCCGCCGGCGAGATATTCACCATGCCGGTGGAGCTGTCGGTGTCGCCAGAGCGACTGCCGTCCAGCACCAACGAGATCCACTTCATCCTCAAGGACATTGAAAACAGCGGCACCGAAGTACAAGCCAAGAGCCGATTCATCGGCCCACAAGTTCGTTGAGAGACGTCACACATGAGCGTAGCGACTGCTGCAAACCCCTGGTACCGACATCGTTGGCCCTGGATCATCATCGGCATGCTGACCTGTTCGGTAGGCCTGACCGTGGCCATGGTGACCATCGCCGTGGACAACCCGGACAACCTGGTCAACGACAACTATTACGAAGCAGGCAAAGGCATCAACCGTTCCCTGGACCGCGAACTGCTGGCGCAAACCCTGAAACTGCGCGCCACCGTGACCCTGGATGACCTCACCGGCGAGGCCGACCTGCGCCTGACCGGCAACAGCCAGCCGGAGACCCTGGTGCTGAACCTGATCTCCCCCACCCAGCCGGAAAAGGATCGCAAGATCATCCTGGCCCGCAACCCCGCACAACCGGGGCGCTACGTCGGGCAGATGAGTGACCGGGTCGAAGGCCGTCGTTTCGTCGAGTTGCTGGGCGTGGAGAACAGCCAGACATGGCGCCTGTTCGAGGAAGAGTCGGTGACCCGTGACAAGGACCTGATCCTGGGTGACGAGCCGCTGCAGGGTGCCGAAAAGAAGTGATGACGTGAACGCCCCAACCCCCTGCTTTCATTGCGCCCTGCCCGTTCCGCCCGGTGATCGTTTCAGTGCCGTCGTACTCGGTGAGTCCCGCCCGTTCTGCTGTCCGGGCTGCCAGGCGGTGGCCGAGGCCATCGTCGCGGGCGGCCTGGAAAGCTACTACAGCCATCGCAGCGAAGCCTCGGTCAATCCTCAGGCCCTGCCTTCGCAACTGCTCGAAGAACAGGCGCTCTATGACCGCCCCGATGTGCAGGCGCCTTTCGTTCGGCATGCCGAGGACCTGGCCGACACCACGCTGCTGATCGAAGGCATCAGTTGCGCGGCCTGCGGCTGGCTGATCGAGCGACACTTGCGGACCTTGCCCGCCGTGGTCGAAGCGCGGCTGAACCTGTCCAACCATCGGCTTTATCTGCGCTGGAACGACGCCGAGCTACCCCTGAGTCAGGTGCTCTTTGAGCTGCGCAGCATCGGCTATGCTGCCCACCCCTGGCAGGCTGACCAGGCCACCGAACGTCTGGCCCGGGAAAACCGCCGTAGCCTGCGCCAGTTGGGCGTCGCCGGGCTGCTGTGGTTCCAGGCGATGATGGCAACCATGGCCACCTGGCCGGAATTCAATATCGACCTCAGCCCCGAGATGCACACCATCCTGCGCTGGGTCGCAATGTTTCTGACGACCCCCATCGTGCTTTACAGCTGCGCTCCGTTCTTCAAGGGCGCCCTGCGTGACTTGCGCACCCGCCAGTTGACCATGGACGTCTCGGTGTCGCTGGCCATTGGCTTGGCCTACGGCGCAGGCGTCTGGACCGCGATCACCGGCACTGGCGAGTTGTATTTCGATGCCGTGGGCATGTTTGCGCTGTTCCTGCTGACCGGGCGCTATCTGGAGCGTCGCGCCCGGGAGCGTACCGCTGCGGCCACCGGGCAACTGGTCAACCTGCTGCCTGCCTCCTGCCTGCGTTTGAACGAAGGCGGACAGAGCGAGCGCATCCTGCTCAGCGAACTGCGCCTCAATGATCGGGTGCTGGTGCATCCGGGCGCGATCTTGCCCGCCGATGGCAGGATCATCAGCGGCCAGTCGAGCATCGACGAATCGGTGCTGACAGGCGAGTACCTGCCCCAGCCTCGCGTCGTGGGCGATGTTGTCACGGCTGGCACCTCGAACGTGGACAGCGTGCTGACCGTTGAAGTCCTGGCCCTGGGTGAAAGCACGCGGCTATCGGCCATCGTGCGCTTGCTGGAACGGGCGCAGTCGGAAAAACCCCGGCTGGCGCAAATCGCCGACCGGGCCGCGCAGTGGTTTCTGTTGATATCGCTGGTGGCTGCGGTGGTGGTGGGGCTGATCTGGTGGCAGATCGACCCGGCCCGCGCATTCTGGATCGTGCTGGCGATGCTGGTCGCCACCTGCCCCTGCGCGCTGTCGCTGGCCACGCCGGTTGCGCTAACCACCGCCACCGGCACCCTGCACGGCCAGGGTTTGCTGCTGACCCGGGGGCATGTGCTTGAAGGGTTGAATCAGATCGACACGGTGATCTTCGACAAGACCGGCACCCTGACCGAGGGCCGCCTGACACTGCGGGCCATTCGCAGTCTGGGGCCGCTGAACAACGATCAATGCCTGTCACTGGCGGCCGCGCTGGAAAGCCGGTCCGAACACCCCATCGCCCGCGCGTTCGGCCATACGCCATTGACCGCCGAGGCGGTGAGCAATACGCCGGGGTTGGGGCTCGAAGGCCGTGTCGACGGACGCCTGCTGCGCATCGGCCAGCCGGCTTTTGTCTGTGCCCTGAGCGGCAGTGTGGTTCCGCCAACCCCTGAGCAAGCCGGCCAATGGCTGCTGTTGGGTGACGATCAGCAGGTACTGGCGTGGCTGGTGCTGGACGATCGCCTGCGCGACGACGCAGCCGCCCTGATCGACGCCTGCAAACAGCGAGGCTGGAGGACTGTGCTGCTGTCGGGTGACAGCTCGCCCATGGTCGCCAGTGTCGCGGCCCAGCTTGGGATCGACGACGCACAAGGCAGCCTGCGTCCCGATGACAAACTGCAGAGGCTCAAGCAACTCCGGGCCCAGGGCCACAAGGTGTTGATGCTCGGTGATGGCGTCAACGACGTGCCGGTGCTGGCTGCGGCGGACATCAGCGTGGCCATGGGCTCGGCCACGGATCTTGCGAAAACCAATGCCGATGCGGTACTGCTGTCCAACCGCCTGCCAGCGCTGGTGCAGGCCTTCACCCTGGCCCGGCGGACACGGCGCATCATCATCGAGAATCTGATGTGGGCAGGGCTGTACAATGGCCTCATGTTGCCGTTCGCCGCACTTGGCTGGGTCACGCCGCTGTGGGCGGCAGCGGGCATGTCGGCAAGCTCGCTGATCGTGGTGCTCAATGCGCTGCGCCTGACCCGCGTCGGGCTGACAGAAGCCACCCCCACCCCGGTCGCCCACCCGCGCCCGCTGCCCGCCTGAAGGATCCGGAGGTTCGATGCCCGCGCTCTACATCATGATTCCGGTGGCCCTGCTGATCGTCGCAGTGGCGATCTATGTGTTCTTCTGGGCCGTGGACAGCGGCCAGTACGAAGACATGGACAGCCCGGCCCATAGCATTCTTTTCGATGACCAGGACCCCGGGCACAAGGCGGGGGTGGATGAGGCGTCGGGCAGGGAAATGCACAAACCGGAAGAGAAGAAAATCGGGTGATGGACTGGGTTGTCGCATCGCTCCCGCCTACCCCTTCGCGAGCAAGCTCGCTCCCACAGGTCCCGGCCACGGCAAAATTTTGTGACTCAACGCAAATCCACTGTGGGAGCGAGCTTGCTCGCGAAGACGTCGGAACATTCACCCGCAAAACCCTGGACCACCCCAATGCCTGACCTCCTCCCCCAACTCCTCTCCGCGCTGATCCTCGGCCTGCTGGGTGGCGGGCATTGCCTGGGGATGTGCGGCGGGCTGATGGGTGCGCTGACCATGGCGATCCCGGCCGAACAACGCAGCCGACGCTTGCGCCTGCTGGTGGCCTACAACCTGGGGCGGGTTTTCAGCTACGCCTGCGCGGGCCTGCTGATCGGCCTCGCCGGCTGGGCCGTGGCCAACAGCCCTGGCGCGATGCTGCTGCGAGTCATCGCTGCCCTGCTGCTGATCTGCATGGGCCTGTACCTGGCGGGATGGTGGAGCGGCCTGACGCGCATCGAAGGCCTGGGACGCTGGCTTTGGCGCTACATCCAGCCCGTCGCCAGCCGCTTGCTCCCGGTGTCGAGCATGCCCCGCGCCCTTCTGCTCGGCACCCTGTGGGGCTGGCTACCGTGCGGGCTCGTCTACAGCACGCTGCTGTGGGCGGCCAGCCAAGGCAATGCGCTGCACAGTGCACTGCTGATGCTGGCGTTCGGGATTGGCACCTGGCCGGTGCTGTTGGCCACCGGCCTTGCCGCCGAGCGCACCACTGCGTTGCTGCGCAAGCGTGGCGTACGGGTGGCCGGCGGGCTGCTGGTGATCCTGTTCGGATTGTGGACGCTGCCGGGGCCCCATCAACACTGGCTGATGGGGCATTGACCGGCAGGCTTACTCGTAGCGCAGCGCGTGGGCCGGCTGGATTTGGGATGCGCGGTAGGCCGGGTAGATGGTCGCCAGGAAGCTGAGAATCAGCCCCGCAGCGCAGATCATCACCACATCACTGCCTTCCAGTTGCGATGGCAGGTTGCTGATGAAGTACACGTCCGAGGTGAAGATGTGCTGTCCGGTGACGCGCTCGACCCAACCCACCAACTGGCTGACGTTGATCGCCGCAATCACACCCAGCACGCCGCCGATCAGCGTGCCTACCACGCCAATCACGGTGCCCTGCACCATGAAGATGGCCATGATCTGCCGCGGCGTAGCGCCAATGGTGCGCAGGATCGCGATATCGGCGCCCTTGTCGTTCACCACCATGATCAGCGTGGCGATGATGTTGAAGGCCGCCACCGCGACGATCATCAGCAACAGCAGGCCGATCATGGTCTTTTCCATTTTCATGGCGCTGAACAGGCTGCCTTGGGTGTGGGTCCAGTCATCGGCCTTGTAGCCCGCGCCCAGGTTGCCAGCGATAGCAGCCGAGACTTGCGGCGCGGCGTACAGGTCGGTCAGGGCCAGGCGCACGCCCTGCACCTGGTTGGGCTGCCAGCGCTTGATGGTGGCGGCGTCGGCCACGTTGACCAGGGCCATGGAGCCGTCCAGCTCGGCCCCGACCTTGAATACCCCAACCACCGTCAGGCGTTGCAGACGAGGGGTGATGCCACCCGGATCGCTGCTGATTTCCGGCACGATCAGGGTGATCTTGTCGCCAACGTTCAAGCGAAAGCGCCGCGCGGTGATTTCACCGATCACCACGCCGTACTCGCCTGCTTTCAAATCCTGCAGGCGGCCCTGAACGATGTGCTGGGTGACGATGGACACCTGGGATTCCAGCGCAGGGTCTACGCCATTGATCTCGATAGGCTGCATCGAACCCTTGTAGGAAAGCATGCCGTCCATTTGCGTGAATGGCACGGCGGCGGTGACCTGCGGGTTCTTCAACGCGGCGTCGGCGGCCGGTTTCCAGTCGTCGAGCGGCTTGACGCCATCGATCACCGCGTGGGGCACCATGCCCAGGATGCGTGAACTCATTTCCTTCTGGAAACCGTTCATCACGGACAGCACCACGATCATGGCCAGGACGCCCAGCGCAAGGCCGATCATCGAGGTCATCGAAATGAACGAGATGAAGTGGTTGCGCCGCTTGGCCCGGGTGTAGCGCGCGCCGATAAAGATGGATAACGGTCTGAACATGGGTGAAGCACCGTAGCTGAAAATGAAGCCCCCGAAGGGGCTGAAAACATCACGCCTCGACCAGACGGCCTTCTTCCAGACGCCAGACGCGGTCCATCTGGCGCGCCAGATTCATGTCGTGGGTCACCACCAGGAACGCGGTGCGCGACGAGGTGCTGAGTTCCAGCATCAGGTCCTGGATGCCTTGGGCGGTGTGGGAGTCGAGGTTGCCGGTCGGCTCGTCGAGCATCACCAGGCCCGGCTGGTTGACCAGCGCGCGGGCAATCGCTACACGCTGGCGTTCACCACCGGACAGCTCCGAAGGCTTGTGCGCCAGACGGTGCGCAAGCCCTACACGCTCCAGCAGCGCCGTGGCGCGCTGGCGGGCTTCGGGGATCGAGGTCTTGCCGATCAGCAGCGGCATGCAGACGTTTTCCAGCGCCGTGAACTCGGGCAGCAGGTGGTGGAACTGGTAGACGAAACCTAGCGCCCGGTTACGCAGCAGGCCCCGGGCCTTTTCATTCAGCGCCGACAACTCCTCACCGGCCAGCCAGACGCTGCCCTCGGTGGGTGTGTCCAGGCCGCCGAGCAGGTTGAGCAAGGTACTCTTGCCCGAACCCGAACTGCCGACGATCGCCACGCGCTCGCCCGGATGCAGTTCCAGTTGCAGACCGGACAGCACCACTACCGATTCAGGGCCTTCCTCGTAGGACTTGCCCAGGTTGCGGCAACTCAGAACAGCTTTATCACTCATGCCCGACTCACTCATAACGTAACGCCTCTGCCGGCTGGGTGCGCGCCGCACGCCAGGCTGGATACAGGGTGGCGAGGAAACTCAGGACCAGCGCCGCGCCGCACACCAGCAGCACGTCTTCGGTCATCAATTGCGAGGGCAGATAGTCGATGAAATAGACATCCGCGTTGAGAAACTTGTGGCCGATCAGGCCTTCGAGCGCCGATATCGCGGAACTGACGTTCAGCGCCGCAAGAATGCCGACACCAGCGCCGACCAGCGTGCCGACCACGCCGATCACCGTGCCCTGGACCATGAAAATGCGCATGATCTGGCCCGGCGTCGCACCCAGGGTGCGCAGGATCGCGATGTCGCCGCGCTTGTCGTTGACCACCATCACCAGGGTCGAAATGATGTTGAACGCCGCCACCGCCACGATCAGCAACAGCAGCAGGCCGATGATGGATTTCTCCATGCCGATGGCCTGGTACAGGTTGCCGTGGGTGCGGGTCCAGTCACGGGAGTAGTACTGGTGGTCGCCCAGGTTCTGGGCAATTTCGTAGGCCGTGCGCGGCGCCTTGAACAGGTCGGTGAACTTCAGGCGCAGGCCCTGCACCTGATCGGGCTTCCAGCGATGCAGGCGCGCCAGGTCCTGAAGGTTGGTCACCCCCAGATAGCCGTCCAGCTCCCCGGCGCCGACGTGGAAGATACCGACCACGGTGAAGCGCTTCATGCGCGGGAACATCCCGGCAGGCGTGACCGTGACTTCGGGCGACACGAACGTCACCTTGTCGCCGATGCCCACGCCGAGCTTGGCCGCAGCCTTGTCGCCGATGACCACACCGAAGCCGCCTGACACCAGATCGTCAAGATGACCCTGTTTCATGAAGCCGTCGATAATCGAAACTTTGCGTTCCTGAACCGGGTCGATGGCATTGAGCAGGATCTTCTGCACGTTGCCATTGTTGGTCAGCAGGCCCTGCATCTGGGTGAACGGCGCGACGGCCTCGACCTGCGGGTTCTGTTTGACCCGCGCAGCGAGGTTCTGCCAGTCGTTGATCGGCTCGCCGGATTCGATGGTCGCGTGTGGAACCATGCCGAGAACCCGGGTACGCATCTCGTGATCGAAGCCGTTCATGACCGATAACACGACTATCATCACCACGACGCCCAGGGCGAGCCCGATCATCGACGTCAGGGAAATGAAGGAGACAAAATGGTTACGGCGTTTTGCACGGGTGTAACGCGTGCCGATGAAAACAAAAAGAGGTCTGAACATGTAAGGGCTTGTTCAAAGGAATGGGAACGTCCTTGTGGCGGGCCTGGGCCTGCGGCTTTACACTCGAATCAATGAGCCGCGATTCAAGCGCAATCACTCTGACAACCGCCGCTACCATGGGTTCGCCATGCCGACACTAGATGAAGAAGAACGCCGCGAATACTACCGTATCGAGGACAGCGTCGCACTGGAAATTCAACGCATTCCAGCCTCCGGTACCCTGGACGAACACGCGCACAACGACAGCTCCACGCTGTTCGATCTGCTGAGCGAACTGCACGTGGCCGAGTTCGAATCCCAGCATCTGCTGCGCCAGCTCGATGACCGTGACCGCACCACCAACAGCTTCCTGCGGGCCATGAGCAAGCGCATCGACCTGCTCGGCCAGGTGGTCGCGCAGACCGTGCTGGGCAAGCTGGGCGCGCCGCAAAAGGTCATCATGTCCGAGGGCGGGCTGCAGTTCGAATCCCACCGCCCCTTCCCGGTCGACACCCTGCTGTCGGTCAAGATGGTGCTGATGCCACAGGCCTCCGGCATGATGCTGCGCGCCCGGGTGACCCAGTGCCATTCGCTGAAGATCGGCGACTTCGAGGTGGGCACCGAATGGGTCGACCTCTCCGACGCCCAGCGCCAGTTGCTGGCCAGACACATCCTGCAACGACAAGCCGCCCAGCGCAGGCTTGCCCGAGAGCAGAGCAATCCCGATCCCACCTGATTTTCAGCCTTAAGGCGCGTTATCGAAGGAGCATTTGTGACCCTAATCTACGGCCACCGCGGCGCCAAGGGCGAAGCACCGGAAAACACCCTGACCAGCTTCAAGGAATGCCTCAAGCATGGGGTCAAGCGTTGCGAACTGGACCTGCACCTGTCCCGCGACGGCGAACTGATGGTCATCCACGACCCGACCCTCAAACGCACCACCGACCGGCGCGGCAAGGTGGTCGAGCATGACGCCGCCGACCTTGTGACCTACGACGCCCGCAAGGGTGGCCCTGGCTGGGTGCAGCCATGCCCGATTCCGCGCCTGGAAGAACTGTTCGAGCAGTGCGATTTCGATCATTGGCAACTGGAGGTTAAAAGCGCGTCACGCACCCGCTCGGCGACCACGGTGCTGGCGATTCGCGAAATGGCCCAGCGTCATGGCTTGCTGGACAAGATCACCATCACCTCGAGTTCGAGGGAAGTGCTGGGGGCTGCACTGGAATTGACACCGGATGTGTCGCGAGGACTGGTGGCGGAGTATGCCTGGCTGGATCCGCTGAAGGTCGCGCAGAGCTACGGCTGTGAGATTCTTGCGCTGAACTGGACGCTGTGCACGCCCGAGCGCCTGAAGCGAGCCCAGAATCAGGGCCTGCATGTGTCGGTGTGGACAGTCAACGAGCCTGCGCTGATGCGCAGACTCGCCGACTTCGGCGTTGACAGCCTGATTACAGACTTTCCCGGTTTGGCCAGCGCCACCCTCGGGAATTACTGAAATCGGTCTCCCCGGCCGGCTCAGGCCACCGGCCGGAGCCGCTCAAAAAAGCCGGTTGAGGCCGTCGTACGCCGCTACCCGATAGGCTTCGGCCATGGTCGGGTAGTTGAAGGTGGTGTTGACGAAGTACTTGATCGAGTTCGCCTCACCCGGCTGGTTCATGATCGCCTGGCCGATGTGCACGATCTCCGACGCCTGGTCGCCGAAGCAATGCACGCCCAGGATTTCGAGGGTTTCGCGGTGGAACAGGATCTTCAACATGCCCACCGGCTCGTTGGAGATCTGCGCGCGAGCCATGCTCTTGAAGAACGCCTTGCCCACTTCGTACGGGATTTTTGCCTGGGTCAGATCGTGTTCGTTCTGCCCGATCGAGCTGATTTCCGGAATGGTGTAGATGCCGGTCGGCACGTCGTTGACGAACCGCCAGGTGCCGTTGTCCACCGCCTTGCCCGAGGCCGAACGGCCCTGGTCGTAGGCCGCACTGGCCAGGCTCGGCCAGCCGATCACGTCGCCGGCGCCATAGATGTTCGGCTTGCTGGTGCGGTATTCCTCGTCGACCTCGATCTGGCCACGGCCGTTGGCCTTGATGCCGACGTTTTCCAGACCCAGCTTGTCAGTGTTGCCGGTCCGGCCGTTACACCACAGCAAGGCGTCGGCCTTGACCTTCTTGCCGGATTTAAGGTGCAGGATCACGCCGTTTTCCAGCCCTTCGACCCGCTCGTATTCTTCGTTGTGGCGAACCATCACGTTGTTGTTGCTGAAGTGGTAGCTCAGGCCCTGGGAAATTTCCGCGTCGAGGAAGCTCAGCAACTGGTCGCGGTTGTCGATCAATTCGACGTCCACCCCCAGACCGCTGAAGATCGACGCATATTCGCAGCCGATCACGCCTGCTCCGTAGATAATCAGCTTGCGCGGGGTGTGGTTCAGGCTGAGGATGGTGTCGCTGTCGTAGATACGCTTGTGGGAAAAATCGATATCGGCCGGACGATAAGGGCGCGAACCGGTGGCGATGATGATCTGGTTGGCGACCAGTTTTTCTACCACGCCGGTGTTGCAGACCACATCGACGCTGCGTTCGTCAGCAAAGCTGCCGGTGCCGAAGAACACGTCGACACGGTTGCGTGCGTAATAACCGGTGCGCGATGCAACCTGCTTGTTGATGACCTTTTCGGCGCTTTTCAGCACGTCCGGGAAGGAGAACCAGCGCGGTTCGCCAATGGCCCGGAACATCGGGTTGGTGTTGAACTGGATGATCTGCTTGACCGAGTGACGCAGTGCCTTGGACGGGATCGTGCCCAGGTGGGTGCAGTTGCCGCCGACCTGGCGACGGCTGTCGACCATCGCCACCTTGCGCCCAGCCTTGGCGGCGTTCATTGCCGCGCCTTCCCCAGCCGGGCCGGAACCCAGCACCACTACGTCGTAGTTGTAGACAGCCATGCGTACTCCTCAGAACAGGCCGAGACGCCACTCTGGCGTCTCCGGCTGGATCATGCCGCGGCTGGCGGCATGAAGAATCGAAACTCGCGGCGCAGTCTAAACGTCTCGCGTCGCGGGGAACATTAACCCTTGGTCGTGTCACATGCCAATTCTGGCTGCGTGACGTGGCATTTGATCGGCCTCAACAGCCGTTCAGACGCCAAAGTGTGCGGATGATAAATCCCTACGCGGTGGGAATCCCAATAAAAGCTGAGATTTTGTGGGTTTGCGTACGCTTTGTGGGGATTTTTGCGCTGACGCCCGGCGGCGGCCAATCTGACATACCCTTACACACTCGACCGCACACAAGGCCCTAACCATGCGCCATCGCCTGACTCACTGGATACTCGTGCTGGGCCTCATCGCCAGCCCTCTCGCCCTGGCCTCTCACGCGGACCTGCTGAAAAAGGCCGACTTTCCGGCCCGGCTCGAGGGACAGTCTCCGGTGCTCGAGCGCAAGAATCAGGCAATCCTCACGTACTTGTGGACGGACGTGTACGCCGCGGCTTTCTATGCCGAACCCTCGGTTTCTGCCCGGCAGGCCGCCTTTTCGCAGACGCCGCAAAAGCTTGAGCTGTATTACTTTCGCGACATCGACCGCGAGGACGTCATCAAGGCCGCCAACGTTGCGCTTGAAAAACAGCAGCCTGCGCAAACCCTGAAACGCCTCAAGCCCGAACTCGATCGCCTGCACAACAGCTTTCAGGACATCAAGGATGGCGATCGCTACGACCTGAGCTGGAACCGCAGCGACGGTTTGAACCTGACCCGCAATGGCAAAGTGATCTTCGCCAGCGCCGATGCGGAGCTTGCCAAGGTGTATTTCGCGATCTGGCTGGCTCCGGACGGCCTGTCCGCCGACCTGCGTGAAGCGCTGCTCAAATAAGCCCATGCCACCCCGGAACGGCGCAGCATGATAAGTGTCTTCTGATTGCTATCCGCCACTTTTACACATATCGTTACAAATATGCGGCGTGGGAGGCCAAGCTCCGACCCCGCATGAGAGGACGCATAAATACAACGGATCCCCCTAGCTAGACGCATTGAGTGAGTATTTCCAAATGGCCTCGAACACAGGCAAAGGCAAGGCGATATTTCGCGTTGTCAGCGGCAACTTCCTTGAAATGTTTGACTTTATGGTGTACGGCTTCTACGCCACCGCCATTGCCAAGGCTTTCTTCCCTGCCGACAGCGAATTCGCCTCGCTGATGCTCTCGCTGGCCACCTTCGGTGCCGGCTTCCTGATGCGTCCGCTGGGCGCGATTTTCCTCGGCGCCTACATCGACCACCATGGCCGCAAGAAAGGCCTGATCATCACCCTGGCCCTGATGGCCATGGGCACCCTGCTGATCGCCTTCGTACCGGGTTACGCGACCCTGGGCGTCGCGGCGCCGTTGCTGGTGCTGATCGGCCGCCTGCTGCAAGGCTTCTCCGCCGGTGTGGAACTGGGTGGTGTGTCGGTGTACCTGGCCGAGATTTCGACGCCGGGCCGCAAAGGCTTCTTCGTGAGCTGGCAGTCTGCTAGCCAGCAAGCCGCCGTGGTGTTCGCAGGCCTCCTGGGTGTTGGCCTGAACCATTGGCTGACGCCTGAAGACATGGGCCAGTGGGGCTGGCGCGTGCCGTTCCTGGTGGGTTGCATGATCGTTCCGGCGATCTTCATCATCCGTCGCTCGCTGGAAGAAACCCCTGAGTTCGAAGCCCGTGCACGCAAACACCGTCCGACCATGGGCGAGGTGATGAAGTCCATCGGCTCCAACTTCGGCGTGGTCATCGCCGGCATGGCGCTGGTGGTCATGACCACCGTGTCGTTCTACCTGATCACCGCCTACACCCCGACCTTCGGCAAGAACGAGCTGCACCTGTCCGATCTGGACAGCCTGCTGGTGACCGTGTGCGTGGGTATCTCGAACTTCATCTGGCTGCCGGTGATGGGCGCGGTGTCGGACAAGATCGGTCGTAAACCGCTGCTGCTGGCCGCGACCATCCTGGCCATCGTCACGGCCTACCCTGCCCTGTCCTGGCTGACCGCCAACCCGAGCTTCGCCAACCTGCTGATGGTCGAGCTGTGGCTGTCGTTCCTGTACGGTTCGTACAACGGTGCGATGGTGGTTTCGCTGACCGAGATCATGCCGGTCGAAGTACGCACCACTGGCTTCTCCCTGGCCTACAGCCTGGCCACCGCCACCTTCGGCGGCTTCACCCCGGCGGCCTGTACCTACCTGATCCACGTGCTGGACAACAAGGCAGCCCCCGGCATCTGGCTGAGCGGCGCCGCCGTCCTGGGCCTGATCGCCACCTTGGTGCTGTTCCGCAAGGGCGGCCAGGCGCGCATGGAAGCCGTCGCGGGCTGACAGCTGTACGCAACAACGCAAACGCCCCGACATGTTCGGGGCGTTTTTGTATGTGCCTGTTTTACACCGTCCCGTAGCAGTCCGGCTTGCCGGCGAGGCGCCTTCAAAATCGCTGACGCCGGCAAGCCGGACTGCTACAGGGTTGGGGATGTACCCACCACCCCGGCTGCTCTCGGGCCTGTAGGAGCGCGCTTGCCCGCGAAAGCGGTGGGTCAGTTGCAGATGGAGCTGCAGACAGATCGCCGTCGCGGGCAAGCGCGCTCCTACAGGCCCGAGGGCAACCGAGGAGGCGGGGGCGATTTCGAGGACGCCCCGCCGGCAAGCCGTGCTGCTACGGGATTGGGGTTGTACCCACCGCCACCTCACGACGCAAATCCGTAGGAGCGCGCTTGCCCGCGATGGCGGTGGGTCAGTTGCAGATGGAGGTGCAGACAGATCGCCGTCGCGGGCAAGCGCGCTCCTACAGGGCCCGAGGGCAGCCGGGGTGGCGCGGGCGCCCTTGAAATCGCCCCGCCGGCAAGCCGTGCTGCTACGGGGTTGGGGATGTACCCACCACCACCTCACACCACAGATCCGTAGGAGCGCGCTTGCCCGCGATGGCGGTGAGTCAGGTGCAGATGGAGATGCAGACAGATCGCAGTCGCGGGCAAGCGCGCTCCTACGGGACTGGTGCGCGCTGGCGCTCCCTTGAAAATCAGACACGAACAAAAACGCCCCGAACATGTCGGGGCGCTTTTGCTTCAGCTTGCAGCTTAAAACTTGCCGCTTGCAGCTGCTTTCGCGTTACTTCGGGAATGCAGGGGGGTTTACACCGGCCATGTCTTCCATCACGCGCACTACCTGGCAGCTGTAACCGAATTCGTTGTCGTACCAGACGTACAGTACAACGCGGTTATCCATGCAGATGGTCGCTTCGGCGTCGACCACACCGGCGTGGCGCGAGCCTACGAAGTCGGTGGAGACCACTTCCTGGGAGTTCACGAAGTCGATCTGCTTATGCAGGTCCGAGTACAGCGCGGTTTCGCGCAGGTATTCGTTGATTTCTTCGCGAGAGGTAGCAGTACCCAGGTTCAGGTTCAGGATCGCCATCGACACGTTCGGCGTCGGTACACGGATCGCGTTGCCGGTCAGCTTGCCCGCCAGCTCAGGCAGAGCCTTGGCAGCGGCAGTGGCGGCGCCGGTTTCGGTGATGACCATGTTCAGCGCGGCACTACGGCCACGGCGGTCGCCCTTGTGGAAGTTGTCGATCAGGTTCTGGTCGTTGGTGTACGAGTGAACCGTTTCAACGTGACCGTTGACGATGCCGAACTTGTCGTTGACCGCCTTGAGCACCGGCACGATGGCGTTGGTGGTGCAGGAGGCTGCGGAAATGATCTTGTCGTCAGCGGTGATCTGCTGGTGGTTGATGCCGTGAACGATGTTCTTCAGCTTGCCCTTGCCAGGCGCGGTCAGCACGACGCGGTCGATACCCGGGCACTGCAGGTGCTGGCCCAGGCCATCGGCATCACGCCATACGCCGGTGTTGTCGACCAGCAGCGCATCCTTGATACCGTACTGGGTGTAGTCCACCTCGGTAGGGTTCTTGGCGTAGATCACCTGGATCAGGTTGCCGTTGGCAGTGATGGTGCTGTTGGCTTCGTCGATGGTGATGGTGCCGTCGAACGGACCGTGCACCGAGTCACGACGCAGCAGGCTGGCGCGCTTGAGCAGGTCGTTCTCGGCGCCCTTGCGCACGACGATGGCGCGCAGGCGCAGGCCGTCGCCACCACCGGTCTTCTCGATCAGGATGCGTGCCAGCAGACGACCGATACGGCCGAAACCGTACAGCACGACGTCAGTGCCCTTGCGCGCGCCGGAATTCTGCTGGCCCACGATCTCGGCCATTTCTTCACGTACGAACTGCTCGGCGGTGCGGCCGTTGGCCTCGGCCTTGTATTTGACGGCCAGCTTTCCCAGGTCCACCGAAGCGGCACCCAGTTTGAGCTCGCTCATCGCTTTGATGAGCGGGAAAGTCTCGTGCACGGACAATTCGGTCGCGTCGGCCTGACGATGACGCGCAAAGCGGTGTGCCTTGAGAATTGCGATGACTGAACGGTTGATCAGAGTGCGGCCATAGATCGAACTCACCACATTGTTGTTGCGGTAGAGCTGACCGATAAGAGGGATCATCGCTTCGGCGAGCGCTTCACGATCGATCCATTCACCAAGACACTGGTCGGGCTTCTGAGTCACGGGAACCTTCCACATGTAGGGGCTGAAAAAAGGGACTACATTATGCCCAAGCCTTTGTTTATGAGCAATCCGGAGTTTTCATGTTGCCGGGCACTACATAATTTGGCACCTATAAAGGCGAGCACAAAACTGACAGCGGTTTCCCGATTTAGTTACAATCACAGGCTTTGCCGCAACGCCTGGAGCTCTATCTAACGTGCCCGTCCTGCGCCTGCCGAATCTTCCTGCCGCCACTGGCAAACAACATTGGGGCAACCTGCCCGGTGCCGCTCAAAGCCTTGCCATTGCCGAGGCCGCCAGCGCCGCGAAACGCTTCACCCTGCTTTTGACCGCCGACAGCCAGAGCGCCGAGCGGCTGGAGCAGGAACTGAAGTTCTTCGCCCCCGATCTGCCGGTGCTGCATTTCCCCGACTGGGAAACCCTGCCCTACGATCTGTTCTCGCCCCACCAGGACATCATCTCCCAGCGCATCGCCAGCCTATACCGGCTGCCGGAGCTGGATCACGGCGTGCTGGTGGTGCCGATCACCACCGCCCTGCACCGCCTGGCGCCGACCAAATTCCTGCTCGGCAGCAGCCTGGTGCTGGACGTCGGCCAGAAGCTGGACGTGGAGCTGATGCGCACGCGGCTCGAAGCCAGCGGCTATCGCTACGTCGATACGGTGTACGAGCACGGCGAATTCACCGTGCGCGGCGCGCTGATCGACCTCTTTCCGATGGGCAGCAAACTGCCCTACCGGATCGACCTGTTCGACGACGAAATCGAAACCCTGCGCACCTTCGAGCCGGAAACCCAGCGTTCCATCGACAAGGTCGATTCGGTGCGCCTGCTGCCGGCCAAGGAATTCCCGCTGCAGAAAGAAGCGGTCACCCGTTTCAAGGCGCGCTTTCGCGAGCGCTTCGATGTCGATTTCCGCCGCAGCCCGATCTTCCAGGACTTGAACAGCGGCATCACCCCGGCAGGGATCGAGTACTACATTCCGCTGTTCTTCGAAGAAACCTCGACCCTGTTCGACTACCTGCCCCAGGACACCCAGGTGTTCTCGCTGCCGGGCATCGAGCAGGCGGCAGAAACCTTCTGGAAGGATGTGCGCAACCGTTACGAAGAACGCCGCGTCGACCCCGACCGCCCGCTGCTGCCGCCCGCCGAACTGTTCCTGCCGGTCGAGGACTGCTTCGCGCGTCTCAAGAGCTGGCCGCGGATCGTTGCAAGCCAGGACGACGTCGACACCGGCGTGGGCCGCGAGCGCTTCCCGGGCCGTGCGTTGCCGGACCTGGCCATCGAGGCCAAGGCCAGCCAGCCGCTGGCGGCGCTTTCGAATTTCCTCGACGAATTCCCCGGCCGCGTGCTGTTCACCGCAGAATCGGCCGGGCGTCGCGAAGTGCTGCTGGAGTTGCTCGAACGCCTGAAGCTGCGCCCGAAAACCCTCGACAGCTGGCAGGAATTCGTCGACAGCAAAGAGCGCCTGGCGATCACCATCGCGCCGCTGGACGAAGGCCTGGTGCTGGATCAGCCGGCGCTGGCCCTCATCGCCGAAAGCCCGCTGTTCGGGCAGCGCGTCATGCAGCGTCGGCGCCGCGAGAAACGCGCCGACGGCCATTCAAGCGATGCGGTCATCAAGAACCTGGCCGAGCTGCGCGAAGGCGCGCCAGTGGTGCACATCGACCACGGCGTGGGCCGCTACCTGGGCCTGGCGACGCTGGAGGTGGAAAACCAGGTCGCCGAATTCCTCATGCTCGCTTACGCCGAAGAGGCCAAGCTGTACGTGCCGGTGGCCAACCTGCACCTGATCGCGCGTTATACCGGCAGCGATGACGAACTGGCGCCGCTGCATCGCCTGGGCTCCGAGGCCTGGCAGAAAGCCAAGCGCAAGGCCGCCGAGCAGGTGCGCGACGTCGCCGCCGAACTGCTGGACATCTACGCCCGCCGCGCCGCCCGCGAAGGCTATGCGTTTGCCGATCCCAAGCTTGACTACGAAACGTTCAGCGCCGGTTTCCCGTTCGAAGAAACCCCGGACCAGCAGACCACCATCGAAGCGGTGCGCGCCGACATGCTCGCGCCCAAGCCGATGGACCGCCTGGTGTGCGGCGACGTCGGCTTCGGCAAGACCGAAGTGGCGATGCGTGCGGCCTTCATCGCCGTGCATGGCGGCAAGCAGGTCGCGATCCTGGTGCCGACCACCCTGCTCGCCCAGCAGCACTACAACAGTTTCCGCGACCGCTTCGCCGACTGGCCAGTGCGCGTCGAGGTGATGAGCCGCTTCAAATCGGCCAAGGAAATCAACGCCGCCGTGGCAGACCTGGCCGAGGGCAAGATCGACATCGTCATCGGCACCCACAAGCTGTTGCAGGACGACGTCAAGGTCAAGAACCTGGGGCTGGTCATCATCGACGAAGAGCACCGCTTCGGTGTGCGTCAGAAGGAACAGCTCAAGGCGCTGCGCAGCGAGGTCGATATCCTGACCCTGACCGCCACGCCGATTCCGCGCACCCTGAACATGGCCGTGGCCGGCATGCGCGACCTGTCGATCATCGCCACCCCGCCTGCCCGGCGCCTGTCGGTGCGCACCTTCGTCATGGAGCAGAACAAGCCCACGGTGAAAGAGGCGCTGCTGCGCGAGCTGTTGCGCGGCGGGCAGGTGTACTACCTGCACAACGATGTGAAGAGCATCGAGAAATGCGCCGCCGACCTCGCCGAACTGGTGCCCGAAGCGCGGATCGGTATCGGTCACGGGCAGATGCACGAGCGTGACCTGGAACAGGTCATGAGCGACTTCTACCACAAGCGCTTCAACGTGCTGATCGCCTCGACCATCATCGAGACCGGCATCGACGTGCCGAGCGCCAACACCATCATCATCGAGCGTGCCGACAAGTTCGGCCTGGCCCAGCTGCACCAGTTGCGCGGCCGGGTCGGGCGCAGTCACCACCAGGCCTATGCCTACCTGCTGACGCCGCCGCGCAAACAGATCACCCCGGATGCCGAAAAGCGCCTGGAGGCGATTGCCAATACCCAGGACCTGGGCGCGGGCTTCGTGCTGGCCACCAACGACCTGGAAATCCGTGGCGCGGGCGAATTGCTGGGCGAAGGCCAGAGCGGGCAGATCCAGGCTGTGGGTTTCACCCTCTACATGGAAATGCTCGAGCGCGCGGTGAAGTCGATCCGCAAGGGCGAGCAGCCGAACCTGGAGCAGCCGCTGGGCGGTGGCCCGGAAATCAACCTGCGGGTGCCGGGGCTGATTCCCGAGGACTACCTGCCGGATGTCCACGCGCGGCTGATCCTCTACAAACGCATCGCCAACGCCGCCGACGAGGAAGGCCTCAAGGACCTGCAAGTGGAAATGATCGACCGCTTCGGCCTGCTGCCGGAGCCGACCAAGAACCTGGTGCGCATGACCGCGCTCAAGCTCAAGGCCGAGCAACTGGGCATCAAGAAGGTCGATGCGGGCCCGCAAGGTGGACGAATCGAATTCGCCGCCGATACTCCAGTAGACCCGTTGACGTTGATCAAGCTGATTCAGGGGCAACCCAAACGCTACAAGTTCGAAGGTGCCACGCTGTTCAAGTTCATGGTGCCGATGGAGCGTCCCGAGGAGCGCTTCAACACGCTCGAAGCGCTGTTCGAGCGGCTGACCCCGCTGCCCCCTAAAAAATCGGCTTAAGGAAAGTACATGCGTCTGCTTCACACGTTCACCCTGCTGCTGGTGCTGATCGCCCCTGCGGCATTCGCCGATGGCGCCTACCAGGTCGAACTGATCCTGTTCCGCCAGAGCGGCGAGCCTGCCGCGACCAATCAGGCGGCCCCCGAAGACTGGGCCGCCGGCGCGCAGAAGCTGGGAGCCGATAACCAGACCACCACCGCACTGGACGCGCTGGTCGACAAATTGAAAGCCAGCGAAGGCTACAAGGTGCTGCTGCACCGCGCCTGGCAACAACAACTGAGCGCCACCCCGAGCAAGGTGGCGATCAGCAGCGGCACCGAGCAGTTCGGCCACTTCCCCATCGAGGGTACGGTGAGCCTGGGCCTGGCGCGCTTTACGGATATCGACGCCAACTTCTGGGTCAATCAGCTGGACGATCATGGCGTGCTGGTGACCAGCGAACGCATGCGCCAGGCGACCCGGGTCAGGAACGGCGAATTGACCTACCTGGACAACGGGAGCCTGGCCATGCTGATCAAGGTTTCTCCTCTTCAAGCACCGCGTTGACGTAGGGCAAGACGTGTCATCCCTATTGGAAAAAGCCCTGGCCCTGCCATGGGAACCGCTATTCAAGGCTCAGAGCGTGGAACGCGGGCATGACTATGCCCGGCAGAAACGCGTGGCGCTGCAGCACCTGAGCGCCGACCTGGTGCGCACCGTGTGCCGCGGCTCGAGCCTTGAGATCTACACCCAGACCCTGCAATTCAAGGACCCCGAGCGCACGCGCAA
Source organism: Pseudomonas sp. NPDC090201 (assembly GCF_044746825.1). Classification (NCBI taxonomy): domain Bacteria; kingdom Pseudomonadati; phylum Pseudomonadota; class Gammaproteobacteria; order Pseudomonadales; family Pseudomonadaceae; genus Pseudomonas; species Pseudomonas sp. NPDC090201. The sequence continues at coordinate 125,576 of NZ_JBIVCX010000001.1, forward strand.
TTTCGTCATCGGCAAGTGCACCTGCCCTGTCAGGAATAACTGCAAGCACTGTGCGGCGGCGCTGTTCTTCCTGCAGGACCCGGAGAACAAATCCGGCATCCTCGCCGCCGTCGAGCGCGACAGCGCATCGCGTGCGCCCAAGGCCGAGGAAAAGCCCGCGCTGCCGGAACGCATCATCGACGACATCCAGCCCGTACCACGGCTGATCCTCGCCAGTTTCGAGTTCAGCGCCTACGAGCCGCGCAACGGCAAGATGCAGCGGCATATCCAGCACCGCGCCGCCCTGGCCTTCCGCTACGAGGAGTTCTACACCTCGGGCGTGCCAGCCCCGGGCCGCTCCAGCGATATCGTGCGCCACCTGCCCGAGGAAACCCTGCGCCTGCGCCGCCATCTGGACCGCGAAAACCAGTACCGCAAGCAGTTGCAGGAGATCGGTTTTCGCATCGCCACGCGCCAGAGCAAGGCGTTGCCCGACAGCGCCGGGGAAATGTTCGAGCTGCCCACGGACAAGGCCTGGTTGAGTTTCATGCTCGATGAGCTGCCGACCTTGCGCGCCGATGGCTGGCACGTGGAGATGAACGAAGAGTTCGGCTTTGACGTGACGCCGGTCGACGACTGGTACGCGGTGGTCGATGAAGAACCCGAGCACGACTGGTTCGACCTGGAACTGGGAATCATCGTCAACGGCGAGCGCCTGAGCCTGCTGCCGATCCTGATCAACCTGCTGCGCACTCACCCCGAATTGATGACGGCCAGCGGCATCGCCAAGCGTCGCGATGACGAACAACTGCTGGTGCAACTGAATCACTTCACCCAGCGCGGTGGCGGCCCGATCCAGGTCGCCCTTCCCTACGGCCGGCTGAAAAACGTGCTGGCGACCCTTGGCGATTTCTATTGGCGCGAGGAAGGCAACGACGCCATCCGCCTGAACACCGCCGACGCCACGCGCCTCAAGCAACTCGACGACCTGCCGCTGGTGTGGCAAGGCGGCGACCGCCTGCGGCAGTTCTCCGAGCGGCTGGTCAATATCAAGGACGCCAAGGTCCAGATTCCGGAGGGCCTCAATGCCACGCTGCGGCCCTACCAACTCGAAGGTCTGAGCTGGATGCAGGCGCTGCGTGAGCTGGAAGTCGGCGGCGTGCTGGCCGACGACATGGGCCTAGGCAAGACCCTGCAGACCCTCGCGCATCTGTTGGTGGAAAAACAGGCCGGGCGCCTCGACCGACCGGCGCTGGCGGTGATGCCCACCAGCCTGATCCCCAACTGGCTGGACGAGGCCAAACACTTCACGCCGCAGCTCAAAGTGCTGGCGTTGTACGGCGCCAACCGGCATCAGGAATACGAGAGCCTGCAGGACTACGACCTGATTCTCACCACCTATGCCCTGCTGCCGCGTGATGTAGAGCTTCTGAGCAAGCAGCTGCTGCATGTGCTGGTGCTCGATGAAGCCCAGTACATCAAAAACCCCAACAGCAAGGCCGCCCAAGCGGCGCGCCAGCTAAACGCCCGGCAACGCCTGTGCCTGTCAGGCACGCCGCTGGAGAATCACCTGGGCGAGCTGTGGTCGCTGTTTCATTTCCTGATGCCGGGTTGGCTGGGCGATGCCAAGCAGTTCAACAGCAACTACCGCACGCCCATCGAGAAGTCCGGCAACGAAGCGCGCCTTGAGCACCTGAACGCGCGGATCAAGCCTTTCCTGCTGCGCCGCACCAAGGAGCAGGTCGCGACTGAACTGCCGCCCAAGACCGAGATCGTGCATTGGGTCGAACTCAACGACGCCCAGCGCGACGTGTACGAAACCATGCGTCTGGCGATGGACAAGAAGGTCCGCGAAGAGATCATCCGCAAGGGCGTGGCGCGCAGCCAGATCATCATTCTGGAGGCCTTGCTCAAGCTGCGGCAGGTCTGTTGCGATTTGCGTCTGGTCAACAGCGTGCCGGTGAACAGCCGCCATTCAAGCTCGGCCAAGCTGCAAAGCCTGATGGACATGCTCGAAGAGTTGCTGGCGGAGAATCGCAAGATCCTGCTGTTCTCGCAGTTCACCTCGATGCTGGAGCTGATCGAGGCGGAGCTGCAACAGCGCGGCGTCGAATACGCCCTGCTGACCGGCCGCACCAAGGACCGCCGCACCCCGGTGCAGGATTTCCAGAGCGGCAAGCGCTCGATCTTCCTCATCAGCCTCAAGGCCGGCGGCACCGGGTTGAACCTGACCGCTGCCGACACGGTGATTCACTACGACCCCTGGTGGAACCCGGCGGCGGAGAACCAGGCGACCGACCGGGCGTACCGCATCGGCCAGGAGAAACCGGTGTTCGTGTACAAGCTGATCGCCAAGGGCACGGTGGAAGAGAAGATCCAGCACCTGCAGAAGGAAAAATCGGCACTGGCCGCAGGCGTGCTCGACGGCCGGGTCAGCGGCGACTGGAAACTTCAGGACGAAGACATCGAAGCTTTGTTCGCACCATTGCCCTCGCCGCCGAAGAAGGTCAAACGGTAGGCGGATCCCGGCGGCACCCCTGAAAACGTCACGCCGGCAAGCCGGACTGCTACGGGGGTGTCGGTGTATCGACCATTCCCTTACAACACGAATCCGTAGGAGCGGCGGCGACCCCGCCGGCAAGCCGGACTGCTACGGGGGTTTGGGTGTATCGACCATCTCCTTACAACACGAATTCGTAGGAGCGCGCTTGCCCGCGATGGCGGTGGATCAGTTGCACATTCAGGTGCAGCCAGACCGCAGTCGCGGGCAAGCGCGCTCCTACAGGGAGCGGCGGCGCCCCCGCCGGCAAGCCGTGCTGCTACGGCTGCGGCCAGAAGCGAATCGCGGGTGCACCACGAAACCGTAGCAGCCGGGCTTGCCCGCGGGGGCGTCCTCATGGTCGCCGCATCACCCGGCCAGGGCGGATTCTTCGGCCCACTGCACATAACACACCACCACCGGCATCCCATGTTCGGCGCAGAAATCCAGCCAGCGCAACTGGTTGTCCTGCAACCGATCCCCGGGGCCCTTGACCTCGATCATGCGGTAGCTGCGTTGCTCGGGATAAAACTGGATCAGGTCGGGCATGCCTGTGCGGTTGGCCTTGATGTCCTGCAGCAAGCGGCGGAACCAGCGCTCCAAATGCTGCACAGGCAGGCAATGCAGCGCTGTTTCAAGCAGCTCCGGCGTCAACGTGCCCCAGAACACGAACGGCGATTGCAAACCGAACTTGTCCACATAGTTCTGCCGAATAAGCGCCTGATAACGACCGTCCGCCAGCGCCGCCAGACACCCATCGAACGCCCCGGCGCGACGCTGATAGAAATCCGGGCTGTACAGATCGCTCGGCGCACTGTGAAACGGGTGAAAAAACGCTCCCGGCAACGGCGCGAAAATCGCCGGCCAACACAACAACCCGAACAACGAATTGATGAGCGCATTCTCGACGTAATGCACCTCGCTGCCCGCTTCAGCCAGATGCTGCCCAATCAACTGCTCGACACTGCAATCAGGCAACGGCACCACGCTCAAGTCCAGCCGGGTGACGACTCGCGCCGCCTTGCGCTTTGTGCTGCCCTGCCCCAGCTTGCGCTGCAGGCGTGGGGCGATGCGCATCAGGTGCTGGGTTTCTTCGTCGTTCTGCGGCGCCGCCTCGGCAATGTTCAGCAGCGCCATGGCTTCGACGAATTGCCCGGCGCGCTCAAGCACCCGGATCCTGCGCACCCGGGCCCCCGGATAACTGGACTGCACATAAACGCTCAGCGCCAGCGGCCAATCCTGCTCACGTTCAGCCTGATAGCCGATCTGGAACAACAGCTTGGCCCGACGCATGGCCAGCCACGGGTTGTCAGTTGAAATCGCCAGCGCCTGGTCAGCCAGAGCTTGCAGTTCACCCCCCTCGTCGAGCGCCTGACGACAGCTGTGAAGATGCAGGCAGGTGTCGATGTCCGCCCGCTGGCTGATGCCCCGGGACTCGACAGAAAACTCGACTTTTTCGTAACGATAGATCCCCAGATCCGCCAGCACGAACTCTGACCATTCCTGATAGAGGTTGCCGAAGTACAACAGCCGCAGACGATCGCACAAGGGCATGACTTGCAGCGCGAAGATCGCCTCGTCCAGGCTCGAAAACCATTGCGTCAGAGGCTGCGCAACTTGGTACTCAGGCAGCAGACGCTGCAGCAGGTCGGCCTTCTTCTCCGAGCTTCTGACGCCGTGCGCCTTGAAGCACTGTGCCAGTTCGTCCTTGCGCAACAGGGCAAACAGCGCCGTGAGGTCCAGAGGCGGCTGACCATCGACCCAGCCGCATTCGATCAGCGGCACCACGGCCAGGCGAGCATCGCCAATCTCGGCGTAGTCCAGTTTGCTGGCGCGGAACAACGTGCCCTTGCGCATCACCATTCTCACCAGCAGCGCCTGGGCGGGCTGGGGCAAGCGGGCGAAGTTGGCGATGAAAGCGTGCTCCTCATCGATCAGCAGGTCGCCGTAGCGCTGGCCGATCCAGCTCAACACCTGGCGGAAGTTTTCCAGGTAATAGAAAGGGTTGTCGAGGAGAGAAAGGCTCACAATGGGATCACGTGACGGCTGGCAGGAACTGGTAAGGATACTGTCTATCCGTACAGATTCCAGCGGCATTTGCGCCTGCCCCGATTAACGGCAGCCATCACAGGGGCCAGCTTGCCAGCCCCTGAAAGTGGACGGCGTATTAACCCAGCGTCGACGACCCGATATCCAGCTTGTCGGCGTCGGCGAACTCGTCCAGCCTCAGATCACCCAGATCCAGTTCCTCCAGGGATTCGGTGTCTTCGTCGGCGTCCGAATCATTGAGCGGGGACTGGTCGCCACCAAAATGGTGGTCTTCATCGTTCAGAAAATAGGGCACCAGAGTGTGCTCGGCGAAAGTGTGTGGCTGTAGCTGCATCTTCGATTTCTCCTCTTGTCGATAGTCCAAGGTTAGTCCAGAACGTGTCGGGATCACACCCAGCTGAAAAAGGCACCGCCGTTGTCGCGCAGCATCTGGGCCATGGCATGGGCCGCTGGCGACAGGTAGCCCTCGCGGCGCAGGATCACGCAAATGGTCCGCGCCATGGTGGTAGCTTGCAGCGGCACTTCACGCAGATATTGCATGTTCTTGCCATATTCCAGGGTTTCCCTGGCGATGAAACTGAGCAGGTTGGTCTGGGCGATCAGCCTGGGCAACAGCGAGATGGAGTTGGCCTCGATCTGCACCACCGGCAGCGGCAGGTTGTGGCGGGCGAAGGCTTCATCGACCCAGATTCGCGACGACACCCCCGGTGGCGGCAGCACCCAGCGATAACCGCACAGATCGCTCATCTGGTACGGCGTGTTGAAGATCGGATGATTGCGACTGGCGATCACCACCGCCTCATCGGTGAGGATCGGGTGCGCGGCGAACTCGTCTTCGACGCTGCGCTGGGCGCAGATGATCATGTCCAGATGCCCTGACCGCAGTTGCTCGCGCAGCATGTCGTCCTGGCCGATCACCAGTTTGAGGGTGATGTCCGGGGCGCGCTTGAGCAACGCATCGGTCAGCTCCGGCAGCAGGTACTCGGCCATGGTCGAGGCACAACCCAGGCGAATCTCACCCACCGCGCCGCTGGCGAAATCACGCACTTCGCGCTGGGTCTGGGCGATGCTCTGCTGCAACATCTTGCCCCGCGCCTGCAACAGCTCCCCCACCGGCGTCAGCTTGATGCGCCGCCCGTCGCGCTGGAACAGCTTGGTGCCGAAGGACTCTTCAAGGCGCTGGATGCTCTTGGTCAGCGCCGGCTGGCTGCGGTTGAGTTTTTCCGCTGCCCGGCCCAGGTGGCCAAGCTCGGCGATGGTTTCGAAATAGGTCAGGTCCCGCAGGTCCATATATAAACCAGAGTTATCAATTCATGATTATTAGAAAATAGACTTGATCGATTGAACTGTCGATACTTCTGAGCATTGGACGAACTCCATCAGGAAAAGCCCATGCACTGGAGATCCTCGTTGTCGCGCCCCGCCTCGTTTTCCCTCGAAAGTCTGCACCCATTGCTGCAATGGTCCTTGCTCATCCTCCTGGCCGGTAGTGCCGGTCAAGCCTTCAAGTATTTCAACGTGCCGGCGGCGCTGTTCCTCGGCCCTATGCTGGTCGCCATTGGCTTCGGTGTGTCGGGCGCGACGATTCGCCTGAACAAGCAGGTGTTTCGCCTGGGTCAGGGCACGGTAGGTGTGCTGGTGGCCCATTCGATGACCATGGGCGTGCTGCTCACGGCCATACAATCCTGGCACGTGATGGTGTTCGCCACAGTGCTGACCATTGCCCTGAGCGCGGTGGTGGGCGTGGCTCTGGCGCGCTGGGGCGGAATTCAGGGCAGCACTGCCGCCTGGGGCACCTCGCCGGGTGCAGCGTCGGCGATGGTGGCGATGTCCGAGGATTACGGCGCGGATTCGCGGGTGGTCGCGACCATGCAGTACGTGCGGGTGGTGTGCGTGGTGATGATCGGCGCGCTGGTCAGCCGGGTGATCGGGGTCGAGGGCGGTGGCACTGCAGCCCACAGCACCGATGCGCTGATGCAGGGTGTCAATCTGCTGAACCTGGGGCTGAGCCTGCTGGTGATCGTGGTCGGCGTGACCCTCGGCGGCCGCCTTCCTGCGGGGGCCTTGCTAGTCCCGCTGTTGTTGGGTGGCGCGCTGCAATTGAGCGGTCTGTTGCAGATCACCATGCCAACCTGGCTGCTGGCGATCGCCTACGGTGCGATCGGCAGCTACATCGGGTTGCGCTTCGACCGGGCGACCATCAGGTACGTGTGGCGGCGGCTTCCGGCAATGATCATGGGGTCGTTGTTGCTGATCCTGCTCTGCGCGATTTCCGCATGGATCATCGCCGAAATGATGGGCAAGGATTTTCTCTCGGTGTACCTGGCCACCAGCCCCGGCGGCCTGGACGCCATGGCGATCATCGCCATCGACACCCATTCCGACGTCGGCTTCGTGCTGGCCATGCAGACCTTGCGCCTGTTTGGCGTGATCGTCACCGGCGCCTACATCGCCCGCCAGGTGATTCGCGTGACACAGCGTTTGGCTTGAAACCGCTCCCGCGGGCAAGCCCGGCTGCTACGGCCTGCGGCCAGAAGCGGATCGCGCAGCCAACACCATCCCCGTAGCAGCACGGCTTGCCGGCGAGGCGCCTTCAAGATCGCTGACGCCGGCAAGCCGGACTGCTACGGTGCGGTGTGTGGCCTCCCCGCTCCCGTAGCAGCACGGCTTGCCGGCGGGGGCGGTCTTGAGGTCATGCGTAGTGCGCAAGCCCTGTCGCCAGGCTCTCGGCCAGTGGCAAGACCGGCAACAACGTCGCCTGGTACGCATGGTACAGGTCGGGCTTGCCCGGCCAGATGTCGGCGCTGGGCTGGTTTTGCGGGTTCAGCTCGTGGCGCCAGCTGCCGTGTTCACGGTCGATGAACAGCGTCTCGTTGAATTCCCAGAACGTGCGATACCAGGCTTCATACTGCGCCTCACCCGTGCGTTGCAGCAGCGCCGCCGAGGCCGCCGCCGCTTCGGCGTGGGTCCAGTGCAGGCGATGGCGAACCACCGGGCGGTTTTCCCAGTCCAGGGTGTAGACGATCCCCGGTGCGCCATCGACGTCCCAGCCATAGCGGCAGGCGTTCTCAAACAGCCCGCGGGCATCTTCGAGCAGCCACGATGGCGTGGGCATCTGCGCTTTCTGTCGCGCAGCTTCAAGGTGCAACACCAGCCGCGCCCATTCGAAGGCGTGGCCGGGGGTGGTGCCGTAGGGGCGGAATTCATCCCCCGGACGGTCAGCGTTGTAATCGAGCACCGGCTGCCAGTCGGCGGTGAAATGCTCGATCACCTGGTGGTTGTTGCTTGCCGCATGTTGATGAATGACCCTCTCGACGATGCGCAGCGCACGGTCCAGCCAGCGCCCGTCGCCCGTCACATCGGCCAGGGCGAGGAAGGTTTCGGTACTGTGCATGTTGCTGTTGGCACCGCGATAACTTTCTTCCTCGGTCCAGTCGCGGGCGAAGGATTCACGCACCGTGCCCTCTTCTTCGCTCCAGAAATGCTGGGTAATGATCTGGATTGCCTGTTCCAGCAGCGCCTGGGCGCCGGGACGTTGCGCAACCACGGCGGAACTGGCCGCCAGGGCGACGAACGCATGCAAGTACGCGGCTTTGCCAGTATTGCTGGTGTGCGCCTGGGGCCGGTCGAACCAGCCGCCGTGCTCGGCATCACGCAGCGGCCCGGCCAGCGCGGCGATGCCGTGATCGACCAGTTCGGCGAAGCCGGGAATGCCACTGATGTGGGCCATGGCGAAGCTGTGGGTCATGCGGGCGGTGATCAGGGTTTCGGCGACGGCATCGGCAGGCAACCGGCCGAAATCATCCAGCGCACCAAAGCCTTCGGGCAAACGCGAGGCCTTGGCAAACCCCAGCAACCGCAGGCCTTCCTGAGCCAGCCAGCCCTTGTGCAGCGGGGAGCGTAGCCAGCTGCCTGCACCACCATTCACATCATCCATTGCCTTTCTCCAGCCGTGTCGGCGGGTTCGGCCCGCCAGGAATTATTGGTCGGGGGCATGATGCAAGGCGAAGACAGGCGCAGGCAAGTGAATGAGATGAAACGTTTATGCAGGCCCGTGTAGGAGCGCGCTTGCCCGCGATGGCGGTGTGCCTGTGACAACGATGTGGCTGACACACCGCCGTCGCGGGCAAGCGCGCTTCTACAATGGGAGAGCCGTTAAACGCGGAAGCGCGTCACCACCTGATTCAGCTCCCCCGCCAGACGCGACAGCTCATTGCTCGACGCACTGATCTGGTTGGCCCCGGACGAAGACTGCAGCGACAGGTCGCGAATATTGACGATGTTGCGATCCACCTCCCGAGCGACTTGCGCCTGTTCTTCGGCCGCGCTGGCGATCACCAGGTTGCGCTCGGAAATCTGGTTGATCGACGAGGTGATCCGGTTCAGCGATTCGCCAGCGCCCTGCGCCAACTCCAGGGTCGTGGACGCCTGATTGCGGCTGACCAGCATCGACTCCAGCGCCTCGCTGGAACCGCTGCGCATGGTCGACACCATCTTGTCGATCTCCAGCGTCGATTGCTGTGTGCGATGGGCCAGGGCGCGGACCTCATCGGCGACCACCGCAAAGCCACGACCCGACTCACCGGCACGCGCCGCCTCGATGGCCGCGTTGAGCGCCAGCAGGTTGGTCTGCTCGGCGATGGAGCGGATCACGTCCAGCACCTTGCCGATGTCCTGGGACTGATCGGCCAGGTTCTGCACCAGCACCGAGGTCTGCTGCACGTTGCTGGACAGGTTCTGGATCGAGGTCACGGTTTCGATCACCCGCGCCTGGCCATCCTGCGCGGCATCGTTGGACTCGCTGGACGCCTGGGAGGTGGACACCGCGTTGCGCGCCACCTCCTCCACCGCCGAAGTCATCTCGTTGACGGCGGTGGCGGCCTGCTCGATTTCAGCATTTTGCTGATGCAGGCCGCGATGGCTGTCTTCGGTCACCGAATTCAGCTCGGTGGCTGCCGACGCCAACTGGCTCGCCGAACTGCCGATCAGGCTCAAGGTGCTGCGCAAGTTGTTCTGCATCTGTTGCAGGGCGCGCAGCAGGCGAGTCACTTCGTCCTTGCCTTCGACGCGGATGTCATGGGTCAGATCGCCCTTGGCGACGAACTCGGCGGCGGTCACCGCGTCTTCCAGCGGCAGGATGATACTGCGGGTCAGCCACAGCGCTAGGACCACCGTGGACAGCGCCGCGATCAACACGAACACCAGCACTACCGTGCGCGACTGGCCGTACTGGGCCTGGGCCGCCGTGCCTTCGAGTTCGATCCTGTGGGTGTAGAAGTCCGCCAGATCACCCAGTTGCGAGCCGGAGTTGTCCACGGCGGTTTTCATGTCCACCAGCAGCAAGGTATTGAGCGCCTTCAGATCGCCACTCTGGGCCAGCACGAAGGATTGGCTCAGGCCGCGCTGGTAATCGCCCAGGGTGTTGCGAAACTTGTCGTACAACACCTTTTCTTCGGGGGTGTCGATGTAGGTGTCGAGGCTGGTCAGCTTCTCGTTCAGCACCTTGGAGCGGGCGTCCATCTGGCCCCTGTACACGCTGACGTTGTTGGGGTCAGTGTCCAGCGCCATGCGCAGGGAGATGGTGCGAATGCGCAGCATGGCTTCGCGGATGTCATTGACCAGGCGCATGCTCGGCACCCAGTTGCTCTCCACCGCCACCTCACTCTGGCGAATCGTGGACATCTGGCTCAGGGCGAACCAGCCCAGCACGGCGACAAGCAGGGAAATCAGGGTAAATCCAAGGCCCGCGCGGCGGGCGATGGTCAGGTTGCGTAGGTTCATGACCGTAGGCTCGTTGTTTTTAGAGGGTAGTGGTGACAGATGTCATCGTACAACCCACACCTATCGACGCGGCCAGCCGCTTCTTTAGGGCTGCTCGAATGAATAAAGCGAACACCCGTTCGAGAAAAAACTTCGAACCTGAAGGAGGGCTGAGGTCTAGACCTAAGAGTCTGTCATTCCCGATTGGAGAAAACGCCATGCACCTGGAAGGTTCCTGCCATTGCGGCGCGGTGGAATTCAGCCTGACCAGCGCCCACCCCTACCCTTATCAACGTTGCTATTGCTCGATCTGCCGCAAGACCCAGGGCGGTGGCGGCTACTCGATCAATCTGGGCGGCGACGCCAAGAGCCTGAAGGTCAAGGGCAAGAGCAGCATCGCGATCTACCACGCCAAGATGCGCGACGACGAGCAGCACCACGTCGGCACCAGCAGCGCCGAGCGACATTTCTGCAAGCACTGCGGCAGCGGCCTGTGGCTGTTCAGCCCTGAATGGCCGGAGCTGATTCACCCCTTCGCCAGCGCCATCGACACGCCATTGCCCACCCCGCCCGAGCACACGCACCTGCTGCTGGACTCCAAGGCCTCGTGGGTCGAGGTGCAGGCCGGACCCAAGGATCAGCAATTCGAGCAGTATCCAGAGGAATCGATTGCCGAGTGGCATGATCGATTGGGATTGGTGCGCTGAGCCCGTAGGAGCGCGCTTGGTCTGGGCCGCATCCGGACGATGGCGGTGTGGCTGTGACAACAATGTATCTGACACACCCCTGTCGCGGGCAAGCGCGCTCCTACGGGTCTAGTGAGATTTACTGAACCTCTGCCAGACCCACCGACTCCCAAAAGAAAGCCTGGGAGAATGTGAAATGGCTATGCATCGAGTCGCCAGCCTGGCCGATCTTCGTCAAGATCGCGGCATTCAGGTTGCAGTTGGCGCCATCAAGGTCGTGCTGGTTCGCCATGCCGACGAGGTGCGCGCCTACCAGGCCGAGTGTCCTCATGCCGGCGCGCCGCTGGCCGATGGCGCGGTGTGCAACGGGCATCTGATCTGTCCATGGCACAAGGCCGAATTCGCCATCGAGGATGGCAGCCTGTGCGAGCCGCCGGCGCTGGATGCGCTGGTGCGCTATCCGGTGCAGATCATCGAAGACCAGATCCACGTCGAGGAGCACCCTGCGCACTCGACGTACCGCCAATTGCCGTTCGACAACCGCTGCTTCGTGGTGATCGGCGCCGGCGCCGCAGGCACGGCCGCTGTCTGTGCCCTGCGCGACAACGGCTTCAACGGCCAGCTTTTGTTGATCGACCGCGAACGCCACCCCGCCTACGACCGCACCGCGCTAAGCAAATTCGTGCTCTCGGCCGAGATGCAGCCCGAGGAGACCCCACCGCTGCGCAAGGAAATCTATTACCAGGACAACCACATCGAACGCATCCATGGCGAAGTCATGAAGCTGGACGTGATCAACAAGCGGCTGATCCTGGCCGATGGCCGTCGCTTCGACTATGACGCCGCGCTGATAACCAGCGGTGGCGAACCGCGCACGCTGCCGCTGATAGGCGCCGACCTGCCGCAGGTGTTGACCCTGCGCAGCCGCAGCGACGCAAAGAAGATCCTGACCGCCGCTCCCTCGGGCAGCCACGCGCTGATCGTCGGCGACAGCTTCATTGGCCTGGAAGCGGCCTCGGCCCTGCGCAAGCACAAAGTTGAAGTGACGGTGATCGCTCGCCATGAAATCCCGTTCGCCGCCCAGCTCGGCGAACGGATCGGCAAGGCCATTCGTACGCTGCACGAAGCCAACGGGGTTCTGTTCCGCACCCACGTGGAAGTCACACGCTTCGAGGGCAATATTCACAAGGGCAAACGGCGCCTGGAAAGAGCGGTACTGAACAATGGCGAGAGGTTGCCAGCGGACCTGGCCTTGATCGGCATCGGGGTCGGGCCCGCCACGCAGTTCATCGATGGTCTGCAACTGGAAGAAGACGGCTCGCTGGCCGTCAACAGCGGCATGCTGGCAGGCAAGGACGTGTGGGCGGCGGGTGATATCGCGACCTTCCCCATGAACGGCGCCACCCAGCGCATCGAACACTGGCGCCTGGCCCAGCAACAGGCACGCATCGCCGCCAGCAACATGCTCGGCGGCAATCAGCATTACACCGACGTGCCGTACTTCTGGACCTTCCACTTCGGCAAGCGCCTGGACTACCTCGGTCACGCCGACGACTGGGACGATGAGGTCTACCTGGGCGAACCGGAATCCTTCGACTTCCTGGCCCTGCTGTGCAAACAGGGCAAGGTGGCCGCCGTGATCGGCTGCGAACGCGAACGTGAAGTCGCGTTACTTGCAGAGCGCATGAAGCAACCGCTGTTCAAGGAGGAAGCCCTGATGCTGATCCGGCAAATGCGGGCCTAGCCGCGGCTTGCCACCTGCTGGCGATTGCAGCGCCGTCCACAGCGACGCGGCGCCGGGGCTTCGACCGCTTTCTCGACCTTCATCCACCAGGCCTCGCCACGGCTTGGGTAGTCGATGTAGAACGGCTGGCCCATTTCCGGAGTGGTGATGGAAATGCTGCGGTCCCAGGCCAGTGCCAGGATCCGGTCGAAAGGTTCGTGCCAGGCATGCATGGCCAGATCAAAGGTGCCGTTGTGAATCGGCAGCAGCCACTTGCCGCGCACATCGATATGCGCCTGCAGCGTTTCCTCTGGCTGCATATGCACATCCGGCCAGTCGACGTTGTAGGCGCCGGTTTCCATCAGCGTCAGGTCGAACGGGCCGTATTGCTCGCCGATCAGTTTGAAGCCTGCGTGGTAGCCGGTGTCGCCACTGAAGAAGATCCGCTGCTCGCCGTCGATCATCACCCAGGAAGCCCACAGCGTCTGGTTGCCGTCACGCAGGGTACGGCCGGAGAAATGCTGGGCCGGGGTGGCGACGAAGCGGATGCCGTGGATTTCCGTGGATTGCCACCAGTCCAGTTGCTGCACCTTCTCGGCCGGCACGCCCCACTCGATCAGGGTGTCACCCACCCCCAGCGGCGCGATGAAATGCTCGGCTTTGTCTTTGAGCACGCCGATGGTCATGTGGTCCAGATGGTCGTAATGGTTGTGCGACAGGATCACCGCTTTCAGTGGCGGCAGCTCATGCAGACTGATCGGCGGCTGGTGAAAGCGCTGCGGCCCTGCCCACTGGATGGGCGAGGCACGCTCGGCGAACACCGGGTCAGTCAGGAAATATTGATCGCGCAGCTTGAGCAGCACAGTCGAATGGCCCAGGCGATACACGGTGTTGTTGGGCGCGGCCAGCAATTGCTGGCGAGACAGCGGCTGAACCGGAATCTCCCCCACCGGACGGGTGTGACGGGGTTTGTTCACCATCGCGTTCCAGAAGATGCGCAGGGTTTTCAGGAAGCCTGCGCGCTGCATCGGCTTGTGATTGAAATAGCGGCCATCCCGGCGGGACAGGACCGGCAACGAGGGAGCTTGTTCGAGGTTCTTTTCGATCGAGGCCATGATGTGCTGACTCCATGAAACGGGTGGAGATTTCTGCGACGGCGGACGCATCGCAGAATGTTGCATTCTTCGGGAAGAAGTAAGCGAGAAGTTGTTACAGCGCTTTACACTACACAGTGTAGTTTCAAGCTTGCACGATCCTCAAAGAGAAGTAAACTATTCGGTGTAATTTTCTTGTCGGGCCAGGTTCCGACCTGTGCCATTTTCTAGAAGCGATGCCATGACTGCCCCCCCAGCGACTGACCGACCGAAAACGTGAATCCATTGTGCAGGCAGCCATTGCCGAGTTTCGCGACAACGGTTTCGAGGTCACCAGCATGGACCGCATCGCAGCGCGGGCCGAAGTTTCCAAGCGCACGGTGTACAACCACTTTCCGAGCAAGGAAGAGCTGTTCGCCGAGATGCTCCAGCGCCTGTGGGCCAAGGCCACGGCCCAGTCCGAGGATATCTACCGCCCCGGTGTGCCCTTGCGTGAACAATTGCGCGACCTGCTCAACACCAAGATGAAGACTTTGGGTGACAGTAATTTTATCGACCTGGCGCGGGTGGCCATCGGCGCGACGATTCACTCCCCCGAACGCGCCCAGGCCTGGGTCAGCCGCCTGAACCAGCGCGAAGAAACCTTCACCATCTGGGTGCGCGGCGCCCAGCAGGACGGTCGCCTGAAAGACGTCGAGCCGGGCTTTGCCGCCTCGCAGATCCACGCCCTGCTCAAGGCGTTCGCGTTCTGGCCGCAGGTGACCCTCAACGAGCCCCTGCTGAGCGCGGAAAAACAGCAATCGGTGGTGGAGTCGGCGCTGGACCTGTTCCTGTGCTGGTACGAAATCCCCGCCAACCCCAAGCCCGTTTAACGACTGGCCGCCACCACCCGCTCGACGATCTGCCGCCGTTCCTCAAGCCCTGCCGCTGCACGCTCGCTGGCAATCGCCAGCACATCGGCAGGCGCGGATTCAGGGCGACCGGCATCGAACGGCGGCGCCGGGGCGTATTCCAGTTGCAACTGAATGGTCTGGGATTTCTGCGCATCGAAGATCTCGCCGACCAGCGTCAGGGCGAAATCGATGCCCGCGGTGACACCGCCACCGGTCATCAGGTTGCCGTCACGCACCACCCGCTCCTTGACCGGAATTGCCCCGAATTTTTCCAGCAACCCATGGGACACCCAGTGTGTGGTTGCGCGCTTGCCCTTAAGCAGGCCCGCCGCGCCGAGCACCAGCGCGCCGGTGCACACCGAAGTCACGTACTGCGCATTGGCCGCCTGGCGCTGGATGAAAGCCAGGGTCTGGGCGTCTTCGAGCAACGCGTTGATGCCGATCCCGCCGGGCACGCAAATCACGTCCAGATCCGGGCAGTCGTCAAAGGTCGCGGTCGGCACCAATGCAAGGCCGGTGCTCGATTGCAGGGGTTCGAGGTCTTTCCACACCAGGTGCACGGTGACACCCGGCATGGTCGCGAAAACGTCGTAGGGGCCGGTCAGGTCCAGTTGTTGAACCTTGGGGAATACCAGCAGGCCGATGTGCAGGGTCATGGAAATCGCTCCTTGTTCGCATTGCGTGAATTGGACGAATTCACTGTAGCCAGATAGGCTCTGGCGGATACGCCATATCACCCACACTTTCCGCCAATTCCTGTGAGGCGCCGCCATGTCCACCAACGCCCGGCCCATCCATATTCTGGCGTTCCCCAACGTGCAACTGCTCGACGTCACCGGCCCCCTGCAGGTGTTCGCCTCGGCCAACGTGCATGCGGCTGAACAGGGCTTGCCGGCGCCCTACTCGCCCAGCGTTATTGCGCGGGAAAATGGCAGCGTGGAATCCTCGGCCGGGCTGGGTTTGCACAGTCATCCATTCCCTGAAGGGGCATCCGATACCTTGATCGTCGCAGGCGGCTGGGGTGTTCACGTCGCCTTGCAGGATCAGGATTTGTTGCGCTGGGTTCGGCATCAGGCATCGAGCGCCCGGCGCCTGGCGTCGGTCTGTACCGGCGCGTTTCTGCTGGCCGAGGCCGGGTTGCTGGACGGCCACCGGGTAGTCACCCACTGGGACAGTTGCGAAGACCTGGCGCGCAGCTATCCCGCGCTGACGGTCGACCCTGAGCCGATTTTCATCAATGAAGGCAAACTGTGGACCTCGGCTGGCGTCACGGCGGGGATCGATCTTGCGCTGGCCTTGGTCGAAGCCGACCTTGGGCGCAACGCCGCGTTGGCTGTGGCGCGGCAACTGGTGGTGTTTTTGAAGCGCCCCGGCGGGCAGTCGCAGTTCAGCACCGCGCTGTCGATGCAACACGCCACCCGCAGCCAGGACAGCCGCTTCGGCGACCTGCACGCCTGGATCCTCGATAACCTGGCCGCCGACCTGTCGGTCGCAAGCTTGGCCGCGCAGGTGGGCATGAGCGAACGCAGCTTCGTGCGCCACTACCGCGCCCACACCGGCAACACCCCGGCCCGGGCCATCGAGCAGTTGCGGGTCGAGGCAGCGCGGCGCTTGCTCGGCGACAGCGCCCTGCCCATAAAACGCATCGCCGACCGCTGCGGCTTCGGCACCGAAGAAACCCTGCGCCGCAGCTTCCTGCGAGCCGTGGCCGTAACGCCACAGGCGTACCGGGAGCGGTTCAGCGGACGCTGACGCCGGCAAGCCGGACTGCTACGGGTGTGGTCACCGCCCGCCGTAGGAGCGCGCTTGCCCGCGATGGCGCCCCCAAGATCGCCGACGCCGGCAAGCCGGACTGCTACGGGTGTGGTTACCTCAGCCCTGTAGGAGTGAGCTTGCTCGCGATGGCGCCCTTGAGATCGCTCCCGCCGGCAAGCCGTGCTGCTACGGGTGTGGCTGACCTCAGCCCTGTAGGAGCGCGCTTGCCCGCGATGGCGTCCTCAAGATCGCCGACGCAGGCAAGCCGGACCCACCTGAGAGAAAGTTATTTTCATATATTTCTATTTTTATCGATTTTCGTGTAATTTAATTTTCATCACGAAATCAGAGATAAAAACAATGCCTGCCTGTGATCGTCGCCTATCGACCCTCGTTTCACCCTGCAACACCTTTGCAACACCCACTGCCGAGACCGTTTTCATCGCTGGTTTGCGCCCGGACTGACACTGCCCGCCGCCCGCCCGCTGACCTCAACTTCTCTGCAAGGAACCGTTGCATGCCTCCGTCTACCGGCCTGTCCCTGTTGGTCTACGCCGCCATCGCGATCATTGCCCTGATCGTCCTGATCGCGCGTTTTCGTCTCAATCCGTTTGTCGTCATCACTCTGGTGTCCGTCGGCCTTGCGCTGGTCGCCGGGATGCCCGCCACCTCGGTGGTCTCCTCCTATGAAGGCGGTGTCGGCAAGACCTTGGGCCACATCGCGCTGGTGGTGGCGCTGGGCACCATGCTCGGCAAGATGATGGCCGAGTCCGGCGGTGCCGAGCAGGTGGCGCGCACACTGATCGACCGATTTGGCGAACGCAACGCCCACTGGGCCATGGTCTGCATCGCGTTTCTGGTGGGCCTGCCGCTGTTCTTCGAGGTCGGCTTCGTGCTGCTGGTGCCGATTGCCTTCACCGTCGCCCGTCGTGTCGGGGTTTCGATCCTGATGGTCGGCCTGCCCATGGTCGCCGGCCTGTCGGTGGTGCACGCCCTGGTTCCGCCGCACCCTGCGGCCATGCTGGCGGTGCAGGCCTATCAGGCATCCGTCGGCCAGACGCTGTTCTATGCGATTCTGATCGGCATCCCCACCGCGATCATCGCAGGCCCGCTGTACGCCAGACTCATCGTGCCGCACATCCACCTGCCCGATGAAAACCCGCTGGCCAAGCAGTTTCTGGACCGCGAACCACGCAAGCAACTGCCCGGTTTTGCCATCACCATGGCGACCATTCTGCTGCCGGTGTTCCTGATGCTGCTGGGCGGTTGGGCCAACCTGATTTCCACGCCGGGCAGCGGTTTCAACAGCTTCTTGCTGTTCATCGGCAACTCGGTGATCGCCCTGCTGCTGGCGACATTGCTGAGTTTCTGGACACTGGGCATCGCGCAGGGCTTCAATCGTGATTCAATTCTCAAATTCACCCAGGAATGCCTGGCCCCGACCGCCAGCATCACCCTGCTGGTCGGCGCCGGTGGCGGGCTGAACCGGATCCTGGTGGACAGCGGCGTGACCAACGAGATCGTCGGCCTGGCCCAGGATTTCCATCTCTCGCCGCTGCTGATGGGCTGGCTGTTCGCCGCCTTGATGCGCGTGGCGACAGGCTCGGCGACGGTTGCCATGACCACTGCCTCGGGCATCGTCGCGCCGGTGGCCATGGGCCTGGGTTATCCGCATCCGGAGCTGCTGGTGTTGGCGACCGGCGCCGGATCGGTGATCTTTTCCCACGTCAACGACGGCGGATTCTGGCTTATCAAGGAGTACTTCAACATGACAGTGGCGCAAACCTTCAAGACCTGGACGGTCCTGGAAACGCTGATCTCGGTGATCGCGTTCGTCCTGACCCTCGGTCTGGCACAGGTGCTCTGAGTGGACATTCTTTACCAGATCCGCGCCCGCCAGGATTCCTTCAGCGCCGGTGAAGGCCGGATCGCCCGGCTGATTCTGAGCGACGTCGCCTTCGCCGCCAGCGCCAGCCTCGACGAACTGGCCAGCCGCGCCGAAGTCAGCAGCGCCACGCTGTCGCGCTTTGCACGCAGCATCGGCTGCAAGGATCTGCGTGACCTGCGCCTGCAACTGGCTCAGGCCAGTGGTGTTGGCAGCCGCTTTCTGAACCCGGAGCAGGCGCCGGAGCAATCAGCGTTTTTCACTCAGATCGTCGGCGATATCGAATCGACCCTGCGCCAGCACCTGGCAGGCTTCGACGACGCGCGTTTCAAGGCGGCGGTGGCCCTGCTCGCCCCGGCGCGCATGCTCCACAGCTTCGGCATGGGCGGCTGCTCCAGCCTGTGCAGCGAAGAACTGCAGACCCGTCTGGTGCGCCTGGGCTATCCCATTTCCGCCAGCCGGGACCCGGTGATGATGCGCCTGATCGCCGCGACCCTGGGGCCCGGTCACAGCCTGATCGTCTGCTCCCTGAGCGGCCGCACGCCGGAGCTGCTGGAGGTGGTGAGCCTGGCCCGCAGCTACGGCGCGAAAACCCTGGCCATCACCCTGCCCGACTCGCCCTTGGCGCAGCTTGCCGACGTCGTGCTGCCACTGCAGATCGCCGAAACCAATTTCATCTACAAACCCACGGCGGCGCGCTACGGCATGTTGCTGACCATCGACGTGCTGGCCACTGAGCTTGCCCTGCTGGCCCCGGACGACAATCAGGAACGCCTGCGCCGGATCAAACTGGCCCTGGATGACTATCGCGGCGGTGACGACGGCCTGCCGCTTGGAGACTGACATGCTTTACGACCTTATCATTCGCGACGCGCTGGTGATCGACGGCAGCGACACCCCCGCCGTGCGCGCCGACGTGGCGATCCGCGACGGGCGCATCCAGCGCATCGGCAACCTTGACGGGGTGTCCGCCGGCGAGGAAATCAACGCGGCGGGCCGGGTGCTCGCGCCGGGTTTCATCGACGTGCACACCCATGACGATACCGTGGTGATCCGCCATCCCGAGATGCTGCCCAAGATCACCCAGGGCGTGACCACAGTGATCGTCGGCAACTGCGGCATCAGTGCCTCACCCGTGACCCTGGCCGGCGACCCACCGGACCCGATGAACCTGCTCGGCCCGGCCAAGGCCTTTGCCTATCCGCGTTTCAGTGATTATCGCCAGGCGGTGGACAAGGCCCGCCCGGCGGTCAATGTCGCGGCGCTGATCGGCCACACGGCGCTGCGCAGCAATCATCTGGACGATCTGTTTCGCACGGCAAGACCTGACGAAATCAGCGCCATGCGCGAGCAACTGCGCGAGAGTCTGGAGGATGGCGCGCTGGGGCTTTCCACCGGGCTGGCCTATGCCACGGCGTACTCGGCAGAAACCGATGAGGTCAAGCAACTGGCCGAAGAGTTGACCGCGTTTGGCGCGGTCTACACCACTCACCTGCGCAGCGAATTCGAACCGGTGCTGGAGGCCATGGACGAGGCTTTCGACATCGGCCGCCATGCGCGCTCGCCGGTGGTCATTTCCCACATGAAATGCGCCGGGGCCGGCAACTGGGGCCGCAGCCCGCAACTGCTGGCCTCACTGGAAAAAGCCGCGCAGAGCCACCCGGTGGGCTGCGACTGTTATCCCTATGCCGCCAGTTCCTCGACGCTGGACTTGAAGCAGGTCACCGATGCGTTTCGCATCACCATTACCTGGTCCACGCCACACCCGGATCAGGGCGGGCGCGATCTGAAAGACATCGCCGCTGACTGGGGCCTGTCGCTGATTGACGCTGCGAAAAAGCTGCAGCCGGCCGGGGCGGTGTACTACGGCATGGATGAAAACGACGTACAGAACATCATGAAGCATCCCCTGTCGATGATCGGTTCCGATGGCCTGCCGGAAGACCCCTTCCCGCACCCTCGCCTGTGGGGTGCGTTCCCTCGGGTGCTTGGGCATTTCAGTCGGGACCTGGGACTGTTTCCGTTGCACACCGCCATTCACAAGATGACGGGACTGACAGCCACCCGCTTTGGCCTGCACGAGCGCGGCTTCGTGCGTGAAGGCTATTGGGCCGACCTGGTGTTGTTCGACCCTGAAACGGTGCGCGACGTGGCGGATTTCAAGGAACCCAAACGCGCCGCCGAAGGCATCGACGGAGTGTGGGTGAACGGGCATTTGAGTTATGCCCAGGGCAAGGTGCAGGGTGAGCGGCAGGGGCGGTTTTTGCCGAGAACGGGGTCGTTGGTCGAAGGATTTGCCTGACGAGTGGTCGTGCCCTCAACTGATGCACCACGTTAACCCTGTGGGAGCGGGCTTGCCCGCGAATACGTCGGATCTGACGCCTGAATGGTGACTGATCCACCGCCTTCGCGGGCGAGCCCGCTCCCACAGGATTCAATTGATCAAACCGAGTTACCCAACAATCACCCCACGGCACTCGCCGAAACCGATACTGACCTCACCATCGCGACGGCAGCGTGCCTTGAGAATCACCTCGTCCCCCGCCTCCAGGAACTTGCGCGTCTCGCCGCTCGGCAACTCTACCGAGTGCCTGCCGCCTTCGGTGATTTCCAGCAGGCTGCCGAATTGCCCCTGCTGCGGACCGGACAGGGTGCCGGTGCCGAACAGGTCCCCGGGCTGCAACTTGCAGCCGTTGACGCTGTGATGGGTGACCATCTGCGCCACCGTCCAGTACATGTTCAGGGTGTTGCTCAACGCCAGCCGTTGCGGGGCCATACCCTGCTCTTTCATCAGCGCGGTCAGCAGCAGCACCTCCAGCTCGATGTCCAGCGCGCCTTGCTCCTGGTCCTGCTCATCGAACAGGTACTCCAGGGGGCGCGGGTCACCTTCAGGCCGCTGTGGTTGCTCGCTGCGAAACGGTGCCAGCGCCTCGCTTGTCACCACCCAGGGTGAAATGCTGGTGGCAAAACTCTTGGACAGAAACGGACCCAGCGGCTGGTATTCCCAGGCTTGCAGATCCCGCGCCGACCAGTCGTTGAGCAGGCAGAAGCCGGCGATGTGCTCACCTGCCTGACCGATGCCGATGGGCTCGCCGGTCTCGTTGCCCGGCCCCATCCACACCCCGACTTCCAGCTCGTAATCCAGCCGCTTGCTCGGGCCGAAGGTGGGCGCTTCAGCGCCTGGGGCCAGAGTCTGACCGCTCGGGCGCTTGACCGGCGTGCCGGACACGCACAGCGTCGACGCCCGGCCGTGGTAGGCAATGGGCACGTATTTGTAGTTGGGCAGCAGCGGATTGTCAGGGCGAAACAGCTTGCCGACGTTGGTGGCGTGATGGATGCCCACGTAGAAATCGGTGTAGTCGCCGACCTGCGCCGGCAGGTGCATCTGACACGCGTTCATGGGGTGCAGCAGGTCTTCGCGGGCCGGGCTGCTTTCGTCCAGCAGTTGCAGCAGTTCAAGGCGCAGCGCCTGACGCGCCGAGGCGCCCAGGGCGAAGAAATCGTTGAGCTGCCCGCGCCCTGCGGCTTCGGCGGCAATCCGCGCCTGCCCGGTGAAACAGCCGCTTTCCAGCGCAGCCTGCAGGTCGAGAATGCAGTCGCCGATGGCCACCCCGCCGCGCCGGCTGAGGTTGCTGGCGCTGAACACCCCGAATGGCAGGTTCTGCAGCGGAAAATCAGGGTGATCGTTGGCAGAGGTCACCCAACTGCGGGCATGAAGGGAAGTACTCATCGTTGGTTATCCGTGTCCAGAGGTTTGAAGGTTCTGGCGATGCCGTTCCAGCAGGCGTCGTAGTCGCCTTGCAGTTGCGGGCAGTGTAGGGCATGACGGCTGGGGCGCAGGACCTTGCCGGTCTCGAACATGAAAGCCATGGTCTGTTCGATCTTGTGTGGCGCAAGGTCAGCGGCGATGGCCTTTTCCGCCGTCGCGTTGTCCGGGCCATGGGCGCTCATGCAGTTGTGCAGCGACACCCCGCCGGGCATGAAGCCTTCGGCCTTGGCGTCGTAGGCGCCGTCGATCAGGCCCATGAACTCGTTCATCAGGTTGCGGTGAAACCACGGCGGGCGGAAGGTGTTTTCCGCCACCATCCAGCGCGGCGGGAAGATCACGAAATCGATGTTGGCCTGACCGTGGGTAACTCCCGGCGAGGTCAGGACCGTGAAGATCGACGGGTCCGGATGGTCATAGCTCACCGTGCCGATGGTGTTGAACAGGCGCAGGTCGTACTTGTACGGCACGTTGTTGCCATGCCAGGCCACCACATCGAATGGCGAATGTTCCAGTAGCGCCGCCCAGAGCTCGCCGAGGAACTTCTGCACCAGCACTGTGGGTTGTTCACTGTTGTCGAAACAGGCGACCGGCACCTGGAAATCCCGAGGATTGGCCAGCCCGTTGCTGCCGATGGGACCCAGGTCCGGAAGGCGCAAGGCGCAGCCGTGGTTTTCGCAGAGGTAACCGCGGGCCGTGCCGTCGAGCAGTTGCACGCTGAATTTCAGGCCACGGGGTATCACCGCGATTTGCTGCGGCTCGATGTCCAGCAGGCCTAGCTCGGTGACCAGGCGCAAGCGGCCCTGTTGCGGCACCAGCAGCCATTCGCCATCAGCGTTAAAGAATGCACGCTGCATCGACTGGTTGGCGGTGTAGACATAAATGCTCACGCCTTCGGCCTGATCCGCCGCGCTGGTGCTGGCCAGGGCGATGAGGCCGTCGATGAAATCAGTGGGTTCAGCGGGGATGTCGAAGGCATTCCAGCGCAGGCGATTGGGCGTCACCGGACCTTGTTCAAGGCCTGTGATCTGACGCTCAAGGCGCTTGAACTGCGGATGGGCCGCAGAAGGCTTGATGCGGTAAAGCCAGCTGCGCCGTGCTTCGGCGCGGGGCACGGTGAACGCGGTGCCGGAGAACTGCTCAGCGTACAAGCCCAGGGGATGGCGCTGCGGCGAGTTCTGCCCGGCCGGCAACGCACCCGGCACCGCCTCGCTGCTGAACTGGTTGCCGAAGCCCGTCTGGTATTTCAGCGGCTCGGATGCGGGTTTGGTGAACATCTTGACCTCTTGTTGTTATGAGACCTCTGGCCTTTGTAGGAGCGCGCTTGCCCGCGATGGCGATCTACCTGAGACATCTGTGCTGGCTGTCACGATCCTGTCGCGGGCAAGCGCGCTCCTACAGTGATCGTAATATTATACGTAAATGCATTACGCATAACGTAATTTGAGTTTGAGCAACGGTCAAGCTATAAAGCAGCCTTTCCAGACCGGCGCACGCCCTGCTCATGACCGATCCATCCGCAACCGCCCCCGCTGCCCGCCAACAGAAAGTGCAGTCCGCCGAAGTCGGCGTCGGCATCCTCAAGGCCCTGGCGGAACTGGCGCCCGCCACCTCGCTGTCCAGGCTCGCCGAGCACGTCGCGATGCCGGCCAGCAAAGTGCATCGCTACCTACAGGCACTGGTGGACAGCGGCTTTGCCGAGCAGGACCCGATCACCAACCATTACCGGCTGGGGCGCTCGGCCTTGCAGGTTGGGCTTGCCGCCTTGAGCCAGCTGGATGTGCTGAAGATCTCGGCACCCGAGCTGGTTACCCTGCGTGACGAACTCAACGAAACCTGCTTCCTGGCGGTGTGGGGCAACAAAGGGCCGACCGTGGTGTACGTCGAGCAGTCCCTGGGCGCGGTGACCCTGGTCACGCAGATCGGCTCGGTGCTGCCGTTGCTCGGCTCCTCCACGGGGCTGGTGTTCGACACATTCTTGTCGAACGCCGAAACCGCTGCCCTGCGCGAGCAGGAGTCGGCTTTGCTGTCGGCTGCACAGCTCAAGGAAGTGGAGCGCCATGTCGAGGAAATCCGCGCCACCTGCGTGCACCAGATCCACGGGTTGTTGATGGCCGGCGTGAACGCGGTGTCGTCCCCGGTGTTCGCCATGGGCAACAAGCTGGTGGGCGTGGTGACGGTGGTGGGATCGGCGTCGGTGTTTACCGGTGCGCATCAGGCCCAG
Source organism: Pseudomonas sp. NPDC090201 (assembly GCF_044746825.1). NCBI lineage: Bacteria > Pseudomonadati > Pseudomonadota > Gammaproteobacteria > Pseudomonadales > Pseudomonadaceae > Pseudomonas > Pseudomonas sp. NPDC090201. The sequence continues at coordinate 149,929 of NZ_JBIVCX010000001.1, forward strand.
GCGGCGCAGAAACTGCTGCACACCGCCCGCGCGATCAGCGCGCGGATGGGTGGGGAAATGCCTAAGGCCTGAGCCCTGTAGGAGCGCGCTTGCCCGCGACGCGGTGTGTCAGTCACAGATGAGTTGTCTGATGCACCGCTCCCGCCGGCAAGCCGTGCTGCTACGGGGGATAACCAACCGATTAATCGGTGGTCAGTACCCCACGCCGCACCTGATCGCGCTCGATCGACTCGAACAGCGCCTTGAAGTTGCCCTCGCCGAACCCGTCATCGCCCTTGCGCTGGATGAATTCGAAGAACACCGGGCCCATCAGGGTTTCCGAGAAGATCTGCAGCAGCAGGCGTTTGTTGCCACCCTCTGATGTGCCGTCCAGCAGGATGCCGCGGGACTGCAACTCGGCCTCGGGCTCACCGTGGTCGGGGATGCGCCCCTGAAGCATCTCGTAATAGGTGCCGGGAGGAGCGGTCATGAAGCGCATGCCCAAGGCTTTCAGACGATCCCAGGTCTTGATCAGGTCGTCGGTGAAAAACGCCACGTGCTGGATGCCTTCACCGTTGAACTGCATCAAAAACTCTTCGATCTGCCCCGCGCCCTTGGACGACTCCTCGTTCAGCGGGATGCGGATCATGCCGTCGGGTGCGGTCATGGCCTTGGAAGTCAGACCGGTGTACTCGCCCTTGATGTCGAAGTAGCGGATTTCACGGAAGTTGAACAGCTTTTCATAGAAATTCGCCCAGTACGCCATGCGCCCGCGATAGACGTTGTGGGTCAAGTGATCGATGAACTGTAAACCTGCACCTTCAGGATGACGCTCGACGCCTTCGATGAACACGAAGTCGATGTCGTAGATCGACGTGCCTTCGCCAAAACGGTCGATCAGGTACAGCGGCGCGCCGCCAATGCCCTTGATCGCCGGCAGGCGCAGCTCCATCGGGCCGGTGGCGATTTCGATGGGCTGTGCACCCAGTTCCAGCGCGCGTTTGTAGGCCTGTTGCGAATCCTTGACCCGGAACGCCATACCGCACACGGAAGGACCGTGCTCGGCGGCAAAGTAGGACGCTTCGCTGTGGGGCTCATTGTTGAGGATGATGTTGATCGCGCCCTGGCGGTACAGCGCCACGTTCTTGGAACGGTGGTTGGCGACCTTGGTAAAGCCCATCATCTGGAACACAGGCTCCAGCGAGCCGGGCGTCGGCGAGGCGAATTCGATGAACTCGAAGCCCATCAGGCCCATGGGGTTTTCATAGAGATCAGTCACGGTCTTGCTCCTGCTAAATAGTGAAATGCGGGTTGGCGAGGTTCACAGTCGAGCAGGTGGCGCACAGGGAATGCCCCGTACGCTGCGGGCGAGAAAGTCGCCGAAGATCAGTTGCAGACCGAAGATTTTCATAAGGGACAGACTACTCCGGCTTGTCCGATTGCGCATCCGGGTGCGCTTTCTGGAACGCCGGATGGGCCAGCGCCAGCGCTTCGACCCGGCAGATGCGCGGGAATGCGCTCAAATCGACATTGAAGCGTCGCGCGGCATACAACTGTGGCAGCAGATAAACGTCCGCCAGGCCCACCGCGCCGAAACAGAAATCCTCGTCACCGATCAAGGCTTCCACGGCCGCGAAGCCTTCGCTGATCCAGTGGCCGATCCAGGCCGTCACGTCACCTTCGTCATGGCCCAGGCCGCGCAGGCGGTTGAGCACGGCGACGTTGTGCAGCGGGTGGATATCGCAACCGATCAGGGCGGCGACCTGCCGGTGGCGAGCACGGGCGAGCAGATCGTCGGGCAGCAGCGCAGGCTGGGCGAAGCGTTCTTCGAGGTATTCGATGATCGCCATGGATTGAATCACCACCTCGCCGCTCTCAAGGCGAAGCGCTGGCACCCGGCCTTGCGGATTGACCGCCAGATACGCGGGCTTGAGGTGTTCGCCGCCGTCGCGGATCAGGTTCACGGGAATGGCATTGACCTCAAGGCCTTTCAACGCCAGCGCGATGCGCACGCGGTAGCTGGAGGTCGAGCGGTAGTAGGTGAATAGATCCACGGGAAGGCCTGCACGCTAGTTATTGTTTTTGGTAAACAGGTTTTCGTAAACGACTTACGCAATGCGTAAAGTGCGACATTCACCGGTAGCTGTCAAGGTCAGGCCCAGCCCTCCAGGCGCAAGGTGGCCCTGACCAGTCGCTGTTCTTCGTTCTCGATCTCCCGCAGGTTGTCGCAGATGCTCTGGATGTGCGCCACGGCGGCCTTGCGCGCCTGATCCGGCAGGCGGCCGGTGACGGCGTTGTAGAGCCTGGCGTGATGGCGGTCGATCTGCCGTTTCTGGGCTTCACGGTGATAGAGGTTGTTGACCGAGGCGAAGACGGTGTTGAGCAGCAGGTCTGTCAGCGAGCGCAGGGTCTGTACCAGCACCGGGTTGTGGGATGCCTCGCTGATCGCCAGGTGAAAGGCATGATCGAGCCGCGCGTGTTCGCTGGCTTCAAGCGCGTGATCGTGGGCCGCCACCAGCGCGTCGTAGGCGCGGGTGATGAGCACGAAATCCGCGTCGGTGCCGCGCAATGCCGCCAGGCGGGCTGACTCCCCTTCCAGCAGGCTGCGCACCTCGAACAGGTCATAGAGAGTGCGCGGCTGCGAGGCGAACAGGTGCATCAGCGGCGATGCGGCGGACAGGCCCAAGCCGCCCATCTGCGCAACGAAAGAGCCCTTGCCGTGCCGGGTTTCGATGATGCCCCGGGCGCGCAGCAGCTTGAGCCCTTCACGCAGCGCGGTGCGCGAGACGCCCAGCTTCTCGGTCAGGCGCCGCTCCGAAGGCAGCAGTTGCCCGACCTTGAGCACGCCATCGACGATCAGCCGCTCGATGCGCTCGCTGACGACGTCCGCAACCTGAGGGGTGGAAGCTTGCACGAGGTTTTCCATAGGTTCTCTTTGAAGAAGGTATCCACACATCCCGTAGCAGCACGGCTTGGCGGGGGGGGGGGGGGGGGGGGGGGGGGGGGTATTAAAAAAAAAACCCCACCCCCCCCCCCCCCCCCGGGGACGCGAGCCCCGC
>NZ_JBIVCX010000001.1:152976-739005 GCF_044746825.1 Pseudomonas sp. NPDC090201
CAAATTCCTCCCCCGGCGTCCCATCCCCCCCCCCCCCCCGCGGGGGGGGGGGGGGGGGGTGGCCCCCCCCCCCCCCCCCCACCCCCCCCCCCCCCCCCCCCCCCCAAGCCGTGCTGCTACGGGAAGCGATCTGGTATGACCAGTTATAAATGCGACACAAGTAAGAACGGAATACATGTCTAACTAATTGATATTATGGAGATTAATAAAAAACCTTTGTGCAAATGCCAAAAAAAACTGGTTCGACCAGTGCTTTCTGCCATGGACAGTAAGCCCCACCCGGCCAATGATGCAAGTCAGCCGTAGAACGTTCCCTGCCAGAACGGGCCCATATAAGAAGCCATATAAGAACAAGACGGGGTGAAACACCCACCATGAATATCCTGTATGACGAACGCGTCGATGGCGCGCTTCCGGACATCGACAAGGCGCAGTTGCTGCAAGCCATGCAGTCACGCCTGCCGGACCTGGAGATCCTCCACCGCGAGGAAGAACTGCGCCCCTACGAATGCGACGGTCTCTCCGCGTACCGCACCACGCCGATGCTGGTGGTGTTGCCGCAGCGGGTCGAGCAAGTCCAGACGCTGCTCAAGCTGTGCTACGAGCGCGGCGTGCCGGTGGTCGCACGCGGCGCCGGCACCGGGCTTTCCGGTGGCGCACTGCCGTTGGAGAAAGGCGTGCTGCTGGTCATGGCGCGCTTCAACAAGATCCTGCACATCGACCCCGCCGGACGCTTCGCCCGTGTTCAACCGGGGGTGCGCAACCTGGCGATTTCCCAGGCCGCCGCGCCCTACGATCTTTACTACGCACCCGATCCGTCGTCGCAGATCGCCTGCTCCATCGGCGGCAACGTCGCCGAGAACGCGGGCGGCGTGCACTGCCTGAAGTACGGCCTGACCGTGCACAACCTGCTCAAGGTCGACATCCTCACCGTCGAAGGCGAGCGTATGGTGCTGGGCTCCGACGCGCTGGATTCCCCCGGTTTCGACCTGCTGGCGCTGTTCACCGGCTCCGAAGGCATGCTCGGGATCATCACCGAAGTGACGGTCAAACTGCTGCCCAAACCCCAGGTCGCACGTGTGCTGCTGGCGGCATTCGATTCTGTGGAGAAGGCTGGCCGCGCCGTGGGCGACATCATTGCCGAAGGCATCATCCCGGGCGGTCTGGAGATGATGGACAACCTGGCCATCCGCGCCGCCGAAGACTTCATCCACGCCGGTTACCCGGTGGACGCCGAAGCCATCCTGCTGTGTGAACTGGACGGCGTTGAAGCCGACGTTCACGAAGACTGCGACCGGGTCCGCGCCGTGCTGGAAAAAGCCGGCGCCACCGAGGTGCGCCAGGCCAGGGACGAAGCCGAGCGCGTGCGTTTCTGGGCCGGACGCAAGAACGCCTTCCCTGCTGTAGGCAGGCTGTCGCCGGATTACTACTGCATGGACGGCACCATTCCGCGTCGGGAATTGCCGGGCGTCTTGCAGGGCATTTCCGCGTTGTCCGAAGAATACGGGCTGCGCGTGGCCAACGTGTTCCATGCCGGTGACGGAAACATGCACCCGCTGATCCTGTTCGATGCCAACCAGCCGGGCGAGCTGGATCGCGCCGAGGCGCTGGGCGGCAAGATTCTGGAGCTGTGCGTGAAGGTCGGCGGCAGCATCACCGGCGAACACGGCGTGGGCCGCGAGAAAATCAACCAGATGTGCGCGCAGTTCAACAGTGACGAACTGACCCTGTTCCACGCCGTGAAAGCGGCCTTCGACCCCAGCGGCATGCTCAATCCGGGCAAGAACATCCCGACCCTGCACCGCTGCGCCGAATTCGGCGCGATGCATGTGCACATGGGCAAGCTGCCCTTCCCTGAACTGGAGCGTTTCTGATGGGTGCCGAACGTCAGCCCTACCCCACCGCGCAAGACGGCGACGCCAGCCAGACCTTGCTCGAACAGGTCAACCAGGCCATCCAGAGCGGCCTGCCGCTGCGCATTCAGGGTGCCAACAGCAAGGCGTTCCTGGGCCGTGAAGTGGCCGGGGAAGTGCTGGATACGCGCATCCATCGCGGTATTGTCAGCTACGACCCGACGGAACTGGTGATTACCGCACGCGCCGGCACGCCGCTCAGCGAACTGAACGCTGCGCTGGACCAGGCCGGGCAGATGCTGCCCTGCGAGCCGCCCAGCTACAGCGACGCAGGCGTCGGCGATGCCACCGTGGGCGGGATGATCGCCGCCGGGGTGTCGGGGCCGCGTCGCCCGTGGGCTGGCTCCGTGCGTGACTACGTGCTCGGCACCCGGGTCATCACCGGCCTTGGCAAGCACCTTAAATTCGGCGGCGAGGTGATGAAGAACGTCGCGGGCTACGACCTGTCGCGGTTGATGGCCGGCAGTTTCGGCTGCCTGGGGCTGCTCACCGAAGTGTCGCTCAAGGTGCTGCCCAAACCACGCCTGTGCACCAGCATCGCGCTGGAGATGGACAGCGCCCACGCCCTCGCCCGCCTGGGCGAATGGGGCCAGCAACCCTTGCCGATCAGTGCCGCAAGCCACGACGGCCGCGTGTTGCGCCTGCGTCTGGAAGGCGGTGAAGGGTCAGTGGCAGCGGCCCATGATCGCCTGGGTGGCGAGTCCATCGACCCGGCCTGGTGGCAGGCGCTGAACGAACACCGGCTGGATTTTTTCACCGATGGCCGAGCGCTGTGGCGCCTGTCGCTGCCCACCAACACCGGCGTGCTGGAGTTGCCCGGCGAGCAGTTGATCGACTGGGGCGGCGCCCAGCGCTGGCTGAAGTCCGATGCGTCGGGCGATGAAATCCGCGCCATCGTCAGCGCCGTCGGCGGCCACGCGACCTGCTACAGCCATGGGATGGATCAAAGTCCGTTCCAGCCCCTGGCCGAGCCTCTGATGCGCTACCACCGCCAGCTCAAGGCACAACTGGACCCCCACGGGATCTTCAATCCGGGCCGTATGTACGCAGAGATCTGAACCATGCAGACCACCCTGAGCGAACAGGCCAAGCGCCTGCCCCGTGGCGAAGAAGCCGAAAGCATCCTGCGCAGCTGTGTGCACTGCGGTTTCTGCAACGCCACCTGCCCGACCTATCAGTTGCTGGGCGATGAACTGGACGGCCCGCGCGGGCGCATCTACCTGATCAAGCAGGTGCTCGAAGGCAAGGAAGTCACCGAGAAAACCCAATTGCACCTGGACCGTTGCCTGTCCTGCCGCAACTGCGAAACCACCTGCCCTTCGGGGGTCAATTATCACAACCTGCTGGACATCGGCCGTGCGGTGGTCGATGCCGCCGTGCCGCGTCCGATGAGCCAGCGGCTGGTGCGCGAAGGCCTGCGCAACGTGGTGCCCAACACCTCGCTGTTCAAGGCGCTGACCCAAGTGGGCAATGCGTTCCGCCCGCTGCTCCCCTCTACCCTGAAAGACAAACTGCCCGGCAGCGTGCGCCCGGCCAAGCCACGCCCCACTCGGCAACATGCGCGGCAGGTGCTGATTCTCGAAGGCTGCGTGCAGCCTGGCCTGTCGCCCAACACCAATGCGGCGACGGCTCGGGTGCTGGATCGCCTGAGCATCACGGTCAAATCCATCGCCCAGGCCGGCTGCTGCGGCGCCGTGGATTACCACCTCAATGCCCAGGAACAGGGCCTGCAGCGCGCCCGGCGCAATATCGATGCCTGGTGGCCCAGCGTGCAGGCCGGTGCCGAAGCCATCGTGCAGACTGCCAGCGGCTGTGGAGCGTTCGTCAAGGATTACGGTCACATGCTGCGTGGCGATCCGGCCTATGCCGAGAAAGCCGCAAAAATCAGCGCGCTGACCAAGGACCTGGTGGAAGTGCTGCGTGCCGAACCGCTGGAAAAACTCGGCGCCTGCACCAGCCAGAAGCTGGCGTTCCATTGCCCTTGCACGTTGCAACACGCGCAGAAGCTGGGAGGCTCGGTGGAAGCAGTGCTGACCCGCTTGGGCTTTAACTTGACCGCAGTGCCGGACGCTCACCTATGCTGTGGCTCGGCTGGCACCTACTCGATCACCCAGCCGGAGCTGTCCAGACAACTGCGTGACAACAAGATGAATGCCCTGGAGAGCGGCCGGCCCGAGGTCATCGCCACCGCCAACATCGGCTGCCAGACCCACCTTGCCAGTGCCGGCCGCACGCCGGTCAAGCACTGGATCGAACTCATCGAGGACGCCCTGCAACCTGTGTAACAGGCAGGCGCCCGGACCACCGAATCAACCCCGACTTGCAAAGGAGAGCTTCATGAAAACCAAATCCGTACTGAGCCAGACCGAAGTCACCCAGATCCTCGCCGCCGCCCGTAAAGAGGCGCAAGCCAGCGGCTGGGCGGTGTCCATCGCCGTGACCGACGATGGCGGCCACCTGCTGGGTTTCGAACGCCTGGACGGCTGCGCCCCGATTGGCGCCTACATCGCCATCGAAAAGGCCCGCACTTCGGCGCTGGGCCGTCGTGAATCCAAGGGCTACGAGGAGATGGTCAATGGCGGGCGTACGGCCTTCGTCACCGCGCCCCTGCTGACCTCGCTCGAAGGCGGCGTGCCGGTGATCGTGAACGGCGAAACCATTGGCGCGGTGGGTGTGTCCGGGGTGAAGGCCGATCAGGATGCACAGGTGGCCAAGGCGGGTGTTGCTGCAGTCAACGCAGGATAACCCTGTAGGAGCGCGCTTGCCCGCGATTGCGGTGTGTCTGCTCCGGATATGCAACCTGACACACCGCCATCGCGGGCAAGCGCGCTCCTACAAATGCGCGTTATAGACAATTTTGATGGAGAGCCCGAGATGACCGAATTCGTCAACTGCCACAACCTCAAGGTGGCAGCCAGCCTCAAGCGTTTTGTCGACGAGGACGTGCTTCCCGGAACCGGGCTGAACCCGGACGTTTTCTGGGCGGACTTCGACTCGCTGGTCCACGACCTGGCGCCGATCAACCGCGAACTGCTGGCCGAGCGCGAGCGCATCCAGGCGCAACTGGACAAGTGGCACAAATCCAACCCGGGCCCTGTCACCGACATGCCCGCCTACATCGCCTTCCTCGATTCCATCGGCTACCTGCAGCCGGTACCGGATCAGGTGCAGGCCACGACCAGCAAGGTCGACATCGAAATCAGCGAACAGGCCGGCCCGCAGCTGGTGGTGCCCGCCGCCAACGCCCGTTACGCCCTGAACGCCGCCAACGCCCGCTGGGGTTCGCTGTATGACGCGCTGTATGGCACCGACGCGATTTCCAACGAGCACGGCGCCGAAATCAAGGCTGGCTATAACCCGCTGCGCGGCGCCAAGGTCATCGCCTTCGCCCGCGCCCTGCTCGATGAAGCAGCGCCCCTGGCTACAGGCTCTCACGTCGATGCCACCGCCTATGCCGTGGACAGCGGCGCGCTGGTGGTCACCCTCGCCAACGGCAGTCAGTCGCCTCTGGCGCAGCCGGAAAAATATGTCGGCTACCAAGGCGATGCCGCGCAGCCCACCGCCATCTTGCTGAAGAACCACGGCCTGCACATCGAAATCCAGATCGACCCTACCAGTCCCATCGGCAGCAGCGACCCGGCCGGCATCAAGGACCTGCTGCTGGAAGCTGCACTCTCGACCATCATCGACTGTGAAGACTCGGTCGCCGCCGTGGACGCCGAAGACAAGCTGGTGATCTACCGCAACTGGCTGGGCCTGATGAAAGGCGACCTGACCGAAGAACTGGTCAAGGGTGGCAAGACCATCACCCGCAAGCTCAATGCCGACCGCCAGTACAACGCCGCCGATGGCAGCCGCCTCACCCTGCATGGCCGCTCGCTGCTGTTCATTCGCAACGTCGGCCACTTGATGACCAACCCGGCGATTGTCTACGACGGCAACAAGGAAATTCCGGAGGGCATTCTCGATGGCGTCATCACCAGCCTGATCGCCCTGCATGACCTGCACAACCGCGGCAACTCCCGCGCCGGCAGCGTGTACATCGTCAAACCGAAGATGCACGGCCCTGCCGAGGTGGCGTTTGCCGACCAGTTGTTCGGCCGTATCGAAGACGCCCTGAAGATCCCGCGCAACACCCTGAAGATGGGGATCATGGATGAAGAGCGGCGCACCAGCGTCAACCTCAAGGCCTGCATCAACGCAGCGTCGGCGCGGGTAGCGTTCATCAACACCGGTTTCCTCGATCGTACCGGCGATGAGATGCACACCTCGATGGAAGCCGGCCCGATGTTGCGCAAGGGCGACATGAAGGCCACGCCGTGGATCAAGGCGTACGAACGCAGCAACGTGCTGGTCGGCCTGGCCTGTGGCCTGCGCGGCCGGGCGCAGATCGGCAAGGGCATGTGGGCGATGCCGGACCAGATGGCCGACATGCTGGAACAGAAGATCGGCCATCCGAAATCCGGTGCGACCACCGCCTGGGTGCCCTCGCCGACTGCCGCCACGCTGCACGCACTGCACTACCACAAGGTGGACGTCAAAGCGGTACAACAGGAACTGGAGAAGGTCGACCTGAACGCCGAGAGCGAGCAGATCCTGCTGGACCTGCTGAGCATTCCGGTGGTGGCCAAGGCTGAGTGGACCGAGGAGCAGATTCGCGAAGAAGTCGAGAACAACGCCCAGGGCCTGCTGGGTTATGTGGTGCGCTGGGTCGAGCAAGGCGTAGGCTGTTCGAAGGTGCCGGACATTCACAACGTCGGCCTGATGGAAGACCGCGCCACCCTGCGCATCTCCAGCCAGCACATCGCCAACTGGTTGGGTCACGGGGTGATCCACGAGCACGACGCCATGGAAACCCTCAAGCGCATGGCCAAGGTGGTGGACAAGCAGAACGCAGGCGATGCGGCCTACACGCCGATGGCGGAGAACTTCGAGAAATCCACCGCGTTCCAGGCCGCTTGTGCGCTGGTGTTCAAAGGAAGGGAGCAACCGAGCGGGTACACCGAACCGTTGTTGCACGAGTTTCGGTTGGCGTTCAAGAAAGAGGCTTGAGGCGCGCTGTAGGAGCGCGCTTGGTCTGGGCCGCATTCGGACGATGGCGGTGTGTCAGTTTGTACATCCGGCACATACACACCGCGGTCGCGGGCAAGCGCGCTCCTACAGGCGTCAGCGTTCCGACATTGATCCCGCGGTGTACTCAGGTACTCTCGCGCACCACCAGCTCGAACCCCAGATCCACCTGAGCCTGCTGGACATTGCCGTCCAGCAGCCCCAGCAGCAATTGCGCGGCGCGTTGGCCGACTTGCTCGCGCGGGGTGCGGATCGAGGTCAGGCGCGGCACCATGTGCGCCGAGCCCGGCAAATCGTTAAAGCCGATCAGCGACACCTGCTCGGGAATCCTGATCCCGCGACGCAATGCTTCCAGGGTTGCGCCCTGGGCCAGGTCGTCGTTGCAGAAAAACACCCCGTCCACATCCGGATGCTCAGCCAGCAGGCGCGCGAACAATTCGCCCCCAAGACCTATGGACGATGGCAATGGCGAGGCCATCTGCAGCGCTTCGTCGAACAACCCCTCCTTCTCCAGCACGCCGCGAAAGCCGCTGCCACGCTGGATCACTCGCGGGTCAAGCTGCGCCGAGACATAGGCCAGGCGCCGCCGTCCACGACTCAACAAATGCTGCGCCGCCTGCGCACCGGCCTGTTGCTGGGAAAACCCCACGCACGGCTCGGCCCGGGCCGGATCGAGTTCCATCATGTGCACACAGGGCACGCCACTGGCTGCCAGCAGTTGCTGGGCCGCCGGGCTGCGGTCGAATCCGGTCAGCAGAATGCCCCGTGGCCGGTTGGCCAGGTGGCTGCGCAGCAGGTTCTCCTCCTCGACCGGCGAGTAGTGGTAGTTGCCGATCACCACTTCGAGCCCGCGCGGGCGCAGCACGTTCTGAATCGCTTCCAGGGTTTCGATGAACAACTGGTTGGACAGCGACGGCACCAGCACCACCACCGACTGGCTTTGCGAAGAAGCCAGCGCCCGGGCGGCAGGGTTGGCGACATAGCCTAGACTCTGCGCAGCAGCGCGTACTTTTTCGACCAAGTCCGGCGCGACGGTCGCCACGCCACGCAGGGCGCGTGAGGCAGTGATGGGCGAAACAGCCGCCAGTTTCGCGACCTCGTTAAGGGTGGGACGACCAGTGGAGCGGGAACCAATGCGAGTCATGCGTTGCCAACTGAATGGAAGGAAAGGCGAAGGGGTTGCGATTGTGTCGAATGGGCTCTAAGGTAGCGCTACCCCATGGAGTCTCGCAACCTTCTTCGACCGTGTTCACGGCCGAGGTCGAGTGACTCATGAACGACCGTAATACCCATAACAATGACTACACCCGGAAACAGCCTTGCCGGTGTTGCACACCATCTGGCAAAGACAGCGCTGTCTCTGGGGCGAGGTTTTTATGACGACTGCTCCAACTGCTATTTCTGCCCTCGTGGTAATGGGTGTTTCCGGCTGTGGCAAAAGCGCCGTCGGCGCCGAGATTGCCAAGAACAGTGGCGGACGCCTGATCGAAGGCGACGCCTTTCACCCCCAGGCCAACATCGACAAGATGAGCGCCGGCCACCCCCTCAATGACGAAGACCGCGCAGGCTGGCTCACTCGCCTGGGCGAAGAAGTCGCGCAGGCGGTGCGTAACGGTGAAAAACCGGTCCTGACCTGCTCGGCCCTCAAGCTCATCTACCGTGAGCGCCTGCGTGAATCCGTGCCGGGCCTGGGTTTTGTGTTTCTTGAGTTGACCAAGGAGCTTGCCACAGAGCGCTGCTCGCACCGGCCGGGGCATTTCATGCCGGCGAGCCTGGTGGACAGCCAGTTCGCGACCCTGGAACCACCCTACGGCGAAGACCGCACCCTGGTCGTCGACGCAACCCAAACGATCGAGACCATCGGTGCCAGGGCGGCAAGCTGGTGGGACGAATCGCAAACCGCATCTGGCAACGCCCTCACCGGCTCCTGATCGCAGATCCGGCGTGAGCGACAAAGATAGCGCTGTCTTTTTGTGTACACATGGCAGTGAACGATAGCGCTTTGCAGTAGCTCCAAAAAAACAAAATACAACGGAGAGACACCCCATGTTTGGTATGACTCAAGACACGTATCTGCTAGTGGATGCGCTGGTGACCATCATCGGCCTTGTGCTGCTGATCACCAAGTTCAAAGTCCACCCTTTTGTAGCACTGACCATCGCAGCAGGTTTTCTCGGGCTGACCTCCGGCATGCCTGTAGACAAAGTCATGAAATCCTTCCAGGACGGCTTCGGCGGCGTACTGGGCTTCGTCGGCATCATCCTGGGCCTTGGCACAATGCTCGGCAAACTGATGGCCGACTCCGGCGGCGCCGACCAGATCGCCCAGACGCTGATTCGCCGTTTCGGCAAGGAACGCGTGCACTGGGCCATGATGTTTTCGGCGTTCCTGGTGGGCATCCCGCTGTTCTTCGAAATCGGCTTCGTGCTGCTGATCCCGCTGGTGTTCATCGTTGCCCGTCGCAGCGGCGTGTCCATCGTGAAAATCGGCATCCCGCTGCTGGCCGGCCTGTCCGCGGTGCACGGTCTGGTGCCTCCGCACCCGGGTCCGCTGCTGGCCATCGGCATCTTCAACGCTGACATCGGCAAGACGATTTTCTACGGCCTGATCGTCGCCTTCCCGACCGCCATCATCGCGGGCCCGATCTACGGCAAATGGATCGCCAAATACATTCCGGGCAACCCGTCCAAGGAATTGATGGACCAGATCGCCAAGGAATCGACCAACGACAACCTGCCCAGCTTCGCGATCACCCTGATCACGATCCTGCTGCCAGTGTTCCTGATGCTGCTCAAGACCTTCGCCGACGTCGCGCTGCCGACCGGCCACATCTTCCGCATCTGGATGGACTTCATCGGCCACCCGATCGCCGCCCTGCTGTTCGCCCTGTTGCTGGCGTTCTACACCTTTGGCGCCGCTCGCGGCTTCAGCAAGGAACAGATCATCAAGCTGCTGGACCAGAGCCTGGCGCCGGTTGCCGCAATCGTGCTGATCGTGGGTGCCGGCGGTGGCTTCAAGCAGATGCTGGTGGACAGCGGCGTCGGTAACCTGATCGGTCATATGGCTGTGCAGGCGCAGATCTCGCCGATCCTGCTGGCTTGGCTGGTGGCGGCAGTGATTCGCGTGGCCACCGGTTCCGCGACCGTTGCGACCATCACCGGCGCTGGTATCGTGGCTCCGGTGGTCGGCATGATTCCGGGCGTGAACCGCGAACTGCTGGTGCTGGCCACCGGTGCAGGCTCGCTGATCCTGTCCCACGTGAACGACGCCGGTTTCTGGCTGGTCAAGCAGTACTTCAACATGACCGTCACTGAAACCCTGAAGACCTGGACCGTGATGGAAACCATCCTCTCGGTGGTCGGCATCATCTTCATCATGCTGCTGTCGCTGGTCGTCTGACCTACCCTCCAGCGTGACAATGCCCACCCTCGCGGTGGGCATTTCATTTGTGCCGCGCGCACATCTCCCCTGCCTGCCGATACACGCCCAGAGACAGCCTGTAGCCATTTCGTTTAAAGTCGCATCACTTTGACGTCACGCAATTCGGAACTCTCCTACACTCCTTTAGGAGATCGCTCACAGGCAATCTAATGAAAATTTCATCACTTGCCTGCACGAGCGCTTTGCAATAAATGCGAAAGAAGTGTGCAATAGGCGCCGCCCCGGATTCGGCTATCAGCCCCATAGCCAATTGTTACGGGGATTTACTGCCAAAAGCAGGCAAAATTCGCATGCCGTCTGGCCTCAGGAGCGACCATTCCAATGACAAGAAGATGAACCTGGGGAATTAATTGCATACCTGTGACGTCATAGTGACGGACACATTGGGATGCACTCGGCAACCACACCACCCAAAAGGCTAACGCCAGCCTCCTGGTAGAGGCGCTTCAAGAGGCCATCAAGGAAAAGATTATGTTGATACTCACCCGCAAAGTCGGCGAAAGCATAAACATCGGTGACGAAATCACCGTCACCATTCTGGGCGTACAGGGCCTTCAGGTCAGGCTCGGCATCAACGCCCCGAAGAACGTTTCAGTTCATCGTGAAGAAATCTACAAACGTATTCAAGCCGAGATCGCGCCTAACCAAGATCCCCAATGACCCTGCGGTTCATCTTCTAAGTCACTAGTCTGCCGCTACCCGTGGCAGGCTCATTAAACGGCGTACAACCTGACGCCGTTTTTTTCTGCGTAACTTTTGGATCCATTAGCGTGACACTGTTCACTCTCTGGCCAACTAACATCTGTATAAGTAACAACTTCATACATTAATTAATACCCTGCACAGCCACGCGACCGCTCTATTTCGCGGCCTGCGCTTAGTTATAGCACGTGATGCGAACAGTTCTCGATATGTGCTGAAAACAAAACGGCGAGCTTCGTGTGGACAGCTCGCCGCTCGTGTTCAGCGCGTCACATGACGCAAACACCCTACATCAGTTGCTGGACGATCTTGTCCTTGGCCAGCAGGCGCTTTTCCTTGAGCTTCTTGAGCTGGTCGTCCGAGACATCGCCCGACGATCCGGCTTCTGCCTTGACGATGTCGGCGTCGATTGCGTCGTACTGACCAACCAGATGATCGAGCTTGGCATCCTTGCTGCGACGCTTGAGCAGCTCGTCTTTGGTGATACTCAAATCCGCGTACAAATCGTGCTTGACCGGCATGGTGCGCCTCTCCTCTGACAACAGATGTTGAATTATTGAGGGTAGCTCACGGCAAAGGTTCTACGTTTCTGTCCTGGGCGATGCATTGCTGATCCGGGTCTAGCCTTTTACCAACACCTGGACCATCGAGGCTGCGGTGCTGCGCAGGCGCTCGGGGTCCTGGTAGATCCGCTCCATCACCACCACGCCCCGGGTGAAGGTCGACACCAGGCGCGAGGCCTGGTCGGCAGGAAGATTCAGCGTGTCGTTCTGCGCCTCGGCGGCGAACCGGGCGTGCAACAAGGCTTCGATGTCATCGAGCATGCCCTGCAACGCTACGCGAATGGTATCGACCTCGCTGATACCGTCCACCGCCGTCTTGGTGGTCAGGCAGCCTCGGGTCGGGGTGCCCTCGATCATCGAGCTGATGATGAACTCGAAGAAGTTCTCCAGCGCCACGCGGATCGACGGCTCGGCCAGCGCCTGGGCCATGCTGGCGGTCATGCGCTGGCGATAGCGATCGAACACCTTGAGAAACAGTTGCTCCTTGCCCTGATAGGCGTTGTACAGCGAGCCGCGCAACACCCCCGTCGCTTCGGCCAGATCCTGCATCGAGGTCGCGCTCAGGCCCTTTTGCCAGAACACGTTCATCGCCAGATCCAGTGTCCTGTCTTCGTCGAACTGTCTTACACCCGCCATTGCCCTGCTCTCCAGCGTTTTTCAGTAGCCGTGGAATCGACGTCTCGATCCACCTGCGAGCCATGAGTTGACCTCATTCTTGTCAAGCCTGTCAATTTTGACTAGAGTGACAAACATGACACCGCTGTCAAACATAGACTCCTATCTCTTCCCGAGGTCAGCAACATGCAGCCCGAAGCCGTTTCGCTGGATACGTCATCCCCGGACAATGCGCCCGTCCGCTCTGCCATCCCCTGGCACGCCATCATCGCCGGGCTGTGCGCCACCCTGGTCGGCATCGGCCTGGCGCGCTTTGCCTACACACCACTGATTCCGCCGCTGATCGAGAACCACTGGTTCGCCACCTCCGACATCATCATTCTCAGCGCCGCAAACCTTGCCGGCTATTTCATCGGCGCGTTGCTGGGGCGCCCGGTTGCTCGCAGGTTTTCCAATCGCACCACCCTGCGCCTGATGATGGTGCTGGTGACGCTGTCGTTCGCTGGCTGTGCGGTGCCGTTGTCGACCCTGTGGTTCTTCGCCTGGCGGTTCATTTCCGGGCTGGCCGGTGGCGCGATCATGGTGCTGGTCGCCTCCACCGTGCTGCCGCACATTCCCGGCACGCGCAAGGGGCTGGCCAGTGGCGCGATCTTTTTCGGGCTGGGCCTGGGGATCGCCGCGTCCGGTACGCTGGTGCCGCTGCTGCTGGACATGGGATTGCGCATCACCTGGCTGGGCCTGGCGGCGTTCTGCGCGGTGCTGACGGCCATCAGCTGGAGCGGCTGGCCACAGGTTGATGCGCAGACGACGACAACGGGACCGGCCTCTGTTCAGGCAGTGCAGACACCTCGCCCGCCGCGTCATGTGTTGTTTCTGAACCTGACCTACCTGCAGTTCGGCCTGATGGCGATCGGGCTGGTGCCGTTGATGGTGTTCCTTGTGGATTTCGTCGCGCGGGACCTGGGGCTGGGTGCTCACGTCGGGGCGCTGTACTGGATCGTCTATGGCGTCGGTGCGCTGGCAGGACCCATGCTGTATGGCTACATCGCCGACCGGCTGGGACCGGTGCGGGGCATTCGCCTTGTGCTGGTGGTGCAGGCGCTGGTGGTCGGCATTTTGTACAGCTCCCACAGCAGCCTGCTGATCGCGGCGCTGACGCTGGTCATCGGCAGCTTTCCGCCCGGCATCGTGCCGCTGGTGCTGGCGCGGGTTCATGAACTCCTGCCCCAGGATGCCGGCGCCCAAGGGGCCGCGTGGAGCCGCGCGACCACGGTGTTTGCGCTGATGCAGGCGCTGTCCGGGTATGGGTATTCGATGCTGTTCAATGCCAGCGGCGGGGATCATCGGCTGCTGTTTCTGATTGGCGCCGGGGCGTTGGGGTTGGCGCTGCTGGTCGAGGCAGTGGTTCGCTTGGCGGTGCGTGCAACACAGTCCACGTAGCAGCACGGTTTGCCGGCGGGGGCGTTCGTAAGATCGCCATCGCGGGCAAGCGCGCTCCTACAGGCGGGGGCGGCCTGAAGATCGCTCCCGCGGGCAAGCCCGGCTGCTACGGGATGTGTGGTGTGTTCATGGGCGGATGGATTGGGGACAGGTCGCATTCCAACATGCACAAACCTGTACAAGACGCTAGGGTAAGGGGGCGTTTTCAAAAAACAACATCAAGGACAGACCCATGCCGTCATCGTTTTCCCGCTCGCTGCTCGCCAGCGCCCTTGCCCTTGGCCTCACCTTCGCCGTCGCCTCCCCGGCCTTTGCCGAGCCGAACAAACAGGTTCAGGCCGATGCCGACAAATACAAGGACGAAGCCCTCAAACTGCTGGAAAGACTGGTCAACATCGACACCGGGTCAGGCTATGAACCGGGCCTTACCCAAGTGCGCGACATCACCGTCGAGGAATTGAAGAAACTCGGCGCCACCATCGAAACCTTCCCCAACACCGCACCAGACAAAAGCAGCCATGTGGTGGCCACAATCAAGGGCACCGGCAAGGCCAAAATCCTGCTGATGGCGCACATGGACACCGTGTTCAAGGAAGGCTCGGCAGCTGCACGGCCCTTCCATATCAAGGATGGTCGCGCTTACGGTCCTGGGGTCATGGACGACAAGGGCGGGATCATCGCCGGACTCTATGCGCTGAAAATTCTGAAGAACATCGACTTCAAGGACTACGCGCAAATCTCCTTCCTGCTCGACGCCAGCGAGGAGACCGGCTCGGCAGCCGCCACCGAGCTGATTCAGAAAGTCGCCAAACAGCATGACGTGACCCTGAACCTGGAACCCGGCCGCCCCGCCGATGGCCTGGTGGTGTGGCGCAAGGGCAGCGCCACTGCGGTGGTCGAAGTCAAGGGCAAGGCGTCCCACGCAGGTGTCGCGCCGGAGCTCGGTCGCAATGCGGCGATGGAGGTGGCGCACCAGATCCTGCAACTGGGCAAGCTGGGTGATGCCGAGAAGAAAACCACCATCAATTTCACGGTGCTCAACGCTGGCGACCGGGTCAACGTGATTCCCGATCAGGCCACAGCCAAGGGCGACGTACGCGCCGCAGTGCCCGAGGAATTCGATCGCATCGAGAAAGACCTGGCCCGGGTTTCGGCCAACAAGCTGATCCCGGAAACCGAAGTGACCACCCACCTGGATCGCGGCCTGCCGCCCATGCCGCAGACGCCTGAATCGGACAAACTGGTGGAGATGGCGCAAGGGATATATGGCGAAATCGGCCGCAAGCTGACCATCGAAGGCAGCGGCGGCGCAGCGGATGCCAGCCTCTCGGCGGGCGTCGGCGTGCCGACCCTGGATGGTTTCGGCATCGTCGGCGGCAATATTCATACACCGGAGGAATATGCCGAAGTGGAAAGCGTATCGCCCAGGATCTACCTGCTGACCCGGATGATCATGGAGCTGGCGAAGGCCAAGGGGTAAAGCCAAAGTGCGTTGCTTGCACGGTCCGTAGCAGCACGGCTTGCCGGCGGGAGCGGTAGGTCAGTCACGATTATGCAAGCTGACACACCGCTCCCGCGGGCAAGCCCGGCTGCTACGGGATTGATGTCGTAAGCACAACCGTAGCAGCACGGCTTGCCGGCGGGAGCGGTAGGTCAGTCACGGATTTGCAAGCTGACACACCGCCATCGCGGGCAAGCGCGCTCCCACGGGCGGGGGCGTTCGCAAGATCACCGCTACCGCTGCTCCCTCACCCGCCGCGCTTCGTAGGACTTGAGGTGCAGGTTCACGTAATCGAGCACCGTAATGCCCGCTTTCGCATGTCTGTCGGAAGCGGCGCGACGGGCGATCATGTCGCCGATCACGTGGTCGACCTCTATCGGCGCACCCCGCTCGATATCCCGCAGCATGGACGCTGTCATCTTCGAGCCCTTGGTGGTCAGCATCGTCTCGAATCGCTGGCGCACCTCGCTGCGCAACGCATAACCGGAATGCTCGGCGACGCTGGCGCACTCGGCCAGCAACTTGAGAATCAGTGGCTCGCCCCCGCTCTGGATCACATCGCCAATGCTCGCGCGCATGGCGCCGGTAATGCCTGCGCCGGTGGCGATGAAACACCATTTTTCCCACATCTCCTGAACGATCTGCTGACTCAGGTTTGCGGCAAATCCTGCGTCGGCCAGCGCCTCGGCGACTTTCAGAATCCGTGGGGTCAAGGCGCCGCTCAGCTCACCGAACGATAACTGGTTGGTGTCGTTCAGGTGCAGGATCGCCCCCGAGGCGTCACGGTCCAGGGAAATCAGGCACTGCCCGCCCAGCACGTTCTCAGGACTGAACCGCGCCGCCAGGCGATCCAGATGCGCCATGCCATTGAGCAGCGGCAGGATCAAGGTCGCGGGACCCACGGCGGCGGCAAAGGACTCCATCGCTGCATCCAGGTCGTAGGCCTTGCAACTGAGCACGATCAAATCGAACACCTGATCCAGCATCGGCGTCATGACGTGGGGCGGCGATGGATACAGAATATTGCCCAGCGGACTGCGCACGATCAGACCGTCGCGGTCCAGCTCTTCGGCACGCCCCGGGCGCACCAGGAATGTCACGTCGCGCCCCGCCTCCAGCAGCCGACCACCAAAGTAGCCGCCAATCGCCCCTGCACCCACGATCAAAATGCGCATGTTCTGTCGGTTCCTTGTGGAGTCAATGAAGAGGGTACGAACACCCCAGAATAGATGAAGGATCGCACTCTATCCAAAAATTGAATGATGACCAACATATTGTTTTCCCACGACATTGCTGAAGGCTATAAACCTGCGTCGCGCAAACATCAGGCAAAAAAAATCCCGAACCACCAGAGGCGGTTCGGGACGCAAGTCTTGCAAGGAGAGTCAGGATTGCGCGTTGGCCAGCACCGGCCACAGGAACGGCTGGCGCTGCTCTTCGCGACTGGCCACCAGCGTGCGGCTGACGGCGACGGGCCGAGCGAGCGGTTCCTGCAGCCGCGCCAGAACGGCATCGATTACAGCCCCGCTGGCGTCATGGTGGAATTGCCAGACGCCGTAGATACGGCCGTCGAATGACGCTTCGCTGCCCAGCCGAGGATCGACACCAAGCCCGGCACCGAGCCCGAACAGGTGCAGGCCATAGAGGCGCTGGCCGTTGGAATCAAGGGGGCAGCCGGCGGGGTCCGAATCAACCCCGCCCTTGACTTCCATCAGGCTGATCGCGCCACCGGCGACATAATTCATCGGCGGCAACAGCGGCTGGTAGCCGGTGCACTGCACCACCACCTCGGACTCCGCCAAGGCCTGACGCGCCAGTTCGTACTGACCCTCGGGACCGTTCAGCGTCTGCAGCAGATGCACTCTGACACCGGTTTTGCCGACATGCCCGTTGGCCAATGCCTCACGTCCTACATCCAGCGCACGGTAGCGCAAGCCGCCGGAGCGGTTGACGCGCCCCGATACCGGGCACACATCCCTGACCGGATCGAAGGCATAGCCTGCGTCTGTCGCCGCCTGGGCGGTCTCGTAGAACAGCCGGATCGGCGAACGGTGCACCAGGGTCACTTCGTCCATGCCGGCGAATTCCAGGGCGTCGGCGAGGTTTTCCAGCGTCGAGAAGGCACTGTGAGAACCGCCCACCACACTGATCCGCCCCTTGCGCGCCAGCGTTGGGGCGAAGAAATCGCGCAGTTGCACAGCGTTCATGCGCAGCAGTTCGTCGGCGCTCTGAACCTTGGCCGTGGGTGGAACGGCCAGGCCCTGGTCGGCAAGGCTGTCGAGCAGGTTTTGCGGATCCTGCCGCCCGCCCAGATTGAGCACCAGCGCCCGGCAACGGATGCGCCGGGTGTGCCCCTGGGATTCGACCCAGACCTGATAACCGTCATCCTCGTGCACCACCTCGGTGATGGTGGTGCTGGTCCACAGCTTCACACCGTAATGCTCGACAATGAAGTCGAGCACCAGTGTCGAGGCCTCGGCGAGCAACTCGGCCACATCCGCCAGTTGCGGCGCGCTCTGGGCCTGACGGCGGATACGCCAATACGCCGGAGAGTGTTCGAGGGGTTCGAACACATCCTTGAGCGCCGGATCGCGCAGGCAATCGAGGAACACATCGCCTACCGAGTTGGCAGTGATCCTGTAGTCGCCCAGGCGACCCGTACCCGGGTTGGGGCTTGCATCGACAATGATCAGGCCTTCCCTGGCCAGCTCCGGCATGGCTCCGCTTTTCAATGCATTGAAAAGCAGCCCCATCCCTGCCGGTCCGGCACCACCGACTACGCAACCGCAAACGGTTTCCAGATGATCTCCATACATAATCTTGACTCCAAACGAGGTCGATGCATTGAGCGCAGCCCAAAATGCGTCCGGGACAATGTGTAACAGGCGCAAAGAACCGCCTGCTCTAAAGCAACTTGCGTTCATGTGTAACTTGATACGAACATGTCTAACTTGATACAAAACATGTACCGCAGAAAACCTTGGGCATGACTACCGCACACCGACCATAAGGGCAGCGGGTTGAAAACGGCAGCAAGTGCGCGGCAGCGCCACTAAGAAGAGGAATCGATCACCTGGCGTCGCCCTGAAATCACTTCTGCGGGGACCTGGGAGACGCTACCGCCATTAGCGAAGCGCTCTGGTTCGGGACTTCCAGGCGCGCAATCGGTAACGGGTCAAAATTTATTTCAAACTATTACAAGAAGAATTACGTAGGGTGATAGTTTCAAAAAACCCGGAAGGTGTCAAATTTTCGAGAAAATCTCGTTTTGTGTAATCTGAGTGTTCAACATACTGTTTTAAAACGATTTTATTTTTTGACGCCATTATTTCAGAGGCGCTGAATATCTCCATACATTTTTAAAATCGCAACCGTTCATTTTTTTATCAACTTGCGATTAATCGAACCGCAAACTTGGCTGCTAGTTGTCGGAAAACTGTCACATCATTAGCCTGCTTATTATCCGGATGAGAATGTTTTCCAGCCGGTTTTCCGTCCATTGAGGCGCAGGCATATTAATGACGCCATAAAAGCCGCTTTTCGCCGAAATAAAGCCGCTGCCTCGCCAGTGCAGTCGATGGATGGTCATACCTGCCGGCAAAAACACAGAACTATTCCCGGCCCGCCCGGTTCCACTGTCTGGCTCGTACCACTTTTGAACGGATATGGAGGTCGCAAACATGAATGCTGAGAAAAACCGTCGGTCCAGCATTGCCGAAATCGACTATTCACGTGACACCCTGTTTGGCCCTATTCCCATGCAGGCGACGTGCAGGGTTCGCCTGGCCACGGTGGAGATGGACGGCCACAGCTTCAGGGAACTGACGATCATTGGTGAAGTGCCCGATTACCTGCCCAAGTCAGCCATCATCCGCGTGGCACTGGACGGCAGGATCGAAGCCGGCCCGATCCGCGAGCACTACGCGATCGAGCACAATGGCGAAGAACAATTCAGGCTGTTGTTTGAAAATGAGCACCACCGCATCGTGCATTGATCGCACGAGCTGGTGCCGGGGGCGTTATTGCAAATGACTGGCGTGTTGCAGGCCTGCAGCCGAGTCGGCATGCAGGTTGCCGCCCTCAAGCGCCGGAGCCTGGCCTAACGGGCCGTGGCTGACATGCTGGACCTCGGGTGCCACCAGGTCGTCGCCAATAAGCCCGGGCTGCTCCCCATAGCGCAAGCCCTGAATCTGCGGTGCCGTGTCGAGCACCGGGTCGGGCGGCAGCAGGCGTTGGCGTTCCAGGGCGGTCATGGGGGGCTGGAAACTGGCGTTCCTCGCTTCCAGGCGCTGCAGCATGAGGAGTATGGCTGCTACACAGAGCACGACGATGCCCATCAGCAAGCCAACGCCCATCATTACCTTGCGTCGACAAACATCGCCCCTGAGGTCCGACCCCTGCGGCACTTCACGGGCATCGGGCTGGTAGTCAGCCATGCATTCCCCTGTCTGTGTGGTGTTAAGCGAAACCGGCGGCCTGCCGCCCTGTGCGGGCTTAAGATAAAAGGTATGCGAGCGTAATTCCAGATCTACGTGCAGATGCCCTGCTCCTGCCGCCGATGGAACGCGCATCCCGGCAGACATTATCCAGATTCTGGAACACTTCATTTGAGTGCGGTCGCGTCATTCGTTCAACGCTATTGCGGGGATAGGTCAGAAATATATAGGAGGGGGTGGAGTTATCGAAAGTGATAAACCCAAAGCCTTGATCAACTAACATCTTTCGCCAGAGGCGCTAAAACAAAAACGCCCATGACATGCACTGCATCATGGGCGTCGGTCTGTGAACCCTGGTATACGTAAAACACATCGCGTCATTCAGCCTGCCAGCGCATGTCGCTGCTGGTAGCGCGAATTGTTCAGGTCGGCGCGCAATTCGCCGATCAGTTCGCACAGGGCGCGGCTATTGTCCAGCCGCTCCAGCGCAATACCGCTGGCCAGCAGCTCTACGCGCTCGGTGAGCGGGTCAATCACTTCGACCGTCATGGAGTCACTCATCACGGTGCAGTTGCAACGCATCGGCAGAAACGCACTTTCAATTATGCTGCGTAGTTCAAGGTTGGAAAGCGTACATGCAATCATTAGTTATATCCTCCCGAGGCGACTCCTGTCATAACTTGTAACAGTCACTCGCCAACACCCAGTAACCCACTTGCGTGGGGATGCCATCGCTCGATTCGCCTCAAGAACCTCATGGTTATTGGCGAATAACCCAAGTTATACGCCTGGCCCAAACCGGAAGCAAACAGCTGAAAAACAGTGAATTGTGGCGCCGGTTAACTGTCTTCTCGTTTCGAAAAAACGATTCATCAGCAGTAACCAGTGGAAAAAACGAGCGGATTCGTTCGAGGGTCAGCAGTGGGGAGGCTGAACAGGCCCGGAATTGGCGCAAAAGACATTGAACCGCTCGTCGGCCACTGTAAGGCTGACCGACGAGTGGCAATTCGTGATAGTTATTCGCGGGGCAGGCGCAGGTGAACCAATGCCACGCGAGCGCCTTTCTTGTCCTGGCGTTCTTCGATGGCGAAGGGCTTGAAGCCGAGTTTGGGGTAGAACAACAGGCCCGGCACGTTGTGGTTGAAGCAGGAGGCGGTCAGTTCCTTGGCCTCGTGTTTGCCGAAGGCCAGTTCCATCATGCAACCGATCATGTACCTGCCAACGCCCTTGGCGCGGGCATGGGGCGCGATGATGACGTTGCCCATCGAGCAGCGGCCCCGGAAGTCGAAGCGGGAAAAGTTGGCGAAGCCGACCACTACCCCGTCCAGTTCGATCACCGTGTTGTCGGAGCGCTGTTCAATCGAATCTTTCAGCTGCGCAGGGGTAAGCGGAAAGGTGGCCTTGGGGAACATGTAGAAAAGCTCGTCGATGCTCTGAGGCATGTCGCAGACGGCCGGGATGTCTTTTTCTTCCAGGGGGCGGTGCACGAACATGGTGGTAAACCTCTCGGAGATCGGTGGGCCGTGCGCAAACTATAGGTCATGCGCTGGCACCGGGACATTAGCCTAAAGGCGGGTAATGCATATATATGTTGCGGTTCTGCGTTCAGGAAGCCCGTAAGAGCGGACTGCATAGGACAACCCTTCAGAAAATGAGTGCCAGAATATTTCTAGCGGGTCTCGATCAACGCGAAAAACATCGTGCAATCCCTTGATCAGGCTGAACTTCTACAAACCGGGCAGAACGCCACCGCAACCCTGGCCTGTCATGCAAATTGCATGAACAGGACTGCATACCCCATAAGTTAACTTACTGATTTATAAAGCAATTTCTTATTTCAACCGCTGGCACAGCCGGTGCATTAGCTCCTGCAACACCTATTCGCATGGAGCAGCACACGATGAACGTTTCCCCTGATTCCTATCCTGCCGACGTAGAAGAACCCTCCACTGCCTCAGGCGTGTCCTGGGCTGCCATCTTTGCCGGCGCCGCGGGCGCCGCTGCCTTATCGTTGATTCTGGTACTGCTGGGCTCCGGGCTGGGCTTCTCGGCGATGTCGCCGTGGGCCAGTGAAGGGGCCAGCGCCAAGACCCTGGGCATTTCCACCGTGATCTGGCTGGCGCTGACGCAAATCATCGCTTCGGGCCTTGGTGGCTATCTGGCCGGCCGCCTGCGAGTGAAATGGTCGAACATGCATGGCGATGAAGTGTATTTCCGCGACACCGCCCACGGCTTTCTGTCCTGGGCCATTGCGACTCTGGTTGCGGCAGTGCTGATTGTGGGTTCGGTCAGCGGCATCGTCGGCAGCGGCGTCAAAGCCGGTGCCAGCGCAGTAGCAGGCGTTGCCGGGACCGCAGCGGTTGCAGCCGGCAGTGCCGCCGGTAACACCAGCTCCGATCAATATGGCTACTTCGTCGACAGTCTGTTCCGCGACGACCGCCCTGCAGCCGTCAGCGATGACGCGGCACGCGGGGTGGTGGTGCGCATCTTCGCCAAGACCCTGGCCAACGATGGTCAGTTGGCAACCGAAGACCGCAACTACCTGGCCCAACTGGTTTCGCAACGTACCAACCTGAGCCAGGCCGACGCCCAGGCCCGTGTCGATCAGGTTTACGGTCAAGCCAAGCAGGCCGTGGCTGACGCCAAACTCAAAGCCCAACAAGCCGCCGAGACTGCAGCCAAAGTCGCCGCCATGACCGCGCTGTGGACCTTCGTCGCCCTGCTCTGCGGTGCCTTCGTCGCCAGCCTCGCCGCTATCTGGGGTGGCCGTCGCCGTGACGCCGTGACCTACGTTGAAACCCGTGCTTACGCCAGCACTTCTACCCTTCGCTGATCAAGGAGAAACATCATGCGCTCATTACTGCTGTGGTTCCTGGGTGTGCCGATCCCGGTGATTATCCTGATCGCACTTTTCATGCACTGACCGAGTCGTAGACGATCCGCGTGGTGCCCTGATGTTCTGGGCCTGCGCGGATTTTTTTTTGCCTGTATCAATTGCCTGTCATCTGCCCCTTCATGTACTCGACCAGGGTGCGCTGCACATCGGTCAGCATCCGGTTGGCCGCCACCAGCGCCAGCTCGCTGGGCGGCACCGCCGCAAACCCTTCCTCCACGCCCAGCAAACGATGATCGACCAACATGGCCGACGCAGGCAGCAGGCTGATCCCCAGCCCAGCAGACACTGCCGCCTGAATGCCCACCAGACTCTGGCTGGCAAACGCCACGCGCCAGCGCCGCCCGGACGACTCCAGGGCGTGCACGATACGGTTTCGGTAGATGCAGCCCTGGGGGTAGACCACCAACGGCACGGGATCGTCGATGACGTCCATCTTGCATCCCGCCACCCAGTTGACCTGTTCTGGCCAGCTCGCCAGTGCCGGTTCCTGCTTGTTGCCGCGATCACGCTTGACCAGCGCCAAATCAATCTCGCGGTTTTCCAGGCGCTGATGCAGATCGACGCTCAGGCCGTTGACGGTATCCAGCCGAATGCGCGGATGCTCCCGGGCAAAGCCGGACAGCAAGGCCATGAGGCGCTGCACGTCGAAATCTTCGGGTACGCCCAGCTTGACCACGCCAACCTCGCCATCGCCACACAACACGCTGTGGGCTTCCAGCGCCAAGGCTACCAGCCGTCGGGCATAACCGATCAGGCGCTCGCCGTCTTCGGTCAGCTCGATGTGCTTGCTCGCCCGCTGGCGCAGCAACAGAGGGCGCCCAAGCGCTTCCTCCAGTTTGCGGATTTGCTGGCTGACTGTGGACTGGGTGCGGTTGACCCGCTCGCCAGCCTTCGTAAAGCCGCCTGAATCGACCACGCTGACGAACGTGCGCAGCAGTTCCAGATCAAACATGGCGTTCATCCTCTTAATTCGAAGTACAACTTATTTTTTGATCTTAATTTAATTTTACGATCAAAACCACGAACGTCTAGAGTGGCCTCACAACACTTCGATCTGGAGCCGACCATGACCACTCCCCGCCCCCGCTGGCTGACCTTCGACTGCTACGGCACCCTGATCCAATGGGACGAAGGCCTGCTCGACTGCGTACGTCAATTGCTGGCGCGCAAAGGCAGCCCGGCGCTGGATGCCGACCGTTTCATCGAGATCTACGACCGCCACGAACATCGCCTGGAACAGACGCCACCCCACCATTCGTTCGCCAACATTTCCCGCCAGTCGATGTCCCTGACCCTGGAAGAGCTCGGCCTGCCCTGCGAGCCCGAAGATGCCGAAAGCCTGATTCGCCGCATCGGCCAGATGCCGCCCTTCCCTGAAGTGCCCGAGACCTTGAAGTGGCTAAAGGCCCAGGGCTTCAAGCTGTGCATCGTGTCCAACACCGATGACGACATCATCAAGGGCAACGTGGCCCAGCTTGGCGGCCATATCGACCGCGTGATCACCGCGCAACAGGCGCAAGCCTACAAGCCCGATCACCGCCTGTTCCGGCATGCCCATGAGCAATTGGATGTGGATCTGGACGAGGTGCTGCACATCTGCGCCAGCCCCCATCTGGACCTGACAGTGGCCCGGGACCTGGGCTTTCGTTGCGTGTGGATCGACCGCGGCACTCGCCGCAGACCCTTGCCCGACTACACTCCTGACGCGACGCTGACAAACCTGGCCCAGGTGCCCGACTACATTCGCGGCAAGGGTTGGGCGAACGAATAAGGAGAGCTCCATGGCACACGATCTGCGCAGCGCTGCGCGCAACGACCGGCACTACACGAACCTGGACAGCCCGCAGATCGCCGCCGCCCGGGTGGACCTCGCCGCCAGCCTGCGCATGGCGGCGCGGCTGGGCTTGAGCGAGGGCATCTGCAATCACTTTTCGGCGCTGGTGCCGGGGCATCCCGAGCTGTTTCTGGTGAATCCGTACGGGTTGGGCTTCGAGGAGATCACGGCGTCTAGCCTGCTGATCTGCGATTTCGCCGGCAATGTGATTGCAGGCGATGGCAAGCCCGAAGCGACGGCGTTCTACATCCACGCCCGGCTGCACCTGAACAAGCCGGGCGCCATTGCGGCGTTTCACACACACATGCCCAATGCCACGGCGCTGGCGATGCTCGAAGGCGAACCGCTGCTGTGGGCCGGGCAGACAGCGCTGAAGTTTCATGGCCGGGTGGCGGTGGACGAGGACTACAACGGGCTGGCGCTGGATAACCGCGAAGGCGACCGCATCGCGGCGTCGATGGGCGGGGCGGATATTCTGTTTCTGAAGAATCACGGGGTGATGGTGACGGCCCGCAGCATCGCCCAGGCCTGGGATGATCTCTACTACCTGGAACGTGCGGCCGAAGTGCAGCTCAAGGCGATGAGCAGCGGGCGAGCGCTCAAGGCCATCGAGCCGCAGGTGCTGTTGCGCACAGCCCGGCAGATGGCTGAGGAGGATGCCGAAAGTGCGCGATTGCACCTGGAAAGCGTGAAACGGATCCTGGCGCGGCATGAGCCTGATTTTGCGGATTAGCGCGAACAACTGTAGGAGCGCGCTTGCTCTGGGCCGCATCCGGACGACCGCACCGTGTCATTCACCACATCTGGCACAGACACACCGCAATCGCGGGCAAGCGCGCTCCTACGGGTTCGGAAACGTTCGGTATAAGTATGAAAAAAGCCCCCGAAGACTCAAGGTCGACGAGGGCCAAGGCACTGCGCTCACAGTTCGGTCAGTGACTCACGCCGTCATGGCATGCCCAGCCAGTTCGGCAGGGCCAGCGAGATGAACGGCACGTACGTCACCAGAATCAGGAACAACAACAGGATAGACAACCACGGCAGCGCCGCGCGGATCGTCTGCCCGAGGGTCAGGCCGGTCACCGCCGAGGTCACGAACAGGTTCAGCCCCACCGGCGGGTGCACCAGGCCGATTTCCATGTTCACCACCATCACGATGCCCAGGTGAATCGGGTCGATCCCAAGCTTGGTGGCAATCGGGAAGAAAATCGGCGCCAGGATCAGCACGATGGCCGAAGGCTCCATGAAACTGCCCGCCACCAGCAACACCACGTTGACCATGATCAGGAAGCCAATCGGCGTCAGCCCTTCGGAAATCACCCAGTTGGTGATCTGCTGCGGGATCTGCTCGGTGGTCAGGACGTGGGCGAACAGCATGGCGTTGGCGATGATGAACATCAGCATGATGCTCAGCCGCCCGGACTCCAGGAGCACCTTGGGGCAGTCACGCAGACTCATGTCCTTGTAGACGAACAGCGCAATGAACGCCGAATACACCGCCGCCACGGCCGCAGCTTCGGTGGGCGTGAACATGCCGCTGTAGATGCCGCCCAGAATAATCACCAGCAACAGCAAGCCCCAGAACGCCCGGCGCGCGGTCGCCAGCCACTGGCGGAACGACACCCGTGGTTGCGCTGGCAGCTTCTTGACCCGGGCGACGATGTAGATCACCACCATCAGGATCACGCCCAGCAGGATTCCCGGCACCACCCCTGCGATGAACAGTTTGCCCACCGAAGTCTCGGTGGCCGCCGAGTACACCACCATCACGATCGACGGCGGAATCAGGATGCCCAGGGTACCGGCGTTACAGATGATCCCGGCGCCGAATTCCTTCGGGTAACCCGAACGCACCATGCCGGCCACGGCAATCGAACCCACCGCCGCCACCGTGGCAGGCGAAGAGCCAGACAACGCCGCGAACAACATGCAGGCCAGCACCGCCGCAATCGCCAGACCGCCGCGAATGTGGCCCACGCAGGCGTTGGCAAAGTCGATCAGCCGCTGCGCCACGCCACCTGTGGTCATGAACGCGCCGGACAGCAGGAAGAACGGAATCGCCAGAAAGGTGTAGCTGTCGGACGTTTCGAACAGCTTGATCGCCAGCGAACTGAGCGAATCCTGGCTGAACAGCAGGATCGACACTGCACCGGACAGGCCCAGCGAAATCGCAATGGGCACGCCCAGGAACATGAACACGAACAGCAGGAGGAACAGACAAAGAACGGTCATCAGTGTTGCTCCTCGTTAGGGTTGGCCAGTTTGCTGGCTTCTGCTGCCTCGTCGGCCAGCCCAAGGCCCGTCTGCCGGTGGGTCCAGATGCGGTAGAGAATTTCCAGATAACGGGCGATCACCAGCGCGAAGCCAATGGGCACGATGACGGTGATGTAGGCGACCTTGACGCCATAACGGTCCAGGTCTTCGGCGCCGATCCCGGCCACGAACAGCGCC
Organism: Pseudomonas sp. NPDC090201; assembly: GCF_044746825.1. Lineage (NCBI taxonomy): Bacteria > Pseudomonadati > Pseudomonadota > Gammaproteobacteria > Pseudomonadales > Pseudomonadaceae > Pseudomonas > Pseudomonas sp. NPDC090201. The sequence goes on from NZ_JBIVCX010000001.1 coordinate 179,839, forward strand.
GACACCCATTTGTAACTGGCGATGAGGAACAGCGCGCCGTAGGCCAGGCAGCAGGCGCAGGCGAGCATCGCGAGAATCCGCTGCACCGGTTTGCTGGTCTTTTTCACCAGCGCATCGACCCCCAGATGGCCGGCAGTGCGCACGCCGTAGGAGATACCGAAGAAAATCAGCCAGCCGAACAAGGCCTTGGTCAGGGCGACGCTCCAGGTCATGCCCTGGGCATAACCCATCAAGTGATCGCCGATCCCTGCGAAAAAATCACTGCTGACCGCCCACTGGTCGCTGAGGGTGTAAAACAGCGTGTAGATGTTGTTCAGCGCCACGTAGACGAAAGTCACCAGCGTCATGGCAGCCAGCAGAAAGGCGATCATGCCCTCCTCCAGGTGCTCCCAGAGTCGCGTCAGCGATTGCATAAGAATTCTCCGAACGTCGAGAGAGCGGCCACCGGGAGCCCGGCGGCCACGCAGACATCACTGCCTGGATGAAGCGGTCTTATCGGGCGACGACAGACGCCTGGTTGGCATCGTCCGCGGCCTTGATCAGGTCCGGGCCGATTTCTTCGGAGAACTTGTCCCAGACCGGCTTCATCACTTCACGCCACTTGGCGCGCTGCTCGGGGGTGAGGGTCACGATCTCGCTGGTCTTGGAGTCGATGATCTTCTGCTTGGCGGTCTGGTTCAGGGCTTCGGCCTGTTTGTTCACCTCGACCGTCACCTGATCCATGATCTTTTGCAGCTCGTCGCGCACGTCGGGCGCCAGGCCGTTCCAGAACTTGGAGTTGGTGATGACCATGTAGTCGATCAGTCCATGGTTGGACTCGGTGAAGTACGGCTGCACCTCGTTGACCTTCTGGCTCTCATAGTTCGACCAGGTGTTCTCGGTACCGTTGACGGTGCCAGTCTGCAAGCCCTGGTACACCTCGGCGAAGCTCATCTTGCGCGGGTTGGCATGCAGCGCCACGAACTGCGCTTCCAGCACGCTTGAAGCCTGTACGCGGAACTTCAGGCCACGGGCGTCCTTGGGTTCGACCATCTTCTTGTTCGATGACAGCTGCTTCAGGCCGTTGTGCCAGTAAGCCAGGCCGTGAATGCCCTTGTCGTCCATCGAGGTCAGCAGCGCCTTGCCCTGAGGGCCTTGCTGGAAACGGTCGACGGCGGCCAGGTCATTGAACAGGAACGGCAGGTCGTAGATCTGGGTTTTCTTGGTGTATTGCTCGAACTTGGCCAGCGACGGCGCCAGCATCTGTACGTCGCCGAGCAGCAGGGCTTCCATTTCCTTGCCGTCACCGAACAGCGAAGAGTTGGGGTACACCTCGACCTTGACCTTGTCTTTCAAGGCCGGGTCGGCGGCGACCATTTTCTGGAATATCAAGGCGCCCTGGCCTTTTGGCGTGTTCTCCGCCACCACGTGGGCAAACTTGATGACGACGGGGTCAGCGTGCGCCATACCGGCCACGGAGACTGCAGCGGCGCAGAACAGCGCCTTGGTCAGCTTCAACATCGATATCACCTTTTTATTTTTGTAGGAGCGTATTTTTTGTAGGAGCAATCGGTACTGCTTGAGCGTTGTGCACCCTAACCATGCCCAACATGATGTGTTTAGAGAATCAGCTTTTATGTAAGCCGGCATTCGTCATAGCCGAACGCCATATGGCGGACGGGCCTCATCTTGCGCTCATGGCCAGCAATCGCTGCGCCCGCAACAGCACCGGTGCATCGACCATCTGCCCGTCCAGCTGGAAGGCACCTGCGCCGCCGGCTGCGGCACTGGCGTCCACCACCCGCCGGGCCCAGCCCAGATCCTCGACACTGGGCGCCAGCGCGGCGTGGATCACCGGCACCTGCGCCGGATGAATGCACAGCGCGCCGCCGTAGCCCATGTCGTGGGCATGGCGGATGACCCGGTGCAAGCCGTCGGGATCGCCAATGGCCGGGTGTACGCCGTCCAGCGGCGGCAGCAGGTCCGCCCCTCGGGAATGCAGTTGCACCGACATGCGCGCCTGATCGAGGAACATCTGCGCCGAGGCGGTGCCGGTGTTGAGGTTCAAGTCCAGCGCCAGGTCCAGACCGCCGAACGACAAGCGCTCGACACCCGGCGCCCGGGCGATTTCCTGCAACGCCAGAAGGCCCTTGGCGCTTTCGATGATGGGCAATACCGGCTTGCCAGTGGCCCACACCGCCGCCACATGGGCGGCACTTTCAACCTTGGGCAGCAGCACGCCGACCACGCCCGCGTGCTGTTTGCAGAACGCCAGGTCAGCGCCATGCTCGGCATGATCCGGCGCATTGACCCGCACCCAGACCGACGCCTGTGGGTTGGCCTGCAGAAACGCCGCCAGATGATCCCGCGCCTGGCGCTTGAGCGGCTCTTCGACGGCATCCTCGAAATCGACGATCACCGCATCGGCGCCAGCAGCCAGCGCCTTGGCGAAACGCTCGGGTCGGCTGCCGGGGACGAACAGCGCGGAGCGGATGGTGGGTTGGGGCATGGTTGAAAAATTCCTTGGTCATGAATCAATGTCAGAGCACCACCCGACTCTGTGGGAGCGGGCTTGCCCGCGAAGGCCGATCACCAGACACCAAAGATGGGGCGCCTGCACTGGCCTCTTCGCGGGCAAGCCCGCTCCCACAGAGTGCAGGGGCTGGGAGCAATTCCGTCGGCCCTTAAACCACCCCCGCAGCACTCATCCGCGCCTGCTCCTCGGCGGAAAAACCCAGCTCGCCGAGGATGCTCTGCGTGTGCTGCCCCAGCCCCGGCACGCCATCCATGCGCGGGGTGAAGGCGGCGTTGCGGCCCGGTGGCAGCAGCGACGGCAATGGCCCCGACGGGCTGTCCACCTCGCGCCAGCTGTCACGGGCCTTGAGTTGCGGGTGGTCCCACACGCCGTGCATGTCGTTGACCCGTGCGTTGGCGATCTGCGCGTCCTCAAGACGCGCCACCACCTCATCCAGGCTCAACGCGGCAAAGCCGTCGACGATGATCTGGCGCAGCACCTCGCGGTTTTCCGAACGCTTGAAGTTGGCCGAAAAACGCTCGTCGGTGGCCAGCGCCTTGTCCAGCAACACCTTCTCGCAGAACAGTGCCCATTCGCGCTCGTTCTGCAGGCCCAGCATGATGGTGCCCCCACCGCCGGTGGGAAACGGCCCGTAGGGGTAGATCGTCGAGTGCGACGCCCCGGCCCGTGGCGGTTGCGGCGCGCCGTTGTAGGCGTAGTACATCGGATAGCCCATCCACTCCACCAGGCTTTCCAGCATGCTCACGTCGATGCGGCTGCCCTCCCCGGTCTTGTCCCGCAGCAGCAGCGCCGAGAGGATGCCGGTGTAGGCGTACATGCCGGCGGCGATGTCGGCGATGGAGCAACCGGCCTTGGCCATTTCGTTCTCGCCCGGTCCGCCAGTGACCGAAAGAAAGCCGCCCTCGCTCTGGATCAGCAGGTCATAGGCTTTCTTCTTCTCGTAGGGGCCGCCTTCGCCGTAGCCGGATACATCGCAGACGATCAGCCGCGGAAAACGCTCATGCAGCGTTTCGAACGACAGGCCCATGCGCGCCGCAGCGCCCGGCGCCAGGTTCTGCACCAGCACGTCAGCCTTGGCCAGCAGCGATTCAAGGATATCGCCAGCCACGTCCTGCTTGAGGTCCAGGGTCAGGCTTTCCTTGGAGCGGTTGGTCCAGACGAAGTGCGAGGCCAGGCCATCGACGCGCTGGTCATAACCGCGGGCGAAGTCACCGGTGCCCGGACGTTCGATCTTGATCACCCGAGCGCCAAGGTCCGCCAGTTGGCGCGTGCAGAATGGCGCGGCGATGGCGTGTTCCAGGCTGATCACGGTGATGCCGTCCAGGGGACGGGGATTGTGTTGAGTCATGTCTAAAAACCTCTCAGGGCCCACCTGTGTAGGAGCGCGCTTGCCCGCGATTGCGGTGTTTCAGATACGGTCATGCCGAATGTGCTGACCCCTTCGCGGGCAAGCGCGCTCCTACAAGGAATTCGTTTTGCAGTTAAACCAAATCCGTCAGATCCCGCGCATCGCGCAGTTGCCAGACCCGCTCGATCAACGCCTTGCCCTGCTCCACCGTACGTGCGCCGGAGAACGCCAGCAGGCGCTGGACCTTGGCTTCCAGTTCAGGCCGCGACAGGGTGTTGCCCGGATCGCCCTTGGGGTCGTCGATGGCCGCGCTCAGGGTGCGTCCGTCAGTGGTGGTGACGATCACCCGGCCCAGCCAGCGCGCCGGGTAGGCGCCATCCACTTCCGGGTCCAGCTCCATCGTGACCTTCTCGCGGAACGCTGCGACGGCGGCGTCGGTCAGGGCCAGGTCGCGAAATTCGATCAACTGCGCGCTGCCATGCACGGCAATCAGGCCCAGCACCGCGCCCATCGAAAACTTGGCCTGGTGCACCGTCTGCGGCACATCGACCCGGCCCAGCACGTCAATCGCCCCTTGGTGAACACGGGTGACGACCTTGGCAATCTGGTCGTGCTGCAAGCCTTCGCGCTGCATCAGGTGCAGCAACGCATCGGCGGCCGGGTGGGTGTGCCGGCACGAGGCGTGGAACTTGAACGAGGTTTCCACCAGCGCCCAGCGCGTGCCCAGACGGTCGGACAGCCACTTCGGATCGCTGTCGGTGGACATCCCCGCCGCCATGCCCTGGTCGCCTTCAAGAATATTGCGCGCGCCGGTCAGGCCGTCCTCGGTCATGTAGGCGGCCAGCAAGCCGTCGGCTGCGGCCTTGGCGGTGTGCAACTGCTTGGAATCGGCCGCGTCACGCAGGAACTCCCACAGGCCCGCTGCTTGAGTGCCGGCGCTGCCCAGCAGGTTGATGAACTGCTCCTGATTGAAGTCCAGCAACTTGCCCACCGCCACGGCTGCAGCGAGGGTGCCGACGGTCGCGGTGGTGTGGAAGATGCGGTAATGCGAACGGCCCATGAACTCGCCGATACGAATGCCCGCCTCGTAACCTGCGACCGACGCCAGCAGCAGATCCTGCCCGGACTTGCCCAGGTCCTGCGCCGCCGCCAGCACCGCCGAAAACACCACGGTGGCCGGGTGCAGCACGGAGCTGTTGTGCAGATCGTCCTGCTCGACCAGATGGGAAGCGGCGCCGTTGACCAACGCCGCGAAGTACGCCGAGGTGCGTCGGTCGCTGGTCAGCACCTTGGCCTTGCCGTCAGCCGGGCCCATGCGCTCGGCATAGCGCTCGAAAATCGGGATCGGCCGCGCGCCCTTGCTGGCCAGCGCCGAGCCGATCCAGTCCAGGAACAGGTCTTCGGTACGGTCCAGCACGTGGCCTGGAATCTGCTCGTATTTCAGCTCGGCGAGGAAGCCCGCTAATACCTGAGTGTGGCTTGCCTGGGTATGACTCATCGGGATGTCCTCAGAAGCTGCGTGGCAGTTCGAGCAGGTGCTCGGCGACGTAGGAAAGAATCAGGTTGGTGGAGATCGGCGCGACCTGGTACAGGCGGGTCTCGCGGAATTTGCGCTCCACGTCGTATTCGTTGGCAAAGCCGAAACCGCCGTGGGTCTGCAGGCAGGCGTTGGCCGCTTCCCACGAGGCCTTGGCCGCCAGGTACTTGGCCATGTTGGCTGCGGCACCGGCATTCTTGCCGCTGTCGTACTCTTCGCACGCGCGCCAGCGCATCAGGTCCGCCGCTTCGATTTCGATGTGCGCTTCGGCAATCGGGAACTGCACGCCCTGGTTCTGCCCGATGGGGCGACCAAACACCACGCGGTCGCGGGCATAAGCGCTGGCCTTTTCCACGAACCAGCGGCCATCGCCGATGCACTCGGCGGCGATCAGCGTGCGCTCGGCGTTCAGGCCGTCGAGGATGTACTTGAAGCCCTTGCCCTCTTCGCCGATCAGGCTGTCAGCGGGCAATTCGAGGTTGTCGAAGAACAGCTCGTTGGTTTCGTGATTGACCATGTTGGCAATCGGCTGCACGGTCAGGCCGTTGCCGATGGCTTCGCGCAGGTCGACCAGGAAGATCGACATGCCTTCGGATTTCTTCTTCACCTCAGCCAGCGGCGTGGTGCGCGCCAGCAGGATCATCAGGTCCGAATGCTGGATGCGCGAGATCCAGACCTTCTGGCCGTTGATGATGTACTTGTCGCCCTGCTTGACCGCCGTGGTCTTGATCTTGGTGGTGTCGGTGCCGGTGGTCGGCTCGGTCACGCCCATCGATTGCAGGCGCAGTTCACCGCTGGCGAGTTTTGGCAGGTAGTAGCTTTTCTGCGCGTCGCTGCCGTGACGCAGCAGGGTGAACATGTTGTACATCTGGCCGTGCACGGTGCCGGAGTTGCCGCCGCAGGCGTTCACTTCTTCGAGAATCACCGAGGCTTCGGCCAGCCCCAGGCCCGAGCCGCCGTACTCGGTGGGGATCATCGCCGACAGCCAGCCGGCATCGGTCAGCGCCTTGACGAAGGCTTCAGGGAAGCCCTTTTCTTCATCGATCTTGCGCCAGTATTCGGCAGGAAATTCGGCGCACAGGGCGCGCACGCCTTCACGGATGGCATTGAGGTCTTCGTTGTCGTATGGACTCATGGTCTGTGCTCGCATCTGGCAGCGGCGCGGCGAATGCGCGGCCGGCTCTGTAAAAGAAGAGAAGTCAGTCGAAACGCACTTCGGCGCTCTGGGCCACACCGGCTTCGTTGCCGGCCCACAACTGCGCCGTGCCTGGCTCGGTGATGCGCCCACCCACGCGAAACGGCGTCGGCACGTTCAGCGGGCGCACGCCGCGATAGGCGAAATGGCGCACCCGCCTGGAAGGGTTGGCGCGGATGAACGCCCGCAGGTTGAAAGTGGCGATCATCGGCCCGTGCACCACCAGCCCCGGATAACCTTCGGTTTCGGTCACGTAGGGATAGTCGTAGTGGATGCGATGGCCGTTGAAGGTCACGGCCGAGTAGCGGAACAACAGGGTCGGCGTCGGCTCGATGGTTTCGCTCCAGTCGCCCATGTCTGGCGCCTCGCCGCTGGTGAGCTTGGGCGGATTGGGTTCGCGGTAGACGATGTCCTGTTCTTCACGCACGCACAGCTCGCCGTGTTGCGAGTAATCGTGGCGCAGCGTGACGAACAGCAAGGAGCCGGTGCGGCCGTGCTTCTCTTCGATATGCAGGATGGTCGACAGGCGATGGGCGTCGGCACCGACTTTCAGCGGCTGGATGAATTCGACGCGGCCACCGGCCCACATCCGGTTGCGGTTGTCGGCAGGCGGAAGAAAACCGCCGCGGGCCGGATGGCCGTCACTGCCCAGTTGGCTTTCGAACACCGGTTCCTGGAAGAAACACCACTGCCAAAGCGGCGGCAATGCATCGCCTTCAGCTGGCAGCGGCTCGCCAAAGGTGGCGGCAATGCGCTTGATCAGGTTGTGGCTCAGATGGTCTTGAGCCTCTTCGGTGCGTCCGATCCAGGCGCTGTAATCCACCGGCGAATCTGTCGAACTCATAAGGGATAACCCTCTGCGGTTGTTGTTATGAGGCGATCATGGAATGTGTCCGGCATTCTGTGAATTTGCATTTGCGTATACCGGCGTTCATGTATGCTGAACGGCCCTCAGTATTCGCAACGTTCGGATTCAACCATGCACTTCGACCTGGCTGACTTGCGCCTCTTCATTCACATCGGCGAATCCCCGAGCCTGACCCAGGGCGCCCGCCGCGCCTTCCTGTCCCCTGCCGCCGCCAGCGCCAGGATCAAGGCCCTGGAAGGCCAACTCGACACCCGCCTGCTGTACCGCGACAGCCGTGGCGTGGAACTGACCCCGGCCGGCCAGCGCCTGCTCAAGCACGCCCGGCTGATCATGAGCCAGGTCGATTACCTGAAAAGCGAGTTCACCCACTACGGCACCGATTCAGCCGGGCACATCCGCATCTTCGCCAACACCACCGCCGTGACCGAGTTCCTGCCCGAGGTGCTGGCAGGCTTTCTGGCCCAGCGCCCGGGCGTCACAGTGGACCTGCAAGAGCGGTTGTCACGGGACATCGTGCGCGGCGTGCTCGACGGCAGCACCGACATGGGCATCATCGCCGGGCCCGTGGAAGCGGCGGGTTTGCAGGTGATGCACTTCAGCACCGACCGCCTGGTGCTCACGGTGCCCGCAGGCCATGAACTGGCCGCGCAGAAGAAGGTCACCCTCAAGCAGACCCTGGCTTTCCAGCACATCGGCCTGCACGAAGGCAGCACGCTGTTGAGTTTCCTGCGCGATCACGTCGAAAGACTGGGACAGAACCTGTCGCTGCGCATTCAGGTGTCGAGCTTCGAGGCCATCTGCCGGATGGTGGAAGCGGGTGTCGGGATCGGCATCATTCCCGAGTCGGCCGCCTCGCGTCACAGTCGCACCATGAAACTGGTGACCATCGAGCTGGACGAACCATGGGCGGTGCGCGAACGGAGCATTCTGGTGAGGGAACTCGACGCCCTGCCGGGGGTGGTCAGGGCGTTGATTGCGGTGTTGATGCCGGGGGCCCTGTAGCAGCACGGCTTGCCGGCGGGGGCGCCGTGCCTGGCGATGCAGGGTTGTCTGCAACACCGCCCCGCCGGCAGGCCGTGCTGCTACGCAAATGGAGTTGGTGAGACGAGAGTGGTCAATCCCGCACACCCAACATCTTCAACCACTTGCCCGGCGGGTAACCGAAGGTTTTGACGAAGTGTCGGGTCATGTGGCTCTGATCAGCGAATCCGGCCATGACCGAGGCGTCGGTCAGTGACATGCCGCAGGAGATCGAGTGGCGCACCAGATCCAGGCGCCGCAGCGTGAGGTAGCGATGGGGGCTGGTGCCGAACAGGGCGCGAAAATCCCGGGACAGGCGCCAGCGGTCGGTGTCGCTGGCCTGTTCCAGTTCGTCCAGGGTCACGCCCTGCTCCAGGCTTGCCATCAGCAGCTCACGCGCACGCTCGGCGGCCGGAAAATCCACGCGCTGCCTGCCCTTGCGCACGCCCGCCGCGGTTTGCAGGGCGATGGCGATGTCGTAGACGGCATCATCCAGTTCCAGCGGATCCAGTGAGGTCTGCAAGTCCCGCAGCAAGGTCTGTGTGGCCCGGAACAGCCGCGGATCGCTCGATACTCCCCCCTTGATGAACGGCAGCGGCTTGCCGCCGAGCACCTGCTGGATCATCGCCGGCTCCAGGTAGAACATGCGATAGCGGAAGCCGTCCTCGGTCCCGGCGTGGCCGTCGTGGGGCTCGTCGGGGTGCAGGACCATGGTCTGGCCCGGCAGGTTATTGACCATTTCCTTGCCGTACCGGAAGCTCTGCACCCCGGACAGCGTATGGCCAATGGCGTAGGTGTCGTGGCGATGCATCTCGAAACCGTGTCCATGGAAATACGCCTCGATCCGCTCCATCTGCGGCAAGGGTTTGGCCCGCACTACCCAGTCCCGGTCGGAATGGGTGAGGTGGGCTTCGCCGTTCGAGTATTTGTCCATGACGCGAGCTCTGATTTACCGGGTGCCCCGAAACGTGGCACCATTGCGAACCGTTATCAACATAAAATACACCATCGCGACGTTATCGCGCCTTCCTCTTCGCAAGTTGCAGACCGCCCCTATGAATTTCTTTCGCCGCATGCTTCTGGACCGTCAGCTCAAGCGCGCTCTGGCCCACAACAAATGCCGTCTGGACAGTGGGATCAAGGGGCTGCGACGCAAGATGGAGCTGACCCTGGAGCATGGGGTCAAGCTGCACCAGGTCAAGATCAACTCCGCTTGCCTGAGCATCGGCGCATATACCGATATCGTCAGCGGCACCGAATTGCAGAACGTCGCCAGCATTGGCCGCTACTGTTCCATCGCGCGCAATGTGACCATCGGTCAGAATCGCAAATCCCATCCGCTGGACTGGCTCAGTTCCCACAGTGGGCTGGTTGGCCTGCGCCAGAGCCAGGCAGGGGTTGCACAGGCCCATGAGGAAGTGGGCCAGACCGTGATCGGCCACGACGTGTGGATCGGCATGGATGTCCTGATTCTGGAAGGCGTGACCATCGGTACCGGTGCGGTGATTGGCGCGCAGTCACTCATTACCAAGGACGTGCCGCCCTACGCCATCGTGGTGGGGTCACCGGCCAAGGTGCAGCGTTATCGTTTCGACCAGCACATCATTGACGGCCTGCTGGCCAGCCAGTGGTGGAACCTGACCCCGCACCAACTGGCCGAACTGCCCATCGAAGAGCCCGAGAAGCTGCTCGAAGCGCTCAAGGGCTTCGTGGTGCCGGACAGCCACCCGGGCCGCGTCGTGGTGCAGAACAAGCCGTTTTCGGTCGAGCACCAGCCCGCCCAGTAGAGCACACGACCGCCCCGTAGCAGCACGGCTTGCCGGTGTACTTGCGATGTTCCATCACTGAAACCCTGTGGGAGCGGGCTTGCCCGCGAAAGCGGTGAGCCAGACAACATCGCGTTACCGGACCTTCCCCGTTCGCGGGCAAGCCCGCTCCCACAGGTTTTTACTGGCGACCGGACAGCGTAGCGAGGCGACTCACCCGGGTTGTTTGGCCGCTGCGTTCTGGGCGCTGTGGGCCACCGGTGCCTTGGCCGCCAGCAATGCCTGGATTGCCTGGGCGTAGGCCTGGCGCCCCAGGTTCATGCTGTTGTTGTGATTGCCGCCGGGCACCATCAACAGGTTCTTCGGCTCTTGCGCCGCGTCGAACAATTGCTGGCTGAAGCGCGGCGAAACGAATGCGTCGGCTGTGCCGTGAACGATCAGCACCGGCATGTGAATGTCGGCGATCTTGTCGATGGAATCGAATTTCTGCGACACCAGCCAGCGCACCGGCAACGAGGTGCGGGTGCTGGCGACCGAGGACGCGACGTCCGCCAGATTGGTAAAGGTCGACTCGACGATCAATCCGCGCGCCTGAATCGGCTCATCGCCCTTCTGCGCATCGCGACCCAGTTCAGCGGCCAGGTCCACCGCCACCGCGCCACCCAGGGAATGCCCGTAGATCAGGCGCTTCTGCGGATCGGGCTGCAACTGCTTGAGACGCTCCCAGGCGATGCGCGCATCCTCATAGACGGAAGCCTCCGAAGGCAGTTGCCCCTTGCTCTGGCCAAAGCCCCGGTAGTCGATGGCCAGCACCGAAAAGCCCAGGGCGTGCAGCTGCTCGATGCGGAAAAACTGCCCGGTGAGGTTCCAGCGCGAACCGTGCAGATAGAGGATCGAGGGCGCGTCCTTCTTCTCGCCCGGCCACCACCAGGCGTGGATATTCTGGGACAGGCCAAAGGACGGCGCCCTGAGTTCCAGTTCCTGCACATCCGCAGGAATCCCGTGGTACCAACTGGCGGTGCCCGGCTCGATCATGAACACCAGCTCACGCTCCTTGTGCTGCAAGGCCGCGCAACCGACCGGCAGGCCAACCACGATCAGCACCATGCACAGCCAGAAAAACCAGCGAGCCTTGAAATGAGCCAGGGAGAGTTGCGGCATAGACGATGGGGTCCAGAGGATTCGAGTACCCGGGCAGTTTGCCATTGATCGACGGCGCAGGTCATACCCAGGTGCCGAAAGGATTCCGTTCGTAGGAGCGCGCTTGCCCGCGACGGGGGCGTGTCTGTGCCTGTTGTTCAACCTGACACACCGCGATCGCGGGCAAGCGCGCTCCTACGGGTGACCGATCAGACCGCGCCATTACAGATGCTCTCTGTCGATTTCACACAGCGCCGTTCGACTAGCCAGTGTCAAAGCCCCATACATGCCTGTGCAAGGAGAACATCATGAGCAACATCGACTCGCATCCTGTGGTATCCCGCGCCGAATGGCTGTCTGCCCGACGTGAACACCTGGCCCGGGAAAAGGCCCTCACCCACCAGCGCGATCAGCTCAGCGCCGACCGTCGCGCCCTGCCCTGGGTGAAAATCGACGAAGCCTACACCTTCGACACGCCCGATGGCCGGCAGACGCTGGCCGAGCTGTTTGGCAACAACAGCCAGCTGATCGTCTATCACTTCATGTTCGCCAAGGGCTGGAAGGAAGGCTGCAAAGGCTGCTCGTTCCTGTCCGACCATCTGGACGGCGCCAACCTGCACCTGGCCCACCACGACATCTCGCTGGTGGCGGTTTCCCACGCGCCGCTTGAGGAATTTCAGGCGTTTAAGCAGCGCATGGGCTGGCACTTCAAATGGGTGTCGTCGGCAGGCACGTCCTTCAATGAGGACTTCCACGTGTCAGCCACCGCTGACGAAATGTCTGCGAAGAAGATGAAGTACAACTACGAGACCACCGACTTCGCCGAAGAGGAAATGCCCGGCGTGAGCGTGTTCTACAAGAATGCGGCGGGGGAGATTTTCCACACCTACTCGGCTTACGCCCGTGGGCTGGACATTCTGGTGGGCACTTACAACTATCTGGACTTGACGCCGAAAGGCCGCAACGAAGAAGAGATAATGGAGTGGGTGCGCCTGCACGACCAATATGACGGTGCGGCAGGCGCAAACCACTGCTGTAGCGAGAAAAAGCCTCAGTAACCCGAGCCGGACGCCTGCGCACCGCTCACGATAGCAATACCTGAACTGGTGCCCAGGCGCGTGGCGCCCGCTTCGATCATGGCCACGGCGGTTGCGTAGTCGCGCACGCCGCCGGATGCCTTGACGCCTACACCGGCGCCGACCACCTTGCGCATCAGCGTCACGTCTTCCAGGGTCGCGCCGCTCTTGCTGAAGCCGGTGGAGGTCTTGACGAAGGCCACGTCCAGCTCGCGGCAGATTTCGCAGGCCTTGGCTTTCTGCGCGTCGTCGAGCAGGCAGGTTTCCAGGATCACCTTCAACGGCACTGTACCGCAGGCCTGTTTGACGGCGGCAATGTCGTCGGTCACGAAGTCCAGCAGGCCGTCTTTCAGGGCGCCGACGTTGAGTACCATGTCGATTTCACCCGCGCCTGCGGCAATCGCTTGCTTCGCTTCGAATGCCTTGGTGTCGGACAGGCCCGCGCCCAGCGGGAAACCGACCACGGCACAGACCTTGACCTTGCCGTCGGTCAGCAGCGACGCTGCGTAGGGCACCTGGCCCGAGTTGACGCACACCGAATAGAATCCATGCTCCAGCGCTTCACGGCACAATGTGGCGATCTGCTCGCGGGAGGCATCGGCGGCCAGAAGGGTATGGTCGATGTATTGAGCGAGTGCTGCAGGTTCGATCTTCATTGCGATTCCTGGGAGATAAGCCGTTACAAGCGGCACGCTTTAAGCTAAAAGAGTGTGCGCCGCACCAGATGTTTCAAACATAACATAAAATGTTATTTTTCCACCAAATTCAATCGACAGCCGGAATGCCTGTGGACAGTAAAAAATCCGACCGCATCAAATTGATCCAGCAAGCCCTGCAGGACCAGAAGGCCATTCACCTGCGTGAAATGGCGGCCCTGCTGGACGTTTCGGAGATGACCCTGCGCCGCGACCTGGGCCGTCATCCGGAAAAATTCCACCTGTTGGGCGGGCACATCACCCTGGCCTTCGATCCGTCGGAAGCCAGCGATTACAAGGTCACCGAACAGGGCACCCGCCATGTCGAGGAAAAGCGCCGCATCGGCAAGCTGGCGGCGGCTTTCATCAAGCCCGGCGACACGGTGTTCTTCGACTGCGGCACCACGGTGCCCTTCGTCATCGATTTCATCCCCGACGAGCTGGAGTTCACCGCCGTGTGCAACTCCCTCAACGTGCTGCTCAAGTTGCAGCACAAACCCAACTGCACGCTGATCCTGTGTGGCGGCACTTTCCACCGCAAGAACCAGGTGTTCGAGCACCACAGCGAGGCCAGCATCCTGGACGGCATCCGCCTGACCTGGGCCTTCGTGTCCGCCGCCGGGGTGAGCGACGAATTCGGCGTGACCTGCTTCAACTTCAATGAAGTGGAGGTCAAGCAGAAGGTCCTGCGCCAGGCCCGGCACTGCATGCTGCTGGCCGACCACTCCAAGTTCGACGCCGTGCGCACCGCGCATTTCGCCACCCTTGAGCACTTTCATGTGGTGGTCAGCGACAAGAAACTGCCCAAGCCTTATCGCGATCTGATTCAGGGGTATGGGGCGCAGTTGGTGGTGTGATTCACCCGAGCACCTGCATCGCCTGATATTCCGCCTTCGCGGGCAAGCCCGCTCCCACAGTCACCGCCGCACCCTGTGGGAGCGGGCTTGCCCGCGAAGGCGTCGTGTCAGTTGTCACATCAGCTACAGACAGATCGCATCGCGGGCAAGCGCGCTCCTACAGGCCTTGAACTTCTGCCGTCGACAGATACCCCGTCGTCACGCTGAACGACGCACTCTGCCCCGCTGCCAGTTCCCGCACGTTGCCCTTGGCCTTTTCCGCCAGATAGCCCTCCGGCTCGCAGGTGGCAGGCAACACGAAGGCGGCCACCTGTTGATCGGCGTTGTGCAGGATCCAGCGCGCAGCGTGCTCGAACTGCGCAGGCTTGTACCGCGTATAGAACGCAGGCCCTGCCGGATGTTTGAGCAGGAAATGCGCATCGCCCCTGGCATCGGCCTGCACGCCATCGAAGAAGCAGACAATCTCCGGGTCATACAACTGCGGCGAATCCAGCCTGTCGAGCCGTGACGGATCCTCGGTCAGCTCAGCCATGTACCCAGACCAGGCAGGCGTGGGTTTCACATGGGCCGGCACGCTGCTGCGCACCCGCGTGACCTCGATGCCCAACGGCTCGACGAACTGCCCGTCAGCGACGTAGGCATAGTTCATGTGCGCCATGTACATCAGTTCCATGGGCTTGCCGGCAAGGTTCTGCACGTCCATGCCGATGTCGAACAGGCCCGAGCCTGCGCGCAACGTCACGCCGGGACGGGCGCGGTAGTGATCGCCAAAGCCCATCACGTACTCGTATTCGCCGCCCAGGCGCAGGAAGGCACCCGCCGCGTCTTCACCCACTTCCAGCCAGGCGCTGTCCATCGGCGCGCACGGCATTTCGCCGTGCAACGGGTGATCGTCCTGAGGCGTCGGGCAGCCGTTGCGCAGGATGCCGCTGTGGAACATGAAGCAACCGTAGGTGCCGATCACCGTCGAGCTTGGACGGGGCTGGCTGAACATGTTGCGCATGGTCAGGTCGCAGCAGTCGAACACCGCCGACCAGATCATCTGCCCCTGATACGGCAACACCACCACACGTCCGCGATTGTTCTCCAGCGCCACGGCCTTCACGCCACTGGGATAGGTCCAGGCCAGCACGCGAAAGTCGGCCGATTCGAGCAGCGTCTTTTCGGCGCTGCCGAACAGCTCCGGGTACAGAGCTATTGTCGTAGTTTTCATGAGGCGGTCACCGCCGCGCCCACCGGCGCCGTCTCGCTGCGCGGGTCACGCATGCACTTGATCGCATAGGCCACGATCACCACGAAGCACAGCAGCGGCACGCTATAGGCAATCTGCATGTTGCCGTGGGTTGCATCGGACAGCAGGCCCTGGAAGATCGGCATCACGCCACCGCCGACGATGCTCATGACCAGCAGCGAACCGCCCACGCCGGTGTCTTCGCCCAGACCGTCGATGGTCAAGCCGTAGATGGTCGGCCAGCACGGCCCGAGGAAAATGCTCACGCCCACCGCCGCATACACGGCGCTGATGTTCGGCACCAGAATGGTGTAGGCCAGCAGCACGATGGTCAGCACGCCGTAGATCGCCAGTACCTTGGCCGGGTGCATCTTGCGCATCAACAGGTTGGCGATCATCTTGCCGACGAAGTAGGCGGCGAAGGTGGTCAGCAGGAACCACGACGCGCTGCGCTCGTTCATCCCGCCCATTTGCATGGCCAGGCGAATGGTGAAACTCCACACGCCCACTTGCGCGCCGACGTACAGGAACTGCGCCAGCACCCCGAAGGTGAAGCGCGGGTTGCGCCACAGGCGAGACAGGCTCTGGCCCAGGCTGCTGGATTTGACGCTTTCCTTGATATTGCCCTTGCACGCCGGGAACTTGGTGAAGGCGATCAGCACGAACATCAGGATCAGCACCGCGATCATCCATTTGTACGGCAGCAGGGTCGACTGGATCATTTCCAGTTGCTGGATCGCTGCTTCGGAGGCGCTCATCTGGGTCAACTGTTCGCGGGTGGCGTCGGTGTCCTTGAACATCACGAAGCTGCCGACGTAGACCCCGGCCATAGCGCCGAACGGGTGGAAAGTCTGGGAGATGTTGAGGCGACGGGTGCCGGTTTCACGGGGGCCCATCAGGGTCGAGTAGGTGTTGCAGGCGGTTTCCAGGAACGACAGGCCCGCCGCGATCACGAACAGCGCCATCAGGAACATGCCGTACTTGGCCATGGATGCCGCCGGGAAGAACAGCGAGCAGCCCACCATGTACAGCAACAGGCCGATCAGGATGGTGGTCTTGTAGCTGAATTTGCGCACGACCAGCGCCGCCGGAATCGCCACGAAGAAGTAACCCAGATAGAACGCCGACTGCACGAACGCCGTCTGGAAATCGCTGAGCAGGAAAGCTTTCTTGAAGTGCGCGATGAGCACGTCGTTCATGCTCGCGGCCGCCGCCCACAACGCGAAGCAGCAGCACAGCAGGATGAAGGCGAACCAAGGCGTGCGGTTCAGGTAGAACCCGTCCGGTGATTGTTGGAGCGCGGGCTTTGTCATTGTTGTTCTCCGTGAAGTGCAGGGAATACCCCGCCCTGCCGGTCGTGCTGACCGGTCGGGGCGCGGCGGCTCATGGGTGACTTACAACGTGTCGAGAAAACGCCCGAACGTGGCAGCGTCCGGGTAGGAACTCTGGGTGCCCAGCCCCGTGACCGAGCAGGCGGAATAGGCAACCGCCTGGGTCATGGCGCGGCGCATGTCGCCGTCCTGGCTCCAGTGGTGGGAGAAGCAGCCGATGAACGCGTCGCCTGCGCCGGTGGTGTCGCGCGCGTCGACCTTGACGCCTTCGACGCGAAACTCACCCTCCTCGCCCACGTACAGCGCGCCCTTTTCACCGAGGGTCACGATCACGTGGCGGATGCCGTCCTGTACCAGTTGCAAGGCGGCGGCGCGGGCGGAGTCCACCGAATCGACAACCCGCCCTGTGACCAGCGCCAGTTCGGTTTCGTTGGGGATGAAGAAGTCCAGCTTCGACAGGTGCTCGCGGCTCAGGCCCTTGACCGCCGGTGCCGGGTTGAGCAGCACGGGAATGCCGTTGGCTTTCGCAAAATCTATGGCGTAGTAAACGGTTTCGAGTTCGATTTCCAGCTGCAGGACGATCAGCTTGCAGTCGCGCAGGGCGGCTTGAGCGGCGTCGATGTCAGCGGGTTTGAGGTGGGCGTTGGCGCCTTTGACGATGAGGATGCTGTTGTGCGAATCGCTCTGCACAAAGATAGGCGCGACGCCGCTGGACACGCCCGGCACGCGCTGCACGAACTGGGTGTCGATGCCGAAGCGCTTGAAGTTGGCCAGGGTGTTGTCAGCGAACATGTCGTCGCCGACCTTGCTCAACATCAGCACATCGGCGCCCAGTTTGGCGGCAGCGACGGCCTGGTTGGCGCCCTTGCCGCCACAGCCCATGGCGAAATCCGGCGCTTCCAGGGTTTCCCCCAGGGCCGGCATCCGGTCGATGTAGGTGATCAAATCCACCATGTTGCTGCCGATGACCGCGATCTTGTTCATGTGTGTCGTACCTTGTTCACGCCTCCGACAGGCATCGGGGGCGTTATTATTTTTGTTATTTAAATAACATTTACTGTGACTATTCAACCTCTTTTTTGTAGGGGGATGGTGATGGCCGGGTAAAAAGCCGCCGGTGGTGATCGATCGGAGGGTGGCAAGCCTTGAAATAGAGGGGTTCAGGGCTCAAGACGGGAAGATGACCGATGGTCGCAATCGTTTGCGTTGAGGGTAAAACGTCGCACGGTTGGTGGACATTGTCGACCTTGAGGCCGCCCCCGCGGGCAAGCCCGGCTGCTACGGGATCGGGGCGCGACACGGTCCGTAGCAGCACGGCTTGCCGGCGGGTCGATCTGAAGGTCAGTACAAATGCCGGCTCAATACCCGCCCCTGCCCTCCAGCAACGTATCCAGCAACCACGCCCCCGCCGGCCCCAGGCTTTTCTGTCGCGACCAGATCACGTCCACCGCCGAACTGCGCGGCCAGCCGGGAACCTGCAACTCCTTGAGCCGTCCCTGGGCGTAACCGCGCACCAGCCAGCGCGGCAGGGCCGACCAGCCGAAGCCGAAGATCGCCATGTCCATCAGCAGGAGATAATTGGGCGCTGACCAGCTGCGCCGCGCACCACTGGGCAAGTCATCGGTAGGGATGCTTTCATCGATGATGGTGTTCAGCCGCAGCGCGCGATGCTCGGCCAGCTTGCGATAATCGACGGCGCTCTCGGCCGCCAGCGGGTGCTTGTGGGACACGAACAGGCCGAAATCGGCACGCTCGGCGATGGTCGCGTGCCCCACTTCCGGCGGGTAGCTGGCCTGGGCCGACAACAACCCCAACGAGGCACGCCCGGTCTGGATCAGGTTGATGGCATCCCCGTGCTCGGCAAACACGCATTCGAGTTCAAGTTCCGGGAAGCGCTGGTCAAGCTCGGCCATGCGCGCCTCGAATTCGGCGAACTGGTTGGCATCCGAGAGCACCAGCGTCAGCCGTGGCTCCACGCCCCCGGCCAGTTGCCCTGCGGCACGGCGCAGTTTGTCGGACGCGGCCAGCACTTCCTCGATGCGCCCGTGCAACGCCTTACCCGCTTCGGTCAGGGTCGGGTGTTTGGAGGAGCGGTCGAACAACTCGACCCCCAGGTCGATCTCCAGCCGGGAGATGGCTTCGCTGACCGTCGATTGGCTCTTGCCCAGACGCCGCGCCGCCGCGCTGAACGAGCCCAGGGCGATGGTCTGGGCGAAGGCCTCAAGGGCTTCGGGTGAGTAACTCATGGCAGGACTCTGACTCATCCATCGGTTTATCCGATGGGAACAATTTTCACTTTAGTCCATTGCCCCACGACAATGCACGCCTGCCCAGCCATAAAGTGAAGTTGTCATGCCAGTCAGCACCCTGTCGCAGAACAAGGCCGCGAAGTCGGCCGTTCCAGCGAAATCCATCAAGGAGCGCGCTCTTCATGCGCTGCTGTTCGAACTCATCGGCGTGGTGCTGTTCGCCCCCGGCCTTGCCTGGGTGCTCGGCCAGTCATTGGGCAAGATGGGCGCGATGACGGTGATGATCTCCAGCGTCGCCATGCTCTGGAACATGCTGTTCAACGCAGGCTTCGACGGGCTGCGCGCCAGGCTCGGGTTTGCCATGACCCTCAAGGTCCGGGCGCTGCACGCGATCAGCTTCGAAACCGGGCTGATCGTCGCCGTGGTGCCACTGGCCGCCTGGTGGCTGTCGATCAGCCTGTGGGAAGCGTTCCTGCTGGATATCGGTCTGTTGCTGTTGTTCCTGCCGTACACCATGGTGTTCAACATGGCGTACGACAAGGTGCGCGAAAAGCTGGTGGCACGCCGCGATGCCCGACGACTGACCCGCTCCCGCGCCTGACAAGACACCCTCTGCTTGACGAAACACATCCTGTAGGAGTGAGCTTGCTCGCGATGGTGTCCAGTCAGACGATGGTGCTGTGACAGACACTCCGCCATCGCGAGCAAGCTCACTCCTACAGGGGCAGCGGTGGGAGTACCAGTAGTGGTGGCGGCGTGTTTAAGTCAAAAATGGCATCACCTCGGCCAACAACTCTTGCGGAATTTCCTCCGCCAGGTAATGCCCGCCCGGCAGCGCCTTGCCACGCACGTCGGTGGCGACCTGCTGCCACTCCTTGAGCGGCTCGAAGCATTTGCCCACTGTCCCCTCGCCGCCCCACAACACCAGCAACGGCAAGGTCAGGTGATTGCCCGCCGCGATGTCGGCCCGGTCATGTTCCAGGTCGATGCCGGCGCTGGCGCGGTAATCCTCGCACACCCCGCGTGCCGCGCCCGGCAACCTCAGGCAGCGCAGGTACTCGGCGAAGGCTTCGTCGGTGAACGGCGCCAGTCCCGCGCTGCGGCTGCCCATGACGCTGCGCAGGTATTGCTCGGGATCTGCCTGCAACAGCATTTCCGGAAGCGGCGCCGGGCGGATCAGGAAGAACCAGTGCCAGTAGGCCCGGGCGAAGGCTTCGGTGGTCTGGCTGTACATCGCCAGGGTCGGGGCGATGTCGAGCAACGCCATGCGCGTCACGGCCTGGGGATGATCCAGCGCCAGACGGTGGGCGACGCGGGCACCACGGTCATGGGCCAGAATCGAGAACGTCGACAAGCCCAGCTCGCGCATCAACTCGACCATGTCGCGGCCCATTTCCCGCTTGCTGTAGCTGGAATGATCCTCGCTGGCGGGCGGCTTGCTGCTGTCGCCGTAGCCGCGCAGGTCGGCGGCGACCACCGTGAAATGCTGGCTCAGGTGTTCGGCGATCTTGTGCCAGATGACGTGGGTCTGCGGGTGACCATGCAACAGCAACAGGCCCGGCCCGCTGCCGCCGATGCGGTAGGCGATCTGCACGCCGTTGACCTGGCGCTGGTCTTTCTGGAATCCGGCAAACATGGATGACTCCTTGTGATGAATGGCTCACATGCTAGAGCGCTGGACTCGCGGGGCAAGGCGCAAAGCGTGTCGCCGGCGTTCATGAAGCGTGATCGCTGACAGGAGACCAATCACGGCAGCCCCGTGCAATTGGTCTGCGAATATCCCGTTCCATTGGCTATTCGGTCCCTGCGACCTCAAGCGTAATGTAGGGCCACTCGCAACGAACTTTCCCACTTCTGCTACGGAGCACAACCACATGAACAAGCGCATTTCCTGGGCCCAGAAATCCCCTGAAGCCTACAAAGCCATGGTCGGTCTCGAAACCGCACTGGCCAAGTCCGGCCTGGATAACTCGCTGCTGGAGCTGATCCGCCTGCGCGCTTCGCAGATCAACGGCTGCGCCTACTGCGTGAACATGCACGCCAACGATGCACGCAAGGCTGGCGAAACCGAAGCCCGTCTGCAGACCCTGAGCGTGTGGGCCGAAACCACTTTCTTCAGCGACAAGGAAAAGGCCGTGCTGGCCTGGGTCGAAAGCCTGACCCAGCTGTCGATCCACCACGCCCCGCAGGATCAATACGAAGCGTTGCTTGCGCACTACAGCGAAGCCGATGTGGCCAACATCACCCTGGCCATCGCCACCATCAACGCCTGGAACCGCTTCGGTGTCGGTTTCGCAATGATCCCGGCCTGAGCATCACCCGGTAATACCCTGTAGCAGCACGGCTTGCCGGCGGGAGCGGTATTGCGCCTGAGCATCAACCCGGCGAATCCCACGCATAAGCACTTTTGGTTGGTATCCGGTGCCCTGATTGAACGAGACTTGCACAACTTCCCCAAGGCGCAAGGATCCTTCGAACATGGCACTGGACATCCTCAGACTCGCGGCGTTTTCCGACGCCGATCAAGGCGGCAACCCGGCCGGCGTGTGGATTGGCGAAATCTTCCCCGATGACGCCACGATGCAGGCGGTCGCCGCCGAGGTTGGCTATTCGGAAACCGCGTTTACGGTGCCCGAGGGCGATGCCTGGCGCGTGCGCTATTTCTCCCCCGAAGCCGAAGTGCCGTTCTGCGGCCACGCGACCATTGCGCTGGGTGCGGCATTGGCCGGCCGCTATGGCGAAGGCCTGTACGAGCTGCAACTGAACCAGGCGCGAATCAGTGTCGAAGGCCACAAGCAAGGCACGCTGACCTCCGCCGCGCTGCAATCGCCGCCTACCCACAGCCAGCCGGTCCGCCGTGAGCTGTTAAGCGCGGCCATGGCTCTGTTCGACCTGCAGGCCGAAGACATCGACCTGCGCATCCCCCCTGCCCTTATCAATGGCGGCGCGCAGCATCTGGTGCTGGCGCTGAACCGTCGCGACACCCTGAAAAACATGCGCTATGACTTCGCCAGCGGCCGTGAGCTGATGGTGCGCGAAGGCCTGGTGACTATCCTTTTGGTGTTCGCCGAAAGCCCCCGCCTGTTCCACACCCGCAACCCGTTCGCCTTTGGCGGCGTCTACGAGGACCCGGCCACCGGGGCAGCATCTGCGGCGTTCACCGGCTATCTGCGCGACATTCGCTGGAATCACGGTGGCGCCATCGACATCGTGCAGGGCGAGGACATGGGCAGCCGCTCGCGGATTCACGCCACGTTCAGCGACGTGCCCGGCAGCTCGATTCGCGTGTCGGGCACCGCGCGCCCGCTCTGAGTCTCACACCTTCAGGTAGCGACCACTGAGCGCCACACCCAGCAGCATCAGCGCGATAATCAGAAACGCCGCGCCGAGGCTGCTGAGGTGCGCGACGAAGCCGATCCCCGCCGGGCCCATCAGGATGCCGATGTAGCCCAGGGTGGTAATGGCCGGGACCGCGACATTCTCCGGCATGGTCTTCTGCCGCCCGACCGCGCTGTAGAACACCGGGACGATGTTGGAGCAGCCCAGCCCCACCAGCGCGTATCCCACCAGCGCCGCCTGCCAGTGCTCGACCAGGGTAGCCACGGCCATGCCGACTGCTGCGCACAAGCCGCCGAACAGGATGATCCGGTGCACGCCCAAGCGCCGCACGATGGGGTCGCCGCACAATCGGCCGATGGCCATCGCCAACGCAAAGACGGCGTAGCCGAACCCGGCATAGGAGGGTTCGACGCCGCGCTGGGTGCTGAGGAACACCGCGCTCCAGTCGAGCATCGCGCCTTCTGTGAGAAACACGGTGAAGCACATCAGGCCGATGAACAGCACCACGCCGTGGGGAATGGCGAAGGCAGGCCCGCCCGCCTCGCTGCCGTACCCCAGCAGGTTGGGGCCGGCCTTGTACATGGCCAGGACGATGAACAGCGCCACCAGGGTCATGCTCAGCCATGGCCACACGCCCAGGCTCAACAGCGCCGACACGCCCGCCGCACCGACGATGCCGCCGCAACTGAACAACCCGTGAAAGCCCGACATCATGGTCCTGCCGCTGGCCCGCTCGACGATGATTGCCTGGATGTTGGTCACGCACCCCAGCGCGCCCATGCTGGCGCCATAGATGAACAGGGTCGCGACCATCAGCGGTATCTGGGTCAGGGTGGCGAGCAACGGCAGGCACAGGCAGGCGATGCTGCCGACCGTCAGGATGATGCGCCGACAGCCGTAGCGCACGGTCAGGGCACCGGCCAGGGGCATGGACACAATCGAGCCGATGCCCAGGCACAGCAGCAACAGGCCCAGGCCTGCGTCGTCCAGGCCGAGGCGATCCCTGGCATAGGGCACCAGCGGCGCCCAGGCGGAGATGCTGAACCCGGTGATGAAGAACGCCACCCGGGTTGAAAACTGTTCCAGCCGCCCCGGAACGGTGGGCGCGGCGGTACTGATGGAGGTCATGCAGGCTCCCTTGGCAACGACGCCAGCCCTTCATGGGCCGACCAGCCATGAGCCTAACAGGGGTTGGCGTGATGCCGAAGGAGGGTTATTTGAGGATTTCGCCTCACGGATGCCTCAGTCCCGCCGAACACCACAACCACTGTAGGAGTGAACTTGCTCGCGATCGCGGTCATTCAGACAATGCAGGGGTCACTGCCCCACCGCTATCGCGAGCAAGCTCACTCCTACAGAAAAGCCGTGTTTCAGTAGCGCCTACGCCAGACGCTTCAAGCCTTCCACGACGAGCTGCGGATGATGTTGACGAAATTCATCGGCTTGAATTTCGGATCTTCATCCACCAGCACGTCGGCGTTGACGGTGCCGAAGGTGGTGTCCGGCTTGTGGCGGAAACCGTTGGCGAATGCGCAGAGGATGCATTCCTTGAACTCATCGCCGCGTGGATGGGCGTGGGTCACGACTTCGCGCTGCTGGTCGCTGAACGCATCGTACTGGATGCCCAGCACGTCCATTTCCACCCCTGCGGTCACCAGGGCCACGTTCGGGCGCAGGTGCTCCGGCACACCCGGCGTGGTGTGCAGTGCGATGGACAACCAGACTTGCTCCAGATCGCCTTCGGAAAGGCCGAACGGTTTGGCGAAGGCGCGGGCAGCATTGGCGCTGTCGACTTCGAAACGCAGGTCGGGGCTGCTGTGTTGTTCCATCAGGCCCAGGTCATGGAACATCGCGCCGACATACAACTGCTCGGCGTCGTATTTCAGGCCCTTGCGCTCGCCGGTCAGGGCGCCCCACAGGAACACGCGACGGGAGTGATGGAACAGCAGGTCGGTTTCCTGCTCACGGATGTACTCGGTGGTGGCGCGTGCCAGGGCGCTGTCGGGGATCTTGATACCGGCGATTTCTTGGGTCATGGCGATGCTCCTCAAAGGGCCGCGCCGGTGTTGGCGCGTTGAGGAAAAGTCTGAGGCCGGCGGCTTTCGCGCTCAATCGGCGCGCGGTTTCGTTCTCTGCCAAAGAGGCGTCGTTTACTGCCATCAGAAGCGACGTTTACCAGATTGCAGACCAACGCCACCGGCGCCTTCGGCTAAACTGCGCGCCACTTCACGCCAGCCAGCCATCAGAGCCAGGCACCGGAAGCCTTCATTGAAATCAGAAAAGGAGCCCCTGTGTACAAGGGTGTTGCGTTATCGGTCATGGCCTCCTGCCTCTTCGCGGTCATGTACTTCTACACCTCATTGCTGAAACCGCTCAGCGGTGAGGAAATCTTCGGTTGGCGGATGTTGCTGACCCTGCCCTGTGTGACGATCTTCATGCTCTGGAGCGGCGACTGGAAACTGGCGCGCGCCCAGGCCAAGCGCATTCGCCAGAACCCGGCGCTGCTGCTGGTCATGGCGCTGTCGGCGTTTCTCATGGGCGTGCAATTGTGGCTGTTCATGTGGGCGCCGCTGCATGGGCGCAGTCTGGATGTGTCGCTGGGGTATTTCCTGCTGCCCCTGACCATGATCCTCACCGGTCGGCTGGTCTACGGCGAGCACTTGTCACACCTGCAGAAAATCGCCGCCTGCTGCGCCATTGTCGGGGTGGGCAATGAGCTGCTGCGCCTGGGCAGTTTTTCCTGGGAAGTGCTGGTGGTGTGCGTGGGTTACCCGATGTATTTCGTCCTGCGGCGCAAGCTCAAGACCGACAACCTGGGCGGCCTGTGGTGGGACATGGTATTGATCCTGCCGGTAGCGATCACCTTCATCTGCAAGGGCAACCCGTCGGTGGTGGAGCAATCGCCGCGCCTGTATGTGTTGATTCCGATCCTGGGGGTCATCAGCGCTTCGGCCCTGATCAGCTACATCTTCGCCAGCCGCCTGTTGGCGTTCAGCGTGTTCGGCTTGCTGAGCTACGTGGAGCCTGTGCTGCTGGTGTTCGTCGCCCTGGCGCTGGGGGAATCCATCCAGCGTGAGGAATGGATGACCTACCTGCCGATCTGGCTGGCGGTGGTGGTGCTGGTGATCGAAGGCGCCAAACATGTGTTGCGGCATCGGCGTAGAAGCCAGGCCTGAGGTGACACTGCTTTTGTAGGAGCGCGCTTGGTCTGGGCCGCACTCGGACGAACTGCCGCAGGGCGGCAGTAAACCCGGCTAACGCGGTTTGCCTGACACGGCCAAGGTGCCTGATTTTACTGCCGCTTCGCGGCAGATCGCGGGCAAGCGCGCTCCTACAGGATAGGGTGCGGCTACTTTCCGAACCGCGCCAGTTGCATCTCCTGCAACCGGCTCAAGGTCCGGCGGAAGGCGAAGGCCAGGTAGCCCTCGGTGTAGAGGTCGTGCATTGGCATGGCCGCTTCGACGTACAGCGGCACCTTGCGGTCGTAGCACTCGTCCACCAGCGCAATGAATCGCCGCACGCCGTCATCGTAGGGTGACAACTGCGGCAGTTCGCGATCCCCTGCCGTCACCTGCACCACGCCATCTTCCGTGCCACGGGCAATGCGCCCCTCACGCTGGGGCGCGCTCAAGGCGGGTACTTCGCTCAAGAGCACGGCCTTGTAGCGATCGCACAGTTCGATGAAATCCATGGCCGCCAGCGGCTGCTCGCAAATGTCTGCGTAGCGGCACCAGAGCACCGTCTTGCTGCATCGCACCACCGGCAAATGACGGCGCCCCACCGGCACCGGCTGGATCGAAACCGACTCGCCACTGCTCAATGTCTCGAACACCTCGACCAGCGCGCTCGGCCCTTTCTCCTGGGTGACCCAATAGCGCTGCTGGGCCTGGCCCGGATGCAGGCGATGGTCTTCGCCGCCGTCCACCGACACCACGTTCATGTAGTGATTGATCGCGGTGATCGCCGGAATGAATCGCTCGCGGTTGTGCCCGGTGGCATACAGCTGCTCGGGCAGTTGATTGGAAGTGCAGACCAGCACCACGCCCTCCTCGAACATGGCCCGCAACAGGCCGCCGAGGATCACCGCATCGCCGATGTCATTGACGAACAGCTCGTCGAAGCACAGCACCCGCACTTCCTGGGCCAGCTCATGGGCCAGTACTTCAAGAGGCTTGGCAACGCCCGTCAATTGAAACAGACGCTGATGCACCCAACGCATGAAGTGATGGAAATGCTGGCGCCGGGCCGGAATCTGCAGGCCCTCGAAGAAGCGATCCATGAGCCAGGTCTTGCCCCGCCCCACCGGCCCCCACAGGTAAACGCCCTTGGGCACGCCATGGGAGCGCCCGGCGCGCACCGCGCTCCAGCATTCCTGCAGTTGCAACGCCGCCTTGCGCTGGGCCTCGTCCGGCTGAAAACCCTGTGTATCGACCGCCTGCTGCCAGGCATCCAGAGGTGAAAGGTGCGTCATCGCAAAACGTTACCGGGTTTGTTGATCGTGGCGCCTGGAATAGGACGCGCCCAGCAGGTAGAAGCAGCCGCCGCCCACGATAAAGCCCGCCAGCATATAGAACATGAACGCCGGTGGCTGCGTCGCCAGCGCGAAACCGCACAGCACCGGGCCCAGCGCACCGCCGAGGTTAGACAGGTTCTGCGCGCCGTAGTACATGCCGCGCAGGTGGGTCGGGGCGATGCGGTCGATGAACATGTATTCGGCGGGGAACACGATGATCTCGCCGAGGGTGAAGATTGCAATCGCAATGCCCCAGTGCAGCACGCTGGTGGACATGGCAAAGCCCACTACCCCCATCAGGAACAGACTGAAACCTGCGGTCAGCCACTGGTTCAGGTACTGATGGCTGATGTGCTTGCCGACCAGGTATTGCAGGCAGATCACCACCGCCGCATTGACCGCCACCACGGTGCTGATGACCTGATAGGCGAACTCGGCGGTGTGGGTGGTCACCAGAAATTGCGACAGGTATGCAGTGAACTGACCGAACACCACGGCACTGAGCACACCGCCAATGGTGAAGCAGACCAGGCGATAGTCTTTGAGCAGGATCCGCCCGACCGCCAGGAACGACACCGGCGCGTTGGCAGGATCGGCCGAGCTGAGCTTGCGATCGCCATAGATCGAATAGACCAGAAAGTACCCCAGCCCCAGCACCGCCGACATCACGAAGGGCAGCTTCATGTTCCAGTGGGCCAGCCCCGCGCCAATGAACGGGCCGACTGCATAGCCGATGTTGATGAGGGTGTAGCGCACCGAGAACACCTTGCTCTGCTCTTCCACCGGCAGCAGCTTGCCGAAGGCCGCCTTGACCACGATGTCGATCACCGAATAGGCGAAGTTGAACGAGACCAGGAACAGGAAGAACAGCCACAGCTGGCCGGTGACGCACATGCCGACGAAGCCGACGAAGAAGAAGCCGGTGAAGCACAGGATCAGCTTGTAGCTCGACAGTTTGTCGGTGAGGTAGCCGCCGTAGAGGCTCAGCAAGGAACCTACGATCAGGGCGCTGCCGACGATCATGCCGATGTCGCTGATGCTGAGGGTGAAGTTCGATGACAGGTAGATCACCAGGTACGGCAGGGTGATCGCGCGCCCGAGCGTCAGGAACAGGGACGAGGACAGTAGCAACTGGACCGAGGCGGGGTAGTGTCTGAGGGCGGCGAGCATCCGTGTTCTGTCCTTGGCGATGGGGGGTGGGCGTTTAAGCCAAACATCGTTACACAATCGCGGTTGACTGGACACTGAGATAAATTCATTTGCGTCTTTAAGGTGATGATCGCTGATGATCGTTCCCACGCTCCGCGTGGTAATGCCTTGAACGACGCTCCGCGTCGCTGGGTGACTCGAGAGTAGTGTGTATATCCATTTCTTCGGGTGGTGCTGATTGCGCTTTCCGCCCTTACGGCGGGTCACTTTTTCCAAGAGCTGAAAAAGTAACCAAAAAAGCCCTGCGACAGGCTGGGGTCCTTCGGACTTCCCTCGACTCCGGCGCCGTTCCGGGGGCACGCCATGATGGGCCATCCATGGCCCGCACGGCTTTCGCGGCATCCCTGCCGCTCATCCCCCTCCACGACACCTGCGCTCGGCCTGGCGCCTTGACGTCGCGCCCTGTGTCGCCTGTACCACCGCGCATGAAGATCAAAAGCGAGAGCGAAATCTAAAGCACACCACCGACCCGTAGCAGCACGGCTTGCCGGCGGGGGCGTCCTCAAGATCGCTCCCGCCGGCAAGCCGTGCTGCTACGGGTGTAGTCACCTCAATCCCGCGATGGCGTCCTCAAGATCGCCCCCGCCGCCCAGCCGTGCTGCTACAAAAGGTGGCTCACATTCCGTAACATCCGCGCCTTTGTCGCTTCACATTCAGGAACTTCATGAAACCCGCTCGTCTACGCGCCGATGTGCTTGCCGGCCTGACCACTTCTTTTGCCCTGGTGCCCGAGTGCATCGCGTTTGCGCTGGTGGCGCATCTCAATCCGTTGATGGGGCTGTATGGCGCGTTCATTATCTGCACGCTCACTGCCTTGTTCGGCGGGCGGCCGGGGATGGTGTCGGGGGCGGCGGGCTCCATGGCGGTGGTGATCGTCGCGCTGGTGGTGCAACACGGCGTGGAGTATCTGCTGGCAACGGTGCTGCTGGGCGGGCTGGTGATGATTGCCTTTGGCGTGCTGCGCTTGGGCAAGCTGGTGCGGATGGTGCCGTATCCGGTGATGCTCGGCTTCGTCAACGGCCTGGCGATTGTGATTGCCATGGCCCAGCTCGAACACTTCAAGAACGGCGACTCATGGCTCAGCGGCACGCCGTTGTACCTGATGCTGGGGCTTGTGGCGCTGACCATGGCCGTGGTGTATCTGTTGCCACGCCTGACCCGCGCGGTGCCTCCTGCGCTGGTGGCCATTCTCGGTGTTGGTCTTCTGGTGTACTTCTTCGCGCTGCCCACCCGCACCCTGGGCGACATGGCCCATATTGCCGGTGGCTTGCCGAGCCTGGCGCTGCCGCAGGTGCCGTGGAACCTTGAAACCCTGCGCATCATCGCGCCCTACGCGATCCTGATGGCGCTGGTGGGACTTCTGGAAACCCTGCTGACCCTCAACCTCACCGACGAAATCACCGAAAGCCGCGGCTATCCCGACCGGGAATGCGTGGCCCTGGGCGCGGCCAATATCGCATCGGGCCTGTGCGGCGGCATGGGTGGCTGCGCGATGATCGGCCAGACCGTTATCAACCTCAGCTCCGGCGGCCGGGGTCGGCTGTCGGGGATCGTGGCCGGGGTGATGATCCTGATGTTCGTGCTGTTTCTCTCGCCGCTGATCGAGCGCATCCCGCTGGCCGCGCTGGTGGGCGTGATGTTCGTGGTGTCGCAGCAGACCTTCGCCTGGGCCTCGTTGCGAGTGCTGCGCAAGGTGCCGCTCAACGACGTGCTGGCGATCATCGCGGTGACCATCGTCACCGTGCTGACGGACCTGGCCACCGCCGTGATGTTCGGCATCCTGATCGCGGCGCTCAACTTCGCCTGGCAACAGGCGCGCGAGCTTTATGCCGACAGCCACATCGAGGCCGATGGCAGCAAGCTGTACCACCTGCACGGCACGCTGTTTTTCGCCTCGACCACGACCTTTCTCAACCAGTTCGACCCGGCGCAGGACCCCGCCATTGCGACGCTGGACTGCCGCCACCTGCGCTTCGTCGACTACTCGGCGATTGCCGCGCTGATGACCCTGCGTGAACGCTACGAGAAAGCCGGCAAACACCTGCGCGTGGTACACCTGTCCGAGCGCTGCAAGAAGCTGCTCAAGCGTGCCGGTGTGCAGCACGCCTGAGGCACCTTACAGAGGCTGTTGCCAGGCGAAGCTGTAGGACTTGTCTGGCAACGTAGCCTGGCACTTGCCGTTGTCGGCGCCGGCCCCCACCAGAAACCATTCGGCACGGGAAGTATCGCCCACGCTGCGGGCCTTCTGCGGATCGTAACAACGCGCCATGTCCTGGGCAGGCACCAGCGCATAGGCGTTCGGATGGCCGCGCAGCCACATCACCGAATGCTCCAGCGGTTGCGTGTCCTTGAAACCGA
Organism: Pseudomonas sp. NPDC090201; assembly: GCF_044746825.1. Taxonomy (NCBI): domain Bacteria; kingdom Pseudomonadati; phylum Pseudomonadota; class Gammaproteobacteria; order Pseudomonadales; family Pseudomonadaceae; genus Pseudomonas; species Pseudomonas sp. NPDC090201. Next base: position 210,086 of record NZ_JBIVCX010000001.1, read on the forward strand.
AATGCACCAATGGCTGCTGAGCGAAAACCCAGTGGCCCTCGCGCCAGTCCACCAGCACGATTTCGGCGTTCTGCGTCAGCACGGCCACGTCGCGCATCATGGTTTCATGGGGGTTGATGCCCTCATGACGAGGCTCGACAAAACCGCGCACGAACCAGGCGCACAGCCACAGTACCGTGAGCCCCACGAACACCGTCCGGCCTTTGGGCCGCTTGCCGAACCAGCGTCGCAGCAGCCACGGAATCAGCGGCGCGCTGACCAGCACCAGCGCCGGCACCGCCGGGAAGATATACAACTTGCGCTTGCCGGTGCTGATGCTGAAAAACACCAACACCAGCAGCACCCAGCCCAGCAATACCAGCACCCGACCGTCGTGGCGCATCAGCTGCTTGCGCCACGCGGGCACCAACCACGGCAGCATGAACAGGATCGGAATCCAGTACTTGGGAATGACCTGCACGAAGAAGTACCAGAACGGCTCGCGATGATCCCAGGCGTTGGCGTAGCGGCTCGCCGTCTGTTTGAAGAGGATTTCCTGGGCATAGGCCACGCTGTCGGCGCTGCCCTGGGCGACGATCACCAGCAACGGCACCAGCCACACCGCGATGGCCGCCAGGGCCACCAGCAAGCCCAGCCACCATTTCTTTGCGCTGCCGGACGGCATCGCCACCACACCCTTCCAGCCCTTGCGCACGGCGTATGCGTAAGGAATCAGCATCAGCACCGGCAGAAACCCCACGCCCTTGCTGATGATGCCAAAGCCCATGGCCGCGCAGGCGATGTAATACCAGCGCCAGTCGGGGCCGAGCAGCAAGTGCCGGCACAGGCCATAGATGCCCAGGATCGTCCACAGGGCCAGGAAGCCGTCGATCTGCCCGGTCTGCAGGATGCTGTAGCTCTGATAGGTGCACAGGAACAACAGTGCGGCAATCACCCCGACCCGCCGCCCCCACAGGCGCCGACCCAGGTCATACAGGCAGCCGGTAGTCACCGCACCTGCGATGAGCGCGGGCAGGTACAGCGCCACTTTCGGCAGATGCGTGAGTTGCACGAACAACGCCACCGTCCACATGAACAGCGGCGGTTTGTCCGCGTAGATTTCCCCTGCGCGATGGGGGATGAACCAGGAACCGTTCTGTAGCATCTCCAGAGCGACGCCCAGAAAGCGTTCTTCATCGACGTTCAGCGGCTGACGCCACCCCAGCCCCGCACCCAACAGCAATACCGACAACAGGACAAAAAACCACAACTCCAACCGCGGGCTAGCCAATCGAATCCGCACTGCTTCAATCCTTCTGTTCGGCGCCGCCTGGCTGTTCTTTGAATTTGGCGATCAACTGCAGGTTGCGCAGGTACACGATGAACCCGAAGGACTGGCCGACGATGAAGACCGGGTCCTGTCGGTAAATGGCATAGGCCAGCAGCAGCGCGCTGCCGATGATGCTCAGATACCAGAAGCCCACCGGAATCACGCTGCGTTTCTTGTACTCGCTGTACAGCCACTGCAGGACGAAACGCCCGGTGAACGCTAACTGGCCGATGAACCCCACCGCCAGCCATAACGATTCTGTGCCCATGTCAGACCTCGCTTTCCCGTGCCGTGACGTCAAGCCGGGTGCGGCGGATCAGCCACCACACGCCGAACAGATCGAGGATGCCCACCAGCGCACGGTCCAGGTTGCCGTAGTTGGACACCCCTGCCCCACGCTCGCGGTGATTGACCGGGTGCACCAGCATCCGGCCGTTGTGGCGGCGGATCAGCGCCGGAATGAAACGGTGCATGTGGTCGAAATACGGCAGGCGCAGAAATGCCTCGCGCTCGATCAGCTTGATGCCACAGCCGGTGTCCGGGGTCTGGTCCTTGAGCAGGCTGCTGCGCAACTTGTTGGCGAAGCGCGAGGCCCAGCGCTTGCTGGCGGTGTCCTGGCGATTGACCCGGTGCCCGGCCACCAGCTTCACGCCGTCGGCCTTGCCTTCGGAGCCGCGCACCAGATCGAGCATCCGCGGCAGGTCCGCCGGATCGTTCTGCCCGTCGCCATCGAGCGTCGCCAGCCAGTGCCCGCGTGCCGCTTCGGCAGCGTGATACACCGAGGTACTCTGGCCCAGCGAACGAGCATGGCTGAGCACGCGCAACTGGCCGTAGCCGCCTTCCTGCAGGCTGCGCAGTTGGGCAGCGGTGGCGTCGGTGCTGCCGTCGTCGACGACTATCACTTCGAACGCCTGGCCTGCGAACGCGGCGCGCACTTCTTCGAGCAGTGGAATGATGTTGCCTGCTTCGTTCTTGGCGGGGATCAGAACCGACACATAGGGGCGTTCTTGCATGACATTCCTTGCAAAAGACAAAAGAGGGAGCGGTTAAACCCGGTAATAACTGCAGTACCAATCGACAAACGACGGCACACCGGTCGACACCGTGACCTGCGGCCGGAAACCTACCCGCGCTTCCAGCTCGCGAGTGTCTGCCCAGGTATTGAGAACATCGCCGGACTGCAGCGGCATGAAATGCTTGATGGCGCGGATGTTCAGCGCGTCTTCGAGGCACTCGATGAAATCCAGCAGCTTCACCGGGGAGCCGAAGCCGATGTTGTAGACCTTGTTCGGCGCGCCGGTCTCGGGCTCGGGCGGCAACGGAATCAGGCGCACCAGCGCTTCGACAATGTCGTCGATGTAGGTGAAATCCCGGGACATTGCGCCGTCGTTGTACACATCGATGGGCTGCCCCTTGAGGATCGCATCGGTGAACTTGAACAACGCCATGTCCGGCCGGCCCCAGGGCCCGTAAACGGTAAAAAAGCGCAGGCCGGTCGTAGGAATGCCGTAGAGGTGGGCGTAGGAATGTGCCATCAACTCATTGGCGCGCTTGGTCGCGGCATAGAAGGAAATCGGCTGTTCCACCGCATCGCTGGTGGCGTAGGGCAACTTGTGATTCAGGCCGTACACCGAGCTGCTCGAGGCGTAGATAAGATGGGCCGGTTTGTAGGCCCGACAGGCTTCCAGCACGTTGAGAAACCCCACCAGATTGCTTTGCGCGTAGGTGTCCGGGCTGTCGATGGAATACCGCACCCCTGCCTGGGCCGCCAGATGAATGACCTGGTCGAAACGCTGCTCGGCGAACAGATCCAGCAGCGCCTGTTTGTCCGCCAGATCCAGCCGGTGAAACTCGAAGTTACCGAGGGTAGCCAGTTGCGCCAGGCGCGCCTGTTTGAGCTCGACGCTGTAGTAGCCGTTGAGGTTGTCGAGCCCCACTACCTGATGACCGTCACGGCACAAACGCCTGGCCGTGTGGAAGCCGATGAAACCTGCGGCGCCGGTGACCAGTATTCTCATGCGCTCACTTCCATGACGGACTCTGCAGGACTTGTAGGTTCTTTTGGTTGCAGAGGCTTATATCAAGCGCAAATGACCGTTTTGTTGGCGGTAGATGACGATACGACGAAGGGTTTTTGACGATGCCGTGGAAATTGCGCGTCAGGCGAATGGCAGCGTTGGGGGTGTTCTGCACGTGAATCGCGCAGGCCCCATGAGCGCCCGTCATGATTTTGTTCCAAAAATACTCAATTTTTGTACACAACCCAATCCCTGAGCAACTCGCGAAAAATCTGCCGAACGGCTCAAGCCCTTGATTTACAGCACTTTAAGGCCTGTAAACGACCATCAACCTGACCACCCGATCAGGTTGCTGGCCTGCTTATTGCTCCGGCCGAGCCACTCGCACTGTTCCATCGTGGTTGTGCGCTCGTTTATCCGGAGTTTTCTATGCCTGTCTGGCGCAAGAGTATTCAGTGGCAATTGACCCTGAGCATGGGTGCGGCCCTGGTCATCAGCAGCCTGATCGTCATCGCGATCTACGCCTTTGCCCTGAACAAACTCACTGATCGTTACCTGCTCCAGCAAGCGATGCCCGCCAGCGTCGAAGCGATCCGCAACGACCTGGAACGCCTGCTCGCCGCACCGCTCACCGCCGCCAGCGACATCGCCGACAACACCCTGGTGTCCGAATGGCTGGCAGGTGGCGAAGACGCCACGCAGCAACCGGGCTTCATTCGCTACCTGGCCAGGATCAAGGATCAGCACAACGCCTTGACCACCTTTATCGTTGCCAAGGACAGCGGCTTGTACATCACCAGTAAAGGCGCCGACCGCACGCTGGTGCGCGGCCCTGCGGAGAACAACTGGTTCTACGGATTCCTGGACAGCAACAAACAGCGTTCGCTGGACATCGATATCGACGCCACCACCAAGGTGCCGACGCTGTTCATCAACCAGCGCATCGAACACAACGGCCAGGTGGTCGGGGTGGCGGGCCTGGGGTTCAGCATGAGCGCGCTGTCGCAGATGGTGCGTGACTTTCATTTCGGCAAGGCCGGCCAGGTGTATCTGGTCAGTCCCGACGGCAAGATCAAGGTGCATCCCGACGCCGACCTGAATGACCGCGCATCCCTGACCCAACTGGTAGGCAGCGGCGCGGCAGGCGCCCTGCTCAACCAGAGCGGCAACGGCCAGGCGCTGGAATTCGAGCGCAATGGCCAGCCCTATGTGGCAGTCGCCAAACCCGTTGCCTCCCTGGGCTGGACGCTGGTCAGCGAGGTGCCACTGGCCGAGGTCTATGGGCCGGCGAAGGAAGCGCTGACCACCATTTCGGCGATCAGCCTGGCGGTGGTACTGTGCTTCCTAGGTTTTGTGGCGTGGATCGCGCGCGGCATCGTGCGGCCGATCCAGCAAGTGACCACAGCGCTGGTGGACATCGGCAGCGGCCAGGGCGACCTGACCCGTCGCCTGGACGACAGCCGCGCCAATGAGCTGGGCGACCTGGCTCGCGGCTTCAACCGCTTCATCGAAAGCCTGCGCCAGTTGATCGGCGACGTGTTGCAAACCAGCGAGCAGTTACGCCACAGCGTGGTGGATGTGGCTCATGTGGTCGACAGCACCTCCACCCGTGCGCTCAAGCAACAACAGATGACCGACATGGTCGCCACGGCCGTTCACGAAATGGGCCTGACCGTGCAGGAAATCGCCCGTAACGCCGGCGCTGCCGCCGACGTGTCGCGCAACACCCATAACGAAGCGACGTCGGCGAAGAAGGTCGTGGGTGAGTCCATTAGCCACATCCAGAGCATGTCCGACGGCGTCGGCACGGCCGCAGGCGCGGTGGAGAATCTGGCGCTGCAGATTTCCACCATCGACCAGGTGCTCAGCACCATCCGCAGCATCTCCGAGCAGACCAACCTGCTGGCATTGAACGCCGCCATTGAAGCCGCCCGCGCCGGCGAAATGGGCCGTGGTTTTGCGGTGGTCGCCGACGAAGTCCGTACGCTGGCGGGACGTACCCAAAGCGCGACGGCAGAAATCCAGCAGATGATGGGCGAACTCAAGAGCGGTGCCGACCAGGCCGTGAGTTCCATGCGCTCGGGCCAGGCCGCCACCGGCACTGGCGTCGAAGCCAGCCGGCGCACCGGCAACTCCCTGGACGCCATCGCAGGCCACGTGGAAGAACTCACCGACCGCAACCAGCAGGTCGCGGCGGCCACGGAAGAACAGAGCACGGTGACCGAGGAAATCAACCGTAACGTGCAGGGCATCGCGGACCTGGCGCAGTCCACCGTAAGCGATGTGAAGGCCTGCCGCGAGGACTGCCAGCGCCTGTCGGAACAGGCCGCGCACCTGGCCGCGCAGATGGCGCGGTTCAGGTTGTAAGGCCATCCCGCTTTCGTAGCAGCACGGCTTGCCGGCTCGCTTTCGTAGCAGCACGGCTTGCCGGCGGGAGCGGTGTGTCAGGGTGTACATCTGTTACTGACACACCGCCCCCGCCGGCAAGCCGTGCTGCTACGAATCAGGTTAGCTGGCAAGGTTTTGCAAAATCTCCTGCGTCGCCACCACCTGCGCATACTCGCCATGCAGATTGGCCAGCGACATCCCGTGAATCTCCTCGGCACTGCGCGCATGGCCAAAGAAATCCGCGCCGTCAAAGGTGTAGCACGCGTCATGGGGCACGATCACCTCGAACCCCAGGTTGCCCCCGGTTCGGACCGTCGATTCCACCGAGTTGTTGGTAATCACGCCGACAATCACCACCTGATTGATCCCGTCCGCCCGCAACCAGCCTTCCAGCGCCGAATGACAGAACGCGTCCGGCACCTGCTTGTGCAACTCCCCTTCCCCGTCCCACGGCAGGAATTGGGGTTGGAACTCAACCCCCGACTGCTTGGGCCAGAACACCGAATCTTCTGACCGCGAGAAGTGCCGCACATGAATCACCGTGCGCCCGGTATGGCGCCATGCCGCCAGTAACGCAAGCATCTGTTGCTCGGCGTCGGGGTTGTTGCGCCGCCCAAGTCTGGGGTGGTTGATGCCTTGCTGCATGTCAATGATGACCAGCGCGGCCTTGGGATGAATCTGCATAGGGGCTCCATCAGAGGGAAAACATTGCCAGGGGGCATCAGATTCTGCCGTTGCGTACTACGCTGCAACAGCCTTATTGCCGCCTTGCAGATCAATTCTAAACTTCTGGTTTAAACAGAACATCACGATTACTGGCTACCGGTAACGTAATCAAATACCGATACTGAACCCATCCACTCACTGCTCAAATGGTTACAGGAGATCGACATGACTCACCCAACCAACCTCACTGGCAAAGTAGCACTGGTTCAAGGCGGCTCCCGCGGCATCGGCGCCGCTATCGTCAAACGCTTGGCCGAACAAGGCGCAGCCGTCGCCTTCACCTACGTAAGCTCCGACGACAAAGCCCGCGCCCTGCAAGACAGCATCACCGCAACCGGCGCCAAGGCACTGGCCATCAAGGCGGACAGCGCCAGCGAACAGGCCATTCGCGCCGCCGTCAGCAAAACCGTTGAAACCTTCGGCGGCATCGACATCCTCGTCAACAACGCAGGCGTGCTGGCCATCGCCCCGCTGGAAGAGTTCAGCCTGGAAGACTTCGACCGCACCCTGGCCATCAACGTACGCAGCGTGTTCATCGCCAGCCAGGAAGCGGCCCGTCATATGAAGGAAGGCGGTCGCATCATCAACATCGGCAGCACCAACGCCGACCGCATGCCCTTCGCCGGTGGCGGCGTGTACGCCATGAGCAAGTCGGCACTGGTGGGCCTGACCAAAGGCCTGGCCCGCGACCTGGGCCCACGGGGGATCACCATCAACAACGTGCAGCCCGGCCCGGTGGACACCGACATGAACCCGGCCGACGGCGACTTCGCCGAATCGCTCATCGGCCTGATGGCCGTGCCGCGCTACGGCAAGTCCGAAGAAATCGCCGCCATGGTCGCCTACCTCGCCGGCCCGGAAGCCGGCTACGTCACCGGCGCCAGCCTGACCATCGACGGCGGCTTCGGCGCCTGATCCAGACGCTCGTCCCCACCCCGCCACGCCCAGGACCTCGCAAAAGAGGCCCGGGCGTGGTGTTTTTGCTTAACCGCATGAAAATTCTGAAAAAAAGTTTTGCGTTCGGCAAAGCTTTCGACTACATTAGCGCGCCTCGACAGACTGAACGTCTAGCGAGATACGGTGAAGTGTCCGAGTGGCTTAAGGAGCACGCCTGGAAAGTGTGTATACAGGAAACTGTATCGAGAGTTCGAATCTCTCCTTCACCGCCAAATTCGATGTAAACGAAACCCCTGAGATTCCTCGAGAATCCAGGGGTTTTTCGTTTGGGGGCTGGAAAGAAAAAAAACCGAACATCAAGGTGTGTCGGGCTTTTTGGAGAGCCATCGGTTTGACTGCAGCGTCAAACCGATGATTGCTGCGTCTGCTCAGCGCAGGATGGTCTTGTCCAGGAAGTCGACGTGCTCTCGAACGTACGCAGGGCGCAGATGCGTCCAATCCTTGAACTTGGGACTTCCCTCGTCATCCAGGGACTCGCAACGATCGGTGCACAGGTAATCGACCGGGTCGATGACAGTGGCGCCGGCTTCCTTGCCGGTCTTGATCAGATCCCTGCGGTACCTGCCGTACAGCTTTTCAAGTCCCGACACACTCAGGCCGCCGGTGCGCATCTTGAAAATCTGCGGGAACGACTTTAGATCACGCTGGGCGATGTACTTAGGGTCCAGCTCGCTGCCGATTGGAATCCCGGTGACCAGATAGACTGTTTTACCCTGGCGCACGAAATCCCGAATCATGCCGGACAGGCTATTCAGCACTTCGGCGTAAGCCTCTTCACCGGCCTGGGGCGTCATGGCCGATTTGAAGATAGACGACATGAAGCCACTCCACTGCGCACCAATGACGACGCGCTGGATTTCCGGCTTTGTCTTAACCAGCTCAAGGGCATCACGCATCACGTCGTTGCAGAAGGCATGCCGTTCATCATATTTGAGCCCTGGGATCAGCGTGCAGCCTCCACCGGTCTTGAAGATGGCGGAGTTGGTCAACTCCGGAGAAGACTTGATCAGCCGTTCAACCCGTGGATAGTACTGTTCGATATTCGAGTCCCCCATATACAGCGTGGTTGCCTCGTTACCGGACGGCTGCAGTAGATACCTCATGTTGTTGAAATTGGTCCACTTCAGACGACCAGGGTAATCCCACTCTCCGGCAGCTTTTGACACCTTCATGAAAGGCTCAAGCCGCGCCGGAAAGCCCGCGCTCTTCCACGTGTAAACGCCAATCGCGCCAATGATGACTGACAGTGAAACCAGGGCCATCACCGTGAAGCGACCGTTTTGCCCCGAACGTACCGGGCGCTCGATCAACCGATAGGTCAACCAGGCCAATACCAGGCTCAACAGCACAATACCGCTGCGGACCAGTTCGGACGGTACGCCCGAGGCGACAATATGGGCGAAGGACAGCAACGGCCAATGCCAGAGATACAGCGGATAGCTGATCAGGCCGATGAACACGGCAAACCGGTTCGACAGCAGCCTGCGGTTAACCCACGCGTCCGGCCCACTGAAGATGATCAGGAACGCCCCGCCCACCGGGCCGATGCCCCACCAGCCGGGGAACGAATAGCCCTGTTCGATGACCAGCAGCGATACTCCGATCAGCCCAAGACCTGCCAGAGAGATCAGGTTGCAGAGCACCTGGCGCTGGTGCATCGGGTTTGGCGGTCGGGTGAAGAACAGCGGGTTGAAGGCAAGTTTGCTCAAAAGACCCAACACGACTTCTTTTTTATACAGGTCGATCCAGGCAAGTACTGAACCGGCCATCAACTCCCAGAACCTGATCTGGGGCAAGTAGTAGGCCGTGGCCGGGCTGAGTCTGACGCCGCGAATGTTCAGATAAAAAGAGATGCCCGCACCCAGCACAACCAGCGACAACAAGTTGAAGCCCATGCGGTAGGCGCAGAACATGATCAGGGGAAACAACAGATAAAACTGTTCTTCGACCGCTAGCGACCACATATGGGTCAGGGGTTTGAGATCCGAAGCCGTATCGAAATAACCGGCCTCGCCCGACAACGAGAAGTTCTGGACGTAGGCAACGCTGGACGCAATGTGCTTGCCCAACTGACTGAATTCATCCGGCAACAACAGGAACCAGCCCAGCGCAAACACACAGGGCAGTACCACCATCAATGCTGGAAAGATACGTTTGACGCGATGTGCATAAAACCGCCCGAAGCTGAAGTTGCCGGCATCCAGCCCTTTGAAGATGATCCCGGAAATCAGATAACCGGAAATCACGAAGAAGATATCGACGCCGACAAACCCGCCACGCAAGGCAGTCGGAAAAGCATGAAAGATCACCACGGCCAGGATGGCCAGTGCCCTCATTCCATCGATGTCCGGACGGTATCCAGAAGCAGTGCCAACCTTGGAGGCCTTTATTTCCTTGTATTCCATGAACCCGTTACGCCCTGACGACTGCCTTTCGAACCCGTGCATGCGAACGTCGGTGGCCCACTCAGGCCACCGGCAACAGCATCGCCGGACTCAAACGAACTTATTGATCATTAATCGGATGAAAAAAGCGGGCCATAGTAGTCTTTGCAAATCCACTGTGACAAGGCTGATACATACTGGACACACACCCGATCCGACGTAGGGGACGAACCTTTCTTGCAGGCAAAAAAATGCCCGGTAAAGCCCGGGCATTTTCGAGGAGGGAGGCGCGATGAAAAGGCTATTCTGCGGCCAGGGGTTTGCCGGCCAACATGCTCCACCGAGGGCGGAAGAAACAGGCTGCTACCAGGCTGAAGACCAACAAGCCGCTGGCTGCGGCGTTGGCGACAAAATGCAGTTTGCGGCGCAGGTCCCTCAAGCTGGTCAGGTATTCCTCTGAAAAATAAGGCCCCGAACCGGTAGGGTCGGTGACGATCGCGGCAATCATGTTCGCGTTCTGCGGAATGACGCTGTGGGTGTAGAGCTCTTCAATGCCGGCAAAATCCAGATTGGCGGGATAAGGGCCGACGCCGTAGTCCGGGTCTGTGAAGTAGGCAGTGCCATCGATCATCACTTTGGAAACCACGTGCCCGCCCAGGCCATAGGTAATCGCGTCCAGATCGCTGCGTCGCAGTATCCGCGTGACGGCTGCCGCGCGCTCGCTGCAATACCCGCATCGCAGGGTCCTGAAGTTATAAAGACCCAGGTCGTAGTTGGCGTCATGCCCTGCCTTGTAGGCCGCATAGTTGACAGCGGTTTCTATCCAGGAAACGGAATTCTGGTCAGGTAAACAGTGGTAAGTAGCTTTGTGAACCATTTGCGTGACACGAGTAACGTACGCCAGTACAGGCTCATTTTCACGGCGTGCCATTTCAACCAATGGAATCTCGGCCAGAGTCCGGCCCTGAATGTAATCGTAACCGGGAATCGAATTGCCTCTACTCTGCGGCTGCGCATCGTGGCTGAAATGCTCTACTACCAGAGCCAAGGCAACGAGCACAGCCAGTCCGACTGCTGTATTTGCCAACCCTTTGAACATTATTGGAGCATCCTTCCAGAGATCAGAATCAACGGCAGTCAGTAAAAGCCGGGCAAGGATACTCCAAAACCCACGTCAGTTACCGAGAAAATCCAGTCCAGAAGCCTGTGCTGCGATGCCGCAGCTTAGTGTGTTCTCGGTTTCTCTTCACTGACCATTGGTCGTATCGGTCAGCTTGAAACAACAGATGCGTCCGGGGGAGTTGCCGGCGTCTGGTTACTTGCAAATGAGCAGCACGAAATACACCCAAATGGATGAATTAGTCACTCGAAAGCATGTGTTTCAAAAATGATTCACCCCATTGAGCCATGCTGCTGCCGCAGACCATCGGAAACCTGCCTCTCCCCTCGATCGAGCAGCTACTGTCTATTCGGCGCCCGCAACATTCTGGCGTCACTACTTAGTACGAGGCTAGTTCTTCCCTGGATCACCCAGCCCGTATTCCAGCCCCCATTGCGCGCCTCATCCGTATGAAAATCGGGGCGCGAATTTCGCAGGAGTAGGTTGATGAACGGTATCGGCAAACGTCTGAGACAAGAAAGAAAACGCTTGAAACTGACCCAGAGTGCCTTGGGCGCGATCGGTGGCGTTGAAGCCAACGCCCAGGGCCACTATGAAAGCGGGCAGCGCCTGCCACGGGCCGACTATCTTTTTCGCATTGCAGCGGCAGGTGTGGATATCAGCCGGGTGGTCACCGGTATCGAGTCCGGCAACCGGATAGAAGTACCGGTGTTTCCTTCACTGATTGCCAGCCAGTCGGGCTTTGCCGACCAGGACTGCACCAGCGCGGAAAGCGTGGTCAGGATCATCGGCCAGTTGCGTCAGAGCCTGTGGGTCACGGCCAATGCCTTGTGTGAAGTCACACGGTTGGTCGACACCCAGGAGCAGCGCCACGACATCGACCATGTCGAGGATCACTTGCGAGTGTTGCAGGGCGATGCCGACATGTTCGTGGCGCTGGCATTGGCCCGTGTGCAGAAGGCCAGCCACGAAGCCCATTGAGCAGACCGTCACGCTGACAGTCCTTTACTTGAATGGTAGCCCTGCGCCATTCAGGGAGAGTCTGGATGAAACGGTTTGATATCGTGCTCGCGACGCTTGCGGCATGTTTTTGCAGCTCGACCTGTGAAAGGCGCACTCTATAAATCTGGTGCGAACCAGGCCGCGGGCTGGCGATACTTCCGAAATTTCTGAAGTAAGTATTTATCGGCGCCGATGTTACCGGATGTAAGAGCTGCTTAAAGTCATGCCCCATCGCCAGTATCACAATAACGAGACGGCCATGACCTCCACTGCGCACCTCAAAGAACACGTCCAGCACGCTGCCGACGACCTGATTGCAGCCTTCGCCGGCAATGACACAGACGCCTACTTCGCGGCCTTCAGCGAAGACGCCACGTTCCTGTTCTACACCCTCCCTGCCCCGCTGCTGTCCCGCGCCGCCTACCGCGACGTATGGAACGGCTGGCAAGCGGACGGTTTTGCCGTGCTCGGCTGCCGGTCGAGCAACGTGCATATCCAGATGCAGGGCGAGGTGGCGATCTTCATGCACGACGTCGCGACCCACGTGCGGTTCGGCAGCGAAGAAAGCCACTTTCTGGAGCGCGAAACCATCGTGTTCCGCTTCGACGGACAGCGCTGGCTGGCCTGTCACGAACATCTGTCGGAGCAGCCCAAGGCCTGATTCCGACATCCGCGAGCGCCCCCACAGAGGCCGCCGCCGGACCCACTCATACAATAAGCATCAAGTTCTAGAAGCAATCACTGCCAAGCCAGCGCCGGACCCGATCCGGCCTCATAACAACACGACTGCGCGCAGGAAAACGTCATGTCACAAGCCACTACCACTATCGAAACTTTTGGTGTCGAACAGATACCGGACGATCAGCGCGATGCCAGGCCCATCGATCTGTTTCGCCTGACGTTCGGCGGCGCCAACACCTTTGCCACTGCGGTACTGGGGAGCTTCCCGGTGCTGTTCGGGCTGTCATTCCAGGCGGGTGTCTGGTCGATCATCCTGGGCATCGTGCTGGGCTCGATCATCCTCGCGCCGATGGGGCTGTTCGGCGCGCTCAACGGCACCAACAATGCGGTATCGTCTGGCGCGCATTTCGGTGTCCACGGGCGAATTGTCGGCTCGTTCCTGTCCTTGCTCACGGCCGTGGCGTTCTTCTCGCTGTCGGTCTGGAGTTCGGGCGATGCCCTGATCGGCGGCGCCAAGCGCATGATCGGCATGCCTGAAAACGACCTGACACTGGCCGTCGCCTACGGCGTGTTCGCGGTGCTGGTGCTGGTGGTATGCATCTACGGTTTCCGCTTCATGCTGTGGGTCAACAAGATCGCGGTGTTTGCATCCAGCCTGCTGTTCCTGCTGGGCATCTTTGCCTTCGGCGGCAGTTTCGATGCGGGCTTCGCCGGCACCGTGAACCAGGGTTCGGAAGGTTTCTGGGCGGCGTTCATCGGCGCAGCCTTGCTGGCCATGAGCAACCCGGTTTCGTTCGGTGCATTCCTGGGCGACTGGTCGCGCTATATCCCGCGTCACACGTCGAAAAAACGCATCATGGCGTCGGTGTTCCTGGCGCAGGTCTGCACGCTGATTCCGTTTCTGTTCGGTCTGTGCACCGCCACCATCGTCGCCACCCAGGCGCCGCAGTACATCACCGACAACAACTACGTGGGCGGCCTGCTGGCGGTGTCGCCGAGCTGGTTCTTCCTGCCGGTGTGCCTGATCGCGATCATCGGCGGCATGTCGACCGGGACCACTTCGCTGTATGGCACAGGGCTGGACATGTCGAGCATGTTCCCGCGCCTGCTCAACCGTGCTCAGGCGACGATTCTGATCGGGATTGCGGCCATTGCCTTCATCTTCATCGGCCGTTTCGCCTTTAACCTGGTGCAGAGTGTTTCGACCTTTGCAGTGTTGATCGTGACCTGCACTTCGCCCTGGATCGTGATCATGGTGCTGGGGCTGATCATTCGTCGCGGCTTCTATCATCCGGCGGATCTGCAGGTGTTCACCCGTGGCCAGAGCGGCGGCCATTACTGGTTCGAGCACGGCTGGAACTGGCGCGGCCTGGGGGCGTGGATTCCGAGTGCGGCGATCGGCCTGTGCTTTGTCAATCTGCCGGGACAGTTCGTGGGGCCGCTGGGGAATCTGGCGGGCGGGATCGACATCAGCCTGCCGATCACGCTGGGGCTGGCGGCGCTGTTGTACATCACGCTGTTGCGCACGTTCCCGGAGCCGGTGGGGGTTTATGGGGATCATGGTCCGCATCCGCTGCTGGGCAGTAATGCGCACCGTAATGTGAAGAAGCCGATGGCGATTGGTTGATCGACTCTGATCGCCTGATCGTTGATCGTTCCCACGCTCTGCGTGGGAACGGCGCTCTTGACGCTCCGCGTCGCCGGTTGACGCGGTTACTGTGTGTATATCCGTTTTCGCGGTGGTTTTAGCTTAGGGTTTCGCCCCTTACGGGCGACCTACTTTCCTTACGGGGAAAGTAGGCAAAGCCATTGCGACAGGCTGGGGTCCTTCGGACTTCCCTCGACTCCGGCGCCGTTCCGGGGGCACGCCATGATGGGCCATCCATGGCCCGCACGGCTTTCGCGGCATCCCTGCCGCTCATCCCCCTCCACGACACCTGCGCTCGGCCTGGCGCCTTGACGTCGCGTTCGGCGGTGTCTGCACCATCGCGCATGAAGATCAAAAGCCAGATCAAAATCTAAAGCACCCCACCGCCCCGTAGCAGCCCGGCTTGCCGGCGGGGACGTCTTCAAGATCGCTGACGCCGGCAAGCCGGACTGCTACCTGTGGTTTACCTCGATCCCGTAGGAGCGCGCTTGCCCGCGATGGGGCCCTCGTGATCGCCCGCGCCAACAGGCCGGAGCCCAGCCGCCGACCGACGGATTCGCTTCGGCTGGCGTGCGTCGGCTACTTCACGCACAATCGGTTCGTACGTCAGTATCGTTACAAGAAGAACGTCAGCTCGAACCACAGGAGATAACCCTCGCATGAACGCAAATGACTGGACCGAAGCTGCCCTGGCGAAGTACATCGTGACTAACCCGACCCTTCAGGCTGAAATCCAGCAACTGAGCCCCACGGAGCAACAGCAGCAGATCCTCTGGGCTTTCGAAGACGAAGCCGAAGATCTGGGCATCCCCACCTGGGATCTTGCACTGCAATTCATTGCCGAAACCCCTGAGCAACTCAAGGAAATGCGCCTGGCTGCCCACAAGGAAGCTGCCGAAGCGCTGGACATGGACTGGGACGACTACTGCGAACTCAACGACGTCGAGGAGTAAACGCTTCAATCTCCCCCCTCGGGCCGCGATCTTTACTGCCCTGTGCGCGGCCCGAAACCCTGACTTGTCGGTCATCCTTTACGCTTTACCTTGCCCTTGCGGGTGGGTAACGTCTGCGCCAATTCAAAACAAAAAGGACTCGCCCCCATGAGTGATTTGGTCGCCTATCAACTGGATGACGGCGTCGCCACGCTGACCCTGAGCAACGGCAAGGTCAACGCCATCAGCGATGACGTGATTGCCGCGTTCAACGCCGCGCTGGATCAGGCCGAAAAGGACCGCGCCGTGGTCATCATCACCGGCCAGCCGGGTATTCTCTCGGGCGGCTATGACCTCAAGATCATGACGTCCAGCCCCGAGGCCGCGCTGGGCCTGGTGGCCGCAGGTTCCACCCTGGCGCGACGCATGCTGTCGCATCCGTTTCCAATCGTCGTGGCGTGCGGTGGGCATGCAGTGGCCAAGGGCGCATTCCTGCTGCTGTCGGCCGATTACCGCATCGGCGTCGATGGCCCGTTCAGCATCGGCCTGAACGAAGTGCAGATCGGCATGACCATGCACCATGCAGGTATCGAGCTGGCCCGTGACCGCCTGAATAAAAGCGCCTTCGGCCGCTCGGTGATCAACGGCGAGATGTTCTCGCCCAAGGCTGCGGTCGAGGCGGGTTTCCTGGACAAGGTGGTCGCCCCCGAAGAGCTGGTCGACACCGCCCGCACCGTGGCCTTGCAGTTGAAGAAGATCAACATGAAAGCCCACAAGCAGACCAAACTGAAAGTGCGCAAGGACTTCCTCGAAACCCTGGACAAGGCCATCGAACTGGATAAGCAGCATTCGTTCTAGCTCGGTCCGTAGCAGCACGGCTTGCCGGCGGGAGCGGTGTGTCAGGCGACGAATGTGTTGCTGATGCGCCGCCCCCGCCGGCAAGCCGTGCTGCTACGGGATGGAGTGTTTGAAACATCTGCTTAACCTCTCCCCCGCCACCCGTCTGCATGGCAATTGCCCCTTCAAGTGCACATCCGTACACTGCGCCACCTTTTTTGTTTCCAGAGTGGTCTGCATGCTGTTTGTCCTGCGTATGTTGCTGATGGCGGTGCATTTTGTCGTGGTTGGCGCATTGGGGTTGATCTTGGGCCTGTGCCGCCCGTTCAATCCGGACAACAGCCGTTTGTGCGCGCGCTTCTATGCATTGCCCGCCATGTGGATTCTGCGCTTGCGCCTCAAGGCCGAAATGGGTGCGAATTTCGACAAGAGCCGCCCCTGTGTGATCGTCGCCAACCACCAGTCCAACTACGACCTGTTCATCCTGGGCAACATCGTGCCGCCACGCACCGTGTGCATCGGCAAGAAAAGCCTGAAATGGGTGCCCTTCTTCGGCCAGTTGTTCTGGCTGGCCGGCAATGTGCTGATCGACCGTGGCAATCCGCTGCGTGCGCGTCTTTCCATCCGCAAGACCACCGAAACCCTGCAACGCAAGGACACCTCGATCTGGGTGTTCCCCGAGGGTACGCGCAACCTGGGCAAGGGTCTGCTGCCCTTCAAGCGTGGTGCGTTCCAGATGGCGGTCGATGCCGGTGTGCCGATCATTCCGGTGTGCGTCAGCACCTATGTGCGCGACATGCGCCTGGATGCCTGGGACAGCGGCCAGGTGATGATTCGCGCCTTGCCGGCGATCTCCACCACCCGCCTGACCGATGCCGATATCCATGACCTGATCGCCCAGTGCCACAGTCAGATGAAGGCGTGCATCGAGCAGATGGACGGACAATTGCAGACACGCTCACAGCCTTCCCAAACCGCAGCTGAACAAGTTGCACAAAACACCCGAACTCACTGATTTTCACCGACTCTGAATCAGGAAGGCGCGCTAAGCTGCGTGTCAGTCCCTCCTGATAAGAAGAAGTGAATCACCATGGGCCGAGTTGTCGCTGCCGCGGTTTACAGTGAAGGTAAGAAGGTCACCAACATCACCCTCGACGAGGGCGCGGCCTGGGCTGCAAAGCCTGGGCATTTCGTCTGGATCGGCCTTGAGCAGCCCAATGCCCAGGAATTGGCCACGCTCCAGAAGCAGTTCAACCTGCACGAACTGGCCATCGAAGATGCGCTGGAAGTTCACAGCCGCCCCAAGCTCGAGACCTTTGGCGATGCACTGTTCATCGTCACCTACGCACCGATCCGCGAAGACGGCAAGCTGATCTTCATCGAGACGCACATTTTCGCGGGCAAGGGTTACATCATCACTTCGCGCAACGGCCACTCCAAGTCCTACGGGCTGGTGCGCCAACGCTGCGAGGCCCGCCCTCTGCTGCTGCATCACGGCGAAGACTTCGTGCTCTATGCGCTGCTGGATTTCGTCACCGAAAACTACCAGCCGGTGACCGAGGCCATTCATTGCGAACTCGAAGAGCTTGAACACAGCGTGCTGAGCACCGAGCTGAACGAGGCCGATATTCATCGCATTCACAGCCTGCGTCGGGATCTGCTGCGGCTGCGCCGGTACGTGGCGCCGATGGTGGAGATCGGCGAAGAATTGCAGAAACTCAGTTTCCCGTTCATCGACAAGAACATGCGCCCGTATTTCAGGGACGTGGAGATTCACGTGAAGCGCCAGATGGAAGACCTGGCCAACCTGCGGGACATCGCCAGCCAGACCATCGAGATCGGGCTGTTGCTGGAGTCATCGCGGCAGAGCCTGACCCAGCGCAAGTTCGCGGCCTGGGCGGCGATCCTGGCGTTTCCCACGGCGATTGCCGGGATCTACGGGATGAACTTCCAGAACATGCCCGAGCTGAGCTGGCATTACGGCTACTTCATCGCGCTGGGGGTGATTCTGGGGGGCTGCACCCTGCTGTTCGCCAGCTTCAAGCGGTCGGGCTGGTTGTAAACGATCCCCGTTTGTAGGAGCGCGCTTGCCCGCGACGGCGTATTGTCAGGTTCATATGTGGCACAGGACGAATGCCGTCGCGGGCAAGCGCGCTCCTACAGGTTGGGCGCGCGCCGCGAGGAATCGAGGGGTGTCAGGCCGTTTGGGGCTTGTTCGCCACGAAACGCATCATCCATTCAGCCACGGTAGCGCCGTGGTGGTCTTCTTCAAGGCTGGCGATGCCTTTGCTGTACACCTGCTCGCCCAGCGCTTCCTGACGGATGTCGAGCAGCGTGCGCGAGTAGTCGTGGATGAATTCCGGGTGGCCCTGGAAGCACAGCACCTGATCGTTGATGTGGTAGGCGGCGAACTGGCAGAAGTCGCTTGAAGCAATGACCGTCGCGCCTTCAGGCAGCGCGGTGACCTGGTCCTGATGGCTGATTAGCAGCGTCAGCTTGTCCATCGCCGGGGTCATCCATGGCTTGGCCGGGGCCAGGTCGTAATGGTGAATGCCCACGCCCCAACCCTGGGTCGCCCGCTCGGTCTTGCCGCCCAGCAGCAAGGCCAGCAACTGGTGGCCGAAGCATACGCCCAGCAATTTGTCGCCACGCTTGTAGCGTTCAAGCAGATAGGTCTTGAGGGTCTGGATCCAGGGGTCGGTACCAAAAGAGTCAGCCTTGGAACCGGTAATCAGGTACGCATCGAACTGCTCGGAATCCGGCGGGTAGCTGCCCTGCATCACGTTGTAGACAACGAATTCGGCGGCGATGGGCTGGCGGGAAAACAGTGACTGGAACATCCGCCCGTAACCTTGATATTGATCCACCAGTTCCGGGCGAAGAACGTCAGTCTCAAGAATGCAGATGCGTAACGACATAAAAATACCTGAAGCGACAAGGCGAAAATGCACACAGCCAAGCCTGCCTTGAAGCCGGGGTCAAGGCAAGGGGCGTGTGTGCCGGCACGTCGTCGCCCGGGATTTAAAACAACTTGTTGTTCAGCGCCTTGTCCAGCAGCAACGCCGGCGGCTCGAAGCGTTCGCCATAATGCTCGGCCAGGTACTGCGCGCGGGCGATGAAGTCCTTGAGCCCGTACTGATTGATGAATTGCAGCGCCCCGCCCGTCCAGGCCGGAAAGCCGATCCCGAACATCGAGCCGATGTTGGCGTCGATGGTCGAACGCAGTACACCGTCCTCGATGCAGCGCACGGTCTCGATGGCCTGGATGAACAACAACCGGTCGCGGATATCCTGCCCGGCAATCTGCGCCCCAGGCTTCTCGAAGCGCGACTTGAGTTGCGGCCACAGGCGTTTCGGCTTGCCTTCGGGATAGTCATAGAACCCGCCGCCGGCCGCCTTGCCCGCGCGCTGGTACTCGTTGAGCAGCAGATCGATCATCGCGTTGGCCGGGTGCTCGACCATCGTCACGCCTTCAGCCGCCAGGTCCTTGCGCGCCTGTTGGCGAATGTGGCTCATCAGGCTCAGCGACACCTCGTCGGACACCGCCAGCGGCCCCACCGGCATCCCGGCTTTGCGCGCTTCTGTCTCGATCATCACCGCCGAAATGCCCTCTCCGAGCATCGCAATGCCTTCGTTGGTAAAGGTGGCGAACACCCTGGAGGTGAAAAAGCCGCGAGCGTCATTGACCACGATGGGCGTCTTGCCGATCTGCTGCACGAAGTCGAACGCCCGGGCCAGGGTCATGTCGTTGGTGCGTGGGCCCTTGATGATTTCCACCAGGCGCATCTTGTCCACGGGGCTGAAAAAGTGCAGGCCAATGAAGCGCTCCTGCCGGGTCACCGCGCTTGCCAGGCCGGCAATGGGCAGCGTCGAGGTGTTGGAGGCGATCACCGCGTAGGGCACCACCACTTGCTCGGCGGCGGCGCTGACCTGGGCCTTGAGTTCGCGGTCTTCGAACACCGCTTCGATGATCAGGTCGCAGCCTTCCAGATCGCTGTCGCGGCCGGTGGTCTTGATCCGCGCCAGAATCGCATCACGCTGTTCGACCGTCAGCCGCCCTTTTTCGATCTGTTTGTCCAGCACCTTGACGGTGTAGTCCTTGCCCTTCTGCGCGGTGGCCAGGTTGATGTCCTTGAGCACCACATCGACCCCTGCCCTGGCAGTGACGCAGGCGATCCCCGCGCCCATCATGCCGGCGCCGAGAATCCCGACCTTGCGCATGTGATACACCGGCGGCGCCTTGGGCCGCGACTCTCCGGCGTTCAGCTCGTTGAGGGCGAACCAGGTGCCGATCATGTTTTTGGGGATCTGCCCGGTGGTCAGCTCAGTGAAATAGCGCGCCTCTATCTGCTCGGCGGCGTGGAAGTCCACCTGCGCGCCCTCGACGGCGGCGGCGAGAATCTTCTCCGGCGCCGGATAACAGCCCTGGGTCTTGCTGCGCAGGATCGACGGCGCAATCGCCAGCATCTGCGCGACCTTGGGGTGAGACGGCGTACCACCGGGGATCTGAAAACCCGGCGCATCCCAAGGCTTGACCGGCGCCGGGTTGGCGAAAATCCAGGCGCGGGCCTTGAGCAGCAGGTCATCGCCATCGCTGGCCAGTTGATCGATCAGGCCGACCTTGAGGGCCTGCTGCGCGCTGAGCAAACGCCCTTCCATGAGCAACGGCAGCGCCTTTTCCAGCCCCAGCATGCGAACCAGCCGCACCATGCCGCCGCCACCGGGCAGCAAGCCCAGAGTGACTTCCGGCAAGCCCAGGCGCACCTGCCTGTCATCCAGCGCAATACGCCCGTGGCACGCCAGGCACAGCTCCCAGCCTCCGCCGAGCGCCGCGCCATTGATCGCGGCTACCACCGGTTTGCCCAGGGTTTCCAGAGCCCGAAGCTGCGCCTTGAGGTCCAGTGTCATCTGGTAAAACCATTGGGCACGGGCCTTGTCCACCTGAATCAATTCGTTGAGGTCGCCGCCGGCCATGAAGGTGGTTTTCGCCGAACGCAGGATCACGCCGAGGATGCTGTCGCGCTCGGCCTGCAGCCGGGCGACGGTCTGCGCCATGGCCTGGCGCCAGGTCTGGTTCATGGTGTTGGCCTGCTGGCCAGGCATGTCCAGCGTCAGCGTGACGATCTGATCGGGCCCGATTTCGTACTGGATGGCATCAGTCATGCGGTCGTTCTTCCTGAAACTGTTGTTATATAGGCATCAATAATCACCCCGTGGACCGGGCAATCAAACTCGCTCGATGATGGTCGCAATCCCCATGCCGCCGCCGACGCACAAGGTCGCCAGGCCATAGCGCAACTGCCGCGCTTCGAGTTCATCGAGCAAGGTGCCCAGAATGATGCAGCCGGTGGCGCCCAGCGGATGGCCCAGGGCGATCGAGCCGCCATTGACGTTGACCTTGTGCGGATCGACGACCATGTCCTTGATGAACTTGAGCACCACCGAGGCGAAGGCCTCGTTGACTTCGAACAGGTCGATGTCGTCAATGCTCAGCCCCGACCGGGCCAGGGCCTTGCGCGTGGCGGGCGCGGGGCCGGTGAGCATGATGGTCGGATCGGTGCTGGTTACCGCCACCGAGACAATCCTGGCGCGGGGCTTGAGCCCCAGTTCCCGGCCCTTCTCCTCGGAGCCCAGCAGCATCAGCGCCGCGCCATCGACGATGCCCGAACTGTTGCCGGGTGTGTGCACATGCTCGATGCGCTCGACGTGGCTGTAGACCCGCAAGGCCGTGGCGTCGTAGCCCATCTGGCCGATGGCCTGGAAACTGGGCTTGAGTGCGCCCAGCCCTTCAAGGCTCGAATCGGCACGGATGAATTCGTCGTGGTCGAGCAGCAGCACGCCGTTCTGATCGCGAACCGGTACCAGCGAGCGTCTGAACGCGCCTGCCTGGCGGGCACGGGCCGCTTTTTGCTGGGATTGCAGGGCGAAGTTGTCGACGTCCTGGCGGCTGAAGCCTTCCAGCGTGGCGATCAGGTCCGCGCCGATGCCCTGCGGGGTGAAGTGGGTGTGCAGGTTGGTGTGCGGGTCGAGCACCCAGGCGCCGCCGTCGCTGCCCATCGGCACCCGCGACATGGACTCCACGCCGCCAACCACCACCATGTCCTCGAAGCCCGAGCGAATTTTCATCGCCCCCAGGTTCACCGCTTCAAGCCCCGAGGCGCAGAACCGGTTGACCTGCACTCCGGCCACGTCGATGGCCCAGTCGGCCACCAGTGCGGCAGTCTTGGCAATGTCAGCGCCCTGGTCGCCCACCGGCGTCACGCAGCCCAGTACGATGTCGTCAACCTGACGGGTGTCCAGACGATTGCGCGATTGCAACTCGGTCAGAAGCCCTGCCACCAGATCCACCGGCTTGACGCTGTACAGCGATCCGTCGGCCTTGCCCTTGCCTCGTGGCGTGCGCAACGCATCGTAAATAAACGCCTCAGTCATTGTGTCCCTCGCTGCCCTGCTGGATTTTTTTTCTGTCGACACGATAACCGTCACACAGATGTGTTCAATGATCGAAGTGCTCAGTTCACTTGACTGTGGTGAAGGTTAGCTCGTTGTAGGAAGTTTCGGACTCGGACGAACGGTAGTGAGCTATCGGACAGCCCCTGATCTGGCCCAAGGCGTCTAGCAAGGGAGTGTCGGATACTGGCCAAAGGCTTTATCACCATTCTTCCTAACCAAATCGAATTATTCATATCAAACCGATCTAAGCCGCGTCGCACGCGGGCTCTAAGGTTAAGTCTGTAGCAGAGGCGCAATAACAAAGTTTCATTCCAGCGCCCCGTCACCGGCTACTTGTCGGGACACCTGCTCTTTGGATTTCACCTTTGCCAGCTGCCGCTTCTTCTTTATGAGGGCGGGAAGCTTTTGTCGCTCAGGAATAACAAAAAGAAGGCATACGCCATGTTCAAGCATTCGAAAGTACGTCAAGCGGGACTGATTGTTTTCGCCACCACACTCTTGTTGATCTTGCCAAACCTCACTAGATTATTCGGCTGAGATCTAACGGAGTAACTCACATCTTGCGCCCATTGCTGTCGCTGGCCGGCTTACTGCTGGCGATGCCGCTTCATGCTGCCCAACTGACTGTCGAGCTGGCCGATGGCACGCACACCTGGGACACCGCCCAGTTGCTCAGCCATCCCCAGGCCGGGGATATCGACATACCCGGGGACGTCTCCTACAAACGTGACATGCATTACCGCGCAGTGCCGGTTTCCGTGTTGCTGGAAGGCGTGTCCAGCGATGCGCATCTGCAGGCCGTGGCCACCGATGGCTTCGCCGCCGAGATGCCTGCCGCGCCACTGCTGCAAAAGACCGGCTCCCAGGCCTGGCTCGCCGTGGAGGATCCTGCGCATCCGTGGCCGGGCCTGAGCAAGGATAAACCCGGAGCCGGGCCTTTCTACCTGGTCTGGACCGACCCGGCTGCCAGCAGAATCAGCCCCGAACAATGGCCTTACGCCGTTGGAAAGATTCGCCTACTGGCCTCCGTGGCCGAGCGTTTTCCGGCGCTGCTGCCCGACCCCAAGCTGTCGGCTGACGATCCGGTGAACAAGGGCTTTGCGCTGTTTCAGAAAAATTGCTTCGCCTGTCATCGCCTCAATGGCGCGGGGGACTCACAACTGGGGCCGGACCTGAATATCCCGCACAGCCCCACTGAATACTTTGCCGGCGATTATCTGAAGCTGTACATCCGCGACCCACAGAATCTGCGCCAGTGGCCACAGGCGAAGATGCCGGCGATTTCGAAGGATGTGCTGTCCGACGAAGAATTGGGGCAGGTGGTGAGTTATCTGAAGCATATGGCGGGAAGAAGAGCCGCGCCTTGATCCCTGTGGGAGCGCGCTTGCCCGCGATGGCGGTGTGTCAGACAACTAATCGTCACATGACACACCTCGGTCGCGGGCAAGCGCGCTCCTACGGGGAGATACTCACCCTACATCACGACTGGCGTTGCACCTGCATCTGCACCACAGGCATTGCCACCGGCGCCGACGGCGACACCGCCACCTTCGCGTGCATCTGCTCGCAACCGCCACCGCGACGCATCCCACGTACCGGGCAGGCATCCAGGTAATCCAGGCCCACCGCCAGCTTCAAGTGACGCTCAGGGACAGCCAGCTGATTGGTCACATCGAAGCTGTACCAGGCGTCATCGAGCCACGCTTCGGCCCATGCATGACCGGACAGATGCTCGCTGCCGTCGCTGTACAGATATCCCGACACATAACGCGCCGGCACGCCCAGGCTGCGGGCGCACGCCAGGAACGCATGGGTGTGGTCCTGGCAAACCCCTGCCCCGTTGGCAAAGGCCTGCGCTGCGCTGGTGTCCACGGCCGTGGCGCCGGGGGTATAGACGATGTGCTGGTTCAGCGCCTGCATCAGATCGATCAGCGCAGTACGATCGGTGCGCTTTTTGGTTTCTCTGGCGGCGAACTCGCGAATCGCCTCGTCCGCTTCAGTCAGGCGGGTGAAACGCAGAAACGGCAGCGACGACTGGCTTTCATGTTCGGCCTCGCGCGTCTCGTCGATCTCCACCTGCCCTCGTGCGCCGATGACAATGGCCTCATGGGGCTCGTCCAGCGTCAGTACGTGCAGGATATTGCCGAACGGATCGACCTGCGCCCGCACCGGGCGCGGCAATGCCAACTGCCAGCTCAGCACCTGCTGGCGCTCGCTGTCGTGTGGGGTCAGACGCAAATACTGGATGCTGGCGCGGACCTGATCGTCGTAGTGATAGGTGGTCTCGTGACTAATGGACAGTCTCATGCTGCCTCCAGATAGGAAGTGTAAATAACGTCACCCAGTTGGGCCAAAAGCGGAATGAATTCGTTCAACCATTCGTGCAGGCCTTCGTCCAGAATCTCGTCGATCCCGGTGTAGCGCAGACGTGCGTCCAGTTCGGCGGCCAGGCGCTGGGCCGGGCGGCCATTGGCACCGGGCAGGCTGGCCAGGATCATGTCCAGTTCTTCAAGGCAGGCACGCAACGAACGCGGAATGTCGGCACGCAACAGCAACAGTTCGGCGACCTGCCGCGCACCCGGCGCATCGCGGTACACCTCGGTGTACGCCTCGAACGAGGACAGGGCCCGCAGCAAGGCGCTCCACTGGTAATAACCGGCGGCCGAACTGTCGGCGGCAGCATCGGCGGACGGGCCGCGCAATTCGAGCATCTCGTAACGGGCATCGAGCATGCGCAGGGTGTTATCGGCGCGCTCGATGAAGGTCCCCAGGCGAATGAACCGAAACGCATCGTTACGCATGATGGTGCCGTAGGTCGCACCACGAAACAGATGCGAACGCTCCTTGACCCACTCGCAGAACCGGCTCATGCCATAGCGGCTCAACCCCTGTTCGGCGATCCCGCGAATTTCCAGGTAGGTCGAGTTGATGTTTTCCCACATGTCCGCAGTAATGCGCCCACGCACGGCATGGGCACTGGCTCGCGCCGCCGCCAGGCAACTGAAAATGCTTGCCGGGTTGGTCGAATCCAGGGCGAAGAAATGCAGCATGTGCTCGGCGTGCAATTCGCCGTGGCGTTCCAGATAGGCGTCCAGCGTGCCGGTGATCAGTAGCGGCATGGCGATTTCGTTGAGGCCGTCGCCGCGTCCATCCTGGGGCATCAACGACAGCGAATAGCTGACATCGAGCATGCGCGCCAGGTTTTCCGCGCGCTCCAGGTAACGCGACATCCAATATAAATCCGAGGCAGTTCTACTTAGCATTGGCAGATTTCCTTAATCCTCGACCACCCAGGTGTCCTTGGTGCCGCCACCCTGGGACGAGTTGACCACCAGCGAACCTTCACGCAGCGCCACGCGCGTCAGCCCGCCCGGCACGACGCGGGTTTCGCGGCCAGACAGCACGAACGGACGCAAATCGATGTGACGCGGGGCGATGCCGTTTTCGACGAAGGTCGGGCAGGTCGACAACGACAGGGTCGGCTGGGCGATGTACGCGTGGGGCTTGGCCTTGAGGCGTGCGCGGAAAGCCTCGATCTCGGCCGCCGTGGCAGCCGGCCCCACCAACATGCCATAACCGCCAGAGCCTTGAGTTTCCTTGACCACCAGATCACCCAGGTTGGCCAGCACGTGGGACAGCTCCTCAGGCTTGCGGCACTGCCAGGTCGGCACATTCTTCAGGATCGGCTCTTCGTCGAGGTAGAAGCGGATCATGTCCGTCACGAACGGATACACCGATTTGTCGTCGGCCACGCCCGTGCCGATGGCATTGGCCAGCACCACGTTGCCGGAACGGTAGGCCGACAACAGGCCCGGCACGCCGAGCATCGATTCTGGGTTGAAGGCCAGCGGATCGAGAAACGCGTCGTCCAGCCGGCGGTAGATCACGTCCACCGGCTTGTGGCCGTCGGTGGTGCGCATGAACACCCGGTCGTCGCGCACGAACAGGTCCGCGCCCTCCACCAGTTCGACACCCATTTCCCGCGCCAGGAAAGCATGCTCGAAGAACGCACTGTTAAAGCGCCCAGGCGTCAGCACCACCACACTGGGATTGTCCAGCGGGCTTGAGCTTTTCAGGGTGTCGAGCAACAGGTTGGGGTAGTGATCAATAGGCGCAATCCGTTGCGCGGCGAACAGTTCGGGGAACAAACGCATCATCATTTTGCGGTCTTCGAGCATGTAGCTCACGCCGCTTGGGGTGCGCAGGTTGTCTTCCAGCACGTAATAGGTGCCGTCGCCATCGCGAACCAGATCGACCCCGGAAATATGCGAATACAGGTCGCGATGCAGATTCAGCCCCTGCATCGCCAGCTGGTATTGCTCGTTGGCGAGCACCTGTTCGGCCGGGATGATCCCTGCCTTGATGATGCGCTGGTCGTGGTAGAGGTCGGCGAGGAACATGTTCAGCGCCTTGACGCGCTGGATACAGCCCTTCTCGACCACGCGCCATTCGCTGGCCGGAATGCTGCGCGGAATCGTGTCGAACGGAATCAGGCGCTCGGTGCCCTGCTCGTCTCCGTACAGCGTGAACGTGATCCCGGCGCGATGGAACAAAAGATCGGCCTCACGCCGACGCTGAGCCAGCAGCTCAGGTGGCGCTTCGCCCAGCCAGCGGGCGAATTCCCGATAATGCGCACGGACAGCGCCGTTCGCATCGTACATCTCGTCATAAAAGGTGCGGATCATGCCGTACTCCTTGTCACCATGGACCCATGGGCCTTCGCAAGGCCCGTGCCAGCGGCATAAACGCTTAATTTTCAACAGGTTGAATAAAACTGCGGAAAGCCCTGCACCATTCCTGTGCAACAAGCGGGCTACCCATTTCTTCAACGCTTCATGGCGAAGCGTTCTGTCACTGGAAAATCTATTACCAGCATAGCCAGAGATGATTTCCCGGCCGGTGTTTGTTTGCTGATAATTGCCCCATCAACGCAGAAAAACGTCACTTCGGACTGCAAGAGCGACGTTTTCGTGTTACCGGATTTTTCAACGTAATTCCCTTTATGCCGCTCCCATTCGAGCGGCTTTTTTTTGCCCTGTTTTTGGCTGATGGCGTCTCGGCGAGTTCCGTGATTTTTGCGTGGGTTGTCATCAAGTAGCAGCACGGCTGCTGGCGGGCGGTATGTCATTCATGGCTGGGTTGCCAGAGACAACGCCCCCGCCGGCAAGCCGTGCCGCTACAGGGGCGTGTGCCATGTCAGAGTCAATGAAGCCGCTTGATCTCCTGCTTCACGCCCCAGCCTTCGACCTCGCCATCGAGGCCCATGATCGCGCTTTGAAAGTCCTGTTCGAAGTCTCCTATGGCGTCGTAGGTGGCGTACATCAATTTACTCAGTTGCAGGTGCCACGCACCGTCCTCACGGGCGTTGATTTGAGTATTGAGGGACTCGCCGCGGAATTTTCTCGCAGCCTGACGCGCGCGTTTCTCATCCGGAAACACGGCGTAGAACTCGATGGGGTGGATGCGGGCGAAGTCGAAACCGCCTTCTTTCATGCGGCGCAGCACGTGGGTGCTGATGTCTTCCTGGTAGGTCGTGCTCATGAAACGTCCTCCTATGCAACGATAGATAGAGTTTCAACGATCCCTGAACGCCCCCTGCAACAGAGGCGTTGAGCGGCGGGTCATCCACCGCCCGGGATTCAAGCATGTCGCTGCAAGGCCGGTGTTGCTGTTACAAATCTGGCACCCATGCGCGATGTGACTCGGGTGGATGCCTCACCGGCCTCGTTTGCAGATTACGCCCATTGTCCGGGCGTTGCCAATTGGCAGTTTGCGGTGTGTCGCTCAGTAAGTTTCAAGACGCCTCGACGATGGAGATGATCTGTACGGCGTTCTGTTCCTTGAGTGTCTTGACGGTGGGCTCCTGTGTTCGCCCCTCCAGGTCATTGAGGTCCAGGTCATTGGTGACCGGGAACAGGCGTGGGCGCAGTCGCCTTGCGGCCTCTTCCTCACTGGGACGCAGCTCGGATTCAAGATCGAGGGTCTGCTGCACACCTTCTTTATCCAGAAACGAAACAGTCCAGACTTTCATCAATGTCTCCTCAGTCAGGCCACACGTTGGCCTACCGAAATCGGACTGTGATTTTTTGGGATTTGTTCAAGGTATTTTGCGATGGGGGCTGAGAGGATTTGCGCCGTCAAGATTGCCCACGCCGGCAAGCCGGACTGCTACGGGACGGTGGTGTGCTTTGGACTTTGATCTTGATCTTGATCTTCATGCGCGGTGGTACAGGCGACACAGGGCGCGACGTAAAGGCGCCAGGCCGAGCGCAGGCGTCGTGGAGGGGGATGAGCGGCAGGAAGCCGCGAAAGCTGTGCGGGCCATGGATGGCCCATCACAGCGTGCCCCCGGAACGGCGCCGGAGTCGAGGGAAGTCCGAAGGACCCCAGCCAGGAGCAAATGGTTTGCCTACTTTCCCGAAAGAAAGTAGGTCGCCCGTAAGGGGCGAAACCCATAAGCCCAACCGCCGCGACAATGGATATGTCCCGAATGCGAGCGTCACGGCGGTTTAGAATTCGATGAGCATATCCGTTGACGAGGGTGACGCTGATTCACCTTTCCGCCCTTACGGCGGGTCACTTTTTCCAAGAGCTGAAAAAGTAACCAAAAAAGCCCTGCGACAGGCTGGGCCGCGACTTCGTCTCGGTTCCCTCCCTCCGGCGCCGTTCCGGGGGCACGCCGTGATGGGCCGTCCCTGGCCCGCACGGCTTTCGCGGCTTCCCTGCCGCTCATCCCCCTCCACGACACCTCCGTTCGGCCTGGCGCCTTAACGTCGCGTTCGGCGGCGCCTGTGCCATCGCGTAAGAAGATCAAGATCACGATCACGATCAAGATCAAGATCAAGATCAAGATCAAGAGCTTGGGTGTACGCCCTCCCGTAGCAGTCCGGCTTGCCGGCGTCGGCGATCTTGAAATCGCTCCCGCCGGCAAGCCGTGCTGCTACGGGGTGTCGGGTCGATTGGAATGCTGACGAGCGCCCAATAAAAAAGAGGCCCGAAGGCCCCTTTTCTGATCAACGACTCGCCATCACGGCTTGGCGTCTTTCACGCCAGCGGTGTTGTCCAGCAGGCTCTTGGTCGCGGTTTGCAGGAAGCTGTCGAGCTTCTTGCGCAGCTCGGCGACGTCAGGTGCGTCCGGCACGAGTTCAGCATGAGGCTTGGTGCCCAGCTCGTAGCTGTAGACCTTCGGCTCCATTTCCTTGGGCTCGATCAGGATGCGGTTGCCAGTGACGATCGCCACCGTCTGCTCGCTACCCGACGGCTTGATCACGCCAAAGCCCAGGTCGCCCGCCGGCAGGTTCAGCAGATCGCGGCCCCAGCACTGGTGCACGGTGTCGCCACCCAGACGGCCCATGATGGTCGGCACGATGTCGATCTGCGTGCCGACGATGCTGCTGCGCTTGCCGAACTTGTCCTGCAGGCCCGGTGCGATCATCAGCATAGGCACGTTGAAACGGCCCAGGTCCATTTCAGTGATCTGCTCGTTGTTCCCGAAACCATGGTCACCGACTACAACGAACAAGGTGTCTTTGTAGTAAGGCTCTTTCTTGGCTTTCTCGAAGAACTGCCCAAGGGCCCAGTCGGAATAACGCATGGCCGTCAGGTGCTCATCCAGCGTGCCGTGGCCGGTGACGCGCTCCACCGGCAGGTTCGCTGGCAGGGCGTACGGGGTGTGGTTCGACAGGGTTTGCAACAAGGCGTAGAACGGCTTGCCCTTGGCCTCGCGGGCTTTCAGCTCTTCGGCGCCACGGTCGAACATGTCCTGGTCGGACACGCCCCAGGTCGGGTCGGAGAACACCGGATTGACGAAGTCGTTGCGGCCAATGAAGTTGGTCATGCCCTGGTTGCTGAAGAACCCGGACTGGTTGTCCCAGGCGAAGTCCCCGTTGTAGACGTACACGTCGTCGTACTTGCGCGCGCTCAGCAGTTGCGGCAGGCCGGACAACTTGTGGCTGCCTTCAGGCGTCTGCATGAGGTATTCGAAGCCCGGCAGGTTCGGGAAGCACGCCATGGTGGCGAACATGCCCTGGTGGGTGTGGGTGCCGTTGGAGAAGAAGTGGTCGAACAGCAGGCCTTCCTCGGACAGCTTGTCGAAGTACGGGGTGATATTCGATTCGTCGCCCAGCGCGCCCACCGAGTGACCGGCGAAGCTTTCCATCAGGATCACCACGACGTTCTTGATCGGCAGCGTGTTGCTGGCAGGCGGTGTGAACTCGCGGCGCACGGCGGCGGTGCCTGGATCGACCAGTTTCTCGTTGGCGGTCAGCAGCATGTCGCGCACGGTTTGCTGCGCCTCAGCAACTGGCAGGGTGGCTTTCCAGATGTTGTCGCGATCTTCGGACATCCGGCTCTTGGCGGCGGCGATCAGTGTCAGCGTACCGTTCAGGCCCAGGGTGTTGGCGAAGTTCGATTCGGTGGTGTACGCATCACCCCAACGCAGCGGCGGGCCTTGACGCAAGGTGCCGCGCGCAGCGATTACCGCCACCACCAGGCACAGCACGAACACGCCGACGCGGGTGTACCACGGCGCAACGATGCGGTTGCTGGAACTGCCGATGTTGAAGCCGCCACGCGGCCGGGTCAGGCGGTCGATGCCCTTGAACACCAGGCTCAGCAGCCAGGTCAGCAGCGCCCACGCCAACAGGTAGCGCACCACCGGGTAGCCGTACCAGATCATGCTCAGAACGGTTTTCGGATCTTCCTTGACGTACTGGAACACCAGGCCGTTCAGGCGCTGGTGGAACTCACGGTAGAAGTCCATCTCCATGAGGCCGAAGAACGTGGTGAGGCTCGCCACCAGCGTCAGCCAGAAACGGAAGAAACCTCGCGCAGCCATCAACCGTGCGCTGAACAGCGCCAGCAGCAGCGGGATGAGGATGTAGACCACCAGGCGCAGGTCGAAACGCAGCCCGTTGCCGAAAGCCTCGATGAACGTCGAGGCCGGCGTGGCGCCGATCCCTTCACGGTTGTAGACCAGCAGCGCCACGCGCAGCAGGGTGTACAGGACCATCAGCGCCAGGCCACTCAACAGCGTGTAAGCCAGGTGCGATTTGACGGTAGGTTGCGGCGCGCGCGCCGGGGCGTCCGTTTTGGCCATGTGTCTTGGGATCCGTTGGATTCAGGTTTAGGTTCAGAAAGCCTACGCGTCCGCAGCTGCAATGCAGGTCCGGTCGCGGGGGGCAAATACTACGTGAACGCCTGCGCTTTATCACCGATGCGCTGCATTCTTCATCAACGCCCGGCCGATTTCTCCCGCCGGTGGGACTGGGCACAGGCAAGGCGCTGCGGATTTTCACGAAGAAGCAGTGAAAATTCCGTTGTTTGGACAGTGTTCTAATATTTTCTTACAAACAACTCATTCGAAAGAGTCATCGAAGAGTTTCAACGCATATCCGATTGCCGCAAAGACCTTGGGGGCATGCTCAGCCAGTGCAGAATTGTGTTCCAGTGACTCCTCCACTGCCGTAATCAGCCGTCTGATGCGTGGCCGGGGTTTGGAGATATTGCACGTGGATGCCAGGTCAAGGATCCCCAACCGCGAGGCGTAAAGACTTTTTGACCCCGCCAGACGCAACGCCAGGCTGTCTTCTTCGATATAGGCCGTCGTGTTGACGATATCGTACGCGGGCGCCAGATGGGCATCTGCGCCCAAGGGGTCGCGATACAGCAGTCCGAAGTTCTTGAGATGGGCGTCGCCATTGCCGACCATGCAGCTCAAGGCGACGATGTCGAAGAGCTGCTCCCGGGATGACGCCACATGTTCCGGGGCACAGAACAGGCCAATCGCCCGGGATATGTTTTCGTAGCTCGAATCGTACTTCTGCTCTGTTCCCAGCCCCATCAATACCGCCATGTCCTCGAATCCGATGGGGCGCTGGTCGCGTTCGCGGTCAAAACGGCGCATGACAAACAGTTGGCGGTTGTCCGAAAGGTAGAACTCCGGCACCGGCATGCCCGCTCTGCGTGCAGCGTCCATGCAGACAAATTCGTTGATGGCCAATCCCGGAAAATCCGCCCTGCCCGACTTCACTATCAGTTCCGGCATCAGCATGGTCGCTTTCGGATCCGGCCCCTCATCCTGCTCTGGCACCAGGACCTTCGGCTGGACGCCGGAAATCCCGGTGCGCAGGATGTAGCTGTCCACCAACTCGGCAAAAAGATCGTGAGCGCCATCCCAACTGAGGATCTGCCCCAGGCTTCGGCCCTTGGCCTGACGGCCCTCGCCCAGGAGTTGATCTATCGCTGGCGACTGAACGGCTAGCCGCCCCACCGGCGAGCCACTGCCCGTCAATGCCATGAGCAACATGGGGTTGATCGGCGTGGTCTTGGCCAGTCGGTTGCGCAGTTGCTCGAGGACATAGCCTTCGGGCAGGTTCATCTGGAAGACCGGATGCAGCGTTCGCGACGTGAAAGCAGCATCACGCACAGCCATCGTCAGGCTGATCTGCGAGCCGGGCCTGGCGTCCAGTCCATACCGGAACAGGTAGTCGCCGGAGTCGGCCAGAGACAGTTCGCCGCTCTCCCCCTCCGGCGTATGGATGCGCACGCGATCCAGTGGCTTCATCGAAACACCTCACGCAGTTCCTCGAACGACGGGCGCCGGGCGGGCACTGTCTTGATTTCCGCATCCAGAGCGGCGAGCGCCTTGGCGTAGGCACTCATGGATACGGTGGGACTGCCCTTCTCGATCTCTGCCAGTTTCTGGCGAGTCAGCCCCGACTGTGCGGCCAACTGAACCAGGGTGAGGCCTCGAGCTCTGCGCATATCCGCGATCTGACGTCCCAGACGCTCAACGATCAGCAAGGCATCCATTTGTTATGCCTGTATAACAATTAAAGGTCAGTGGAATGTATACGTAACAGGAACCCATCACAAGTCTATGTTATGCGGATATGACATTTTTACATTTAAGTTACGCAAACGTAACATTACGTGTAGGAAAACCCCATGAAAACGCCCGATTGCTGGCAAGCCAATCGGGCATCGGTGTTCCAGGGAAAATTGGCAGCAGGCTAGATCCGCACGTTGCCTCGAGGACCGGCGATGGCCCAGATGATGAGGCCCAGTACCGGCAGGAGCGCGATGAGCAGCACCCAGAGGATTTTCATGCCGGTTTCGGCGCCGCTCTTCAATACGTTGATGATGGCCCAGATGTCGAGAGCCAGAATGATCAGGCCAATCAGACCATTAAAGGTGGAACCCATGGTGTCGCTCCTTATTGAGGGCTTGCCCCTATTAGGAGTAGTGGCACTTGGCGACGGTTCCGTTCGTCGGCGGATATTTCAACACACACCCGCCGGTTTCACGCCTGGGCCTTGAGTGCCTCAAGGGTCGGCTCTATCAGGATGCCCAGCTCGACGCCCAGCTCCATGACCCGCGCCTGGTCATTGCCGTAGACCAGTACGGTCTGCAGTTCGTCGTCCAGAGGTTCGCTGATGTTCATCACCACATAGCCGCCCGCTTCCTTGTTCATGCTGCCCATCTGGATCTGGATGCGGTTCATGGCGGTCAGCGGCTCGGTCTTCGCCAACTGTTTGGGCTTGATGTTGAACGCGACGCCCGGGCCGAATGAGGCCGTGATTTCAGCGAACAGGTCCATGAAGTTGTCAGCCTGGAACATCACGGTTTCCGGCAGGCTGCCGATCACGATCCATTCACCCAGCGGGATTGGGTAGGTGTCGTCGTAGTTGATGTCGGGATTGGCGGCCAGAAAGGCGTCGGGATCGGCGTAAGCCTGAGCGGCTTCGTCGGCAATCTTTTCGATTTCCTCGTCGCTCATGCAGCCGGAGCTGATCTTGCTGATGAATTCGATGAGTGAGGCTTTCATGGCGGGGCAATTCCGAGCTGAAAAAACAGGCGCGAAGGATAGCCGCAAATCCCCCGCACCTCTATCAAATTGACCCGCGCATCTGTTGCAAATTGAACCGCTGCAGATCAGCGCCCCAGGCGAGTCAGTTGCTCGGCAGTCTCGGTGGCGCCCATGGTCTGGGCAGCCATCAGTGGCGTGACGCCCTTGGCGTCAGTGATGTGGGGGTTGGCGCCTTTGGAAATGAGGTAGTCGACGATGGCCGTGCGGTTGAACATGGCTGCCATCATCAGCGCCGTACGCCCGTCGGCGGATGCACCTTCTACATCCGCACCGCCCTCCACCAGGAGCTGCACCACCGCAAGATCGCCCTTGAAAGCCGCACCGGCAATGGGGCTTTGGCCGTTGTCATTGCGGATTTCCGGGTCGGCGTGGTGTTTGAGCAACACTTTGACGGCATCCTGATGGCCGTGATAGCTGGCGAGCATCAACAACGTATCGCCCTTGTGGTTGCGCAGATTGGGGGTCAATCCGTTCTCCAGAAGGCGGTCGAGCATCACAGCGTCGCCTGCCCGGGCGCGGTCAAATACCTGCTCGGCAAATTCCAGCGCCTCGTCATCGGTCATGCGGGTGGCGGAACCTGGGGCATTGGGGGTATCGGACATTGCTCTACTCCTGTAGCGCTGCTTGCATGCGCGTCTGTTCGGTCGATTCGTCTCGCAGGTTCAGAAATGCACTGCCTGCGCTGATGTCGACAACGATGACAGCTCAAGAGTTGTCTCGCCATGAACCTTTCGCATAGTGCCCATAGAAAATGCCGTTTATCGACCCGGTTGAAAAATTGCTGAAACCACACGAAATATTTCCGGGACGTCGTGGTCATAATTTTCAACAGCGCTCCATCTCCCCTCCTCGCCCACGTATACAGTCAGCCTTTTGCGGCAAAATGCAGGATGCGCAGATGGCCATTCATGCAAAATGCACGAAACCCGGTCCTGATCAAAATTTTAACTCATTGATTTATAAAGGTTTTTTTATTTATCAATAATGGCACAGTCACTGCACTAGTACTCCCAAGCTTGTTATCACTGAGCAATGGAGCCGCTAGATATGACTTTCATCCAAGAGAAATTCGCTTCTGTCTTTTCCGATTTTGAAGTCACCACCCAACCGCGTCCGGATGGTGGCGTGCTGCTTTCACTTCGTAACGGTGAGGGCAAACAGATTCGCCGTTCAGTGTCTTACGCCCAACTGCACACACCGGTTCAGCTGGAATGGGTCATCAGCGCGATTCGTCGCGACCTGGCCGCTCAGGCGAGTGAACTGCCGGCCATCTCGATGCTGCAAAGCCAGCACCGTTTCGACCTGCCGACCTATCACACTCGCTGAGTCGGGCCTGCCGCACTGCCGAAGCATCCCTTTTGAAACACCGCGATCGCTACCTGAGCCATCGCGGTTTTTTTTGCGTGCAATTCATTGCACGCTGCAACGCGACGCCGACGGGTGCCGGGTCAGCGCAGGATGCCTCGGCAGAGGGCCTCACCCACGGCCTGCGCACGGTTCGAGACACCGAGCTTGGCGTAGATGCTTTTGAAATGATGCTTGACCGTCGCCTCGGAAACCTCCTTGATCAGGCCGATCTCCCACGCCGTCTTGCCTTCCCTGGCCCATTTGAGTATTTCGAGCTCCTTGGGCGTCAACGCCCTTGTCAGTAGTTGCCGGCCTTTGCCGGCGACGTGCAGCATCGGCACCAGGCTTGTGAGCAGATAGCGATCGTTGTGGGTAAGCGGCCGCTCCATGCCATTGAGCGAGCAGACGGTAATCACGCCCCGGTTGGCGCGGTTTTCACTGCTGTAGCCGTACGAAAAGGCCGGTAACAACTGGCAATCCTGCACCGCTGCCAGATAGGCCGATGATGGCGGGTAGGTCTGGAACGCCTGCATCCAGTCCAGAAACCCCATGGTGTGCCGGAAACAACGGATGACCGGATCTTCGATCATCAGCCGTCCCTGAACGTAGAGGTCCTTCCAGTAAGGGTCGACATTGGATGTGATGCAACTGAGCAACGCGCCTTCACGGTATTGATACAGCATCGCCCGCTCACAGCGACACTCTTCCCTGAGCCAGTCGAGCGCGTTGGCAATCGCCGCATCGCCATCCTGTTCGGTAACGCTGCTGACCATCTGCTGAATCAACGGACTCAATGTCCCTGTTTCCACGTTTTTCATTTTCCCCTCCGTATAAAACGTCAACTGTCGTCCCTGAATGCTCTTTTAGAGTTTGAAGTTGATTGCAGCCGGCCAGACGCGCCAGGCCCTGCAAAAAGGCTGCAAGGGCACGGCACGTTCAAGGGCTGTCAGGCTTCGACAGGACAAGGGTTACACAGACTGGAAGGGTTAAACACACGGTGCAAAACAAACAGTCTTGCCTGACTCATAAACAGGCAATGTCTTACAAAATATCCAAAACGCGCTTACATTTTTGTCGACCAAGTCGCAAAAATGGCCAACATTGCACCATCAACCCCTGCACGAAGTTGTACGAAATTGAACACTTTGACGTTCGAGAAGTTGCGCGTCGGGCTGCGCAACTTTCAATGGGCGTGCGATTCAGGGAGACGGGAATTTCAATCGCGTGAGCGTTTCAATCGTCTAGGCGAGGAAACTGATTGGCAATGGCGTCACCGGTCATTGTTGCCGCCGCACCCTGTGCGGTGGCGAAGAGACGAATGGCCACCAGATGCGGCTGTTCGCCCAGGTCGAACCAGTGGCGGGTACCTGCGGGGATGCTGATCCGGTCATTCTTTTCGCATTGCACGGTGTAGACGAAATCACCGATGTGCAAGGACAACAGCCCACGGCCCGCCACGAAAAGCCGCACTTCATCGGCGTCGTGCAGTCGCTCGTCGAGAAGGCTGGCGCGCAGTTCGGCTTGCTGCCCAAACCCCGCGTTGACACTGATGACTTCGATGGCCTCAAGGCCGCGGTTGGTCATCAATTCATCGACCGACTGGCGATAGGCATTGATCACTTCCTCCTGGCTGGCACCGGCCACAACCTTGGTGGTCGCCTGCCAGCGGTCGAAGAGGATGCCGTGGTCGGCCAGCGTCGAGGCGATGTCTTCGAGATGGGTCAGGACCTTGTTCGGCAGGTCAGGCGATGATACGGAGTAGACGGACAGAATGCTCATTGGCGTGGTTTCCTCATAGTCAGTCGGCTTTCATGCGGGCGGCGGCCAGGATCGCAGCGGTCAGCGCCGCAAGGCTCGCAATGGCAAAGGTCCAGCCTGGGCCAAGGGCGTTCCAGCTGTAACCTGCGTACAGCGCACCCACGGCGCCACCGGTGCCGGAAAGCGCCGCATACAGCGCCTGTCCCTGGCCTTGCTGGCGGGGGCCGAAGCTGCGTTGCAGAAAATGGATGGCCGCAGCGTGAAAACTGCCAAAGGTAGCCGCGTGCAGCAATTGGGCGAAGATCAGGATTGACAGGTGATCAGCGAAGTTGCCGAGCAGCAACCAGCGCAACGACGCCAGGGC
Source organism: Pseudomonas sp. NPDC090201 (assembly GCF_044746825.1). Lineage (NCBI taxonomy): Bacteria > Pseudomonadati > Pseudomonadota > Gammaproteobacteria > Pseudomonadales > Pseudomonadaceae > Pseudomonas > Pseudomonas sp. NPDC090201. The sequence continues at coordinate 247,879 of NZ_JBIVCX010000001.1, forward strand.
AAAACTTGCGACCAGCACGTGACGAACGCTGACGCTTTGCAGGATACGGCTCATGAACAGGAACATCAGCACTTCGGCGACGACGCCCACGGCCCACAGCATGCCGATGATTCCCCGGCTGTAGCCCAGGTGCTCCAGATGCAGAGTCAGGAAGGTGTAGTACGGGCCGTGGCTGAGTTGCATCAGCGCCACGCTGACATAAAAGGCCAGCACGCCCGGGCTCAACAACTGCCGGACAACCCCCTCGCCTGCCGCCCGCACGCTCGAGTGCGCAGGCTGGGCATTGGGCACCCACCGGCTGCTGGCGACGATACCCGCCATGATCAGCAACAGTGCCTGGGGGTAGAGATCCAGGCTGAACACCTCGAATAAACGCCCCAGACCCACGACCGTCAGAATGAAACCGATCGAGCCCCACAGCCGGATCTGGCTGTAACGGGCAGTCTGGCCTTGCAGGTGAGCGAGGGTGATGACCTCGAATTGCGGCAGGACCGCATGCCAGAAGAAGGCATGCAGCGCCATCACCATAGCCAGCCAGGCATAGGATTTGTCGACGAGGATCAGCGAAAAACAGGCGAGCGTGCAAACGGCGCCGAACCGCACGATCGCCAGCCGCCGCCCCGTGTAGTCACCCAGCCAGCCCCAGATATTCGGTGCCACGCAGCGCATCAGCATGGGAATGGCCACCAGCTCGCCGATGCGTGCCGCGGGAAAACCCAGGTGATTGAAATACAGCGACAGGAAAGGCGCCGTGGAGCCCAGCAAGGCGAAATAGAACAGATAGAAACTGGACAGGCGCCAGTAAGGCAGCGCTGCCACGGTCACAGGACCCTGGCAGCGGCAACGGCCGGGGTCATTACAGCTGGCCCAGAACCGGCGTATTCACACGGACATCCATGTTCTGGCCACGATGACGCAGCAGATGGTCGAGCAGCACGATGGCCATCATGGCTTCCGCGATCGGCGTGGCCCGAATCCCCACGCACGGGTCGTGGCGGCCCTTGGTGATCATCTCGACCGGATTGCCATCGACGTCGATGGAGTGGCCCGGCGTGGTGATGCTGGACGTTGGCTTGAGCGCCAGATGAGCAACGATCGGCTGCCCCGAAGAGATGCCACCCAGGATGCCGCCGGCGTTGTTTGAGGTGAAACCTTCAGGCGTCATCTCGTCGCGATGCTCGGTGCCGCGCTGGGCGACGCTGGCAAAACCTGCGCCGATTTCCACGCCTTTCACGGCATTGATGCTCATCAGGGCATGGGCGAGTTCGGCATCAAGGCGGTCGAAGATCGGCTCGCCCAGACCCGGCATCACGCCTTCGGCGACGACGGTGATCCTGGCGCCCACCGAATCCTGATCGCGGCGCAATTGGTCCATGTAGGCTTCCAGTTCCGGCACCTTGTCAGGGTCGGGGCTGAAGAAGGCGTTCTGCTCCACCGACTCCCAGCCCTTGAACGGAATTTCAATCGGGCCCAACTGGCTCATGTAGCCGCGCACGGTGATGCCCTGGCTGAGCAGGTACTTCTTGGCGATGGCACCGGCAGCCACGCGCATGGCGGTCTCGCGGGCCGAGCTGCGGCCGCCGCCACGGTAGTCGCGGATGCCGTATTTGTGGTGGTAGGTGTAGTCGGCGTGGGCCGGACGGAACAGATCCTTGATCTGCGAGTAGTCCTTGGACTTCTGGTCGGTGTTGCGGATCAAAAGGCCGATGGATGTCCCGGTGGTCTTGCCTTCGAACACGCCGGACAGGATTTCGACCTCATCGGCCTCCTGACGCTGGGTGGTATGGCGGCTGGTGCCTGGCTTGCGGCGATCCAGGTCACGCTGCAGATCTTCCAGCGACAGTTCGACACCCGGCGGGCAGCCGTCGACGATAGCGACCAGCGCCGGACCATGGCTTTCGCCGGCGGTGGTGACAGAGAACAGCTTGCCGTAGGTATTGCCGGACATGCGGGAGGCTCCGATAAATCGACCAAAAACACGAGGGCGCCAGTATACGCAGGGTCTGCGTACAGATCACGCGCGAACCTTATTCAATTGACCGCGTCCAATTTCACACTTTATTGATGATGGCCCTGCGATGCTACGTGGTATGTCCCTGATCCGCGGCTTGATGCCGCTGCGAGTAATCGCTTTGACCCTCACACTGCTGACTTCTCTGGCCCACGCTGGCACGCCGGTCGTGCTGCAACGCCCCATCAGCCTGGACACCGGCACGGGCGAGCTGTTCGGCACGCTTCTTTTGCCCAAATCCGACAAACCGGTGCCGGTGGTGCTCATCATCGCCGGGTCAGGCCCGACCGACCGTGACGGCAACAACCCGGACGGCGGACGCAACGACAGCATGAAACGTCTGGCATTGATTCTGGCCCGGCACAACATCGCCAGCGTGCGCTACGACAAGCGCGGCGTGGCCGCCAGCCGCCCCGCCACCCCTGACGAACGCGACCTGTCCATCGAGAAATACGTCGACGACGCGGTGGCCTGGAGCGAGAAACTCAAGGCCGACCCACGCCTGGGGCAACTGATCCTGATGGGGCACAGCGAGGGCGCGCTGGTGGCATCGCTGGCCGCCGAGCGCGCCGGCGCGAGCGCCCTGATTTCCGTGGCAGGCACCGGCCGCCCAGTGGACCAGGTGGTGCGCGAGCAACTGCAATACCGGCTGCCGCCTCCCCTGCTGGCGCGCAGTGAAGAGCTGATCGAAGAGATCAAGGCCGGCAAGACCGACGACAATGTGCCTGAGCCTTTGCAAGTGGTGTTTCGCCCCAGCGTGCAGCCTTACCTGATTTCCCTGTTCCGCCAGAATCCGGCGGCCGCCTTCGGCAAACTGAAAATCCCCACCCTGATCCTCCAGGGCCGCAACGACATGCAGGTCGGCGTCGGCGATGCCGAGCTGCTGCACAAGGCCAAGCCCGATTCGCAACTGGCGATCATCGACGGCATGAACCACGTACTGCGTATCGTGCCCATGGACATGAAACGCCAACTGGCGTCCTACAAGGACCCGCAGCTGCCGCTGTCCAGCGAGTTGTCGGACCGCATCATGAAATTCATCGATTCGGTGCCTGCTGCCTGATTGCACGTCCCGTAGCAGTCCGGCTTGCCGCCGGGGGCGATCTCAAGAACGCCTTCGCGGGCAAGCGCGCTCCTACAGATGTAAACACCGACCCGTAGCAGTCCGGCTTGCCGGCGTCGGCGATTTTGAGGGCGCCGACGCTGGCAAGCCGGACTGCTACGGGAAAGATCAAACCAGGCTCTTGCTTTTGATCTTCATGCGCGATGGTGCAGACGACGCCAAACGCGACGTAAAGGCGCCAGGCCGAGCGCAGGCGTCGTGCAGGGGGATGAGCGGCAGGAGCCGCGAAAGCCGTGCGGGCCATGGATGGCCCATCATGGCGTGCCCCCGGAACGGCGCCGGAGTCGAGGGAAGTCCGAAGGACCCCAGCCAGTCGCAATGGCTTTGCTTACTTTCCCCGTAAGGAAAGTAAGTCGCCCGTAAGGGGCGAAACCCAAAACCCGGACCTGCGCGAAAACGGATATACACCCGACATCAGCGTCACCCCCCACGCGAAGCGATCAGCAACGATCCCCCTTCAGCTTCGGCAAAATTGGCCGATAGCGGGATGCTGGCATTGTGTTTGCCGAGCAATGTCTAGAACAGGATCGCCGTGATGACAGAAGCAATTATCGAGGATCAAGCGCCCGCCCAGGCCGTCGCCAGTGAAGGTGAAGTCGCCGTGGCCGTGCTGTGGGACAACGTATCCGCCGAACACTTTTCGATGCTGCGCCTGGCGCCATTGCCCACCGACCGTGCCACCGGCAGCCGTCCACTGCGGTTCGTCGAATTCGGGCGCGCCGAGCGCAGCAACAAGGACTTCAGCCTCCTGCGCATGAGCTACAACCTGCCGGGGCAAAAGACCCGCAAGGAACAGAACCAGCTGGACATCTGGGTCGACCACGCCAACCGCACAGTGCGCATCGGCCCGGAATCGGGTCTGCAGATCGAGCCCTGCAATCGTGGGCTGGGGCGCTTCATGGCGGCCCAGGGTGTGATCTGGGCCCAGAAGCGCTGGTCTGACTACCAAATCGCCGGCACCGCACTGGCCAACAAGGATGCGCTCAACGAAGACACCCGCCTGCGCCGCGACCAGTTCCTCAAGGCGCTGGGTTTCGAAGTGGCCTACGCCGACGCCCAGCATCTCAAGGGAACGATCAAGGACGTCAAGGTCGGCAACCTGAACGGCACCTGGAACGCCGACAAAGTGCAGGTCGTGGAGATTCTCGACACCGCGCACATGCTGCAACAGGCCGAGCAGAAGATTCAGGAACAGGAAGTGCTGATCAAGAAAGCCGAAGACAAGGTCGGCAAATACAAGCGCGACGACAGCGGGTTACGCTTCACCATCGCGTGCCTGGTGACCTTCGCGGTGTTCCAGGCGGGGCTGTTGATCTGGATTGCGACGCATCGCTGATCTCAACAGCCGTAGGAGTGCGCTTGCCCGCGACCGCAGCGTGTCAGTCAGCACATTTGGCACCGACACACCGCAATCGCGGGCAAGCGCGCTCCTACAAGCGGTATCGCATTGGCTTACACCCGCGCGGCAAAGATCGCCTGATGCTGACGGCACTGTTCAGCGCTGAGCATGAACACCCCGTGCCCGCCGCGCTGGAACTCCAGCCAGGCGAAGTCCACTTCCGGGTACAGCGCCTCGACGTGCACCTGGCTGTTGCCCACTTCCACGATCAGCAGACCCTTCTCGGTCAGGTGATCCGCTGCCTGGGCCAGCATGCGCCGCACCAGGTTCAGGCCATCATCGCCGCAGGCCAGGGCCAGCTCCGGTTCGTGCTGATACTCATCGGGCATGTCGGCGAAATCTTCGGCATCGACATAAGGCGGGTTCGACACGATCAGGTCGAAACGCTGCCCCGGCAAACCATCGAAACCATCGCCCTGAACGGTGTAGACACGTTCATCCAGGCCATGGCGCTCGATGTTCTGGTTGGCCACTTCAAGGGCTTCGAACGACAGGTCCGCCAAGGCCACTTCGGCATTGGGGAACACGTCGGCGCAGGCGATGCCGATGCAACCGGAACCGGTGCACAGGTCCAGGATTCGCGCAGGCTCGCTGGCAAGCCAGGGCGTAAAGCCGTTCTCGATCAACTCGCCGATAGGTGAGCGCGGGATCAGCACACGCTCATCGACAATGAACGACATCCCGCAGAACCAGGCCTCGCCCAACAGATAGGCGGTGGGAACGCGCTCGTCGATACGGCGCTTGATCAGGCGCTGCACATTGACCAGCTCGTCGTCTTCCAGGTTGCAATCCAGGTAGTTGTCGGAGATTTCCCAAGGCAGGTGCAAGGCGCCCAGCACCAGTTGGCGGGCCTCGTCCCAGGCGTTGTCAGTACCGTGACCGTAGAACAGGTCTTCCCCGTGAAAGCGGCTGACGGCCCAACGGATATGATCGCGCAGGGTGCGCAGGCGGGAAGTGATCACGTAAGACTCCTTGAAAAAACGACGGGCGATTCTATCAGCCATCCGGCCAAGACACGATGCCTGAGCCCGACACGGGTCGGCCTGTTGAAACTTTCCACAGCCTTTCGATGATTTTGCAGGCAATATGACAGTAACCGCGACCTGCTCGACGGCTTGAAGCCCGGCAAAAAAACGACGCCTGTGAGCATTGAGATTCACAGAATCGTTCTGCCAGTGGACAATGTGGCAAAAGCCCCACTCGAAGGAGCCCCAGATGTCTGTTCCAAACACCGGTCCCAAGACCATGTTTCAACTCAGTGGCCGTGAATACGCGGCGGCCACCTTGAGCAATGCCACGCTGATCATCATCGACGCGCAAAAGGAATACCTGAGCGGTCCACTGGCCCTGACCGGGGTTCAGGCCGCGATCGACAACATCGTGCAACTGGTTGCCGCTGCCCGTGTGGCCAAGTCGCCGATCATTCACGTACGCCACCTGGGCACCGTCGGCGGCATGTTCGACCCACAAGGCGAGCGCGGAAAATTCGTGCCGGAACTGCAGCCGCAAGCCGATGAAATCATCATCGAAAAGCGCCTGCCCAATGCCCTGAACGGCACCGTGCTCAACGATGATCGCACCACCCTGCACGGCCTGCTGGAAAGCCTCGGCCGCCTGGATCTGGTGGTCTGCGGTTTCATGAGCCACTCAAGCGTCAGCACCACCGTGCGTGCGGCCAAGGAATACGGTTTCCGTTGCACGCTGGTCCAGGACGCCTGCGCCACTCGCGACCTGCCGACCCCGACTGGCGTCATCAAGGCAGAGCTCGTGCAACAGGCAGAAATGGCGATCATGAACGACAACTTCGCCAAGCTCGCGATGACTGCCGACCTGATCTGACTGCCCCCGCCTCATCAGGAACTGACCCGTTGATCCGCGATGTCGTAAACGACTTGCATCATTTTCCGGCAGTTCCTGAAGAAAAAGCGTACAAATAACCTCATCAGGCGTGTGATCCCCTTCACATAACCGCCCATCCGTTAATCACTGGTGTTTGCTTCCGAGCGCCGACCAGGCGGGAACCACATTGGCCCAGGCTGGTCAGAGCGCCGATACCCATAGAGGAAGTCGGGATGAAGATATCCGATGGTTTCGATGCCCGTCGCCTGCGCCCCAAGGGCCAGAGCAACTGGCGCATGCGCATTGGCGCGGCCATATCAGCTCTACTCGCGACAGCAGGCGTGCTGCTGGCAATGGCCGGCGTGGCCAGCCTGATCGGACACCCTGACGCGCTCGGCGAACTCAACGCCAGTCCGGCGGGCGCAGTGGTTACCATTGTGATCGGTCTGTTTCTGCTCTACATCGGAGTCTGGATGTGGCGCCGCAGCCGCCGGCGCCGTCGTCGTGCCGGAGAATTGAGCATGTCCGCGCACTTGATGAAGAAACACGACTGACCCCTCCCACGTGTTCCGCAGCCGTTTTCCATGGATTAGTCGCGCCGTTTCCGGCGTGACTTGGTTAAACTGGCGTCCTTCGCGGAGACCGACATGCAAGACGACGATTTTTCCCTGTTCAGAAACGAGATTCGCGGCGTAAAGCCGATCAAGACTGAACACGCCGATGTAGGCAAACCCAAGACCGACCGTAAGAATCTGGCCAAACTTCGGCAGGCAGCTTCCGTGCGCTCGGACGCCACCATTACCGTGGACGGCCTTTCCGACCAGTTCGTGATCGATGTGGGTCCCGAAGACACGCTCAACTGGGCCCGCGACGGGGTGCAGGAAGGTCAGATGCGCAAGCTCAAGCTGGGGCAGATCAGTTTCGAGGGCAGCCTGGACCTGCACGGCATGAGCGTGGAACTGGCGCGGGAAACCATGTGGGAGTTTCTCGCCGAGGCGACGAAGCTGGAGATTCGCTGCGTGCGCATCACCCATGGCAAGGCGGTGCGCCTGGATGGCAAGCGGCCGATGATCAAGAGCCACGTCAACACCTGGCTGCGCCAGCACCCGCAGGTGCTGGGCTTTACCTCGTGCCTGGCCAAGCATGGCGGCGCCGGAGCGGTGTACGTGATGCTCAAGCGCACCATGATGGAAGGGCGGGACGAGTAACAGTCGAACGTCAGCGCGGGCCCGGGCCACCGCCGCCTGGGCCGCCACCACCACCCGGGCCGCCACCTTCATAATGCCCGCCGCCACCGCCGCCATGGCCACCACCGTGACCTCCTCCGCCCGGGCCCCAGAACGGCCAGCAACCGGACATCGCCGACATCACCGCGATGACCATCGCGACTTTCGCAATACGACTCAACATACTCGTTACTCTCTAGAAATCAGGCATTCATCACCTGCCAAGTCTGACAGCACACCTGCGCCAAACTGCGTCGCCACTTGGTAGCGCACTGGTATCGAAACCGATACCTGGCGCCATCCGGAAACGAAAAAGGCCGCTAAGGAAGAACACTTCCCTGGCGGCCTTTATTCAGAGCGGAATGCGGGATCAAGCCATCGCTACCCGACCCGACGAGAATAGATCAGCGACGATAGTAGCCAGGTCCCGGCCCATAGCCTCCGCGCCCTTCATAATAGTGGCCACCATCATAGTGGCGATGATCCCAGCCGCCGTGACGGCCCCATCCAGGGCCAAAAAAACATCCCGAAACCGATGACATCAAGGCGATCACCAGTGCGATTTTCGCGATTCGGCTAAACATTATGATTACTCTCTTCATCCGGGCATCTATCACCCATTAACTCAGACACCAAGCGGACACATTTCGACATTTTTGCAGGGTAAAGGTTAGGTAAAGGCCGTCGGCATCACGTTTGGGTGACTACGTGTCGCAGGCTTGTCCATCGCTTGTCGGTCGCCTGCCGTACCCCTCCCCGCCCAGCTAGGCTACTATGTGCGCCTTTGCTGGCCACCAAGCCTGCGTTTTTCTTGAACCCACACGGAACACAACCCTGTGACACTGGAACAGAACTACACCGAGATCCTTGGTCAACTTGGCGAAGATGTCTCCCGCGAAGGCCTGCTCGACACCCCGAAACGTGCCGCCAAAGCCATGAAATACCTGTGCCGCGGCTACGAGCAGACGCTGGAAGAAGTCACCAACGGCGCGCTGTTCAGCTCCGACAACAGCGAAATGGTGCTGGTCAAGGACATCGAGCTGTACTCGCTGTGCGAACACCACCTGCTGCCCTTCATCGGCAAGGCCCACGTGGCCTACATCCCGAGCGGCAAGGTGCTGGGCCTGTCGAAGGTCGCGCGCATCGTCGACATGTTCGCCCGCCGCCTGCAGATCCAGGAAAACCTCAGCCGCCAGATCGCTGAAGCCGTTCAGCAGGTCACCGGCGCTCTGGGCGTGGCCGTGGTCATCGAAGCCAAGCATATGTGCATGATGATGCGCGGCGTCGAGAAGCAGAACTCGTCGATGATCACTTCGGTGATGCTGGGCGAATTCCGCGAGAACTCCGCCACGCGCACCGAGTTCCTCAGCCTGATCAAGTGATGCGGGCGTTCTGAAGAGGTTGCAAGCATGTTGATGAAGGCATTGAGGGTCGGCCTGGGCCAGTTGGTCATTCTGGGCGACTGGCTGACGCGTCCCGGCAAGAAGAAACGCACGCCAGAAGCGCAGGCTGCGGTCGAGGCACAGGCGAAGGACCTGACGCTGTATCAGTTTCACGCCTGCCCGTTCTGCGTGAAGACCCGCCGCACCCTGCACCGGCTGAACGTACCGGTGGCCCTGCGCGATGCGAAGAACAACGAGCTGGATCGTCAGACCCTGCTCAACGAAGGCGGCAAGATCAAGGTGCCGTGCCTGCGTATCGAAGAAGCAGGCCAGACGGTGTGGATGTACGACTCCAAGGTCATCATCGATTACCTGGAAAAGCGTTTCGCCACTGTCTAGTCTCCCGTCCCGTAGCAGCACGGCTTGCCGGCGGGAGCGGTGTTTCAGTCACTATTTGTGAACCTGACACACCGCCCCGCCGGCAAGCCGTGCTGCTACGGGTTGAGAATTACCTCTGGCAGCCTTCCTGCCGGCACGCCACGAACGCTTTCAACTGTTCGACCCGCACTCTGGTCTGATCGGCCAGGCACTGGGACTGTTCCAGCGACCAGATCGAGCCTGAATCTTCGCGCCTGCCAACCTGATACAGGCAATCGGCATCCCGGAAGGCGATCCATTTCTTCTGCGCTTCCTGCAACGCCTTCTTCTGCGCCGGCGTCTTGAGATAAGACATCTGCGCCTTGTACTGCTTGTTCAGTTCGGCATCCAGCGCCGCGTATTGCTTACCCGCACACTCGTTCATCGAGGCCTGGGTGCTGCTGCAATCCTCTGCCTGGGCTGCCATGCTCAAGGCCATCAAGGCCATCAAGGCCCCGAGCACTATCATCCTGTTACGCATCCAATACTCCCTCTCTAGCTTGATCGTCAGTCCAGCATACCCACATAACCCGGCTGCTGCCGAACCTGGGTCAACCAGCGCTGGATCGACGGAAACGGCGACAGGTCGAAACCGCCCTCGTGGGCCACGTGGGTGTAGGCATAGAGCGCGATGTCGGCGATGGAGAATTGCTCGCCGACCAGGAATGGCGTCTGCTTGAGTTGCTTCTCCATCACTTTGAGCGCCTTGTAGCCACGCTTTTGCAGGATCTGATATTCCTCAAGACGCTCTTCAGGCAGCCCGAGATAGAACTGGATGAAACGCGCCACGGCGATGGTCGGCTCGTGGCTGTACTGCTCGAAGAACTGCCATTGCAGCATCTGGGTGCGCAGGCGCGGCTCGGTCAGAAGGTACGGCGTGCCTTCGGCCAGGAAGTTGAGAATGGCGTTGGACTCCCACAGGCAGGTGCCGTCGTCGAGTTCCAGCACCGGAATCTTGCCGTTGGGGTTCTTTTCCAGAAACGCCTCGGTTTCGGTCTCGCCCTTGAGGATGTCCACCGGCACCCATTCGTACTGTGCGCCCAACAGGTTGAGCATCAGCTTGATCTTGTAGCAGTTGCCCGAATTGTAATCGCCGTAAACCTTGTACATCGCTGCTCTCCCTGGAATCTGCTTTTTCAATACTGTATCAGGCTGCCATGTCAGTCTGTGCTTCACGAATGACTGCCGCCAGCCGCTTGAGGCCTTCGTCCAGCCGGGCCGGATCGATATGGCTGAAATTCAGCCGCAAATACCCGGGGTTTGCCTCAGGATCGGTGAAGAACGGCTCACCGGGCATGAAGGCCACGTTTTGCGCCAGTGCCCGGTCGAGCAAGGTGCGGGTGTCGAGCTTGTTGCGCAGTGTCAGCCAGAAGAACAAGCCACCCTGGGGGCTGTTCCATTCGGCCAGATCACTGAAGTGGCGTTGCAAAGCCGCCTCGAACTGATCGCGCCGGGTTCGGTAGAAGCCGCGCAGTTCCAGCAGGTGCTGGTTGTAGCGCTCGCTGCCGATCCACTGCAACGCCTGCCACTGACCGACCCGGTTGGTGTGCAGGTCGGCGGACTGCTTGAGTTTCAGCAGGTGCAGGAACAGGTCGTGGGAGGCGATCAAATAGCCCACCCGCAGCCCCGGCATCAGGGTTTTCGACACCGTGCCGGTGTAGATCCAACTGGCGTTCTTCAGGCGGCTGACGATGGGCCGAGCGCTGCCGCCGTCAAAGGTCAGCTCGCGATAGGGTTCGTCTTCGATCAACGTCACGCCGTATTCGTCCAGCAGAGCTGCGACCGCGTCCCGGGCAGCCTCGCTGTAGCGCACGGCCGAAGGGTTCTGGAAGGTGGGAATCAGGTAGGCAAATGACGGCTTGTGTTGCTGCAGACGCTGACGCAGGACGTCCAGATCCGGCCCTTCGGCTTGCAGCGGAACGGTCAGGCAATTGGCCCCGAACAACTGGAAGATCTGCAGCGCAGCCAGGTAGGTCGGCCCTTCCAGAAGAATCTCCGTGCCTTTGTCGATGTACAGCTTGGCGGCCAGATCCAGCGTCTGTTGCGAACCGCTGACGATCATCACCTGGCTGGCTTCACAGGAGATACCCAGCGCCCGCGCCTGCTCGGCAATGGCCTCTCGCAGTTGCGGCTCGCCTTCGCTCATGCCGTATTGGCCGATGCTGCGCGGCATGTCGGCCCACTCGCTGTGGGGCAGCATCGATTCGGCGGGCAGGCCGCCGGCGAAGGACATCATTTCCGGGCGCTGGGCAGCGGCCAGGATTTCGCGAATCAAGGAACTCTTCAAACGGGTGACGCGTTCAGAAAAAGCCATGAGATCACCGCTGGCAGACATCGTTGGAAATAGGTCAAACTGTTTGACCGAAATTACGACGACTTGCCCGGATACGTCAATATGCTTGACCTTAAAAATTCATCGACGCAACAAATCGCCATGGAGGCCTTTTTCTTTGGCTACCAGGCGTTCACTGCCAAGGCCGATGAAATGCTCGACCGGCGAGGCTTGAGCCGCGTGCATCAGCGCATTGTGTTTTTTATCGCGCGTTATCCGGGCTTGAGCGTGAAGGAACTGCTGGGTGTGCTGGGGGTGAGCAAGCAGGCGCTGAACACGCCGCTGCGCCAGTTGCTGGAGATGGAGTTGGTGCGCAGCGTTACGCCTGAGGATGACAAGCGCAAGCGTCTGCTGGAGTTGACTGGCGAGGGCGCGAAGCTTGAGGAGTCGTTGCGTCGTGAGCAGGTGAAGCTGTTGCAACGGGTGTTCGCCGAGGCCGGGCGGGAGGCGGTGGATGGATGGCTGGCGGTGAATCAGGCGCTGGGCAAGACGCTGAATCGCGGTTGATCCCTGGTCGTCTAAAGCACAACACCGACCCGTAGCAGCACGGCTTGCCGGCGGGAGCGTGCGCAAGATCGCCATCGCGGGCAAGCGCGCTCCTACGGGATTGGGGTCAGCTATGGCGGTAGCAGTCCGGCTTGCCGGCGTCGAGGATCTCTGAGGTGCCCCGCCTGATGGAAACTGTGCCGACCATAACGTTTGTGGCTGTATCGCAACGAGATGTGACAACTGCGTATAGGCTTGCTGATCTGAGAATTGGCCGTTCCAAGGATAGACCGCATGACTGACGTGACCCATACACCGCTGCGCCCGTTGAGCGACACTTCGGCCTCGGCCATTGTCGCGGGCTTTATCGCCATGATGACTGGCGTGACCAGTTCGCTGGTGCTGATCTTCCAGGCCGGTCAGGCGGCGGAGCTGACGTCGGCGCAGATTTCTTCCTGGATATGGGCGCTGTTCATGGGCATGGCGGTGTGCAGCATCGGCCTGTCACTGAAATACCGTGCACCGGTCAGTGTGGCGTGGTCGACGCCGGGCGCGGCCTTGCTGATTGCAAGCCTGGGGCACGTTGCCTATCCCGAAGCCATCGGCGCATTCATCACCAGCGCGATCCTGGTGTTCATCTGCGGGATCACCGGCAGCTTCGAAAAATTGGTCAAGCGCCTGCCCACCTCGTTGGCCGCAGCCTTGCTGGCCGGGATTCTGTTCAAGATCGGCAGCGAAATCTTCGTCGCCGCGCAGCACCGCACGGGCCTGGTGCTGAGCATGTTTTTCACCTATCTGATCGTCAAACGCTTCTCGCCGCGCTATGCCGTACTGGTGACCCTGTTGGTGGGCGTTGCGCTGTCGGCCATGCTCGGCATGCTGAATTTCAGCGGTTTCACCCTTGAGGTGGCAGTGCCGGTCTGGACCACGCCGTCGTTCTCCCTGGGGGCAACCATCAGCATTGGCATTCCGCTGTTCGTGGTGGCGATGACATCGCAGAACATGCCGGGCATGGCGGTCCTGCGCGCTGACCATTATGACGTGCCGGCTTCTCCGCTGATTACCGCCACCGGGCTGATCTCGCTGATCACCGCGCCCTTCGGTGCCCACGGCATCACCCTGGCCGCCATCAGTGCTGCAATCTGCACCGGGCCACATGCCCACGAAGACCGCAACAAGCGCTACACGGCCGCGATCTGGTGCGGGATTTTCTATGCCATTGCCGGGATCTTCGGCGCCACACTGGCTGCGCTGTTCGCCGCGTTTCCCCGGGAGTTAGTGCTGTCGATTGCAGCGCTGGCGCTGTTCGGCTCGATCATCAATGGCCTGACGGTTGCGATGAACGAGCCGAAGGAACGTGAAGCGGCGCTCATTACCTTTATGGTGACAGCGTCGGGGCTGACGCTGTTTTCCATCGGCTCGGCGTTCTGGGGGATCGTGGCGGGGGTGTTGACGTTGTTGATTCTGAACTATCGCAAATAACTACCGCTCGACGGGCTAACGCATCGACCTCGTAGCAGTCCGGCTTGCCGGCGACAGCGATCTCATAGACGCCGTCGCCGGCAAGCCGGACTGCTACAGGGGGTTTGGGTTACAGCCTGAAATGCCCCACCATGCCCTTCAACTCCATGCCCAGCGATGCGAGCTGGATACTCGAAGCGGCATTGCCCTGCATGGCCAGTGCCGACTGATCGGCGCTGGCGCGGATACTGGTCACACTGCGGTTGATCTCTTCGGCCACCGAGCTTTGCTCCTCCGCTGCGGCGGCGATCTGCTGGTTCATCTGCTGAATCAGTGACACGGCCGCCGCGATGCTGCCCAGCGCACTTTCGGTCTGCAGGGCATCACTGACCGCCAGCTTGACCAGCTCGCCGCTGCTCTGGATCTGCGCCACCGAGGCCTGGGCGCCGCTTTGCAGGCGGGTCACCAGCCGCTCGATTTCTTCGGTGGACTGTTGGGTGCGCTTGGCCAGCGCCCGCACTTCATCGGCCACCACCGCAAAGCCCCTGCCCTGCTCGCCCGCCCGCGCGGCCTCGATGGCGGCGTTCAGCGCCAGCAGGTTGGTCTGTTCGGCAACGCTCTTGATAACCCCCAGCACCTTGCCGATGTTCTGGATCTCATCGCTCAGGTCTTCGATGCTGTGGCTCGCCGAACTGGACGATGTCGCCAACTGCTCGATGCGCTGCATGCTCTGGCGCACCACGGCCTGGCCGCTGTCTACCTTGCTGTCGGCGGTCTGTGCGGCCTGGGCCGCTTCTTCGGCGTTGCGCGCCACGTCGTGGACCGTGGCGGTCATCTGGTTCATGGCCGTGGCCACTTGCTCGGTTTCTTCCTTCTGGCTGCTGACTTCCAGGTTGGTCTGCTCGGTGACCGCCGAGAGCGAATGGGCGGACGTTGCCAACTGCTCGATACCGGCCTGCAAACCGCTGACGATGCCGCTCAAGCCCGCGCCCATCTGTTGCATGGCCTGCATCAGCTGGCCGATCTCGTCCTTGCGGGTCACCTGCACCGTGCCACTCAGGTCGCCCGACGCGATGCGCTGCGCGGTGGCGATGACACTGCGCAGGGGCGCGACGATGATCCGCGTGATGACGATGGATGCGATCAGGCCGACCACCAGCGCCATGATCGAGGAGCCGATGATCTTCAGCGAGTTGGCCGACAGCTCGCCCAGCATCGACTGATCCTCGGCGTCATACGCCTGGTTGACCTGATCCACCACAGCCCTGGCGTTGGTTGCCAGGGTCTGCGAGACCTTGGCCTCGTTGGCCAGAAGCCCGGTGTATTCGTCCAGTTTCTCGCCGAAGTTGGTGATGTGCCCGCTGACCTCGGTCAGCACGGTGAGGTAACCGGCGTCCTTGATCACCCCCTTGAGCTCTTCAGCCAGTTCCTTGGCCTGCACCGCCTGTTCGATCTTGCCGCTGTTGGCCTCATCGCCGGAGGCTGTCTTGCGGCTCTTGTCCAGACGCACCCGCGCCTCGTCCATGGCCTGCATCATCAGTTTGGAAATCTGGCTGACCTTGGTCGATTGCTCGATGAACTCACCACCCTGTTGCCCCTGGGAATCCTTGAGGCCGTAGGCGCCGTCGTCCGCAAGCCCTGCCTGCAGGACGTCAAGGTTGTTGGCAACGCTGGAGACCGACCAACTGGCCATGTCCAGGGCCAGGTCCTTGCTCTGGCTGATGCTGACGAATTCATCGAAGGATTTGCGGTAGGCCGCAAGCGACAGCTGGACCTGCCCCATCAACTGCTGGTTGACCGCCGACGTGGATTTGAGCTGTTCGGCCTGAGCATTCAAACCGTCCAGCCCGGTGTGCAGTTCATCGACCACCTTGGGGTCACCGTGCAAGGCGAACGCCTGCTCCAGCAACCGTACGCGATTGAGCCCCGAGTTGAGCGCGGTCATCTCCTTGAGGCTGTCGAAGTGCACGCTGATCGAGCGCAGCGACCAGACGCCGATGGCGGCGACCAGCGCAGTGAGCAATAGAACGAGAAAGAATCCGATCCCCAGTTTCTTTGCCATTCCCAGGTTGGCAAAACGCGATTGCACGGCCGAAATCATAGGATCATCCCCAGTCACAGCAAAAAGGCGCACACACGGAGGCCATGTTCTTTCGCATGACCATTCAATTTTCGTGCAGATTCGCAACGGGATCGCGGCAAAACAAGCTTTTGACGTCGGAATAATGGCAAATAGCTACGCCAACGTCGCTTCCAGAATGGTTATCGGCGCTTCCAGAATCTTCAGCAGGGACAGGCGAACTGAAAACCCCGAAATCCACGCTCCAATGCGACGAAAGGTAACGCGCCACAGCGGGGCGAAACCCCGCCTTCAGGTGACATATGTGCGCCGGTAACGCTCGTGCAAAGACCGGTTATCGCGTGGCCGGAGCCACGGTGAGCGTTCCTGTATCCGCATCGAGTACCGCGTGGCTGCCCAACGCCACAGCGTGGTTGCGGTCACCATGACCGATGGACAGGCCACCCAGCACGGGAATGCCCAGGCCACCAAGGCGCTCCATCAGCACTTCAGGCGGCCGAATTGCATTGTTGCCATGCCCTGGCTCGCTGAACTGGCCGACGGCAATGCCCGCCAGCTGCTTGAGAATCCCGCAATTGCCCAGGTGGGTCAGTAACCGGTCGACGCGATAGGCCAGTTCGCCCACGTCTTCGATCAGCAGGATCGCGCCTTCAAGGTTCGGCATGAACGGCGTGCCGACGCAGGTACTGAGCATGCTCAGGTTGCCGCCCAGCAATGTGCCTTCGGCGACACCCGAGGTGCGCACGCTGAAGGTCGGCTCGGCCTGATCGGCGAGCACCACCATAGGCTCGGTGCTCATCAGCGCGTGTTTCAGGGTGCTGGCGAACAGACCGCCACGTTCGAGTTGCGCGGCCACCGGGCCATGCACTGTCACAAGCCCGGTACGGGACCAGAGCGCAGCGTGCAGCGCGGTGATATCGGAAAACCCGACCACCAGCTTCGGATCCCGGCGCACGGCGTCGTAGTCCAGGTGTTCGATGATCCGCTGCACGCCGTAACCGCCGCGGTTGCACAGCACGGCGCGAATCTCCGGGTCGGCCAGCGCGTCGTTCAGGTCCGCTGCGCGGTTCGCGTCACTGCCCGCCAGGTAGTGTTCGGCATCCAGCGCGTGGGGATAAACCCGAGGTTTGAGCCCCCATGCGGTCAGTTCACGCACCGCCGCTTGCACCCGGGCTTCGGCCACCGGGCCGGCAGGCGTCACCAGGGCAACGGCATCGCCAGCGCGCAGGACGTGGGGATTGAGAGTCGGGCGGGCAACAGACATTTGGACAACTCGGCTGGCTTTTGAATGAACCGGCAATTTAGAGCACTCCCTTGATCGAATCCAGTCGCTCTTTGCGCTGCGGCTGGTCGGATATGCCTGAAGCCTCGCGCACAAACTGGCATCGATGGCGTAGGCATTTTCAACTCATCTTGTCAGTCGGCCCTGGCCCTCGATTGACCTGAAACCGCGTGACGCTCTTGCGCAGCCAGCTCATGAAGCCGCTGGGGTCGGTGATGACCGGTTTGGTTTCGAGCATCGCCGCCCGGGCCTTGCTGCGGAATTTCGCCAGCCCCGCCAGCGCACCGATCATCTCGCCATGCTCTTGCAGCCAGGGCTCGAGGTCGGCCTTGTCGATGCGGTAGATCATGCAATCGGTGTAGGCGCAAAACCGGCCGACCGTGGGTGTGCCGTCGACGAATCCGGTCTCGCCGAACACCTCGCCCGGCCCCATGCGCCCTACTTCCATCCAGCCGTCCGGACGCTGGATCGACACCGACATCACCCCGGACTCGATAATGAACAGCGCATCCGGCACCACCCCCTCGGCCAGCACCACGTCCTTTCCCGCATAAGATCCCAGGCGCATGTGCTGTTCAAGCTGGGCGCGGTCTTCGTCGCTGAGCATGCGCAACGCGCCGACGGTGTTGAGCACCGCCGATTGCCGCGTGGCGGCTCGGGACTGATCCAGCCGTGTTTCGGTGGACGCCAGTTGCCGGTGAATCAGATCGTAGAGCTGGTTGCGCACGGCGGAGCGGCGGTCGCGGGACTTCACGTAGCCGGTGACTTCGTACTCGACGCTGCGCAGGCCGGATTTGACCACCACCGCCGACGCCTTGGGCTGCGCCAGCAGTTCCCGGCAGCCGAGAATGGCCTTGTCCAGCGAGTCGAGCACCAGGCTTGGGCGCAGGCGGGTCGGCAATTCGATGGTCAGGCTGACCGAATGAAAGTGATCGGGGCGGCTGAAATTGACGATCCGGGTCTTGGCCGCCATGGCGTTGGGAATCACCGCCATGCTGCCTTCGGAGGTCAGCAGGTGGGTGGAGCGCCAGTCGATCTCAATGACTTTGCCTTCGATGTCGTCGACGCGAATCCAGTCATCGACCCGGAACGGCTTGGTGGCGTTGAGCACGATGCCGGAAAACACGTCGCCCAGGGTGCTCTGGACCGCCAGACCGAAGATGATCGCCACCGCGCCCGACGTCGCCAGCAGGCCCTTGACCGGCAGGTCCAGCACGTAGCCTGCCGCCGCCACTGCCGCTACCAGGAAGATGATGGCGCCCATCACGTCCTGCAACAGATGGCCTTTGCCACCGATGCGCGGCTCCATGACGACCACCACCAGCACGGTCAGCGTGCGGGCACCGAACAGCCACCAGGCGATGGTCAGGATGGTGGCCAACACATGACGCGGCACCGACCATTCCACCGGGACCTGATAAAGGGGGCTCAGCCCGCCATCAAGCAACGCCATGCTGAACAGCACGAACAGCACCAGCCGGCAGACCAGCTTGCGCCGTAATAGCCGGGGGTGCATCCATTGCCAGAGCACCAGGTCGATGACCAGCAGCACAGATGCGCTGACGAGGGGATAGGCGAACCACAGGTGATCCATCAGAGCTCCCTGAAGATAAGCAGCCACAGCAGCTTAGCTGATTAACGTGGGAGCGATGGGTACTGTAGGAGCGCGCTTGCCCGCGACGGCGTTGTGTCAGGCGAAACAGTTGTCACCGACACACCGCCATCGCGGGCAAGCGCGCTCCTACAGGTGCAGTTGCACGATCATCCGCGAAACAGCGGAATCCCCCATGGCGCGCCGATGTTGCCGCCATCGACCACGATTTCGGCGGCGGTCATGCCGCTGGAGGCGTCAGAGGCCAGGAACATCACGGCCTGGGCCAGCTCTTCAGGATCGGAGAAGCGCCCCATCGGAATGCGCGGCGACATGGCTTTTTCAGTGGCGTCGATGGTCGTACCGGCCCGCGAGCCACGGCTCCAGATCGGCGTGCGGGTCGCGCCGGGAATGACCGTATTGACCCGGATGCCCTTGGGTGCCAGTTCCGAGGCGAAGACCTTGGCCATCGAGGTGATCGCCCCTTTGGTGGCCGAATACGCCGAGGAGCCGGGCGAGCCCAGTTCGCGCATCACCGAGCCGTTGAGGATCACCGCACTGCCCTCCTTGAGCAGCGGCAAAACACCCTGCACGGTAAAGAACACCGACGTAAGGTTAGTGCGCACGATCGATTCGAACGCTTCGAGGGTGGTGTTGCCCAGTGGCGTGGCGCCAGAGATACCGGCGTTGGCGAAGACCACATCCAGGGTGCCAAACGCATCACCCAGCGCCTTCACCACCACTTCGATGTCGGCCAGGTTGTTCACGTCGGCACGAATGCCCAACACGTCGCCGCCAAGTTCGGCGACAGCGGAATCGAGCTTGGCCTGATCGCGGCCGGTGATGGCCACGCGCGCGCCGTTTTCCAGCAGCAGCCGGGCGGTGGCCAGGCCAATGCCGCTGTTGCCGCCGGTGACCAGAATGGTTTTGCCTTTGACCGTCATGATTGCTCCTTTCACTGCATCGAGTGGGATGGGTGGGATCGACGCCTGGCACCTGCCAGAACGTTATGGATTACAACCATACTCTTATTTTAGATTTCGTCCACACTCCAAATTAAAATTTTATCTATCGTCATTTGGCGTATGATCGCTCACCATATTGTGGTGAAAAGTGATTACCGGAGACCTCCCCATGTCGCGCTCGCAGGCAGACAAAGCCATCATCCATGACCATATCGTCAATCTGGCGGCCGAGCGTTTTCGCGAGGTTGGCCTGAACGGCATCGGTGTTGCGGACTTGATGAAGGAAGCAGGCCGGACCGGCGGCGGCTTCTACAAGCATTTCGAATCCAGGGAGAAACTGGTGGAGGAAGCGCTGCAATGCGCCTTCGACAAACGCACCAAGGCGCTGGAAAAGTACACCGACCCCGAGTCCACGCTGACCCTGAGCGATCTGGTGGAAAGCTACTTGAGCGAACGCCACCTGAATGATCCCGGATCCGGCTGCGCCCTCGCCGCAGTCATGAATGACGTCGCGCGCAGCAGTGACCCGATCCGTGAACTCTACACCCGGGAATTGCAGAACGAACTGGCCGTCATTACCTCGCTGACGAACAGTAAACAGCCGGCGAAGAAGCGCTCACAGGCGCTGCTGGCGATGTGCGCGCTGGTGGGGGCGATCGGGTTGTCGCGGGCGGTCAAGGATGAGGAGTTGACGGCCGAGTTGCTCGACACCGGCAAGACCTTGCTCAAGGCGCTGGATGCCTGAAGGTTGGCGTGCCGGAATTCGGCGCCCCGCTCAAGATCGCTCCCGCTGGCAAGCCAGGCTGCTACGGGGCCCCGGTGCGCTCACAAAATCCGCCTCACCTCACATCCCGTAGCAGCACGGCTTGCCGGCGGGGCGATCTCATAGGCGCCGCCGGTAACCTGTAGTGACAAGATCAAAATGCCGTCACACCGCCATCCACCGCCAGCGAATGCCCCGTGGTAAAGGCCGCGCCGTCGCTGCACAGGTACAACACCGCGCTGGCGATTTCCTCGACTTTGCCGATGCGCCCTACCGGGTGCATGGTTGCGGCGAACTCGGCCTTGCGCGGATCGGCCTCGTGGGCGCGGCGGAACATGTCGGTGTCGATCACTGCAGGGCATACCGCGTTAACGCGAATCTGCTTCTTGGCGTACTCGATGGCCGCTGATTTGGTCAGGCCGATCACCGCATGCTTGGACGCCGCGTAGATGCTCATCTTCGGAGCAGCCCCCAGGCCCGCCACCGAGGCGGTGTTGACGATGGCGCCACCGCCCTGGGCCAGCATCACCGGCAACTGGTATTTCATGCACAGCCACACGCCCTTGACGTTCACGCCCATGATCGCGTCGAACTCTGCCTCGCTGCCCTCGGCCAGCTTGCCCTTCTCGATCTCGATCCCGGCATTGTTGAACGCATAATCGACCCGGCCATAGGCCTGCACGGCGTCGCTCATCATTTGCCGCACTTCGGCCTCGCGGGTCACGTCGCAGCGCAGGAACAGCGCCTCACCACCGGCCTGGCGAATCAGCTCGGCGGTCTGCTCCCCGCCATCACTGTCCAGATCCACCGCCAGCACTTTCAAACCCTGTTCGGCGAAGGCCAGCGCCGTGGCGCGGCCAATCCCTGCGGCAGCGCCGGTGACCAGGGCCACTTTGCCTGCAAACGTCATGCTCATGGAGTCGTCCTTTATTGTTGGAATACGCAGCGCGTCCGTAGCAGCACGGCTTGCCGGCGGGAGCGGTGTGTCAGTCGAAAGCGTTGTCACAGTTGGATCGCTCCCGCCGGCAAGCCGTGCTGCTACGGGTATGAGGCAGTTTAGTCACGGCGTGGCCGCCGCTGTCAGCACTATAAAATGGCCGTTTAGACCATCATGGATGACAATGATGTATGGCCTTGCGGGCATCATCGAACTCTATCGACGCGCATTCGTAGAACAGTCATCGCTTGCCGTAATGGCATTGGCGGTCTATCACTGGCGTTTCCCTATTCATCCAGGAACCTGCCATGACCGCCCTGAACAATCGCCAATTCCTCCTGGCCCGCCGTCCTGTTGGCACTGCCAGCCGCGATGATTTCACTTTCCAGACCGTACCTGTCGGGCAAGCCACGGACGGCCAGATCGTGGTCAAGAGCGAATACCTCTCGCTGGACCCGGCCATGCGCGGCTGGATGAACGAAGGCAAGTCCTACATTGCGCCAGTCGAACTGGGTGCGGTGATGCGCGCGCTGGGTGTCGGCCAGGTCGTTGAGTCGCACAACCCGAAATTTGCCGTGGGCGATTACGTCCAGGGTGTTCTGGGGGTTCAGGACTACTTCGTTGGCGAGCCCAAGGGCTTTCACAAGGTCGATCCCAAGCTGTTGCCGCTGCCGGTGTACTTGGCGGCGCTGGGCATGACCGGCATGTCGGCGTATTTCGCCCTGCTGGAAATCGGCCAGCCCAAAGCCGGTGACACCGTGGTGATTTCCGGTGCGGCGGGCGCCGTGGGCAGCGTTGCCGGGCAGATCGCCAGGATCAAGGGCTGCCGCGTGATTGGCATTGCTGGCGGCCAGGACAAGTGCAAGGCGCTGATCGAGGAATTCGGCTTCGACGGCGCCATTGATTACAAGAGCGAAGACATCCACGCCGCCCTCAAGCGCGAGTGCCCGAAAGGCGTCGATGTGTTTTTCGACAACGTCGGCGGTGACATCCTGGATGCCGTGCTCACCCGCCTGGCACTCAAGGCGCGCGTGGTGATCTGCGGGGCGATCAGCCAGTACAACAACAAGGAAGCCGTCAAGGGACCGGCCAACTACCTGTCACTGCTGGTCAACCGTGCGCGCATGGAAGGCTTCGTGGTCATGGATCACGCCGAGCACTTCGGCCGCGCGGGCATGGAAATGGCCGGGTGGCTGGCCCAGGGCAAGCTGAAGAGCAAAGAGCATGTGGTTGAAGGGCTGGAGACCTTTCCGGAAACGCTGCAGATGCTGTTCAAAGGCGAGAACAACGGCAAGCTGGTGTTGAAGGTCTGACTGATTTATACCGGACTGTAGGAGCGCGCTTGCCCGCGACTGTGGTGTGTCAGGCAAAACAGTTGTCGCAGGCACACCGCCCTCGCGGGCAAGCGCGCTCCTACAGTCGGGAGTGGGCCGAGCTTTTCCTGAAAATCCGCTGAACAACTCAACGAAGCTGCTGCCAAAGGCACCAATAGGCGCACTCTGGTGTAAGCTCGTGCGCTGTTGATTCGACCCATCGAGAGGCTTATGCGGGCTCCCTTCCGACGCTCTACCCTTGCAGCGCTGCGCGGCTTTGAATCGTCCAGCCAGGCCATCACCCTTCTGCCGGGCGCGGCCGACTATCGGCGCGTGTTGCTGGAGAAGATCGCCCAGGCGACCCGGCGCATCTGCATCGTTGCCCTGTACCTGCAGCAAGATGAGGCCGGCCAGGAAATCCTCGACGCGCTGTACGCTGCCAAGGCTGCCAACCCGGCGCTGGAAATCGTCGTGCTGGTGGACTGGTTCCGCGCCCAGCGTGGCCTGATCGGGGCCGGCAAACAGGCGGGCAACTCGGCGTGGTACCAGGCGCAGAATCTCGAGCATGAGCACGAAGTGCCGATCTATGGCGTGCCGGTGCAGACCCGCGAGCTGTTCGGCGTGCTGCACCTCAAGGGCAGCATCATCGACGACTGCGTGATCTACACCGGTGCCAGCATCAACAACGTCTACCTGCACAAGCTGGGCAAATACCGCCTGGATCGCTACCAGTTGCTGGAAAACCGCGAGCTGGCCGACTCGTTTCTGCGCCTGGTGCATGAACAGATCCTGCCGTCCGACGCCGTGCATCGCCTGGACCTGCCCTCCCCGCCGGCCTCGCGCAGTATTCGCGGGGAAATCCGCCAGTTCCGCCAGCGCCTCAAGCGCGCCAGCTACGACATCAACGAAGGCGTGCGGGAAAACGGCGAAATGCGCCTGATCCCCCTGCTGGGCATCGGCAACAAGAACCCTCTGAGCAAGGTGCTGTGCGACCTGATCGCCGCCACCCGCCATCAATTGACCCTGTGCACGCCGTATTTCAACATGCCGCTGGTGGTCAAGCGCGAGATCAACCGGGCGCTCAAGCGTGGGGTCAAGGTCGACATCATCATCGGCGACAAGACCGCCAACGACTTCTTCATCCCGCCCCAGGAGCCGTTCAAGGTCATTTCCGCGCTGCCGTACCTGTACGAAATCAGCCTGCGCCGCTTCATGCAGAAGCACCAGAATGCGGTGGCCAGGCACGACCTGAACATTCATTTGTGGAAGGACGGCGACAACACTTTCCACCTCAAGGGCCTGTGGTCGGACGAGCGCTATACGCTGCTCACCGGCAACAACCTCAACCCCCGCGCCTTTCAGCTGGATCTGGAAAACGCCGTGCTGATCGACGACCCCAAGGGCGAATGGCTCGAGCCGCGTGCTGGCGAGCTTGCGCTGTTGATGCGCAACACCCACCGCGTCGGCAAGTTCGATGAGCTGGATACCCTGAGCGAATACCCGCTGGGCGTACGGACCTTCCTGCGTCGGGTCAGCCGCGTGCGGGTCGAACGCCTGCTGTACCGGATCCTCTGATCGCCATGAGCAAGAACACTGGCGTCCGCGCCCAGCAAGCCGAAGAAACCCGGGCGCGCATTCTCAAGGCGGCCATCACGGTGTTCACCCGCGATGGCTATTCGGGCGGGCGTATCGAGAAGATTTCCGCCGAGGCCGAGTCCAACGACAGGATGATCTACTACTACTTCGGCAGCAAGGAAAAACTCTTCGTCAAGGTGCTGGAGCACACCTACGAGCAGTTCAACCAGGCCGAAAGCCAGTTGCAGCTCGACCCGGCCACGCCCGTCGAAACCCTGCGGCAACTGGTGGCGTTCGTCTGGGACTACTACGTCAGGCATCCGGAATTCGTCGCCATCCTCAGCATCGAAAACCTGCACAAGGGCAAGCACGCCAAGCAGTCCAGCGAGCTGCGACGCCTATCCGGAGAAGCGGTGGGCGTGCTCAAGCCGATCATCGAGGCCGGCCAGCAGCAGGGCCTGTTTCGCAGTGACGTTGACCTCAAGCACGTCTACCTGATGATCGCCTCGCTCTGCTATTTCTATAACTCCAACCTGCACACCCTGACCTCGTTTCTGGGCCAGGACATGGGCGGCCAGGGACAGCGCCAGGACTGGCTGGCGTTCATTCAGGATCTGGTTGTGCGTGGGGTAAGGGTGTTGAATTGAGATGAGCCTGTAGGAGCGCGCTTGCCCGCGACCGCGGTGTGTCCAACGGCGTTGATTTCCCTGATACACCGCGGTCGTCCGAATGCGGCCCAGACCAAGCGCGCTCCTACAGAGGTTTGTGTGATCAGTGGCTACCTGGGTTTGCCTTGAGGTACGCGACTTTTTCCGGCAATCCCGTCCACTGCGGCTCATTCGGCGCGAAGCGGCTGCGCAGGTAGGCGGCCAGGTCGCTGATCTGCGTATCGCTCAGGCTGTCCTTGAACCCCGGCATGTAACCCAGATCCCGGGTGGCCGGGTTGGCGATGCCCTGCTGGATCACTTTAATGAGGTTATCCGGCAATGCGCTGTGCACATTGGAGTTGCTGGCCAGCGACGGGCTGACGCCAAACAGCTTCGGCCCTGCGCCGTCGGCGTGACAGCCCTGGCATGACCCCTCGAACACCCGCCGGCCGTTGCTCAAGGACTGCGCGGAAACAACTGGCTGTCCAGTGGTTGCCGTCTGCGGTGCGGCCTGCGCCGAATCATTGAGCGACGCCAGATACACTGCCATCGCTCGCACATCCGACTTGGGCAGCTTCGACAACTCGGACACCACCGGCCCCATCGGCCCCGCCGCCACGCCATGGGCGTCGGAATAACCGGTGCTCAGGTAGTTGAAGAGTTGATCCTCAGTCCAGGGCGTCGGCGATTTCGACAGGCTGTTGAGCGCCGGTGCCTCCCAGCCATCGACCATGCCGCCGGCCAGAAACGAAGTGCCGCCCTTTTCCGCGCCCATGAAATTGCGCGGCGAATGACACGCTGCGCAGTGCCCCAGCCCGTTGACCAGGTACTGCCCGCGATTCCACTGCGCACTCTGTTCAGGCCTGGACTGCACCTCGCCCTTGCGCAGAAACAACGCGTTCCAGCCCGCCATCAAGGGCCGCATATTGAACGGGAACTGCATGTCATTGGCCGGCTGCACCTGCCTGACCGGCGTCTGGGACATCAGGTAGGCATACAGCGCTTGCATGTCGGCATCGTCGATATTGCGAAACGCCGTGTAGGGAAATGCCGGGTACAGGTGTTTGCCATCACGACTGATCCCGTCACGCATCGCCCGTTCGAAGGCAGGATAGGACCAGTTGCCTATGCCGGTTTCCGGGTCCGGGGTGATGTTGCTGCTGTAAAGGGTGCCAAACGGCGTCTGCATCGCCAGGCCGCCGGCATTTTTCACTCCGCCGGGCGCCGTATGGCACACCGCGCAATCCCCGGCCGACGCCAGCAAACGGCCGCGCTCCAGGGTCGCCGCCGACCAGGTGCCTGCTGCGGGCGGCGTGATCGGGGCGATTTCGGCGCGCCAGGGCAATGCCGTTGCCGCCATGCCCAGCACCGCCCCGAAGGCTGCGAACAACGAGCCGAACAGCCATTTCGAACGCTTGGCTTTGGGTGACTCAGGCGGGTTGGCGTTGGCCTCGTCACCGGCATTCTTCAATGCCGCCAACACCCGTTCCGCCGTGATCGGCAACTCACGAAAACGAATGCCGGTGGCGTCATAGATCGCGTTGGCGATGGCCGCCGCGCTCGGCACCGACGCCGATTCACCCGCGCCCATGGGCGGCTCGGCCTGGCGCGGCATCATCATGACATCGACCTTGGGCACCTGCGGGAAGGTGAGGATCGGGTAGCCGCCCCACTCCTTGCTGGCGATGGTCGATTCCTCGAACGTCACCTGCTCCTTGAGCACGCGACTGGTGGACTGGATGACATTGCCGTGAATCTGGTGCTGCACCCCGGCCGGGTTGACCATCATCCCGGCGTCGTGGCCGATCACCACCCGCGTCACCGAAACATCGCCGGTGTGCTTGTCCACCGCCACATCGGCCACCCACGCCGCCCACGCCGCACCAAAGCCCGGAAACTTGCTGTGAATGTAACGGGCGTAGGCGAACCCGCGCCCGCGCAACACGCCGTCTTGTTCGGGGATCTGCATCGGCTGTGTCCGGGGCGACCAGTCGGCCCGCGCAGCGGTGGAGCGCACCAGTTCGGCGGCGCGCTCGTCGTGCAGGTAACGCAGGCGGTATTCAACCGGATCGACCCCGGCGGCAAACGCCAGTTCGTCGATGTAGGACTCATGGGCAAAGGTGTTGGGCAACGCCGACACGCCGCGCATCCACGAGGCACGGACGATGGGCGCCATGTCGTTGATGGCCACGCGCATGTGCTCGATGTCATAGGGCGGGATCGAGGTGCGGTCGCCCATTTCGAACATCACCGGCACCGGCTCGACCCGCCCGGTCAGCAGCAGCGCCAGGGTCGGCGAGTTGTTGGACGGATAGCTGGTGGTGAAGTCATAACCGGCAATACCGCCGTCGGCATTGATGCCGCCATCGACTTCCATCAATTGCGCCGTGCCCTTGGGCTCCCACGCGTGCTCCTGCTCGCGGGTCAGTTGCACCCTGACCGGCAAGCCCACGGCACGGGACAGCAACACCGCGTCGGCGCACACATCGTCCGCACAGTTGCGCCCGTAACAACCGGCGGCCTCCATGCGAATGATCTCGATCCGCTCTTCGGGGTATTCCAGCAGCCAGGCCAGATCCACCCGCAGCATGTGTGGGTTTTGCGAGCCGGACCAGACGCGAATGCCGTCAGGCGTGTAGTCCGCCAACCCACAGGAGGGTCCGATGGAGCCGTGAAGCTGGTAGGGCCACAGATAGGTGCGCGTCATCCGCTCACTGGCACCGGCCAGTGCCGCATCGACATCGCCTTTGTCCAGCACCACCCGCTTGATGCTCGGGTTGTCGCGAATGGCCTGCTCCACATCGCTCATGTCCGGCAATTGATGCTGCCAGGGCTTCCAACTGACTTTCAGCTCCTTCGCAGCCTTGGCCGCCTGCTCTTCGCGCATCGCCACCACGCCGATGAAATCACCCAGCACCACCACTTTGACGATGCCGGGGATGTGAGCGATGGACGACTCGTCCACCTCCAGCAGGCTGGTGCCCACGAACGCTCCCGTGTCATATCCGGCGTAGGGCGGGCGTACGACCCGGCCGTGGAGCATGTTGGGCAGGCGCATGTCGTGAACGTAGGTCAATTCGCCGGTGGCCTTGGCCGGAATGTCCACGCGGGGGGCGACGGTGCCCACCAGTTTGTAGTCTTCAAGCCGTTTGAGCGGTGCGTTGCCGGAGATGCGCAACTCGATGTGCTCGCCCGTCAGCAACTCGCCAAATCGACAGTGGCGTCCGTCCGGCGCCTTGATCGTGCCGCGTTCAATCACCAGGGAGGCCGCATCCATCGCCCAGCGGTGAGCTGCCGCCTGCAATAAATAGCGGCGCGCCTCGGCGGCGGCATTGCGCAGCGGGATCGCGGAAATCTGCAAGGTCGCGCT
This sequence comes from Pseudomonas sp. NPDC090201, assembly GCF_044746825.1. Classification (NCBI taxonomy): domain Bacteria; kingdom Pseudomonadati; phylum Pseudomonadota; class Gammaproteobacteria; order Pseudomonadales; family Pseudomonadaceae; genus Pseudomonas; species Pseudomonas sp. NPDC090201. The sequence continues at coordinate 276,078 of NZ_JBIVCX010000001.1, forward strand.
GGCGATGGTCGCGCCCTGATTCGGCGCGCGCTCGGTGTCGCCCAGAATCATGGTCACCTGATCCATCCCAAGGTCCAGCTCTTCAGCGACGATCTGCGCCAGGGAGGTGCGAATCCCGGTGCCCAGATCGACGTGACCGTTGAAGGCATACACCGAACTGTCCTGATCGATGGCGATGAACAGCCCCAGTTCCTTGGGCTTGACCGTGGGCGTGCCACCTTTGGCGACGGGGCCGGAGGGCGGCAGGATGTCGTCGACGATGAGCAGCACGCCGTCTTTGGCCAGGAAGGAATCGCGAGTGGGCGTGGTCTGGGTCATGAGTGCATCCGGTTCAAAGCGGGTGACGGGCGGCCCGCATGACCGCGCGCAGGATTTCGATGTGGGTGCCGCAACGGCAGAGGTTGGCCGAGAGTTCGTTGCGGACCTCGGCCTCGCTGGGATGCGGGTTGCGGTCGAGCAAGGCCTTGGCGGTCATGATCATGCCGTTCATGCAGTAGCCGCATTGCGCGGCCTGCTCGTCGATGAACGCCTGTTGCACCGGGTGGGGGCACTGGCGCGAACCGATGCCTTCAAGAGTGGTGATGTCCCGACCTTCGGCGCCGGCCAGCGGGAACACGCAGGAACGTGCGGCGACCCCATCGACGATCACCGTGCACGCGCCGCACTCCCCCAGGCCGCAGCCGTACTTGGGGCCGTTGAGCTGCAGGTCATTGCGCAGGATCAGTAATAGCGGCGTGTCCGCCATCGCCGTGACCGTCGCGGTCTGACCGTTGACCCTCAGCGCGACGGTCCTCTCCCCCGTCAGCGGCTCGCTCATATCGCCTTCCCCATGTGTTACCGCCTGTCTCTGGCTTTTGATGAAGTGGTTACTTCATGAAAAGAGAGCAGGAAGCGTGCCAGTGGGGAACTGAATGCACATCGACGGGGAACTGTAGGAGCGCGCTTGCCCGCGATGAGGGTGTGTCATTAAGAAAATTTTTACCTGACACACCGCCGTCGTCCGGATGCGGCCCAGACCAAGCGCGCTCCTACAATGCGGTTGGTGGGGTGTCAGGTGACAGATCAGGCACAGGCAGACCGCCCCCGCCGGCAAGCCGTGCTGCTACGGGGAGGTGGGGGCTTTACTCTTCGGGTTCGTCGATCAACTTGCGCAGCAGAAACAACACCGCCACCCGCTCGGCCGGGTTGAGGCGGCTCAGGGTCAGTTCGCTGATCTGCGCCGCGCGGGGCACGGTTTCCTGCACCAGTTGCAGGCCGCTGTCGGTCAGGCTGCAGATGACTTTGCGCCGGTCCTGCGGGTCGGGATCGAGGCTGATCAGGTCGCGCGCCTTGAGCCGGTCGACGATCCCGCGAATGGTGGCCTGATCCACCGCAGTGGCCTTGACCAGTTCGGTCTGCGAGCTGGGGCCGTGATCGCGCAGTGCGCAGAGGGTGACGAACTGCACGGCGGTGAGCTGCGAATCGCCGACGTTCTGCTGGAAGATCGCCAGGTGCCGCTGATAAGCCTTGCGCAGCAGGTGGCCGACCTGCTCGGAGAAGGTGTAGGACGCATTATTGTCGGAGGGGTTGTCAGTGGACACGGGTGGCTCGTTCGGCGGCTTTAAACATGGGCGGTACATTAACGGTTGCGGGCTTGCAGGGGAATCTCGATTGCCCTGTAGGAGCGCGCTTGCCCGCGATTGCGGTGTATCAAACGACGTCGATTTACCTGACACACCGCCGTCGCGGGCAAGCGCGCTCCTACAGGGGTCGGGGGGTCAGGCTTTAGAGGCCTCGGGCGCCACCACATCCCCGCCCACCACCACCGCCGTATCATCCAGATAGATATCGCAATGACGCAACGGGATATCCAGATGGCATGGCGTCTTGCGGGTGCCGCCGACTTCGGTGTTCGGGCCGGTGGAGAACAGGAAGTTGCCGTAGAACGCCCGGGCGTCCATGCACATGCCGTCATTCTTGTCGTGCAGGCCCATGGCCGTCCACTGGGCGCGAGGCTGCAAACCCCAGCCGATGTGGGAAATGCCGTACACCTCAGGATCATTGAAATACTTCATGTAGTCGCGCAGGTACTCGGCCTCGAAGCCCCCGTGGATGCCGGTGATGAAGCCCTTTTCGATCTCCAGAGTGATGCGCTCCCGGGAGTAGTTCTTGAACGGCAGCACGATGTCGCCGACGTCGATCACCAGCGTGCCCTCGGCGGTTTCCTCGTTCGGCCAGGAGAACAGAAAGCCGCTGGGCCAGTGATCCCAACGCCCCGGCTCGTCGGCGAAACCGTACTCGGTGACTGACGGATACTGCCCAAGCTGCGCGCGGAAATCGCTGCCCGCCCGTGACTTCACATGGATCGAACGCGCCGCCTTCACCACCTGCTCGGCCGCCAGCACCCGCTCCTTGTCGGCCACCGTCGGCAGCATGCGCGCCAGCACTTCCGGGGGTTCGACCGCCAGCAGGATCCGCGTGCCGGTCTTGAGGATCTGCTCCTGCTCGGGCGAGTGCAGCAGCATCATGGTGTCAACGATCAGGTCCGCCGCTTCCAGCGCCCGTTGCGCGGCGATATTGCCGGTTAGCGCGGTGTCGCCGCAGTAGGCGGTCATGTCATTGCCCATGGCCTTGGGATGGTTGAACGACGGCAGTTCCACCGCGTACACCTTGGCCCCCAGGCGCTGCGCCGCCTCCATCGCCGCACGCACGGTGCGCGCATCGGAGTAGTGGCTCTTGAGCACCGCCACGCTCTGGGTCGCGTCCACTTTCGACAGTGTCAGCACGTGCTCGAACATCTGGGTCAATTCGCAATCGCTTACCGGCATTTCTGTTTCTCCTGGCGTTTGAGGCGGGGCATCAGGCATCTCGCCAGACGCACCATCGAAAGGCATCGCGCTTCAGATTAGTGCAATTTTTAAAGCGTACACACTTATTAAATACGATCAGACATCAAATTCAGATCGGCTGCAATACCCAAGCCAGTTTGTTACCCATACACACAATCCCACTAATTACAGGGTTACCGTGGGTGACATACCCATTTGCGACGTCGTACAGTTATTTTTAAAAAAGCAGTTCACTTTTAAATTTTTCAGCGTATACACTTTAAAAACGCGAATGAGTGACTACGCTCAATCGTCAGACCCTTACCGAAGATTCACGAAACACGAAGGAAGTGCGCCATGCCAACCACGCAAAAAATCGCCATCGTCGGAGCAGGTCTCGGGGGGGCTGCCGCCGCCACGCTGTTGCAGCAGGCCGGCTTCACAGTCGATATCTATGAACAGGCCCCGGAGTTCTCGCGCATCGGTGCAGGGATCCACATGGGCCCGAACATCATGAAGATCTTCCGCCGCATGGGCATCGAGCAGCGCCTGAGCGACATGGGTTCGCACCCAGACTTCTGGTTCAGCCGCGATGGCGCCACCGGTGACTACATGTCGCGCATCGCACTGGGCGAATTCTCACGCAAGGAATATGGTGCGGCCTACATCACCGTTCACCGCGGCGACCTGCACGCGCTGCAGATGTCGACCCTGGCGCCAGGCAGCGTGCACTTCAGCAAGTGCCTGACCACTCTTGAGGAACGCGATAACGGCGTGCGCCTGAATTTCGCCGACGGCACCCATGCCGACGCCGACATCGTGATCGGCGCCGATGGCATCAATTCCAAGATTCGCGAAGAACTGCTCGGTTTCGAAAAACCGCTGTACAGCGGCTGGGTCGCCCACCGCGCACTGATCCGCAGCGAAGTGCTGACCAAGTACAACCTGGATTTCGAGAACTGCGTTAAATGGTGGAGCGAGGACCGTCACATGATGGTCTACCACACCACCGGCAAGCGCGATGAGTACTACTACGTCACCGGCGTGCCTCATGCGGCGTGGGACTTCCAGGGCAACTTTGTCGACAGCAGCCAAGCCGAAATGTATGAAGCCTTCGCCGGGTATCACCCCACGGTGCAGGCGCTGATCGAATCCACCGAGAGCGTGACCAAGTGGCCGTTGCTCAACCGTAATCCGCTGCCGCTGTGGAGTCGTGGTCGTCTGGTGCTGCTGGGGGACGCCTGCCACCCGATGAAGCCGCACATGGCCCAGGGCGCTGGCATGGCCATCGAAGACGCTGCCATGCTGACCCGCTGCCTGCAGGAAACCGGCATCAGCGACTACCGCACCGCCTTCGAGCTCTACGAAGCCAACCGCAAGGAGCGCGCCTCCCGCGTGCAGGCCGTGTCCAACGCCAACACCTGGCTGCGCACCCAGGAAGACCCGGCCTGGGTCTACGGCTATGACCTCTACGGCCAGGAGCTGAAATCGGGGGTGGCGGCGTGAGCACTTTCATCCACGGCGGCAACGTGGCGGCCAACGGCATTCGCCAGCATTACCTGCGCTACGGCGGTGCCCGTCACGCTGACAAACCGGCTTTGATCCTGATCCCCGGTATCACCAGCCCGGCGATCACCTGGGGCTTTGTCGCCGAGCATCTGGGGCAGCATTTCGACACCTACGTGCTGGATGCGCGGGGGCGCGGCCTGTCTTCCACGGGGCCGGACCTGGACTACAGCGTCGATGCCTGCGCCGATGACATCAGCGCCTTTGCTGCCGCCATGGGCATCGAGAGCTATCACCTGGTGGGGCATTCCATGGGGGCGCGTTTCGCCGCGCGAACCTCGGTGCGCAATGCCAAGGGCCTGAAAAGCCTGGTGCTGATCGACCCACCGGTGTCAGGCCCGGGCCGCCGCGACTACCCGTCGAAGCTGCCGTGGTACGTCGATTCCATTCGTCAATCTCAACAAGGCATGAGCGCCGACGACATGCGTGCGTTCTGCCCGACCTGGACCGACGAGCAACTGCAATTGCGCGCCGAATGGCTGCACACCTGTTACGAGCCGGCCATCGTGCGCGCCTTCAGCGATTTCCATGAAGTGGATTTTCATCAGGATCTGCCGAAATTGCCGGTCCCTGCCCTGCTGATCGTCGCCGGTCGCGGTGGCGTGATTCAGGCAGAAGACGAAGCCGAGATCCGACAGTTGCAACCGCAGATTCTGATCGCCCGCGTGGAAAACGCCGGGCACATGATTCCGTGGGACGACCTGCCGGGGTTCTTTGCGGCGTTTGGGGATTTTCTCGGTTCGCCACTGAATTAGTGCCATATCGAAATGCTTTGTAGGAGCGCGCTTGCCCGCGACAGGGCCGTGACAGCCAGCACAGAGGTGTCAGGTAGATAGCCATCGCGGGCAAGCGCGCTCCTACAGATGTCCACCAGATTTCAGACCAGATGCCAAGCCGTGCTTCCAAAGGAGAACGCAATGAGTGAACAACAAAGCGCCGACGCCAACTACCAGGGCGTCTGGGGCAATCGCATCGGCTTCGGCAAGAAACCTGCCCTGCTGATGATCGACTTCATGCAAGGCTACACCCAGCCAGGTGCGCCGCTGTTCGCACCCGGGGTGGTCAGTGCAGTGGCCGAAAGCGTCGCACTGCTGGCCTCGGCCCGCGCGCGGGGCATCCCGGTGGTGCACACCAACATCCGCTACCACGCCGGGCATTTCGCCGACGGCGGCATGTGGGTGAAAAAGGCGCCGGTCATGAAGGACATGGTCGAGGGCAATCCGCTGGCAGCGTTCTGTGAGGAAGTATTGCCGTTGCCTGAAGAGGTCGTCATCAGCAAGCAGTACGCCAGCTCGTTCTTCGGCACCTCGTTGGCATCGATGCTGCACGCCCAGGGCATCGACACCGTGGTGCTGGCCGGATGCTCCACCAGCGGCTGCATCCGCGCCACCGCCGTGGATGCCGTACAGCATGGGTTTCGGACGATCGTGGTGCGCGAATGCGTCGGCGACCGCCACCCCGATCCCCACGAAGCCAACCTGTTCGACATCGACAGCAAGTACGGCGACGTGGTGAGCAAGCAGGAGGCAATAAAGCAATTCGAAACATGAACACCGTCGCGTCGCTTTTTAGAACCAGGCCACAGAGCACTGGTCGCGCAGGATGAATGCGCACACAACTGGACGCCCGACAACGCCCAGTCTTCTGACACTGCCTTTGGAAGCCGCCATCCGGTGCTTGCCAAAGTACTGGATGTGCGGCAAACAAAAACCACGACAGGCCGTTTGAGATCGCCGAAAACGCAGGCACTATCCGCCGCGTCGGCACTCAACGGCCGAAGAACCGCCAGGAGACACCCATGCCCTCTGCGAATGTAGAAACCGCCGCGTCAGACGCCGCGGACCCGATCAAAGCGCTGTACCACAAGATCACCTGGAAGCTTATTCCGTTCCTGTGTTTCTGCTACCTGGCTGCCTACCTGGACCGCATCAACATCGGCTTCGCCAAGCTGCAGATGCTCGACCAGCTGCACTTCAGCGAAACCGCGTTCGGCCTGGGCGCCGGGCTGTTTTTCGTTGGTTACATCCTGTTTGAAGTGCCCAGCAACCTGGTGCTGGAGAAGGTCGGCGCGAAGATCTGGATCGCCCGGATCATGATTACCTGGGGCGCGCTGTCGGTCTGCACCCTGTTCGTCACCACGCCGATGCAGTTCTATGTCCTGCGCTTCTTTCTGGGTGCGGCCGAAGCCGGTTTCCTGCCGGGCGTGCTGTTCTACCTGACCACCTGGTTCCCGACCTACCGCCGCGGGCGCATCATCGCGCTGTTCATGATCGGCCTGCCGCTGTCCAGCGTGATTGGCGGGCCGCTGTCGGGCTGGATCATGGGGCATTTCGACCAGGCCGCCGGGCTGCGCGGCTGGCAGTGGCTGTTCCTGATCGAAGGCATTCCAAGCGTGATGCTGGGCGTGCTGACATTCTGGGCCCTGCCGAACAACCCCAGGGAAGCCAAGTGGCTGAACGCCAGTGAACAGACCCTGCTCGAAGGCGAGCTGCGGCTGGACGATGCCGAGGGCAAGGACAGCAAGCACAGCTTCCGCGACGGGTTCTTCAACCTGAAAGTGTGGATGCTCGGCGGCATCGACTTTTCGATTCTGCTCAGCGCCTACGCCATGGGCTTCTGGATGCCGACCTTCATCAAGAATGCCGGCGTCACCGACACCTTCCACATCGGCGTGCTGACCGCCTTGCCCAGTGTCGCCGCGCTGATCGGCATGTTGATGATCGGCGCCAGCTCGGACCGTCGTCGCGAACGCCGTTGGCACATCATCGTGCCGTTCTGGATCGGTGCCGTGGCCATGGCCGCAAGCCCCTTCTTCACCCATAACGTGGTGGCGACTGTAGCGCTGTTCGCCGTGGCCTCGGCGGCGATCATCGGCGCGGTGCCGGTGTTCTTCAGCCTGCCCGCCACCTTCCTCAAGGGCCGCGCCGCCGCCACCGGCTTTGCCCTGGCCTGTTCGCTGGCCAACATCGCGGGGTTGGTGAGCAACTCGATGATGGGTATCGCGATTGACGTGACGGGCAGCAGCGCGGGCGCGCTGTGGTTCTTCGCCGGTTGCCTGGTGCTCAGCAGCCTGTTGGTGGTGGCGTTACCGGCGAAGCTGGTGAACCGTTGAAAAACCTGTAGGAGCGCGCTTGCCCGCGACGGCGGTATCCCTGTGCCACCTGGATCGGCTGGCACGACGCCGTCGTCCGGATGCGGCCCAGAGCAAGCGCGCTCCTACAGGGCACGACCTCATTGAGCCACCAACGCAATCAACTGATGCCGCTGCGCATCGGTCAACAACGGGCCTGTCGCCGCCCCCGCATTTTCCTTCATGTATTTCGGATTTCCCGTTCCCGGAATGGCGCAGGTCACGGCCGGGTGGGAGATCAGGAACTTGAGCGCCAGTTGCGCCCAGCTTCTGGCCTGGACCTCCCCGGCCCAGCCCGGCAAGGGTTTGTCACGCAGGCGGCCGAGCAGGCCTCCGCCGCCGAATGGACGGTTGCAGATCACCGCCACCCCGCGCTCGCGACACAGCGGCAGCAATCGAGACTCCACGGCGCGATCATCCAGCGCGTAGTTGATCTGCAGGAAATCCACAGGCTCGGCCTTGAGCACCGCCTCCACTTCGTCATAGGCAGACGAGGTGTAATGGGTGATGCCGATGTAGCGAATGCGCCCCTGCTCTTTCCATTGGCGCAGGGTCGGCAGGTGGGTTTTCCAGTCCAGCAGGTTGTGGATCTGCATCAGGTCGATGCGGTCGGTCTGCAATAGTCTGAATGAATCCTCCATCTGCGCGATGCCGGCCTCGCGGCCACGGGTCCAGACCTTGGTGGCCAGGAACGCAGGCGAGCGCGGCTGATGAATCGACAGCAGCTCGCCGGTGGTCTGCTCGGCGCGACCGTACATGGGCGAACTGTCGATGACCGTGCCGCCCGCATGAAACAGTTCGCTGAGCACCTGGGGCAGCAGTTTGTATTCGTCGCTGCCAGGGGTGACATCGAAGCCGCGATAGGTGCCCACGCCGATCATCGGCAAGGCCTCGCCACTGGAAGGAATATTGCGGGTCAGCATCTTCGAATCTCCTTGTGGATCGGGCGTGGCACCTGCCGCTGCAGAATCGAATACCAGCGCCGCCGACACCCCGGCGGCCAGGGTAACAAAGCGTCTACGGGTCAACAGCGTAGCGTCCTTCATGGATGGCTCCTTTCGGCGTCGCGTTTCCGGTCTTCCTGGCGTTCGGCCATCCACGCCGCCAACCAGCTCCAGAGCCCGGCAAACGGCACGATGAGCAGCGCCAGCAGGCCAAACCCGGCTCCCAGGGAGGTCAGCCCCACCGACAACCAGCCACTGGCCGCATCGCCACCACGATAGACCAGGGTTTCGATAACGTTCTTGGATTTGTATTTCTCTTCGCGACTGACCACCGTCCACAGCACCTCACGCCCCGGCCGCACGATGGCGAATTCCACCGCCCGGCGCAGCCCCTGGGCCAGCGCCACACTGGCAGGCACCGGTGCCAGCGCCATGGCGGCAAAAGCGATCAGCGTCGCCATCGGCATGGCAGCCAGGGCGCCACTGACGCCGATCAACCGGATCAGCGGCGCAGTCAGCAGGAGCTGGAAGATCAGGGTCAGGGCGGAAACGGTCAGGTCCACATAGGCGAAAAACTGAGTGCGCGTGGCCACGCTGGAGAAACTCTCGGCAACGATGCGGCCCTGCTCGAAATACAGCAGCGTCGCGGCGCTGGTGTGCAGCAGCATGAACAGGACCATGCCCTGCAGATAGCGGGACTTCAGAATCAGCGTCACCCCGGCCAGCACACCGCCGCCCATGCTGCGGCCCTCCTCGCCAAAGCGATGAGAAGCGCCAACCTCGGATTCAGTCAGGTTGCGTGGCCGGGTCCGGCTCAACAAGGCGCGATAACAGCGCACGGCAACTTCCAGCAACACAGCGGCGGCAATCGTCAGCGCCACCGGTCCCAACCGCGTGGCCATGGTCGCGGCCAGCAAAGGCCCGATGAACGTGCCCAGGGTGCCACCGGCCGCGATGAAACCGAACAGCCTGCGCCCCTGCTCATTGGAAAATCGATCGACCAGCACACTCCAGAACACCGTGACGATGAACAGGTTGTAGACGCTGATCCACACGAAAAACACCCGCCCCACCAGCACCGGCGCATCGTGGCGCGCGATCAACACGCCGAAGGCCAGCATCGACAGCGCCACCAGCCGGTACACCAGCGGCACGAAGCGGATCGCCGGCAATCTAGCGACCAACGCGCCATACAGCGGTACGGCAACGAGCATCACCACGAAGGTGGCGGTGAACAGCCATTGCAACTTGTCGGCCCCGCCCTCCAGGCCCAGCGCATCACGCAGCGGCCGCACCAGGTAATAACTGGCCAGCACACAGAAATGAAAGACGAAACCCAACAACAGGGCCGCCCGCTCATGGGACTGGACCTGAAGGCTCTTGAGAGGCGAAAAGCTGGTCATGTCAGCGAGGCATCGACACGCAAGCGTCTGGGACAAGCCATTGCGATTCTCCTGAGCGACTGTTGATTGATCGACCGCCACTGCGCGAGGTCGGTTCAACGACCATTTCGTCCGCCCGGGCAAGTTGCCGGGAACACCGCGCATTCCCCGTGCGTCACAACTTAAGCACTGACCATGGAGGCAACGAAATGAAAACCGTGATCACCCTGCAAGAACTCGCCGAAGCGGACCTGCGGCCATACAAGGAAGTCTGGCTGACTTCGGCGCAAGCGCTGGCTGAAAGTGGCCATAACGAAGACGAACTGTGCCTGTGGCGTTCCGACCAGGCCTTTACCCACGACATGATGAGCGAAGGCACTCATGACCAGAACCTGTCCGGGGTGTGGCTGGTGGTCGACGACATCGACGACCCGGACCAGGTCATCGACATCGAAAACGACGTGCGCCAGCGCTTGCAGGCGCTGGGGCTCAAAGGGGAGTTTTATCCTGCGCAGACGGGAGGGCGATTTACGTCGATGGGGTGATGCAGCAGCGTTTATCAACGCCGCACTTGCTTGTGGCTATCGATACGGCGTATAAATGAGCAACTACTCACTCATTACGCGATTTTCCCATGGCCCGCCCCAAGAGCGAAGACAAGCGCAACGCCCTGATCGACTCTGCTCTGCGAGTGTTCGCCGAGCAGGGGCTGGGCGCGCCGACGTCCAGAATCGCCAAGGGCGCGGGCGTGGCCGAGGGGACGCTGTTCAATTATTTTGAAACCAAGGATGACCTGCTCAACCAGGTCTACCTGGAACTCAAGGCCCAACTGCGAGACGCGATGCTCCCCGGTTACCCGCGGGACAAAGACGTCAGGTCGCGCCTGCACCATGCCTGGCACACCTATGTCGGCTGGGGCGCGGCAAATCCTGAGAAGCGCAAGTCCATGGCACTGCTGATGATGTCCGATCGGATCACCGACGCCACCCGCGTCGCTGGCAGCGAGGCCTTCAACGACATCAGCGCCCTGCTGAACGAAGGCTCGGCCTGCAGTACCTTGCGCGACCAGCCCCCTGCTTTCGCCGCAGCGATCATGCGCTCACTGGCCGACACCACCATGGATTTCATGAGCAACGAACCTGAACTCGCCGAGCGCTACTGCGAAGCGGGCTTTGAGGCGTACTGGAATGCAATCGCAAGGGACTGATTTTTTTACCAAATAAATGAGTGATTACTTACTCATACACACTTAATGACAGGAGAAACATCATGTCCAAAGTCTGGTTGATTACCGGAAGTGCCAGTGGTCTGGGTCGCAACATTGCGCAAGCGGTCCTGGCATCGGGGGACCGGTTGCTTGCCGCGGCACGCAATATTGAGCGCCTCGACGATCTGGTTGAACGCTATGGGTCGCAGGTCCTGCCCTTCGAGCTGGACGTTACCGACTCTGCTGCTGCGAAGGCCGCTGTACAGGCTGCAGTGGATACGTTCGGGCGCCTGGATGTACTGGTCAACAATGCCGGTTTCGGGCACATGCTGCCCTTCGAGCAAACCGAAGACGGCGCGTTTCGCATGGAGTTCGAGACCAACTTCTTTGGCGTGGTCAACCTGTGCCGCGCCGCGGTGCCGGTGATGCGTGAGCAGGGCTCGGGACACATCATTCAGATTTCGTCGGTGGGCGGGCGTCTGGCGACCCCGGGCATGACAGCCTACCAGTCGGCGAAATGGGCCGTGGGTGGGTTTTCGGACGTGCTCGCCACGGAAGTCAAACCACTGGGCCTGCACGTGACCACACTGGAGCCAGGCGGCATGCGCACCAACTGGGCCGTGCGTGCGCGGGGTCATGACACCCCGGTGATGCCAGCCTATGGGGCGAGTGTCGGCATGATGTTTGACGTGCTGCGCAGAATCGCCGGCAACGAAAACAGTGACCCCGACCGGGTAGCGCAGGTGGTGCTCAAGGTGGCGCAACATGCTCAACCGCCTTTGCGTCTGTTGCTGGGCAGCGATGCTCTGCATTACCTGGGGCCGGTGGAAGCCGATCGCGCCGAAACCGCCGAACGCTGGAAAGCGATCAGCACGGCGGTGGATTTTGCGGCGCAAGGGTCGGTGCCGGAGTTGCCGGCGCGTTGAGGTTTGGCGTAGTTGCACGGCTTGATGGCGATGACGTTCTTGAGATCGCCCCCGCGGGCAAGCCCGGCTGCTACGGAGCCGGAGTTAGACACACATCAATGGAACACCAGTCCACCCCGTAGCAGTCCGGCTTGCCGGCGACGGCGGTCTTGAGCGCGCCGACGCCGGCAAGCCGGACTGCTACGGGGTGAGGCGCATGCCAGGGCAGGCGTTATTTCTTCAACGCGTCATACGCTTCCAGCGCGTGCATCGAGTAGATATAGGCAGCACCCGCGTTTAGCGAGATGGCGGTGGCCAGTGCGGCGGCGACTTCTTCGCGGGTGGCGCCGGCGGCGATGGCCGCTTCCGAGTGCGCGCCGATACAGCCGTCGCAGCGAGTGGTGATCGCCACGGCGATGGAAATCAGCTCGCGGGTCTTGGCGTCAAGCACGTTGTTTTCCGCAGCCGCATCGCCCAGGGCCATGTAGGCCTTGACCATTTTCGGGTTGGATTTGGACAGTGAACCGAAAGATTGCTTGATGGTTGAAACGAGGTCGGACCAATTGCTGAACATGGTGGTATCTCCTGAGAGCGGCGACTAGACTGCGCCGGGAACACAGATAGTGTCCGCCAATGGCATTCGGGTAACTTGCTCGTTTGGCTCATTTCTTTGTCCGAAAGTCGCATATGAACGCCATCGACACGCTCATCACTCTAGCCCAGGTACGCGGAAGCCTTGACCTGCGTTGCCAGTTTCAAGGCGACTGGGCGCTGGACCACGCCCCCGAGGTCGAGGGGGTCGCGCCGTACCACGTGGTGCTGGAGGGCCAGTGCCGGATCGAACTGCCGGGCGGTCGCCAGTTGAAGCTGGCCGCAGGCGATATCGTGGTGCTGCCCGGTGGTTTCGAGCACGTGGTGACAAGCCCCGGCGAGCGCGTCGCCAGCGGCCTCCCGGTGATCAGTAATGGCGGATTGCTGCCCATCAAGCGCTTCGGCGAGGGTGCCGAACTGGACCTGCTCTGCGGACGCTTCCTGTATCAACCCGGCGCCCTGCTGTTCTCCGCGCTGCCCGATCATCTGCTGATTTCCAGCCAGGCCTTGAACGAGGGGGATCCGCTGCGCGCCCTGGTGGCGCTGTTGCGCAGTGAAGCAGAAGCCAATCGCGCTGGCGGCCAGTTCATGGTCAACGCCCTGACCTCGGCGCTGTTCACCCTGGTGTTGCGCGCCCATCTTGAACAATCACCACAGAGCGAAGGCAGCCTGGCGCTGTTGAGTGACCGCCGTCTGGGCCGGGCGTGGCAAGCGATGCTGCAGGACCCGGCCCACGACTGGACCGTCGAAGCACTGGCCGAGCTTGCCAGCATGTCCCGCGCCACCTTCATGCGCGCCTTCAGCAAACTGGCGGGGCGATCCCCATGGGCGCTGTTGACCCAAGTGCGCATGCAACTGGCGTACGGGCTGTTGAGTCGTTCACAGAGCGGCCTGAGCGACATCGCCGCCCAGGTCGGTTATCAATCCCAGGCGGCGTTCAGCAAGGTATTCAAGGACACCTATGGCATGGCACCCGGCCAACTGCGCCGCAGCCTCGACGCTGGCGCCTAGGCCGGCGGCTTGGCACCCAACCGCTTCCACATGGGTAGGGTGATGCGCTGGGTGTTCTTGTAGCCGGCCCAGGGGTCGGCCTTGAGTTTGCGCAGGCGTTTCTGCAGGTTGGCGATGGTCCACTGCCCCGACGACTTGAGGCTGGCCAGTTCATCCCGGGTGATCGGCACCGACACCGGTAACCCCGGCCTCGCCCGCGCCGAATAAGCCGCCACCGTGCTGGCACCCCGTGCGTTGCGCAGGTAGTCGATGAAGATCTTGCCAACCCGGTTCTTCGGTCCCGAAGTTGCGGTGAATCTCTCCGGCAACTGTTTCTCCATGAACTGCGCCAAGGCCTTGGCGAAGGCTTTCACGGTATCCCAATCGGCCTTGCGCGCCAGCGGCACAATAATGTGCATGCCTTTGCCGCCGCTGGTCTTGAGAAAGGCGTCCAGCCCCAGTTCATCGAGCACGGCGAGGGTCATCTGCGTGGCCTCGATCATGCTGCGCCAAGGCAACGCGGGGTCCGGGTCCAGATCGAGGACGAAATGGTCCGGCTGCTCGATCTTGTCGTAGGTCGAGCCCCAGGTGTGCAACTCGATGGTGCCCATTTGCGCAGCGCCCACCAGCGCCTGCACGCTGTCGATTTCCATCAGCCGGGCGTGCCCGGGGTCCAGCTTGGCGTCCAGTTGCTTGATGTTGGGAATCGCCAGGCGCTCGGAATGTTTCTGGAAAAACTGCTCGCCCTCCACGCCTTCCGGACAGCGCAACAGCGCCACCGCTCGGTGATCCAGATGGGGCAGAATCCAGTCGCTGATCGACTCGTAGAAATGCGCCAGATCAACCTTGTGCAACCCGCTCTGCTGGTCGATCACCCGCTCGGGATGGCTGATGACCACCCCTGCCACCTCAACCCTTTCTGCATCACGGGCCTGGCGTTTGCCGGGCTTCTCGGCAACGACTTCAGGCTCTGACGAACCCTTCTTGGAGGCCTTGGGTTTGAATGGCGCCTTGATGTCCTTCGGTGTTTTCGGAAATTCGTGGACGACCGCGCTGGCCGGCTTGTCGCTGCGCAGCGCAACGAACGACGAATGGCGGATGATGCCTTCGCGGGTCCACTCGCCGAATTCCACCTCGCCCACCAGCGTCGGCTCGATCCAGTGCACGCCACGGGCCTGGGCGCTGGTGAGCTTCTTGCCAAGGGGCGATGCGTCGCGCTCCAGTGGTTTCATCTTGTCGAACAACTCGCCGAGCGTTTTCTGGCTGAACCCGGTTCCCACCCGGCCGGCGTAGACCAGCCCTGCGCCCTCTTCGTTGACGGCCAGCAACAGCGCGCCAAAGCCACTTCGGGTGCCCTGGGGCTTGGTGAAGCCGACGATGACGAACTCCTGGCGCAGCTTGCACTTGAGCTTGATCCAGTCCGGGCTGCGGCGAGACTGATAGAGGCTGCCCGCACGCTTGCCGATTACCCCTTCGAGGGACAGCGAGCAGGCGCTTTCAATGATGTCGCGATGGTTGGCGGAGAACGCATCGGAGAAACGCAGCAGCCGATTCTTGTGCTTGTTGAGCAGCTTCTTCAGGGCCGCGCGACGGTCTTCCACAGGCTTTTCGCGCATGTCCTGGCCGTTGAGAAACGGCGCGTCGAACAGGTAATAAACGATGTCTTTGGTGCGCTCGATCTCGAAGGCGTTTTGCAGCGCCTGAAAATCCGGCAGCCCGTCCTCATTGAGCACAACCACTTCGCCATCCAGCCAGCTATCCGGCGCTTCCAGTTCGCTCAACGCCTTGGCCTGCAAGGGCAGACGCTCGGTCCAGTCGTGACCGTTACGGGTAAACAGCCGCACCTCGCCATCACGAATGCGGGTCATGATCCGATAGCCATCGAACTTGATCTCGTATAGCCACTGACCGTCGGGCGGGGCATCCATCAGCGTCGCCAGTTGCGGGCTGAGTTTGTCGGGGATCGACGAGGTCTTGCTGGCCTTGCTGGTCTTCTTGGTAACAGGAGCTGAAGCAGCGGTCTTGGCTTTGCGGCTTTTTGCGACCGGGCGGCCCTCGCCCACCGTCGCGCCACTGACCACGCTTTCAGGCTTGTCGACGACGATGTCGTACTCGTCAGCCGAGCGCACCGCATCATCCTTCTCCTTGATCAGCAGCCACTGTTCCTTGTCCCCGCTGCCCTGCAGATGCGTGCGCACCAGCGCCCAGTCGCCGGTGAGTTTCTCACCGACCAGGGTGAACTTGAGCTTGCCTTCCTTGTAGGTCTTGCGCGGATCGCCATGGGGCTGCCAGATGCCGCGATCCCACACGATGACATCACCGGCGCCATATTGGCCTTCGGGAATGTTGCCTTCGAAAGTGCCGTAGCCCAGCGGGTGGTCCTCGACATGCACCGCCAGGCGCTTGTTTTTCGGGTCCAGGCTCGGGCCCTTGGGCACGGCCCAGCTCTTGAGCGTGCCGTCCAGCTCCAGGCGAAAGTCGTAATGCAGGTTGCGCGCATCGTGCTTGTGAATCACAAAACTCAATGCCCGGGCCTTGCCGCCACGGGCCCGGCCTGCGGTTTCAGGAGGTTCGGAGGTGATGTCAAAATTGCGCTTGCGGGTGTACTCACTCACGGGTTTGGCCATGATCGGTTAAAACCTCTGCACTCTTCTCTTAGCCTCAGGCGCCGCGCGTTGCCGTCCACAACATCAGGACGCCTTGGTCGTTTTCTTCCTTGCAGGGGCGCGCCGTTTGGCCGGTGGTGCATCACCATCAACAGCAGCATCAGCGGCAGCGGTTTTGCTCTTGCTGGCAGATTTGGTCTTTCCCGGGGCCTTGGCGGAACCGCCACGGCTGCCCAGACTGCGTTTGAGCAATTCGGTGAGATCGATGACATCAGCAGATTTGCGCTCGGCCTGGCCGGCGTCGGTTTCCACACTCTCGATTTTGCCTTCCCGGGCCTTGGTCTCGACCAGCGTCATGATCTGGTCCTGGAACGTGTCACGGTACTCTTCGGCGTCCGGCGTCCAGTCGGTGGACATGTCCTTGACCAGACGCTTGGCCATGTCCAGTTCGCTCTTGTTGAGCTTGACGTCCGTGGCGGACTTGGGCAGATCCAGGCTGTCCAGCCCGTGGACTTCAGCGGGCCAGCGCAGCAACACCAGAATGATCGCCGATTCCAGCGGCATCACCGCCGCCAGATGCTGGCGCGTGCGAATCACCACATGGGCCAGCGCCACCTTGGCGGTGTCTTCCAGTGTCTGCCGTAAGAGAGCGTAGACCTTCTCGCCGCGCTTGTCGGGTGTAAGGAAGTACGGCGTGTCGATGTTTTGCAGCGGAATCTGCGTGCTGTCGACAAAACCGAAGATATCGATGGTCTGGGTAGACGCCGGGTGCGCAGCGCGAATCTCCTCTTCGCTGATCACCACGTAGCGGCCCTTCTCGTACTGCACGCCCTTTACGATGTTGTCCTTGGTCATCTCCTTGCCGGTGACCTTGTTGATGCGCTTGTAGCCGACCGGGTCCATGCTGCGTTTGTCCAGCCAGTCGAAATCGACCCCCTGCTGCGACGTCGCCGACACCAGCGCCACAGGAATATGCACCAGCCCGAAACTGATCGCGCCCTTCCAGATTGCCCGAGCCATGGTTTTATTTCCTTGAGGTGTATCCAGCAGTGACCGGGGCTGACGGGCAAAAGTTCTGAGCGCGCGACAGGTGCAGCGGCAGGCCGCTGGGGTATTCCTCCAAGGCATGAAACATATCCCCAGTCCCGACCTTCTTAACGCAACGAAAAAGCGTTAGCCTTCTCTCACTTCCTTTAAAGGCACCGATGCAGAGCCCCTGGCCTGCGCAACGGCACCTTCCTTGAATGCCCTTCGAGAATCCCATGACAGCCATGACTGACCTCACTCACCGAGCGACGATGACCAAAGGCCTGGCGATGCTGTTCGCCTTTTGCTGCGGCGCCATCGTTGCCAACATCTACTACGCCCAACCCATCATCGGGCTGATTGCTCCGGACATTGGCCTGTCGAGCACGCTGGCGAGCTTCATCGTGTCTCTGACGCAGATCGGCTATGCCTTGGGGCTGTTCTTCCTGGTGCCGCTGGGTGACCTGCTGGAAAACCGCCGGTTGATGATCGTGACCACCGTGGTTGCGATTGCCAGCCTGGCCAGTGCAGCCTTTGCCCAGACGCCCAACGTGTTCCTGCTGGCCTCCCTGCTGGTGGGGTTCAGTTCGGTGGCGGTGCAGATCCTGATTCCGCTGGCCGCTCACCTGGCCCCTGAAGAATCACGCGGTCGCGTGGTGGGCAGCATCATGGGCGGCCTGTTGCTGGGCATCCTGTTGGCCCGGCCTGCGTCCAGCCTGATTGCCGACCATTTCGGCTGGCGCGCGGTGTTCGGCGTTGCCGCCGTCTTGATGCTGCTGATCAGCGTGGTACTGGCCACCACCATTCCCAAGCACCAGCCCGCCCACAGCGCCAGCTACGGGCAACTGCTCAAATCCCTGTGGACGCTGCTGAGCAAACAGCCGGTGCTGCGCCAGCGGGCGTTTTATCAGGCGTGCATGTTCGCCACCTTCAGCCTGTTCTGGACCGCCGTGCCGCTGGAGCTTGCGCGCAATCACGGCCTTTCCCAGAGCCAGATCGCGATCTTCGCGCTGGTCGGCGCCATCGGTGCCATCGCCGCGCCCATCGCCGGTCGCCTGGCCGATGCCGGGCATACCAGGGTCGCCAGCCGTTTCGCGATGTTGTTCGCCGCCCTGAGTTTTCTGCCAAGCCTGGTGCAGCCGTCCTACGCAGTGATCGGCATGGCGGTGACCGGCATCGTTCTGGATTTCTGCGTGCAGATGAACATGGTCCTCGGTCAGCGCTCGGTCTACGCCCTGGACGCCAAGAGCCGCAGCCGCCTGAATGCGCTGTACATGACCAGCATTTTCATCGGCGGCGCCGCAGGCTCGGTGATTGCCAGCGCCCTGTACGACCACGGCGGCTGGACCTGGATCGTCATCGCCGGAAGCGCGTTTCCCCTGCTGGCGCTGCTGGTGTTCCTGAAAAACTCGGCACGCGCTGACTGAACCCCGTAGGAGCGCGCTTGCCCGCGACGGCGGTGTATCAGGGAGAAATTCTTTGATGACACACCGCCGTCGCGGGCAAGCGCGCTCCTACAGGCACCTTATCTTTTGATGGAGACTTCAGATGTCCCAACGTACCTTCCTGATCACCGGCGCCACCAAAGGCATTGGCCGCGCCTTGTCCGAACACCTGGCAGCAGCCGGCCACCAGGTGGTGGGCATCGCCCGCAACGCCGATGACCCGACCTTCCCCGGCGTGCTCATCGCGCTGGACCTGGCCGACAAGGCCCAGACCCGCTGCGGCCTTGCGGAACTGGCCCAGCATTACCGCTTCGACGGCCTGGTGAACAACGTCGGGCTGGTGCGCCCGCAGCCCCTGGGGCAGATCGAACTCGAGGACTTTGACGCGGTGATGAGCGTCAACCTCCACTCTGCCCTGCTGGCGACCCAAGCCCTACTGCCCACCATGCGCGAGCAGGGCTGGGGCCGCATCGTCAACATCTCCAGCCTCACCGTGCTGGGCATTACCCAGCGCACCGCCTACGCCGCCGCCAAGGCCGCGCTCATCAGCTTCACCCGCTCCTGGGCGCTGGAACTGGCGCAGACCGGCATTACGGTCAATGCCATCGCCCCCGGCCCGACCGAAACCGAACTGTTTCGCCAGAACAACCCGGTGGGCAGCGAAGGCGAAAAACGCTATCTGGCGGGAGTGCCCATGGGCCGCTTCGGACAGCCAGACGAAATCGCCTCGGCAATCGCGTTCCTGCTGTCCGAGCAGAGCGGATTCATCACCGGGCAGACGCTGTTCGTCGACGGTGGGGCTTCGGTGGGCAAGGCGGGGTTCTGAACAGAGGTCCACGCAAGAACCTCCCGCCGGCAAGCCGTGCTGCTACGGATACTGTGTACGCATTCCCGTAGCAGCCGGGCTTGCCCGCGGGGGCGGTCATTGGATTGCTGCGAAGCCTCGCTCAAGGTCCTCGATCAACGCGCTCACATCCTCCAGCCCCACATGCAGCCTGAGCAAAGGGTTGAGCTGTCTGTCGGCGGGGTTATCGCGGTCGCCCACGCTGGCGACGATGATCAGGCTTTCGAAGCCGCCCCATGAGGCGCCCAGGCCGACCAGCTGCAGGGCGTCGATGAAGTGTTCGAGGTGCGCCGGGTTGCTGTCGGCCAGTTCGAAGGTGAGCAGGCCGTTGCTGCCGTTGAAGTCCCGCTGCCACAAGGCGTGATGGGGATGATCGGGCAGTGCCGGGTGAAACACGCGCCTGACCTTTGGATGCTGTTGCAACCAGCGAGCGATCTGCAGGGACTGGCGCTGGTGCACGTCCAGCCGTGCGGCCAGGGTGCGGGCGCCGCGCAATACCAGATAGGCATCGTCCGGGCTGACCGTGCTGCCGAAAGTATCAGTCATCACTGCCAGAGGTTGCCATACGGCCTGGGTGGTGCACACGCTGCCCATCATCACGTCGCTGTGCCCTGCCAGATATTTAGTCAGGGCCATGATGGAAATGTCCGCGCCCAGTGTCAGCGGCCGGTACTGATAGCCCGAGCCGTAGGTGTTATCCACCGCCAGCAGAATGTTGCGCGACTTGCACAGCGCGGCGATTTTCGGCAGGTCGGCCAGCTCGAACAGCAGCGAGCCCGGCACCTCGGCGTAGACCATCCGGGTGTTGGGCTGCAGCCGTTCCTGCAAGCCACTGCCATCGGCATTGAAGTAGCTGTACTGGATGCCGAACGGCTTGAGGAATTCTTCGGCGACCTGACGCACCGGCGAGTACACCGCATCGGTGATCAGGATGTGATCGCCCGGGCGCAGGTAGCTCAGGAACACCTGCGCCACCGCCGCGAGCCCGGTACTGAACAGGCGCGTGCGATAGCCGCCCTCAAGCTCGGTGACCAGGTCTTCCAGTTCGAAGGCCGTGGGATTGCCACGGGCGCCGTAGGTCAGGACGCGCTCGGTGTCGCGGCGTTTGCGGGCCTCGCGCATGTCGCTCAGGGAATCGAACAACACCGTGCTCATGCGCGAAACCGGTGGATTGACGCCGCGCACGCCGCTGCCTTTCTCGCCCCTTGCGGCATGCACCAGCCGGGTACGCACCCTGTTTTCCCCGGCACTCGCTGCCAAGGGCTTGAGGCTGTCGATCTCCTGTTGGGTCATCTGCCCCAGCAAGCCGATCTCCCAGGCCAGGTACTGGCGGGCGGCATCCTTGTTGCCGGAGTGACGGTCATGGGTGAAGAACAGAAAATCGATGCACTGCTCGTTCGGCGGGTCCTGAGGGCTCGCACTCACTGGAAAACCCGCAGCCTGCCAGGCTTCGAAGCTCAGCCAGCGGGCTGACTGGCGCTGCGCCTGGGGCAAATCCAGCGCGGCGATGGCCGCCACCTGTGGATCATCGGCCACCAGCACCAGCGGGCGGGTTTCATCCTGAAGATCATCGGCCAGACGCGAGCGGATAGACCAGCGCGAGCCCGCGATGTGCCCCTTGCGATAGGCCATGCTGGCGCGCAAATCCCGCAGCACAACGGCGCTGTCAGCCAGCAGATCAGCCAGCTCGGCGGCATCGATTTGCGCCAGCGCCGGGGCCACGTCAGCAGTATTGAGAGGCAGCGCCAGACCACTCTGCAGGCCACCCGCCAGAACATAAGCCTGATGCCCCAACTGCCGCAGCCAACTGGCGACGATGGGTGCGCGCACGCCATCGTTATCGACCAGCACCAGCCGCGCCCCGCGGACACCGACGTACAGGTCGGTGGATTGAACCAGTTGCCCGCCCGGCGTGTGTTGCGCACCGGGCAAGCTGCCTTCGGCGAATTCTTCTGGGGTGCGCACATCGCAGAGGAACAGGCTGCGGGCCGCGTCCTGCGCCCAGGCCTTCACTTGCTCGGCATTCACCGTCTGCACGCCAGCGCGCCGGGCCAGACGCTGCGCGGACTCCTGTTGCGCAGTCAGCGAGGCGCTGGCCGGAACAGCCGGGTAGCGTCGGGTGCTGCCGTGCTCCAGGGCAAGGTCGGCCAGGTACCAGCCTTGCGTGCCGTTCTCCAGCGCGTACACCGGGTTCTTCACCCCCAGATCGATGAGGGTCTGGGCGCCGATGATGCTGCGAGTCCGGCCCGCGCAATTGACCACGATCGGGGTGGTTTCATCCGGCACCAGTTCGGTCAGGCGATACCCCAACTCGCCGTTGGGGCAGCAGATGGAACCGGGGATGGTCATTTTGCGGTATTCATCGAAGGGTCGACCATCGAGCAGCACCAGCGGCTGGCCGCTGGCCTGCCATGCCGCCAGTTCGGTGGCGCTGATGTGGGGCGTATGGCTCGCTTCTTCGACCCGCTCACCGAACGCCTTGGACGGCACATGCACCCCGGCGAACAGTTGTAGCCCTGCCGCCTGCCAACCCTGGGCACCGCCTTCGAGTACATGCACCTGCGTATAGCCCAGCGCCTGTAACCGCTGCGCGGCACGGATGGAAACGTCGCTGCCGGTTTCATCGTAAATCACCAGTCGCACGGCAGGGTTGGGCGCCAGTCGGCGCACTTCCAGTTCGAGGCGGCTATAGGGCAGGTTCACGCCGTGGAACAGGTGCGCTTCGCCATACTGGCCGTGCTCGCGGACATCGAACAGCGCGATTTCCTGCCCGTCGAACAGCCAGGCTTGCAGGTGGTGCGGGGTGACTTTCTGGGTCATGGCATTCTCAGTGGTTAACGACTACAAGTCGTAGCAGTCCGGCTTGCCGGCGACGACACTCGCAAGATCGCTATCGCCGGCAAGCGGATCGCCGCCCGGCCGTGCTGCTACGGGGCACGGCCTGGGTCATATCAAGCGTAGGCCTTGATCGATGGGGCCATTTGCGAGGCGTTGTAATTCAGGACCTTGCCTTCGGTATTAACCCCGTAACGTCCGTTCAGAGACTCAAGCGGGCGACCGTAGAGGTGGAAATGCAGGGTCGGCGTGTCGCCATCGACCTTGATGCCGTGCAGGTCTTCGCCCAGGAAGCTGATCGAGGTGCCCGGTTGCACCACCACTTCTTTTTCCAGTTCCAGACGGGCGAAGGCCGGGTCGCTGCCATCGTCGGTGCGGGCCCATACGTAGTTGATCTCCTGCCCCTGGACGGCAACGATCACCGCCCAGGTTTCATGGTTGTGCGGCAGGGTGCTTTTGCCCGGCAGCAGCGAATTCATGTACAGCGTCGGGGTGTCGCCGTCGTCGTTCAGGCGATAACGAAACGCCGTGTCACCCTCCCCCGGCACGGGCGCGGGAAAGGTGTCGAAATTGAACAGATCGCGCCGCTCGGCCAGACCTTCCAGCAGGCTGACGATTTGCTGCAGCGCTTCACGATCGACGCCGCGCTGGTGAATCAGGCGAATCTGTTGCAGGAAAGCCTCGATCACGGGGCTGCGGGTTTCAATGCTCATCAGGTGCTCCTTTTATTAGATTCAAATACAAACCACCTCTGTAGGAGCGCGCTTGCCCGCGACGGCGGTGTGTCAGCGACCCGATATGTGACAGACAGATCGCAATCGCGGGCAAGCGCGCTCCTACAGAGCGTGGTGCTCAAACCGACAGGCTATACCGCCCGATATTGCTCAACAGATACGGGTCGCCGCTCACCACCGGACGACGCCCGGCATCCCCCAGCGCGTGACGCAAAAACCCCTGGGTGCGCTCGCTGGTCGGGCGCTGAAAAATCTGTTCGGCGCTGCCGTGCTCGACGATCAGGCCGTTCTCAGTGAAATACACCACGTCGCTGATGTCCTCGGCGAAGCGCATCTCGTGGGTGACCAGCACACAGGTCATGCCCTCCTCGGTCAGCTCGCGGATCACCGCCAGCACCTCGCCCACGGTTTCCGGATCCAGGGCCGAGGTCACTTCATCGAACAGGATCAGTTCCGGACGCATCGCCAAGGCACGGGCAATCGCCACCCGTTGCTGCTGCCCGCCGGACAGCTGCCCCGGATACGCATCGGCCTTGTGCTCCATGCGCACCTTGGCGAGCAAGGCCCGCGCTTGTTGTTCCGCATCCTTCGAGCTGCGCCCCAACACCTTGCGCGGAGCGATCACCAGGTTTTCCATTACAGACAGATGCGGAAACAGGTTGTACTGCTGAAACACGAACCCCACTCGCTTGCGCAACTCGATGCGCTGGGCTTCGGCGTTGAGCGTGTGCACTTGCGTGTCGCCGACCCGAATCGTGCCGCGCTGGGGCTGCAAGAGGCCGGTGATGCAACGCAGGATCGTCGACTTGCCCGAGCCCGACGGGCCGATGATCGACACCGCCTGGCCCCGCTGTACCTCAAGGTCGATGCCGTTGAGGACCGGGTTGCTGCCGAACGACAGATGCACGTCGTGCAGGCTGACAAGGGGCTGCTCGGTGCGCGTTTCAAGAGAAGGCATAACGTCGCTCCAGATGTTGAGTGAGTCGCGAAATCGGGTAGCAATAGGCGAAGAACAGCGCCAGCACGCTGAAATAGATCATCACGGTAAAGCCGGTGCGGTTGACGGTATTGCTGGCGATCTGCGCGGTGTCGATCAGGTCGTGCACCCCCACCAGCGAGGCCAGCGCCGTGCCCATGGTGATCACCGCGTACAGGTTCATCCAGGGCGGCAGCATGCGTTTGAAGCACTGCGGCAGGATGATCGAGCGAAAGATCTGCCCCCGGGTGAAAGCCAGGGAGCGAGACGCTTCCCACTGAGTGCCGGGAATCGATCCGATGGCCCCACGAAAGATTTCCGCAACGTTCGCACTGGCCGGCAAGGCCAGACCGATGGTGACTTTCACCCAGTCCGGGAAGGCCACCCAGTGGCCGCCGATGTGAAGCTCGAACGGGAACACGTAGGTGGTGAAATAAATCAGCACAAGCCAGGGTGCGTTGCGAAACACCTGGACCCAGATTCGCGCCGGCAAGCGGGTGATCCACAGCGGCGACACCGCCAGCGCACCGATCAGCAAACCCAGCAGCGAGCCGAGGGCAATCGCCAGCAGGCTGATCAGAATGTTTTGCCAGAAGCCTGTGGCCAGGGCCGGGGACCATTCCCACAGTGCGCCGACTGTTTCAATGACCATAACCGGGCATCCTCAATCGGGCTTCGAGAAATCTGCCCACGCAGTTGACGACAAAGCTGAGCAGGCCGAAGAACGCCAGCAGCAGAATCATCAGCTCCAGCACGTTGTCGCTCTGGGTCCAGATCATGATCGAGGCGTAGGTGATGTCGCCTACGGCAATTGCCGAGGCCACGGCCGTCATCTTCACCAGATCGATCAGGTTGTTGATCAACGAGGGCAAGGCAAAACGCACCGCCAGCGGCATCTGCACATTCCACAGCAACTGGCGGCTGCTGAAGGCCAGGGAACTGGCCGCTTCAAGGGTGACCGCCGGCACTGCTTCGATCCCGGCACGCAAGGCTTCTGCGTGAAACGCCCCCTTGTGCAGCGAGATGACGATCACCACCCAGGCGAACGGTGTCAGGGGGTTGGCCGTGCCCACGGCCTGGGTCAGCAACATGTTCAGGACCAGGAACGCGCAATACAGCTGCACCAGCGTCGGGGTGTTGCGCGTGACCTCGACGAACACCCGCGCAGGCCGTGCCAGCCAGGGCTTGCCGCTGGTCAGCATGGCAGCAAGGGCGACACCGGCCAGCAGGCTGCCGACGAGGGTGAACAGGCACAGCCACACCGTCGTAAGCGCGCCCTGAAGCAGCGAGCCACGAGCATAGGCGTCCAGCACGAAGCTGTAGTTCAGCCCCAACTTCGCCGCCCACTGCACGAACACTTCAAGCCAGTGACTCATGCACCGCTGGCCTGGAACTTGTCATGCAACTCCACCAGCGCAGATGACGTCGGGGTGATGTGGTGGCGTTTCTCGGCTTCGATCAACCAGCCGGTTCGGTGCCAGCCTTTGACGATGGTGTCGAGTTTCGCCTGGGTGTCGGTTTCGCCGGGGCGGGTCCAGATCACCGACGGTGCCGGGTTCAGCTCGGGGGTGATGGCGCGATAGTTCTGCCACTCGGGGCTGTCGGCCACCAGCGGATTGATCAGCGTCGCGTCGTGAACGGCGGCCACACAGTTGTTGCCACGCAACGCCAACAGCGATTCGGACGAGCTCTTGAAGGCTTTCAATTCCGCGCCGAATTCAGTCAGCGGCTTGACGTAGCTGCTGCCCTGGGAGGTGCACACCGGCTGACCCTTGAGGTCTTCCCAGCGGGTGATCTTGCTGTCCTTTAGCACCGCCGCCGTGCCGCCGACGCGGTAGAACGGCGTCGGCACGAACCCCAGTTGCTGGCCGCGCTCGGCGGTCCATTCCATGTTGGCGATCAACAGATCGACCTTGCCCTGTTGCAGGAACTGCACGCGGTTGGCAGGCAGCACCGGAACCAGTTCCACCTCGGCGCCCAGTTGACGGCCAAGGTCTTCGGCCATATCGACGTTCAAGCCCTTGGGTTTCTGGTTGCCCGGATCAATGGAACCGAACGGCCCGCCCGACAGCAACACCCCTACCACCAGACGATGACGCTGCTCGATCTTGTCCAGCGTGGCATCGGCCTGAACGGCAAAACTTGCGCCCAGCGCAGCGAGCGTACCGACGAACAAGGGCAGCAAACGGGTAATGGGCGAGCGCGTGTATGGCATGGATTTTCCCTCGATGGTCATCGTCACTTGATGACCCGCATCCTAGGGAGGGAACGCTGCGGACGGAAATTCAAATATCAAATATGGTTATAACTTTCTGGTGATGCATTTTTAATGCAAATGGAATAAGCCTGTATTTACTGGCCCAAATGGGAGGATTGACAAAAACCCTTCCATAAATCATAAAAAATCGTAATGTATTACGCTTCCCGACTGATGTAACCCTGTAGGAGCGCGCTTGCCCGCGACGGCGGTGTGTCAGGTAAATATCTGCTGACTGACACACTGCCGTCGTCCGAGTGCGGCCCAGAGCAAGCGCGCTCCTACAGGGATTGTGTCTGGCCCTGACTGAGTACGCCCCAATGTCCACCACCCTCGACCTCGAACTGCTGCGCACCTTCGTCGCTGTCGTCGATCATCACAGCTTCGCCGAGGCCGGCGCGCGGCTGTCGCGTACGCAGTCTTCGGTGACCCAGCAGATGCAACGGCTTGAGCAGCAGATCGGTGTCAGCCTGTTTCAGAAGCAGGGCCGGCAGAAGCAGCTGACCGAGCCGGGACGCCAGCTATTGCGTCACGCACGTCAGTTGCTGTCGCTCAACGATGACGCGCTCAATTCACTTCGGGAAAGCAGCATGAGCGGTGTGCTGCGCATCGGCTCGCCCCATGACATCGCCGACACCATCTTGCCGCCGATCCTCAGCCACATCGCCCGCTCGGCGCCGAAACTGCGGTTGGAAATCGATGTGGGGCGCAGTCCGTTCCTGATGGAAGACTTGCATCGGGGCAAGGTGGACATGGTGATTTCGACCCGTGAAGACCCAGATCTTGAAGGCTTTGCCCTGCGCACCTCACCGGTGTGGTGGATCTGTTCGGCGCAGTACCTGCACGTACCGGGCGAGCCGATTCCGTTGATTCTGGTGGATGAGCCCAGTATCTACCGGCGCTACGCCATCGAGGCGCTGGAGCGGGCCAGCATCCCCTGGCGCCAGGCCTATCTTGCGTCAAACCTGATCGGTATCAAGGCTGCGACCCGCGCAGGCCTGGGGGTGACGGCCCGGAGCATGGAAATGCTCGGGCCGGACATGCGCGTACTGGGCGAAGCGGACGGGTTGCCACGTTTGCCGGACGTGACCTATCACCTGTGGATCAGGCCCAACACCGTGAACCCGCTGGCGCGGCGGGCATATGAGTTGATTCGCGCCAGCCAGGGTTTGTGACCCCACTCCGCAGAAGCGTCAGCCGCGAGAAAGCTGCGCTTGCACCCAGCGACTCAGATCGGTCACTTCCGCCGAGGTGATGGTATGCCCCGCTCCGGGGTAGGAATGAAACTCCGGGTTGATCAGCAGATTCTCCAGCACCGTGCGGGCTTCGGTGGCGCCGGTGTAGGCCACGCGGTTGTCCGCCTCGCCATGGCCGATGAACACCTTCAGCGGCTTCAAGCGTTCCTCGGGTTTGAGCCGGCCATTGAGCGCCGAGAGAATCTTGCCGCTCAACGGCGCAATCCCCCGCACCAGTTCAGGGTGCTCAAGGCCGATCTGGTAACTCATCATGGCGCCCTGGCTGAAACCGATCAGAATCACCTTGTCTGGCTGGGTCGCGTACTTCTCCGTGGCTTGCTCGATGAAGGTACGCAGCAGGTCGGTGCTTTTGTCCACATCACTGGTGACGCCTTCGTAGTCGGCCTGGTCGGTGTCCTGGGAAAACCACTTGTATCCCCCACCATCGACTTCCATCGGCGCACGCACCGAGAGGTAGGTGCTGTCCCTGGGCAGATCGTCCTTGATGCCGAACAGATCACGCTCGTCACTGCCGTAACCGTGCAGGAAGATAATCAGCGGTTTGTCTTTGGAGTCTGCGGGAGCCGCAGCGAGGTAAGGCAAGGCGAGGTCAGTGAGCAGTGCGGGTTCGGCATGGGCCAGCCCGGTGAAGACACAGAGCAGCGCGGCGAAAAACTTCATCATTGGGAACAGGCCCTTTCATAAAAACGTCGGGCCCATCATACCCAGCATGACCTGGATGTCAGCCGCTAATCGATCAGGGGGTGCTGTCGGATTGCTGTACAACCTGCAGATTTCACTACCAGGAGAACGCTGAAAACCCTGTAGGAGCGCGCTTGCCCGCGATGGCGACTGATCAATCACTGATATGTGACTGACACACCGCCGTCGCGGGCAAGCGCGCTCCTACGGGATCGATGGGGTTGCTACTCCGCAAGTTCCGCCAAACCCAGGTGCTCACGCAGCGTCGATCCTTCATACGCCGTGCGGAACAGCCCCTTGCGCTGCAAATGCGGGATCACGCTCTCGGCGAACTCGCTGAACGACCCCGGCAAGTACGCCGGAGAAATCACGAAGCCATCACAGCCGCCTTGAGTGAAAAGTTCAGCCAGTTGATCGGCAATCTGCGCGCCGGTGCCGACCAATTGCGGCACCCGCACGCTGCTGGCGAAGATCCGGCCCAGCTCTTCGAGTGTGGTGTCGGCGCCCTGCATCAGCAATTTCTCGGCCGCAGCAGGATGAATTGACGGTGCGCGGGCAATCTCAGCCAGGGTCGATGACAGGGAAAACGGCGACAGGTCGACATTCAACTGCGACGCCAGCGTCACCAGCCCCAATTCCGGACGCGCCAGCGCATTGTGCCGGTCGCGCTTGGCCCGCGCTTCGGCCTCGCTGCCGCCGATGAACGGCATCACCGCTGTCAGCACCTTGCAACTGTCGGCGTGGCGCCCTTGCTGGACCACCTGGCCGCGCACATCCTCACGAAACGCCTGCATGGCCTTGAGGTGCGGATGAATGGTGAAGATCGCCTCGGCCCAGCGCGCACCGAACCGCCGCCCACGCCCGGACGAGCCGGCCTGGATCAGCACCGGCCTGCCTTGAGGTGGGCGCGGGATGTTGAGCGGGCCATGCACCTTGAACCACTCGCCCACGTGCTCCACCGAAGTAATCTTCGACGGATCGGCCAGCACGCCGTTTTCCCGATCCAGCTTCAGCGCGTCCGGCGCCCAGCTTTTCCAGAGCTTGAGCGCGACCTCGACGAATTCGTCGGCGCGGTCGTAGCGCAGATCGTGCTCCAGGTGCTTGTCCTTGCCGAACAGCCGGCCTTCGCTGTCGTTCATCGAGGTGACGATGTTCCACGCCGCCCGCCCCTTGGACAGATGGTCGAGGGTGGCGAATTCCCGGGCGATGTGCGCAGGCTCGTAATAGGTCGTGGATCGCGTGGCGCCAAGGCCCAGCTTGCGGGTCTGCCCCACCAGATACGAGAGGATCGGCAGCGGATCGAGCCGCGTCGCGTCCTGGGCGCCGTAACGTAGCGCTACCTCCCGCGAGCCGCCCATCTGGTCGCCCACGGCCAGGCGGTCGGCAAAGAACAGAAAATCGAACAACCCCTCCTCCACCACCCGCGCCGTGCGCGCGTAATACTCAGGGTCGAGGTAGTTGCCCAGGGTTTCAGGGTGACGCCAGGCGGCATGGCTGTGGATAACCGGGCCGCTGAGCAGGAAGGCAGACAGGTGAATTTGACGACTCATGCGTGCACTCCTGCGTTATTTGCCCTGGGGAACCCAGACTGCGATGTCGGAAATCTTCAGCGGCTTGGGAATCAACTTCGACTCGTAGTAGAAATCGGCAATGCGTTGTTGTTCTGCCAGTTGATCCACCTTCACCGGAACGATGTCATAGCTGCGGCGGCTGTTGGCCAGCTCCACGGTTTCGGGCGGGATGTTGCCCCACAACGGCGCCAGGTTCTTCGCCGCCTCCTGCGGGTGTCCCTTGACCCACTGGCCGGCGTCGTGAAGGGTATCGAACACCACCTGCAACACTTCGGGGTGGGCCTTGGCGAAGCTGGTGTTGGCGACGTAGAAACGGTTGTAGTTGGCAACGCCATCGGTGCCGTCGGCCAGTACGCGGACGTGATGCTCGCGTTGCTGGGTGGCCAGGAACGGGTCCCAGATCGCCCACGCATCGACGTTGCCGCTGGAGAATGCGGCGACGCCATCCGGTGCTTCCAGGTATACCGGCTGAATGTCGGCCAAGGTCAGCCCGGCTTTCTTCAGCGCCGAGATCAACAGAAAGTTGCTGCCCGAACCTTTGGATACCGCCACGCGCTTGCCTTTCAGATCGGCAACGCTGCGAATCGGCGAGCCGTCCTGAACGATGATCGCCTGGGCACTGGGCGACGGGTTTTCCCGCGCGTAGTAAGTCAATGGCGTACCCGCAGCCTGGGTGAACAGCGCGAAGGCATCCGCCACATCGGCATGCAGATCGACGCTGCCGGCGTTCATCGCACTCAACAGTCCGCTGCTGAACTCATGCCATTGCACGGTAAAACCCAGGGGTTTGAGCCGCTGCTCGATCTGCCCGTCATTCTTGAGCAACAGCCAGAGGGTGGAAGAGCGCTGGTAGCCAATGCTGATGACCTGCTCGGCGTGGGCGGTAACCGTAGCCAGCATCAGCGCTGCGGCAACGAAGAGTCTGCGAAGGGGCATGGGGATCCTTGAAATGACGAAACGGCATGAAGGCAGATGATTAAAGTCGTTTTGATTATAAAAACAGTCAGAAATTATGAAAGAAACGTATAGATCTAAGCTTATGCCGCGCACACCGATGGAACGTCTGTTCACAGGGAACGGTCTAGCCCTAGTAGCTCACATGTCAATTGAGGGACCTCACCGTGAACATCTTCGAAGCCCTGAGAGAAAGCCACGACCGCCAGCGCGGATACGCCGATGCCCTGATCCAAACCCACGGCGAAAGCGAGGCCCGCGTCGAGGCCTACAAGCAGTTGAAAGCCGAGTTGCAGGCACATGAAACTGCCGAAGAGCGCTTTTTCTATATGCCGCTGATGAAGTTCGATAACGGCGTAGACCTCAGTCGCCATGCCATCTCCGAACACCACGAGATGGACGAACTGATGGAAGAGCTGGATGAAACCGACATGTCCAGCCCGGCCTGGCTGGTCACTGCCAAGAAGTTGTCAGAGAAGGTGCATCATCACTTGAAAGAAGAAGAACAGAAGTTCTTCCAGATGGCGGGCAAGTTGCTGGATGACACACAGAAGGAAAAACTTGCCGGCAGTTATGTGAAGGAATATGAAGAACAACTGGCTGAAGAGTGACAAGCCATGAATGAAAAAGCCCCGAATGATCG
Organism: Pseudomonas sp. NPDC090201; assembly: GCF_044746825.1. NCBI lineage: Bacteria > Pseudomonadati > Pseudomonadota > Gammaproteobacteria > Pseudomonadales > Pseudomonadaceae > Pseudomonas > Pseudomonas sp. NPDC090201. The sequence continues at coordinate 307,428 of NZ_JBIVCX010000001.1, forward strand.
GGGCTTTTTTATATGTCGTGGCACTTATGGATCGACCTGGGCCACCAACTCCGGCACCGACTCCTGGCGCTTGGCGTAACGCTGGGCCAGGGTCGCGCAGACCATAAGTTGAATCTGGTGGAACAGCATCAGCGGCAGGATCAGCACGCCGATGGTGCTGCCCGCGAACAACACCTGGGCCATCGGCACGCCGGTCGCCAGGCTCTTCTTCGAGCCGCAGAACAGAATGGTGATGCGGTCTTCGATGTTGAAACCGAAGATCTTGCCCAGTACGTTGGAGATCATCAGGATCACACCCAGCAACACGCAGCACACCAGCACCAGGCCCGCCAGATCCCACGCCGGGATCTTGTGCCAGATGCCCTCGTTCACCGCCTCGCTGAACGCCCCGTACACCACCAGCAGGATCGAGCCCTGATCGACGAATTTCAGCCAGTTCTTGTTGCGGCCGACCCATGCGCCAATCCAGCGGCGCGCAATCTGCCCGGCAATGAACGGCAGCAGCAACTGAATGCTGATCTTGACGATGGCATCCACGGTCGAGCCGCCATCGCCGTGCACATTCAGCAGCAAGGTCACCAGCAACGGCGTCAGGAAAATCCCGAACAGGCTTGACGCCGCCGCGCTGCAGATGGCCGCCGGAATATTGCCGCGAGCCAGGGACGTGAAGGCAATGGCCGACTGCACCGTCGCAGGCAAAGCGCACAGGTACAGGATGCCCATGTACAGGTCTTTGCCAATCAGCGGTGAAAGCACTGGCTTGAGCGCCAGGCCCACCAGCGGAAAGATCACGAACGTCAGGCCGAACACCAGCAGGTGCAGGCGCCAGTGGCCTGCACCGGCAATGATCGACTCACGGGACAGCTTGGCACCGTGCATGAAAAACAGCAGGGCGATGGCAATGTTGGTCAGCCAACTGAAGCCTACGGCCACTTGGCCACTGGCTGGCAGAAAACTGGCGATGATGACCACCGTGACCAGGGTCAGGGTGAAGTTATCGGGCAAGAAACGAGGACGAGTCATCTTTTTTTTCCGGAGGTGCCAGGAACATGATCGCAACGATACACGCCTGGCACACGACCGGCTAACGCCAGAAAGCCGATGAATAGCGGCTAACGGACAACATTCAGGATGAAAGGCCGCCTTCGATCACGCGCAGGACGGTGACGCGACGTTTGCCAGGGTTATCGGCGATCAACTGACTCAGCGCTTCTTGCCACTTGTGCACGTCTTTTTCGCGGGACAGCGCCATCAATTGCTCAAGGCCCACCGCCTGCTGCGCAGTCGTGACTGCGTTGGAACCCTCGGCCATACGTTCACGCTTCAACAGGTTTGCTGCAATTTCCGAGAGGGTACTCAAGGTGGGCTCCATGGCACGCGCGTCGTGGCATGCCGAACATAGCTGCGGGGGATGAGCGCAGGATGGCGTCAACTTTCGGTTGTCGCGGCCCTGCACCACAGTTACAGCAATGTTCAGACCACAAGTCCAGGCTCGGGCTGCGGCGCGAAAACTGGCTGATGAACGGTTGAAGAACCGCGGTTCAGGGCGCTTGCACGGGTTCGTCAGTGGCCAGCGTGCGATCGACCAGGCGGATACTGTCGCGCCCGCCGCGCTTGGATTCATACAGCGCTGCATCGCCCTGCTCGATCAACGCCCCAAGGCTGGCGGGCGGCTGGTCGAACAGGCTGGCGCCGATGCTCAGCGTCACCGCTTCAGGGGTAGAAAAACCCTGGGCTGCGGCCATCTGGAAGCGCTCGCGCAAGGTGCTGCCAAGTTCATGGATGTGCTCGCTCGATGCATTGCTCAGCAGCAGCACGAACTCGTCCCCACCCAGACGCGCCGCCAACGAACCGTCAGGCAGAATCGAGCGGATCATCTCGCTCAACGTAATCAGCAACCGATCCCCCGCCGTGTGCCCGTACAGATCGTTCACGGACTTGAAGTTATCGATATCGATCAACAGCAACGCGCCCGGCCGCGAGGGCGACACATCTTCGAGCAGGCGCGGCGCCCTGACTTCAAGGGCGCGACGGTTGTACAAGGCCGTCAACGGATCACGCGCCGCCAGACGTTCGATGCGTTTTTCCCGACGATAGCGCTCTGAACCGGTCATCGACAGCGCGATCAACATGATCGCCATCGCCCCCTCGACCAGGGAAATCTGAATGATCTCCCCGCGCAGGGATGCCAGATCGATCAAGGTACCGGGAATCACCGCCGTGATGACCTTGCACAGATAGAACAGCCCGTGAATCAGCAGCACATAACGCAACTGCCCCGCCCCGACGCTGATGGTCTTGCCGTGGGGCCGCAGCAGGAAGCTGGCCCGCAGCGTCAGCACGGTGATGATCGACGACTGGATCCCCAGCATCACCTTCGACCACCAGGGTTCGGCGGGCAGGAAAAGCATCGCCAGCCAGATCGGAATGATCAGCAACCACCCCCTGGACAGCCGCGCCGCGGTAAACCGCGCCACTCCCACCAGGAACAGCCAGTGCGCCATGATCAGCAAACCATTGGCGAACCAGACCCCGATGACCACGATGCCGCTGTTGCGCAACAGCGCCAGGATGCAGCCGATGCTGATGGTGGCAAACCCCGCGCTCCAGAACACCAGCGAAGGCTCGCGCACATTGCTCCACTCGATCGCCAGATACAACGACGCCGCCGCAGCCAGGGCAATCGAAAGGGTAAGCATCGTGGTGGGATCGAGTGCCATGTACTGCCTGGATATCTGAGGTGCAAGAGGGAGGCGCAATTGTAAACGTTCAGGGCGTTTTTTCGAGAGTTTGGCGCATGTGTCGTGACGAATTGTTGTATCGGGGGTGGTACGCCCCTATACATCGGCGCAACGTGAAATGCCTTGAATGAGTTCTTTGCAGAAAAGATTCTCCGACCGACGTAAGCACTCAGGGCTTTCCCTGGAAGTCTGCGCTACATCGGAAAAAGCAAGGGACCCAACAGTTTCAACAGGATCCCTGCACAGAGCTAAAGAGATAAGACTCCGATTGAGCAGTCATCGGCGCTCTTAACCGCAAAGGAGCGCTCCAGATTGCCACTCAGCACCTGCCTCATTTCGAAGGCCTTCATTGCACGATTCCAATTCAAGATCTGTCTAACGCCGCTCGCAGGAGACTTGTCAGACCTGCGGTACAAACTTTCGGCCGTGCCGTCGCTCATCACGGCAAAGCCCGACCCCATAGCACAGTTCCCTCGGTACAACCGAAGGCGACTTTGCGCAGATACATCCGTTACGAAAAAGGTCGTGTTTGCATATTCCCCATTTTCGGGATGTGATAGCACCACAATCTGCCCATCCTCTTGCTGGTGGAAGATGCACCCATCTCCCAGATGTCCAGCGAGGTATCGCCCCTTGGAATGGGCGACAAACAGCAAAGTGCTGGCCAAGTCCGACATTTGGCATTGCAACTCTTTTGCTTGGCGCTCCAGCGCGCCAAGGCAGCATTGAAGCAACTCCCCTGAGGCATCGCCGGGACACTTCTCGGCCAACGTCCAAAGTTCTTCGAAACGATTAGACAGAACCCGCATGGTCGCTTTCACGACGGCTCGGGCACCATGCTCGGAATGCGTTTTCGAGCCCGCTCCGTCAGCCAGGGCCACGCAGGCAAAATCCCGCTGGGCACGGGCCGCAACATAGTCCTGACAAGGCAGGTCGCTGTGCAAGTGTGATCGACCGATGATCCGCGCACATGATGTCTTGTAGGGGTAATTGCGATCCGTGCCTGTCATCTTAACTCTTCCCACAAGTTTGAAGTCTGGCCTCTTGCATCGATACGAGACCCGACATCAAGCCTGCCCCCAGGCCGCGATACCCTCTAAATCCAGGGTCACCGTCTCGCCTGGCGTAGATTGCGATACGCGCGAAACGCTGCGACTGAGCCACATGAAAAACTCTTTGAAGTTGAGCCCTTTGAGGCGCAATGGAGGTCGGCCAGGAGAAAGCATGGCTAGCTTGTCCAGATTCGCACCTGGGCCAATTGCGATTGGGAAGACCGTCAGTTTCTTCTCCGCACTGAGCGAATGGATTCGTTTGCTGGCCTGACTAATATCATCAGTCGGCTCGCCGTCAGTCATCACGACCATCCAAGGCTGGTAATAGTCGACACCTGCACGCTGATAGTCAGCCTTGCGAACCTCTAGCAAATCGAGCGCGAGGTTTACACCCTGGCCCATCGCTGTTGAGCCGTCAGCAACCAGCGCGGGTACATCTTGGCGGTCAATGGCCATGAAATCGACGGTTCTTTTTGCCTCGCTGCCGAATGTGACGATGCTGATTTCCGCAGCGTATTGCGCGACCTCATCCTCCCTGATTGCCTCATAAAACATTTGCACCCCTGCCTGAAGTTCGCGCAGTGGTTCACCGTCCATTGAGCCGCTGACATCGAGCACCAAGCAGATCGGTATACGGGCCGTCGGGTTGTCCACCAGGTCTTCCTGACTGAGGATAAATTCTTCCTTCATGAGCGTTTTCTCGCTTGCTGTATGTTCGTAGGTTAGATTCGTGGCTTAACTGAAAAGCAACGTTTAAGGATTAATTGAAAAAGATGGCGAGCCAGAGCCGTCTGAGGAGACGCCTCCCCTTGGCCATGAGTGTTGGTTTCGATGCCGCCCCAAGCCGAGCACGCGACGGAGCAACTATCGGCGAACGACCTCCAGGGACAGGCGTTGCCCGCGGTTGCGGGTTTGCGCGCTGGGTTGGCGGCGTGGCCGCTCGCGGGGTTGCAGTCTGCGCTTGCGCTGTTGGTCTGTTGGCCGCCGCTTGTTTAGACACGTGCGCAGTAGTGCGCATCGGGCGCGATGGAGCCGCCGCACAAGTTGTGTGAGGGGGTGAAGCGGGATGAGGAACAACAGGCGCACGTGGGATCTGAGGGATTGGAGCAGGCCGCCCCAGATGCTTTTTCTCCGCCTCAAGACCTTCCTTGTAGCTTTCTTCCGCCATGCGTTTGAGCCTGTTTTGCTTGAAACAATCCTGGCACCAAACCTTCATCCCTTTTTTCGCTTGAGCCAAGGCATATTTTTGCGACGCAGTGGTTTTGGTATTGCATCTGCCGCAGATGACCTCGACCGGATCGTGAATAAAAAAGTACGAGCTTGGAAAGATCTCGTTGCTACGCCAGTTCTTTCTGATCGCGAACCGGTAGCGTTTCAGTAGTTCTATCCACTCCTCGAGAGTGAGGCGCTCGTCGCGGCTAAATGAGCGATGGAAAGCAGCCTGAATATCTTTTGAGAGGTGATTCCATATCACAGCCCAAGAGCCATGCGGTGCATTCTCGCCAGAGAAGTTTTCCTTGTCGCTAGCGTCGCGGTAGGGAAATTTCTTGTTTTTGATGTTCTCCGCGGGCGACCCCCCACCTTGTTGAGAATAAGGTGGCTTCCCAGGGAAAAGAATCATAAAGAGCATGGTCGCGACTGCGAAAAGCTCATGCTGAGTTGATCGTAAAAAACTCTCGTAACCCTTTCCCTGAATCTCGGGCGCAGTAAAGTTGACGGTTCCGACTGGGCAGGGAAACGCTTCAATCCGAAAGCTGTCGGTATCAACCAACCATAACTTCTCACTGTCCTGGGTGACCAGCAGGTTCTGCGGATTGATGTCGCCTACCAGGATATTCAAGCTATGCAGGTAGCGCAGTTGCTCCAGAAAAGCCAAGCACAGGTTGACGAGGTCGACACGTTGCCAAGTCGGGAACGTCTTCAGCAACACGGGCTTCACGAACATCGCCCCCTGCATTGTTTTGCCCTGCGCGCGGGGCATGAGATACCCGATAAACTCGGCGTACTGGTTGAACACCAGATCTGTCGGCCAGCAGATACCAGCCCGATCAATCTTTCGAGTGACCATCAGCTCAATTTTTTTTCGTTTAAGCGAAGTCAGTTTGTCCGGATGGTAAATCTTGCAAACCAGCTCTTGGGAACTGGTTTCATAGATGACGCCCTCACCACCTTCACTTAGCTTTTTACCAAGCCGCACTTGTCTTCCTGCAGAAGTGACGACATTTTCGTTTGCGCATGGGAAGACTTTGACAACCAGCCTCACATCCGCACTAGAGAGGGGAATCTTGTGCGGTTTGAAAGGGTCGGGTTCTTTAGAACCTACAGGCGGGAAATTATCCTTGGGGGAAGTGCGCGACTTTTCCACTAACGGCCATTTGTAGCAGACGACATTCGCTTTCGCGGCAAGACTCACAACCTGATCATCGCGGGTCACCACCGTCATGCCGTAGTCACGCGCGACCTCAATCACCCTACCAGCCGCAGCTTGTTCGGTGAAGCGCAGACGCTTGAAGAGAAAAGCAGGCGCCCCGTCATATCGAAACTCAGCGAGGTGATCGCCAGCCTGGAGAGAATCGCCTGCGGGGAAGCGCTCAATCGCGGACGCCTTGCTGCCCTCGATTTGGCCAAGGACTCGCTCCGCGTGGTGTCCTTGAACAGTTGGATGGCTGCGTCGTTCCATTAGAGTCGTCAGCGCTTCAGCGAGGAGCACTGGCCAATTTTGCTTCTCTCGGATACTCCTGATGATGTCCGGATGTTCCAGAAGGACTCCCGCATCAATCAATACTTTCTGCTTTTTCCGTTCCGTCATGAGTATCTTGTGATGCAATCCATTCAGATCAGAGGCGTGAGCATAAACTGTTTCTGTGCCTTATCGGACTTACAGCCCCCACGAGCCGTAGGCTGAGCGATGCTCTTGATGACTCTGGCCCCGATGTTCTCCTTGACGGGGCTGCGTGCCGATTTCAAAGGCAGTTGCCCACTTCTACCGCCCTCAAAAAGAAGCCACACACAGGACGGTTAATACCAGCACGGTATATTCAACGAGAAATCTTGTCGAGATCTCTCAACTCTAGAGCACAGGTTTGCTCCTGAAAGATCTTAAACACTGATGACAGACAAAGCGCTTCCATCAGCCCTACCCAGGCACCCGCTCGCTATGATTCTCCCTCCATCGCACGCAGTTGCCCTCCGGCTGCACGACCAATGTCAACTGGTTGAACAGGTGAATATCGGCGTACTGGGCAAAGAATCGGCTGAGCATTTCACCGAACAGAAACACGTCGCCTTCACCGGCAAAGCATTCGGTATCCAGCGCGACTTCGATATCCACACCGCGCAGCACAAAGCCTTTTTCGAAGCGCTGGATGAGGAAGTGGTTTACCTCGGTGATGGCCTTCAAGCGCTGCTTGTTCAGTTCTCCCCCGGTCCAGTCGTAAAGTGCCAGCGTGTTGCGCAGCACTTCGGCGCTGTCGAGCATCGACAGGAATTGCGACCCAAGATGGCTTAGCACGCGCCAGTGAAAGCGATCCCCGGCGGGCGGGTAGCAGGGTAATGTCGGCGGGCACAGGTTCTGTACTTTCACATTGACACGACTTGAACGCGCAGCCGTATCGAGCACCGAGCTTGTCAGTGCCATGCGCGGCAACTGGCCGTTGGTGCCGGTCAATCGCAGTGACAAGCGCTTTGTTGGATCTGAACGGTCAACTTCAAACCCGTCGCCCCCAAGAATCAGCCAGGTGTCGTGCGAGCCGCTGGGCCCGCGCCTGACGCGGGTATGAAAATAGCGCTGCGAAGCGCCGTCAGGCAGCGTACCGCCCTTGTGCTCGAAGCTTTTGAAGGGTTGGTAATCGTGGCGGGTGGTGCTGTTGGCCGCAGTGACGCTGTCTACGGAGTAGACTTTGATGCTGTTGTCCTTCGACCCCATCGCTTTCAGCAAATAATCGCTTTGCAGCGAGTCCAGCGTTATCGGCTCTGCCTCCAGAGGAAACAGGTTGATGACCGGCACCGTATGCAGGCGAATGTTTTCAGTACCCAAGGCGAACGCTCGGGGCCATGGCTGGCGTAACAGCACTTCCAGCTCGAACCACGGCGCATCTGGCTCGATGTGCATGTGCTCCAGCCCCTTGAGCGTGACGAACATGAAGCGCTCGGGAAAGCTGAAGTATTCGAGCAACAGCTGATAACTGCCATCGTTCCTGCCACCCTCCGGCCAGAGACGGTCATCGTCGGCGAAGCCTTTTACCGCGAAAAAAACGTCGAGGAGCTCGCGCTCGGCTTCAGCCTTGCGCACATGAACCGTCTCGGCGTTCAGGGTCAGTGCCTGGTGCAACGCATAGGCAACCGGTGCACTGGCGTTCAGGTACAGCGGGATGTTGGCCAGATCCATCTGATCCCAGCGCAGCAGTTTGCCGCGGGAGAAACGCAGGCGGATGACCCATCGGCCGTTCAGCGCCTGGCTAACCTCAACGATGTCGAGGGCCAGCGCCCGCAGCGCGAGGTCCTGGGTGGTGGTGTAGCGGCAGCGGGTCTGCTGCGCGCCGATCGGTCGGGAGAGCACCTCGAACCCTCTGGCGATCTTTGCGCACGCCTTCATCTCGTTGACTTCAGGTGCCAGCTCGACAATCGACAGCGAGGGAATCATGCGTAAATACTGCGGCCTGACCATCCCTATCAAGCCTTCGGTCAGCTCCGGCAGGTCGTCATCGAGTTTTTCACGCAACCGCCCCATCAAGAATGCAAAGCCCTGGAACAGCTGCTCAACCTGAGGCTCCACAGGCCCGGGCATATTCAGGTTCAACATCGCAGCGCGATCAGGAAACACTTGTGCGAACTCTCGGGCCGCTTCGCGCAAATAGCGCATCTCGGCGTCAAAGTACTCAAGCGTCAGATTGTCCTTGCTCAACAGAAGAATTCCTTGTCTCTGGGATTCGCCGCGCGCAGGTCGGCGACGATTGAAGATGCACGGCCGATCAGCTGGCGGTTGACTCCGGCAATGACGTGATCAAGGTACAGCCGCACTTGCACGGGTCACCGTGAAACGCGACCGGCACATCGTCGTCGGTATATCCCGAGTTGCCCTCGGCGATGGTTGTTTCGCCATGGCCAGGCAAAGGGCAAAAGACAGTGTCGCCGACCCTGGCCGCGCCAAGGCCGTCGAATATCATTTCCTCGGAACCGGTTTTGACCGTGCCGCCGCTGGTGGTGGTGTCCCCAATACGAATGATGCCTTGCATAATAGATAACCTGTTGACTGTTAAATGATAGGTAATGCTCTAACACGATGAGGAACCGGCACTTATGAAGTACTGCCACCCATCAGATAAATCCGTTGAAAAAACGATATAGAATTTTTAATTTACCCCCTTGCTTCCCCAACACAAGCATATACTTCGCCAACGCCAAACGCATTTCTGAGAGCGGTATATTGCCCACCGCTACTGAGAAAAAGTTCTCCACGCCGCTCAAACACATAAGAACCGCAAGACGCCGCACCTATAAAACGTCGCACCCCACTTGGATGTAAAAGGAAAAAATCCTCGCCTAATTGGGCCACCACGCCTTTGGCTTTGGCCGAGTTCGCTACGTCATCCAAAGTCCAGCAAGTATTGGTTACACCCTCCTCAGAAGTTTTACACGGACGAACAACCTCAAACTTTCCAAAATCGGCATTTTCGAACCTTTTACCCCCCACGAACAAAGCCTTTCCACTTTTGGACAGGTTAATGTTTTCCCATCGCGCATCTGAACCAAAAGGAAAGACAACCTCAAAGTTTTTTGGATCCGCATCTTTTAAGCGCTGCCGGTTGAAGTAGACGCCCTCATCGGTCACGCCGTACTTCAAAAACTGCTCTTGTTGCCAGGCCGGATACTTTTGTGAATGCTGAGAACGCGGTTGATAGACGGGTCGAAGACCTACCACCTTCACCGGGTCGTAACTAGTCTCGCTTACGTAGGAATATTGGTTGGTCAAATCCTGATAAAGAACGCCCTGAGTGTGTACATAGCGATTATCCCCACGCGCAAAGGCGTACATACCAGGAGATGCTTTATTTTTAACCATCAACGAATCGTGCCGGCGTAAAATGACAACATCATTATCCACCGCACCAACAACACCGGAGTCGGTATCGAGCATACCAGCCAGCTCTTGAGCAGTACATCCAGCTTTGACGTCCTTACAATCAGATGATTCAATCAAACGGAACTGTGTCAGATCAACCTCGCCTAGACTGTCTCCACCTATGAATGTTGTTTTACCAGAGCGGGAAATATCAAGAGAGCGCCAATGTTTTTGATCGCCCAGTGGAAAAATAATAGAGAAGTCCTTCGGATCTGCTCCCTCTACTCGCTTTCCGTAGCGGTATACGCCCAACTCACCCACAGCATAGTTATTGAACCTTTCCTTTTGCCAGTCCAATAGATTGCGCTCCTGGGGTTCTAACACCTTAAAAGCAGGTGTTAAGGTTTCTACGTAGGTATATGATCGACGCTCTTCAGTGCGAGCATATCCCCACCACTGCATCCAACACTTAAAACTGAGGGGATTTGCAACCATAGCAGCCGCTCCTGTACCGCAACCGTACTCACGGGCGTAGCTGCTGCGCACCCAGTACACTTCACCCTCGATTACCCTGTACTGGCCTGCAAGTACCTGATCAAAGGCAGCGCAACCTAGCGAATGGAAACGCCCACGGTCTCCCACTGCTTCGCAGACTTGTACTTTGCTGTAGCGCTCCAGCAACTCAATAGCGACCCCTCTGATTGCCAAGATCACCAGCGGCAGGATCAAAAACCATTTCCTCATGCCAGCCTCCACATGACTTGCACCGGGCCTTCGCACAGGCGCTTGGGCAGCGGCCAGACTCGGTCCTGGTAATAGCGCATGTGCTCGACGGGAAAGACGTCGCCCTCCTTGAAGTGACGGATGATCGGCCTGCCGCTCGGCGAGCGCAGGGTGTCGTGCTCCGCGACCCTCCAGTAACCGCTGACCGGGCAACGGCTGCCTGCCAAGCAATGCCCGGCGGACAGGTGCGCCTGGCTGAAGGCCTTGGCGCCTGGCATCGGGCGGCCGGTGGCGGGGTCGAGTTTGAGGTCTTCGGTCAGGCGCTTGATCAGTTCCGGCGAAGGTTTTTCAGGCTCGACGTTGGCCTCGCGGGCTTCGAGCCATTGCAACTTGCCATCCCACGGCGGCAGCTTGGCCGGTGGCAGCGGGAGGATGTCGTTGATTTCAGGGACTTGGGGATTGGCGTAGGAATACCTTGTCAGGATGCGCCAGATGGTTTTGTAGCGCTCGGCACGCTCAAGATCTTCCTGCAGATCCATGTAATACAGCTCATCGGTTGGCTCAAGCCCTCTAAAACCTTCGCCAAGGCGTCCTGCGGACGAGTCGTCACCCGCTGCGACTCCCAGCTGAAAAGCTTCCAGCGCTTCACGATATTGTTTGCTTATTTTGAGATCTACGCCTAATGCGCGAGCGGCCCGCCCCTGCCCTTGCTCTGCCGCACATCGGCGCATCTGCCGGGATACATCCGGCGCCTTGTCGTGGGGTGCCAGCGCATCGCCGATTTCATATTGGGCTTGAGCGCTGCCCTCGTCCGCTGCCTTGCGCAGGAAGCGCAGCGACATCTCGATATCTTGCTTAAGATCCGCGATGCCTTTTTTTAGCATCACCGACACGAAGTAGTAACCCGTGGCCACGTCCGCATCGATCAGATCCTGGCTGAAGCGCAGGTGCTCATGACCTCGGAGTATGAACCTGCCGCGCATGCTGCCGATCTGGAGGTTGATTTTGGCCTTGTAATGACCGTTTTCAGCGGCGATGCGGTACAGCCTGGCAATTTCGAGGTCGGTATCAGGGTCCTGTTTGAGCTGGTTGTTTTTCTGCAGCCAACGGGCGTAGTGAAACAGCACGTCGGTATCAGGGCTGGCGGCAGGTATGACTTCATGTTTGCAAGTAAAAGTCAGGTTGTCCTTGATGGCTTCAATGGATTTCATACGGAAGTCCTTGTCCGGAGATGTAAATAATTCGCCGCCGTTGTCACAGGCGGCCAAGGTCAGGCAGGCGAGCAGAAGCAACCGGTGCATCAGTCGAGATCCGACAACTTGGCAGGGGTGTAAAGGAATTGAACGAGTGGCGCATCAGGCCCCTTGATCCCAGCGGCCTTCCTTGTTGTGTTTTCGTCAATGATGTCTTGCCAGACCGTAAATGCGGCCTCCGGATCATCCTGCTTTCGTTCACTCGCCGTATGCAGCCTCCACAACCGCTGCCTCAACTCCTTCGTCTTGCTCGCCCACTCATGTGCAATATTCAGCTCACTATCAACCTGCATGCTGCGGGTATTGATATTGGCCGAACCATGGGTGGTGAAGACGTCGTCGACGATCATCAGCTTGGAGTGGATGTAGACCGGCATCCACTTTCCCGCCGGGGAGTCGGGAGCCACCAGCGAGCAGATGTGCATCTTCAGGTTGGGGATTTCTTCGGGGTTGAAGACCTCCTGCTCAATGGCCTTGATCTGTTCGTCGAGTGCCGCCATGCGCCAGGCCGCCGAGCTTTCGGCGTCCCGCTGCTTTTCCCGGGCCTTTTCGCTGATCGCACTGTCGCGGCCACTCACTAGCCGGGTCAGTAGGGTCAAGGCGTAGTCTTCGATCAGCCCGGAAGGGTCCGGCTCCTGTGCGGCAGCCTTTGCCTTGGCGGCCTCGATGCGTTGCAGCCGGGTGATCTCGGGCATGGTGTCACTGCGCCCCAGGCTGTCGAGCATGCGGTGGGTGTTGACCGTGCCTTTGCCAATGCCGTCGTCGGTGACGTTGGTGATCACGAACAGGTGCAAGGAACCGTGCTTGCCCGGATCGCGCCCGCCTTTGGCCTGGGCGCTGGCGGCCTTCTTGATCAGTTCGGCCAGTGGCGGCCAGCGGAAGTACTGGTTTTCTATGTAAATGAATTGCGTGGCGTTGTTCACCGCTTGCAGGTAGAGCTTCTCGATGTCGCGCACCCCCTCTTGCGGCTGGGTGCGCAGGATCTGGGCGAACTGGCTCTCTTTGGGGTCGGATGTCAGGCGTTTTCCCAAGGCCAGGGCGTCGCGGTTGGTCATAAGGTCTTCACCCGTCGCCTTGAGCCAGGCGGTGGCGAAGTTGTGGTGCAAATGTTCCAGGATCGGCCCGGACACCTGGCTTGAGATGTCCTGGCGCGGCGTGTCGCCCCGAGGGCCGGCGTTGGGCGCCGGTTTGGTGCCTTCGGTGCGGTTGAGCGCCGAGTGCGCATCGGTGTCCCAGTACTCGTCGAGGGTGTTGTGGCCCATGACGAAACCCACAGCCTGTTCGGGGGCTTCATAGTCGACCAATACGGTTTTCTGATGGTGGCTAGGGGCCGCGCCAAAGACAGCGAGCGTACTGGCGCTCAGGTGCTTGTCGGCGGCATGGTAACGAGCCTGACGAACGATCTCGGCGCGGTCGAACGGGCTGAACCCACGACTGGCGTAGGCCGGCACCCCTGAGTTTTGCCACAGCTGTGGCGGTGTGCCAGCGATGGAGCAGGTCGCGAACCACTTGCGGTCATAGGCGTATTGATCATCAGTGGAATTTTGCATCGCGCGGTCTTCGATAGGAATGCGCCCCTTGCCCGGCAGGTTAGCTTCACCTGCAGTGCCAGCAGAGTTGAATGGTGCCTCCCAGCCCAACACGCGTACCTTGACGCCCTCCCGTGCCTTGAGCTTGAGCAGTTCGCCGATGCAGAGCTCACGTCCCGTGCGAATGAAATACATCGACGGCTGAAATCCCCAGCAGATGATGTCCACCGACTTGGTCGCCTTGGCGATGGCGTTATGTACGGCGCGAAAGGTTTCCTCGCCGTTGACCAGTGCTTTATAGGTCGTCATGACCGGTGCGTATTCGGTGAACTCCACGTACCACGGAGGCATTACGGTGACAGTGTCGGTTTCCTGAAAGGCGATGGGGCTGACAATTTCGTTCTGGTTCAGCATGGTTTTTCGTCCTCATCGACAGGGGTGTTCAGCATGTTGGCGTAGGCCGTGCGGTGGTCGGTGTGCGAGCCGGACTGGTTGACAGGGGTGTCGGGCCTCGTGCGGTGGCGGTGCAGCCCCTGATTGGCCAGGCTGCCCTGATCGGCATTGCTGTAGGCGGCAGGCGCCGGGATCCGGTACCTGACCCCGTTCGACATCTCCAGCACGTACTCCTGGGTAGCTGCCTGATGGTCGATCTCGACGTAGCCGCTGCCGTCCATGAGGCCCTCGCCGATCAGCCCGCCGTCGGCGTAAAGTTTGTAGGGCATGTGCATCCAGTTACGGGCAAGGCTAGGTGCGGTGCCGAGCTTGATCCGCATGCGCTGCCTACTCAGTTGTTGCGGGTAATCGGGGTGGCTGGCGGTCATGCTCGCGGCGCCTTTCTTGAAGTCGAAACGCGCAGCCTTGATCTGGTGATCGCCGGTGGTGCCTGATTCGATATGGCCCTGTTCGAGGGTCAGGTAACTGCCGGCCGCGTTGAGGACGATCTTCTTCTTGGCGACGATGTGGATTTCATCTTCGGTGCTGGTGATTTTCAGGCCGTGACGGGCCAGCAGTTCAAGGCTGTCGTTCTGCGCCTGCACGATGACCGGGCCCTGATTGGCGATCAGCTTGATGCCCAGTTTGCGCACGAACAGGCTCAGGCCCTGGCCGATGCCCACGAACATTTTCCTGACCACGCTGATGTCCGCTTCGCCGCCGGCGTTGAGCATCAGGTTGTCCTGCGCGGCCAGTTGCAGGTGCTTGCCACTGGTCACGGCGATGCCCTGTGGCGCCGTGAGCAACAGGACCGCTGATTTGAGCTGCTCGACGTCCTGCCTGAGCAGGTCCAGTTGGGCCTTGTCATCGGCAGGTTCCGCCTGACTCGCCTGTGCATCGCGGGACAGGTCCTGCAACTGCTCGACCGCCTGCTGCAACTGCGCGATGGCGGCTGCCATCTCCAATTGCTGGCCCTGCGCCCCGGTCTGTTCATCGGCGCTGATGAACAGACCCTTGCCGCCCCTGATCGCGCCCCAGCCATCGGTGCGCAGCTCAAAGCCTTCGCCGCGTTTTTTCTTCCCGGCATCCACCAGGTGCCCTAGATTCAACTGGCTCTTGCCGCTGTATTCGGTGCTGAGCTTGACGTGCTCCTTGCCGCGCTCGTCTTCCATGCGCAGCTTGTTGTTGGCGGGGGTGCGCAGCACATTGCGGGTGTAGTTGCGCTCGGCCAGGGTCACGTGGTCGGGGTGCTGATCATCGTGCAAGGCATGAGCGATGTAGGGTCGGTCGGGGTCGCCGTGCTCGAAGGCCACGGCCACTTCGGTGCCGGCAATCAGCGGCAGGTGCAGGCCGTGGGTGTCGCCCGCGTAAGGCCGGGCCAGCCGTACCCAGGTGCTCTCTTCGCCCGGCTCCCAGGTGTCGCGGTCGAACAGGAAGTTGATCCGGTAGCGGCCTTGCTTGTCGATGTGGCCATAGGGATCGCGGGCGGTCACGCTGGTGACACGTGCGGCCACGGTGCCGACGATTTTCGGTTTGCTCGGTACTGGGGGCCTGAAAGACACGTTCTCGCTGTAGGGAATGCCCTGAAACACCACCTCCAGGCTGCTGTCTCGCGCCGCATGCATACGCAAGCCCGTGATCACGGCGCCGGGCGCAAAGGCGTCGGGTGCACCAGCGGATACGCGCAGAATCTGCGCCAGTGCCAGGGTCGCGCTGCTGCTGACGCCGCTCAGGCGGGTGTGGTCGTTGAGATACCGTTCGTGGCGCAAGCGGGCGTAGAAAAAGCCACTTTCGCTTTCCAGATCTTCGTCCAGAGCAAGCCGTTCGCCGAGCACGGTGTAGGGTTCGGCGTAGTGATAGGCCTCGCCGTAGGTGGTGGTCGCGCGGCGGCTCTGGTCCACTTCGCCATCGAGCAATGCGCGCGCATCCTGCGGATCGTAGGCGCGGAAATGGATGTTCTTCTCTACAACCTGATGCCCGGATTGCAGCTCCCAGACGGCGTCCTGACCATCGCTATGGAGGCCTGACTGCTGGCGATACGGCACTTCGATCCCGGGCCATTGGTAGTGGCGCTGGTCGTCGTGAAATTCGACGACATCAATGTTCAGGCGAGCGTCATGGCTGACGCGAAACCAGATGCCCACTTCGGCCAGCAGACGGGAGATGAACGCCAGGTCACTTTCGCCGAACTGCATCACCTGTTCGCGGCGCGGATATTCACGAACCAGATCGAATCGGAAGTCCTGGCCTTCCATGCCATGGCGGCTGCGCAGGATGCTTTCGACAATTTCCGGCACTGACTGCAACTGATAGAGACGGTACTGATGACCACGGCCGAGCAAGGCCAGGCGTGGCTGCAGCGTGATTTCGTAACGCGCTTCGTCTCTGGAGCCGGACAAGCGCTTGAAGCCGGTGATCACACCACGGGTGACGCGCAACGGCTCCACCGGCGGCTCCGGCATGC
This sequence comes from Pseudomonas sp. NPDC090201, assembly GCF_044746825.1. Lineage (NCBI taxonomy): Bacteria > Pseudomonadati > Pseudomonadota > Gammaproteobacteria > Pseudomonadales > Pseudomonadaceae > Pseudomonas > Pseudomonas sp. NPDC090201. The sequence continues at coordinate 323,683 of NZ_JBIVCX010000001.1, forward strand.
CGGGAATCACCTTGGGCAGTAGGTGTGGGGCCGTGTGCAGAGTGAAGTCACCGTGACTTCCCAACATTCGTTCAGGGGATATGTCCTGTGCGGATGAGGTGAACTCAATGGTGTAGGTAAACGGCTCGCTGAGCTGCTCGACGCCCGTGAAGGTCAGGACATCGAGGCCGGCATCCAGGTTATCGACGCGCAGCTTATGCCGGCTGTGGTCGAAAAAAGTGCGCGCTTGGTCGAGCATGATCAGATGCCTCCCTGCACGCAACGGTCTTGGTAGTGCGCGCAACGAGCAGTGAGAGGGTACAGCGAGCTGTTCCGTGCCATGGAAGGTGTACGTCCCTGATGGAAAGGTTGAGCGTGGATCGATGCGGCCACGCCAGTCATTGATTCGGTGGAGCGGGAGGTCTCTTCAAAGGCCGAGTGCAAGAGAGGCGACGGTGTTTTCGAGCCACCGATTCAAAACCCACCACAGGGCAGCCACGGCCGAAACCGAGCCCACAACCCGCAGAGCTGGGGAATGCAACCAGTGCAGGTACGCAGCTGACGGCCCGGGCCCACGGACCAGCGAGGGCAAGCGGTCGACGTCGATCAGCGGAACGCGCGTATTCAGCTCGGTCACCAGTTTCATGCGCTCTTCGGCATCCAGTTCCCGATAACAACCGAGAAACCCAAGCATCAGGACACGCTGGTAAACGGTCAGGACGCCAAGGTCAGGCGCAAGCTCGTGCAGCACCTGGCGCATCTCTTCGTACAGGCGTTCACCCGCCTGGTGATGCCCCAGAAAACGTGCCTGCAATGATTCATGGCTCCACTTCTCGCGCATGCTATCGGTGGCAATGGCCAAGACCGTTTCGTCCAGCAAGGCGCACTGGGCATGGATGATCCGCTCGATATTGCGCTCACTCATCCCCGATTCCTGCAATGCAGTACGCGCTCTCTCGACTTGCGAAATACAATCCTGTCGTAATGATTTTCTACCCGCCGTCCCGGGCCCAAAACGCAACTCAACGACCAGTAAGTAGGTGCTTTGCAAGATGGCGTCTGTATCTACAGTGGCGATGCCGGTTTGCACTTGGGTTTCAAGGTTCATAGATGTATCACCGCGAACAGTTGAATGTTTACTCATCAGTTTTTCTCAGCAACCGTGCAACGGAAAGGAAAATTGACCGCCAGTGAACTACATCGCGGATATACACTTGTGATTCCGTTCGATACTTGGGCGGATGCTTATGGCCGCAGCTGGATTTCCATGGACGGCGAAAGGCCAGGCGAAGCGGCCCGTCGTTTTGCCGGCCCGCGCAAGCCCGCCGCCACACAGGTTCTCGAGGGTTATTGGAACCAAAGCTACGCAGTGAAGGGAAGGAATACTAGCCACTTGAAAACATCAGGATCGTTCTCACGAAACACTAAGATGTTTCCTACAGCAATTACTCACAGCGCATAATCAGTAACATATCTGAGGGAGTTAGAGCTTGCGCTCGCTTGATGTGCAACTAATTACCGGCGCGAGGTGGCGCTTTCTAATTTAAAGGAGGATCGTGGTGCCGCGCGCACCTGCTTATATCCCGTAGGGCAATGACTTGCCCCGCGGGATATGCTCTTGACGTTGCGTCATCAAGCCGTGATGAGCTGGCACGCCTTGAGTGCTAGTCAACCGTCAAACCAGGCTTACTCTCCTCCGAGCCATCAGTGTCGATCCCGGCAAGGATCTCGGACAGATTGTGAAAATGCCCCTTGTCCTTTTTGGTTTCCGAGGTGTCGCCGCCGGTTTGCGCCAGTGCGTCACTGAGGGTCTGGTGTTGTACCAGCCATTGCGGCGCAGTTTTTTCTTCCGGGCTCATGTTCTCCAGAAACGCCAGTGCCGCCTTGGCACGCCCGACCGGGTCGTTGGCATAGGGGTCGGTGAAGTTCTTCTGCTGGTCGGCCGGGCCACTGTAATAACCGGTGGCCAGGCGTTCCTGTTGGCGCATCAACCCTTTGGCGGCGGCCTGTTCTTCGGCGATGAACTGGCCGCCCTGATTGGTGGCCACGGCATACAGCGAGCGACGATCGAGATCGCCCATCAACGAATTGCGATCGGTGTCACTGCCGTCGTACGGTTTGCCGCCGCTCTTCATCAACGCGTACTTGCTGTCCATGCGTGAACGCGCATCCGAGGCGACATCCGGGAAAGACAGCCCTTTGGAACTCGAAACCGCGCCCGGCTGCGATACACCCAGTACCAGAGCGTCGGCGGTCATGCCCGAGCGCGCTGGAAAGTATGGCGTGTAGTTGGCGATGGAATGGCTGTAGCCCACTGACTTGCTGGAGAGGCTCACCCAGGCGGTGCTGTCATCCGCCTGATTGCTCTGATTGGCTTGAGTGGCCACAGTGCTGGCGTTATCGGTACTGGAAGCGGTCTTGCGCAGGGAGGCATTGGCGTAAGCCGACATGGCGGTGTCTGAAGCGTTATTGACGATCATCCTGGCTTCCTTGGCAAATGGGCGCCAAACCGGGCGCCTCGAAATTGAGCACACAACGGACCGCGACACAGAGATGCGTCGACCTGTGCAGCGTTTTGTTTGCAGGTAATAAATGATTTAAAGGACCGGTAGAGCCCAACAAGGGTTTCGGCCATTTATCGCGTTACTTGAGGGTAACTAGCTCTGCGCTCATTCATCAAGGCGAATAACGCTTGATGAAAATACTATTTTTAAATTGGACTCCTCGATAAATTTTCAATTGGACTATTTACTCAGGGCAATAACTTGAAAACATGTTTAATCCTCAGACATTGATATCGGTTATTGGCAACTTTACTCTCCAATTGACGAGGTACTCAGAGCGACCTCGGATCCCTGAGCGTCGGTCATGAAATGTCCTGAATGAGTCCTTCGCACAAAAAGATTTTCCGACTGTGTTGCACTACCTCCACCAGAAGCGAATAATTGGCCTCATTACGTAGCCACAATGTAGCTACATTCTGAATACAGGTGAGACCATGGCCGCATTACTCAAGAACACCGACGTGCGTTGCCGCATCGACGAAGAACTCAAGCTCCAGGTGACCGCAGTGCTGAGCGCTTGCGGACTGACGATCAGTGAAGCGATGCGGCTTTTTTTGCTTCAGGTCGTAGAAACCCAGGGATTGCCCTTCGAAGTACGCGCCCCCTCGGAAAAAACCGCCCGGGCTCTGGCCCAGGCGAGACAAATCCGCAGCCGCTTCGAATCAATGGACGAATTGTTAGAGGACCTGGATGGCAAAGAAGCCCCCGAAGCAGGCGCAAAACGAATCCCCTGATCCTAAACGGGCAGCATTGCCCCGACGTGTCGACTACACGGCAGAATTCGGGAAGTCATGGGAACGGCACAATCGCGCCGGTCGAAGTGACATGAAGGCGATGCGCGAAGTGATGACAATGATCTGGATGGGACAGCCACTGCCCCCTTCATACCGGGATCACGAACTTCGAGGAGAATGGGAAGGAACGCGGGAGTGTCATGTCGGTGGGGTTTTCTCCTCATCTACCAAGCCACCGAACGCGAAGTGGTCTTTGTTGACCTTGGCACTCATTCGGAGCTGTTCAGGTAGTCTGGCACCGCTCAGGACCACAAACCCCAGAAACGACAAAGCCCCGTAAAAACGGGGCTTTGCGGTACAAAATATGGCGGAGGCGCAGAGATTCGAACTCAGGGACCTGTTACAGTCGGCAGTTTTCAAGACTGCTGCCTTAAACCACTCGGCCACACCTCCATTGCGTTGCGGGCGCCATAATACCGTAATGAAACAAGCTGTCAAACTCTCTGGCTCGCGTGCCCCTGCGGCTCTGTTATGATCTTTGCAACGTGAGATTTCAAACCATCAGGAGTAGCGCCATGCGCGAACAGGATTACGCAGTCAACAACCGCGTGCAGGTCGAGCAGCTAGAGGTTAGCCGCGTCCTGCGCAACACATACGGCCTTCTGGCCCTGACCCTCGCCTTCAGCGGCATCATGGCGTTCGTCGCACAGCAGATGAACGTGCGCTACCCGAACGTCTTCGTGGTGCTGATCGGCTTCTACGGTCTGTTCTTCCTGACCAACAAGCTGCGCGATTCGGCCTGGGGCCTGGTGTCGGCGTTCGCACTGACCGGCTTCATGGGTTTCATCCTCGGCCCGATCCTCAACCGCTACCTGGGCATGCAGGGCGGCGCTGAAATCGTTTCCTCGGCGTTCGCCATGACGGCACTGGTGTTCGGTGGTCTGTCGGCCTACGTGCTGATTACCCGCAAGGACATGAGCTTCCTGGGCGGCTTCATCACCGCAGGCTTCTTCGTGCTGCTGGCGGCGGTGCTGGCGAGCATGTTCTTCCAGATCAGCGGTCTGCAACTGGCGATCAGCGCAGGTTTCGTGCTGTTCTCGTCGGTGTGCATCCTGTTCCAGACCAGCGCCATCATCCACGGCGGTGAGCGCAACTACATCATGGCCACCATCAGCCTGTATGTATCGATCTACAACCTGTTCATCAGCCTGTTGCAGATCTTCGGCATCATGGGCAGCAGCAAGGACTGATCCTCTGCCAGCTTGAACAAAAAGCCCGCTTCGGCGGGCTTTTTGCTGTCTCGGGTTCGTGAATTCTTTATCATGGCGGCCATTGTTCCTCGCAACGTCCGCTGACAGAGCCGCTCATGAAGTTCGCCATCGCCCTCTACTCGCCCGCTCACGCGCCCTCCTCGCGCCGTGCCCTGCTGTTCGCCCAGGCTGCACTGGCGGCCGGGCATGAGATTGTGCGGCTGTTCTTCTATCAGGACGGCGTGCACAGCGCGTCATCCACGGTGGTCACGCCCCAGGACGAACTCGATGTGCCGGCCCACTGGCGTGAGTTCGTGACGAGCAATCAACTTGACGCTGTGGTGTGCATCGCAGCGGCCCTGCGCCGTGGCGTCCTGAACGAAGAAGAAGCCCGGCGCTACTCGCGGACGGCGGCCAGTATCGCGGCGCCTTGGGAGCTGTCGGGGCTGGGTCAGTTGCACGACGGGGTGCAGGCCGCCGATCGCCTGATCTGTTTTGGAGGACCATGAGATGGCCAAGTCTTTGCTCATCATCAGCCGCCAGGCTCCGTGGTCTGGCCCCAGCGCTCGCGAAGCTCTGGATATTGCATTGGCAGGCGGCGCGTTCGATCTGCCGCTGGGCATGCTGTTTCTGGATGACGGTGTGTTGCAGCTGCTGCCCTCGCAAAACGCCAAGGCGTTGCAGCAAAAGGATTTGACCGCCAACCTGCAAGCGCTGGAAATGTTCGGTGTCGAAGATTTGTTCGCCTGCAGCACCAGCCTTGCCGAACGCGGCATGTCGCCTGAGGCACTGAATGTCGAGCCGCTGAACGTCCTGCACGATGATGAAATCGCCGCGCTCATTGACCGTTATGACCAGGTGATCACGATCTGATGTCGACCTTGCACGTGTTATCTCACTCCCCTTTTGCCGACTCGCGCCTGAACACTTGCTTGCGCGTGCTGGGCGGCGAAGATGCCATTCTGTTGTGCGGCGACGCGACCTACGCGCTGAACGCCTCCACGGTCGCGCGCCAGGCGCTGGACGCCCGGGCCGACAACCTGAAACTGTTCGTGCTCGATGAAGACGCCACTGCGCGCCACATCGAACTGCCTGACTGGGTGAAGGCTGTCGATTACCCGGGTTTTGTCGAGCTGTCGGTGCACTACGACAAGGTCAACACTTGGCTATGAACGCACTCAACGTCAACGGGCGCAGCATCGCCCTGGACAAGGACGGCAACCTCGAGCACCTAGACGACTGGTCTGCCGAGGTGGCTGAAGCACTGGCGCGCGAGGTCGATATCACCCTGACGCCCGAGCACTGGGAAATTCTCGAGGTGCTGCGCGCGTTCTACGCCGAATACCAACTGTCCCCGGCCACCCGCCCGCTGGTCAAGTACACCGCCCTGAAGCTGGGGGCCGAAAAAGGCAACAGCCTGCACCTCAATCGCCTGTTCAACGGCACTCCCGCCAAACTTGCCGCCAAGCTGGCGGGCCTGCCAAAGCCGACCAATTGCCTATGACCGACTACGCCCCCCTCGTCCTGCAAACCCCTGCCGAGCATCCGTTCGCCGAATTCGTGCGCATCCTGGGCAAGGGCAAGCGCGGTGCGCGCAACATGACCCGCGAAGAAGCCCGCCAGGCCATGGGCATGGTGATCGATGGCAAGGTCGAGGACGCGCAGCTTGGCGCCTTCCTGATGCTGCTGCGGCACAAGGAAGAAAGCGCCGAGGAGCTGGCCGGTTTTACCGAAGCGGTGCGCGAGCGCCTGAATGCGCCGCAACTGGCGGTGGACATCGACTGGCCCACCTACGCCGGCAAGAAGCGTCATCTGCCGTGGTACCTGCTTGCCGCCAAATGCCTGTCGCAAAACGGCGTGAAGGTGCTGATGCACGGCGGTGGCGCACACACCGCAGGCCGCCTTTACAGCGAACAACTGCTGGAACTGCTGGGCATTCCGCTGTGCCGGGGCTGGCAGGCGGTGGACGATGCGCTGGCGCAGCACAACCTGGCCTTCATCCCGCTGGGTGACTGGGCGCCGCAACTGCAACGCATGATCGATTTGCGCAATACCCTAGGCCTGCGCTCGCCGATCCACTCACTGGCGCGCATCCTCAACCCGCTGGGTGCCCGTTGCGGGCTGCAAAGCATCTTTCACCCTGGTTACCAGGCGGTGCATCGCGATGCCAGCACGCTGCTGGGAGACCACGCCATCGTCATCAAGGGCGACGGCGGCGAGGTCGAGATCAACCCGGACACCATCAGCCACCTCTACGGCACCACGGATGGCCAGGCCTGGGATGAGGAATGGCCTGCATTATCAGAACGTCGCCATGTGAAGCCGGCGACGCTCGACACGCAGCAACTGGTCGCGATCTGGAAAGGCGAAGCCGAAGACAGCTATCCGCAACTGGCGCTGATTTCCACCATCGCACTGGCCTTGCGCGGCCTTGGGATGCCCCGTGTTGAAGCGTTCGAGCGTGCCGAGGCGTATTGGGCAAACCGGAACAGATCGATTTAGTCGATTATTACACCCCAGTCTTTGCGCTATTTCTTCGAACGATTCTCTTTAGACTGATCTCCAACGCACAACAGTGCACACACTTTTGGAGTCAGACATGGGCCTTCTCGTTGAAGGACGCTGGCAGGACCAGTGGTACGAAAGCAGCAAAGACGGGGCGTTTCAACGCGAACAGGCCAAGCGCCGCAACTGGGTCACCGCAGACGGCCGCCCTGGCCCGTCCGGCGAAGGTGGCTTCAAGGCCGAGGCCGGCCGCTATCACCTCTACGTTTCCCTGGCATGTCCATGGGCCCATCGCACGCTGATCGTGCGCAAGCTCAAGGGCCTGGAAGACCTGATCGATGTGTCCGTGGTCAGCTGGCTGATGCGCGAACACGGCTGGACCTTCGACAAGAGCACCGGCTCCACCGGCGACGCGCTCGACGGCCACACCTACATGCATGAGCGCTATCTGGCCGACACCGCCGATTACACCGGCCGCGTGACCGTGCCCGTGCTGTGGGACAAGAAGTTGCAACGCATCGTCAGCAACGAGTCTTCGGAAATCATCCGGATGTTCAACTCGGCATTCAATGGCCTGACCGGCAATACCCTGGATCTTTACCCTGAAGCCCTGCGCCCTGAAATCGATCGTCTGAACGACCGCATCTATCCGGCGGTGAACAACGGTGTTTACCGTGCGGGTTTCGCCACGTCACAAGGTGCTTACGAGGAGGCTTTCGAAGAAGTCTTCGACGAACTCGACGCCTTGGAACAGCTGCTGGGCGAGAAGCGCTACCTGGCAGGCGAATACCTGACCGAGGCCGATGTGCGCCTGTTCACCACGCTGATTCGTTTCGACGCGGTGTACCACGGCCACTTCAAGTGCAACCTGCGCCGCATCGCCGACTACCCGAACCTGAGCAACTGGGTGCGCGAGATGTATCAGCTGCCGGGGGTTGCCGAGACGGTCGACTTCACGCACATCAAGCATCACTACTACGCCAGCCACGCCACCATCAACCCGACGGGTGTGGTGCCCAAGGGGCCGAAGCAGGATTTCAGTGGTGCGCATGACCGTGCGCGGTTGAGCGGGAAAGGGATTTTGCAGAACGTGTGAATACCACAGAACCACGTAGGAGCGCGCTTGCCCGCGACCGCGGTGCGTCAGTCTAGAAGTAATTGACTGATACGCCGCGGTCGCGGGCAAGCGCGCTCCTACAGGTTTCGGCGTCGCAGACTACACGCTCGCCTGCGCCCCTTCGAACCACGCAAGTTTGTCCCGCAACGTCACCACTTCCCCGACGATCACCAGTGTCGGCGCATGAACCTCATGCTCCGCTACCAGTTGCGGCAGGTTGGCCAGGGTGCCGGTGAAGACGCGCTGGTTGGTCGTGGTGCCTTGCTGGATCAGCGCGGCAGGAGTATCGGCAGAACGGCCATGCCTGACCAATTCGCTGCAGATGATCGGCAGCCCGATCAGGCCCATGTAGAACACCAGGGTCTGCGCCGGTGACACCAGGTCCTTCCACGGCAGATCGGTGGTGTTGTTCTTCAGGTGGCCGGTCACGAACCGCACCGATTGTGCGTAATCGCGATGGGTCAGCGGAATCCCGGCGTAGGCTGCGCAGCCACTGGCGGCAGTGATGCCCGGAACGACCTGAAACGGGATGCCGTTAGCCGCCAGTTCTTCGATTTCCTCGCCACCACGGCCAAAGATGAACGGATCGCCCCCTTTGAGCCGCACCACGCGCTTGCCTTGCTTGGCCAGGGCAACCAGTTGCTGGTTGATCTGATCCTGGGGCAATGCGTGATCGGCGCGCTGCTTGCCGACGTAGATGCGGTCGGCATCGCGGCGGCACAGCTCGAGAATCGCCGGCGCCACCAGGCGGTCATACAGCACCACGTCGGCTTGCTGCATCAGGCGCAGCGCCTTGAAGGTCAGCAGATCCGGATCACCCGGCCCCGCGCCCACCAGATACACCTCGCCGGATGCGCTGGGCGCCTCGCCGTCGATCTTCGCCTGCAACAGACGCTCGGCTTCAGCGCCCTGCCCGGCCAGTTGCCGATCGGCGATGGGGCCCTGAAACACGTCCTCCCAAAATGCCCGGCGTTGCTGGACGTTGGGGAAGAGGTTCTTCACCTGATGGCGAAAACGCGCCGCCAACCCGGCCAGATGGCCATAGGTTGGCGGAATCCAGCTCTCCATCTTGGCCCGGATCAGGCGTGCCAGCACCGGCGCGTCGCCGCCGCTGGACACCGCGATCACCAGCGGCGAACGGTCGACGATAGCGGGGAAAATCACGCTGCACAGGGCTGGCGCGTCCACCACGTTGACCGGCACGCCGCGTTGCCGGGCATCGGCGGAAACCTGCGCGTTGAGCGGTTCGTCATCGGTCGCGGCAATGATCAGCACGCACCCGTCCAGATCCGACTCGCTGTAGCCACGCAGAATCTGTTCGCCACCGCTGCTGTCGATCAGCTCGCGCAGCTCTGTTCCGATCTGGGGTGCAACCACCCGCAGGACCGCGCCAGCGTCGGCCAGCAGGCGAGATTTGCGCAAGGCAATCTCGCCGCCGCCCACCACCAGCACGCGAGCGCCCCGCAGGTTGTGGAACAGTGGCAGAAATTCCATTTAGCCGATGACCTCGATGCCGCCCATCCACGGTTTCAGCACCTCAGGTACACGGATCGAACCGTCGGCCTGCTGGTAGTTTTCCAGCACAGCCACCAGGGTACGACCCACCGCCAGGCCGGAACCGTTGAGGGTGTGAACCAGCTCGGGCTTGCCGGTTTCCGGGTTGCGCCAGCGCGCCTGCATGCGGCGGGCCTGGAAATCGCCGCAGTTGGAGCACGACGAGATTTCGCGGTATTTGTCCTGGCTTGGAATCCACACTTCCAGGTCGTAGGTCTTCACGGCGCTGAAGCCCATGTCGCCGGTGCACAGGGCCAGCACGCGATACGGCAGTTCCAGCAGTTGCAGGACGCGTTCGGCGTTGCCGGTCAGGCTCTCCAGCGCTTCCATGGATTTTTCCGGCTCGACGATCTGCACCATCTCGACCTTGTCGAACTGGTGCTGACGGATCATGCCGCGGGTGTCACGACCCGACGCACCGGCTTCGGAACGGAAGCACGGGGTGTGGGCGACGAACTTGAGCGGCAGCTGCTTGGCGTCGAGAATTTCGCCGGAAACGATGTTGGTCAGCGACACTTCGGCCGTCGGGATCAGGTACAGATCGGCTTCGCCTTCGCGAGCGATCTTGAACAGGTCTTCCTCGAACTTCGGCAACTGGCCAGTGCCCTGCAGCGCAGGCGCCTGAACCAGATAAGGCGTGTAAGCCTCTTCGTAGCCATGTTCGTTGATGTGCAGGGTGATCATGAACTGCGCCAGGGCGCGGTGCAGACGGGCAATCGGGCCGCGCAGCAGGGCGAAACGGGCGCCGGACAGCTTGGCGGCGGTTTCGAAATCCAGCCAGCCGAACTTCTCGCCCAGGGCGACGTGGTCCTTGGCTTCGAAGTCGAACGAGGCAGGCGTGCCCCATTTGCGCACTTCGACGTTTTCTTCTTCGTCAGCGCCGACCGGCACCGACTCGTGCGGCAGGTTGGGCATGCTCAGCAGCATGGCGTCGAGTTCGGACTGAATGCCGTCCAGCTCTTTCTTGCCGGTGCTCAGCTCTTCGGCCATGCGATCGATGTCAGCCATCAGCGGCGCGATGTCTTCGCCGCGTTGCTTGGCCTGGCCGATGGACTTGGAACGGGCGTTACGCTCGGCCTGAAGCTGCTCAGTGCGGGTCTGCACGGTCTTGCGCTGGTTTTCCAGCGCTTCGATGCGGGCCACGTCCAGCGTGAAGCCACGGGAAGCCAGGCGATCCGCTACGTCCTGAAGCTGGGTACGTAACAGTTTGGAATCGAGCATATCGTTCTCTCGTCTAATGAATTCGGGTCTATTAAATGCGGGTCAGCGACAGACCTGCCCAGGTCGCCAGCAGCCCGCCGAACACGCTGATCGCCGCATAGCCTATGGCCAGTGGCGCCTGCCCGCTTTCCAGCAGGCGCAGCGTGTCCAGGGAAAAGGACGAAAATGTCGTCAGGCCTCCGACAAAACCGACGATCAGGCCGGCGCGGATTTCAATCGGCACCTCCGGGCGCAACAGAAACCATCCGTACAGCAGGCCGATGATCAGGCAGCCCACCAGGTTGACGGCCAGCGTCGCCGTGTAGAAATGCCGGGGCCAGTTGGCCGATACCCAGGTACCCGCCGCGAAACGCAATAATGTACCAGCGATGCCAGCAATCGACACCGCAAGAATCGTCTGAATCACTATTTTCTCCGCTGACGAGTGCTGGCGCGATCAAGTGCCGCCAGATGTTTGAGCTTTTCGCCGATTTTCAGCTCCAGGCCACGGGGCACGGGCTGGTAATACTGCCGGGGTTCGAGCTCGTCGGGGAAGTAGTCTTCCCCTGCCGCGTAGGCGTCCGGCTCGTCGTGGGCATAGCGGTATTCCTCGCCATAGCCCAGTTGTTTCATCAGTTTGGTCGGTGCGTTGCGCAGGTGCAGCGGCACCTCCAGCGAGCCGTGCTCGGTGGCTTCGCGCATGGCCATCTTGAAGCCCATGTACACCGCGTTACTCTTCGGCGCGCAGGCCAGGTAGACGATGGCCTGTGCTACCGCCAACTCTCCTTCCGGGCTGCCGAGGCGCTCCTGCACGTCCCAGGCGGACATGCACAGCGGCAGCGCCCGAGGGTCGGCGTTGCCGATGTCTTCACTGGCCATGCGCACCACGCGCCGCGCCAGGTACAACGGATCGCAGCCGCCGTCGATCATCCTGGCGAACCAGTACAGCGCCGCGTCGGGGTTCGAGCCACGAATGGATTTGTGCAGCGCGGAAATCTGGTCGTAGAACGCCTCACCGCCCTTGTCGAAGCGACGGCGGCTGTCGCCCAGCAGGCTCTGCAGAAGCTCGGGCTCGATCTCACTGCCGTCTTCGGCCAGATCAGAAGCGTTTTCCAGCAGGTTGAGCATCCGCCGGCCATCGCCGTCGGCCGCGGCCAGCAGGGTCTTGAAGGCTTCATCGCCCAGGCTCAGTTGGCGCTTGCCCAGCCCGCGCTCTTCGGTGAGGGCGCGGTCGACGAGTTGCCGCAGCGCTGCTTCGTCGAGGCTCTTGAGCACATAGACGCGGGCGCGGGAAAGCAAGGCGTTGTTGAGTTCGAACGACGGGTTTTCAGTGGTCGCGCCGATGAAGATCAGCGTGCCGTCTTCGACGTACGGCAGAAACGCATCCTGCTGCGACTTGTTGAAACGGTGCACCTCGTCGACGAACAGAATCGTACGACGGCCATATTGACCTGCCTGCTGCTTGGCCACTTCGACGGCCTGGCGAATTTCCTTGACCCCGGCCAGCACCGCCGAAACGGTTTCAAAGTGTGCGTCGGAGACCTTGGCCAGGAGCCGCGCCAGGGTGGTCTTGCCCACGCCCGGCGGGCCCCAGAAGATCATCGAGTGCAGCGCGCCCTGCTCCAGCGCCTCGCGCAGGGGCTTGCCATGGGCGAGCAGGTGCTGCTGACCGACATACTCATCCAGGTTGGTGGCCCGCAGGCGGGCGGCCAGAGGCTGGGCTATCGGCTCACTGCTGAACAGGTCCATATACGACGGTGCAGCCTCTTATTCCTGAATGACGTCAGCGCCTTTCGGGATCTGGAACTGGAATTTGCTCGCCGGAACAGGCTCGTTGGCCTTGATGCCGGTGAACAGGATGTTGGTGCGCTGGCCCACGCTGTCGATCAGCTGCATGTCGTTGATCACGCCATTGCGGAACGACAGGCGCATGTTGTCGAACAGGGTGTCCTTGGACTTGGGCTTGAGGGTGAAATCGATCACACCACCGGCCTCCTTGGCCGAGATGTCGAAGCTCTCGCTGATCTTCGAGACATCGCCGGACAGCAACAGGGCCGGGGTCTGGGTCAGGCGCTGGTCAAGGGTCTTGATGGTGGCCTGTTCCAGGTCCGGGTCCCACAGGGTGACTTTCTTGCCGTCGGACACCATGGTCTGTTCCTGCGGCGCATCGGTGTGCCAGTAGAACAGCCCCGGACGCTGGAGGGTCATGTCGCCCTCGGTCTGTTGCATCTGGGTGCCACTGCCGTCGAGGGAAATCTGGGAAAACCGGCCGCTCAGGGTCTTGGAGTTTTCCAGCAACTGGGTCAGGCGCGCCACGTCCTTGCTGTCGGCGTGTGCGGGGATTGCGGAAACAGCCAGTGCAGATAGCAACAACATGCGGATAAGACGCATGGGAGTCCTCTTTGAATTCAATTAACGCTGAATGGCGCCCTAAGGCGCCACTCAGTCACTTGTGACAACCGCAGTGTCAGTCACGCATGGGGGCTGGTGCAATCACTTCCCGCGAGCCGTTGGTGTTCATCGGGGTGACGACACCGGCCATCTCCATGGATTCGATCATGCGGGCTGCGCGGTTGTAGCCAATCTTGAGCTTGCGCTGTACCGCGGAGATCGATGCCCGACGGCTTTCCAGAACGAAATTGACCGCTTCGTCGTAAAGCGCATCGGTTTCGCTGTCGTCGCCGTCACCGCCGCCACCACCGCCTTCGAAGCCGCTGCCGGCCTCCTCGACGCCATTGAGGATGTCGTCGTTGTATTGCGGGGTGCCGCGCAGTTTCCAGGCTTCGACCACACGGTGCACTTCGTCGTCGGAGACGAACGCGCCGTGAACCCGGATTGGCAGGCTGGTGCCCGGTGGCATGTAGAGCATGTCACCGTGGCCGAGCAATTGTTCGGCGCCGCCCTGGTCGATGATGGTCCGGGAGTCGATCTTGCTCGACACCTGAAACGCCATGCGGGTCGGGATGTTGGCCTTGATCAGACCGGTAATGACGTCAACCGAAGGACGCTGGGTCGCGAGGATCAGGTGGATACCTGCCGCACGGGCCTTCTGCGCGATACGGGCGATCAGCTCTTCGACCTTTTTGCCGACGATCATCATCATGTCGGCGAATTCGTCCACCACCACCACGATGGTCGGCAGCTTGGTCAACAGCGGCGCTTCGTCGTGGATGCTTTCGCGGTGGTACAGCGGGTCCGAAATCGGCGTACCGGCGTCTTCGGCTTCCTTGATCTTGTGGTTGAAGCCCGACAGGTTACGCACGCCCATCTTCGCCATCAGCTTGTAGCGGCGCTCCATCTCGGCCACCGACCAGCGCAGGGCGTTGGCGGCGTCCTTCATGTCGGTCACCACCGGGCACAGCAGGTGCGGGATGCCTTCATAGATCGACAATTCGAGCATTTTCGGGTCGATCATGATGAGCTTGGCGTCTTCGGGGCCGGACTTGAACAGGATCGACAGGATCATCGCGTTCACGCCCACCGACTTACCGGAACCGGTGGTACCGGCCACCAGCAGGTGCGGCATCTTGGCAAGGTCGGTGATGATCGGCTTGCCGCCGATGTCGTGACCCAGGGCCAGGGTGACCGGCGACTTGAAGTTGTCGTATTCCGGGGTCGAGAGCACCTCGGAGAAGCGCACGATCTGGCGATCCTCGTTGGGAATCTCGATGCCGACGGTGGTCTTGCCGGGAATCACCTCGACCACACGCACGCTGGTCACCGCCAGGGAACGGGCCAGGTCCTTGGCCAGGTTGGCGATGCGGCTGACCTTGACGCCTGCCGCCGGCTGGATTTCGTAACGGGTAATGACCGGGCCCGGATGGATCGAATCCACCGAGACTTCGACGCCGAATTCCTTGAGCTTGATTTCCAGCAGATGCCCAACGGCAGCCAGCGATTCGGGCGAATAATTGAGCTGCTTCTTTTCGGCAGGATCGAGGATCGAGATCGGTGGCAGCGTGCCTTCGACGGCGCTGTCGACGAACAGCGGCACCTGTTTCTCTTTCTGTACGCGCTGGCTCGGCTCCGGCGGACGGACTGGCGCCGGAGCGATCACCGCAGGCACGTGCTTCTCGCGGGCGGTCATGTGCTCGGCCAGGGCCTGTTCGCGCTCGATGATGCGCTCCTTGGCCTTGACCTGCTCGCGACGGTCCGGCACCACCGGTGCCACGACTTCATCGACGCGCATGTCCACTTCCCGCAACTGGGCCACCATCTGCTTGCGCTCGTTGCGCTCGGTCCACCAGCGGTTGATCGAGCCCTGGAACAGCTCGAACAGGTCCAGGGTGATCTTGCCCGTGGTGTCCATGACCTTGAACCACGACAGGTCCGTGAACACCGTCAAGCCGAACAGGAACAGCGCGATGAACAGCAAGGTGCTGCCCTGCACGTTCAGTGCACGCTTGGCCAGATCCCCGAGGACCTCGCCCAGCACCCCGCCCGCCGAGCCCGGCAGGCCCGATGCCGAATGGAAATGGATGTGCGCAAGGGCCGCGCCCGCGAGGATCAGGAACACCAGCCCGATCATGCGCCACGAGAACAGCCAGCCGCTCCATTGCCACGGTTCATGACGCTGGCGGAACACCTGCCAGGCCTTGACCCCGAGCAACAGCGGGAAGATATAGGCGAAATAGCCCAGCACCATGAACAGGATATCGGCACAGAACGCGCCTGCGCGGCCTGCGGCGTTCTGCACCTGGGCGGAGCTGCTGGTGTGGCTCCAGCCCGGATCGCCCTGGTCGTAGGTCAACAGGGCCATGATCAGGTACAGGCACAGGAAGCCGAATGCGATCAGCGCACCTTCCTTGAGCCGGTAGTGCAAGTGCTGCCGCCAGAGCGGAACGGGGCTGGGTGCTGCGGTGGATTTCTTCAAAACGCTTCAATTCCTGCGCGTCAGCGCGAACATCTCGTGGTTGACTATGTGCCGCTGCATTGACGAAATAGTACAGACCGTTTCCTGCCCCTGGCGATGCGAAGACAAATGTGATCGCGCGCACGGCAGGTGATTTGAAATGTGGTTAAACAATATCGGGCATTGTCCGGATTTGCACGCCACGCTAGTCTGGCGTGGACCTTGCAGATCTTCAAGCTTGGCCTGTGACAGACGATTTGAGCATGCATTTTCTTTGCTGACAAAGGTTTATGACTGTTTTTTATTACAGCACGCAAGTGTCCAATGGCCATGCTTCTCTCAATCACGGCAAACCGGTGTGACGCCTTTGCCAAGCAAGCCCGGTCAATCGCCTGTGACCGCGTTTACTCCCCGGAGTTGCACCACGGGTTTACCTCTCCCCTCCCCTCTCGGATAGTCTGGACGCCATGCTGACCTGGTTAAATCGCGACACATTCGAATTTCCCCCTCTGGAAAAAGCCCTGCGTGACCCGAACGGACTGCTCGCCGGCGGCGGTGATCTGTCCCCCGATCGAGTGGTGAGCGCCTACCGTCACGGCTGTTTTCCGTTCTTCATGCCGGGCCAGCCGATTCTCTGGTGGTCGCCAGATCCGCGCACGGTACTGTTTCCGGATGAAATCCACATATCGCGCAGCCTCGCCAAATTCATTCGCCAGCAGCATTACCAAGTGACCTTCGATCAGGATTTTCCCGCCGTGATCCGCGGTTGCTCCGAGCCGCGAGACGGGGTCGACGATACCTGGATCTCCGAGGCCATGCAGGCGGCCTATATAGAACTGCACCGGCGCGGCCATGCTCACAGCGTCGAGGTCTGGGATGACGGCAAGCTGGTGGGGGGCTTGTACGGCCTTGCCATGGGCAAGCTGTTTTTTGGAGAATCGATGTTCAGCCGGGCCGACAACGCTTCAAAGGTAGGCTTCGCCACGCTGGTCCCGTATCTGAAGGCGTGGGGCTTTGTCCTGATCGATTGCCAGATGCCCACCGAATACCTGCACAGCTTCGGCGCCCGGGAGATTCCTCGGCAAACCTTTGCCGATTACCTGAGCAAATACCTGGATCAGGAGAATTCGGCCGACTGGTTACCTAGGCGAGTTTGACCGCGCTGGCATACACTCTTAGCTAAAGCTTTTCTCGAGGGTTGATCATGACCGAGCTGGCGCGGCTTAAGTTTTATGCCACTCAACCCCACTCCTGCAGCTACCTGCCCGAAGAACAAGCCACCACGCTGTTCCTCGATCCCAGCCAGCCGATGGACGTGCAGGTCTACGCCGACCTTTCAGACATGGGGTTTCGTCGCAGTGGCGACCATCTTTACCGTCCGCATTGCCAGAATTGCAGTGCGTGCGTGCCTGCGCGCATTCCGGTAGGACTCTTCACGCCCGATCGTCAGCAAAAGCGCATCTTCAAGAAAAACGCCGACATCGAGGTCACCAGCACCAAGCCGCACTTCAGCGAAGAATATTTCGACCTCTATCAGCGCTACATCGAACAGCGCCATGCCGACGGCGACATGTTCCCGCCCAGTCGCGATCAGTTTTCGACCTTTCTGGTGCGTGACCTGCCTTTTTCGCGCTTTTACGAGTTTCGCGCAGAGGGCCGCCTGCTGGCTGTCGCGGTGACCGACCTGCTGCCCAACGGGCTGTCGGCTGTCTATACGTTCTACGAGCCATCGGAGGAACGTCGCAGCCTGGGGCGCTATGCGATTCTGTGGCAGATCGCCGAGGCCGCCCGTATGCAACTGCACGCGGTGTACCTGGGTTACTGGATCAAGAACTGCAAAAAGATGAACTACAAGACGCAATATCGCCCCATAGAGCTGCTCACCAATCAAAGATGGGTCACTCTTTACTGAATCCCTTGGCTTGAAGCGCACTTTTCGGGCACAATGCAGCCCGCTTTTGCCTGGCTGCCGTTTGCACCGGGCCATTCATTGGATACCGAGGGCTTTACTGCATGTCGAAAGAAGACAGCTTCGAAATGGAAGGCACTGTCGTCGACACCCTGCCCAACACCATGTTCCGTGTGGAGTTGGAAAATGGGCACGTCGTTACCGCGCACATCTCCGGCAAGATGCGCAAGAACTACATTCGTATTCTGACCGGTGACAAGGTCCGCGTTGAACTGACGCCGTACGACCTGAGCAAAGGGCGCATCACCTACCGCGCCCGTTAACAGGTCCTGACAAAAACGCCCGGCTTATGACCGGGCGTTTTTGTTTGTGCATAGTTGAACCACCCCCTGTAGGAGCGCGCTTGCCCGTGACGGCGATCTCAAGACCGCACCCGCCGGCAAGCCATGCTGCTACGGGATGGTGGTGTGTCAGATAATGGTGCATTTCGGATAGACCGCCTTCGCGGGCAAGCGCGCTCCTACAATGACAGTGGCGTTCATGCCATTGCGAGGTGGTAGCGGGCCATAAATGCAAAAAGGCGCCAACCGGCGCCTTTTTGCTGTGTTGCATCGAAACGTCAGGCCATTTCCACCGTGGTTTCGTACTCGAACGTGATCTCGCCGTCCTTGTAGTCGATGTGTACCACACCGCCATGCTCGGACAACTCGCCGAAGAGGATTTCCTCGGCCAGCGGACGCTTGATCTTGTCCTGGATCAAACGCGCCATCGGACGTGCACCCATCGCGGCGTCGTAACCACCTTCGGCCAGGTAGCTGCGTGCGGCATCAGTCACCTCAAGCAGCACGCGCTTGTCTTCCAGTTGCGCCTGAAGCTCGGTAAGGAACTTGTCCACCACGCTCTTGATGACCTCATGGCTGAGGCGACCAAACTGAATGATGGTGTCCAGGCGGTTGCGGAATTCCGGCGTGAAGCTCTTCTTGATGACTTCCATCGCATCGGACGAGTGGTCCTGATGGGTGAAGCCGATCGAAGCACGCGCCGCAGTTTCGGCACCGGCGTTGGTGGTCATGATCACGATCACGTTGCGGAAGTCCGCTTTGCGACCGTTGTTGTCGGTCAAGGTCCCGTGGTCCATGACCTGCAACAGCAGGTTGAAGACCTCCGGGTGAGCCTTTTCGATCTCATCAAGCAACAGCACGCAGTGCGGCTGCTTGGTGATGGCTTCGGTCAACAGACCGCCCTGATCGAACCCGACATAACCTGGAGGCGCACCGATCAGACGCGAAACGGTGTGACGCTCCATGTACTCGGACATGTCGAAACGCACAAGCTCGATACCCAGGGCCTTGGCCAACTGACGCGCCGCTTCGGTTTTACCGACACCGGTCGGACCTGCAAACAGGAACGAGCCGACAGGCTTGTCAGGCGACTTGAGCCCGGCGCGAGACAGCTTGATCGCCGTGGACAACGAATCGATCGCCGCATCCTGACCGAACACCGTCAGCTTGAGATCGCGCTCGAGGTTACGCAGCAGTTCCTTGTCGGAGCTGTTCACGTGCTTAGGCGGAATTCGCGCGATTTTCGCGACGATATCTTCCACCTGAGGCACGTCGATGCGCTTGACCCGCGATTCCACCGGCTGCAGACGCTGGTAGGCGCCCGCCTCGTCGATGACGTCGATGGCCTTGTCCGGCATGTGACGGTCATTGATGTAGCGCGAAGCCAGCTCGGCCGCTGCGCGCAGGGCCTCGTCGCTGTATTCGATGTTGTGGTGCTGTTCGAAACGACCCTTCAGGCCACGCAGAATGCCGATGGTGTCTTCAACCGAAGGCTCGGACACGTCGACTTTCTGGAAGCGACGGGCCAGGGCACGGTCTTTCTCGAAGATGCCGCGGAATTCCTGGAACGTGGTCGAACCGATGCAGCGGATATCACCCGAAGACAACAGCGGCTTGAGCAGGTTGGAGGCATCCATCACCCCGCCCGACGCAGCACCGGCACCAATGATGGTGTGGATTTCGTCGATGAACAGAATGGCGTGAGGACGTTTCTTCAGCTCACCAAGCAGCGCCTTGAAGCGCTTCTCGAAGTCGCCACGGTACTTGGTCCCGGCCAGCAGGGCACCGAGATCCAGCGAGTAGACGACGCTGTTGGCCAACAGGTCAGGCACCTGGCTGTCGACGATGCGCTTGGCCAGGCCTTCGGCGATGGCGGTTTTACCGACGCCGGCCTCACCGACCAGCAACGGGTTGTTCTTGCGACGGCGGGCGAGAATCTGAGCGACACGCTCGACTTCCAGCTCGCGGCCGACCAGAGGATCGATGCGACCCTGACGGGCCAGTTCATTCAGGTTGCTGGCATAGGCATCCAGAGGATTGCCTGAAGAAGAAGACTCGCCGCCCTCATCGTCCTGCATATCTTGCTCACCTTCAGAGTGTTCGCCATGCCCCGGCACCTTGGAGATACCGTGGGCGATATAGTTGACGACATCGATGCGGGCAACGCTCTGCTGTTTCAGCAGAAACACCGCCTGACTTTCCTGCTCGCTGAAAATCGCCACCAGCACGTTGGCGCCAGTGACTTCACGCTTACCGGAGCTCTGCACATGGAACACGGCACGCTGCAGCACACGCTGGAAGCCCAGGGTTGGCTGGGTCTCGCGATCTTCGTCGTGGACAGGGATCAGTGGCGTGGTGGAGTCGATGAACTCCTGAAGGTCGTGTTTGAGTTTGTCGAGGTTTGCGCCGCAGGCACGCAGAACAGTGGCGGCAGCCTCATTGTCCAATAGGGCCAGCAGCAGGTGCTCCACGGTCATGAATTCATGACGTTTGGAGCGAGCCTCCTTGAAAGCCAAATTGAGGGTGACTTCGAGCTCACGGTTTAACATAGCTTCACCTCTTACCCAAGTGTCCGGCGTTAACCGTCCTTCTCGATCTCACAGAGTAGCGGATGCTGGCTTTCCCTGGCGTATTGGTTGACCTGCATGGCCTTGGTCTCGGCGATGTCGCGGGTAAACAATCCGCACACTGCCCGTCCCTCTGTATGGACGGCCAGCATGACCTTGGTCGCCAGCTCACGATTCAGGTTGAAAAACACCTCCAGTACTTCGACAACGAAATCCATCGGGGTGTAGTCATCGTTGAACAAAACCACCTTGTACATCGGTGGGACCTGCAGGGTCGGCTTGGCCTCCTGTACCGCGACACCTTCCGCGCCATCCTCGTGGGAGTGCGGATCATCCTGATTGAATGTTAGTCGAATCTCGCTGATTGCATGCATGGTAAAGAAGGATCGCTGGGGACGAAATTAAATAGATTGGTCTTGATCATGCTCGCTATCGATTGGACCGCCACATGACCTTGACTAACGGCTAAACGGTGTTACAAACAATAGAACCCACATTGGGTAAAAAGGGTCCGCGCAGTCAACCAAAATTTTTTAGGTCCGGCGGATGAGAGGTGATGATACTCCCATCGGAGTCCTTTGCAGAGGGATGTGACTATGCTAAGCGGTAAGGTCAAGTGGTTTAACAACGCCAAGGGGTATGGCTTCATCGTTGAAGACGGCAAGTCCGAGGACCTGTTTGCGCACTACTCGGCGATCGAAATGGACGGATACAAGACCCTCAAGGCAGGTCAGCCGGTTCAATTCGAAATCATCCAGGGCCCCAAGGGGATGCACGCAGTCAAGATCAGCGGGCAACCTTCGGCCACTAAAGAGCACGCTCATCAACAAAACACGCATCACGAACACAGCAAAGATCACGCCTGAGCCGGACCGTTCATGCGCGAGACCTGAAAAGGCCGGTCATCCCACCCAGGATTGACCGGTTTTTTTTCGCACCTGCCGGACGACAAAGACACTAGATTGGCCCGGCAGCCGCACTCCCCACCTGCAAGGCTCCTCCTTTAGTCGAAAATCGACCGCTGGACCACCCGCCGTTTTTTGCCCCCGCCAGCCTGCGACAGCTTGCCGCAGGGCGCGTAGTTCGCGGGTTCCAGCTTTTCAGAGGTTTTGCCCTCGCCAATTTGTCGCGCAAAGGTGCGTGCGATCAACGCACAGCCTTCACACTACTATCGTAGTAATGGCCGGGACCGGTGATATACTTCGCGCCGGTGACCATTGGGTCATTGGGGGCCGAGCCATCTGAAACGAGACTTTCAGCCCTCGACAGGCTGGACTCTTACCGGAGTTCAACCGCTTGACGCTCGACTGATGCACCCCATATCACGCGACGAAATTCTCGACTTTCGGCTCATTGATATCTGGGCGAAAGTGCCTACCCTGCGCATCTCGAAATTTTGTGTACGCTCAGCAAAGAAGAGAGTATTCCCAAAAATGTCCAACCGCTCGAAGATCATCTACACCTTCACCGACGAAGCTCCTGCCCTCGCCACCTACTCACTCCTGCCGATCATCGAAGCATTCACCTCCTCGGCCGACATCACCGTCGAAACCCGCGACATTTCTCTGGCAGCCCGCATCCTGGCCGGCTTCCCCGAGCAACTGGGCGCCAAGAAGGTTTCCGATGACCTGGCCGAGCTGGGCGAACTGGCAACCACGCCGGAAGCCAACATCATCAAGCTGCCGAACATCAGCGCCTCGGTTCCGCAACTGAAGGCCGCGATCAAGGAGCTGCAAGCCAAGGGCTACGACGTCCCGGACTACCCGGATGAAGTCGTCACCGAGGCCGACAAGGCCGCCCGTGCCGCTTATGACAAGGTAAAAGGCAGTGCCGTGAACCCGGTCCTGCGTGAAGGCAACTCTGATCGCCGCGCACCGCTTTCGGTCAAGAACTACGCTCGCAAGCACCCGCACAAGATGGGCGCCTGGGCAGCGGACTCCAAGTCCCACGTTGCCCACATGGACAGCGGCGACTTCTATGGCAGCGAAAAATCCTCGCTGATCGAAGCCGCAGGCTCGGTCAAGATCGAACTGATCGCCAAAGACGGCAGCACCACCGTGCTGAAAGACAAGACGTCGGTACTGGCCGGTGAAGTGATCGATTGCGCGGTCATGAGCAAGAAAGCCCTGCGCGCTTTCGTGGCCAAAGAGATCGAAGACGCCAAGAAACTGGGCGTCCTGTTCTCCGTGCACCTGAAAGCCACCATGATGAAGGTCTCTGACCCGATCATGTTCGGCGAATTCGTTGCCGAGTATTACCAGGCTGCGCTGAGCAAGCACGCTGAAGTCCTGAAGGAAATCGGCTTCAACCTGCACAACGGCATCGGCGACCTGTACGCCCGCATCAAGGATCTGCCAGCCGACCAGCAGGCGCAGATCGAAGCGGACGTCAAAGCTGTCTACGCGACCCGCCCTGCACTGGCGATGGTCAACTCCGACAAGGGCATCACCAACCTGCACGTGCCGAGCGACGTCATCGTCGACGCCTCGATGCCGGCGATGATCCGTGACTCGGGCAAGATGTGGAACAACGACGGCGTCCTGCAGGACACCAAGGCCGTGATCCCGGATCGCTGCTACGCCACCATCTACCAGGCTGTCATCGAAGACTGCAAGAAGCACGGCGCCTTCGATCCGACCACCATGGGCAGCGTACCGAACGTTGGCCTGATGGCGCAGAAAGCCGAAGAGTACGGCTCGCACAACAAGACCTTCCAGATCGAAACCGACGGCGTCGTTCGCGTGACTGACGACAAAGGCCAGGTCCTGATGGAACAGAACGTCGAAGCCGGCGACATCTGGCGCATGTGCCAGACCAAGGACGCGCCGATCCAGGACTGGGTCAAGCTGGCGGTCAACCGCTCGCGCCTGAGCAACACCCCGGCCATCTTCTGGCTGGACCCGAAACGCGCCCACGACGCGGTGATGATCAAGAAGGTCGAGAAGTACCTGAAGGATCACGACACCACCGGCCTGGACATCACCATCAAGTCGCCAGTTGACGCAATGAAGGTTTCCCTGGAGCGCATCCGCGCTGGCAAGGACACCATCTCGGTCACCGGTAACGTGCTGCGTGACTACCTGACCGACCTGTTCCCGATCATGGAACTGGGCACGAGTGCCAAGATGCTGTCGATCGTTCCGCTGATGAATGGCGGCGGTCTGTTCGAAACCGGCGCTGGCGGTTCGGCTCCGAAACACGTTCAGCAGCTCAACGAAGAGAACTTCCTGCGCTGGGACTCGCTGGGCGAATTCCTGGCACTGGCCGCTTCCCTGGAGCACCTGGGCAACGTCTACAACAACCCTAAAGCTCTGGTACTTGCCACTGCTCTGGACAAGGCCACCGGCCAGTTCCTGGACAACAACAAGTCGCCATCGCGCAAGGTTGGCGGTATCGACAACCGTGGCAGCCACTTCTACCTGGCGACCTACTGGGCTCAGGCCCTGGCCGCCCAGACCGAAGATAAAGAGCTGCAAGCCAAGTTCACCCAGCTGGCCAAGACCCTGACCGACAGCGAAGCGACCATCGTCGCCGAACTGAACGGCGTACAGGGCAAGCCTCTGGACATCGGCGGTTACTACTTCGCCACCCCGGAACTGGCCAGCAAAGCCATGCGTCCTAGCAAGACCCTGAACGACGCGATCGCTTCGCTCAAGTAAGCTAGCCTGCAATACACAAAGCCCCGGCAATGGCCGGGGCTTTGTTGTTTGAGGGGCTGACGCAGCAAGATCCTCGTTCGGAGCGATTTACTGCCCTGTCAAAACACCTATTACGCCAGCGCTCAGCCGCTCTGAAGAGATAGCCCCCCACCCCAAGAAGACGATACTGCGATCCGGCCTAACCATAAGATTCATCAATCGCACATCGGATGGCAGTTCGGTCAGGCGCCGCAAGCCAGCACCACTGGCGAAGCTACTATCCATCTGACCACTGTGAAGGAAGCGCCCAATGAATCCCCCGTCACTGCCACTACCCAGCACGGTCAGTGCATCAGCATCCACAGCAAGATCGCGCCATCCGCCAGGAGCACCTTCGATCAGCACCGGACTCCCTCCGTTAAAGCCAGGATTCACGCCACCGCGGTCGTCACAGCTCAATAGCAATGGCACGAACACGAACACTGGGCCCGACGGGTCTCCGCGGCGAGCATAGCCTGCGGTAATGAAATACTCAGGTGAGAGAGGCACCAGGGAATGGAGCTCGGCGTGCTCGGTTCCCACCACGAAGTCCTGAAAACCATTAGAACCGTAGGACGCGTCTACAACACCTCTATGGTCGAGTCGCGCAATGGTGGCTTGAAACAACCAAAGGACCTCGTCTGTGAACGTGCGCCCACACAAATAAATGCCATCGGTATTGATGAACATCCCGAACGGAACAAATTGAAGCCCCCGCTCAACCACCTGGACACCATTGACTCCGAAATTCCAGTCAACGACGCCACGGAAATCAATCGAAATCAGCAACACTCGCCGATGATCGCTGGACAGGCCCTGGATGTAGAACCGCCCCCCGTATGCACTCCAACGGATGGTGGCATCCCGGTTCGGTAGTTCTCGGCTTTCGCTGTTCGTGGTGGTCGAACCTGCGGGCTCTGGCGAGGCAAAAGAAGGTACGCTGTCACCCTCCAGCCCCGCGAAGATGCAAATGCCGTTCGTGCCGAACGCAGTGTCTGGCGAACCATCTATCAGGTAGCAGGCAACCGCAGGGTAAGTGCTGCGCGGCCCATCGTTTTTTTGATAGGTATATTGCCCGAGCAGATAAAGGCGATCGTCAGCCGGGTTACTGCCCTCAGCGTAATGGAGAGCAAACACCTCACTGCGCACCGAGACTCCTGCCTGGTCGGTCTTGAAAAATTTGCCAGCCGCCACCCCATCACGGTCGAAGCCCGCGTGCCTGATGCCCTGGGCATCCAGTGCAATGATGAAATACTCTGAATTGCTGAAATCGAAGCCTCGCGTCCTCTCCCC
Source organism: Pseudomonas sp. NPDC090201 (assembly GCF_044746825.1). Classification (NCBI taxonomy): domain Bacteria; kingdom Pseudomonadati; phylum Pseudomonadota; class Gammaproteobacteria; order Pseudomonadales; family Pseudomonadaceae; genus Pseudomonas; species Pseudomonas sp. NPDC090201. The sequence continues at coordinate 349,225 of NZ_JBIVCX010000001.1, forward strand.
AGAGACATAGATCAAGCCATCCCTGCCGGCAGCCATACCCTGGAGGAGATGACGCTCATAGCCTTCAAACTCCAGCCTTAAAGGCCGCCCGCCATTAAAGGAGGGGTCAAATTCACCAGCTTTGGCGTGTTGCGTTTTCATGATGGATCCCTCATCAATGAGTGAACCCCGAGTGAACGCCAAAACTCCTGTCTCGTATACTGTCAGAAATCCTAGTGGCGACTCGGCATCAATGATGCTCCAGCGCACGAGAAAACAAGTCATCGGAGCCCCACATGCGCCCCTGGCAACCCCACATCACCGTCGCTACCGTCATCGAAGACAACGGCCGCTTCCTCTTCGTCGAGGAAACCAAGAACGGCAAGCGCCTGCTCAATCAGCCCGCCGGCCATCTGGAAGCGAACGAGACCCTGCGCGAAGCTGCGATTCGCGAGACGCTTGAGGAAACCGCCTGGGACGTCGAACTGACCGGCGTGGTCGGCATCTACCTGTACACCGCCCCCAGCAACGGCGTGACCTACCAGCGCGTGTGCTTCGCGGCCAGACCCGGCAAGCATCACCCCGAACGCGAGCTGGACACCGACATCGATGGCGCCCTGTGGCTGACTCGCGAGGAACTGGCCAGCCAGCCCGAACGCTGGCGCAGCGAGCTGGTGCTGCAATGCCTGGACGACTACCTCGCAGGCCCGATCCACAGCCTGGATGTGGTACGCGATTGAATAGCTTTTAGCCTTGGCGCCGACTCCCTGCTAGAATCGCGTCCTTTTCCAGACTACCCATCGAAACCCTATGTCTGATTCAGCCTTTTCCAATCCAGAAAAGAAACGCGTCATTGTCGGCATGTCCGGCGGCGTGGATTCTTCGGTCTCCGCCCTTCTGCTCATGGAGCAGGGGTATCAGGTGGAAGGCCTGTTCATGAAGAACTGGGAAGAAGACGACGGAACGGAATACTGCACCGCCATGGACGACCTCGCGGACGCCCAGGCCGTGTGCGACAGAATCGGTATCAAGCTGCACACGGTGAACTTCGCCGCCGAGTACTGGGATAACGTCTTCGAGCACTTCCTCGAAGAGTACAAGGCCGGTCGTACGCCGAACCCGGACATCCTGTGCAACCGCGAAATCAAGTTCAAGGCCTTCCTGGACTACGCCTTCATGCTGGGCGCAGACCTGATCGCCACCGGCCACTACGTGCGCCGCCGCGACATCGACGGCCGCACCGAGCTGCTCAAGGGCCTGGACCCGAACAAGGACCAGAGCTACTTCCTGCACGCCGTAGCCGGTGAGCAGATCGCCAAGACCCTCTTCCCGGTCGGCGAGCTGGAAAAGCCGCAAGTGCGCGAGATTGCCGAGAAATACCAGCTGGCGACCGCCAAGAAGAAGGATTCCACCGGTATCTGCTTCATCGGCGAGCGCCGCTTCACCGATTTCCTCAAGCAGTACCTGCCCGCCCAGCCCGGCGAGATCAAGACCACCGAAGGCGAAAGCATCGGCCGTCACGCAGGCCTGATGTACCACACCATCGGCCAGCGTCAGGGCCTGGGGATCGGCGGCCTGAAAGATGCCGGCGACGAGCCGTGGTACGTGCTGGAAAAAGACCTGGCAAATAACGAGTTGATCGTCGGCCAGGGCAACGAGCACCCCTGGCTGTTCTCCCGCGCCTTGCTGGCCTCGGAAATCTGGTGGGTCAACCCAATCGACCTGAGTACCCCGCGCAAGCTGACCGCCAAGGTTCGCTACCGCCAGGGTGACCAGGCCTGCACCCTGGAACGTACCGCGACCGGCTACCGCGCCATCTTCGACGAGCCGCAACGCGCTGTGACGCCGGGCCAGTCGGTGGTGTTCTACGACGGCGAAATCTGCCTGGGCGGCGGCGTCATCGAAACTGCCGAACCCTGGCACAGCAAGGACGCTCGTTGATGAGCCCGACCCAAGAGCAACTGACCGCCCTGGGCGGTGTGTTTCAGGCCGCCGTGCTGGTGGACCGCATCGCCAAGACCGGCCAGGCCGGCGAGGCGGCAGTGGGTTGCCTGATCGGCAGCCTGCTGAACATGGACCCCAGGGACACCCTGGACGTGTTCGGCGGCGACGACCTGAACCTGCGCGAGGGCTATCGCGCCCTGGCCAGTGCTCTGGAGCGCGACCCCAGCACCCTGCAACGCGAGCCACTGCGTTACGCGCTGGCGATGCTGGGCCTTGAGCGTCAACTGTCCAAGCGCGATGACATGCTCGAAACCATCGGCAAGCGCCTGCCGCAGATCAAATCCCAGGTCGAGCACTTCGGCATCGTCCACGAGAACGTGATCGCCGCCAGCGGCGCGCTGTATCAGGACACCCTGAGCACCCTGCGCCAACGCATCCAGGTGCACGGCGACATGCGCAATCTGCAGCAGCCGAACAACGCCTCGAAAATCCGCGCCCTGCTGCTGGCCGGGATTCGCTGCGCACGACTTTGGCGACAAGTGGGCGGTCACCGCTGGCAATTGGTCATCAGCCGTCGCAAGTTATTGAAAGAACTGTATCCGTTGCTCCACGGCTGACCGTAGAGCACCGCGCAACCGCGCATTTATCCCTCGCGGGGCGAACCATGGCGATCAGTCAGCCTCGGCTGATACGGATTTTCATGTATGATACGCGCCCCTTGTTAAAGCCCGACTGTCCGAGAGCACCCCATGCAGCTTTCTTCGCTCACTACGGTTTCCCCTGTAGACGGCCGCTACGCCGGCAAAACCCAGGCCCTGCGCCCTATTTTCAGCGAATACGGCCTGATCCGTTTCCGCGCCCTGGTCGAAGTTCGCTGGCTCCAGCGCCTGTCGGCCCACCCGCAAATTCCTGAAGTCCCGGCGTTCTCTGCCGAAGCCAACGCCATCCTCAATGCGCTGGCCGATGACTTCGCCCTGGAACACGCCGAGCGTGTGAAGGAAATCGAGCGCACCACCAACCACGACGTCAAGGCGATCGAATACCTGCTCAAAGAGCAGGCGGCCAAGCTGCCGGAACTGGCCAAGGTCAGCGAATTCATCCACTTTGCCTGCACCAGCGAGGACATCAACAACCTGTCCCACGCCCTGATGCTGCGCGAAGGCCGTGACACCGTGCTGCTGCCGCTGATGCGCCAGATCGCCGAATCCATCCGTGAGCTGGCGATCCGTTTCGCCGCCGTGCCGATGCTGTCGCGCACCCACGGCCAGCCGGCTTCGCCAACCACCCTGGGCAAGGAACTGGCCAACGTCGTCTACCGTCTGGAGCGCCAGATCGCTCAGGTCGCCGCCGTTCCGCTGCTGGGCAAGATCAACGGCGCCGTGGGCAACTACAACGCGCACCTGTCGGCCTACCCGGACATCGACTGGGAAGCCAACGCCCGCGCCTTCATCGAAGACGAGCTGGGCCTGGGCTTCAACCCGTACACCACGCAGATCGAGCCGCACGACTACATCGCCGAGCTGTTCGACGCCATCGCGCGCTACAACACCATCCTGATCGACTTCGACCGTGACATCTGGGGCTACATTTCCCTGGGTTACTTCAAGCAGAAGACCGTCGCGGGCGAAATCGGCTCCTCGACCATGCCGCACAAGGTCAACCCGATCGACTTCGAAAACTCCGAAGGCAACCTGGGTATCGCCAACGCGCTGTTCCAGCACCTGGCGAGCAAGCTGCCGATCTCCCGCTGGCAGCGTGACCTGACCGACTCCACCGTACTGCGCAACCTGGGTGTGGGCTTCGCTCACAGCGTGATTGCCTACGAAGCGAGCCTGAAGGGTATCGGCAAGCTGGAGCTGAACGAGCAGAAGATCGCTGCCGACCTGGACGCCTGTTGGGAAGTCCTGGCCGAGCCGATCCAGACCGTCATGCGCCGCTACGACATCGAAAACCCGTACGAGAAGCTCAAGGAGCTGACGCGCGGCAAAGGCATCAGCCCTGAAGCGCTGCTGACCTTCATCGATGGCCTGGACATGCCTGCCGAAGCCCGCGCCGAGCTGAAAAAGCTCACGCCGGCCAACTACATCGGCAACGCTGTGGCACAAGCCAAGCGCATCTGATCGAACGGCATATGCTCTGAGCGCCCGGCTGAGCCGGGCGTTTTTATTCCAGTCTGAAAAACACGCTTTTTCAATAGGTTACACATGAATCCTGATATTCCTGTTCAGCTGCTTGGCGGCATCACGGCGCGCGAATTCCTGCGTGACTACTGGCAGAAGAAACCCCTGCTGATCCGTCAGGCCATCCCGGATTTCGAAAGCCCGATCGACCAGGACGAGCTGGCTGGCCTGGCGCTTGAAGAAGAAGTCGAGTCGCGCCTGATCCTCGAAAACGGCGTGCGCCCGTGGGAAATGCGTCGCGGCCCGTTCGAGGAAGACGAGTTCAGCAAGCTGCCGGAAACCGAGTGGACCCTGCTGGTGCAGGCCGTCGACCAGTTCGTCCCGGAAGTGGCCGAGTTGCTGGAGCAATTCCGCTTCCTGCCAAGCTGGCGCATCGATGACGTGATGATCAGCTACGCAGCCCCTGGCGGCAGCGTCGGTCCGCACTTCGACAACTACGACGTGTTCCTGCTGCAAGGCCACGGCAAGCGCCACTGGAAAATCGGCCAGATGTGCGACAGCGACAGCCCGCTGATCGAGCACGCCGACCTGCGCATCCTCGCCGACTTCCAGGGCAGCGACGAGTGGACCCTGGAACCGGGCGACATGCTCTACCTGCCGCCGCGCCTGGCCCACTGGGGCGTGGCCGTGGACGACTGCCTGACCTACTCGGTCGGCTTCCGCGCGCCGAGCGCCGCCGAAGTGCTGACCCACTTCACCGACTTCCTCAGCCAGTTCATGTCTGACGAAGAGCGCTACACCGACGCCGATGCGCAGCCGGTCAGCGACCCGCACCAGATCCAGCGCGACGCACTGGACCGCCTCAAGGCGCTGCTGGCCGAGCACATGGGCGACGAGCGTCTGCTGCTGACCTGGTTCGGCCAGTTCATGACCGAGCCGCGCTACCCGGAAATGGTCGCTGGCACCGAACTGGACGATGCCGAACTGCTCGACAGCCTGGAACAGGGCGCAATCCTGATCCGCAACCCGAGCGCACGCCTGGCCTGGTCGGAAGTCGATGACGATCTGCTGCTGTTCGCCAGCGGTCAGAGCCGCCTGCTGCCGGGTAACCTGCGCGAGCTGTTGAAGCTGATCTGCGCCGCTGACGCACTGCATATGGACAATCTGGGCAAGTGGCTGGCCGACGAAGACGGCCGTCATTTGCTCTGTGAGCTGGTCAAACAAGGAAGTCTGGGGTTTGCCGATGAATAAGATCCGCGTACGGGTAGCTGACTGGCAGAAGGAGAACGCCGATATCCGGCGTATCCGCGAAGCCGTGTTCATTGCCGAGCAATCGGTACCGCCCGAACTGGAATGGGACGCCGAAGACGCTGGCGCACTGCATTTTCTGGCACTCGAAGGCGATTACCCGATCGGCACCGCACGGCTGCTACCGGACGGCGAGATCGGCAGATTGTCGGTGCTCAAGGACTGGCGCGGCCTGAACGTCGGCGATGCGCTGCTCAAGACCGTGATCAGCGAAGCGGAAAACCGCGACCTCAAGGAACAGAAACTCAGCGCCCAGGTGCACGCCACAGCGTTCTACGAGCGCTTCGGCTTTACCGTGGTCAGCGAAGAGTTCCTCGAAGCCGGCCTGCCTCACGTCGATATGGTGCGCACCTCGCGCTAAGCGGGCGGCCACCACGCAAGCCGAACGCCCCGCCTTCCTCATTCAGCTGGCTATGTTGACAAGCTATGCTGAAACGAGGACGCCGGGGCGTTCTGCTGTCTGCGATTCAATTTGCCTTTGTCTGGGCCGACAAACTGGCAAGCCGTTACCTTAAAAAACCATAATGCCTTGATACGCCCCCTCGCGGAGATCACAACGATGTCGTTACGTACCCTGCTCGCTTCTGTGCTGTTGGCCTGCAGCTTGTCGGCAGTTGCCGCCACCGAAGTCATCCCCCTCAACTACCGCACCAGCGATGACCTGATGCCCACAGTGAAATCCGTGCTCGGCAACGAGGGCACGGTTCAGGCCTATGGCAACAAGCTGATCGTCAATGCCGAGCCCGGCAAGATCAGCGAACTCAAGGACCTGCTGTCGCAACTGGACGTGGCGGCCAGACGCCTGCTGATCAGCGTGGACACCAGTGACAGCAGCACCCAGAGCGATTCCGGTTACTCGGTCAACGGCACCGTACGTTCACAGAACGGCCGCGTCAGTGCTGACGGACAGACCCGCATCATCAACTACGGCACCGCCAGCCGCGACGGTGGCATGCAGCAGGTCCAGGCCAACGAAGGCACTCCGGCGCTGATCCAGGTCGGCCAGAGCATTCCGATCACCAATGTGCAGACCGACTCCTACGGCTATGCGCAGACCAATACCCAGTATCGCAACGTCACTCGCGGGTTCTACGTGACCGCCAGCGTGACCGGCGACATCGTGCACCTGAACATCAGCACCAACAACGACCGCATGAGCCAGCAGCAGGCGGATGCGATCAAGGTGCAGAGCACCGATACCCAGGTCAGCGGCCGGTTGGGCGAGTGGATCACACTGGCAGGCGTCAGCGACCAATCCCGCGCCGACGAACACGGCGTCACCCGCCGTTACTCCACCCAGGGCCGTGACGACATGACCTTGCGGGTGAAGGTCGATAGTCTGGATTGAGCTCCGTAAGCGCAGGCAGAACCAAATCCTGTAGGAGTGAGCTTGCTCGCGATAGCGGTATGTCTGTTAAACACTCTGTGACTGACGGACCGCTATCGCGAGCAAGCTCACTCCTACAGGGTTGCGGTGCCTGGCAACCAATGCGCCTGACACACCGCCTTCGCGGGCAAGCGCGCTCCTACGGTGGGTGCAAAATCCGGTTTCAAACCCCACCCCCGTAGCAGCACGGCTTGCCGGCGGGGCAATTTTCTGGGCAACACCAACCTCCAGATGGCCGCAAAAAGCACCGAACCCGCCAATTATGTAGTGCTCCAAAAAGCACTACATATCCTCCCTTCCCCCGTGACCGCCCAGTACTACCGCTGACTTGCCCGTACCAGCACCTCCGAGCCCGAAACTGACTGATGAGTCGTATTAGACAAAAGATGTAGTGCACATAAAATATCACTACAAAGTGTTTGACGAAGGAAAATCGTCGAGGCATGATGGCCTCGCTCCCACAAATCGGAGGCTTTGCAGAAAGCCTCAGGATCGTGCTCAAACTCAACCAGATTGAGCAGATTCGCGTCTTTTATGCCCAAAAGGCCGCGTCATCGCTTCATCACCGTGAACGCGATAAACAACCCAAGGCTGTGACCCAATGCTTTCCGATTCTGTGAGCACCCATACGTGCGCCTTCAAGAAACCTTGAGGCGCTGGCAGAGCAAAGAGCTTCACCTCAAGACTCACAAGACCAAGCGACGAGGTTTACCCCATGGCACTGACACGCGAACAACAAATTGCAGCTATCGAGAAAGACTGGGCCGAGAATCCACGCTGGAAAGGCGTGACCCGCACCTACTCTGCTGCTGACGTCGTCCGCCTGCGTGGCTCGATCCAGCCAGAACACACGTTTGCCAAACTGGGCGCTGAAAAACTCTGGAACCTGGTGACTCAGGGCGCCAAGCCGTCCTTCCGTCCCGACAAGGACTTCGTCAACTGCATGGGCGCCCTGACCGGCGGCCAGGCTGTGCAACAGGTCAAGGCCGGGATCCAGGCGATCTACCTGTCCGGCTGGCAAGTGGCCGCGGACAACAACTCCGCCGAGTCCATGTACCCTGACCAGTCGCTGTACCCGGTGGATTCGGTTCCAACCGTGGTCAAGCGCATCAACAACTCGTTCCGCCGCGCCGACCAGATCCAGTGGAAAGCGGGCAAAAATCCGGGTGACGAAGGCTACATCGACTACTTCGCACCCATCGTGGCTGACGCTGAAGCCGGTTTCGGCGGCGTACTGAACGCCTACGAACTGATGAAAAGCATGATCGAGGCAGGCGCCGCCGGCGTGCATTTCGAAGACCAACTGGCCTCGGTGAAGAAATGCGGCCACATGGGCGGCAAGGTGCTGGTACCGACCCAGGAAGCCGTGCAGAAGCTCGTCGCCGCCCGCCTGGCCGCCGACGTGGCAGGTGTGCCGACCATCATCCTGGCCCGCACCGACGCCAACGCCGCGGACCTGCTGACCTCGGACTGCGACCCGTACGACCAGCCGTTCGTGACCGGCACCCGCACGCCTGAAGGCTTCTACAAGGTGCGCGCAGGCCTGGACCAGGCCATCGCTCGCGGCCTGGCCTACGCGCCGTATGCCGACCTGATCTGGTGCGAAACCGCCAAGCCGGACCTGGACGAAGCCCGCCGCTTTGCCGAAGCGATCAAGAAGGAATACCCGGACCAACTGCTGTCGTACAACTGCTCGCCTTCCTTCAACTGGAAGAAGAACCTGGACGACGCGACCATCGCCAAATTCCAGCGCGAGCTGTCGGCGATGGGCTACAAGCACCAGTTCATCACCCTGGCGGGTATCCACAACATGTGGCACAGCATGTTCAACCTGGCGCACGACTACGCCCGCAACGACATGACCGCCTACGTCAAGCTGCAGGAGCAGGAGTTCGCTGACGCGGCCAAGGGCTACACCTTCGTGGCGCACCAGCAGGAAGTGGGCACTGGCTACTTCGACGACATGACCACCGTGATCCAGGGTGGCCAGTCCTCGGTGACCGCCCTGAAAGGCTCCACCGAAGAAGAACAGTTCCACTGAGTCACCCGCACCACGCAATAGCCGCCTTCGGGCGGCTTTTGTTTCTCCCCTCGATAAATACCCTACAAACCAGCTCAACTATTACCGATAGGCGCGCCCAATCGTCGCCTGAAAGTTAATTAGTGTCGCCTGGCAATAAATCCTTGTTTTACGCAGAACTTTGTCACTCGGAGGTGACAAGGTCGGATTCAAGTTTCAAATGATATTAATTATCATTTCACCCAGTAAACTTTCGTTACTCGCTGAAGGAAACATAATTAACGAAATGACCGGTAATCCCCGTGCCACGGGGCCCCGCGCACCAAAACCGTGACCTGGCTCATTAATCCCCTGAATAAATTTGATGTAGAAAATTTACTTGCCCTTCTTTTGCACATAAAATCCCAGAAATTGATTGCACTGCGACATTTCGTCACTGCTTCTGCTTCTCTTTCTTTTCAAGCTCAGAGACCCTTGATCTCTGTTAAGGACTGCCAGCATGCCCGAATCGACAGGTCTGATTGCCCACAACTGGGGCTTCGCCATTTTCCTTTTGGGCGTCATTGGCCTCTGCGCCTTCATGCTCGGCCTGTCCAGCCTGCTCGGCTCCAAGGCCTGGGGCCGCAGCAAGAACGAACCGTTCGAATCCGGCATGCTGCCTACAGGCGGCGCCCGCCTGCGGCTCTCCGCAAAATTCTATCTGGTCGCGATGCTGTTCGTGATTTTCGATATTGAAGCCCTCTTTCTGTACGCCTGGTCTGTGTCCGTCCGCGAAAGCGGCTGGACCGGCTTCGCCGAAGCTCTCGTTTTCATAGCAATTCTGTTGGCAGGTCTTGTCTACCTATGGCGTGTAGGGGCGCTCGATTGGGCTCCCGTTGGACGTCGTAACCGGCAGGCGAAGCTAAAACAATGAGGCTTTGGCAATGCAATACAATCTCACCAGGATCGACCCTGATGCTCCTAACGAGCAGTACCCCATCGGCGAGCGGGAGACCGTAGCCGATCCGTTAGAGGATCAGGTACACAAGAACATCTTCATGGGCAAGCTCGAGGACGTACTGAGCGGTGCTGTCAATTGGGGTCGCAAGAACTCCCTTTGGCCGTACAACTTCGGTCTGTCCTGCTGCTACGTGGAAATGACCACCGCCTTCACGGCGCCCCACGACATCGCGCGCTTCGGCGCCGAAGTTATCCGGGCATCGCCGCGCCAGGCCGATTTCATGGTCATTGCCGGTACCTGCTTCGTCAAGATGGCTCCGATCATCCAGCGTCTCTATGAGCAAATGCTTGAACCCAAGTGGGTCATCTCCATGGGTTCGTGCGCCAACTCCGGTGGCATGTACGACATCTATTCTGTCGTTCAGGGCGTGGACAAGTTCCTGCCCGTGGATGTCTATGTGCCCGGCTGCCCGCCCCGTCCAGAGGCATTTCTGCAAGGCTTGATGCTGCTGCAGGAATCCATTGGCCAGGAGCGTCGTCCTCTTTCCTGGGTCGTGGGTGATCAAGGCGTGTATCGCGCCGAGATGCCGTCGCAGAAAGAGCAGCGCCGCGAACAGCGTATCCAGGTCACAAACCTGCGCAGCCCCGACGAAGTCTGATCCAGTTTTCTTTTACAAAAAGAAGCCTGAACCTGGGTTCATTCTGTACGTTGACCGATAGCGATCGAGACCTATGACTGCAGACACCGCTCTGTACATCCCGCCTTACAAGGCTGACGACCAAGATGTCGTCGTTGAACTGCACAACCGTTTTGGCGCCGACGCGTTCACCGCCCAATCCACCGTCACTGGCATGCCAGTGCTGTGGGTTGCGCGTGCCAGACTGTTTGAAATCCTGACGTTCCTGCGCAACGTGCCCAAGCCGTACTCGATGCTGTACGACCTGCACGGCGTGGACGAACGCCTGCGCACCAAGCGCCGTGGCTTGCCGGACGCCGACTTCACCGTGTTCTACCACCTGCTGTCGGTAGAGCGTAATAGTGACGTGATGATCAAGGTGGCCTTGTCCGAGGGCGACCTCAGCGTGCCTTCCATCACCAGCATCTGGCCCAACGCCAACTGGTACGAGCGTGAAGTGTGGGACATGTTCGGGATCGACTTCCCAGGCCACCCGCACCTCTCGCGCATCATGATGCCGCCGACCTGGGAAGGTCACCCGCTGCGCAAGGACTACCCTGCCCGCGCCACCGAGTTCGACCCCTACAGCCTGACGCTGGCCAAACAGCAACTGGAAGAGGAAGCCGCGCGTTTCCGTCCGGAAGACTGGGGCATGAAGCGCTCCGGCACCAACGAGGACTACATGTTCCTCAACCTGGGTCCGAACCACCCTTCGGCCCACGGTGCGTTCCGTATCGTGTTGCAACTGGACGGCGAAGAGATCGTCGACTGCGTGCCTGACATCGGCTACCACCACCGTGGCGCCGAGAAGATGGCCGAGCGTCAGTCCTGGCACAGCTTCATTCCGTACACCGACCGTATCGACTACCTGGGCGGGGTGATGAACAACCTGCCGTACGTGCTCTCGGTCGAAAAACTGGCCGGCATCAAGGTGCCGGAGAAGGTCGACGTCATCCGCATCATGATGGCCGAGTTCTTCCGGATCACCAGCCACCTGCTGTTCCTGGGTACCTACATCCAGGACGTGGGCGCCATGACCCCGGTGTTCTTCACCTTCACCGACCGCCAGAAGGCCTACACCGTGATCGAAGCGATCACCGGTTTTCGCCTGCACCCGGCCTGGTACCGCATCGGCGGCGTCGCCCACGACCTGCCACGCGGCTGGGACAAACTGGTCAAGGACTTCGTCGAATGGCTGCCCAAGCGCCTGGACGAATACACCAAGGCTGCCCTGCAGAACAGCATCCTCAAAGGTCGTACCATCGGCGTCGCCGCGTACAACACCAAGGAAGCCCTGGAGTGGGGCGTTACCGGTGCCGGCCTGCGTTCCACCGGTTGCGATTTCGACCTGCGCAAGGCTCGTCCGTACTCGGGCTACGAGAACTTCGAATTCGAAGTGCCGCTGGCGCACAACGGCGATGCCTATGATCGCTGCATGGTCCGCGTCGAAGAGATGCGCCAGAGCATCAAGATCATCGACCAGTGCCTGCGCAACATGCCGGAAGGCCCGTACAAGGCGGATCACCCGCTGACCACGCCGCCGCCCAAAGAGCGCACCCTCCACCAAAGCGAAACCTTGATCACGCACTTCCTGCAAGTTTCGTGGGGCCCGGTCATGCCGGCCAACGAATCCCTCCAGATGATCGAAGCGACCAAGGGCATCAACAGTTATTACCTGACGAGCGACGGCGGCACCATGAGCTACCGTACCCGGATTCGCACCCCAAGCTACCCGCATCTGCAACAGATCCCTTCGGTGATCAAAGGCAGCATGGTCGCGGACTTGATCGCGTACCTGGGTAGTATCGACTTCGTTATGGCCGACGTGGACCGTTAAGCATGAACAGCACGCTCATCCAGACAGACCGTTTCGCCCTGAGCGAAACCGAGCGCTCGGCCATCGAGCACGAAATGCATCACTACGAGGACCCGCGCGCGGCGTCCATCGAAGCCCTGAAGATCGTCCAGAAGGAACGTGGCTGGGTGCCGGACGGCGCCATCTACGCCATCGGCGAAGTGCTGGGCATCCCGGCCAGCGACGTTGAAGGCGTGGCCACGTTCTACAGCCAGATCTTCCGTCAGCCTGTGGGCCGCCACATCATCCGCGTCTGCAACAGCATGGTCTGCTTCATCGCCGGCCACGAAGACATCGTTGGCGAAATCCAGAGCAAGCTGGGCATCGGCCTGGGCCAGACCACTGCCGATGGCCGCTTCACCCTGCTGCCGGCCTGCTGCCTGGGCAACTGCGACAAGGCACCGGCGGTGATGATCGACGACGACACCTTCGGCAATCTGCAGCCGGCGGGCGTAGCCCAGTTGCTGGAGAACTACGTATGAAAATCACTTCCTTCGGCCCGGCCAACCTGATTGCCCGCACCCCGGAAACCCATCCGCTGACCTGGCGCCTGCGTGACGACGGCGAGCCTGTGTGGTTCGACGAATACGTCGCCAAAGACGGCTACGCCGCAGCCCGCAAGGCGTTTGCCCAGCAATCGCCTGACGAAATCGTGCAGTCGGTCAAGGACTCCGGCCTCAAGGGTCGCGGCGGTGCGGGCTTCCCGACCGGCGTGAAATGGGGCCTGATGCCCAAAGACGAATCCCTGAACATCCGCTACCTGCTGTGCAACGCGGACGAGATGGAACCCAACACCTGGAAAGACCGCATGCTGATGGAGCAACTGCCCCATCTGCTGGTTGAAGGCATGCTGATCAGTGCCCGCGCGCTGAAAGCCTACCGCGGCTACATCTTCCTGCGTGGCGAGTACGTCACCGCCGCCAAGCACCTGAACCGCGCCGTGGAAGAAGCCAAGGCCGCAGGTCTGTTGGGCAAGAACATCCTGGGCACCGGTTTCGACTTCGAGCTGTTCGTGCACACCGGCGCCGGGCGTTACATCTGCGGTGAAGAAACCGCATTGATCAACTCCCTGGAAGGCCGCCGCGCCAACCCGCGCTCCAAGCCGCCCTTCCCTGCCGCTGTCGGCGTGTGGGGCAAGCCTACGTGCGTGAACAACGTCGAAACCCTGTGCAACGTCCCGGCGATCGTCAACAACGGCAACGACTGGTACAAGTCGCTGGCCCGCGAAGGCAGCGAAGACCACGGCACCAAGCTGATGGGCTTCTCCGGCAAGGTCAAGAACCCGGGCATCTGGGAGCTGCCATTCGGCCTGCCAGCGCGCGAGCTGTTCGAAGACTACGCCGGCGGCATGCGCGACGGCTTCAAGCTCAAGTGCTGGCAGCCAGGCGGTGCCGGTACCGGTTTCCTGTTGCCTGAGCACCTGGACTGCGCCTTCTACGCTGGTGGCGTGGCCAAGGTCGGCACCCGTATGGGTACCGGTCTTGCGATGGCCGTGGACGACAAGGTCAACATGGTCTCCCTGCTGCGCAACATGGAAGAGTTCTTCGCCCAGGAGTCGTGCGGTTTCTGCACGCCTTGCCGCGACGGTCTACCGTGGAGCGTGAAGATGCTGCGCGCCCTCGAAAACGGCCAGGGTCAACCGGGCGACATCGAGACGCTGCTGGGGTTGGTCAACTTCCTCGGCCCAGGCAAGACCTTCTGCGCCCACGCACCGGGCGCCGTGGAACCTCTGGGCAGCGCGATCAAATACTTCCGCCCGGAATTCGAGGCCGGCATCGCACCGCAGCGTGCGGCGTCAGGTCTGGTTCCAGGTAAAGCGCCGACCATCGTCGGCGCATAAAAAGACTGACCGGTCGATAAGCCCACAAGGCCTGTCGACCTTTGCCCCGGTTGCGCCTCACTGGCTGTTTGAACCGTGGCAGCACCGAGATTCCATTAGCCACGCCCGCTGACACCGGGCCAACGAAGACCTTTGAACCATGGCTACTATCCACGTAGACGGCAAAGCGCTCGAAGTCGATGGCGCAGACAACCTGTTACAGGCATGTCTGTCGCTGGGCCTCGACATCCCTTATTTCTGCTGGCATCCAGCCCTTGGCAGTGTTGGCGCCTGTCGCCAGTGCGCGGTCAAGCAGTACACCGACGAGAACGACACCCGTGGTCGTATCGTCATGTCCTGCATGACCCCGGCCACTGACAACACCTGGATTTCCATCGACGACGAAGAATCCAAGGCGTTTCGCGCCAGCGTCGTCGAATGGCTGATGACCAACCACCCGCACGACTGCCCGGTCTGCGAGGAAGGCGGTCACTGCCACCTGCAAGACATGACGGTGATGACCGGCCACAACGAGCGCCGTTATCGCTTCACCAAACGCACCCACCAGAACCAGGAACTGGGGCCGTTCATCGCTCACGAGATGAACCGCTGCATCGCCTGCTACCGTTGCGTGCGTTTCTATAAGGACTACGCCGGCGGCACCGACCTTGGCGTGTTCGGCGCCCACGACAACGTGTACTTCGGTCGCGTTGAAAGCGGCACCCTGGAAAGCGAATTCTCCGGCAACCTCACCGAGGTCTGCCCGACCGGTGTGTTCACCGACAAGACGCACTCCGAGCGCTACAACCGCAAGTGGGACATGCAGTTCTCGCCGAGCATCTGCCACGGCTGCTCCAGCGGCTGCAACATCAGTCCGGGCGAGCGTTATGGCGAGATCCGCCGTATCGAGAACCGCTACAACGGTTCGGTCAACCAGTACTTCCTGTGCGACCGTGGCCGTTTCGGCTATGGCTACGTCAACCGCAAGGACCGTCCGCGCCAGCCACTGCTGGCCAACGGCAACGTCAAGCTGAGCCTGGACGAAGCGCTGGACAAGGCCGCCGACCTGCTGCGCGGTCGCAACATCGTCGGTATCGGCTCGCCACGCGCCAGCCTGGAAAGCAACTTCGCCCTGCGCGAACTGGTCGGTGCCCAGCACTTCTACTCGGGTATCGAAGCCGGTGAGCTGGAGCGTCTGCGCCTGGTGGCCCAGGTCCTGAAAGACAGCCCGCTGCCGATTCCGACACTGCGTGAAATCGAAGAACACGACGCCGTGTTCATCCTCGGCGAAGACGTCACCCAGACGGCCGCGCGCATGGCCCTGGGCCTGCGCCAACTGGTGAAGAACAAAGCCGAAGACATGGCCGCTGCGATGAAAGTCCAGCCATGGCTCGACGCTGCCGTGAAAAACATCGGTCAGCACGAGATGAACCCGCTGTTCATCGCAAGCCTGGCTGATACCCGCCTGGACGACGTCGCCGAAGAGTGCGTGCACGCCGCTCCCGACGATCTGGCCCGCATCGGTTTCGCCGTGGCCCACGCCATCGACCCGAGCGCGCCTGCCGTTACCGGTCTGGACAGCGAAGCCCTGGAACTGGCTCAGCGCATCGCCGATGCCCTGCTGGCCGCCAAGCGTCCGCTGATCGTCTCCGGTGCCTCGCTGGGCTCCAACGCGCTGATCGAAGCAGCTGCCAACATCGCCAAGGCCCTGAAACTGCGCGACAAGAACGGCTCCCTGAGCCTGATCGTGCCGGAAGCCAACAGCATGGGCCTGACCCTGTTCGGTGGCGATTCGGTGGATGCCGCGCTGCAACAGGTGATCTCGGGCCAGGCCGACGCCATCGTCGTACTGGAAAACGATCTGTTCACCCGTGTCGATGCCGCCACCGTCGAGGCTGCGCTGAACGCCGCCAAAGTGGTGATCGTCGCCGACCATCAGAAGACCGCCACCACTGACCGCGCCGACCTGATCCTGCCAGCGGCCAGCTTCGCTGAAGGCGATGGCACACTGGTCAGCCAGGAAGGCCGCGCCCAGCGTTTCTTCCAGGTCTACGATCCAACCTACCTGGACAGCAGCATCCTGGTTCACGAAGGCTGGCGCTGGCTGCATGCCCTGCGCGCGACCCTGCTGAACAAGCCGGTGGACTGGACGCAACTGGACCACGTCACCGAAGCCTGCGCAGCAAGCAACGCGCAACTGGCCGGCATCGTCGGTGCTGCGCCTTCGGCCAGCTTCCGCATCAAGGGCCTGAAACTGGCTCGCGAGCCACTGCGTTACAGCGGCCGGACCGCCATGCGCGCCAACATCAGCGTACACGAGCCGCGTACCTCCCAGGACCTGGACTCGGCGTTCTCGTTCTCGATGGAAGGCTACTCGGGGTCCGCCGAACCGCGCTCCCAGGTGCCATTCGCCTGGTCGCCGGGCTGGAACTCGCCGCAAGCGTGGAACAAGTTCCAGGACGAAGTCGGTGGTCACCTGCGTGCTGGCGATCCGGGCGTACGCCTGATCGAAAGCAGCGGCGACAAGCTGAGCTGGTTCGCAGGCGTGCCTCGCGCCTTCTCCCCTGCCCAGGGCACCTGGCAGGTCGTGCCGTTCTTCCACCTGTTCGGCAGCGAGGAAAACTCCTCCAAAGCCGCGCCGGTGCAGGAGCGTATCCCTGAAGCCTACGTCGCACTGGCCAAGTCCGAAGCGGACCGCCTGGGCGTCAACGACGGTGCCATGCTCAGCCTCAACGTTGCCGGCCAGACCCTGCGTCTGCCGCTGCGCATCAACGAAGAGCTGGGCGCAGGTCTGGTGGCACTGCCATCGGGTCTGGCCGGCATTCCTCCGGCGCTGGCCGGGAAAACCGTTGAGGGTCTGCAGGAGGCAGCACAATGACGTGGTTTACCCCTGAAGTGATCGACTCGATCATCGCGGTCCTCAAGGCCATCGTGGTGCTGCTCGCCGTGGTGGTCTGCGGCGCCTTGCTCAGCTTCGTCGAACGTCGTCTGCTGGGCTGGTGGCAGGACCGTTACGGTCCTAACCGCGTCGGCCCGTTCGGTATGTTCCAGATCGCAGCCGACATGCTGAAGATGTTCTTCAAGGAAGACTGGAACCCGCCGTTCGTTGACCGGATGATCTTCACCTTGGCGCCCGTCGTTGCGATGAGCGCCCTGCTGATCGCGTTCTCGATCATCCCGATCACCCAGACCTGGGTGGTCGCGGACCTGAACATCGGCCTGCTGTTCTTCTTCGCCATGGCGGGTCTCTCGGTCTACGCGGTGCTGTTCGCTGGCTGGTCGTCGAACAACAAGTACGCCCTCCTGGGCAGCTTGCGTGCCTCGGCACAGACCGTCTCGTACGAAGTGTTCCTGGGCCTGTCCCTGATGGGCATCATCGTGCAGGTCGGCTCGTTCAACATGGGCGACATCGTTCAGTACCAGGCTGACCATCTGTGGTTCATCATTCCGCAGTTCTTCGGCTTCTGTACCTTCTTCATCGCAGGCGTGGCCGTGACTCACCGTCACCCCTTCGACCAGCCGGAAGCGGAACAGGAACTGGCCGACGGTTACCACATTGAATACGCCGGCATGAAATGGGGCATGTTCTTCGTCGGTGAATACATCGGCATCATCCTGATCTCGGCGCTGCTGGTAACGCTGTTCTTCGGTGGCTGGCACGGTCCGTTCAACATCCTGCCGCAACTGTCGTTCATGTGGTTCGTTCTGAAAACCGCGTTCTTCATCATGCTGTTCATCCTGCTGCGCGCTTCTATCCCGCGTCCGCGTTATGACCAGGTGATGGATTTCAGCTGGAAGTTCTGCCTGCCACTGACCCTGATCAATTTGCTGGTGACCGCTGCGGTCGTCCTGGCGGCTCAGTGAGGATTTGACCCATGTTCAAATATATTGGCGACATCGTTAAGGGTACGGGTACCCAGCTACGCAGCCTGATCATGGTCTTCGGCCATGGCTTCCGTAAGCGTGACACCCTGCAATATCCGGAAGAAGCGGTTTACCTGCCGCCACGCTACCGCGGTCGTATCGTGCTGACGCGCGACCCCGACGGCGAAGAGCGCTGCGTGGCCTGCAACCTGTGCGCCGTGGCCTGCCCGGTCGGCTGTATCTCGCTGCAGAAAGCCGAGACCGAAGACGGTCGCTGGTATCCGGACTTCTTCCGCATCAACTTCTCGCGTTGCATCTTCTGCGGTCTCTGTGAAGAAGCCTGCCCGACCACCGCGATCCAGCTCACGCCGGACTTCGAGATGGCCGAGTTCAAGCGTCAGGATCTGGTGTACGAGAAGGAAGATCTGCTGATCTCCGGTCCCGGCAAGAACCCTGACTACAACTTCTACCGCGTTGCGGGTATGGCCATCGCTGGCAAGCCGAAAGGCGCTGCACAGAACGAAGCCGAGCCGATCAACGTCAAGAGCTTGCTGCCTTAAGGAAGAAAGATGGAATTCGCTTTCTATTTCGCATCCGGCATCGCTGTTGTGTCCACCTTCCGGGTGATCACCAACACGAACCCGGTGCACGCCCTGCTCTACCTGATCATTTCGCTGATCGCCGTGGCCATGACCTTCTTCAGCCTCGGCGCACCGTTCGCCGGTGCCCTGGAAGTGATCGCCTACGCTGGCGCCATCATGGTGCTGTTCGTGTTCGTGGTGATGATGCTGAACCTGGGCCCGGCCTCGGTTCAGCAGGAACGCGCCTGGCTCAAGCCCGGTATCTGGCTCGGCCCGATCCTGCTGGGCGGCCTGCTGCTGGCCGAACTGCTGTATGTGCTGTTCGCCGACTCCACCGGTGCCGGCATCGGCCACACCACCGTGGACGCCAAGGCCGTGGGCGTCAGCCTGTTCGGCCCTTACCTGCTGGTTGTCGAACTCGCGTCGATGCTGCTGCTCGCTGCAGCCGTGACCGCGTTCCACGTCGGCCGCAACGAGGCGAAGGAGTAATCACATGAACTCAGCTATTCCTCTGGAACATGGCCTGGCGGTTGCCGGGATCCTGTTCTGCCTCGGCCTGGCGGGCCTGTTGGTACGCCGCAACATTCTGTTCGTGTTGATGAGCCTGGAAGTGATGATGAACGCAGCCGCACTGGCTTTCGTCGTGGCGGGTAGCCGCTGGGCGCAGCCTGACGGCCAGATCATGTTCATCCTGGTGATCAGCCTTGCCGCAGCCGAGGCCAGTATTGGCCTTGCGATCCTGCTGCAACTGTATCGCCGCTTCCACACTCTCGATATCGACGCTGCCAGCGAGATGCGCGGATGAACCTACTCTTTCTGACTTTCGTATTCCCCCTGATCGGCTTCCTGCTGCTGTCGTTTTCACGCGGCAAGTGGTCGGAAAACCTGTCCGCCCTGGTCGGCGTCGGCTCCATTGGCCTGTCGGCCATCGTCGCTGCCTATGTGATCTGGCAATTCAACGTCTCGCCGCCCGAAGGCGGTCACCTGACCATGGTGCTGTGGCGCTGGATGTCGGTTGACGGCTTCGACCCCAACTTCGCCCTGTATGTCGATGGCCTGTCCATCACCATGCTCGGCGTCGTGGTCGGCGTTGGCTTCCTGATCCACCTGTTCGCGTCGTGGTACATGCGCGGTGAGGACGGTTACTCGCGATTCTTCGCGTACACCAACCTGTTCATCGCCAGCATGTTGTTCCTGATCCTGGGCGACAACCTGCTGTTCATCTACTTCGGTTGGGAAGGCGTGGGCCTGTGCTCGTACCTGTTGATCGGTTTCTACTACAGCAACCGCAACAACGGTAACGCGGCACTCAAAGCCTTCATCGTGACCCGCATCGGCGACGTGTTCATGGCCATCGGCCTGTTCATCCTGTTCCAGCAACTGGGCACGCTGAACATTCAGGAACTGCTGGTACGTGCGCCACAGCACTTCAAGGTCGGCGATTTCTGGATCGTGCTGGCGACCCTGATGCTGCTGGGCGGTGCGGTCGGTAAATCCGCGCAACTGCCGCTGCAGACCTGGCTGGCGGACGCGATGGCCGGTCCTACCCCGGTTTCGGCACTGATCCACGCCGCAACCATGGTGACCGCGGGCGTCTACCTGATCGCCCGTACCCACGGCCTGTTCGCCCTGGCGCCGGACATCCTGCACCTGGTCGGCATCGTCGGCGGTGTGACCCTGGTGCTGGCCGGTTTCGCAGCCCTGGTTCAGACCGACATCAAGCGTATCCTCGCCTACTCGACCATGAGCCAGATCGGCTACATGTTCCTGGCGTTGGGTGTGGGTGCATGGGAAGGCGCGATCTTCCACCTGATGACCCACGCCTTCTTCAAGGCCCTGCTGTTCCTTGCTTCGGGTGCGGTGATCGTTGCCTGCCACCACGAGCAGAACATCTTCAAGATGGGCGGCCTGTGGAAGAAACTGCCACTGGCCTACACCAGCTTCATCGTCGGCGGCGCGGCCCTAGCGGCATTGCCTCTGGTTACTGCGGGCTTCTACTCCAAGGACGAGATCCTCTGGGAAGCCTTCGCCAGCGGCCATCAGTACCTGCTGTACGCAGGTCTGGTCGGTGCCTTCATGACTTCGCTGTACACCTTCCGCCTGATCTTCATCGCCTTCCACGGCGAAGCGAAGACCGAAGCTCACGCCGGCCACGGGATTTCCCACTGGCTGCCGCTGAGCGTGCTGATCGTGCTGTCGACCTTCATCGGTGCCTGGATTCATCCGCCACTGGCCGGCGTACTGCCGGAAAGTGCCGGTCACGCAGGTGGCGAAGCCAAGCACAGCCTGGAAATCGCCTCGGGCGCCATCGCCCTGGCCGGTATCCTGCTGGCAGCCCTGCTGTTCCTGGGCAAGCGTCGTCTAGTGACGGCCATCGCCAACAGCGGTCCGGGTCGCTTCCTGTCCGCCTGGTGGTTCGCGGCATGGGGCTTCGACTGGGTTTACGACGTGCTGTTCGTCAAACCTTACCTGGCTATCAGCCGCATCCTGCGTGGCGACCCGCTCGACCACACGATCGGTCTGATCCCGCGTCTGGCCAAAGCCGGTAACGGCCTGATGAGCCGTACTGAAAATGGTCAGCTGCGCTGGTATGCCGCTTCTATCGCCGCAGGTGCCGTACTGGTGCTTGGCGCGATTGTGCTGGTCTGATGAGTCGATCTGACATGAACCTTGCGACTTTGCGAAAGGAATTGAGCCCGTCATGATTCTGCCTTGGCTAATCCTGATCCCCTTCATCGGCGGCCTTCTGTGCTGGCAAGGTGAGCGCTTCGGCCCTACCCTGCCGCGCTGGATTGCGCTGGCGACGATGTCCCTGCTGACTGCTCTGGCCCTATGGCTGTGGAGCATCGGTACTTATAGCTACGCTCCGGCTCCCGGCGCGGACCCGACCTGGGCCCTGGAATTCAAGGCCCAGTGGATCCAGCGCTTCGGCATCAGCGTGCATCTGGCACTCGACGGCCTGTCGTTGCTGATGATCCTGCTGACCGGCCTTTTGGGTGTGCTGTCGGTACTCTGCTCGTGGAAAGAGATCCAGCGTAACGTCGGCTTCTTCCACCTGAACCTGATGTGGATCCTGGGCGGTGTCGTTGGCGTGTTCCTGGCCATCGACCTGTTCATGTTCTTCTTCTTCTGGGAAATGATGCTGGTGCCGATGTTCTTCCTCATCGCGCTCTGGGGTCACAGCTCGGCAGATGGCAAGAAGACTCGTATCTACGCCGCGACCAAGTTCTTCATCTTCACTCAGGCCAGCGGTCTGATCATGTTGGTGGCGATCCTGGGCCTGGTGCTGGTGCACTTCAACCAGACTGGCGTCATCACCTTCGGCTACGCCGATCTGCTGAAGACCAAGCTGGCCCCTGGCACCGAGTACATCCTGATGCTGGGCTTCTTCATCGCCTTCGCGGTGAAGCTGCCGATCGTGCCGCTGCACTCCTGGCTGCCTGACGCTCACGCCCAGGCGCCGACCGCAGGTTCCGTGGATCTGGCAGGTATCCTGCTCAAGACCGCTGCCTATGGTCTGCTGCGCTTTGCCCTGCCGCTGTTCCCCAACGCTTCGGCGGAGTTCGCGCCCATCGCCATGGTGCTGGGCCTGATCGGTATCTTCTACGGTGCCTTCCTGGCTTTCGCCCAGACCGACATCAAGCGCCTGATCGCCTTCTCCAGCGTCTCGCACATGGGCTTCGTGCTGATCGGTATCTACTCCGGCAGCCAGCAGGCCCTGCAAGGTGTCGTGGTACAGATGCTGGCCCACGGTCTGTCGGCTGCTGCGCTCTTTATCCTCAGCGGCCAGCTGTACGAGCGCCTGCACACCCGTGACATGCGCGAAATGGGCGGCCTGTGGAACAAGATCGCTTACCTGCCGGCCATCAGCCTGTTCTTCGCGGCTGCGTCGCTGGGCCTGCCAGGCACCGGCAACTTCGTCGGCGAGTTCCTGATCCTGATCGGCACCTTCGTCAGCGCGCCGTGGATCACCGCCATCGCTACCTCTGGCCTGGTGTTCGGTTCGGTCTACTCGCTGATCATGATCCACCGCGCCTACTTCGGCCCTGCAAAGACCGAAGAGATCCTCAAAGGCATGGATGGACGGGAATTGATCATGGTGCTGGGCCTGGCCGTGTTGCTGGTTCTGCTGGGTGTCTACCCGCAACCGGTACTGGACACTTCCTCGGCGACCATGCATGGCGTGCAGCAATGGCTCGGCACTGCCTTCACTCAACTCGCTTCGGCCCGGTAAGAGCGCTATGGACCTGACGATTCAACACTTTATTGCGCTTGCGCCGCTGCTGATTACCAGCATCACCGTCGTGGTGGTGATGCTGGGCATCGCGTGGCGTCGCAACCACTCGCAATCGTTCCTGCTGACCGTGGCAGGACTCAACCTGGCTCTGCTGTCGATCTACCCGGCCTACAAGGTCGCGCCACTGGTGGTCACCCCACTGCTGCAGATCGACAGCTTCGCCTGCCTGTACATGGGCATCATCCTGGTCTCGACCCTGGCCTGCGTCACCCTGGCTCACGCCTACATGGGTGAAGGCAAGGCCGGTTACCCGGGCAACCGCGAAGAGCTGTACCTGCTGATCCTGATGGCCGCCGCCGGTGGCCTGGTGCTGGTCGCCGCGCAACATCTGGCGGGCCTGTTCATCGGTCTGGAACTGCTCTCGGTGCCGGTCTACGGCCTGGTGGCGTACGCCTTCTTCAACAAGCGTTCGCTGGAAGCCGGTATCAAGTACATGGTGCTGTCGGCTGCAGGTTCCGCGTTCCTGCTGTTCGGCATGGCGCTGCTGTACGCCGATGCAGGCAGCCTGAGCTTCAGCGAGATCGGCAAGGCCATCGCGGCCACCGGCATGCCGAGCAGCATGGCAAGCCTGGGTCTGGGCATGATGCTGATCGGCCTGGGCTTCAAGCTGTCGCTGGTGCCGTTCCACCTGTGGACGCCGGACGTGTACGAAGGCGCCCCTGCCCCGGTGGCGGCATTCCTGGCCACCGCCAGCAAGGTCGCGGTGTTCGGAGTGCTGGTCCGCCTGTTCCAGATCTCGCCTGCGGCTACCAGCGGCGTGCTGACCGATGTCATGTCGGTGATCGCCGTGGCATCGATCCTGATCGGTAACCTGCTGGCCCTGACCCAGACCAACCTCAAGCGTCTGCTGGGTTACTCGTCCATTGCCCACTTCGGTTACCTGATGATCGCGATGGTCGCCAGCAAAGGCCTGGCAGTCGAAGCCATCAGCGTTTACCTGGTGACTTACGTGCTGACCAGCCTGGGCGCGTTCGGCGTGATCACGCTGATGTCCTCGCCGTACAGCGGCCGCGACGCCGACGCGATGTTCGAATACCGCGGTCTGTTCTGGCGCCGTCCGTACCTGACCGCCGTCCTGACCGTGATGATGCTGTCCCTGGCCGGTATCCCGCTGACCACCGGCTTCATCGGCAAGTTCTACATCATCGCCACCGGCGTCGAGGCTCACCTGTGGTGGCTGACCGGCTCGCTGGTCATCGGTAGCGCCATCGGCGTGTTCTACTACCTGCGTGTGATGGTGACCCTGTACCTGCAGGACTCCAAGATCCAGCGCCACGATGCCCCGTTCAACTGGGCACAGCGTGCAGGCGGTGTGATGCTGCTGGCGATCACCCTGCTGGCGTTCTTCCTGGGCGTCTACCCGCAACCGATGCTGACCCTGGTGCAACACGCCGGGCTGTAATGGTCGGATGAAGTACAAAAAACCCTGCTCTCGAGCAGGGTTTTTTTATGGGTGCCGCGCAGAACCTCCCCGTAGCAGTCCGGCTTGCCGGCGTCGGCGATCCCGAAGGCGCCCCCGCCGGCACGGCGTCGGAGTCGAGGGAGCGATCAATTGAGTGGCAGAGTATTGCGGATGCCTTCTTTAACCATCGGGTTGGCGCTATCATGGATTCCAACGCTGCCCAGCCTGGAAGCTTTCCCGGAGATGCAAATGAGTGTGAAGGCGAAGAAGGTTTCAGATTCAGAAGTAGACGACCTTGAGCGTCTGGTCCCGGATCGCGCCATGGACGCGACGCTGTCTGCCTATTTCCGAGCCGTATCCATGACCCAGTCAGGCGTTCTGCGCACCGATGCAGGCAATCTGGTTCGCGTGGCCCGTGACGGCAGCAAGACCGTTGTAGCCAAGGCCAAGCCGCGCCGTAAGGTCACGGTGGGAGAAGTGATTACCGTCCGGCGGGTCGGAGCCCAAGCTGCGAGTGATCGTGCCTAGGCTTCGAGTTTTTGCAGGTCCGAACGGATCAGGCAAAAGCACCATCAAAGGCGAGTTATCACCCGCCTTGATCAAAACTTATGTAAACGCCGATGAGCTCGAGAAAGAGGCAAAAGCTACCGGGTTCATCGACCTGTCAGCGTTCGGCATCGACATCACATTACCTGAGCTGCTGGCGTTTCATGCCGAACACCACTTGCTCATCAAGAAGGGAATGACCGGACAGGCCGAGCGCATTAGCCTGGCGGGCACCAGGGTTGACTACCGCAGTGTCATGGTCGACTCCTACTTCGCATCCGTTATTTCCGATCTGATCCGCCAACGCCTCATCGACAGGGAGATGAGCTTCACCTTCGAGACGGTGATGTCTCATCCCAGCAAAGTGGAAATCATGAAAGAGGCTCAGGCTCGGGGCTACCGAACCTACCTGTATTTCGTCTCCACGGAAGACCCCGAAATCAATGTGGACCGGGTGGCCATTCGAGTACAGGAAGGCGGTCACCCGGTTGATCCATCCGCAGTTCGTGACAGATACATCCGATCGTTGGGCCTGTTGTCAGAAGCGGTATCAGCGAGCAACCGGGCGTATATCTTCGACAACTCCGGTGACAGAGCTGTATTGCTCGCAGAAGTCACGGATGGCACCCAGCTCGAATACAGAACGGAAGAAATCCCGGACTGGTTCTTTGAAGCCTATGTGGACAAAGTGGATCACTGAACCTGACGCCTTATGAGTCTGTAAGTGACCTACCCCGGCAAATTCACCTTCTGCTTGTCGCTGGTAAACAATCCCCACGTCGACATGAACAACGCCGCGATCATCGGGCCGATCACGAAGCCGTTCAGGCCGAAGATCGCCATGCCGCCCAGGGTCGAGATCAGGATCAGGTAATCGGGCATGCGGGTGTCCTTGCCCACCAGGATGGGCCTGAGCACGTTGTCTACCAGGCCGATCACGAATACGCCGAACAGCCCCAGCACAATCCCCTGCCAATACATCCCGCTGAGCAGGAAGTACGCCGCCACCGGCGCCCAGACGATCCCCGCCCCCACCGCTGGCAACAGCGACAGAAATGCCATGAGCACCGCCCATAGCAGCGAACTCGGGATGTCCAGCACCCAGAAGATCAGCCCGCCCAGCGCGCCCTGGGTGATGGCGACTACCACGTTGCCCTTGACCGTCGCCCGCACCACGCGAGTGAACTTGAGTTGCAGGCGGCGTTTCTGTGGTTCGGCGAGGGGGATAGCGATGCGGATTCGGCGGGTCAGCTCCTGGCCGTCACGCAGGAAGAAAAACAGCAGGTACAGCATGATGAAGAAACTCACCACGAAATCGAAAGTACCTTGGCCGAAGCTGAACGCCTGGGTCGCCAGGTACTGGCTGCCCTGCATCGCCGCCTTGGAAATCTTGTCTTGCAGGCCCTTGAAGTCGCCCATGCCCAGACGATCGAGCCAGTGCTGCATCGATGCTGGAAGCAACGCCTTGAATTCAGCCAGGTATTTAGGGATGTCCAGTTGGCCGCTTTCGACATTCTTGTACAGCGCCGCGCCCTCCTGAACCATCAGCGTGCTGATGACGATCACCGGCAGGATGGCGATCACCAGGCACACCCCCAGGGTGCACAGCGAGGTGACGTTGCGCTTCCAGCCCAGGCGCATCAGCAGCCGGCGTTGCAGCGGCGCGAAGATCACGCCCAGCACCACGGCCCAGAACACAGCGCCGTAGAACGGCAGCAGAATCCAGATGAACGCCAGGGTGACCACTATCAGCAGCAACATCAGGGTCTTGTTTTGTAGCGCGGTTTCGTTCATGTCTCTTCCATGTCATTGAGCCGCGCTGAATCGGCGGCCTAATGATTAGTCAGCCCGCCGCGACAGGAGTGCCCTGTGTAAGGCGCGCGAAACAGCCCATGGAAGCGCTTCAGACTGGGGATTGAGACAGGGCCTGGCGCTCGGGCAGATCGATGCGCACCTGCAAGCCGCCCAGCGGGCTTTCCAGCAGTTGGATCCGGCCACCCCAGGACTCGACGATGTCCTTGACGATGCCGAGTCCCAGGCCATGCCCGGTCACCTGTTCATCCAGGCGATTGCCGCGCCCCAGCACATCCTCGCGTCGCTCGACGGGAATACCCGGACCGTCATCGTCGATCAGCAGACAGAAGCCGTTCTCCTCCTGAGTGATGCACAGGCAGACGCTGCTGTCGGCCCACTTGCAGGCGTTGTCCAGCAGGTTGCCCAGCATCTCGAGAATGTCTTCCCGATCCCAGGGCAGGACCAGCCCCGGCGTGACGTGATTGTTCAGCTCCAGGTGTTCGCCGTGCACCATGCGCAAGGTCGAGAACAAACCCGTCAACTCGACATCAGCCTCGAAACGCCCCCCCGGCAAGGCATCGCCCGAAAGACGAGCGCGGTTGAGTTCGCGTTCCAGCCGCTGCTGAATGTGTGTCAGTTGCTCACGCAGCGTGGCGCGCAGTTGCGGGTGGGCTTGAAGCTTCTGACCTTCGGCCAGACTCAACAGTACGGCCAGCGGTGTCTTGAGGGCATGCCCCAGATTGCCCAACGCGTTGCGTGAGCGCTTGAGGCTGTCCTCGGTGTGGGCCAGCAGGTGGTTGATCTGCGCCACCAGCGGCTCAAGTTCAAGGGGCACCTGTTCGTCGAGCTGGGATCGCTGGCCCTGTTGCAGTTGCTGAATCTGCTCGCGGGCCGTATCCAGCGGGCGCAGAGCACGGCGCACGGTCATTCGCTGGAGCACCAGAATCAGGATCAGTCCCGCCAGGCCCAGGGCCAGGCCGATTCGCTGAACCAGCGCAAAACTCGCCTTCACCGGCGAGTAATCCTGGGCGACAGTAATGGAAATCTTCTGGCCGAACTTGCGGTACTCGCTGTGCAGCACCAGCAGCGACTGCCTGCTCTTCTCAAGCTTCAGGTCGGCATGCAGGCCAGGCTGCTCGGGCTGTGGCAGTTCAAGATCCCACAGCGAGCGCGAACGCCAGTGGCCGCCGTCGAAGTCGATGCGAAAGTAGTGACCCGAATACGGCCGCTGATAGCCCGGCGACAGGCGATGCTCGTCCAGTTGCAGACCGTTGGGCCCTCGAACGATAGCCACCAGCAGCAGTTCGCTGTCATTGCGCAGGCCGGATTCGAGGTAGCGTTGCAGGCCGACCTCAAACAGCCACAGGCTGATCTGCGCCAGCACCAGGCCGATGATGAGCAGCACGCTGACAAGGCCCAGGCTCAGGCGCCGCTGGATGGATCTCACCCCCCTGCCCCGCCGAACCGGTAGCCCTGGCCGCGCCGGGTCTCGACGACGCCGCGCCCAAGCTTGCGGCGCAGATGGTTGACGTGGACTTCGATGACGTTGGAGTCGCGTTCGTTTTCGCCGTCGTACAGATGCTCGGCCAAATGGCTCTTGGAGAGGATCTGTTCAGGGTGCAGCATGAAGTAGCGCAGCAGGCGGAACTCGGCGGCGGTGAGCTGAATCTCTTCGCCCTCGCGGGTGACGCACTGTCGACCTTCGTCCAGGTGAAGGCCGGCAGACTCCAGCGTCGGCTGATTGGCAAGGCCACGGGCGCGGCGCAGCAACGCCTGGATACGCAATTGCAGTTCTTCGGGGTGAAAGGGTTTGGTCAGGTAATCATCGGCACCGGCCTTGAGGCCTTCGATGCGCTCGGCCCAGGAACCCCGGGCGGTGAGGATCAGCACCGGCGTCGACAGGCCCCCGGCGCGCCACTTCTGCAGCACCTCAAGCCCCGGGACGCCGGGCAGACCGAGGTCCAGCACGATCAGGTCATAGGGCTCGCTAGCCCCCTGGTGAATCGCGTCGCGGCCATCGGCGAGCCAGTCAACCGCGTACCCCTGCCGGTTCAGAGTGCCGACCAGCTCATCGGCCAGGGGTACGTTGTCTTCAACCAATAGCAGACGCATCAATCATCTTCCTTGTCTTCCAGCAAGCGGCTGTCACGGGCATCGAATTTCAATTCGCGAACCACGTGATCCACCGTCAACAGCTCGATCTCGTAGACCAGCCGATCATGTTTCTCTTCCAGCTCCGCCTCCAGCAACCTGGAGCCGGGATAGCGTCCCAGTGCCTGTTCGATGAACTGCTCCAGCGGCAGGATCACGCCCTTGCGCCGAAGCTCCAGCGCCTGGTCCTGATTCAGGTCCCGCGCCGTGCAGACGGCCGAAGCCAGGACCACGCAGCTTGCGAGCACGCAATAAACGAGGCACTCGGCGGGACGCTTACTGGCGATCATCACTTGTCCTGATGATCCTTGAGTACCTGGCCGCTGACAGCGTCAACTTCGACATCCCATTCGACACCCTGGGCGTCGCGCAGGTCGACCTGATAAACGTACTTGCCATAGTGCTCTTCCAGCTCGGTGTCGGTAATGGTGGCATTGGGGTGTTTGGCCAGCGCCGCAGCATTGAGTTTCTCGAAAGACTGAATAGTACCTGCATCGCGCAGCTTGAGCGCCTGATCCGGGCCAAGATCCTTGGCTTGAACGTAACCGGCGGTGACGGCGAGGGCAGCAGCAGTGAAAAAGGCAGTAAAGGTCTTCATGGTGTTTCTCCGTTTTGGGTTCAGCGTGTTTACGGAATTCACGATAAACATCCGAACTTAATTGAAGCTGAATTCTCTGGCCACCTGCCATCACCCTGGTCAGGGATCTGGTTCGCCCTTGAGCACTGACCAGTGGATATAATCAACGCCTGCTCAACCACGGAGTACACATGAGCGCGATTCAGATCAAATCCCGCGCACTGACGATCAAGGCCGGCAAACGCGCCATGGCGCGGATTCGCGACCGAGGCCTCGCGCCAGCGGACGTTGCCATCATTCCCGGCGCCGCAGGCGGCCCCAAGGCACTGGGGATTCAGGGCCTGGACCTGGCGCTGTTCGGCGAATGGCTGCCACGGGCCCCGCGCGAGCGTTCGCTGATCGGTGCGTCCATCGGTTCCTGGCGGTTTGCCAGCGCCTGCCTGCCCGACCCTGTGCAAGGCATCGAGCGGCTGGGCAAGCTCTACAACGAGCAGAGCTTCGCCAAGGGCGTGACCATGGCTGAGGTCAGCAGCAGTTCCGTGAAGATGCTCGACGACCTGCTTGAGGGCCGCGATGCCAGTGTGTTGAGCAACCCCTATTACCGGCTCAACATCATGATCGTGAAGAGCCACGGGCTGCTGGCGCTGGATCATCGCGGCGGCCTGGGGCTGGGCCTGGGCTCGGTGATCGCCAACAACCTGCTGGGGCGCGCGCGTTTGTCCCGGCACTTCGAACGCCTGATCATGCACGATGCCCGCCTGGCGCCACCACTGTCGGCCCTGACGGACTTCCCGTCGCGCTGCCTGCCTCTGGACGTCGGCAATCTGCGCCAGGCGTTGCTGGCCTCGGGTTCGATTCCCATGGTGATGCAGGGCGTGATGGACATTCCCGGTGCAGGGCCCGGGACCTTCCGCGACGGCGGCCTGCTGGACTATCACCTGGACCTGCCCTACAGCGGCAGCGACATCGTGCTCTACCCGCATTTCACCGACAAAATCATCCCCGGCTGGTTCGACAAGACCCTGCCGTGGCGCCGTGGGGACCTGGACCGCCTGCAGGATGTGGTGCTGCTGGCACCCTCTGCCGATTATCTGTCGACCCTGCCCTTCGGCAAACTGCCAGACCGCAGCGACTTCAAGCGCTTCGTGGGCAAGGACCCGGAGCGCCAGCGTTACTGGCGCACCGCGATGGAACAGAGCCGCAGGCTGGGTGATGAATTCATCGACCTGGTGGACAGCGGCAAGCTTTCGGAGCGAATGGACGCACTGATCTAACCAGGCGGTCAGGTTTTGCCTGCCCCTGGACAAACCTTTGCTGGTAAACTCGTCGGCTGCATCTATCGCCCTGGCGATCGCCACTTTTCAAGGCTCTTACTACCGTGGAAATCTTCAAAGAATTTACGTTCGAATCCGCCCACCGCCTTCCTCACGTTCCTGAGGGCCACAAGTGCGGCCGACTGCATGGTCACTCCTTCCGGGTAGCGATCTACCTGCAGGGCGAGCCGGATCCGCATACTGGCTGGATCCGCGACTTCTCGGAAATCAAGACCATCTTCAAGCCGCTGTACGAGCGTCTTGACCACAACTACCTCAACGACATTCCAGGCCTGGAAAACCCGACCAGCGAAGTGCTGGTGAAGTGGATCTGGAACGAGCTCAAGCCTTTGTTGCCTGAATTGTCGGCCATTCGCATCCACGAGACCTGCACCAGCGGTTGCGTGTATCGCGGCGAGTGATGTTCAAAAAACCACCTTCGGGTGGTTTTTCGTTTATTGGCTGTGGTGCCCTCCAGATCGCCCCCGCCGGCACATGCTCCGCACCGGTCTTTGTAGGAGCGCGCTTGCCCGCGAATGCGCCGGACCAGACGCCTCAGAGGTGCCTGACCCACCGCCATCGCGGGCAAGCGCGCTCCTACGGATCCGTGTTGAACGGTGATTCTCGATACACCCACAACTCCCTGGAGAACCCTGCCTAGAACCGATAATCCACCGCCAGGCTGGACAACACCGTCCTGCTCGCCTGTGATCCTGACTTGCCGCCGAAGTGGTAGCTCTGGCCGCTCTCCAGATCCGTATACCGCGTACTGCCCTTGGCCTCAGCATGCACCTGATAATCGACACCCGCCTTCACCGCAAGCTGCGGACTGACCTGATAAGACGCACCCAGCGCCAGGCTCTGCATCTGGCCGGTGTTGCCGTTGTTCCCGGCAACGGTCAGGCTGCGCATGTGGTGCGTATCGAATGACCGGGCCTTGACCCACTGGCTGTACTTGAACCGCCCTTCGAGGGTCCAGGCCCGGTAGTTGTAGATGCCGACCAGCCCGATATAAGGCGTGTCGTAGGTCTGTTGATAACTGACGCCTTTCTCGCCCCGTGGAAACTCCCCGGTCGAGTCCCGGAAATCGTACTCTGAATAGACGTAACGACCACCGCGAGCCTGCCAGCCTAGTTGCGTGCGCTGATAACCCAGCATCACCCCTACTGCCAGATCATCGCGCTTCAACGCCCAGGCGGTGGCTGCCACTTCTGCTTGCCAGGCCTTCTGTACGCGGGTGTTGGGGTGATCGGAATAGTCGCTCCAACTCTCGCCTTCATCGCCCGACCAGTCATAGTCCTTCATGTGCCCGTCGCCCTTGGTGATCTGGGTCCAGCCCCGGGCTTCGAGGGACAGCCAGTCCAGCGGATCATAAGTCAGCCCCAGGTGCAGTGTGGGAATCTGCTTGAGGTCCCAGTTCAACTGGCTGATTTTCTTGCCGTCATCAGTGTCGTACACCTTCTCCTGTGCCTGGCCACTGAGCAGACCCAACCCCAGGCTGACTGCCACCTGACCCAGTTGAAAGCCCTGTTCCTCAGTCACCTTCGCGTCGGCGGCTGCATCCTGCACCAGCAGCGCAAGGCCCATTACCGCCAGCGTTCTACATCCGTTCATCAGCCACTCCGCACCGTTTCAAAGAGGGTGTAAAGAATGAACGCGCACGCAGGATGGTTCTGCCAGCCCTCTCCCACTGATCCTGTGTGAAACCTAAACGCGCGCTGACGGACCGATCCTACAAACCATTCGCGCAGAAAAAAGGGCCGCCCGTTTGCCCGGGCGGCCCTCTGGTCACTGCGTCAGACGTGGATCACGCCAGACTCTTGCTCACCACTTCATAGACATCAGGCGACAGCGGACCGGAGGCGAGGATGCGCTCCAGCTCGGCCTTCATCAGGCCCTGACGTTTATCGTCGTACTTGCGCCAGCGGGTCAGCGGTGCCAGTTGGCGCGAGGCGATCTGCGGGTTGAAGCCGTTCAGCTCGATGACCAGATCAGCCAGGAAGCGATAGCCCGAACCGTCCGCCGCATGGAAGTTGATGAGGTTCTGCCCGGCGAACGCGCCGATCAGTGCGCGCACCTTGTTCGGGTTCTTCATGGTGAAGGCCGGGTGCTGCATCAACGCTTTCACGCGGCCCAGACCGCCCGGCAAGGCGCTGGCCGCCTGGACGCTGAACCACTGATCCATGACCAGCGCGTTGTCCTTGAAGTTCTCGGCGAACACGGCCAGTGCCTTGGCCTTCTCGTCTTCGAACGACGAGTTGACCAGCACGGCCAGCGCGGTCAGGCGCTCGGTCATGTTGTCGGCGATGTCGAACTGGTCGATGGCGGCTGTCAGTACTTCAGGCTTGCCGCTCAGCATCAGGTAGGACAAGGCAATGTTCTGCAACGCACGGCGGGCGAAGTGCTCGGACTCGGCGACGTAAGCGGTGTTTTTCGACAGCTCGCGGTTGGCCTGATAACGCTTCCACAGCGCGTCGCTCAGGCTGTTCGCCAGTTGCTGACGGGTGAACTCGCGGGCAGCATGGATCGCATCGACATCGGCCACTTCACTGATTTCGGTGAGGTAGGCCTCGCCCGGCAACGACAGCATTTCCGCGACCATGGCCTGATCCAGCGACTCGTCAGCCAGCACAGTACCGAGCGCCGTGATCAGACGCTGATCCAGCACCAAAGCCTCGCCCTTCTGATGCTGGGCGATCAGCTCCTGCAACACCTGAACCGACAACTGCTGCCCGGCATCCCAACGGTTGAAACCGTCGCTGTCGTGCTGCATCAGGAACATCAACTGGTCGCGGTTGTACGGGAAGCTCAGTTTGACCGGCGCCGAGAAGCCACGCAGCAACGATGGGAGCGGCTGCTCGGCGATATCGACGAAGGTGAAGGTCTGTTCGGCTTCGGTGACCGAAATCACCCGCGAAGTGCCGGATGCCGACGACTCGCCCTGCAGACGCAACGCGATTTCGCGGCCCTGTGGGTCCAGCAGGCCCATGGATACCGGGATCACGAACGGCTTTTTCTCCTCGCCAGGCTGGCCGGGGGTGGTCGGCGCGCTTTGGCGGAAGGTCAGGCTGTAGGTCTTGGCCGCTGCGTCGTAGGCATCGGTCACGCTCAGGCGTGGCGTGCCCGCTTGCGAGTACCAACGCTTGAACTGGGTCAGGTCGATGCCGTTGGCGTCTTCCATGGCCTTGACGAAATCGTCGCAGGTCACGGCCTGGCCGTCATGGCGCTCGAAGTACAGGTCGCTGCCCTTGCGGAAGCCATCGGCGCCCAGCAGGGTGTGGATCATGCCGACCACTTCCGAGCCCTTTTCGTACACGGTCAGGGTGTAGAAGTTGGAAATCTCGATGAAGCTGTCCGGACGAACGGCGTGGGCCATGGGGCCGGCGTCTTCGGCAAACTGGTGGGTGCGCAGGTAGGCAACGTCCTGGATGCGCTTGACCGTGGCCGAGTTCATGTCGGCCGAGAAGCCCGAGTCACGGAATACGGTGAAGCCTTCCTTGAGCGACAACTGGAACCAGTCGCGGCAAGTCACGCGGTTGCCCGACCAGTTGTGGAAATACTCGTGGGCGACGATGGCTTCGACGCGCTGGTGGGCGGCGTCGGTCGCGGTTTCGGCGCGGGCCAGCACGGCGCTGGAGTTGAAGATGTTGAGGCCCTTGTTCTCCATGGCGCCCATGTTGAAGTCGTTCACCGCCACGATCATGAAGATGTCCAGGTCGTATTCGCGGCCGTAGACCTCCTCGTCCCAGCGCATGGACTTCTTCAGGCTGTCCATGGCGTGCTGGCACTTGTCGATGTTTTCCTGCTCGACGTAAATGCGCAGCGTGACCTTGCGCTCGGTCATGGTGGTGAAGGTGTCTTCGATGCACCACAGGTCGCCCGCCACCAGCGCGAACAGGTAGGCAGGCTTCTTGAACGGGTCTTCCCAGGTGATCCAGTGACGGCCGTCGTCGGAAGGACCGGCATCAACCGGGTTGCCGTTGGACAGCAGGATCGGGAAGTCCTGCTTGTCGGCGATCACGGTCGTGGTGAAGCTGCTCATCACGTCCGGACGGTCGAGGTAATAGGTGATCTTGCGGAAACCCTCGGCCTCGCACTGGGTGCAGAACATGCCGCTGGACTTGTACAGGCCTTCCAGCGCGGTGTTGGTTTCCGGATGGATCTTCACGCTGGTGTCCAGGGTGAAAGTCTCTGTCGCCGGCTGCACAGTCAGGTTGTCCGGCGTCAGGACGTAGTCGCCCGATGCCAGATCGACGTCGGCCAGCTTGACCGACAGCAGCTCCAGCTGTTGGCCATCCAGCACCAGCGGTGGCAGGCCTGGGCCCCGTTCCGGGTTGCGGCGCATGACCAGTTGCGCGTGGACCAGGGTGTGGTCGTCGAACAATTCGAAGGTCAGGTGCGTCTCGTCGATGAGGTACTCAGGCGCCTGGTAATCCTTCAGGTAGATCATTTTCGGCTGTTCGGTACGCATGATGCTGTCCTTAGTGATGCACGGCGAGCTGGTAGGCCGTGTACTTGCGAATGTTGATCACGCCGGTGTCGAAGATCAGGTATTGACCCTTGATCCCCAGCAACGTGCCTTCGGCGATGGGATCCTTGTCCAGGTTGAAGCTGACGATCTTGGCGGGATACGCCTGGACCGGGTACTGAATCTCGATGGGCGCCACGTCGTCGAGCAACTGGATCGCCTGCAGCCCGAAACGCGCCTGCAGATCGGCAATGCCCTGGGCGCAAGACTCGAACAATTGCTGACGAATGGCCGTCAGGTCAACCGATGGCGCATCGCCTTTAAGCAGCGCGCGCCAGTTGGTGCGGTCAGCCACCTGGCTGCGGAACAGGTCTTCGACGAAGCCCGATTGCTGGCGGGTCGAGACGCGCACGATGGGCAGCGCCTGGCTTGCACCCTGGTCCAGCCAGCGGGTTGGCAACTGGGTGGCGCGGGTGATGCCGACCTTCACGCCCGAGGAGTTGGCCAGGTAGACCACGTGGTCGGTCATGCAGAACTGCTCGCCCCAGCTCGGCTCACGGCAGGTGCCGTGTTCGTGGTGGCATTTTTCCGGGCTCATGATGCACACGTCGCACTGCGCCAGCTTCTGCATGCAGGGGTAGCAATAACCCTGGCTGAAACTGGTCTTGGTCTTGCGACCGCAGTGGCTGCAATGGATCGCGCCCAGATATTCCAGGCGCACGGTCTTGCCGATCAGCGGGTTGACCGGGATCTGCGCATCGCCCAGGCGAAACGCATATTCGACCCGCGAGGCATCGAGCCGCGCAGACATTTTGTTGACGGAGCCGCGACCGATTTCAATCAATGGATGGCATCCGACTTGAACAGGATGTTCGGCACCGGCGCCGACTTGGAGGCACATTCCTGCGGGCCCATGTAGCCGATGCGCTGCTCTTCGGGCACGTTGCGCACTTCCCAGGCGATCAGCGCCTGCAGCGACAGCTCACGTTGTTCCTGAGTCAGCTTGCGGCCATCGGACCACTTGCCGATTTCCACCGCCAGTTTCAGGCTTTCGTAGATGTCCGGGGTGATGTTTTCGATCATTTCGACAAAAGAGGACATTGGGTTCTCCCAGAATTAAGCGGGCGATTTTAATGTTTACGGCGCGCTAATGCACCGCCCACAAGACCTGTTGCACAACCGACGATCAGGCCGCCGACATGGGCACCGTTGGCGATCTCGCCAAACCCCAGCAGCCCGACCACGCCGGACATGCACACCACCAGCCAGATCAGCATCATGCCCAGGGTGCCGCGCGGCAGGCGATAGAGCGCGCCGGGCGCCAGCAGTTGGTAGATCCAGCAATGCCCCAGCAAGGCATAGAGCACGCCGGACAGCCCGCCAAACAGCGTCGGGCCGCTCCAGAAATACTGCACGTAGTTGGAAAACGCTGCGAACACCAGGGTCAGGCCCAGCAATGTCCAGCGGCCCTGGCGCACTTCGATTCGCCGCCCAAGCTCCCAGAACCACAGGGCGTTCATCACCAGGTGCAGGAGGCCGAAGTGGATCAGCATGGGCGAGATGATCCGCCACCACTGCCCCGCCGCCAGCGACACGTCCAGCGGGGTGAACATGACGTAGTTGCCGCTGACGCGGAAATCGTTGAAGGTCAGCCAGCTCAGGGCGTCGAGGTTGTCGCCCAGCAGCGTGACGCCGGCAACGATCGCGCACAGCAGCAGAATCGCCACCGTCATCGGGGCGCTGCGCACCTGCATCAGGGGGCTGGGCCGGCTGCTCGCCACAAGCTCCCGGCCCGGGGGCAACTGCGCCGTGGGATCACCCTGGGGATATTGCCGATAAAGCTCGCCGATATCCGCGACCAGCGTGCCTGCGTCCGGCACCCAGAGCACTTGCTCGCCGGCCTCCTCGCTGACCCGATGGGGCACGTTGAGGCGCCGGAGCAATTCGACGAAGCCGTTCAGGTCGGTGTTGAGGGGCAACCGTAATGCCACGACCGGCTTCACTGGGCCGTCTCCGGGCGCTTGACGTCAACCCAGACGAACTTGCCCGGATCGATGACGCTTTCCTGATCCAGGCGGTAGGCCACCAGCTTGCCGTACAGCACCGCGCTGTAGTCCAGGCACGCAAGGTTGGGGCGGATCGGCGCGGGAACGCCGCTGCGCCAGTAATGGCCGACGAACAGCAACGGCTGGTCGATGCCATAGCGCAGCAGCGCGTTTTTCTCGGTGTCCGAGAGCGGCCGCTTGGCCACCGGCTCCGGCAGCGCGTCGGGCTGGAACACTACATCGCCGTAGGTCTGCGGGTCGTCTTCCCAGAATTTGGTACGGAACGAGGCCCGCGTCAGGCCGTCACCGCCGGTCAGCGTCATGCCGTGGGGCAGGCGCATGTCGGTGCCGCGCAGCAGACGGTCGAACACCGCGCTGGCGAAACTGCCCGGCAGCGCCGAGGCCTGGACGAAATGCTGGTCGATGCGGCCGTCGCCATGGGCGCTGCGCAGCGGTTCGATCAGGCTGGCGTCCCAGCAGGCGTGCACCAGCCGGAAACGTTCGGCGTCGATGAACAGCGGCAGCTCGTAGAACCAGTTGAGGAAATCTTTCCAGTCGCCGGGGTGCTGGTCGAACTGCGCCAGCGTTTCGCCGAGCAGGCGGGCATGGCGCGGCGTGTGTTCGCGCACGAACTGTTTGCCGCTCTCGGGCGGCGCAGGGGTTTCCCAGCCCAGGGCGTTGAACTCATGGTTGCCCATGATGCAGAACGCGTGACCGGCCACGACCATGTCGTGAACGATGTGCAGCGCCTCGCGAATCCGCGGGCCGCGGTCGATGATGTCGCCCAGGAACAGGGCGATGCGTTCAGGGTGGCGCCATACGCCGGCCTGAAAACGGTAACCAAGGGTGTCGAGCAAGTGCTCAAGGGTCTGGGCACATCCATGCACGTCACCGATCAGATCGTAGCTACGCGCGGGATCGAGCATCAGTCGCTCCCGCCGCCGAGCCGACTGCCCCAACCGAGTTTGGTCCGGCAGACTTCGTAGTAGTTGTGGTCGAGCGGGTGGATCAGGCGCAGTTTCTGGGGCTTTTTCTTGACCGTCACGGTGTCACCCGGTGCGCAGGTGAAGTGGTTTTGTCCATCGCAGGAGACCTGTGGATAAATCGTCATGTCCTTTGAGACAACGATTTTCAGCTCACTGTTGCCGTCGACGACAATTGGCCGGCCAGAAAGTGTGTGCGGATACATCGGCACGATGACGATGGCGTCCAGTTTGGGGTGCATGATCGGCCCGCCCGCCGACAGCGCATAGGCCGTGGAGCCGGTCGGCGTGGCCACAATAAGCCCGTCGGCCTTCTGGCTGCAGACGAACTGGCCGTCGATGTAGATCTCGAATTCGATCATGCGCGTGGATTTGCCGGGGTGCAGCACCACGTCGTTGAGCGCGTCGCCCTGGCCGATGGCTTCGCCGTGGCGGCGCACTTCGGCCTGGAGCAGGAAGCGGTTTTCCACCAGGTAGTGACCGTCCAGCACCTCGGCGACCTTCACTTCCAGCTCGTCGGGGCGGATGTCGGTCAGAAAGCCCAGGCTGCCGCGGTTGATCCCCAGCACCGGCACGTTGTGCTTGGCCAGCGCCCGGGCCGCGCCCAGCAGGCTACCGTCGCCGCCGACCACGATGACCATGTCGCAGACCTCGCCCAGCATCTTGCGCGAGGACGTCTGCAGGCCGTGGCCAGGCAGGACTTCGGCGATGGTGTCTTCGAGGATCACATGCAGGTGCCGCGACATCAGGAATTTCTTGAGTCGGCGGACGGTCTCCAGCACCTGGGAACTGCCCAGGCGACCGATGATGCCGATATTACGAAATTGCTCCATGGGGCTCCCGCAGGGTCGATACGTGTAAAGAAAGCGATTATGGGCGATGGGGTCGATAGCGGCAAATGATGCCTGAATCCGTTGCAATCCCCGTAGCAGCAGGGCTTGCCCGCGGGAGCGATCTTGAATACGTCCCCGCCGGCAAGCCGTGCTGCTACGGGACCAGGGTTGTAGCCCAAAACGTACCGGAGGTGGCTGCTATCCTCTGCAGATGAACCCATTCCCTACCCTCTCCCCCCTGCCCCACCAACTGCGCACGCCCCAGGTGCGGGATCTGGCCTGGGTCATTCTCTCGCCGCCGATGCTGGCCACCACTCAATGGCCGCAGCGCCACCCGCTCAGCGCCAGTGACTGGGTCACGCAGCCTCAGGCGCTGGAGGCGTTCCTGCACGCTCTGGATCAGGACAACAGCGCCCTGCTCCAATGGCTGTCGCGCAGCTCGATCCGCCGCCTGGGGCTGTATTACGAACGCCTCTGGCAGTTCGCGATCACCCACGCGCCGGGCGTTGAGATGCTCGCCGCCAACCTGCCAATCCGCGCCGAAGGCCAGACCCTGGGCGAGCTGGACATGCTGCTGCGTGACCGTGACGGCATCCATCATGTGGAACTGGCGATCAAGTTCTATTTGGGCCTGGCCGGCGCCGATGGCCGGGACAGCGCCCACTGGTTCGGCCCCGGCAGCCATGACCGGCTGGATCTGAAACTGGCGCACCTGAACCAGCATCAGTTGCCGATCTCGGCGCGCGAGGAAAGCCGTCAGGCACTGGCAGCACTGGGCATCGAATCCTTCAGTGCCGAATTGTGGCTGGGCGGTTATCTGTTCTACCCGTGGTGCGATAGCCCGCAACCGCCCGAAGGTGCCCACCCCGATCATCTGCGCGGGCAGTGGCTGCATCACAAGGACTGGCCCCGCTTCGCCGCGCAACACCCGTCCGCACGCTGGCAACAGTTGCCCCGCCACGCCTGGTTGGGGCCATCGCGCGACGACCTGCCGTGGAGCAGCGAGGTGTTCGCCCAGTGGCTGCAACAACTCGAACCCAGATCACCGGCGCAACTTCTGGTACGCCTCACGCCGCATCCCGACGGCCATTGGGAAGAGGCCCAGCGAGTGTTTCTGGTCCCGGATCAGTGGCCCGCCGTTGCCGACCGAGCCCCTGCTACAGACTCAACCGCAGTACCAGCGCCGCCAGTGTGATGAGCAGCACCGGCAAGGTCAGCACGATGCCGACCCGGAAGTAATAACCCCAGCCGATGCTCACGCCCTTGCGCGCCAGCACATGCAACCAGAGCAAGGTCGCCAGGCTGCCGATCGGCGTGATCTTCGGCCCGAGGTCGCTGCCGATGACGTTGGCGTAGATCATCGCCTCCTGCAACGGCCCGTGGGCCTGGCTTGCGTCGATGGAGAGCAGCCCGATCAGCACCGTCGGCAGGTTGTTCATCACCGACGACAGCAGCGCCGTCAGCACCCCGGTGCCCATGGCCGCGCCCCACAGCCCGTGCTCGGCAAAGCGATCCAGCCAGCCGGCCAGATAGGTGGTCATGCCCTCGTTGCGCAGCCCGTAGACCACCAGGTACATGCCCAGGGAGAAAATCACGATCTGCCACGGCGCTTCTTTCATCACCTTGCGCGTGGAAATCTTGTGGCCCTTGGCAGCGATGCCCAGCAGGATCGCCGCGCACACGGCGGAGATCGCGCTGATGGGAATGCCCAGCGGCTCCAGGGCAAAGCAGCCCACCAGCAGAATCCCCAGCACCCACCAACCGGCGATGAAGGTCGCACGGTCGTGAATGGCCGAAACAGGGTCGGCCAGTTGCGAGGCGTCGAAGGTCTTGGGAATGTCGCGGCGGAAGAACAGCAGCAGCACCAGCAGCGTCGCCGCCACGCTGACCAGGTTCACCGGCACCATGACCGAGGCATAGCGGTTGAAGCCAATGCCGAAATAGTCCGCAGAAACGATGTTCACCAGGTTCGACACCACCAGCGGCAGGCTGGCGGTATCTGCGATGAACCCGGCAGCCATGACGAACGCTAGGGTGGTCGCCTTGGAGAAACGCAGTGCCAGCAGCATCGACATGACGATGGGCGTGAGGATCAGCGCCGCACCATCGTTGGCGAACAGCGCCGAAACCAGCGCCCCCAGTAGCACGATGAACGCAAACAGCCAGCGCCCCCGGCCCCTGCCCCATCGCGCCACATGCAGCGCCGACCAGTTGAAGAAACCGGCCTCATCGAGCAACAGGCTGATGATGATCAGCGCGATGAAGGTGCCGGTCGCGTTCCAGATGATGTGCCAGACCTGCGGGATGTCCGAGAGGTGCACCACGCCGAACAGCAAGGCCAGTACCGCCCCGAAGGTCGCACTCCAGCCGACGCCCAGCCCCTTGGGTTGCCAGATCACCAGGGTGATGGTGGCCAGAAAGATCAGAAACGCTGTCAGCATGAAGGTCAGGTTCAGGTTCAGGTTCGTACGGAAGGTTTGGGTTTGGTGCGCGGCAGCAGAATCGCCAGCACCCCGAACAGCGGCAGGAACGAGCACAGGGTGTAGACGTAGACGATACCGTAGAGGTCAGCCAGATGCCCGAGCAGCGCCGCGCCGATGCCGCCGAAGCCGAACATCAGGCCGAAGAAGATCCCGGCGATCATGCCGACGTTGCCTGGCACAAGCTCCTGCGCATACACGACGATGGCCGAAAACGCCGACGCCAGGATGAAACCGACGATCACGCTCAACACGCTGGTCCAGAACAGGTCGGCGTAGGGCAGCGCGATGGTGAACGGGGCGACCCCCAGGATCGAGAACCAGATCACCGCCTTGCGCCCGATCTTGTCGCCAATCGGTCCGCCAAAGAAGGTGCCCGCCGCCACCGCCGCCAGGAACATGAACAGGTGCAGTTGCGAGCTGGCCACCGACAGTTGGAATTTGTCGATCAGGAAGAAGGTGAAGTAGCTGGTGAAACTGGCCATGTAGAAATACTTGGAGAACACCAGCAGCGCCAGCACCACCAACGCACTGGTGACGCGGCCTTTGGACAGGCCGTGGGTCGCAGCCTGGCCGGCCTTGAGCTTGAACAGCGCCAGGTGCTTCTTGTACCAGCGGCTGATGGCGTACAGCAGGCCCACCGAGAACAGTGCGATCAGGG
This sequence comes from Pseudomonas sp. NPDC090201, assembly GCF_044746825.1. Taxonomy (NCBI): domain Bacteria; kingdom Pseudomonadati; phylum Pseudomonadota; class Gammaproteobacteria; order Pseudomonadales; family Pseudomonadaceae; genus Pseudomonas; species Pseudomonas sp. NPDC090201. Next base: position 391,268 of record NZ_JBIVCX010000001.1, read on the forward strand.
CGAAGTACGCGATGTGGCCCTGACCGAACGGAATGATGATCGCCGCCGCCAGCAACGGACCAATCGCCGAACCACTGTTGCCGCCCACCTGGAAGCTCGATTGCGCCAGGCCAAAGCGCCCGCCGGAGGCCAGCCGCGCAATCCGCGAGGCCTCAGGGTGGAAGGTCGAGGAACCGATGCCAATCAGCCCCGCCGCCAGCAGGATCAAGGGGAAACTGCCCACGGTGGCGAGCATCAGCACACCGCCCAGGATGCACAGCGAACCCACCGGCAGCACCAGCGGGTTGGGGTGACGGTCGGTGTAGTAACCAACCCACGGCTGCAGCAGGGAGGCGGTGACTTGGAACGTCAGGGTGATCAGGCCGACCTGGGTGAAGCTCAGGCCGTAGGAGGCCTTGAGCATCGGGTAGATCGACGGCAGGATCGACTGGATCAGGTCATTGAGCAAATGCGCCAGCGCCACGGCACCGATGATGCGCATGACCAGCGGACTGGTTTGAGGGGCCGCGGCGGTCGCGGTCGAAGGGCTGGTGACGGCCATCAGGTTCATCCATCGAACGATTGAGATGCCGCGCGCGAGATGGTTTCAAAAGATGTCGGCGGCACAAGGGGCAGTCAATGTGCCATTTTTTGGGGCGCCAGTGCCACGTTTTGTTACAACAATGTGAGGTGGCTATCGGTCTGGGCAAGCGCGCTCCTACAAGCCTGCGTTACGCCACTGAACGCGCAGCGCTTGGCGAATGGGCGAGACTTTCGACCTCATCCAGCGAAACCTTCGACGTCTCCCTCAACGCCAGGCCACCTGCCAGCCCCAGCAGCGCCACCAGAATCAGGTAGAACGCAGGCGCCAGGTTGCTGCCGGTGGCGCCGATCAGCCAGGTCGCCATCAGCGGCGCGGTGCCGCCGAAAATCGTGTATGCCATGTTGTAGGTGATCGCCGAGGCGGTGTAGCGCGTGCGGGTCGGGAAGGTCTCCGACAACAACGCCGCCGTCACCACGTTGCACAGCACCGCCCCTGTGGCCAGCAACATCACGCCGATGATCGAGCCTGTGAACGATCCGGAACTGGCCATCAGGAACGACGGATACACCATCACCGCCAGCAGGACGCAGGCGGTGACCACTGTAGCCCGGCGCCCGACCTTGTCGGAAAACGCGCCCGCCACCGGGCACATCGCGGCGGCGAACAACAACGCGATCAGCGACACCAGCAAGGCCGTGGCCCGGCTCAGGCCGCCCACCACCTGCAGGTACGTCGCGAAGTAGGTGGTGAACATGTAGAACGACAGCGCCGTCAGCGAGATGAACGCACCCAGGGCACAGATCGCACCGCCGTGGTTGCGCAGGGTTTCCCTGAGCGGCGAATGGGCCACGGCATCCTCGTCGGCGACGGCCTGGAACGCCGGGGTTTCGTCCAGCTTCCAGCGCAGGTACAGGCCGACCAACCCCAGCGGCGCAGCCACCAGGAACGGCACGCGCCAGCCCCAGGTGCTCATGGCTTCGGTGGAGAGCGAGGCCTCCAGGGCGTAGGCAAAGATCGCCGCAGAGGCAAAGGCGGCGAAGGTCGAAACCGGCACGAAACTGCCGTACCAGGCGCGTTTGCCCCGCGGCGCGTGCTCCATGAGGTAGGCGCAGGCCCCGGCGTATTCGCCGCCTGCGGAGAAGCCCTGGGCACAGCGAATGATGGTCAGCAGGATCGGCGCCATCACCCCGATTGCGGCGTAGGTGGGCAACAGGCCGATGATGGTGGTCGCCCCGGCCATCAGCAGGATGGTGAAGGCCAGGGTGCGCTTGCGGCCGATCTTGTCACCGAGCATGCCGAAGAACAGCCCGCCCAAGGGCCGAAAGGCGAAGGCCACGGCAAACACGGCGAAGGTCTTGAGCAATGCCGCGCTGGCATCGCCGCTGGGAAAGAACTCCTGGGCGATGGTGGTGGCGAGAAAACCGTAGACCGCGAAGTCGAACCATTCGACAAAATTGCCGATGCTCGCCGCAACGATGACTTTTCTCAAAGTGGCAGGGTCGACCTGCTCGATGGCTGGAGTGGTCATGCAAACCTCGGCGTGCGTAGTGAATACCCGATTATCGGTACAGCGCCCGAGCCGCCTGACTCCAAAAGTGTCGCCGACATACTCAGGACCGACCTGTCGGGGTGTCTAGTCCGCAGGATTCATGCCAATGCAATCTATCCGGTCACTGTAACCCTGTGGGAGCGGGCTTGCCCGCGAAGGCGTAGTGTCAGGCGAAACAGGTGCCATTGGCCCACCGCATTCGCGGGCAAGCCCGCTCCCACAGGGTGTTCCGGTGTCAGTGACGTTTCACAGGGCTGTGAGGTGACGTCAAGCGCAGATGGCCCGTTTGCCTTGCAACCCGCCGGTGTGGACGAAGATCAACCGCGTGCCTCTCGCAATCGTCCCGGCCTGGACCGCCTGGAACAGCGCCAGCAAGGCCTTGCCGGTGTACAACGGTTCAAGGGGCACGCCGCTCTCGTGCTCGCTGGCGGCGATGAATGCGAGCAGCTGCGGATCGATTTTCGCGAACCCGCCGCGGCTGGCGTCCAACAGCTGGTAGCCGCCCTTGTCGATACCCAGAATGCCCATCACATTGACATCCACGCCATGGTCGGCAGGCACCGCCATCGCGCCGTAGACCCTGCGTTGGCCAGCTTCGGCCAGCACCAGCCCGGCCAACGTGGTGCCCGTGCCGCAGGCCAGCCACCAGCCGTGGTAATCGTCCCAGCCCAGCGCGCTCAATTGGCTGCGCGCCTGACTGACGATCTCCCCACAGCCCAACGCACCGTCCAGCCCGCCGCCGCCCTCCGGCACCGGGTACAGCTGTGGATAACGCTCGCGCCACGGCGTCCAGAAATCAGCGTCATGGCGAGCGCGATACCCGGCGTAACCCAGCCAGTGCAGTTGCATCCCGAACGCTTGCAAGTCCAGCACGGTGGGAGTTTCAACCGGGTGCCCCCGCAACAGGCCAACCGTCTCGAAACCAAAGCGCCGACCGGCAGCAGCCAGGGCATGCAGGTGATTGGAGTGCGCGCCGCCCAGGCTGATGATGCCCTTGGCCCCTGCTTGCTTGGCGGCGGCGAGGTGGTGCTTGAGCTTGAACCATTTGTTGCCGCTGATGAGCGGATCGATCAGGTCCAGACGCAGGATCGCGACGTCGATGCCCGCGGCGGTGAGCCAATGCAGGTTGAGGGGTTGCAGCGGGGCTTGGGGGAGCATGGCGAGGGCAGCGGAAAACGAAGAAAGACGAATTCTACACAGTCCCGTAGCAGTCCGGCTTGCCGGCGGGGGCGATCTCAAGTACGCCCCCGCCGGCAAGCCGTGCTGCTACGGTGATGCGTGTGACGTTTACAACTCTGCCGCCAATCGCGAACCCTGGTTGATCGCGCGCTTGGCATCCAGCTCGGCCGCGACGTCGGCGCCGCCAATCAGATGCACGCTCTGCCCTGCCGCCTGCAAGCCATCGTAGAGTTCGCGCAGCGGATCCTGCCCGGCGCAAATCACCACGTTGTCCACCGGCAGCAGCTTCTCTTCACCCTCGGCACCAATGCGGATGTACAAGCCGGCGTCGTCGATCTTCAGGTACTCGACGCTGTTGAGCATCTGTACGTGCTTGTTCTTTAGCCCCGCGCGGTGAATCCAGCCGGTGGTCTTGCCCAGGCCGTCGCCAACCTTGGAGGTCTTGCGCTGCAACAGGAACACCTGTCGCGCAGGCTTGTGGCCGTGGGGCTTGATCCCCGCCACGCCGCCGCGAGCCTCCAGCGCGCCGTCGATGCCCCACTCTTCCCAGAACGCGTCGCGATCCAGGCTGGTAGCCACGCCCTGGTGCACGAGGAATTCCGACACGTCGAAACCGATACCGCCCGCGCCGATCACCGCCACGCTCTTGCCCACCGGCTTGCGTTCCAGGATCACGTCCAGATAGCTCAGCACCTTGGGATTGTCGATGCCCGGGATCGCCGGAGTACGCGGGGCAATACCCGTGGCCAGAATCACCTCGTCAAAGCCTTTGCCCAGCAGATCCTCGACCGCAACCCGGGTGTTCAAACGCACATCGACGCCCGTGGTTTCCAACTTGCGTTTGAAGTAACGCAGCGTCTCGAAAAACTCTTCCTTGCCCGGCACTCGCTTGGCGACGTTGAACTGGCCGCCAATCTCGCTGGCCGAATCGAACAGCGTCACCGCATGCCCGCGCTCGGCGGCAACAGTGGCCGCAGCCAGTCCCGCAGGCCCGGCGCCGATCACGGCGATCTTTTTCAACTGCGTGACCGGCAGGTAGTTGAGTTCGGTTTCATGACAGGCACGGGGGTTGACCAGGCAACTGGTCAGCTTGCCGTCGAAGATGTGGTCCAGGCAGGCCTGGTTGCAGCCGATGCAGGTGTTGATCTCGTCACTGCGCCCGGCGGCCGCCTTGTTGACGAACTCGGGGTCGGCCAGGAATGGACGGGCCATGGACACCATGTCCGCATCGCCCAGGGCCAGGACCTGCTCGGCGACTTCCGGGGTGTTGATCCGGTTGGTGGTGATCAGCGGGATCGACACCGAACCGCGCATCTTCGCCGTGACCTTGGCAAATGCGGCGCGCGGCACCTTGGTGGCGATGGTCGGAATCCGCGCCTCGTGCCAGCCGATGCCGGTGTTGATCAGCGTGGCGCCAGCGGCCTCGATGGCCTTGGCCAGTTGCACCACTTCTTCCCAGGTGCTGCCACCCTCGACCAGATCGAGCATCGACAGGCGATAGATGATGATGAAATTGCGGCCCACCGCCTCACGCACCCGGCGCACGATTTCCACCGGCAGGCGCATGCGGTTCTCGTAGCTGCCGCCCCAACGGTCGGTGCGGTGGTTGGTGTGGGCCACCAGGAACTGGTTGATCAGATAGCCTTCCGAGCCCATGATCTCGACGCCGTCGTATTCGGCGGTCTGGGCCAGGGTCGCGCAGGTGACGAAGTCCTGAATCTGCTTCTCGATCCCCTCCTCGTCCAGCTCCTTGGGCTTGAACGGGTTGATCGGCGCCTGGATCGCGCTCGGTGCCACCTGCTTGGGGCTGTAGGCATAACGACCGGTGTGCAGGATCTGCATGCAGATCTTGCCGCCCGCCTCGTGCACCGCCTTGGTCACGATCCGGTGATGTTCAGCCTCTTCAGGGGTGGTCAGCTTGGCGGAGCCTGCATACACGCCGCCCTCGACATTGGGCGCCACTCCACCGGTGACCATCAGGCCCACGCCGCCACGGGCGCGCTCGGCGAAATACGCCGCCATGCGCTCGAAACCACCAGGCTTCTCCTCAAGGCCGGTGTGCATCGAGCCCATCAATGTGCGGTTGCGCAGCGTGGTGAAACCCAGATCCAGCGGGGCCAGCAAATGCGGGTACACAGGGGCTGTCATAGAAACTCCATCAGATTCATCACGAAGGCGCGGGCGTTCTGTGACACCCGTCGTTTCAATCAGGGACTTGAACTATAGCCCTGCTCATGATGCAGACAGTAAACAGCCCCTCAGTCACGCTCAATGACTGAAAGTGACAACTTATTGATCCTGATGTGCAGCGCCCGGCTCTCTATTGAAGCTGTACGCTGGCAAAGCTCGACTCCTCCCGCGCCTGATCCAGTGCCTCCAGCGGCCGGGACAGCGGCGACAACGCCGAGGGATGATGCACCGGCACCAGCGCCACATGCTGGGCGGTCCTGGGCCCCATGCGCTCCTCCCGTGGCGGAATGCCGAAGTATTCCCGGTAACACTTGGAAAAGTGCGGCGTGGAGACGAAACCGCACACGGCCGCCAGCTCGATGATCGAGATGGACGTCTGCTTGAGCAACTGCCGCGCCCGGATCAGCCGTAACTTGAGGTAATACCGCGACGGCGTGCAATTGAGGTACTTCTGGAACAGCCGCTCCAACTGGCGTCGGGAAACGTCCACGTAGGCGGCCATCTCGTCGAGGTCGATGGGCTCTTCGAGGTTGGCTTCCATCAACTGCACGATTTCCTGCAACTTGGGCTGGTGGGTGCCCAGCGTGTGCTTGAGCGGCACGCGCTGATGATCCTGTTCGTTGCGGATGCGCTCGTAGACGAACATGTCGGAAATCGCGGCGGTCAGCTCGGTGCCGTGATCGCGGCCTATCAGGTGCAGCATCATGTCCAGTGGCGCAGTGCCACCGGAGCTGGTGTAGCGGCCACGGTCCAGGGTGAACAGGCTGGTGTTGACGCTCACCCGCGGGAAGGCTTCCTGCATCGCCGCCAGGCATTCCCAATGCACACTGCATTCGAAACCGTTGAGCAGCCCGGCGCTGGCCAGTGCCCAACTGCCGGTGCAAATGCCGCCCAGGCGCCGGGACTGCCGGGCCTGGTTCTGCAGCCAGTGAATGTGTTCGCGGCTGACCGCGCGCTGGATGCCCACCCCGCCGCAGACAATCACCGTGTCGGAAGCCGGCGCCTGGGCGATGGACGCATCCGGCGTGATGGGCAGGCCATCGCTGGCCCACACCTGATTACCGTCCTGGCTCAGGGTGTGCCAGCGATACAGCTCGCGCCCCGACAACTGATTGGCCATGCGCAGCGGCTCGACCGCCGAGGCCAGTGAAATCAGGGTGAAGTTGTCCAGCAGCAGAAAGCTGACCGACTGGGTCGTCCGGGTCTTGCCGGCGTTTTCGCTGTGCAGCGGCATTACGGCGCCTCCTGCCCCTGAACGGGGGTTGATCGCGTGGCACCACGGGTGGCCGGCGCTCGCTCATGGGAACGCGCCACCACGATGCCAATCAGGGAAATCACCAGGGCCAGGCCAATGGTGGAGGTCACTTCGGCGCGGTGCTCGGGGGTCACCAGCATCACGCCCAGCGCACTGACGATGAACGCGATGACCAGCCAGGTCAGCCAGGGGAAAAACCACATGCGAAAGGTCAGTTCGACGTTCTGCCGCAACAGCAGCTTGCGCATGCGCAGCTGGGAAATGGCGATCACCAGATAGACCAGCAAGGCGATGGCGCCGGAGCTGGCGAGCAAGAATTGAAACAGCCCGGCCGGTGCGAAATAGCTGATGACCGTGACGATGACGCCCAGCACGCTGCTGGCGATCACCGACGCCCGTGGTACGCCGACCGCTGACGTCACCTTGGTGATTGTCGGCGCTTCGCCGCGACGGCCCAGGGAGTAGAGCATGCGCGAGGCGATGTAGATCGAGGAGTTCATGCAGCTCGCCACCGCGACCAGCACCACCATGTCCACCAGCAGGTCGGCATGGGGGATGTTCATCAGTTCAAGGGCGCGCTGGTAGGAGCCGACCGTGGGGAGCAGCGGGTCATTCCACGGCACCACGGAAATCACCACCATGATCGACAGCAGGTAGAACACGCTGATGCGCCAGATCACCGACCGCGTGGCCTTGGCGATGTTGCGCGCCGGGTCGCTGGATTCGGCAGCGGCGATGGTCACCGCCTCCGTACCGATGAAACTGAACATGATGGTGATGAATGCACCGACCACCGCCGACGCACCGTTGGGCGCAAAGCCGCCGTGTTCACTCATCAACTGGGAAAGGCCGCCGACCTGATGATCCGGCACCCAGCCCATCAGCACCGCAAAACCCAGGCCGATGAAGGCGATGATCGCTGTCACCTTGATCATCGCGAACCAGAATTCGAATTCGCCGTACTTGGCGACACTGAACAGGTTGGTGGCCATCAGCGCGACAATCGACAGCAGCGCGAACAGCCAGGCGTCTACCGCAGGAAACCAGGCGTTGAGCACATGCCCTGCCGCCAGCGCTTCGATGGGAATGACCAGTACCCAGAACCACCAGTAGAGCCAGCCGATGGTGAAGCCTGCCCAACGGCCGATGGCCTGGTCGGCGTAGGTGGAAAAGGAACCGGTGTCGGGCCGGGCGACGGCCATTTCGCCGAGCATGCGCATCACCAGCACGACCAGCAATCCGGAAAAGATGTAGGCCAGGATAGTGGCGGGGCCGGCGGCGGCGATCGCGTGGCCGGAGCCAACGAACAGACCCGCGCCGATGATGCCGGCGATAGAGAGCATGGTCACGTGGCGGGGCTTGAACCCTTGCGCCAACTGGCTGCCGGGGGTGGTGGAATCCAGGCTGTTCATTGTTGTTATTCTCTGTATTTGACGGGGCGCCGACTGACCGTCAGGCGAACTTCATACTTACCTGGCTATCCTTACGGCCCCCTTCTCCAAAGCAACAGGATCAAACAATTGGTCCACTTCGATCAGTCATTGCGACAAGCGCACGGCATGCAAAAGCCCGGGCACAATACGCCGCGACTGCAATGAATCTGTAGTCTGATAGCGCTGTAAAATGGACTGGATGCGACATTTTTCATGTCGTTTCTGGATGGCCATCCGACACTTTCAAGCGCGTGTCGAAACTGCCGGGTCAGGTTTCGACGCAGCGTTCAGCCTGGCGCGCCGCTGTCGGATTTCCCTTACCCCGGCGCTGATGCCAGAATGGCGCAGCCAGCGGTGTCGCCATCAGCTTGCGCCACGCACATTCAACATCTCGTTCAGGTCTGCTTTCACCCCACATGCGCAAAGTTCTCGGCTCACTCGCCCTCACCGTGCTGCTCATCCTGCTGGTCAGCTACGGCCTGTGGACCAGCAAGCGGCATGTCGGGCATTACCTCACCGATTTGCGCATCCAGCTGGTGGTCAACGACGGCGAACCTGCCGACAACGGCAACCTGCTGGGCATCCAGCCCGAGCTGTTCGCGTCCGATTATTCGAGCGTCAAGCGCCTGCACCGCAAGCTGGCGGCGTACCTGCAGCAGGCCCGGGATGACGGGCTGATCAACGCAAAAACCATCGTAGTGCTGCCCGAGCATGTCGGCACCTGGCTGTTCGCAGTGGATGAAAAATCCCAGTTCTACCAGTCGACCACCATCGAAGAAGCCATGAACTGGCTGGCGTTCAGCAACCCGCTGCTGTTTCTTGATGCGATGTTTCACGCCCGTGGCGAGAACCGCATGGACGACATCCACCTGCGCATGAAATCCCGCAGCATGGCCCGCGATTACCAGACGGTGTTCGGCGGGCTGGCCCGTGAATTCGGCGTGACCCTGGTGGCGGGCTCCATCGTGCTGCCCAACCCCGAAGTGCAGGACGGTGAGCTGAAAGTCGGCACCGGTGCGCTCTACAACTCAAGCGTCGTATTCGGTCGCGATGGACTGCCCATCGGCCAGCCCCAGCGCCAGCTGTTTCCAAGCTGGTACCAGCGCGGGTACATCCGCTCCGGCAAGGACGAGACGCTCACTGTGATCGACACACCGGCCGGCCGCCTGGGCATCCTGATCGGCACCGACAGCTGGTACCCGCAAAACTACACACGCCTGAACGAGAGCGGTGCCGAGCTGATCGCCGTGCCGGCTTTCGTCGCGGGCAATGGCAGCTGGTCCCAACCCTGGCGAGGCGGCAAACATCAGGCACTGGCCGCCGAACTCGATCTGGGGCCACAACCCTTGACCGAAGGCCAGGCCTGGCAGCGCCTGGCGCTGGCACCGACCAGCAACGCCCGCGCGGGCATCAGCGTGTTCATGCGCGGGCAGTTCTGGGACCAGGGCAGCGCCGGTCACAGCTTTGCCAGCCGCAACGGCCAGAGCATCGCCGAACAATCCATCAGCGCCGCGCTCAAGGGCGCCAAACCCGGCCACGGGGCGCGCCTGATAAACCTCTGGCTGTAAACCATGGGCGCACCTGGGGTACGGCTGGGCGATCTCTCGGTGGGTTTCGTCCACAGCCTGGCCGATGCCGTGCGAGATACCGGGCACGACCCTCTCCCACTGCTTGAGCAATACGGGCTGGATGCTGCACGGCTAGCGCAGGTCGGGGCACGGTTGTCGATCCCGCGCTACATGCGCCTGGGCCACGCCGCGATTCAGTTGACCGGCGAGCCGGCACTGGGTCTGCGCATGGGCCTTTGCAGCCGCCTGGCCCACGCAGGGCTCGCCGGAATCACCGCAGCACAGGCGCCCACCGTGCGGGAAGCGGCGCGTACGCTGATGCGTTTCGAGCCGCTGTATGGCGCCAACTATCGCGGACAATCGAGCTTTCACGAAGACAGCCGCGGCGCCTGGCTGCGCTTCTATTCCATCAGCCCGTACAACGACTACAACCGCTTCGTGGTGGACTCGATTCTGTCCGGCTGGCTGCACCAGCTTTCGATACTGGCCGGCACTGCGGTGATCGCCGAGCGCATCGAAATCGAGTTTCCGGCGCCCGCCTACTCGGCGGCCTATGCAGGCTTGAGCGAGCAACCGCCAGGCTTTGGCGCCGGGGTCAATCAGTTGCGCCTGAGCCAGCACAGCTTGAGCCTGCGCAACCCCGATCACGTACCGGGCACCTGGCGTCATCTGCTTGAGTTGTGTGAAAGGGAGCTGGAACAGCTCACGCGCACCCGCAGCCTGCGTGAACGTATCACTCAGTTGCTGGGACCATTGATGAGTGGTGGCCGGGAGCCGGGCCTGGATGAGGTGGCTGCGCGGCTGAAACTGCCGGCCTGGACCTTGCGTCGCAAGCTGGTCGAGGAAGGCACGCAGTTTCGTGCGATCCTCAATGATACCCGCAGGGATCTGGCCATGACCTACATCCGGGATACGGAACTGGCCTTTGGCGAAATCGCCTACCTGTTGGGGTTCGCTTCAGCCGAAGCCTTTCAGCGGGCCTTCAAGCGCTGGAACGGCCAGACTCCCGGGGAGTTTCGTCGCAGCCAGCGTCATGTGCCCTGATCGAGCTTAAAGCTCGGTGGCGTCGTCCGCCGGTTCCAGCGGATCGAGTTCGTTAGCGCGAAATTCCAGCAGTTCTTCTTGATAATCGTCCATTTCCTGTGCCCTCGTGGCTGTTTCCTGTCTGTCGGTGTATTTCACCCTAAAGCGCCTGCATGACGGATGCATGAAGGCTTGTTGAATACTAGACGAACTGAGTCAGTGAAAGTTTTCCCCCCTGCCGAAAAAATCCTTCGTAGCAGCACGGCTTGCCGGCGGGAGCGGAGTATCAGGCGCCGCATCTTTGACTGACGCACCGCTCCCGCCGGCAAGCCGTGCTGCTACGGGGACTGAAGTACTTGCCTCTTGACGTGCAACATCCGCTCACAATAGTCTTCGGTCCATGAACGAATTCCTGCACAACCTCGGCCAACGAATTATTACCGCCATTCCAGTCATGGCGGGTTAGCCGACGTTTGCACCCAACCCGCCCTAGAGGCGGGTTTTTTCTTTCTGTCTCCCGGGCCAAAAAACGCGAAACCAGGAGTCAGACATGCTCATCATCCGCCCTTCCCTCGCCCTCGTTGCCGCTCGCCTGATCGCCGCCTGCCTGGCGAGGACGACGCGATGAACCAGATGCTCGACAGCGCAATGGTCCAGGGCGACCTGCTGCAACACTACGTCAAGAAAATCCTCACCTCCCGCGTCTACGACGTCGCCGTGGAAACCCCGCTGCAGGGCGCCCGCCAGTTGTCCGAGCGGCTCGGCAACCAGGTGTTGCTCAAGCGCGAAGACCTGCAACCGGTGTTCTCCTTCAAGATCCGCGGCGCCTACAACAAGCTGGCGCAGTTGAGCGCAGAGGAACTGTCACGGGGCGTGGTCACGGCCTCGGCGGGTAACCACGCCCAGGGCCTGGCGCTGGCAGCGAAGAAGCTGGGGATCAAGGCGACCATCGTCATGCCCAAGACCACCCCGGAGATCAAGGTCGAAGGCGTGCGTTCGCGTGGCGGGAAAGTGGTGCTGCATGGGGACTCTTTCCCTGAAGCTTTGGCGCATTCTCTGAAGCTGGTCGAGGAAAAGGGCTACGTCTATATCCACCCTTATGATGATCCGGACACCATCGCCGGCCAGGGCACGGTGGCGATGGAAATCCTGCGTCAGCACCCGGGCAAACTGGACGCGATCTTCGTGCCGGTGGGCGGCGGCGGGCTGATCGCGGGCATCGCGGCCTACGTGAAGTACCTGCGGCCGGAAATCAAGGTGATCGGCGTCGAACCGGACGACTCCAACTGCCTGCAACAGGCCATGGCCTACGGCGAGCGCGTGGTGCTGCAGCAGGTCGGGCTGTTTGCCGATGGCGTGGCGGTGGCGCAGATCGGCCAGCACACCTTCGACATCTGCAAGGATTACGTCGATGAAGTGATTACCGTCAGCACCGATGAAATCTGCGCCGCGATCAAGGACATCTACGACGATACCCGCTCGATCACCGAACCTGCCGGCGCCCTGGGCGCGGCCGGGATCAAGAAGTACGTCGAGCAGTACGGCGTGACCGGGCAGACCCTGGTAGCCATCGAATCCGGCGCCAACGTCAACTTCGACCGCCTGCGTCACGTCGCCGAGCGTGCCGAGCTGGGCGAAGGCCGCGAAGCGATCATTGCCGTGACCATTCCCGAGCAGCCGGGCAGTTTCAAGGCTTTCTGCGAGGCCGTGGGCAAGCGTCAGATCACCGAATTCAACTACCGCTACCACACCGACCGCGAGGCGCACATCTTCGTCGGCGTGCAGACCCACCCCGAGAACGACCCGCGCAAGGCGCTGATCGCCAGCCTCACAGAGCAGGGTTTCCCGGTGCTGGACCTGACCGACAACGAACTGGCCAAGCTGCATTTGCGGCACATGGTGGGCGGGCATTCGGAGCGGGTCAGCGATGAAGTGGTGCTGCGCTTCGAATTCCCGGAGCGGCCGGGAGCGCTGTTCAACTTCCTGAATAAGCTGGGCGGGAAGTGGAATATCTCGATGTTCCACTACCGCAACCACGGCGCGGCGGATGGCCGGGTTGTCGCAGGCTTGGTAGTGCCTGAGGAAGAGCGGCACCTGGTGCCCAAGGCGCTGGAGGAGATTGGCTATCCGTATTGGGACGAGACGAATAACCCGGCGTACAAGCTGTTCCTCGGCTGACTCGACGCAACCCATTGTAGGAGCGCGCTTGCCCGCGACAGCGTCGTGTCAGACGACATTGGTGTGACAGATACACCGCCGTCGCGGGCAAGCGCGCTCCTACAGGGGCGGTTACATCAACCCATCACTGCGCCGGGGTGGCTTCGGGGGCTGGTTCGGGGGCTGGTTCGGCGGCAGGCTGGGCCGCAGGCGCAGGTTCAGACGGCGCTACCACCTCGGCCTTCAACGGCTCGGGTTCGGCAGGTGCTGGCATCGGTTCACTGCCCTGCTCGGCGGTGGTGGCCGGTGCCGTGGCAGGCGTGGCCAGCGCCGCAGGGGCTGAGACAGGTGCCGGGGCAGCAGCAGGTGCAGCGGCTGGCGCTTCAGCCGGTTTCTGCTCGGTCAGCGCAGCCGGCTTGGCGCTAGGCTCCGGCATGCCCAGGTCAGTCTTGGGTTTTTCCTCAATGTGCGCAGCCTTCTTCACTTCCGGCGGCAGGAAGTTTTCCACCAGCGCGAAGAAACGGTCGTAGAACTTGGAAGACGCCACGGTTTCACTGGCGACCTTGACCATCGAATCATCGGTCGAGCCAATCGGCATCGACACCGAACCCAGCACGCCCACACCAAGGCTCGCCGAGTTGTTCACTTTCTTCAGCGCATAACGGTCCTGCAGGGCATTGGCGAACATGGTCGCCTTGCCATCGGCACCGCCATCTGCGGCGCAGACCACGTTGAAGCTGATCTCCATGTGGGTTTCGCCGGTCTGCTGAAAGCTCTTGTGACCGGCAATCATCTTCGGATCGCTGCTGGTGATGATGTAGCCCTGGCTCAGCAGCGCGCGGCGGCCGGCTTCACAGGTGGCTGCATCGGAGACAGGGTAGTTGCGCGAGAATGTTCCAGCGTCATCGAAGTTTTCGTGTTCGTAGACAGTCTGCTTCTTCGACGAACAGCCTGCGGCGGCCAGCAGGGTGATCGCCCAGCATGCGGTACGAAAGCTCAGTAATTTAGACATCAAACATCCCGGAAAAAAGGCCGACAGAACAGTAGACCACAGAAAATCGCCGCCAAGTCTGCAACAAGGCCAGCGCAGGATCAACGCAGAGTTTGCAAGGATGTGGATACATCGAAGGTTTCAGCTTACCAGCCAGTTGCTGGCGGCGGCCTGAACAGGGTCGTTCAGGCGACTTATGGCCAGACGATGTCACGTGCGGGAAATCGCCGAACGGAGGCCGGATTGACTGACGGTCGTCGCTCCTGACCTCCTGAGGCGCGATCAGAGCTCGCCGCGTTCCAGACGCACGCCCAGAAACTCCAGCGCGCGCCAGTAGCCTGGATAGGTCTTGGCGACACAATCAGGGTCCTGGATGCGGATGCCGGACACCTTCAGGCCCGCCAGGGCGAAACACATCGCGATGCGGTGGTCGGAATGGGTGTCGATCAGGCCAGTGCTGCTGGTGCCTGCAAGGCCCGGATCAGCCGCTACCAGCAGATCGTCGCCTTCGACCGAAGCCAGTCCCGGACGCACCTGGTTCAAGCCATCGTGCAGCGCCTGGACGCGGTCGCATTCCTTGACCCGCAGGTTGGCCAGGTCAACGAAGCGCACCGGCGTCTGGTTGAAGGCCGCCAGCACCGCCAGAGTCGGAATGGCGTCCTGCATCTGCGAGCCGTTGACCACGGCTGGCATGTTCGGGAACTGCGCGATCACTTCCAGCGCCTTGGCGTCGGGCTGGGTGAAGGCGTCAGCGGCCACGCCCAGGTCGATCTTGCCCGAGGTCAGGGCTTCGGCGGCCCACAGGTAGGTCGCGGCAGAAGCGTCAGGCTCGATGTAGTAATCGCACGCGGTGTACCCGGTCGGCGACACGCGCCACAGCGCTTCGTCGACCACTTCCACTTCTGCACCAAAGGCGCGCATGCAGGCGATGGTCAGGTCAACGTAGCCGCGCGCACCGATTTCCTTGCCGGTCAGTGCCACTTCGATCGGTGCGTCGCCGCAGGCCGCGACCATCAGCAGCGCCGACACGTACTGGCTGGACAGGCCGCCGTCGATTTCGAAACGACTGGCCTTGATCGAACCAGTGCCCTGCACCAACACCGGCGGGCAACCGGTGGCGCTCTCGGCGCTCAGGCCGCCCTTGCGCAGGGATTCGAGCAGCGGGCCGATGGGGCGCTTCTGCATGTAGTGGTCGCCGTCCAGGGTGACACTGCCGTTGACGGTGCACACGGCAGCGGTCAGGAAGCGCACGGCCGTACCGGCATTGCCCAGGAACAACGGGCCTTCCGGCACCTGCAGCGTGCCGTTGCCGGTGACCACGAAACTGGTGTCGTCCGGCTCTTCGATGGTCACGCCCATCTGCCGCAACGCATTGGACATGTGTCGGGTGTCATCGCTCTTGAGCGCGCCGCGCAGATGGCTGGTGCCCTTGGCCAGCGCCGCCAGCAGCAGCGCGCGGTTGGTGATCGATTTGGAGCCAGGTGGTGCGACATGCCCCGTCAACGGTACGCCCGGTGGGATCACAGTGATCGTTTGGTTCATGCCCATGGTCCAGCTCTCCAGATTCGAAATCAGCGACGCTTCAAACAAGCCGCCAATAATGGCATTTATCGTTGCGCTGTGCAGCAATCGCTGTCGCATCTGACCACCGGGGCCTGAACGACAGGCACAAAAAAAGCGACCCTGAGGTCGCTTTCTTTGTCGCTTCAAGGAGTTCAAGGGCCTTGAAGCTATGTATGGCGCAGCGGACGGGACTCGAACCCGCGACCCCCGGCGTGACAGGCCGGTATTCTAACCGACTGAACTACCGCTGCGTGTCGCACAGACTTTCATCTGTTTAACTCTGTTGAAACATGCCGTGAGGCATACTTCGTGAAACACTGATTGAATGCCTTGGCTTCAATCTCAGATCCGTCTGCCTTGGCAAGACGACTCTGGAAAATATGGCGCAGCGGACGGGACTCGAACCCGCGACCCCCGGCGTGACAGGCCGGTATTCTAACCGACTGAACTACCGCTGCGCAGAGTGGACTGTTCGTCCTGCTGAATCTCAGTAACCTTCAGCGTTTTGTTACCAGCTTATAAAGCTGCTCAACGATGGTGGGTGATGACGGGATCGAACCGCCGACCCTCTGCTTGTAAGGCAGATGCTCTCCCGGCTGAGCTAATCACCCTTTGCTTCGCTGAGGCCGCGAAATTTACGCAGGTACCGAACCTAAGTCAATACCCTGCTTGAAGTTTTTTTAAAAAAGTCGATTTTGAGCGGCAGGCCATAAACGAAAAAGCGGGCCATCAGGCCCGCCTACAGATCATTCGACGTAAATCATCTTCTTGCTCATGCCGCCGTCGACGACGAACTCCTGCCCGGTGACGAACCCGGAGTTCTTCGACAGCAACCAGGCCACCGTCGCCGCGACATCTTCCACCGTCCCTACCCTGCCCGCCGGATGCTGCGCATGATCGGCATCGGTCAGAGGCTCGGCACGGCGTGCGGAAGGATCACGGGCATCGATCCAGCCGGGGCTGACCGCATTGACCCGCACTTGCGGACCGAGACTCATGGCCAGGGCGTGGGTCAGTGCCAGCAGGCCACCCTTGCTCGCCGCATAGGCTTCGGTATCGGGTTCCGATTGCCGGGCGCGCGTCGAGCTGAGGTTGACGATACTGCCGCCATGGGCACGCAGATAAGGCGCGCAGTGCTTGGCCAGCAGCATGGGCCCTGTGAGGTTGACCGCCAGCACGCGATTCCAGTGCGCAAGGTCCAGGCTTTCCAGCACGGTATTGCGCGGATCGGCCACCGCTGCGTTGCACACCAGCGCATCGAGCCGGCCAAAGATGCCCAGCACCTCGGCAACGCCCTTGGCCACCTGCTCTTCGCTGGCGACGTCCATGGTGATGAACGAGGCATTGTCACCCAGCACATCCGCCACTGCCTCGCCGCGCTGGCGATCCACGTCGGTCAGCACAACCTGCCAGCCTTCGGTGATCAGCCAGGCGGCGATGCCCAGGCCGATGCCGCGCGCGGCACCGGTGACCAGCGCAACACGACCGTTGTGCACGCTCGCGGCGTCCATTGCGTATTCAGTCACGAGCGTCACTCACAACGCAGCCAGGCCACGTGCCAGGTCGGCCTTGAGGTCGGCAACGTCTTCCAGGCCCACGGCAACCCGGATCAGGCTGTCGCGGATACCGGCGGCTTCACGCTCCTGCGGCGAGAGGCGCCCGTGGGAGGTGGTGCCCGGATGGGTGATGGTGGTCTTGGTGTCGCCCAGGTTGGCCGTGATGGAAATCAGCCGAGTGGCATCGATGAAACGCCAGGCGCCGTCCTTGCCACCCTTGACCTCAAAGCTCACCACCGCGCCGAACGCCTTCTGCTGACGTTTGGCCAGTTCGTGCTGCGGATGGCTTTCAAGACCGGCGTAGTGCACCTTCTCGATACCATCCTGCTGCTCCAGCCATTGCGCCAGTTCCAGCGCGTTCTGGCAGTGCGCACGCATGCGGATATTCAGCGTTTCGAGGCCCTTGAGGAACAACCAGGCATTGAATGGGCTCAGGCTCGGGCCTGCGGTGCGCAGGAAACCGACGACTTCCTTCATCTGCTCGCTGCGGCCGACGACCACGCCACCCATGGCGCGACCCTGACCGTCGATGAATTTGGTCGCCGAATGCACCACCACGTCCGCACCCAGGCGCAGAGGCTGTTGCAGCGCAGGCGTGCAGAAGCAGTTGTCCACTACCAGCATCGCACCCTTGGCATGGGCGATTTCGGCCAGCGCGGCGATATCGACCAGTTCGGCCAGCGGGTTGGATGGCGACTCGACAAACAGCAGCCTGGTGTTGGGCTTGATCGCCGCGTCCCAGCCAGACAGCTCGGCCAGGGCCACGTAATCGACCTGCACGCCAAAACGCTTGAAGTACTTTTCAAACAGGCTGATGGTCGAGCCGAACACGCTCTTGGACACCAGCACATGGTCGCCGGCACTGCACAGACTCATTACGGTGGCCAGAATGGCCGACATGCCGGTGGACGTTGCCACGGCCTGCTCGCCACCTTCCAGGGCCGCAATGCGCTCCTCGAAGGAATGCACGGTCGGGTTGGTGTAGCGCGAATAGACGTTGCCCGGCTGGTCACCAGCAAAGGTGGCAGCCGCATCAGCCGCCGTGCGGAACACGTAGCTGGAGGTGAAAAACAGTGGATCGCTGTGTTCGCTCTCCGGCGTGCGGTGCTGACCAGCACGGACAGCGAGGGTATCGAAACCCACGCCGTCCAGATCGCTGTCCAGTCGTCCGGCATCCCATTGCTGAGTCATGCCGTCTACTCCTTGTCTGAATTAGTTGTTGTACAGATCGATGATCGCGCTCACTGCCTGATTCTTGACCTTGGAGGCGTCATTGCGCGCCTGCTCGATCCGGTTCAGGTAGTGCTCGTCGATGTCACCGGTCACGTACTTGCCGTCGAAGACCGAGCAATCGAAGTTGTCGATCTTGATCTTCTTGCTGCCGCTGACCGCCTCGATCAGGTCGTTCAGATCCTGATACACCAGCCAGTCGGCACCGATGAGGTCGGCCACGTCCTGGGTGGTACGGTTGTGAGCGATCAGCTCGTGAGCACTCGGCATGTCGATGCCGTAGACGTTGGGAAAGCGCACGGCCGGGGCCGCAGAGCAGAAATACACGTTCTTGGCGCCGGCTTCGCGGGCCATCTGGATGATCTGCTTGCAGGTGGTCCCGCGCACGATGGAGTCGTCCACCAGCATCACGTTCTTGCCGCGGAACTCAAGCTCGATGGCGTTGAGCTTCTGGCGCACGGATTTTTTGCGTGCTGCCTGGCCCGGCATGATGAAGGTGCGGCCGATGTAGCGGTTCTTGACGAAGCCTTCGCGGAACTTGACGCCCAGGTGGTTCGCCAGCTCCAGGGCGGCGGTACGGCTGGTGTCGGGAATCGGGATGACCACGTCGATGTCGTGATCCGGACGCTCGCGCAGGATCTTGTCGGCCAGCTTCTCGCCCATGCGCAGACGCGCCTTGTAGACCGAGATGCCGTCGATGATCGAATCCGGACGCGCCAGGTAGACGTGTTCGAAGATGCACGGCGCGTATTTCGGGTTGGCGGCGCACTGGCGGGTGTGCAGCTTGCCGTCTTCGGTGATGTACACCGCTTCGCCCGGGGCCAGGTCACGGATCAGGGTGAAGCCCAGCACGTCCAGGGAGACGCTTTCGGAGGCGATCATGTACTCGACGCCTTCGTCAGTGTGACGCTGGCCGAACACGATCGGGCGGATGGCGTCAGGGTCGCGGAAGCCGACGATGCCGTAGCCGGTGATCATCGCCACGACTGCGTAGCCACCACGGCAGCGGTTGTGCACGTCGGTGACTGCCGCGAAGATGTCTTCTTCGGTCGGCTGCAGCTTGCCGCGAACGGCCAGCTCGTGGGCGAACACGTTGAGCAACACTTCCGAGTCGGAATTGGTGTTGACGTGGCGCAGGTCAGATTCGTAGATCTCCTTGGCCAGTTGCTCGACGTTGGTCAGGTTGCCGTTGTGGGCCAACGTGATGCCGTACGGCGAGTTGACGTAGAACGGCTGGGCTTCGGCCGAAGTCGAGCTGCCCGCTGTTGGATAGCGTACGTGACCAATGCCCATGTGACCGACCAGGCGCTGCATATGGCGCTGCTGGAACACGTCACGGACCAGACCGTTGTCCTTGCGCAGGAACAACTTGCCGTCGTGGCTGGTCACGATACCGGCAGCGTCCTGGCCGCGGTGCTGGAGGACGGTGAGCGCGTCATACAGCGCCTGATTGACGTTCGACTTGCCGACGATACCGACGATGCCACACATGCGACACAACCCCTACTTAGTGGAACTGGATTTACCGATCACATCCTGCGGCGTTACCGACGGCAGGAGGTGATCCTTGAACGGGATATCAACAGGTACGCTGACCCCGCTGGCTAGCCACTTGCTGGACATCCCGAGAATCAGGTTTTTCGACCAGTCAGCGACCATGACAAATTGCGGAAGCAGCCTGGACTGCTGCCACCATTGATCCTGTTGTACCGGGCCCAGGCTCAACAGCCCTACCGCTACCACGACCAGCAGGCCTCCGCGCGCAGCGCCGAAGACCATGCCCAGAAAACGATCGGTCCCGGAAAGCCCGGTGACGCGAATGAGTTCCCCGATCAGAAAGTTGACCATGGCGCCGACCAAGAGGGTGGCGACGAAAAGAATGGTGCAGCCCGCAATGACGCGCGCCGAGGGTGTTTCGATGTAATTGACCAGATACTGGGCCAGCGAACCGCCAAACATCCAGGCAACAGCACCTGCGATGATCCAGGTCAGCAAGGACAGCGCTTCCTTGACGAAGCCGCGCTTGAGACTGATCAAAGCGGAAATGACGACAATCGCGATGATTGCCCAGTCAACCGGAGTAAATGACACGTTGCAGCCTACAGACTGATGAGGCGGCGCATTTTAGCAGAGCCCGCGCGTGGCGGTAAGCGGGGATTGCGGGTGTCGGGCAATAAAGGCGAACTATTGGACTTTGCCCCGGTCACCAAGGCCACAACCTGTAGGAGCGCGCTTGCCCGCGATT
This sequence comes from Pseudomonas sp. NPDC090201, assembly GCF_044746825.1. Classification (NCBI taxonomy): domain Bacteria; kingdom Pseudomonadati; phylum Pseudomonadota; class Gammaproteobacteria; order Pseudomonadales; family Pseudomonadaceae; genus Pseudomonas; species Pseudomonas sp. NPDC090201. The sequence goes on from NZ_JBIVCX010000001.1 coordinate 411,730, forward strand.
GCGCGGTGTCATTCGAAATCGCGGTGTCTGACCGGGCGCTGTCGCGGGCAAGCGCGCTCCTACAGCGGAGAGCGCTGGGTCATTCGAAATCGTGGTGTCTGGCCGGGCGCTGTCGCGGGCAAGCGCGCTCCTACAGCGGAGCACGGCGTCGCGGGTTATTTGCGCTCTGGCTGGAAGCGTACGACGATGCCCTTGAGCTTCTGCTGCTTGTCGAGCTGGTCGCGCAGGCGGTCGGCCTCGGCGCGTTCGATCAAGGGACCGACGAACACCCGGTTCACGCCATCGGAGGTGCGAATGTAGGCGTTGTAGCCTTGGGTGCGCAGGGTTTTCTGCAGGTTGTCGGCGTTGGCGCGGTTGGACAGGCTGGCCACCTGGACCGCCCAGGTGACCGACAGGCCATTGGCATCGACGCGACTTGGCTCGGCGGCCGGCGCGGCGGGAGACGGTGCCGGTGCAGCGGTTGCCGGTTTGGCAGGCGCAGGTGCCGGAGCTTGCGCCGGTGCCGGCGCTGGCTTGGCGGCAGTTGCAGGCTTGGCAGGTGCAGGCGCCGGTGCAATCGGTATGGACGGCGGCTGGTGGCTGGTCACGGGCTGGCTGGGTTGCGCCAGTTCTTCGTCGCTGGGCACAGGTTCCTGCGGCAGCGGCTGCTGCTCGGGCACCGCGACCGGGTCGACCTTGACCTGAGGCACGACAGGCGCCTGGGGAGCGGCTGGCGCATCCACCTGCACATGACGCGCTTCGTCCTGACGCGAAAACAGCATCGGCAGGAAAATCACCGCAATGGCAATCAACACCAATGCGCCAACCATGCGCTGCTTGTACGCCTTATCCAGCAAAGCCATGTGTCACTTCCTCCGTGACGTGCCAGCAAGCCATTCCAGGGCCTCGGCGACGCAATAAAAAGACCCGAACAGCACGATTTCATCGTCGGCTGTTGCCTGCGCGCACTGAGCCTCGAGGGCCAGTGCGACACTCGGGTAGGACGCCACCTGAGCGCCAAGGTTCTGCAACGCCTGCGCGATTTCCTGTTCCGAACGGCTGCGCGGCGTCGGCAATGGCGCCACCGCCCAGCTGCTGAAACTGCCCACAAGCTCAGTCAGCACGCCTTGCAGATCCTTGTCGCCGAGCAGGCCGAACACCGCCAGACGCTTGCCGGACACTGCGCGCTGATTCAGGCGCTGGGCCAGAAACACTGCCGCATGGGGGTTGTGGCCCACATCCAGCAACAGGCGCAGTGGCTTGCCTTGCCACTCGAACGAGCGACGGTCCAGCCGTCCGGTCACACGAGTGTTCAGCAGCGCGGTGCGGATCGTGGCCTCCTGCCAGGGCAGGTCCATCAGCAGGAAGGCCTGCAGCGCCAGCGCGGCGTTCTGCATCGGCAGATCGAGCAACGGCAGGTCGCGCAGTTCGACACGCTGACCGCCCGCATCGGTGCCCGACCAGTTCCAGCCGGCGGCCTGCACGTCCAGGTCGAAATCACGACCGCGCAGCGACAGTGGGCAGTTCAGCGCGGCAGCCTTGTCCAGCAGAGGCTGCGGAGGATCGATATCACCACAGAGCGCCGGGCGCCCTTCGCGGAAGATCCCGGCCTTCTCGAACGCCACCGATTCGCGGGTATTGCCCAGCCACTCCGCGTGATCCACGCCAATGCTGGTGACCAGCGCCATGTCGGCGTCAATCAGGTTCACCGCGTCCAGCCGCCCGCCCAAGCCAACCTCAAGCACTACAGCATCGAGTGCTGCCTGCTCGAACAGCCAGAACGCCGCCAGGGTGCCCATCTCGAAGTAGGTCAGGGAAACATCGCCACGAGCCTTCTCGATCACCTCGAAAGCCTGGCAGAGCTGTGCATCGGTGGCCTCGACGCCCTGCAACTGGACCCGCTCGTTATAGCGAACCAGGTGCGGCGAGCTGTAGACACCAACCTTCAGCCCTTGCGCCTGCAGCAACGAGGCAACGAAGGCGCAGGTCGAGCCCTTGCCGTTGGTGCCGGTGACAGTGATGACGCGAGGTGCCGGGCGGCTCAGACCAGCCTGCTGCGCTACCTGTTGCGAACGCTCCAGCCCCATGTCGATGGCAGAAGGATGCAGTTGCTCCAGGTAGCTGAGCCAGTCGCTCAGAGAGCGTGCGGTCATATGTTGGCCGGTGCAGGTGGAACGACGATAGGTTCGAGTTTCGGCGCGACGAATTTCGGCGTCGGCAGGCCCATCATCTGCGCCAGCAGGTTACCCAGGCGCGGACGCAGTTCCTGACGGGAAATGATCATGTCGATGGCACCGTGGTCCAGCAGGAATTCACTGCGCTGGAACCCTTCCGGCAGTTTTTCGCGCACGGTCTGCTCGATCACGCGAGGACCGGCGAAGCCGATCAGTGCCTTGGGCTCGGCAACGATCACGTCACCCAGCATTGCCAGGCTCGCCGACACACCACCGTAGACCGGGTCGGTCAGCACGGAGATGAACGGCAGGCCTTCTTCGCGCAGGCGGGCCAGTACGGCCGAGGTCTTGGCCATCTGCATCAGGGAGATCAGCGCTTCCTGCATGCGTGCGCCACCGGAAGCGGCGAAGCAGATCATCGGGCAGCGGTTTTCCAGCGCGTAGTTGGCCGCCTGAACGAAACGCTCGCCGACGATGGCGCCCATCGAGCCGCCCATGAAGGAGAATTCGAACGCGCTGCACACCACCGGCATGCCCAGCAGGGTGCCGCTCATGGAGATCAGGGCGTCTTTCTCGCCGGTCTGCTTCTGGGAAGCGACCAGGCGGTCCTTGTATTTCTTGCTGTCGCGGAATTTCAGGCGGTCAACCGGCTCAAGGTCTGCACCGATTTCCTGACGCCCTTCAACGTCAAGGAAGATGTCCAGACGCGCGCGCGCACCGATACGCATGTGGTGGTTGCACTTGGGGCAGACGTCCAGGGTCTTTTCCAGCTCCGGACGATACAGCACCGCCTCGCACGATGGGCACTTGTGCCAGAGGCCTTCAGGTACCGAGCTTTTCTTCACCTCGGAACGCATGATCGAAGGGATCAGTTTGTCTACCAACCAGTTGCTCATGCTTTCTTTCTCCAGTACCTACGGCTGGAACGCGATGGCAATCAATGCCAACGCCAGCCCTTAAACTAAATTCATGTGCAGCTTCGCGAAACACCCTGCGACGATCGACACAGGTGCCTGACCTGCCGAACGGCGTTTCTTCGAGACTGCCCTCGATTTCCTGCAGCGAGACGCTTGTACGTCTTCGCCTGTTAAATTTTTGGCCAGCCATAAACCCTGACCGCAGGCTAGTGGACGGCAACCGCCTGTCTGCCGTCACATCGACGAGCGATACCTGCGCTAAAAAACATCACGCCCCATGGACCGCGCTCATGAACGCACGGATCTTGTCGTGATCCTTGATGCCCCGGGACATTTCTACCCCGCCGCTGACATCCACCGCGTAAGGCCGTACCTGTGCGATGGCCTGAGAGACGTTAGCCGAAGTCAGCCCGCCCGCCAGGACGATGGGTTTGCTCAATTGCTTTGGAATCAGCGCCCAATCGAAAGTTTCGCCGGTACCACCAGGCACGCCCGCGACGAAGGTGTCGAGCAGGATGCCTCTGGCCTTGTCGTACAGGGCACAACTGGCGGCGATGTCGTCACCGGCCTGCACCCGCAGGGCCTTGATCCATGGCCTGCCGTAGCCTTCGCACTGCTCGGGGGTTTCATCGCCATGGAACTGGATCAGGTCCAGGGGCACCACTTCCAGCAACGCCTTCAGTTCCTGCCGGTCAGCGTTGACGAACAACCCGACTGTACTGATGAAGGGGGGCAACTGGGCAATGATGCGCTGTGCCTGCTCGATGGTGACCGCCCGCGGGCTCTTGGGGTAGAACACGAAACCGATCGCATCGGCACCCGCCTCGACAGCGGCCAGCGCATCTTCTATGCGGGTAATCCCGCAGATCTTGCTGCGAACGGCTGACATGTGGTGAAGGCCTCAGTACGACGAAAGTCCCGGATGGTAGCAAATGCTTGTGTAGGCGTCAGCCGTCCAGTTCCGAGAAACCTGTCAGAAAATGCGGGCCGATGTAACGCTCGGGCAACGGGAACTCGTCACGGTACTCCACCTGCACCAGATACAGCCCGAACGGATGCGCCGTTACGCCACCGGTGCGACGCACCCGGCTCTCCAGCACTTCACGGGCCCATTCGATGGGCCGCTCCCCTGCCCCAATGGTCATCAGTACACCGGCGATGTTGCGCACCATGTGATGCAGGAAGGCATTGGCGCGAATGTCGAGTACGATCATTTTGCCGTGACGGGTCACGCGCAGATGGTGCAGTTGCTTGATCGGCGACTTGGCCTGGCACTGCCCGGCACGGAATGCGCTGAAATCATGGGTGCCCACCAGATACTCGGCGGCCAGCGCCATGCGCTCGACGTCCAGCGGGCGGTGGTTCCAGGTGATTTCCTGACCCAGGTGCGCCGGACGAATCTGATCGTTGTAGATCACGTAGCGATAACGCCGGGCAATGGCCTTGAAGCGTGCGTGAAAGTGCGCAGGCATCTCCTGGGCCCAGGTGACGCTGATGTCATGGGGCAAATTGATGTTGGCACCCATGGTCCAGGCCTTCATGGTGCGCACCGCCTGAGTGTCGAAATGCACCACCTGGCCGCAGGCATGCACGCCCGCATCGGTGCGCCCGGCGCACATCAGGGAGACCGGCGAATCGGCGACCCTGGACAGTGCATTCTCCAGGGTTTCCTGAACGGTCAGCACACCGGTGGATTGACGCTGCCAGCCGCTGTAGCGCGAACCTTTGTATTCAACGCCCAGGGCGATTCGGAAAAAGCCTTCGGCGGCCATTTCGGCGGCCGCTGTCTCTGCCTGAGTATCTGTAGTTGCCAAGAGCTTGAAGCCTGTCGATGTGCGCAAGGGCGGCCATTATACGGATGGCGGCGAAAGACGCCATTCTCAAACGGCTACCGCACATCCCGTAGCAGCACGGCTTGCCGGCGGGGACGATATGCCTGCCCCTGCATGGGTGACTGACACACCGCTCCCGCCGGCAAGCCGTGCTGCTAGGGGGCGTGATGGGCCGTGCAGGGAACGGAGGTGAGGCTGAAAACGAAAACGACCGCCGAAGCGGTCGTTTTGCAGCGCAGATAATGCCCGATCAGGCCAGGCGCGAAAGCATCTCGCGGGCCTCGGTTTTCTGCCCGTCATCACCTTCGGCCACGACTTCATCGAGGATGTCGCGGGCGCCGTCGGCGTCGCCCATTTCGATGTAGGCCCGGGCCAGGTCCAGCTTGGTCGCCGCCTCGTCGGTGCCGGACAGGAAGTCGAACTCCGGCTCGTCGTCGGCTGCCAGTGTATCCTCGGTGAACATCGCAGGATCATCGAACGGCTTGGCCATCGGCGGCTGTTCCAGGCTCTGGGACAGCCGCTCGAGCTCGGCGTTGACATCATCGATTTCCGAAGCGAACGCCGCAGAGGCGTGGTCGGTTTCCATCTCGTCGGCCAGCGACAGATCGAAATCGGCCGGCAATTCCAGTTCGTCATCGACCGCCGGTTTGCTCGCACCCAGATCAGCCGTCTCCTCGAATGGCGGCAGATCGCGCAGATCGTCTTCCAGGCCCAGCAGATGGTCGTCTTCGGCCTTGAGCTCAGGCTGATCCTCGGCAAGGTTCAGGTCGAAGTCCGCCAGCTCATCGGGCTCGACGGCCTTGGCTTCGGTCTGCTCGCGCAGGATCGAATCGAAATCCAGGTCATCGGGGGTCGAACCACCGAATGGCGCGTCCAGATCCAGATCGTCCAGCCCAGCATCAGCCACCGGCGTCTCGTGCGCCGGGGCCGGCGCCGGGCTTTCCAGATCGTCCAGGCTCAGGTCGAACGCCGTGTCGAAATCTTCAGGCGCCTCTGCCACTGGCTCGCTGACCGGTTCAGCGGCCGGTTCAGGCTCGGACTTGTCGTTGAGCAGGTCCTCCACGTATTTGGCGTCCATCTCCGCCGCCAGCGCAGCGGCCGCCGCGACACCCGCTGCCGCCGCTGCAGCAGCAGCCATCGCCGGGTAGCGGGTCTTCAGTTGTTCGACTTCAGCGTGGTTCTTGCCGGTCGCGACCAGTTGGCGCTCCTGGGCAACGAAACCGGACTTGTTGTCCTGCTGGGCGTAGATTTCCATCAGCTTCAGACGCAGGTCACTGCGCTGCGGCTCTTCCTTGATGGCTTCTTCGAGCAGCGCTGCGGCCTGGTTGGTGCGGCCATAAGCGATGTGGATCTCGGCTTGTACCAGTACATCCGCCGGGCGTTCGCGGGTCGGCTCAATGATGACGGCCGCCAGCGGTGCCTGCTTTACCGCAGGCGGAGGAACCTCCAGACCCTCGAAACTGCTTTCGGGCATGTCCATGTCGGCGGCGAAATCGGACTCTTCGGCCAGTGCGCGGGCCATTTGCCGATGCTTCTCGGCCTCGATCAGCGCATTGCGGCGACGGGCCAACAGCAGCAGGAGCAACAGCAGCACCAGCAGCGCACCGCCACCGATGATGCCCATCAGCAGCGGGCTTGCGAGAATCTTGTCCAGCGCACTGCGGTCATCCGGTGCGGCTGCATCCGGCGGCACCACCAGCGGCTGGTCCGGGGTGGCATTGCTGACTTTGGCGCCATCGACCGGCAGCGCATCCTCCGGCGCGATTTCGTTCGGCGGTTTGCCAGCGGTGTCCGGTGCTGCGGGCTTGGGGACGATCTCGGCAGGCATCGCCGGGTTCGCAGCGTTGTTCGGGTTGGTCACACTGTTGGGGCTGACGGTGCTGGCAGCGTTGTCCACCGGCGGCGGAACGGCGGCACCTGCGGCCTGCATCTTGGCCAACTGGTCGTTTTTCAGCTGGATCAGGCGTTGCAGTTTGTCGACCTGGCTTTCCAGATCGCTCATGCGGCTTTTCAGTTCGGCGTTGTCGCGGCGGGTGCTGTCCAGGCTCTCCTGGGTGGTCGCCAGCTGATTGCTCAGTTCGGCGTTGTCCCCTGCCGCACCTTTGGCGCCCGGCTTGTTGGCCGAGACCAGGCTGAGGTTGTCCTTGGCTTCGATCTGCGACGGCGCAGCGCCGGCACGCTCGCGACGGGTGGCATCGACCTGACGCGCGCCCGTTGGCAGGCGACGGCCTTCACGCCAGGCACGGTTCTGCTCGGCCACTTCGGCCACGGCACGCGGTTGTGGCGTGGCGCTGACTTCCTGCGGGGATGGCAGGCGCAACACCTGGCCTTTCTTCAGGCGGTTGATGTTGCCTGCAATGAAGGCATCCGGGTTGAGCGCCTGGATCGCCAGCATGGTCTGTTGGACCGTACCGCCGTTGCGCACGCGCTCGGCGATTTCCCACAGCGTGTCGTTGTTGGCGGTGGTGTACTGGGTGTATTTGGGTTCGGCCGGCGTTGCCGGTGCAGGCGTCGGTGCAGGCGCCGGAGCTTGTGCAGCGGGTGCCTGGGCCGGCGCGACTGCCGGTGCGGTAGACGGCAGTTGCGCCGCGGCTGCAGCGGCTGCGGCCTGTGGCAGCACTTTGGGCGGATCCAGCAGCAGGCTGTATTCGCGCAGCACCCGGCCGTTCGGCCAGAGCACCTGCACAAGGAATTTCACGTAAGGGTCACGAATGGGCTTGGTCGAGGTGATGCGCAAGACGCTCTTGCCAGCAGGATTGACCACCGGGGTGAACGTCAGGTCGTCGAGGATCGCCATGCGGCCGACACCCGCCTGGGCGAATTCGGCTGAGGTCGCCAGGCTCGGCACCACTTGCGCCGAGTTCAGGTCCTGCACCTGTGTCAGTTCGATCTCGGCCAGCAGCGGTTGATTCAGGCTCGACTTGACGGTCAGCCCGCCCAAGCCAAGCGCCTGGGCCATCCCGGATGACAGCGCCGAAGCCGCAGCGATTGCTAAAACCAGTTTACGAACCTGAACCATAGCCCATCCCTTGTTTAAAATTTCCCCGGCGAGCGAGAAGATAAAGCCTGCTAGGGCGTAGGGCGTGTCAACACGCCACAGCTAGAATGATTCTTTGAATTGTGGGCAAGTATCTTTTACGAAACATCTTTTATCAACAATTCAGCCACCTGCACAGCGTTCAACGCCGCGCCCTTGCGCACATTGTCGGACGTCACCCAGAAATTGAGCTCACAGGCGTCGTCGACTCCCCCGCGCAAACGTCCTACATAGACAGCGTCCTGTCCTACAGCGTCACCGACCGGAGTCGGATAATCGCCAGCGTCTACAAGGTCGATTCCATCGGCAGCGTCCAGCGCGGCACTGATGGCAGCGATGTCCACCGCACTGGCGGTCTGCACCGACACGCTCAAGCTATCGCCGAAAAACACCGGGACTTGAATGCAGCTCACGCCGACCTTGATTAAAGGCAGCGACAGCAACTCGCGCAACTCGCTGACCAAACGTTTTTCAAGGGGCACATGGCCTTGCGCGTCCGGGGCGCCGACCTGAGCGAGCAGGTTGAAGGCCATCTGCCGGTCAAACACCTTGGGTTCCAGCGGGCGCATGTTCAAAAGTTCGGCGGTCTGGCGCGCCAGCTCCGTCACCCCTTCGCGGCCCTGGCTGGACACCGCCAGGCACGCCGTCACGCTGACCCGTTGAATCTCCAGCAAGCCGCGCAACGGCCCAAGCACCAATGCCAGCGCCGCCGCACTGGAACTTGGGCAGGCTACCTGCCATGGCTGACTCAAGCCCTGCAACACATCGCCATTGACCTCAGGCACCAGGTTCGGCGCCTGCTCCACCGGCAGCCCGCCGGACAGATCGATCACCGCGCAACCCGCTGCAGTGGCCCGCGAGGAGTAGCTGCGGGTCACGGCTGCGCTGGCTGCAAAAAAGGCGATCTGTACCGTGCTGAAATCGAAGGCATCGACTTCCCGCACGCGAACGTTCTTCCCGCGCCAGGGCACCGAGCTGCCTGCAGACTCGGCGCTCGCCAACAGATGCAACTGGCCGACCGGAAAGTCGCGCTCCTGGAGGATCTGGACGATGGTTTCGCCGACAGTGCCGGTGGCGCCGATCACGGCGATGTCAAAGGACTGGCTCATGGAAAAACCTCAGAAAAATCGGGGGGCGGCACTTTAACCGCGAGATGAAGGCCAGGCAAATGGCCTGGCACGCGCTGCAAGTCGGTCAGGGCTCAAGACCGATGGGGAAAAACTCGCCATGACTCCATACACCGAGCCAGCGTTGCCCGTCGATCATGCGCGTTACCGCCAGATCCACCAACTGATAGAAAACGTTGCGATGAATCAGCGCTTCGAGATTGCTGCGCACCAGAATGTAGGGCGCAGGCTCCTGGGTGGCGGGATCGATGCTCACGCGCAGCGGATGCTCGGCGCCCGCCTGCACCTGGTCGTCGACGTTGGTGGTGAAGGTCAGCACCTGGGATTCGCCCGCGCCCTCGACCTGCAACAGCACGGCCACGAACGGTGCGTCGTCGACCTTGATGCCGACCTTCTCCACCGGCGTGATCAGGAAGTAGTCATCGCCGTCGCGGCGAATGATCGTGGAAAACAGGCGCACCATCGGCTTGCGGCCGATAGGCGTCCCCAGATAGAACCAGGTGCCGTCGCGGGTGATACGCATGTCGATATCGCCACAAAAATCCGGGTTCCACAGATGCACAGGCGGCAAACCCTTGCCGGTCTTGGGTAATTGCGCCAACAAATCGTTGGCCTTGCCCGGACCACTCATACGTCGCTCCTCAGTGGGATTCCAGCCCCATAAGTGAACGAGCGTAAGCCTCCATGGGCGGTCCAAGCAAATCTTCAGGCTTGGTGTCGTAAAGTGTCAGCAGGCCACCACGGCTGCGGATGCGCGCCGAGTCGATCAGATAGCGGGTGTTGGTTTCGATCAGCATGAGCTGGATCACGCCACTGTCGATGCCCAGACGGTCGACCGCTTCCTGGTCGGACCATTCGTCGAAGGTGCCGATGCGGTCGTCGGCCTTGGCGAAGCGGGTGTACAGCAGATAGTGCGCGCCAGCAGCCCGGGCCTCGGTCATCGCCTCGTCCAGCCCTTCCGGCGCACGGGCGCGGCGGACCATCGGGAAGTACTCGACGAAGCCGTTGAAAGCCTCTTCGGCGACGACGTTCGGCCGCGGGTAGGCACCGCCGGGAGGTGCGAACGCACCCTGCGCGATGTAGATGAAAGAGTCCGGTTGCAGGCGGAAATTGTTGATCCGACGCGTCGAGCTGTGGTCCAGAAGACCCGCATCGCTGAGCTCGTCATGGGCACCCTGAGCCAGATCGCTGACGTGCATGCAGCCGCTCAAAGCCAAAAACGTCAGCAGTAAAACCAGGCTACGCATTATTTCCTCCAAAGTCCGGCGACGGAAAACCGGCGAATGGCCGGGTAATGCAGCTTTTGCGCCAGCTCTGGGAAAAGCCACCGATCCCGTAACACCACGGCTTGCCGGCGGGAGCGTCTTCAAGATCGCCAACGCCGGCAAGCCGGACTGCTACGAGTGTGACTGACCTCAACCCTGTAGGAGCGCGCTTGCCCGCGATGGCGCCCTCAAGATCGCCGACGCCGGCAAGCCGGACTGCTACGGGTTTGTCACCTCAACCTTGTAGGCGTGAGCTTGCTCGCGATGGCGTTCTCGGGATCGCTCCCGCCGGCAAGCCGTGCTGCTACGGGTTTGTCACCTCAACCCTGTAGGAGCGCGCTTGCCCACGACGGCGCCCTCAAGATCGCCAACGCCGGCAAGCCGGACTGCTACGGGTTTGTCACTTCAACCTTCTAGGAGTGAGCTTGCTCGCGATGGCGTTCTTGAGATCGCTCCCGCCGGCAAGCCGTGCTGCTACGGGGCGGTGTACAACCAAAGACTTTGATCTTGCTTTTGATCTTGGTGCGCGATGGTGCAGGCGACACAGGACGCGACGTCAAGGCGCCAGGCCGAGCGCAGGCGTCGTGCAGGGGGATGAGCGGCAGGGATGCCGCGAAAGCCGTGCGGGCCAGGGACGGCCCATCACGGCGTGCCCCCGGAACGGCGCCGGAGTCGAGGGAAGTCCGAAGGACCCCAGCCTGTCGCAATGGCTTTGCCTACTTTCCCCGTAAGGAAAGTAGGTCGCCCGTAAGGGGCGAAACCCTAACCCCCCAACCACCGCAAAAACGGATATACACCCGATTCCAAAGTCACCCCTCGACGCGGAGCGTCAAACCAACCGTTACCACGCGGAGCGTGGGAACGATCATCTTCATGGCGCCTACCCGCCAATAATCTTCATCACCGTCGCCCCACCCGAAAACGCCACGGCCTGCTTGTCATCCAGCGCTTTTATCAACAGCCGCTGCAACGCCGGCAAGGCCTGATGCCGGGGTTTGTCGAACAGGTCGCCCACATAATGCCGGTTGCTCGATGACAGACAGCCATGCAGCCACCCTGTCGAAGACAGCCGCAATCGCGAGCAGGTGCGGCAGAACGGCACGCTTTCGTTGGCGATCACGCCGAAATGACCTTTGCCCGGAATCCGATAGCGCACCGCCGTCGCGTCCACCGGCGCGTCGGCCTGGAGGAATTCGTGACGCTCGCCGATCAGTTCCAGCAACTGCCCAAGGCTGACGAACTGCTGGATGAAGCCGTTGCGGTCAGTCGCCAGATGCCCCATCCGCATCAGCTCGATGAAACGCAGCTCATAGCCGCGGGCCAGGCAGTAATCCAGCAGCGGCAGCACCTGATCCAGGTTCTGCCCGCGCAGCGGCACCATGTTGACCTTGATACGGATCCCCGCCGCACTGGCCTGCTCCATGCCATCGAGCACCGTCGCTAGGTCGCCGCCCCGCGCAATCGCCCGAAACGCGGAAGGATCGAGGGTGTCGAGCGACACATTGATCCGCCCAATCCCCGCCTCCAGCAACAAAGGCAGCTTGCGCGCCAGCAACTGCCCATTGGTGGTCAGGCTGATATCACCCAGCCCCATCTTCCCCACCTGTCCCATGAAACCTTCAAGACGCGGGCTCACCAGCGGCTCGCCACCGGTGATGCGCAATCGCTCGATGCCCGCCGCCTCGATCAGGTACTCCACGCCACGGGCCATCTGATCCGCCGACAGCTCGTTCTGCGCAGCCACCAGGCGCTTGCCGTCGGGCACGCAGTAGGTACAGGCATAGTTGCAGGCGGCCGTCAGACTGATCCGCAGGTTGCGGAAACGTCGGCCTTGGCGATCAACGATCATGGTGAACTCCGGGAAGAATGCAGCGAGCAAAAAGTTGACTCATAAATCAACTTTTTGCAAGGGTCATTCCGGACAGATCACATCAATGGCGAAGCGTCTGAGGTAACTCAGTTACCGAAGATTTCCGGCTTGAGGTCGTGACCAGCTTCAGGGTCGCGCTTGCGCTTGTTGCCCATGCGCACGCCGATGTCCATCAGGAACTGGAAAAAACCTTCCTGATCTTCCAGCACATTGCTCCAGAACGGCGAGTGGTACAGCGCCACCGCGCCATGCACCAGCGCCCACGCCGCGCAATAGTGGAAATACGGCGGAACGTCTTCGAGCTTGCCTTCGGTGATGCGGCCCTTGATGAGCAGCGTCAGGTGCTCGAAGTTCGAGGCGCGAATCTTGTGCAGTTGCTCGACCATCTCCGGAACCTGGTTGCCCTTGACCACTTTCTCTTCGAGGCGGTCAAACAGGCGGTAGCGTTGCGGATCGCGCATGCGGAATTCGAAGTAGGCCCGGGACAGCGCTTCCTTGTCCTTGTCGACGTCGGCCGAGTGCAGCAACTCGTTCAAATCGCGCTCGTAGTCGAGCATCAGGCGCAGGTAGATCTCCGCCTTGGATTTGAAGTGTTTGTAGATCGTGCCTTTGCCAATACCCACGGCATCAGCAATCATCTCGACGGTGACGCTGTCTTCACCCTGTTCGAGAAACAGCTTTAACGCGGTGTCGAGAATTTCCTGCTCACGGCGGCGAAACTCACGGACCTTACGAGGTTCTTTCTGCATAGGAAGAGGCTGTTCGGGTTCAAAATCGAAGCCGCACATTATGCCTAAATTGCGGCAAATTGCACGGAACATCCGACCATGTCTACGCTTCACGACGAATTCGCCCAAGCCCCGGATCTGCGTTATCTGAACCACGCAGCCGTCGGACCCTGGCCAAAACGCACGGCCATTGCCGTGCAAAAATTCGCTGAACAGAACGTTTTACAGGGCGCGCGGGACTATCCAGACTGGACCCGCGCCGAGCATCGCCTTCGTGAACGCCTGGCTCGCCTGCTGAACGCGCCATCGACCGAGGACATCGCCCTGGTCAAAAATACCTCGGAAGCCCTGTCATTTGTCGCTTTTGGCCTTGACTGGAAAAGTGGCGACAACGTGGTCATCAGCGATGAGGAATTCCCCTCCAATCGCGTGGTGTGGGAAGCGCTCAAGCCACAGGGCGTCGAGGTCATCCAGGTCAGTCTCAAGGGGGAAGACCCGGAAGCCGCCCTGCTCGCCGCCTGCGGTCCTCGTACGCGCCTGCTGTCGATCAGCTCGGTGCAGTTTTCCACCGGCATGCGGCTGGACATCGAACGGCTCGGCCAGGGTTGCAAGCAGCGGCAGGTGTTGTTTTGCATCGATGCGATCCAGCACATCGGCGCCCTGCCCTTCGACGTTCAGGCGAGTCAGTGCGACTTCGCCATGGCCGACGGCCATAAATGGATGTGCAGCCCCGAAGGCTTGGGCGTTTTCTATTGCCGTGCGGAGTTGCGCCCTCAGCTCAAGCTTCACGAATACGGCTGGCACATGCTGGAAAACTCCGGCGACTATGGCCGCAACGAATGGCAACCTGCTGCCAGCGCCATGCGCTTCGAATGCGGCAGCCCCAACACCTTGGGCGCCATGGCACTGGACGCCAGCTTGTCACTGCTGGAAGAAACTGGCATGGATGAGGTAGGAAAAGCCGTCATAGAACGCGTGAACTGGCTTGAGCAGGGTCTAGCGAGTATCAAGGGGGTGGTGCTGCATTCATCCCGACTGACCGAAAGGCGCTCGGGAATACTGACCTTCAGCCTGGATGCGAAGCCGGCTGCGCAGGTGTGGCAGGCGTTGATGCAAGAGCAGGTGGTTTGCCTGCCAAGAGGCCCTGGCATCCGCTTTTCACCGCATTTCTATACACAATCGCGGGTGATCGAAGAGACACTGGCCATTGTGCAGCGCATTGCCATGCTTTGAGGTATCAACAGGGAACTGGGTATTCCAAATCTGTTTAAAAAACGTACAGCAGCGCGCTGGACGCCAGCCGATTCTGGCCAATACTTAAATTCGCTGATGCGGCATCTCCCCCAAGTGCCAGCATCGGTAAAGGCACCAACGGATAGCGTGTCTTTGTTTTACTCCTAATGGTCTTAACCCGGATTCACCCCCCAGAACCCGGGTTTTTTTTGCCTGCGATTCGACGACCTCAGTCGCTGGCCTTCACCCGCGCCAAAGGAAACAGGCGCTTGAAGTTCTCAGTGGTCTGCTCGGCGAAGCGCTCATAGCTTTCGCCGCGCAGCATCGCCAGGAATTCAGCCACTTCACGCACGTACTGTGGCAAGTTGGGTTTGCCGCGATACGGGATCGGCGCCAGATACGGCGAATCGGTTTCCACCAGCAGGCGGTCCGCGGGCACTTTACTGGCCACGTCACGCAGGGCGTCGGCGTTGCGGAAGGTGACGATGCCGGAGAGCGAGATGTAATAACCCATGTCCAGCGCGGCCTTGGCCATGTCCCAGTCTTCGGTGAAACAGTGCAGCACGCCTGCCTGAGGCAAGGCCGCTTCACGCAGCAGGTCCAGTGTGTCGGATCGCGCGCCCCGGGTATGAATGATGACCGGCTTGCCCGTCTGGCTCGCGGCCTGCAGGTGCAAGCGGAACGAGGCCTGCTGCAGCTCGGCCGCTTCCGGCTCGTAGTGATAGTCCAGGCCCGTTTCACCGATGGCCACCACACGCGGGTGATTCAGCTCGTTGAGCAGCCACTCAAGTGCCGGCGCTTCGCCTGGCTTGAGGTCGAGGGGGTGAATGCCGACCGAGCAATCCACATCATCGAAGCGTTCGGCGAGCGCCTTGACGTCTGCCGCGTTGTCGGCGCTGACGCCGATACACAGAAAATGCCCGACGCCCCGTTCGCGCGCCGCCTGCAGGGCGTGATCGAGCGAGCCTGCGTGCTGGGTGAGATCGAGACGATCAAGGTGACAATGGGAATCTACAAGCATGGGGATCGCAGCACTTACATCGTATGGGTAGGACGGTCGGACTTCAGGGCGCCCGCCAGATAGTTTTCAATCATGTTTCGCGCGGTGTTGTCGCCGTCGTTGAACTGCACGCCGACCCCCGCCGCACGGTTGCCCTGGGCACCCTTGGGGGTGATCCAGGTGACCTTGCCCGCGACCGGGATCTTTTCCGGCTCGTCCATGAGGTTAAGCAACATGAACACTTCATCGCCCAGCTTGTAGCTCTTGCTGGTGGGGATGAACAGCCCGCCATTCTTGATGAACGGCATGTACGCGGCATACAGGACAGATTTGTCCTTGATGGTCAGGGACAGGATGCCATTCCGTGGACCCGGGCTCAGAGGCACGCTCATCTCAACTTCCTCGGTCAATACTGATGTCATGCAGATGGCCAGTCTAACCCTGTCCGGTGAGCGATGCCCACTGCACCAATAACGCTTCGAGCAACAGAACGCGGTTCAGGTTCGCTTTGGACAGCACTTTCTGACGCTGCAACAGCACCCAGTCCTGCATGGCGAGCACTTTACCCTGGGCCGACTTCTGCGCCAGATACTGCACCACCTTGCGCATGTCGGCCAGGCCGAGGCCGTCTTCATCCTGGGTCAACTGATAGCGCAGCACCAGGTTGGACCAGTCGCAGAACCAGTCGAACAGCAACAACAGCGGTACGTCCTTCCAGCCTTCGGCCAGTTGGGTCGGCGACTGCTGGCCCTTGAGCAGCTTTTTCACACCATCGACCACCAGTGCGCGCTGTTCACGCACGCCCTGGGCCTGAAGCTTGACCGCCGCCAGGGGCGAACCTGCCGCCAGCGTCAGCAACTCGCGACGTTCTTCTTCGCTGCACTCAGGCAAGGCATCGGCCAGCCAGGCGACACTCATCGCCTCGCTCGGCAACGGACAGGCCTGCTGCACGCAGCGGCTCTTGATGGTAGGCAGCAAGCGGCTCGGCTGATGGCTGACCAGCAACAGCACGGTATTGCCCGAAGGCTCTTCCAGACTCTTGAGCAAGGCGTTGGCGGCGTTGATGTTCATCGCCTCCACCGGCTCGATCAGCACCACCTTGCGCCCGCCCATCTGCGCGGTCTGGACCACGAAACTCACCAGACCACGAACCTGGTCGACCTTGATCGCCTTGTCCGCCTCTTCCGGTTCCAGCACGTAGTTGTCCGGATGGCTCCCTGCCGCCAGCAGCGAGCACGACTTGCAGTGCCCGCACGCCTCAAGCCCCTGGGGCTGCTGACACAACAAAAGCGCCATCAGACGCTCGGCCAGCGCGCGCTTGCCGATACCGGCCGGGCCATGGAGCAGATAGGCATGGGCGTGCTGAGTGCGGCCAGCCAGTTGCTGCCAGAGGCTGTTCTGCCACGGATAGGCCTCAGCCATTCTGGCGGTCCGACATCAGTTTGAGCAGGTCCGGCAGCATCACATCCAGCGAGGCCTGCACCTGATCCAGCGGCAGTGCCGCTTCCACCAGCCGATAACGCTCGGGCGCGGCCTGGGCGCGATTCAGATAAGTGTTACGAACGGCTTCAAAGAACGCCCGGCCCTCTTGCTCGAAGCGGTCCAGCCGACCGCGAGCGGTGGCACGGGCCAGGCCGATTTCCACCGGCAAGTCGAACACCAGGGTCATGTCCGGACGCAGGTCGCCCTGAACGAAGGTTTCCAGCGCGGCGATGCGCTCGACCGACAGGCCACGACCGCCGCCTTGATAGGCGTAGGTGGCATCGGTGAATCTGTCACAGAGTACGACAGCACCGCGCGCCAGCGCCGGGCGGATGACACCGGCCAGATGCTGGGCGCGGGCGGCAAACACCAGCAACAGTTCGGTGTCGGCGTCCATGGTTTCATCGCTGGGGGCCAGCAGCAGCTCGCGAATGCGTTCGGCCAGCGGCGTGCCGCCGGGCTCGCGGGTCAGCACCACGTCGATGCCATGGCTGCGCAGGCGCTCGGCCAGGTACTCGCGGTTGGTGCTTTTGCCAGCGCCTTCAGGCCCTTCCAGGGTAATGAACAAACCAGTCACAGGGCGTCCTTAATCAGATTCATTGCGGGCTCTGCCCGGCCTTCGTTTCGGCCTTGTCAGTTGCTTCGGGCGCAGGGTCCGGCGTCTCGGTCGCCGGCTTCTCTGGCTTGCTCGTGTCAGGCACCGGTTCAGACTCGGGAATCTGCGGCACCGAGGCCTCAGGCGCCGGAATCGGGGCTTCTGCCGGCTTTTCCGGGATTGCCTCAGGCGGCTGGGCAGCCTCGACAGCAGGCGCAGGCGCTGTCGTCGGCGCCGTCATCGGTGCAGGGCTTGAGCGGTAGTCGGCGCGGCGTTTGAGCTGGAATTCCTTCACCGCTGCGTTGTGCGCGTCCAGATCAGCCGAGAATACGTGGCTGCCATCGCCACGGGCCACGAAATACAGGCTGTTGCCAGGCACCGGGTTCATCGCCGCGTGAATCGCTTCGCGCCCCACCATGGCAATCGGGGTCGGCGGCAGGCCGGAAATGACGTAGGTGTTGTAGGGCGTCGCTTCCTTGAGGAATGCGCGAGTGATCTTGCCGTTGTAGCGCTCACCCAGGCCGTAGATGACGGTCGGGTCGGTCTGCAGCAGCATGCCCAG
Source organism: Pseudomonas sp. NPDC090201 (assembly GCF_044746825.1). Lineage (NCBI taxonomy): Bacteria > Pseudomonadati > Pseudomonadota > Gammaproteobacteria > Pseudomonadales > Pseudomonadaceae > Pseudomonas > Pseudomonas sp. NPDC090201. The sequence goes on from NZ_JBIVCX010000001.1 coordinate 429,531, forward strand.
TTGCAAGCGGCGTACGAAAACCCCGGCGATCTGCCCACGCTCCTGCGGCACGCCGGTTTCCTTTTCCACCAGCGAGGCCATGATCAGCGCTTGATACGGGTCGACATAGGGCACGTCGGCTGCGCGCTTTTCCCACTCTTCCTGAAGGACATCGTCCAGGCGGTTGTAGGCTTGCTTAAGCAGTTCGGCGTCGGTCATGCCACGGGTGTAACGGTAGGTGTCAGGAAAGAACCGGCCTTCCGGGAAAACGTTGGGATGGCCGATTTTTGCCATCAGCTCGCTGTCGCTCAGGTTAGCCAGGGTCTGTTCAAGCTTGGGCTGCTTGCCCAGCGCCGCGCGAACCTGACGGAAATTCCAGCCTTCGACCAGCGTCAGGCTGTACTGCACCACCTCGCCGCGCTCCCACAGGCCCAGCAGGGACCGCGCATCCATGCCGGGGGTCATGCGGTACTCACCGCTGTGCAGCGCCTGTCCGGACAGATTGAAGCGCCAGTACAGACGCAGCCAGAAGGCGTCCTTGATGACGCCTTCGGCTTGCAGGCGATTGAGCACGCCGGTAGGCGACGCGCCGGATTGCACATCGAGCAGTTGCTCTTGAGTCAGTTTCAGGGGTTGCTGCAGCGCGTTGTTCTGCTGCCAGTAGGCCAGACCCAGTAACAGCCCCGCCAGAACCACACCTGTTTCCAGCAAGACGAATAATTTTCGGATCACGAATCAGATATCCAGAAGCCCGCGAACAAGGTTTTGCAGTTTACGGGTGACAGGCCCGAGCGGCCAGTTGTGTTGCTCGAATCGGCGAACAGGCCAGATGCCATAGACGCTATTGCAGACAAAGACTTCGTCAGCCTTTTGCAGATCGGACAGCTGCAGGTCCAGTGCCCGCGCCGGCAGGTTGATCTGTTCGGCCTGCGCCAGCAGTTCGCCACGCATGACGCCGGCCACACCGCAACGGCTCAGGTCCGGGGTAAGCAATACGCCGCCCTTGACCAGAAACAGGTTGCTGTAGACCCCTTCGATGATGCGCCCGGTGGTGTCGCGCATCAGGCCCTCGGCGTGCTCGGTATCGCTCCACTCGCTGCGGGCGATGACCTGCTCCAGCCGGTTGAGGTGCTTGAGCCCGGCCAGCAGAGGCTGTTCGGCGAGCCGCGTCCGGCAGGGAAACAACTTGATGCCCTGCTCCGCGTGCGCCGCAGGGTAAGCAGGCAGCGGGCTGCCTTGCAGGATACGGCGCGGTCGGGCATCGATGGCAGGCGCATAACCGCGCACGCCATCGCCACGGGTGACGATCAGCTTCATCACCCCTTCGACCAACTGCGCGGCGAACCCCTGGCACTCGCTCTCGATCAAGGCTAGATCGAGGCCCAGCGCCAGGCGTCGCCCGCCCAGCGCCAGGCGCTGCAGGTGACGCTCGAAGAGCAATGGCTGGCCAGCCTTGACCAGAATGGTCTCGAACAGGCCATCACCGTAGGCGAGTCCGCGATCCTTGACGGACAGCGAGTCGCCGGGCGCGCCATCGATCCAGCACAACGTCATTCGGCGTACCGGCGGAACACCAGCGAGCCGTTGGTGCCACCAAAACCGAAGGAGTTGGAGACGACGATATCGATCGGCATGCGACGCGGTTCGTGCGGCACGAAGTCCAGATCGCAACCCTCGCCCGGCTCGTCCAGGTTGATGGTCGGAGGTGCCACCTGGCCGTTGATCGCCAGCACGCTGAAGATCGCTTCGATCGCGCCCGCCGCGCCCAGCAAGTGGCCGGTCATGGACTTGGTCGAACTGACGGCCAGCTTGTAGGCGTGCTCGCCGAACACCGACTTGATCGCGTTGACTTCAGCCAGGTCACCGGCCGGGGTCGAAGTGCCATGAGCGTTGATGTACTGCACCTGGTCAGGGCTGATCTTCGCGTCACGCAGCGCATTGGTGATGCAGCGTGCGGCACCTGCGCCATCTTCGGGAGGCGAGGTCATGTGGAACGCGTCGCCGCTCATGCCAAAGCCGATGATCTCGGCATAGATGGTCGCACCGCGCGCCTTGGCGTGTTCGAGCTCTTCGAGCACCAGCGCACCGGCACCATCGGACAGCACGAAGCCATCACGGCCCTTGTCCCACGGACGGCTGGCACGGGCCGGCTCATCGTTGCGGGTCGACAGTGCGCGCGAGGCGCCAAAGCCGCCCATGCCCAGGCCGCAGGCAGCCATTTCGGCGCCGCCGGCGATCATCACGTCGGCTTCGTCGTAGGCAATGTTGCGTGCCGCCATGCCGATGCAATGGGTGCTGGTGGTGCACGCCGTGGCAATGGCGTAGTTAGGCCCCTGTGCGCCCAGATGGATCGACAGGAAGCCGGAAATCATGTTGATGATCGAACCCGGTACGAAGAACGGGGAGATCTTGCCAGGCCCCTGATCCTGCATCAGGCGGGCAGTGTTCTCGATATTGGTCAGACCACCGATACCCGAACCCATGGCAACGCCGACGCGCTCACGGTTGGCATCAGTGATTTCAATACCGGCATTGCGCACTGCCTGAAAGCTGGCAGCCAGACCGTACTGGATGAAGAGATCAAGACGGCGCGCCTCTTTGGGCGACAGATATTCCTCGACCTTGAATCCCTTGACCGAGCCGCCAAAGCGGGTCGTGTAAGCCGAAAGGTCCGTGTGTTCGATGGGGCCAATGCCACTCTGGCCGGCCAGAATGCCTTGCCAGGTGCTGGGCACATCGTTGCCCAATGGCGTCAGCATACCCATACCGGTGACCACGACGCGTCTACGCGACACAGGACTCTCCTTATTTCTATTGACGAAACGCTGCCCTGCTTAAAGAAAAAACCGCACGCCTGAGGCAGTGCGGTTTTCCCATGACAGCAAGCGACGATTAAAAAGTCTTAAGCCTGGTGGCTAGTGACGTAATCGATAGCAGCTTGAACAGTGGTGATCTTCTCGGCTTCTTCGTCTGGGATTTCGGTCTCGAATTCCTCTTCCAGAGCCATTACCAGCTCAACGGTGTCAAGGGAGTCGGCACCCAGGTCTTCAACGAAAGAAGCAGTGTTGACCACTTCCTCTTCCTTGACGCCAAGTTGTTCGGCAACGATTTTCTTGACGCGCTCTTCGATGGTGCTCATACCGTGTTTTAACTCCTAGTGGACAAATTCGGGCAGCTGGCCGGTGGGTAAGTGTATAGAAGAGGTTTTGCGCTTTTCAAGCTCAACGCAATTCCCGCTACGCCCATCGACCCTCAACCCATTAATAGATTTCAGCTTTATAACGGATTTTAGACAGCCCGTATGACATTTTTTCGATACGGGAAGTCACATGTACATGCCGCCGTTCACGGGGATTGTAGCCCCGGTAACGTAGCCTGCACCTTCCGAGGCAAGAAAAGCGACCACGTGCGCGATCTCTTCTGCCTGCCCCAGTCGACCCAGAGGAATCTGGGCCGTCAGGGAATCACGTTGTGCCTCAGGCAGCTCGCGGGTCATATCGGTATCGATAAAGCCCGGGGTCACCGAGTTCACGGTCACTGCCCGCGAGCCGACTTCACGCGCCAGTGCGCGGCTGAAACCTTCAAGGCCCGCTTTCGCGGCGGCGTAGTTTACTTGACCTGCGTTGCCCATGGCACCCACCACCGAGCCAATGCTGATGATACGGCCCCAACGCGCCTTGGTCATGCCGCGCAGAACGCCCTTGGACAGGCGATACAGGCTGTTCAGGTTGGTGTTGATGACGTCATGCCACTCGTCATCCTTCATGCGCATCATCAGGTTGTCACGGGTGATGCCGGCGTTGTTGACCAGGATCAACGGCGCGCCAACGCGCTCGGTGATCTGTGCCAGCACGGCGCTGACCGACTCGTCACTGCCCACGTCCAGCGCCAGGCCGAAGCCTTCGACGCCGTTTTCCTTGAAATAGGCGGTGATCTTCTCGGCACCGGCTTCGGACGTCGCGGTACCCACGACAGTCAGACCGGCACGACCCAATTCCAGAGCGATAGCCCGGCCAATGCCACGGCTCGCGCCGGTGACCAGTGCAACTTTACCCTGACTCATGTGAGCGTCTCCTTAAATCAGGCCAGCGCCGCGCGGGTGGCGGCGAAAGCGTCCGGTGTATTGAGGTTGTAGGTGTTGACGCCATCGGCGCAACGCTTGTTCAGGCCTGCCAGGACCTTGCCCGGGCCGCACTCGACCAGTTGCAAGGCACCCTTGGCAGCCAGTGCCTGAACCGATTCGACCCAGCGAACCGGCTTGTAGAGTTGTTGCAGCAGATCGGTCTTCAGCGTTTCCAGATCGGCCGGCACGCTGGCCGTGACGTTCTGCACCAGCGGAATCTGCGGCGCCTGCCAGGCGATGGCAGCGACGGATTCGGCGAAACGCTCGGCAGCCGGGCGCATCAGTTCGCAGTGCGACGGTACGCTGACCGGCAGTGGCAGTGCGCGCTTGGCGCCCTTGGCCTTGCACACTTCAATGGCGCGATCGACCGCCGCCCTGGCACCGGCGATCACGACCTGGCCCGGGGAGTTGAAGTTCACGGCGCTGACCACTTCACCCTGCGCAGCTTCGGCGCAGGCGGCGATCACGTCGGCGTCTTCAAGACCCAGGATGGCCGCCATGCCGCCCTGCCCGGCCGGCACGGCTTCCTGCATCAGTTGACCGCGGCGCTCCACCAGCTTGACCGCATCGCCCAGCGAGAGGCTGCCAGCGGCAACCAGCGCGCTGTATTCGCCCAGGCTGTGACCGGCGACGAATGCCGGACGCGCGCCGCCTTCAGCCAGCCACAGGCGCCACAGGGCGATGGAGGCGGTCAGGATGGCGGGCTGGGTTTTGTCGGTCTGGTTGAGGTTTTCTTCCGGACCCTGCTGGGTCAGCGCCCAGAGGTCGTAGCCCAAGGCATCGGAGGCTTCTTTGAACGTATCCAGCACCAGCGGGTACTGCGCGCCCAGCTCGGCGAGCATGCCGAGGGACTGCGAGCCCTGGCCCGGAAAAACGAATGCGACGGAAGCAGACATGAACAAGCCCCTGATTATTGTCGTCAAAAACACACCCGGACGAACCGAATGTGAGTAAATTCAATGTGTTGCAACTGGTCAGTTGGATGACTGAGCAGTCACAGGCGTCACATATTAGCGCAAGACGGGCTACAGCAACTCTTCCAGACGCCCATGAAGGCGCTGTGGAAGGTTTTCCTGAATCTCGATCAGCGCCCGCTCGATGGCGCTCTGGAACCCCTGCACGCCCGCCGAGCCATGGCTCTTGACCACGATCCCCTGCAGGCCCAGCAGGCTCGCGCCATTGTGCCGCGCAGGCGCAAGATCCGCCTTGAGACGCTTGAGCAACGGCATCGCCAGCGCGCCTACCGCCCTGGAGAGCACATTCTGGCGGAACAATGTTTCGATTCTCCCACCGATCATGGTCGCCAGGCCCTCGCTCGATTTGAGCAGGATGTTGCCGACGAATCCGTCGCACACCACCACATCGGCCTCGCCACGGTACAGCCCGTCACCTTCGACGAAGCCCACGTAGTTCAGCCCCGGCGCCGCCTGCAACAGGCTTGCGGCCAGCTTGACCTGCTGGTTGCCCTTGATGTCTTCAGTGCCGACATTGAGCAGTGCGACCCTTGGTCGCGGCACTCCCAGCGCTTCGGCGGCCACCGAGCCCATCACGGCGAACTGATAGAGGTTCTCTGCGCTGCAATCGACGTTCGCCCCCAGGTCCAGCAACTGGCAGTAACCGGTCTGCGTCGGGATCGCCGCCACCATCGCCGGGCGGTCGATGCCGGGCAATGTCTTGAGCACGAACCGGGAGAGCGCCATCAATGCGCCAGTGTTTCCCGCACTCACGCACGCCTTGACGTGACCTTCGGCCAACAGCCGCAGCGCCACGCGCATGGACGAATCCGGCTTGCCGCGCAGGGCCAGGGACGGACGGTCATCCATCGTGATCACTTCGCTGGCATGGACAACGTGCAGGCGTGAACGATCGACACCGGAGTGGTGTGCGATGAGCTCTTCAAGAAGGGAGGCGTGACCGACGAGGGTCAGGTGAAGCGAGGGGTGTGCGAGCAGGCAGGCAATGCTGGCCTGAACAATGTTGCGGGGACCGAAGTCCCCGCCCATTGCGTCGATCGCGATGACCGGAGCGGACAAGAAATTACTCGTCAGCGCCCTTGTCGATCACTTTACGACCACGGTATACGCCTTCTGGCGATACGTGGTGACGCAGGTGAACTTCACCAGTGGTCTTTTCCACGGACAGGGTGCTAGCCTCGAGCGCGTCGTGCGAACGGCGCATGTCACGGGCAGAGCGGGATTTTTTGTTCTGCTGAACAGCCATAATTGATTAACTCCTAAACGTTTGGGTCACGCTTTAACTGCGCCAATACACTGAACGGGTTGGACCGCGTTACCTCGTCCACGCTCGGTTCGGGCTCATCGGCGCCCGCCGGCTGCTGGCATTCTTTCGGATCATGAACAGGCACGATAGGCAAGGCGAGCAGAAGCTCCTCCTCGATTAGCGCCTTCAGATCCAATGGATCTTCGCCGAGTTCCAGCACGTCATAGCCTTTCGGCAACGACTGGGTATTTGCACCCTCCTTCACCACGGCGTAACTGCATTCGCTGTGGATCGGCAGGGTGACCAGCTCAAGACAACGCTGGCAAACCATTTTGACTTCGACGTCGATGTCACTGTGGACAACCACAGAGCGTCGCTCGTCTCGTTCAAAAACGAATTTCGCCTGCACTGTACCGAGATTGTCAGCAAGCGGGTCGCAGAGTCTCTCCAAATCGGCCAGCAGCAACTCCCCTTGAAGGGTAGTGCCGCGATCAGCCAATTTGCGCGGGTCAACGTGAGGTGGAATCGGGTCATTCAACATAGGCGCAGCATTCTAGGGACGAGCCCTGCGACTGTCAAAGGAAATTCAGGGCTGTTCGCAACCTGACCTGCTGATTACACTCGACTTTCATGTTTCGGAGAACCCCATGCTGCCTCTGCTCCTTGCCTCAAGCTCGCCCTATCGCCGGGAATTGCTCGAACGCCTGCGCCTACCGTTCGTCTGCGCATCGCCTGACATCGACGAAAGCCATCGTCCGGGCGAGCCTGCCATCGAACTGGTCAAGCGCCTGGCTTGCGAGAAAGCGCAGGCGTTGGCAGAGCGATTTGCGGGCCATCTTATCATTGGCTCCGACCAGGTGGCTGTGTTGGGCGAGCAGATCCTCGGCAAGCCTCACACCTTCGAACGCGCACTGGAGCAATTGAGCGCGAGCAGCGGCAAGAGCGTGAGCTTTTTGACCGGGCTTGCGCTGTATAACAGCCAGACCGGGCAGTGCCAGGTCGATTGCGTGGCGCTTACCGTGCACATGCGCGAGCTGGACACCGACCGCATCGCGCGGTACCTCAAAGCCGAGCAGCCGTATGACTGTGCAGGGAGCTTCAAGGCCGAGGGCCTGGGAGTGAGCCTGTTCCGCAGCACCGAGGGCTCAGACGCCACCAGCCTGATCGGCCTGCCTTTAATAAGGCTGGTGGATATGTTGCTCGCCGAGGGCGTCAAAATCCCCTGACCCAGCGATACCCTCAAGACCGCTCCCGCCGGCAAGCCGGACTGCTACGACGATTAAGCGTCAAATCCGAAAATGCGCTTTCTCCCTCCCCCGTAGCAGCACGGCTTGCCGGCGGGGACATTCTCGGACACACAAAAAAACCCGACCAATGGCCGGGTTCTTTTTATAACGCATCGATCAACGCAGCGATGGCCCGTTGAAACCTGCCCACATCGCAATCTTCTCCGCCACGCTGGAACCCAGCTTCTTGGAGAAACGATCAAACGGCGATTCCTGCACGGTGTAATCGACCATCTCTTTCTCGCCGATCACGTCGCGCGCCACATAACTGGCACTGCCCAACCCGTCCACCAACCCCAGGCCGACTGCCTGCTCACCAGTCCAGACCAGGCCCGAGAACAGTTCAGGGTGGTCCTTGTCCTTCAGCCGATCACCACGCCCAGCCTTCACGCTGGCAATGAACTGCTTATGAGTGGTATCCAGCACGCCCTGCCAGAATGCCGTCTCATCAGGCTTCTGCGGCTGGAACGGGTCAAGAAACGCCTTGTGCTCGCCCGAGGTGTAGACGCGACGATCCACGCCGAGCTTGTCCATGGTCCCGACGAAACCGAAACTGGCAGCAGTCACGCCGATGGAGCCCACCAGACTGGCCTTGTCGGCATAAATCTGGTCGGCGGCGCTGGCGATGTAGTACGCACCGGATGCACCCAGGTCGGTGATCACCGCATAGACCTTGATCTCCGGCTTCTTGGCGCGCAGACGGCGGATTTCATCGTAGATGTAACCCGACTGCACCGGACTGCCGCCCGGGCTGTTGATGCGCAGGATCACGCCCTTGGTTTTCTCGTCATCGAAGGCCGCGCGCAGGCTGCCGACGATGTTGTCCGCACTCGCAGGCTCGGTGTCGGCGATCATGCCTTTCACTTCGATCAGCGCAGTGTGGCTGGTCTTGCGTGACGCACCCTTGCCCAGGTCCATCAGCGGCGAAAAGATCGCCAGCGCAACAAACAGATAAACAAAGGTCAGGGATTTGAAGAAAATCCCCCAGCGACGGGAGCGGCGCTGCTCCTGCACGCCCGCCAGCAGGGTCTTCTCCAAAAGCTTCCAGCTTTTTGCGTCACCGGTATCGTCGCGTTCTTGCGAAGACGGTGATTTCCATTCGTCCGACATAGATCAATTACCCCGACAACAGAGATTAGGCAGTCCGCGCACCCAACCAGGTGCGCAATTCGGAAAAATGTTCGATGGCCAGACGCGGCTCGTACTGGCGCAGGGAGTCCAGCGCCTGGGCGCCGTAACCGACCGCGACCGAATCCATGCCCGCATTGCGCGCCATCATCAGGTCGAACGACGCATCGCCCACCATCAGCGAGCGCTCAGGGGGCACCGCGCAATGCGCCATGATTTCATTGAGCATCAGAGGGTCGGGCTTGCTGGCAGTTTCATCCGCCGCGCGGGTGGCATCGAAATAATCCAGCCAGCCATGGGCCTTGAGCACCCGGTCCAGTCCGCGGCGGGCCTTGCCGGTCGCGACGGCCATGCGATAGCCCTCGGCGCGGAACGCTTCCAGGGATTCAAGCACACCGTCGAACAGCTTCGACGGCTCGACATCCATCGCCATGTAGCAATCGGCGTAGTGCTGGCGAAAATCGATCAGGTCGTTGGTGGTGATATCCGGGTAGAGGGTGCGGATCGCCTCCGGCAAGCCGAGGCCGATGATGCCCTTGATGGCGAAATCATCACGCACCGGCCGCCCGGCAAGCCCGGCGGCTTCGCGCATGGCGACGACAATCCGGCCAATGGAATCGGACAGCGTGCCGTCCCAGTCGAAAATCAGCAGATCGTAATCACGGCGCACTCAGCAATCGCTCCACGGTACTGGCCCACATGTCATCGACAGGGGCTGTCAATTCGAGCTTGCTGCCATCGGGCAGCGGCACGGTCAGAGCGTAAGCATGCAGGAACAGACGCTTGCCGCCCAGATCTCGAATTTCCTTGGTGAAATCTTCGTCGCCGTACTTGCTGTCCCCGGCAATGCTGTGCCCGGCATGCAGGGCGTGCACGCGAATCTGGTGGGTGCGCCCGGTGATCGGCCGCGCTTCGACCATGGTCGCGAAATCGCCGAAGCGGCGCAGCACCTTGAACAGGGTCAGCGCCTCCTTGCCCTCGTCGTTGACCTCGACCATGCGCTCGCCCGAACGCAGGTTGCTCTTGAGCAACGGCGCGCGGACCTGCTTCTGAGAGGTCGGCCAGTTGCCGCGCACCAGCGCCATGTAGCGCTTGTCGACGCCGTCACCGCGCAACTGCTCGTGCAGATGACGCAGCATGCTGCGCTTTTTGGCGATCATCAGCAGGCCCGAGGTGTCCCGGTCAAGGCGATGGACCAGTTCCAGCTCCTTGGCGTCGGGACGCAACTGACGAAAGGCTTCGATCACGCCGAAACTCAGGCCGCTGCCGCCATGAACCGCGATGCCAGCGGGCTTGTTGAGGACAATCAGGCCCTTGTCTTCGTGGATGATGGCCGCTTCCAGGCGCTGCAGCAAAGCCTGGGCGACAGGCACCGGTTCGTCGCGCTCAGGCACTCGAACGGGTGGAACGCGCACGATATCGCCCGCCTGAAGCTTGTACTCCGGCTTGATCCGCCCCTTGTTCACTCGCACTTCGCCCTTGCGCAATATGCGGTAAATCAAGGTCTTGGGAACGCCCTTGAGGTACGTGATCAGAAAATTATCGATGCGTTGACCGGCAAGTTCCGGGGCAACCTCTACCAGCTGAACGCCGGGGGTTGGAGGAGTAGAATTCGTCATGCCGCAAATCATAACAATTTTTTATGGATTTGAAGCACTTAATGATTGCTGCTATAGTCGCGAACGCCGCCAAAAGCGGCCTGGACAGCGGACCAACGGCAAAACAGCCGGCCCTGACCAACGCAATTCACAGGGGCGCGAGGCCGTCCCACGGGACTTTCGGTGACAACGGAAGGTCAGCAGGCGTAACAGGCGCAGGTGACATGAGGCCTGAACCAAGTCCGATCGCAGAGTCAATCACTCGCCATCGAGGCCCACGTTCCAGGGCAGTTCACAAAGTGCAGTCGCTGGTGATCGATCCGGGCGAACGTTTCGCAAACCACGCCTTAATTTGAGCCATGAGGCGCGAACTTCCCATCGAAGCTCGCGTAAATGCAAACCCGCTGCGGATTCAGCGCGCGGCAGCACCCGAATTATCAGGGATACGTGTGGGGTGGAGACGCACAACCGTCGGACTGTGTAGCACAAGGCTTTATCAAGACGCTTAACCCCGTCCGCTACCGATGGTTGATTCCTCCTCCTGACAAAGCTTTTGCTGACAGGGTGTCATTTGTCACCACAGCAAGCAGGAAACGTCGTCGCGACTCCGGCCCCGCTGGCCGAACATCGTTAGACACTGGAGTGTTCAAGCACTCCTGACGTGCCCTGACACCGACCGTGAGAAGTCGTGTGTGCCGAACGCCGTTTCCGGCAGCCCGGAAACCGACGGTACTACATGAAAAGAATGCTGATTAACGCAACTCAACCCGAAGAGTTGCGTGTTGCGCTGGTAGACGGCCAGCGCCTATACGACCTGGACATCGAATCCGGGGCCCGCGAACAGAAGAAGGCCAACATCTACAAAGGCCGGATCACGCGCATCGAGCCGAGCCTGGAAGCGGCTTTCGTCGACTTCGGCTCCGAGCGTCACGGCTTCCTGCCGCTGAAGGAAATCTCCCGCGAATACTTCAAGAAGTCCGTTGAAGGCCGCGTCAACATCAAGGACGTCCTGAGCGAAGGCCAGGAAGTCATCGTTCAGGTCGAGAAAGAAGAACGTGGCAACAAGGGCGCCGCCCTGACCACCTTCATCAGCCTGGCCGGTCGTTACCTGGTGCTGATGCCCAACAACCCGCGTGCCGGCGGCATCTCGCGTCGCATCGAAGGCGAAGAGCGCAACGAACTGCGTGAAGCGCTGAACGGCCTGATCGCCCCGGCCGACATGGGCCTGATCGTGCGCACTGCCGGCCTTGGCCGCAGCAGCGAAGAAATGCAGTGGGACCTCGATTACCTGCTGCAACTGTGGACCGCCATCAAGGAAGCGTCCCAGGATCGCGCCGCGCCGTTCCTGATCTACCAGGAAAGCAACGTCATCATCCGCGCCATCCGCGACTACCTGCGCCAGGACATCGGTGAAGTCCTGATCGACAGCGTCGAAGCCCAGGAAGAAGCCCTGACCTTCATCCGCCAGGTGATGCCGCAGTACGCCAGCAAGATCAAGCTGTACGAAGACAGCGTTCCGCTGTTCAACCGCTTCCAGATCGAAAGCCAGATCGAAACCGCCTTCCAGCGCGTCGTCGAACTGCCTTCCGGTGGCTCCATCGTCATCGATCCGACCGAAGCTCTGGTGTCCATCGACATCAACTCGGCGCGCGCCACCAAAGGCAGCGACATCGAAGAAACCGCCCTGCAGACCAACCTTGAAGCGGCTGAGGAAATCGCCCGTCAACTGCGTCTGCGCGACATCGGCGGCCTGATCGTCATCGACTTCATCGACATGACCCCGGCCAAGAACCAGCGCGCCGTGGAAGAGAAAGTCCGCGAAAGCCTGGAAGCCGACCGCGCCCGCGTTCAGGTTGGCCGCATCTCGCGCTTCGGCCTGCTGGAAATGTCCCGTCAGCGCCTGCGTCCATCCTTGGGCGAAAGCAGCGGCATCGTCTGCCCGCGTTGCAACGGCACCGGCATCATCCGTGACGTCGAGTCGCTGTCGCTGGCGATCCTGCGCCTGATCGAAGAAGAAGCCCTGAAGGACCGCACTGCCGAAGTCCGCGCCCAGGTGCCGATCCCGGTCGCCGCGTTCCTGCTCAACGAGAAACGCAACTCGATCACCAAGATCGAACTGCGTACCCGTGCGCGCATCGTCATCCTGCCGAACGATCACCTGGAAACGCCGCACTTCGAAGTGCAGCGCCTGCGTGACGACAGCCCTGAAGCCCACAGCCTGCAATCGAGCTACGAGATCGCAGCCGCTGCCGCCGAAGTGGAAGAAGTCCAGCCGACCGCAGCCACCCGCACCCTGGTTCGCCAGGAAGCTGCGGTCAAGACCGCACCTGCCCGTGCCAACGCTCCGGTCCCGACCGAAGTCGCAGCACCGGTGGCCCCTGCTCCGGTCGCTCACGAGCCAAGCCTGTTCAAGGGCCTGGTGAAATCCCTGGTGAGCCTGTTCGCCACCAAGGAAGAGCCTGTCGCACCGGCTGCCGTGGTCGAGAAACCGGCTGCCGAGCGTCCTGCACGTAACGAAGAGCGCCGCAACGGTCGCCAGCAGAGCCGCAGCCGTAACGGCCGCCGCGATGAAGAGCGCAAGCCGCGTGAAGAACGTGCGCCGCGTGCCGAGCGTGAAGAACGCGCCCCACGCGAAGAGCGTGCACCTCGTGAAGAGCGTGCACCGCGCGAGGAACGTGCCCCGCGTGAAGAACGTGCTCCTCGCGAGCCACGTGAAGCCCGCGAAGACAGCGCACCGCGTGAAGAACGCGCACCGCGTGCCCCACGTGAAGAGCGTGCACCACGTGAGCGCAAGCCGCGTGAAGAGCGCGTGCGTGAACTGCGCGAACCGCTGGACGCCGCTCCAGCTGTCAACCTGCAACGTGAAGAACGCCCTGAGCGTGCCCCGCGTGAAGAGCGTCAGCCACGTCCACCGCGTGAAGAACGCCAGCCACGCGCCGAACAGGTCGCTGCAGCAGCCGAAGACGAAGCATTGCCGAACAGCGAAGAGCTGCAGGATGACAACCAGGAAGCCGCCGAAGGCGATCGTCCTCGTCGTCGCTCCCGTGGCCAGCGTCGTCGCAGCAACCGCCGTGAGCGTCAGCGTGACGCCAACGGTGACGTGATCGAGAACGGCGAAGGCAACGAAGGCGAACAGGAACCGTCCGCCGCGAACGCAACCGTACGCAGCGAAGGCACCGGCGCGGAAATCGCCGCAGGCCTGGCCGTGACCGCCGCCGTTGCAGAAAGCGTGATCAGCGCCCCAGCCGAAGCCGATGCGAATCGTCAGGCCGAGCGTGCGACTGCCGCTGTCGAAGCGACTGTCGTTGAAACCGAAGTGGTTCAGCAGGAAGTTGTCGAGGCTCCAGCAGCACCGGCCAAGCGCTCGATCCTGCCGGAAGTTGCAGTGGCACAGTTCGACGCCAGCCTCAGCCCGTTCGAGCGCCAGGTGAAAGCCGCCGCTGAAGCCGAACAGGTTGAAGCCCCAGCTGATGTTGAAGCGCCAGCGGTTGAAGCTGTCGCTCCAGCGCCTGTTGCTCCGGCACCGGCTCCGGTCGTCGAGGCCCCTGTTGCGGCACCTGTCGAAGCGCCGAAAGCCGCCGAGACCGTTGTTGAACAGCCTGCGGTTGAACAGCCAGTTGTCGAGAAGCCAGTGGTAGAACAGCCAGTGGTCGCCGAGCCTGTGGCTCCGGCACCTGCACCGGTTGAACTGGCCGCACCGGAAATCGTCGCAGCCCCTGCTGCGGTCGAGCCGGCTCCAGCTTCGGTCGAGGAAAAGCCTGCGCTGCCGATGGCAAGCTCGGGTCGCGCACCGAACGATCCTCGTGAAGTTCGCCGTCGCCGCCTGGAAGCAGAACGCCTGCAGAAAGAAGCGGAGGCCGCTGCAGCCGCAGCACCTACGCCAGCTTTCGAGCCAGCGCGGGAAGTCGTGACTGAAAACGGTGAAGAACTGGAAGAAAACAAAGAGCACAAACCGCTCGTGTAATCTCCAGGTAAAAAAAGCCCCAACTGCGCAAGCAGCTGGGGCTTTTTTATGCCCGGGATTTGGTGGCACATCCGCCAATCCGCCATCGTCTGACCCGCCCAATCGCGAGCAAGCTCACTCCTACAGGATCTGCACCAGACGAAAGAACACCACCACACTGTAGGAGCGCGCTTGCCCGCGATGGCGGGGGTACACCCGACACATATTCATCGCCTGGCACGGCCCCGTCGCGGGCAAGCGCGCTCCTACACAGACGAAAGAACACCACCAACCTGTAGGAGCGCGCTTGCCCGCGATCACGTCGGTACATCCGATACATCTGCATCGCCGGAAACGGCCCTGTCGCGGGCACATCCACACATCTTCATCGCCTGCACGGCCAAGCGCGGGCAAGCGCGCTCCTACGAAGTGTGCGTCAAGGCTTTTCTCTGAACACCAGCGCCGAAGGCACGTCCACATCCCACAGCGCACCTGGGTCATTCACCTCAAGCTCGATTACCCTGGCGGCCTCGAACAGGCGTCTGGCGCCCTTCTCCCCGGCTAGCCCCGTCAATGCAGGCCCGAACTCTCGACCAAACCCCACGGGGTGCCCGTACCGCCCATCATGGACAGGCACACTGATCGCCCCCGGTTCCAGAGAGGCAGCCACCTTTTCGAGGGTATCCGGATGAATGAATGGCATGTCGCCCAGGGCGATGAGCCAACCGCGATGGTTCGGCTGCGCCGCTACCGCAGCAGCGATGCTGTCGCCCATGCCTGACGAATCCAGCACCACCACCTCACAGCCATGGCGCAGGCCGATCTCTGCCACACAGGAATAATCGGGACGGGTCAGCAACACGATCTTGTCGACCGTTGCGCTCAGATTGAACAGCACATGCTCCAGGACGCAGCGCTCGACGCCATCACGCCCCGTGCATTGCGCAAGGAGCTTGTTGCGATGCTCGCCGGCCACCTGCCGATAGCGGCTGCCCTGCCCGGCGGCAAGGACGATGGCGCACAGGGTCTGGTTCATGGCGTTTACTCATGGATGGCCGATGAGGTCGTAAAAGCAAAAGCCGGGCCTGAACGCCCAACCTCAGTAGAGGTTAGGCTCCATTTCCAGCGAAACACCAAAGCGCTCAAGAATATCGGCCTGGATGCGCTGCGCCAGCTTCAATAACTCAAGCCCGGTGGCAGCGCCGTAGTTCACCAGTACCAGCGACTGCAAGGCGTGAACACCGGCATCCCCCTCGCGAAAGCCCTTCCAGCCGGCTTGCTCGATGAGCCAGCCAGCAGCAAGCTTCACTTGCCCGCCGGCCTGTGGATAAGCCACCAGCCCCGGATGTTCCTGCTTGATGCGCCCCGCCAGTTCAGCAGGAACCACAGGATTCTTGAAGAAACTGCCGGCATTGCCCAGCACGGCGGGATCCGGCAACTTCTCGCTGCGAATTGCGCAGATCGCACGGCTGACGTGGATCGGCGTCGGCTGCTCGATGCCCTGCTCCTGCAGACGCTGGCGCACTGGGCCGTAATCCAGATGCAGCGTCGCAGCAAAGCTCAGCTTGAACCGCACCCGCAGAATCAGCCAGCGCCCCACCTGATGCTTGAACACGCTGTCGCGATAGCCAAAGGCGCAATCCTGCAACGCAAACTCGCGCAACTCGCCAGTCTGACGGTCCAGCGCGACCAGGCTGTGGAAAACATCCTTGATCTCGACGCCATAAGCGCCGATGTTCTGCATCGGTGCAGCGCCGACCGTGCCGGGAATCAGGCTGAGGTTTTCAAGCCCCGACAATCCGCGCGCCAGCATATCCTGCACGAAGGGATGCCAGGGTTCGCCTGCCTCGGCCTCGACAATCGCCCCTCCACAGTCTTCGTGGGTGATGCGAATCCCGCGACTGGCCATGCGCAGCACCAGCGCATCGATGTCGCCGGTCAGCAGCAGGTTGCTGCCGCCGCCGACCACCAGCACTTCGATGTTCTTTTCAGAGGCCCAGGCCAGCGCATCACGCACGTCGCTGTCGTTGTGAGCTTCGACGAACCAGCGCGCCTTGACCTCAACGCCAAAGGTGTTGAACGGCTTGAGAGAAACATCCGATTGCACGTGAAACATCAAACCTCCAGCAGACGGCGCACGCGTTCCAGATCCTCGGCAGTGTCCACACCGGCGGGCGGTGCTTCCAGCGCGTCGGCAACGTGGATACGCACGCCGTGCCACAAGGCACGCAACTGCTCCAGGTTCTCGGTGTTTTCCAGCCAGCACGGGCCCCAGCTGACGAAGTCATGCAGGAAACCGGCGCGGTAGGCATAGATGCCGATGTGACGACGGTACGGCACGCCTTCAGGCAATTCGTCGCGGCTCTTGGCCAGGGCATCACGCGCCCATGGCAGCGGCGCGCGGCTGAAGGTCAGGGCCAGGCCGTTGAGGTCGGAACTGACCTTGACCACGTTGGGATTGAACAGCGCGGCCACGTCATCGATAGGCTCGGCCAGGGTCGACATGCGCGCCTCGGTGTGCGCCGCCAGGTTATCAGCGACCTGGTCGATCACTGCAGGCGGGATCATAGGCTCGTCGCCCTGAACGTTGACCACGATGGCATCGTTGGCCAGCCCCAGCAGCGAAGCCACTTCAGCCAGGCGGTCGGTGCCGGAGTTGTGGTCGTCGCGGGTCATCAGGACCTCGGCGCCGAATGCCTGGCAGGCCTCGACGATGCGCTGATCGTCGGTGGCTACCACCACGCGCTGGGCGCTGCTCTTGCGCGCCTGTTCCCAGACGTGCTGGATCATCGGCTTGCCAGCGATGGTTTTCAGCGGCTTGCCGGGGAAACGGCTGGAGCCGTAACGCGCCGGGATGACAACGGTAAACGCTGCGGTCATTTGTCCAGGCGCTCGTCGGTGGTCAGGGTGCGGGCTTCGCTTTCCAGCATGACTGGAATGCCGTCGCGGATCGGGAACGCAAGGCCTGCGCCCTTGCTGATGAGCTCGGTCTTGTCGGCGCTGAGCTTGAGCGGACCCTTGCAGACCGGGCAGGCGAGGATGTCGAGCAATTTGGTGTCCATAGGAGATCCTGAACGAGTCATGGAAGAAGGCGGTTTAACTGGGAATCGAACCAACTGACGAACGCTGCGGAGGGCACGGCCTCTACCGCTAGGTACCACCAGTTGGCCGCCGCGAAGGATGAACACTTCACGGCGTCTTTTTCGGTCATGACCAACGGCAGGTCCGGCGTGAACGCCAGCGCCTGCGGGCTGAAAACGGCATGATCGGCGAATGCATGGGGAACAGGCCGCCAGTGTAGCCCTTCGAGGGTGTTGAAGAAACGCTGGGGGTTACCGATACCGGCCACCGCGTGCAGCGCCTGGCCGGCCGGGAAATAGTCCACAGGCTGGCGCTCGCCGGTCAGCAGGTTGACCAGTGCCGACGGCTGCAGCTTGAAGGCGTAGCCATCGTCGCGGTCCTCGCTGGCGCCGTTGTACAGCAGCGTATCGACGCTCTGCAGGCGCTCCACCGGCTCACGCAAGGGACCAGCAGGCAGGCAGCGGCGATTGCCCAGGCCACGGGCGGCGTCGATCAACACCAGTTCAAGGTCCCGGGCCAGGCGATAATGCTGCAGGCCGTCGTCGGTGAGGATCAGGTCCAGCGGCTCCTGTGCCAGCAGGCCACGGACCGCTTGTGCGCGATCCGGGTCGATCATCAGGGGCACGCCGGTGCGCTTGACGATCAGCAGCGGCTCGTCCCCGACCTGATCGGCGCTGTGCTGCGCCAATACCCGCCATGGCAGGCTCGGCGGCCTGGCACCGTAGCCACGGCTGACCACGCCCACCCGCAACCCGCGACGGCGGCAGTAATCGATCATCCACAGGATCAGCGGCGTCTTGCCCGTGCCGCCCACCGTGATATTGCCCACCACGATTACCGGTACCGGCGCCTTGTAGATGTCGCCCTGCCCCGCGACGAACCGCGCACGCTTGCCGTTGACCACCCGGCGATACAGGCATTCCAGCGGACGCAGCAAGGCCAGGGCCGGATGGCCGTTGTACCAGGCATCGAGCAAGCGGTCGGTCAGTGCCATCAGTTACCCGAGGCGGCCTCGACAGTGGTCATGCGCAGATGGGCGAAGCCCATTTTCCCGGCAGCGTCCATGGCGGTGATGACCGCCTGGTGCGGGGTCTTGCCGTCGGCGCTGATTGAAAGCGGCAGGCTGGTGTCGCCCCCGGATTCCTTCTGCAGGGCATCGATCAGCGTGTCCAGCTTGCTGTCGGCCAGCAGGGTGTTGTTCACCGAATAGACGCCATCGGCATTGATGGTTATATCGACGTGCTTCTTGTCGACATCGTCGGCCGAGGCCCCGGTCACGGCCTGGGGCAGATCCACGCGCAACTGTGTCTCACGGGTGAAGGTGGTGGTGACCACGAAGAACAGCAGCAGGATGAACACCACGTCGATCAGCGACACCAGGTTGATGTCGATGGTCTCCCGGGGTTTGCGACGGCGGAATTTCACTTCTTGCGACCCTCGCCACGGGCTGCGGCCTTGAGGTCTGGCTGGGCGTCGGTCAGGTCGACGTCACGGTCGCCCTGCACCACTTCCACCAGCTTGATGGCTTCCTGCTCCATGCCGACGACCAGCTCATCGACCCGGTTTTGCAGGTAACGATGGAAGAAGATCGCCGGAATCGCCACGGTCAGGCCCGACGCGGTGCAGATCAGCGCCTTGGCGATACCGCCGGCGAGCATGCCTGCGTTGCCGGTCATGCCGGTGGCGGTGAACGAACTGAAGATGTCGATCATGCCGAGCACGGTGCCCAGCAGCCCCAGCAGCGGCGCCATCGCGGCGATGGTGCCCAGGGTTGCCAAATAGCGTTCCAGATCATGAATGACCCGGGCGGCGGCTTCCTCGATGCACTCTTTCATGATCTCGCGACCATGCCGGGAGTTGGCCAGGCCTGCCGCCAGGATTTCACCCAGCGGCGAGTCGGCGCGCAGCTCCTTGAGCTTGTCGCTGCTCAGTTGCTTGTCCTGGATCCAGCGCCACACCTGACCGAGCAGATGCGGTGGCGTAATGCGGCTGGCGCGCAGGGTCCACAGGCGCTCGATGATGATCCCGACGGCGGCGATGGAACTCAAAATGATCGGTAGCATCATCCAGCCACCAGATTTGACCAGCTCCCACACAGCGACCACCCCCTGAAAAAAAGTGGCGGTACTCTAACATAGCGTCGCAGCCTCACCGAACCCGGCGACGAAAAACCAGCCATTTCATTCACGCCAGAAGTGACGCGTCCTACGCTCGGCCCGGGCGTCCCCGAACTCGCCTAATTGCAAGGTGATGGCACCCAGCTCGGCACTGTCGTGAATCTGCATGCCCAGTCGCTGATAGCGCGCCATCACCAGCGGGTGTGGATGACCAAAGGTGTTGTTGCGTCCACGGGATATCAACACAGCGCGAGGCGCCACGGCCCGCAGGAACACCTGGGACGAAGAACTGCGGCTGCCGTGATGGGGCGATTGCAGCCAGTCGGCCCTGACATCAAACCCCTGGGCCAGCATGGCGCGTTCGGCGTGCACATCGATGTCGCCGGTCAGCAGCAGCCGTTCGCCGTTGGCTTCGACCCGCAGCACGCAGGATGCAGGGTTGCTCTCTTTCGCCTGACTCCAGACCCAGGTGGTGAACGTCACTTCGTCCCAGGTCCATGTCTCGCCATCCCGGCAGGCGTCGCCGCGCAGTGAGCGGGGCATGCGCTGATGGTCACCGGCCAGGACTCTGGTCACCGGCAGTGCGCGCACGATGGCCTGGGCACCGCCGATGTGGTCCAGATGGGCATGACTGAGGAGCATCATGTCCAGTTGCCTGACTGCCGCCCGGCGGATCGCGGGAAGCACCACCCGCTCGCCGATATCGACATCCCCGACCCTGGGCCCCGCGTCATACAGCAAGCTGTGCCCCTTGGTGCGCAGCAGGATTGCCAGGCCCTGCCCAACGTCCAGCTGCATCACCTCGACGCGGCCGGGCGTCAGGCTCTTCTGCGGCACGAACACACACAGCAACAACATCGGCCAACCCAGCGGGCGCATTGGCAAGCCTCTGGGCAGCAACAGCAGGAACGCGCCCAGCAGGCTCAGCGGCCAGACCCAAGGCGGTACGGCCGGACCGGTCCAGGCAGGCTGCAGGTCCGCCGCCCAGCCCAGAAACGCGAAGAGCCACTCCATCGAGCCGCCTGCCAGCCAGAGCAATCCCTGGCCAATCGGCTCAAGCCCGAGAAGAAGTGTGCCGAACAGCGCCAGCGGCAGAATGAAAACACTGACCCAGGGCACTGCCACCAGATTGACCAGTGGACCGCTCAGGCTCACCGGAAGATTCAACGCCAGCAACGCAGGCAGCAACCCCAGGGCAATCAGCCACTGTGCCCGCGACCAGCTCTGCAGCCAGCCCCAGGCGCCCAGGCGACCACTGAAAATCAGCATGAGGATCGCCACCGCCGCGAACGAAAGCCACAGCCCCGGTCGCAGGCTGCTTAGCGGTTCGGCGATCAACACCAGATTCAAGGCGATCAGAAAAGGCCAGGTCATGCCCAGATGCCGGAAGCGCAACCGCCACAACAGCACCAGCCCGAGCATCACGCAGGCGCGCTGCACCGGCACCTCGAAACCCGCCAGCAGGCCATAGGCCAGCGCCCCGCCGAACGCCAGGCCGCACGCCGAGGGCAGCCACGGCACAAAGCGCGGCCACAGGCCCAGGCGTGCGAGGCCCGCTACCAGGGCGTAAAGCAATCCGGCCAGCAGCCCGATGTGGGTGCCGGAGATCACCAGCAGGTGAACCGTGCCGGTGTCCTGCAAGGCTTTCCAGTCGGCGGCGCTCAGCCCGGAATCGTCCCCCAGCACCAGTGCCGCCAGCGCGCCTTCACGCCCCTGTGCGTCAACCGCCAGCAAGCGCTGACGAACGCCATCGCGCCATGAAGGAGCAGCCGCCTGAAGCAACTGCCCGTCGATCACCGTCCCGGTTGCGCCCACACGCTGCGCCAGCAGCCAGGCCTCGTAGTCGAACGCACCCGGATTGACCAGGCCCGCCGGACGCTTGAGCTTGACCGCCAGCCGCCAGCGCTCGCCTGAACCCACCGCAGGGCCGTTGTACCAGGCGACACGGATGCGTTGCGGCAGCGCCGTACGCCGGGACTGCGGGCTGTCGATCTGAAACCGCACCACGCCGTCCACCGCGCCCGGCAGGCCAACCACCCTGCCCTCCAGCCACAAGGTCTGGCCATCGAGGCGCGCGGGCAGCCGATCATCCAGCGCGGACCTGGCCGACACACAGGCCCACGTCAGCCCGAACAGAAACAACGCCAGCGGATAGGTGCGAAACGGCAGCAGCATCAACCCCAGCACCGGCATGACCAGCAGCAACCAGACCGGCGGTAATTCCGGCAGAAAGCGCAGGGTCAACAGCCCCAGCGCAAGCGCCACCATCCCTGTGCGCATAAGGCTTTCCTTGCAGGTGTATGAAAGACACCCCCATGGCTTAGCCCACTGGACAGCGAGCGCTTTTTATTAATTGTCACAAAGTCTGAATTTGCATCGGTCACCATCCATGCATACTTGCCCGCACTTTTCCGTCCAGCCGCCGGATTACCGAATGCCACGTCACTTGATCAAACGCTACATGCCCGATCCGCACAGCATCCGGGAACACAAGTCCTTACGTTTTCTCGGGCGCCTGCTGCACGATCCGAACCTCTGGCACCTGAACCGGCACTCCGTGGCTCGTGCCATGGGCATCGGTCTGTTCGCCGCGCTGATGCCCATGCCGCTGCAGATGTTGCTGGCCGCCTTTCTGGCTGTCTGGGTACGGGCCAACATGCCGATTGCCGTCAGCCTGTGCTGGCTGACCAACCCCCTGACCATGCCACCGGTTTTCTACTGCACCTACAAGATCGGCGCGCTGCTGATGGGCCTGCCGCCGCGCAGTTTTCCGGACGAGATGAGCTGGGAATGGATCAGCGGCCAGCTCTCGACGCTGTGGCAGCCGTTTCTGCTGGGTTCTGTGGTGGCGGGGATTGTGCTGGGCTTGGTGGGGTATTTCGGGACGATGGGGTATTGGCGTTGGTGGGTGGGACGGCAGTGGAAAGCGCGTCAGCACAAACGCAGCTCTTGAGACTCAAGGCAATCCACTGTGGGAGCGGGCTCGCCCGCGAATCGGGCCCGACCGGCACAACGAATGTGTCGAATGGACCTATTCGCGGGCGAGCCCGCTCCCACAGGGTTGGCAGATAGCTATTGCCGCATCCCGCGCCCACTCACCAGCAGGCGGGCGCAGCCCAGGTACAGCACGATGGTCGCCACGACCATGAACGCCAGGGCGATGCTGATCTTGATGTCCGACACACCCAGGATCCCGAAGCGGAAGGCGTTGACCATGTGCAGCACAGGGTTGGCCAGGGACACGGTCTGCCAGAACGGCGGCAGCAGGTTGATGGAGTAGAACACGCCGCCCAGGTATGTCAGCGGGGTCAGGACGAAGGTCGGGATGATCGAGATATCGTCGAAGTTACGTGCGAAGACCGCGTTGATGAAGCCCAGCAGCGAGAAGATCGTTGCGGTCAGGAGCACCACGACGATGGTCACGCCCAGATGGTGCACCTGCAGGTCAGTGAAGAACATCGACAGAATGGTGACGATGACGCCCACCATCAGACCGCGCAGCATCCCTCCCAGGGTGAAGCCGATCAGAATCGTGTGTGGCGACACCGGAGACACCATCAACTCTTCCACCGAGCGCTGGAACTTGGCGCCGAAGAAGCTGGACACCACGTTGCCGTAGGAGTTGGTGATCACCGACATCATGATCAAACCCGGCACGATGTACTGCATGTAGGTGAAGCCACCCATGTCGCCGATCTGCCGGCCGATCAGGTTGCCGAAGATCACGAAGTACAGAACCATGGTGATCGCAGGCGGCAGCAATGTCTGCGGCCAGATGCGCATGAAACGGCGCACTTCCCGGTAGACGATGGTGTTCATGGCGATCAGGTTGGGGCGCAGCTCCGAACTCATACCGCCACCTTCGACAGATTCTTCTCGACCAGGCCCACGAACAGCTCCTCAAGGCGATTGGTTTTATTGCGCAGGCTCAGCACCTGAACATTTTGCAGGGCCAGTTGACCGAACAGCGCGGTAATGCCGATGGTCTTGTCCACCTGCACTTCCAGGGTATGGTTATCCACCAGACGCGACGGATAGCCGGCAAGTTGCGGAGCAACGGCCATCGGATCCTTGAGGTCCAGCAGGAAAGTCTCGACGTGCAGCTTGTTGAGCAGCGTCTTCATCCCGGTGTTTTCGATGATGGTGCCGTGGTCGATGATGCCGATGTTGCGGCACAGCTGCTCAGCCTCTTCCAGATAGTGGGTGGTGAGGATGATGGTGATGCCCTTCTCGTTGAGCTCGGTGAGGAAGGTCCACATCGAACGGCGCAGTTCGATGTCCACGCCCGCAGTCGGCTCATCGAGGATCAACAGGCGCGGCTCGTGAATCAGCGCGCGGGCGATCATCAAACGCCGTTTCATGCCGCCCGACAGCGACCGCGACGGCACTGCGCGCTTGTCCCACAGCCCGAGCTGGGTCAGGTATTGCTCGGCGCGCTCCTTGGCGATCTTCGGCGGGATACCGTAATAACCGGCCTGGGTCACCACGATGTCGAAGGTCTTCTCGAACTGGTTGAAGTTGAACTCCTGGGGCACCACGCCGATCGAGCGCTTGAGCTGCGCCGGGTTGCGGTCCAGGTCGTTGCCGAAGATGTTCACCGTGCCGGTGGTCTTGTTGACCAGGGTCGAGATGATGCCGATGGTGGTGGATTTGCCGGCACCGTTTGGGCCGAGCAATGCGAAGAAATCACCCTCGGCAACGTCCAGATCGATGCCCTTGAGGGCCTGGAATCCATTGCCGTAGGTCTTGGTTAGCTGCCGGATGGACAGAGCTGAACTCATGACTGAAAACACACCAATAAAAGGAAAAGGGAAAAGAGGACTAATACAAAACGACCGCCACTGAAACATTCCGTTGCAAACGCGGCCCGGATAGCCATGGTGCTTGCCGAGGCCGCGCAAGTACAGCGAGTTCTATTGATAGTAGATATTAATTCAACGCGGCGGGCATTCAGGTCAGCGGCGTCATGACCGCCGTGCGATAGGCTTCACGCTGCTGCAAACGCTCGTACCAGGCTTTGAGGTGAGGCAGCTCGCTACGTTCAATCGGCATTTCCAGCCAGGCGTAGATAAAGCTGCCCAGCGGGATGTCGCCCATGCCGAATTCATTGCCCGAGAGGTACGGCTGGCTCGCCAGGGTCTTGTCGACGATGCGCAGCAGATTTTCGACCGTCGCCCTGGCGGCGTTGATCTGGTTCCAGTCCTGTTGCTCGGCCGGGGTGCGCAGCACGCCCCAGAACACGGTGCGGAAAGGGCCGGCGAAAGTCGAGGTGGTCCAGTCCATCCATTTATCGGCCTGGGCCCTGGCTTTGGGGTCGGCAGGATAAAGCGCCGCATCGGCACCGTACTGCGCCGCCAGGTAGCGCACGATGGCGTTGGATTCCCACAGCACGAAGTCGCCGTCTTCGATCATCGGCACCACGCCGTTGGGGTTCTTTGCCAGGTACTCAGGCTGATCGTTGAGGCCGAACGCGCCGCCCGCGTTGATCGACTCGTATTGGAGCCCCAGTTCCTGCGCTATCCACAACGCCTTGCGAACGTTGGACGAATTCTTGCGACCCCAGATCTTCAGCATCTTTTTATTCTCCTGCGTACGGTGACAATGAATTAGTGGCATATGCCTGTGGGCAGGCAGTCTACCCGACCGCAGGGCCAAGGGGGTATTAGAGCCACACCCTCACGCGCATCGGCCACGGTTCGAACTCCCATGGCAGGCAGGGGTCACTATCGATGCGCAGGGCAGAGCCTTGTCTGCGTGCTCGATGGCGCCTGTTTCGCCGTCTTTATGGAGGGATTCCTATGCTGTTGTTGTGGATCGTGGTTCTGGTGATCGGCGTGGCCTGGCTGGCCCATCGGCGCGTCGCGCCCTTCCCCGCCCTTGGAATTGTGGCGGTTTACCTGCTGGTGATGGGGGCGCTCAGCCATGCCCATGGCTGGATGATAGTCCCTTGGGCGTTGTGGCTGGCAGTGGCCTTGCCGCTGGCGCTGCCGGACCTGCGCCGCAAGTATTTCAGCGCGCCGATGTTCGCCTGGTTCCAGAAAGTGTTGCCGCCTATGTCAGAAACCGAGCGTGATGCCATCGACGCTGGCACGGTCTGGTGGGACGGCGAGCTGTTCAGCGGCCGCCCGGACTGGAACACCCTGCTGAGCTATCCGAAAAGTCAGCTGACCGAAGAAGAACAGGCGTTTATCGATGGCCCGACCAACGAGCTGTGCGCCATGGTCAGCGACTGGGAAATCGGCCAGGCGATGGACCTGCCGCCCGAAGCCTGGGCGCACATCAAGACCCACGGTTTCTTTGCCCTGATTATCCCCAAGGAGTACGGCGGCAAAGGCTTCTCGGCCTACGCCCACTCGCAGGTGGCGATGAAGCTGGCAACCCGCAGCGGCGATCTGGCGTCCACCGTCATGGTGCCCAACTCCTTGGGACCGGCAGAACTGCTGCTGCATTACGGGACTGACGAGCAGCGCAATCACTACCTGCCGCGCCTGGCCCGTGGCGATGACATTCCCTGCTTTGCCTTGACCGGCCCGCTGGCAGGCTCCGACGCAGGCGCCATGCCCGACACCGGGATCATCTGCAAAGGCCAGTGGCAGGGCGAAGAAGTCATTGGCCTGCGCCTGAACTGGGAAAAGCGCTACATCACCCTCGGGCCCGTCGCCACCCTGCTAGGCCTTGCGTTCAAGGCCTACGACCCTGAACACCTGCTGGGTGAGGAAGAAGATCTGGGCATCAGCCTGGCGCTGATCCCCACCGACACGCCGGGCGTGGAAATCGGTCGTCGTCACCTGCCGCTGGGCGCCGCGTTCATGAACGGGCCCAACTCCGGCAAGGACGTGTTCATCCCGCTGGAGTATCTGATTGGCGGCCAGGACATGCTCGGCAAAGGCTGGATGATGCTGATGAATTGTCTGTCCGTGGGCCGTTCGATTTCCCTCCCTGCTGTAGGCACCGGCGCGGCCAAGCAGGCGAGCCTGGTCACCGGCCAGTACACGCAGATCCGCGAGCAGTTCAACGTGCCACTGGCGGCGTTCGAAGGAATTCAGGAAGCCCTGGCGCGCATCGGCGGCAATGCATGGCTGATGGACAGCGCGCGGATGCTGACCGCCAATGCGGTGGACCTGGGCGAGAAACCGTCGGTGCTGTCGGCGATACTTAAGTACCACCTGACCGAACGCGGCCGCGAGTGCATCACCCACGCCATGGACGTCCACGGCGGCAAGGCCATCATCATGGGGCCGAACAATTACCTCGGCCGCGCATGGCAAGGTGCGCCGATCTTCATCACGGTGGAAGGCGCGAACATCCTGTCGCGCAACCTGATGATCTTCGGTCAGGGCGCGATCCGTTGCCATCCATTCGTGCTCAAGGAAATGGCCCTGGCCGGACGTGAAGATCACGACCAGGCCGTGGTCGAATTCGATGACCTGCTGCTGCAACACATCGGCTTCGCCGTGCGCAACGCCGCCAGCACCCTGGTGCTGAACCTGGGCTTCGGGCATTTTGAAAACCAGCCGGGGGACCGCCTGAGCCAGGGCTACTTCCGCGCGCTGAATCGTCAGGCTGCGGCCTTCGCCATGCTTGCCGACCTGTCGATGATGCTGCTGGGCGGCGAACTGAAACGCCGCGAGCGTCTGTCGGCGCGACTGGGCGACGTGCTGAGCCACATGTACCTGGCCTCGGCGGCCCTCAAGCGCTACCACGACCTGGACTACCCCGAAGCACTGGCGCCACTGTTGCGCTGGTCGATGGAGGAAGCGCTTGGCGAATCGGAACGCGCACTGGATGAGTTGCTCAGCAACTTCCCGAACCGGATTCTGGGCGGGATGCTGCGGGTGATCGTGTTCCCGTTTGGCCGCCGCCACAAAGGCCCGTCCGATGCACTGGATGCCGAGGTCGCGCAGATCATCGGCCGCGCCAAGGGCGATCCGGCGCTGGAGTCGGTGCTGGCCGGCTGTTACCGCCCCACCGCCGAAGACGATCCGGTCGGTGCCCTGCAACACGCGGCGGACCGCCTGCACGAAGCCAAACCGCTGCATGCTCGGCTGCATCAGGCGCTCAAAGGTGGGCAGGTGAAACCCGCTGCCGGCGAGCATGTGGTCGATGCCGCGCTCAATGCCGGAGTGTTGCAGGTGGCCGAAGCCGAGAAACTGCGCGCCGCCGAAACCGCACGGCGCAAGGTGATCGACGTGGATGATTTCGACAAGGAGCAGTTGACCGCGTCCGAGGGCAAAATCCGCTAGAGGCAACACCTGTAGGAGCGCGCTTGCCCGCGACCGCGATCGTTCAGCCAGCCGATATGGCACGGCAAGATCGCAGTCGCGGGCAAGCGCGCTCCTACAGAAAGTTGCGCGTCCGGCGGCTCGATTACCGCTCTAGCCTGCACATCCCCCAACCTTGTCCTACACTCCCCGGTAACAACAAGAAAACACCAAGGGGACGCATCATGATCGATCAACGCATGACTCATCGCTGCCTGCTTGCTGAAATCGCCTCGGGGGAGGACCTTCACAGCGGCAAACCCACCCAGACCCTGCAAACCCTGTTACTCATCGGCTTCGTGACACGCCAGCCCAGCCCTGACAACACCTTCTCCCACATCGCCCTGACCGAAGCCGGGCACCGATACCTGGCCGGCCTCTGGCACTGAACCCGCACGCCTTGCACGACCGCAGGTCCTCGGCGGACTATCGGCAGGCCTTGGGGAGATCTATACTCCCGCGCCTGTTTTTGTCTCTGAGGACCTCATCATGGCCAACGCCAATCTCGACCACACTCTGAACCTGCTGACGCACCTGCGCGGCATCCTGGTCGCGCTGGGTGAAGCAGAACAGGTTCCCGAAGAAAGCCATGACCTGTTCCTGGAGCGTTATGACGAACTGATGGCCCTGCTACCTGTGGAGCCGATCAAAAGCCAGTACCTGGGCCAGGACCTGCTCTGCCAGGTGATCCAGCGCTATCCGCAGATCGCCCATCTGGTGCCCCGCGACCTGCTGTGGTTCTTCGGCGGCGACTGCCTGCACTTCATGCCCGACGAAGAAATCGACATGTACACCGCCCTCGAAGAGCGCCGTTTCGAGGCTGAAGAAAACGAAGAACCGTTCGATTGGGAACAGGAAAAGCAGTTGCTGGCCTTGGGACAGGACGGCCCGCGCCACTGATATCGACACGCAGGTAGCAATCCGGCTTGCCGGCGTCGGCGTATCTGGGATCGCTGACGCCGGCAAGCCGTGCTGCTACAGTTTTGTAATATAAGCATTTCAAGTAAATGCATTATTTTTATAATTAGCTTAGCGCCAAATCGAATTTCACAGCTTGCGCCCATCCCCTTATGTTGCTGACTAGCGCTGGCGCCGACTTCTGCGCCCGGTCTTTCATCAACACAAGGAATTGTCATGAGCGTCGAATTCATCGGCTATATCGCCACGCAACCCGGCTCGGAAATCCACCCACGCAGCGGTCAGACGATTCAGCCCGAATATGTCGAAAAGGTCGCTCGCGCCCACGAGGAAGCGGGCTTCGATCGCGCATTGGTCGCCTACCACTCCAACAGCCCGGACAGCGCGTTCGTTGCATCCTACGCCGCCAGCGTCACGAAAAAGCTGAAGTTTCTCGTCGCTCACCGCCCAGGCTTCATCTCCCCCACCGTCGCCGCCCGGCAGTTCACCACGCTGGATGTGTTCAACGGCGGGCGCACGGCGGTGCATATCATTACCGGGGGCGATGATCAGGAGCTGCGTGCCGACGGCAGCTTCATCGGCAAGGACGAGCGCTATGCACGCACCGATGAATACCTGAGCGTGGTGCGCAAGGAATGGACTGAAGAAAAGCCCTTCGACCACCACGGCACCTATTACCAGTTCGAAGGCGCCCATTCGCTGGTCAAGTCGCCACAACAGCCGCATATCCCGCTGTACTTCGGCGGCGCCTCACAGGCAGCCATCGAAGTCGCGGGCAAACATGCCGATGTCTACGCGTTGTGGGGTGAGACCTACGAGCAGGTCAGGGATATCGTCAAACAAGTGCGTGCCGAAGCCGCAAAGCATGGGCGCACGGTACGTTTCAGCTTGTCGTTGCGGCCAATTCTGGCAGAGACCGAGGAAAAGGCCTGGGCCCGCGCCGACAGTATTCTGGAGCGAGCCAAGGCATTGGCGCAGGCCAGCGGATTCGAGCGCCGGGAGCCAGCCAACGAAGGCTCGAAACGCCTGCTGCAAGCGGCCGCACAGGGTGCGCGCCTGGACAAGCGCCTGTGGACCGGAATCGCTGGGCTTCTGGGCGCCAAGGGCAACTCGACTGCACTGGTGGGCACTGCCGAACAGGTGGCCGACGCGCTGCTCGATTACTACGACCTGGGGATAACCACCTTCCTGATCCGTGGTTTCGACCCGCTGGACGATGCCATCGATTACGGCAGGAAACTGATCCCGCTGACCCGCGAACTGGTGGCCCGGCGCGAACGGGAGAAGCGTGAGAAGGTTGCGTGACCGAAATGGGAACGATCTGACGTAGCAGTCCGGCTTGCCGGCGTCAGCGATCACAATTACGCCGACGCCGGCAAGCCGGACTGCTACGGATTGAATCGACGCGACGTTACGCCGCCTCTTTGCCCTGCCTCAACGCATCCGCCACCAGGCGCCCGAAGGACGCCACCGGCGCCTGCAGGTTGCCGAGGAACCTTGGATAGATCAGCCACAAATCCATCACCGGTTTGAAATCCTTGAGTGGCAACACCGCCAGGGATTCCCGGTGGGCGCTGCGTTCAAGCAAAGGTCGCGGCACCAGGCCAAGGCCCATGCCGTCAGCCACCAGGCCCAATTGCAATTCGGTGCCAAAGGTTTCCAGGTTGACCTTCAGGCTCAACCCCTGATCGGCCAGGGTACGCTGCAGCCCCGCGCGAAAACCGCACCCGTCCGGATTGAGCACGAACCCCTGGTCATAACAATCAG
This sequence comes from Pseudomonas sp. NPDC090201, assembly GCF_044746825.1. Classification (NCBI taxonomy): domain Bacteria; kingdom Pseudomonadati; phylum Pseudomonadota; class Gammaproteobacteria; order Pseudomonadales; family Pseudomonadaceae; genus Pseudomonas; species Pseudomonas sp. NPDC090201. Next base: position 459,952 of record NZ_JBIVCX010000001.1, read on the forward strand.
CCAGCTTGACCGGCTTCTTCGGCACGCGGTCTGCGGCGCAAACCATTACCAGCTCCATCTTGCCGATGGACTCGCCGATGATGCCTTCCGGGAAAATCTTGCCCGCAGGAAACAGCACCGCTGCAGCGTCAAGCTCGCCATTCTCGATCTTGCTCACCAGATGGCTGCCCCAGCCCGTGGCGACCTGGGCACGCAGTTCCGGGAACTGCCCGCGCAAGTGTTTGAGCGCATCGAGCAGCACCACATCGCCGATGGTCTGCGGCACGCCCAGGCGCAGAAGCCCGCTGGGCGGCGTATCGTTGGCCACCAGTTCGCGCAGCGAGTCCATTTCCCGCAGGATGGCCAGACACTTCTGATACACCTGTGTACCCATGGGCGTCGGCTTGAGCGGTTTGGTGTTGCGGTCGAACAGCTCGACCCCCAGCGCCTGCTCGAAGTTTTGCACCCGTCGGGTGATCGCCGGCTGGGTCAGCGCCAGGGACTCGGCCGCATGGCTGATCGACTGACAGCGAATCACCGCGACAAAGGCATCGATATCATCAATTTTCATTCGAAAGGCACATATAAAAAAGGCAAGAGATAGGCAAAAAGCATAATTCCAAATGCCGCCCATGGATAGCCCGCCGACCTTCACTTGGGTTATCAAATGCCTTTTCGTTATAACCTAATCATTAATAAATAGCATATTAAACGCCGGCATTATGCTTATATTGTCGTAATCCTTAGATGCGGAGCCGACATGCGCACCTCTCGACACCCCGAACGACTCCGGGCCTTCATCGCCGCACTGGCTGAACTGGTGGACAGTCACCCCCACGAAACCGACCTGCTGCATCGTGGCGGCAAGCTGCTGGGCCAACTGGTCAGGCACGACGACTGGCTACCGGACGAGTTCGCCATACCCGACCCCACCCGTTATCAGCAATTCCTGCTGCATGCCGACTCCCGGCAGCGCTTTTCGATTGTCAGTTTTGTCTGGGGGCCGGGTCAGAGCACGCCGATTCACGATCACCGGGTCTGGGGTCTGATCGGCATGTTGCGCGGTGCCGAGTTCTCCCAAGGGTTCGCCCGCACCACCGACGGCCGGCTTGAGAAGGAAGGCCCGGCCATTCGCCTGGATCCCGGCCACGTCGAAGCCCTGTCGCCACGCAGCAACGATATCCATCAGGTCAGCAACGCCTTCGCCGACCAGGTGTCGATCAGCATCCACGTCTACGGCGCCAACATCGGCGCGGTCAAGCGTGCCGTCTATCAAGCTGACGGCAGCGAAAAACTGTTTATCTCCGGCTATTCCAACGCCTTTCTCCCCAACATTTGGGACCTGTCCAAAGAGAACCAGAACTGATGACTCAAAGCACTCGATCCTACAGCGATATCCGAAATGCCCTGCTCGCTCGCCAGGAAGTGGCGTTGGTGGATGTGCGCGAGGAAGCGCCCTTCGCCGAGGCGCACCCGTTATTCGCGGCCAACATTCCGCTGTCGAAGCTGGAACTGGAAGTGTTCTCCCGCATCCCGCGCCGAGACACGCAAATCACGGTCTATGACAACGGCGAAGGCCTGGTCCAGCCGGCCCTCGCCCGTCTGGCCGCGCTGGGCTACACCAACGCCAAGGCTTTGGAAGGAGGCCTGCAAGGCTGGCGCGAGGCCGGCGGTGAGCTGTTCATCGACGTCAACGTGCCGAGCAAATCTTTTGGCGAGCTGGTGGAACACCATCGCCACACCCCGTCCCTGGCTGCCGAGGAAGTCAAAGCCCTGCTCGACAGCAAGGCTGATGTGGTGGTGCTCGATGCCCGCCGATTCGATGAATACCAGACCATGAGCATACCCACCGGCGTCAGCGTGCCCGGTGCCGAACTGGTGCTGCGCGCCCGCGAGCTGGCGCCGGATCCCAAGACCCGGATCATCGTCAACTGCGCCGGGCGCACCCGCAGCATCATCGGCACCCAGTCACTGGTGAATGCCGGGCTGCCCAACCCGATCTCCGCCCTGCGCAACGGCACCATCGGCTGGCTGCTGGCTGGCCAGACCCTGGATCACGGCCAGGCACGGCGCTTTGGCGCAGTCAGCGAGCAGACCCAACAAGCCGCCCAGGCCGATGCGCGCAAAGTGGCCGACACGGCGAAAGTGAAACGCGGCATCCGCGCTGATCTGGACACCTGGCAGGCCGAGACGACGCGCACCACCTACCTGTTCGATGTGCGTACTCCCGAAGAATTTGAAGCAGGCCACCTGCCGGGCGCGCGCTCGACGCCAGGCGGCCAGTTGGTGCAGGAAACCGATCACTACGCCAGTGTGCGCGGCGCCCGGATCGTGCTGGTGGATGACGATGGCGTACGCGCCAACATGTCGGCCTCGTGGCTGGCGCAAATGGGCTGGGAAGTCTTCGTGCTGGACGGCCTCAAGCCGCAGGACTTCAAGGAAAAAGGCGCCTGGAATGCCCCGATCCCGACCCCGTGGCAGGTCGAAGAGATCAGCCCCGACACCCTGCGCCAGTGGCAACAACAGGGTGGCGTCGCGGTGCTGGATTTCACCGCCAGCGCCAATTACGTGAAACAGCACATCCCCGGCGCCTGGTGGACACTGCGCGCCAACCTCTCAAGCGCCCTGCAGAAGATCCCCGCCGCCGAGCGGTACGTGCTGACCTGCGGCAGCAGCAAGCTGGCGCGCCTGGTGGTGCCGGAAGTCGAGGCCCTGACCGGCAAGCCAGTGTTTCTGCTGGGCGGCGGCACGGCGAGCTGGGTCGCGGCAGGCTTTGAACTGGAAACTGGCGAAAGCCACCTCGCCTCCCAGCGCATCGACCGCTACCGTCGCCCTTATGAAGGCACCGATGCCCCCCGCGAAGCGATGCAGGCGTATCTGGATTGGGAGTTCGGCCTGGTGGAGCAGTTGGCTCGCGACGGCACCCATGGTTTCTACGTGATCTAACCGCCCCCCCTGTAGGAGCGCGCTTGCCCGCGATTGAGGTGTGTCAGTGAGCACATGTCTCGCAGACACACCGCTATCGCGAGCAAGCTCACTCCTACAGGATTGGTGCAAGGCAAATAATCAGCGCGCGCTGTAGGAGCGCGCTTGCCCGCGACGGCGATGGCTCATCCCCCACATTTCCATCGCCCTAAATCGCCCCACCGCGGGCATTCACCCATTCGATGGCCGACCCCTTCTCCAGGCGGAGGCCGCTCTCGCATTCAAGCCTGGAGATCCCCCATGAACATCCCTCTCACCCGCCTCCTGTCTGCCGCATTACTGCTGTTGGCCGTCTATCAATCTGCCCAAGCTGCCCAAGCCCTCGAGCCCCTGCTCGTCGCCAACCAGAAATCGGCGCTCAAAGTCCTGCTCCAGGCCTCGGGCGAACTGAAGGACGTGCCTTACGAAATCAAATTCTCCGAATTCCCGTCGGCCTCGCCCTTGGGTGAAGCCCTGAATGCCGGGGCCGTAGACGTCGGCGCCCTGGGCGATGCGCCTTATGTGTTTGCACTGGGCGCCGGTGCTTCTTTGAAAGTCATCAGCATCACCCATGTCAGTGGCCGCTACACCACGGCCCTGATCGTGCGCAACGACTCTTCCATCAAGAGCGTGGCCGACCTCAAGGGCAAGCGCATCGTCACCGGCCGCGGCTCGATCGGGCATTACTTGGCCATCCGCGCACTCAACGAAGCCGGCCTGAAATCCAGCGATGTCAGCTTCGTGTATCTGCTGCCCAGCGAGTCCCGGCTGATCCTGGACAATGGCAACGCCGACGCCTGGGCCACCTGGGCGCCCTACACCACCGTGGCCACCCAGAGTGGCGCACGTATCCTGCCCAACGGCCCGGACCTTTTGACCAATCACTCCTACCTCGCCGCCACCAGCAAGGCCATCACCGAAAAACGCGCTCAACTGGACGACTTCGTCGTGCGCCTGGATCGCGCCTATCGCTGGGTCAACACTCACCCTGCCGAGTACGCCGCCGCCCAGGCCAAAGTCACCGGCCTACCGGTTGAAGTGCACCTGGCCACCGCCAGGGAAACCACCATGGAGCGCGTGAGCATTGATGACGGCGTGATCAAGGGCCTGCAAAACACCGCCGACATTTATCAGCGCGAAGGCATTCTGAACAAACATGTCGATGTGTCGCAGGGATTTGATCCGGACTTCAACGCCATTCGACTGGCTGCCGAACAGGCGGCACTGAAAAAGGATACGCAGGCGGCCCGCTGATTCGCAGAGATGCTGCGCCGCAGGTTTGCGCAGCCATATAAAGGAAGGAAATAAAAAACGCACACAAACAAAAACGCCGCTCTATTGAGCGGCGTTTTTGTGAATTTGGAGCGGGAAACGAGACTCGAACTCGCGACCCCGACCTTGGCAAGGTCGTGCTCTACCAACTGAGCTATTCCCGCAATATGGCGTCCCCTAGGGGACTCGAACCCCTGTTACCGCCGTGAAAGGGCGGTGTCCTAGGCCACTAGACGAAGGGGACACTGCCTGAAACACCATGGTGTAGTGTTTCAGTTCCAGAAATACACCCGAAGATGCTTCCTGGTTTCACTCAGCTCCGCCCGAAGGCCAAGCTGCTTAAAAATTGGAGCGGGAAACGAGACTCGAACTCGCGACCCCGACCTTGGCAAGGTCGTGCTCTACCAACTGAGCTATTCCCGCTTTGGCGTCCCCTAGGGGACTCGAACCCCTGTTACCGCCGTGAAAGGGCGGTGTCCTAGGCCACTAGACGAAGGGGACACACTACAACATTCACTCCCTGCTGCGCTTCGCTGTGTGCTTTACGCTGCAAGTGGCGCGCATTCTATGGATGGTTGGGGAGGTCGTCAACCCCCCAATGAAAATTTATTCAAATCAATGACTTCGCCCTCTATTTAGGTAATGGGTGGCCGATACAGGGATCAGGCGGATGTATCTCTATATAGACATCCCGACCACCACCCTTCCAGTGCTAGTGCATAGCCACTACACTCGGCGCACATTTACCCGGATTGAGGCTTGTACGGTGACACCACTCATTATCACCCTGATGGTTGTAACAGGCATCGTACTCTTGATCGCCGTCGGCTATCTGAACCACGTCGCAGAGGCGAAGAAGGTCGAGCGCGCGCGCACGCTGGTCGAGCTCAACGATCGCCTGCGTCGCTGCTGCGAATTGTCCGAGACCTTCCCCGGGCAATTGATGAGCCCGGCGCTCAAGCTGTTGCTGGTGCGTCTGGAGCTGAACGTCGTCAAACGGCTGATCGCCCTGGAAAGAAGAAACAACCCTGGCATCCAGGAACGCGAAACCGAACTCGAAGCGCTGGTGGCCCAGGGCGACAACATCAAGGTGGACAACCCGGCCAGCCCCATCCAGACCGAAGCCAAGGCCAAGGATGTGCGCTTTCTGCTCGAAGCCATGCATGGTCAGGTGACGCGCGCCGCCCACGACGGTTTCCTGCAGACCGCCGAAGCCAAGCACTGGATTCGCGAGATTCGCAACATGCTGGTGCTGCTGCACATTGAGTTCTTCAATAACCTGGGCACCCAGGCACTGAATCAGGATCAGCCGGGGCAAGCGCGGCTGGCGTTCGAGCGTGGCGTGCAATACCTGAAGAACCAGGCCGAGCCGGCACCGTGGAAAACCCACCTGCAGGCCATGGAGCGTCAGTTGGCGCGGGCCAACGCCATGGTGCTGGACACCATCGCCCCCACCGAAGACGACCACAACGAGCTGACCGAAGGCCTGAAAGCCGACGAATCGGATGCACAGTGGAAGAAGAAAGCCATCTACGATTGACGTTGATCCTGTAGCAGCACGGCTTGCCGGCGGGGCGGTGTGTCAGACGGTATATTCGTCACAGACACACCGCTCCCGCCGGCAAGCCGTGCTGCTACGGTTTAAAGCTGAGGCCTCAGCAGTCAGTCAGACGCAGGAAAATCTGCGCCAGCGCTTCGATACCCACCTGATCCGCCTCGCTGAAACGCGCCAGGCTCGGGCTGTCCAGGTCCAGCACGCCAATCAGGCGCCCTTCCTTGACCAGCGGCACCACCAACTCACTGTTGGACGCGCTGTCGCAGGCGATGTGCCCCGGGAATTCATGCACGTCCAGCACGCGCTGGGTTTCACGGCTTTGTGCCGCAGCCCCGCACACGCCCTTGCCAAACGGAATCCGCACGCAGGCGATCTGGCCCTGGAACGGCCCCAGCACCAGCTCTTCGTTGCGGTTCAGATAAAAGCCGGCCCAGTTGAGGTCGTCCAACTGGGTGTAAAGAAACGCCGAGAATTGCGCGGCGTTGGCGATAAAATCGCGCTCGTCCGCAAGCAAGGACTCAAGCTGTGCGGCCAGCAGGCGGTAGCCGCCGAGACCCTGGCCTGCTGCACTCAAATCGATCATGGATGTTGCTCCAGCATTTTCAAACCAACCCAATAACGGGCGAACTGATAGGCGCAGCGGCCATTGCGGTTGCCACGACCGGTCGCCCAGCGCACGGCCAGGATGTCCAGTTCATGGTCCCGCTGCCACGAGAGCCCGGCCTTGGCCGCCAGTTCGCCAATCCAGTGTTCCACCACGTCCAGGAAATGTTCCTGGGTGAATGGATAGAAAGACAGCCACAAGCCGAAACGATCAGACAGGGCAATCTTGTCCTCGACCGCTTCACTTGGATGAATTTCGCCGTCATCGCCCCGTTGCCAATGGGCGTTGTCGCTCTCCTTCTCCGGCACCAGGTGGCGGCGGTTGGAGGTGGCGTACAGCAGGACGTTGTCCGGTGCCTGCTCCAGCGAGCCATCGAGCACGCTCTTGAGCACGCGGTAGTCGCCTTCGCCGGAATCGAACGACAGGTCATCGCAGAACAGCACGAAACGCTGCGGCAGCTTCTGCAGTTGCTCGACCACCCGCGGCAGGTCCCCCAGATGATCGCGTTCGATCTCGATCAGGCGCAGGCCGGCCTTGGCATGCTCGGCGAGCAGCGCACGTACCAGCGATGATTTGCCAGTGCCGCGCGAGCCCCAGAGCAGCGCGTGGTTGGCCGGCAGCCCGTCGATGAATTGCTGGGTGTTGCGCCCCAGTTGAGCGCGCTGTTGATCGACACCGATCAGGTCCGACAGGCGCATGTCCAGGGTCACGTCCAGCGGCAGCAGATAGCCGCTGCGGCCCTCGCGCACCCAGCGCGCCGCCAGTGCCTTGTCCCAGTCCACTGGCTCGCGCACGGCAGGCAGCAGAGGTTCGAGTCGCGCCAGAACCGATTCGGCGCGTTCCAGGAATGCGTTCAACCTAGAATCCACGATGTCTCCTTGATTTAACTGGTTAAAGCCGGTCTGCGATCGGCTATGCTTTGCCCGCGAAGGACCCAGGAAGTGACAGCGCCCTTATGGAAATACCGATCACCCACCGGCTATCGTTCAAACAGGCCCGTTTGACCGTTCTGATCGGCTTCCTGCTGGGAACCCTGCTCAGCTTTGTTCAGATTGCCATCGATTATGCCAGCGAAGACGCCTCGATCGATCGTGAAATTCGCTCCCTGCTGCAAATCAGTCACAACCCCGCCTCGCGCATCGCCTACAACATCGACGCTGAACTGGCCCAGGAGCTGACCCTGGGGCTGCTGCATTCTCCTGCGGTGGTCAGCGCACGCCTGACCGATAACAACAATGTGCTGCTGGCCGCAGTGTCCCGCCCGCTGGCCGAAAGCCGCTACCGGATGCTCAGCGACAGCCTGTTTGGCAAGAGCCGGCAGTTCGAGGACGTGTTGCATCTGGACCACATGCCCAAGGAGGCCATCGGCACGCTGTTCCTGGAAGTGGACACCTTCGCGTTCGGCAGCCACTTCCTGCAACGGGCGGAAATCACTCTGCTCAACGGCTTCGTGCGCAGCCTGGTGCTGACCTGCATTCTCATGGGGCTGTTCTACCTGACGCTGACCAAGCCGTTGACCGGGATCATCCGCGCCCTGGCCAGCCGCGATTCACGCAGCCCCAAGCAGGCCCCGCTGCCCTGCCCGCCCGGTCATGAAAACGACGAGATCGGTGTGTTGATCCACGTCGCCAACCAGCAGTTCGACCATGTCGCCAGCGAGTTCGGCAGGCGCCTGGAAGCGGAAAACCGCCTGACCGACCACCTCAACGAGCTTGAAGACATCGTCGAGGCGCGCACCCAGGAACTCAAATCCAGCAACACGCGGCTGAGCCAGTCCAACGAAGAACTGGAGATTGCCCGCAGCACCGCACTGGACATGGCCAATGCCCGCTCGGCCTTTCTGGCGCACATGAGCCACGAGATCCGCACCCCGCTCAACGGCCTCCTGGGCATGCTCGCGCTGTCGCTCGACGGCCCTCTGAGTGCCGAACAACGCCAGCAACTGTCGATCGCCCATGACTCGGGCAAAGTGCTGGTGGAGCTGCTCAACGATATTCTCGACCTGTCGAAATTCGATGCCGGCCAACTGGAGCTCGAACGCATCCCGTTTGACCTGGGCACCTTGATCGAAGACACGGCCAACCTGCTGTCACAGAACGCCGCGCCAAAAGTGGAGCTGACCTGCCTGATCGATCCACATTTCCCGGCGCTGGTGCTGGGCGACCCGACGCGGGTGCGGCAGATCGTCAGCAACCTGCTCTCCAACGCGCTCAAGTTCACCCAGGTCGGACGTGTGGACGTGCGTCTGACCCAACAGGCGGACAAGGCGCGGATCGAGGTCTGCGACACCGGCATCGGGATCGCCCAGGACGCCCAGGCCAGGATCTTCCAGCCGTTCACCCAGGCCGAGGCCGCCATCACTCGTCAGTACGGCGGAACGGGGCTGGGCCTGAGTCTGACGCACAACCTGTGCGAAGCGATGAACGGGCAACTGCGCATCGAATCTACCCCTGGGGTCGGCAGCCGCTTCTATGTTGACCTGCCCCTGCCCGCTCACACGCCGGCACCGCATTGGCCTGCGATGAAAGGCCGGGTGGTGGTGGTGAGCACGCCGGGCAGTGGCCTGGTGGAGTTGCTCAGCGGGCTGCTGCCGGAATGGGGCATCGAGTATCGGCATTTTTCGGCCAACGCGCCCCAGCCGCAGATCGAGCCCGACCTGCTGATTACCGACTGCCCCGAATGCCTGATCGGCATCGGCCCCGCCACCCGCATTCCGATCCTGCTGGTGACCGCTTACGGCAACTTCATGCCCGGCGAGCAGGTGCAGGCGATGGCGCCGCTGCAGCAGCAGGCGCGGCCGCTGTCGCGCAGTGTCCTGCATCGGGCGCTGGGCCGGGTGCTGGGGATCGAGGGCCAACAGCCGAGTGCGCGCCTGGCCAGCAGCCAGTCGGCGTCGTATCGCGCGCGGATTCTGCTGGTCGAGGACAACCCGGTGAACCAGCTCGTCGCCAAGGGCATGCTGGGCAAGCTGGGGTGTGAAGTGGTGGTCAGCAGCCATGGCGGCGAGGCGTTGCAGCAGCTTGAGCGCGGCCAGTTCGACCTGGTGCTGATGGACTGCAACATGCCGGTGATGGACGGGTATGAAGCCACCCGGCAGATTCGCCAGAGCGAGAAATGGCCAGACCTGCCGGTGATCGCCCTCACCGCCAACGCCATGCCCGAAGAACGCGAGCATTGCAAAACCGCCGGCATGAACGATTACCTGGCCAAGCCGTTCCATCGCGAAGAGCTTATCGCCATTCTCGACCAGTGGATCCCGGTCACGCAGGATCACTGACCGGCGCCCTCAAGATCGCCCCCGCCGGCAAGCCGTGCTGCTACGGGGGCGTGGGCGTATGCGAGATTGGAGTCTGAACGCTGACTCGTAGCAGCACGGCTTGCCGGCGGGGGCGGCCTCATGATCGACGACGCCGGCAAGCCGGACCGCTACGGGGCGTTTACTTAAGGAGGGCTTTGATATCGGACTCAAGGTCTTCGGGCTTGGTCAACGGCGCGTAGCGCTTGACCAACTGGCCGTTGCGGCCGATGAGGAATTTGGTGAAATTCCATTTGATCCGCTCCGAGCCCAGCAACCCCGGCGCCTGTTTCTTCAATTGCACGAACAACGGATGGGCGGCGCTGCCGTTGACATCGATCTTCTTGAACAGCGGAAAGCTCACCCCGTAGTTCAGCTCGCAGAACTCGGAAATTGCCCCTTCATTACCTGGCTCCTGCTTGCCGAACTGGTTGCAGGGAAACCCCAGCACCACCAGCCCCTGGTCGCGGTAACGCTGCCACAGCTCTTCAAGCCCCTTGTACTGCGGGGTGAAGCCGCACTTGCTCGCGGTATTGACCACCAGCACTGCCTTGCCTGCGTAATCGGCGAGGGTCTTTTGCTCGCCCTTGATCGTCTGCACCGGGATGTTCAGCAAATTGTCGCTCATGACGATGCCTCGAGAGTTAAACCGCCAAGTTAGCGCGCCACTGATTGGCGCGCTATCGAATTATCCACGGTGATATCAGAGCATCAGGCCTGGCGGGGCACCAGGTCCAGACAGACCGAATTGATGCAATAGCGCAGGCCGGTCGGCGGCGGACCATCAGGGAATACGTGGCCCAGGTGCGCGTCGCATTTGGCGCAGACCACTTCGGTACGAATCATGCCGTGGCTGACGTCACGCACCTCCACCACCGCGCTGCCTTCCAGCGGTGCATAAAAGCTGGGCCAGCCGCAGCCCGAATCGAACTTGGTGGTGGAATCGAACAACGGCTCGTTGCAGCACACGCAGTGATAGACGCCGGCGGTCTTGGTGCTGTTGTACTTGCCGGTGAACGGCCGCTCGGTGGCCTTCAAGCGGCAGACCTGGTACTGCTCTGGATCGAGCATCTGCTTCCATTCTTCAAGGGTTTTCGCAAGCTTCTCCACGGGTACACCTCCACAGCTGAAAAAGCCCGATCTGTGTCTTTTCCACGGGTCGGGTGGCACGTATGATTGCGCCTTCGTTTGACGCCAGTCTGTCACCGGCCTTACAGGCATACAAATTCATTTTGATGGCGTTGTGCTTAGCGGTCCGCCTTTTCCATCCAGCGCGCACCCTTATATTTTGGGATCAATCACATGCAGTTCAGCAAATCGAACAAGCTCGCCAACGTCTGCTATGACATCCGCGGGCCCGTGCTCAAGCACGCCAAACGCCTGGAAGAGGAAGGCCATCGCATCCTCAAGCTGAACATCGGCAACCCGGCGCCGTTTGGTTTCGAGGCGCCGGACGAAATCCTCCAAGACGTGATCCGCAACCTGCCGACCGCTCAAGGCTACAGCGATTCCAAAGGCCTGTTCAGCGCGCGCAAGGCGGTGATGCAGTACTACCAGCAAAAGCAGGTCGAAGGTGTAGGCATCGAAGACATTTACCTGGGCAACGGTGTATCCGAGCTGATCGTGATGTCGATGCAGGCGCTGCTCAACAACGGCGACGAAGTGCTGGTCCCGGCCCCCGACTACCCGCTGTGGACCGCCGCCGTGGCGCTGTCCGGTGGCAACCCGGTGCATTACCTGTGCGACGAGCAGGCCAACTGGTGGCCGGACCTTGACGACATCAAGGCCAAGATCACGCCGAACACCAAGGCCATGGTCATCATCAACCCGAACAACCCGACCGGCGCCGTGTATTCGAAAGAAGTGCTGCTGGGGATGCTGGAAATCGCCCGTCAGCACAACCTGGTGGTGTTCTCCGACGAAATCTACGACAAGATCCTGTACGACGACGCCGTGCACATCTGCACCGCTTCGCTGGCGCCGGACCTGTTGTGCCTGACCTTCAACGGCCTGTCCAAGTCCTACCGCGTGGCCGGTTTCCGCTCCGGCTGGATCGCCATCTCGGGCCCGAAACACAACGCCCAGAGCTACATCGAAGGCATCGACATCCTGGCCAACATGCGCCTGTGCGCCAACGTGCCGAGCCAGCACGCGATCCAGACCGCGCTGGGTGGCTACCAGAGCATCAACGACCTGATCCTGCCGCCCGGCCGCCTGCTGGAACAGCGCAACCGCACCTGGGAGTTGCTCAACGACATTCCGGGCGTGAGCTGCGTCAAGCCGATGGGTGCGCTGTACGCCTTCCCGCGCATCGATCCGAAAGTCTGCCCGATCCACAACGACGAGAAGTTCGCACTCGACCTGCTGCTTTCCGAGAAGCTGCTGATCGTTCAGGGCACGGCGTTCAACTGGCCATGGCCGGACCACTTCCGCGTGGTGACGCTGCCGCGTGTGGACGATCTGGAACAGGCCATTGGGCGGATTGGCAACTTCCTCAAATCCTACAAGCAGTAACCCCGCTTTGTTGTAGGAGCGCGCTTGCCCGCGACTGCGGTGTGTCAGCAGGCACATGATTTCCCCGTAGATCGCGGTCGCGGGCAAGCGCGCTCCTACAGGTCTGCGCGACCAATCGCTCTACCCCCGCCCTCTCGCCAATGGGCCATAATTGCCCTGGCGGCTCGAAACGACACAGTTTGAAATAGTCGCCCGGTTGAATAGCCACCGACATCACCTTATATACCCCGCAACACGTTACACATTCTTCACGAGGAGACACTCCACACCATGATGCGCATCTTGCTGTTTTTGGCCACTAACCTTGCGGTCGTGCTGATTGCCAGCATCACCCTGAGCCTTTTTGGCTTCAACGGGTTCATGGCGGCCAACGGGGTTGACCTGAACCTCAATCAGCTGCTGATTTTCTGCGCCGTGTTTGGTTTCGCCGGTTCGCTGTTCTCGCTGTTCATCTCCAAATGGATGGCAAAGATGAGCACCGGTACCCAGATCATCACCCAACCACGCACCCGCCACGAACAATGGCTGATGCAGACCGTTGAACAACTGTCCCGCGACGCTGGCATCAAGATGCCGGAAGTCGGGATTTTCCCGGCCTATGAAGCCAACGCCTTCGCCACCGGCTGGAACAAGAACGACGCGCTGGTCGCCGTCAGCCAAGGCCTGCTGGAGCGTTTCTCGCCCGAGGAAGTGAAAGCGGTGCTGGCCCACGAGATCGGCCACGTCGCCAACGGTGACATGGTCACCCTGGCGCTGGTGCAGGGCGTGGTGAACACCTTCGTGATGTTCTTCGCCCGGATCATCGGCAACTTCGTCGACAAGGTGATCTTCAAGAACGAGGAAGGCCAAGGTATTGCGTACTACATCGCGACCATCTTCGCCGAAATCGTGCTGGGCTTCCTGGCCAGCGCCATCGTCATGTGGTTCTCGCGCAAGCGTGAATACCGCGCCGACGACGCCGGTGCACGCCTGGCCGGTACTGGCGCAATGATCAGCGCCCTGCAGCGCCTGCGTTCCGAACAGGGCGTTCCGGTACAGATGCCAGACAGCCTGACCGCCTTCGGCATCAACGGCGGCCTGAAACACGGCCTCGCCGGCCTGTTCATGAGCCACCCGGCCCTGGAAGACCGCATCGAGGCCCTGCGCCGGCGCGGTTGATTCCAAAGCTGCTGCGATAAGAAAGGGCGACTTCGAGTCGCCCTTTTCTTTCACTCCCCGCTCTGTAGCAGCACGGCTTGCCGGCGGGAGCGATCTCAAGTCCGTCCCCGCCGGCAAGCCGTGCTGCTACGGGACGGTGTCAGTGCCGTGCTGCTACGATCAGCGGCGGAACAGCCGATAGGCGTATTCCATCAAGCGTGTCACGCCTGCCTGTTTGAACTTGGCGCTCTGCTCCAGCACATCCCAGTCGCCGACCATCTTCACCCGCCATTCCGGCGACAGCAGCTGTTGTACCTCGTCTTCATCGACCGAAAAAGGCGGCCCGGGAATCTGCGACTGATCATAGTCCAGCGTCACCAGCAGGCCTCGGCAATCCTGAGCCACCAGCCTGTTCAGTTGCTCGACATAGCGCCAGCGCATGTCCGCAGGCAGCGCAATCAACGCCGCGCGGTCGTAGAACGCCGTGCAATGACCTACATCCCCCGGTTTGAGCGCGAAGAAATCACCACACCAGATTTCACAATGGTCGTGACGGTAAACCTTGAAGGCTCCCCGCTTCTCGATTACCGGCGTCAGTCCGTTTTCACTGAACCAGGCCGCCACCGCCGTTTCCGACAGCTCGGCGCCCACCACGTGCAACCCCTGGGAAACCAGCCAGGTCATGTCGATGGTCTTGCCGCACAACGGCACCAGGACCCGTTCACCTAGATTCACATTCAACTCGGGCCACAACTTCACCAGATATGGATTCACGTCCGACTGATTGAAACCAATCTGATTGATCGCCCAGCGTTCATGCCAAAACTGCGGCTCCATAAATACTCCTGATACTTCGATCAAAAAGCCCTAAAACTTATATTAGATTTAGATCGATGATCTGCCCGATCATGCAGTCATCTTATACGCTCAGGACTCCCGACATGCTCCCCAGCCTGTTCATTTCTCACGGCTCCCCCATGCTTGCACTGGAACCCGGCGAAAGCGGCCCGGCGCTGGCACGTCTGGCGGCCGAGCTTCCCCGACCAAAGGCCATCGTGATCGTCTCTGCCCACTGGGAGAGCAACGAGTTGCTGGTCAACGGCAACCCACAGCCGGAAACCTGGCATGACTTTGGCGGCTTCCCGGCGGCGCTGTTCGCCGTGCAATACCCGGCGCGGGGCCAGCTGGACATCACTCATCGCGTCATGCAGCTGCTGGCGGACGCAGATCTGACTGCGCGCATGGACACTCGCCGACCGTTCGACCATGGGGTCTGGGTGCCGCTGTCGTTGATGTACCCGCAGGCGGACATCCCTGTGGTGCAGGTATCCCTGCCAACACGCCTGGGCCCTGAACTGCAGACCCGCGTCGGCCAGGCACTGGCGAAATTGCGCGAGGAAGAGGTGTTGGTGATCGGGTCGGGCAGCATTACCCACAACCTGCGCGAGCTGGACTGGCATGCAGGGCCAGAGAGCGTCGAGCCTTGGGCGCTGTCATTCCGCAACTGGATGGTGGAAAGACTCGCCGCTGGCGACGACGAAGCCCTGCACGACTACCGCCGACAGGCGCCGAACGCGGTGCGAAACCATCCGAGTGACGAGCACCTGCTGCCCCTCTACTTCGCCCGTGGTGCGGGTGGCGAGTTCAGCATTGCGCATCAGGGTTTCACCATGGGTGCGCTGGGGATGGATATCTACCGGTTTGGGTGAGCGTCTTGAGATCGCTCCCGCCGGCAAGCCGTGCTGCTACGGGTTCGTGGTCACCGCTGGAAGGATGACACCCTGCATCACGTAGCAGCACGGCTTGCCGGCGGGTCGGTCGCAAGGTCGTCGCTGCGATAACGGCGGATCGCATTCCATGAGGCAAAAAAAATCCCCGAACCAGTCGGGGATTTTTTATTTCAGACGATCAGCACAGGGGCTGATCAGTCTTCGCGGTAGCGACGCAGTTTCAGCTGCTTGCCGGCAACGCGGGTGTCTTTCAGCTTGGCCAGCAGACGCTCGAGGCCTTCTTCCGGCAGCTCGACGAGGCTGAAGCTGTCACGCACCTGGATGCGACCGATGGCTTCACGGGCCAGACCACCTTCGTTGAGGATGGCGCCCAGCAGGTTCTTGGCAGCGATGCCATCACGCGCGCCCAGCGCGGTACGGCAACGGGCACGGCCTTCGGCCAGCGGCATTGGCGCACGACGCTCGCGGTCGCCACGATCAGGACGGTCACCCGATGGACGATCCGGACGATCGCCACGCGGCGCGCTGTTCGGCACCAGTGGACGTTCCTTCTCGATGGCAGCCAGGGTCAGGGCCTGACCGTTGGTAGCCTTGCGCAGCAGCGCAGCGGCCAGTGCACGTGGCGAGCAACCGATGTCGGCAGTCAGACGGTCCAGCAGATCACCGTGGCTGGCTTCAGCGTCGGCAACCAGCGGCGCCAGGCTGTTGGTCAGTTTCTTGATGCGTGCATCGAGAACGGCCTGGGAGTCCGGCAGGCGAACTTCGGCAACCTTCTGACCGGTGACACGCTCGATCACTTGCAGCATGCGGCGCTCACGCGGGGTGACCAGCAGCAGCGCGCGGCCTTCGCGACCGGCACGGCCGGTACGACCGATACGGTGAACGTAGGACTCTGGATCGTACGGCATGTCCACGTTGAATACGTGGGTGATGCGCGGAACGTCCAGACCACGGGCAGCAACGTCGGTCGCGACAACGATGTCCAGACGGCCATCTTTGAGCGAGTCGATGACGCGCTCACGCTGGTTCTGGGCGATGTCGCCGTTCAGCGCAGCGGCCTTGTAGCCTTTGGCTTCCAGGGCGCTGGCCAGGTCCAGGGTGGCCTGCTTGGTACGCACGAACATGATCAGGGCGTCGAAGTCTTCGACTTCCAGCAGGCTCAGAACGGCAGAGGTCTTCTGGTCGGCGTGAACCAGCAGGTGAGCCTGCTCGATCGCGGTGACGGTCTGGGTCTTGCTCTGGATCTTGACGTGTTTCGGGTCTTTCAGGTGACGCTCGGCGATCGCACGGATCGACTGCGGCAGGGTCGCCGAGAACAGTACGGTCTGGCGGGTTTCCGGCATGGCCTTGAAGATCACTTCCAGGTCATCCATGAAGCCCAGCTTGAGCATTTCGTCGGCTTCGTCGAGAACCAGGTGGTTCACGGTCGCCAGGACTTTCTCGTCACGACGCAGGTGGTCGCACAGACGGCCCGGGGTGGCGACGACGATTTGCGCGCCGTTGCGGATGGCCTTGAGCTGCGGGCCCATTGGCGCACCGCCGTAGACCGCAACCACGGTCACGCCTGGCATCTGCTTGGCGTAGGTTTCGAACGCGGTGGCCACTTGCAGGGCCAGTTCGCGAGTCGGCGCGAGGATCAGCGCTTGCGGCTCACGTTTTGCCGGGTCGATGCGGTTCAGGATTGGCAGGGCGAAGGCTGCGGTTTTACCGGTACCTGTCTGCGCCTGACCGATCATGTCGTGGCCGGCAAGAATAATAGGGATCGATTGCTGCTGAATGGCCGAAGGCTCTTCGTAGCCAGTGGCGATTACGGCGGCAACAATACTTGGGTGAAGATCAAGAGCGGCGAAGCCGCCGGTTTCCTGGGTCATGGGTCTGCCTCTGAGTGCATCCGCAAAGACCCATGCTTCAAAGCTGCGCGTGCCGTGTAAGACCCGAAGGTCACCCTGGCTGCTTTGTCGGCGGGGATTTGCGAAAACGTATGGATGAATGGATCGTCAGGGACTGTTCGCAAGCGAACCGGCCAGTGAAGAAGGCTTCACAAACCATACCGTGACGAGGGCCCTATGAAAGGCCGGCGCGCACTATACCGGAAATGCCGAAAAATGTGAGGATTTTTTTCGGCCAGATAAGACCTTGCGTCCAAGTGTCACAGGCTTTGCGCAAAGCTGTGCCACTGTCTATTTTTCTAGTGCCCGGTATTACTGGTGGTAGCAGCTTAAACGATTCATCTTGATCAGTCAGGCAGCCCACTCTCCTTTCCTACTCATCAGCAGGAACTTGCGACATGACCTCTCCGACAAAAGGCCACGTCACCCGGGAACAGCGAGGCGCCATCCTGCTCATCGGGCTGGATCGCGTGGCCAAGCGCAACGCATTCGACATGGAAATGCTCAACCAGCTCAGCCTCGCGTACGGCGAGTTCGAGCGCAACCCAGAGGCGCGGGTGGCCGTGGTCTTCGCCCATGGTGATCACTTCACCGGCGGGCTGGACCTGGCCGACACCGGCCCGACCCTCGCCAATGGCTGGCAACTGCCCGAAGGCGGCTACGATCCCTGGGGTGTTTTCGCAGGGCCAAGGGTCACCAAACCGGTCATCGTCGCAGCGCAGGGCTATTGCCTGACGCTGGGGATCGAACTGATGCTGGCCGCCGACATCAACCTGTGCGCGAGCAACGCCCGCTTTTCCCAGATCGAGGTGCAGCGCGGCCTGTTCGCCTTTGGTGGCGCGACCCTGCGCATGCACCAGTTGGCGGGTTGGGGCAACGCCATGCGCTGGTTGCTGACGGGCGATGAGTTCGATGCCCACGAAGCACTGCGCCTTGGGCTGGTGCAGGAAATCATGGCGCAGGAGGACCTGCTGCCCTGCGCGCTGCACCTGGCCGGGCGCATCGCCGAGCGGGCGCCGCTGGGGGTCAGGGCGACTCTGGCCTCGGCGCGCCAGGCGGTGCGCGAAGGCGAGCAGGCCGCCGCGCTACAGTTGCTGGCTCAGGTCAGGCAGGTGATGTCCAGCGAGGATGCCAAGGAGGGCCTGCGCGCCTTGATAGAACGCAGGCCGGGGCACTTCACCGGCCATTGAACAGGCGGCTTAGGTGGCCGGGCGAACGCTCTGGATCAACGACAGCAGGGAATAACCCAACTGCGGGGCCAGGGCCTCGGCACGCTGGGTCAGGGCGTCGATGTCCAGCGTCTGCTCAAGGTCGGCCGGCACCATGAGAATCACGTTGCCCTCCTTCACCGGCAGCTCCCAGTAGTGGCGGTGGTAGAGGCCGCGCAACAGCGCCGCGCCCAGCGGCTTGCCGTCGTCCGACGCCCACTGGTTGATGATGAGCCAGCCACCGGGGTTCAGCCGCTGCTGGCACTTCTCCAAAAAGCCCCACGCCAGATGGCCTACCGCAGGGCCGGTATCGGTATAAAGGTCGACGAAGATCAGGTCGGCGCTTTCGGCCGTGGGCAGCAGTTCCAGCGCATCGCCGATGCGGATGTACAGCCGGGGATCGTCCGAAAGACCCATGTATTCCATGGCCAGGCGCGGCACATCGGGACGCAGCTCGATGGCTTCGACGTCGTCCAGCGGCAGGAACTTGAGGCAGGCCTGGGTCAGCGTACCCGCGCCGAGGCCCATGAACAGGGCGCTTTCCGGCGCTTCGTGGCACAGCGCGCCGATCAGCATGGCGCGGGTGTAGTCGTACTCCAGCCACGCGGGATCGGCGGTGAAGGTGCAGCTCTGCTCGATGGCGTCGCCGAACTCCAGGAAGCGGTAGTCTTCCACTTCCAGCACGCGGATCATGCCGAAGTCATCATGGACTTCGGCCAGCACGCGCTCTACACGCTCCTGGGTCATTGCTGTTCTCTTGCCAATGGTCGGTCGGGGTGTACGGCTTGAGGCGCGTGGCCGCTGCAAAAACGCGGTCGCCGGCAAGCCGGACTGCTACGGGCCGCGACAACGGCCTGGATAAGCGGCGGATTGTCGGCGATTGCGCCCCGGCAGGTCACGCAAATTCTCGGGGCTTGCTGCTAACATGGCTGTCCGATCGCACTGACTTCGAGTTCATGATGAGCCAACCCTGGAGCCCCGACAGCTGGCGGACCCTGCCTATCCAGCAACAACCCCAGTACCCTGACGCCGAGCACGTGCTGCGTGTCGAGCAGACGCTGGCCAGTTATCCGCCGCTGGTGTTTGCCGGTGAGGCCCGCGAGTTGCGCCGCCAGTTTGCCGAGGTCACCGAAGGCCGCGCCTTCCTGTTGCAGGGTGGCGATTGCGCCGAGAGCTTCTTCGAATTCTCCGCCGCGAAGATCCGCGACACTTTCAAGGTGTTGCTGCAGATGGCAATCGTCATGACCTTCGCCGCCGGCTGCCCGGTGGTCAAGGTCGGGCGCATGGCCGGTCAGTTCGCCAAGCCGCGTTCGTCGAATGACGAGACCATCGACGGGGTGACCCTGCCCGCCTACCGCGGCGACATCGTCAACGGCATTGGCTTCGACGAAAAGAGCCGCGTGCCGGACCCTGATCGCCTGTTGCAGGCCTATCACCAGTCCACCGCGACCCTGAACCTTTTGCGCGCGTTCGCCCAGGGCGGTTTTGCCGACCTGCATCAGGTGCACCAATGGAACCTGGACTTCATCGCGGGCTCGGCGCTGTCCGACAAGTACAGCCAGTTGGCCAACCGCATCGACGAAACCCTGGCCTTCATGCGCGCCTGTGGCATGGACACCTCGCCACAACTGCGCGAAACCAGTTTCTTCACCGCCCACGAAGCCCTGCTGCTGAACTACGAAGAAGCCTTCGTGCGGCGCGACAGCCTGACCAACGACTTCTACGATTGCTCGGCGCACATGCTGTGGATCGGCGACCGCACGCGCCAGCTCGACGGTGCCCATGTGGAGTTCCTGCGCGGGGTGAAGAACCCGATTGGCGTGAAAGTCGGCCCGAGCATGAACACCGACGACCTGATTCGCCTGATCGACATTCTCAACCCGGACAACGACCCCGGCCGCCTGAACCTGATCGCGCGGATGGGCGCCAACAAGGTCGGCGACCATCTGCCGGGGCTGATTCGCGCCGTCGAGCGCGAAGGCAAGAAGGTGCTGTGGAGCTCGGACCCGATGCACGGCAACACCATCAAGGCCAGCAGCGGCTACAAGACCCGCGACTTTGCGCAGATTCTTGGCGAGGTGAAGCAGTTCTTCCAGGTGCACCAGGCGGAAGGCACCTATGCCGGCGGCATCCACATCGAAATGACCGGGCAGAACGTCACCGAATGCATCGGCGGCGCACGGCCGATCACCGAGGATGGGTTGTCGGATCGCTACCACACCCACTGCGACCCGCGAATGAACGCCGATCAGTCGCTGGAACTGGCGTTTCTGATCGCCGAGACGTTGAAGCAGGTGCGCAGGTAGCCGGCGCTTGCTGTAGGAGCGCGCTTGCCCGCGACGTCGTCGTGTCAGTCGACATAGGCGTCACAGGTAAACCGCCGTCGCGGGCAAGCGCGCTCCTACAGTGGGTATGCGTCCATCAAAGAGTTACAAATGGTCCAACCCTTTCGCCACAAACGCCACCCGCAGGCGCGCGGCACTGGCGCGCTGGCAGTTGATCAGCACCTCTGGCAACCCCAGCCAGTTCGCCAGTTGCCGCAGGTTAGCGGCCAGCGCGTGCATCCCCTCCTCGTCCAGCCCCGGCTGCTCCTCATGCACGGCATGCACCGCCAGGCGCCCGGCCGCGCGCTCGGCTCGCAGGTCAATGCGCGCGGCGATGCGTTCGTTGTGCAGGAATGGCAGCACGTAGTAGCCGTACACCCGCTTGTGCGCCGGGGTGTAGATCTCGAGCCGGTAGTGAAAATCGAACAGACGCTCGGTGCGCGCCCGCTCCCACACCAGTGAATCAAAAGGCGAAAGCAGTGCACTGGCAGTGACTTTTCGCGGCACGTTGGTGTTCGGCAGCATATAGGCCGGCTGTTTCCAGTCCTTGACCCGAACCACCTCGATGGCGCCCTCTTCTACCAGTTCTGCAAGTCCAATCTTGGCGGGCGCCGGATCCTGACGGAAATAATCGCGGATGTCTTTCTCGGTGCCGATGCCCAAGGCCTTGACCGCGTGCAACAGCAAGCCGCGCTGGGCATCGGCTTCGGTCAGTTCGGGGTGATTGATGATCGGCGACGGCAGCACACGTTCCGGAAGATCGTAGAGTCGTTCGAACCCGCGTCGCCCGGCGACCGTCACCTCACCCGCAGCGAACAGCCATTCCAGCGCGAGCTTCTCGGCGCTCCAGTCCCACCATTGCCCGGCACGGTCTTCGCGGGTGCTGATACTGCCCGCCCCCAATGCGCCCTGGTCGCGCACGGCCTGCAGGACACGGGCGAGGGTCGAGGCTTGTTCACGGCCGAATTTGGCCAGCTGTTGATAAATGCCTTCGCCCTGGGATGCACGCTGCATGCGCCAGCGCATCAGCGGGTACAGCTCGATGGGCAACAACGAGGCCTCATGGCCCCAGTATTCGAAGAGTTTGCGTTGTCGGCCCTGGCTCCATGCGGCCTGATCCAGCAGCTTCTGCGGGTAATTGCCAAGGCGGGAATAGAGCGGCAGGTAATGCGAGCGCACCAGGGCGTTGACCGAATCGATCTGCACCACACCCAAGCGTTCGATCAGTTGCGTGACGTGACGCGAAGTGACCGTCGCAGGCGGCTGGCGGCCATTGAAACCCTGGGCCACCAGCGCTACCCGGCGTGCTTGCTTGACGGACAGTTGTTGAGTCGACAGATCTGCGGACATTCAGAACCTCCTGATCGATCCGCAAAGCTACCTGATCCGGGCCAACGCCGCCATGTGTGGGCTTAGGGGTGGTGCGATCAGGTGAGGCATAACACGGGCCCGTAGCAGCACGGCTTGCCGGCGGGGGCGATCTTGAAACCGCCCCGCCGGCAAGCCGTGCTGCTACGGGCCCGCGACATCGCATCAATGCTTGAGCGGGTCGTCCCAGAACGGGCGGTCGGTTTCCTCCAGCACATCGGCACGGCTCAGGCCGATGTCCTTGAGGGCGTCATCGCTCAGGCTCGCCAGTATGGCGCGCTCGTGATGCAGCTTGCGCCAGCGGGCTACCTGGGCCACCCCCGATTTCATCCAGCGCTCAAGGGTGGACTCACCCGACAGGGTTTTCAGTACCAGTACATAACCTTTTTGACCTTTCATCGTCTTGCCCTCCAAGTGGGGATGGCTAGATTGTCTGCCCGGGAATAAGATCAAACCAACGAATGTTTCTGATGCACCCCATCTGGGAGATTGATGCAATGGCCACCTATCCAAGTATCGACAGCGAGCTGCTGCGCACCTTTGTCGCCATTGCCGATCAGGGCGGCTTCACCAAGGCCGGCGAGGTGGTGAACCGCACGCAGTCGGCGGTGAGCATGCAGATGAAGCGGCTGGAAGACGACGTCGTGCAGCGCCCGCTGTTCCAGAAAGACGGCCGCGTGCTGAACCTCACCGCTGAAGGCCAGGTCCTGCTGGGGTATGCCCGGCGCATCCTCAAATTGCACAGTGAAGTGTTCAACACCCTGCGCGAGCCGCACATGGTCGGCACGGTGAAAATCGGCACGCCGGACGATTACGTGATGCGCTTCCTGCCCGGCATTCTCTCGCGCTTCGCACAAGCCTATCCGCTGATTCAAGTGGAGGTGCACTGCGAGTCATCGGCGCAGTTGCTGCAACGCCAGGACCTGGACCTGAGCATCGTGACCCGCGAGCCCGGGAAGGAAATCGGGCAGATCCTGCGTCAGGAGCGTTTCGTCTGGGCTGAGGCCGCAGGATTCTGCCCACACGAACAAACGCCGATTCCGCTGGCGATGTTCAACAGCGACTGTTTCTGCAGGCTGTGGGCGAGCAACGCACTGGATGCGGCAGGCCGTGAATATCGTGTGGCCTACACCAGCGCCAGCCTCTCGGCGATCATGGCGGTGGTCAGCGCGGGGCTTGCGGTCACGGCCCAGCTGCAGAGCCTTATCACCTCGGATCTGCGGGTACTCGGCGAGGACGAGGGCTTGCCGCAACTGCCCTCGGCCAGCATCGTGCTGCTGCGCAACCCGAACAATCCCTCGCCGATCACCGAATGCCTGGCCGATCACATCGCCGAGGGCTTCAAGCTTTAGATCCTGAAGCAGAGCATGATCGCGCAGATCACCAGGAACACGCAGAACAGCGAGCGCAACAGGCGCTCTGGCAGGCTGTGGGCCAGCGCGACGCCCCAGCTGATGCTCGCAAGGCCGCCAATGGCCAGCGGGATGCCCATCAGCCAGTTCACATGACCGTGAAAGGCGTAAGTGGTCAGGGTGATCACCGTCGCAGGGGCTGCCAGGGCCAGCGCCAGGCCCTGGGCGACCACCTGCGTCGCGCCGAAAACGCCGGTCAGGATCGGCGTCGCGATCACCCCGCCGCCCACGCCAAACATGCCCGCCGTCACACCGGACCCTACCCCCAGCACCCACAGCCACTTGCTGTGACGCAGTTGCGCATCGGCGTTGCCCTTGCGCCAGTACATCTGGATCAGGTTGAACAGGGTCAGCACCACCAGAAACGCGACGAAGCCGATGCGCATGCTCTGGGCGTCGACCCGCACGGCCCACAGCGAGGTCAGCCAGGACACGACGAAGCTGGGCACGATCAGCATCATCGCATTGCGCACGGAAATCCGGTTACGCTGGTTGTAACGCCACAGCGCCAGCAGCACATTAGGCAGTACCATCAACAGCGCCGTGCCTTGGGCCAGTTGCTGATCCAGGCCAAACAGCACGCCCAGCGCCGGAATCGCCACCAGCCCGCCGCCGATTCCGAACAGCCCGCCCAAGGTGCCCATGGCCGCGCCCAACAACAGGTACATCACAACATCCACGATCACGACCGGTCCTCTGTATGAATTCTGCGCGCATGCTACGCAGTCGGGCCGGCCGAGGAAATCCACAGCGGGCCAATAACATCGACGTTCTGTGATGAGTTGATTCACAGTTCGTGTTCCAATTGACGCCTGGGCCTTGTGAGCAGGCCGATAGATAAAGGCCACATGACCGATTGCCTAAATTATCTGGTGCATTAAACATCACCACACTAAATTAGCGCCCATGACTGACACCCCGAGGACACCCACGATGACCGCCGACCCAAGCGACACCGCAGCCGGCGCTGGCAGCTGTAACGAATTGCTGCTGGACAGCCAATTGTGTTTTGCCTTGTATTCCACCTCGCTGATGATGACCAAGGTCTATAAACCGCTGCTCCAGGCACTGAACCTGACCTATCCGCAGTACCTGGCAATGCTGGTACTGTGGGAGCGCGAAGGGATCACGGTGGGCGAAATCAGCGCACGGCTGCTGACCGACCCCGGATCGCTGACCCCCCTGCTCAAGCGCCTCGAAGGCGAAGGCCTGATCCGCCGCACTCGCAGCAAGGAAGACGAACGTGTTGTGCAACTGTACCTGACCGATCAGGGCAAGGCCCTGTACGACAAGGCCCGCAGCATCCCGCCGTGCATACTTTCCGCCAGCGGCATTTCGCTGGAGCAGCTCAAGGCACTGCAGGAAGACCTGGTCAACGTGCGCGGGAATTTGCACGACAGTCTGTAAGCCGCTTCTCTTTCCGAAAGGCCAGCCATCGCGCTGGCCTTTTTTTTGGCTGTAGGAGCGCGCTTGCCCGCGACCGCGGTAAGTCAGATGTCGATGTATCCACTGGAACACCGCGGTCGCGGGCAAGCGCCGCTCCTACGTGATTTTTTTACGCTTATAAATCAGATAGATAAGCAAAAAATGAGCTGCAAGCGAAGAAAATCTGAAAATTAATCTTGCGCGCAAACTATTTGCGCAGTACATTTCATCTCACTTGCTTAGCGCACAAAACTTTAGCGCGAAGCACAACCGGCTTCAGCCCAACATCATCAAGTGAGGAAATATCATGCAAGCTCTCTATACCGCAGTCGCAACCGCAACCGGTGGCCGTGATGGCCGTGCTGTTTCCAGCGACAAGATTCTCGACGTGAAACTGGCCACCCCGAAAGAACTGGGCGGTGCCGGTGGCGAAGCGACCAACCCTGAGCAGCTGTTCGCTGCCGGCTACTCGGCCTGCTTCATCGGCGCACTGAAATTCGTTGCCGGTCAAAGCAAGCGCAGCATCCCGGCTGATGCCTCGATCACTGCCCACGTCGGCATCGGCCAGATCCCTGGCGGTTTCGGTCTGGACATCGACCTGAACATCAACCTGCCGGGTCTGGATCAAGCCGACGCTCAAGCGCTGGTCGATGCGGCTCACCAGGTCTGCCCGTACTCCAACGCCACCCGTGGCAACGTTGACGTCCGTCTGCACGTGACCGTCTAACTCACCCGCCTGCTCTGGAGATGACCATGAACACGTTCGGCAAGATTCTGGCTGGTTCGCTGCTCGCGCTGTCCATCGGCAATGCCTTCGCGACAACCGATACCGGCGTTGAGCACAACACTCAAGCGTTCCTCGATGCCCTGAACTCGGGCACCGGCAAACCGATTGAGCAGCTTTCGCCCAAAGACGCCCGCGCCGTACTGACCGGCGCCCAGGCAGGGGTCAAGCTGACCCTGCCCAAGGCCGATGTCAGCCAGAAGACCATCTCGGTCGACGGCCAGAACATCAGCCTGACCATCGTGCGTCCGGCTGGGGTCAAGGGCACCTTGCCTGTGTTCATGTACTTCCATGGCGGCGGCTGGGTGCTGGGCGACTACCCGACCCACGAGCGTCTGGTGCGTGATCTGGTGGAGGGTTCCGGTGCGGTGGCGGTGTTCGTCAACTACACCCCTTCGCCTGAAGCGCACTACCCGACGGCGATCAACCAGGCCTACGCAGCGACCAAATGGGTGGCTGAACATGGCAAGGAAATCAACGTCGACGGCAAGCGTCTGGCGGTGGCGGGTAACAGTGTCGGCGGCAACATGGCGGCGGTCGTCAGCCTGATGGCCAAAGACAAGGGCACGCCGGCCATTCGCTACCAGGTGCTGCTGTGGCCGGTGACCGACGCCAACTTCGATACCGGCTCCTACGAGCAGTTCGCCGAGGGGCACTTCCTCACTCGCAACATGATGAAGTGGTTCTGGGACAACTACACCACCGATCCAAAGCAACGCGCCGAGATTTACGCATCACCTCTGCGCGCAACCCTGGATCAGCTGAAGGGCCTGCCGCCTGCGCTGGTGCAGACAGCCGGTGCCGACGTGCTGCGCGACGAAGGCGAAGCCTATGCCCGCAAGCTCGACCAGGCGGGGGTTCCAGTCACGGCGGTGCGCTACAACGGCATGATTCATGACTACGGTCTGCTGAACGTGGTCAGCCAGGTGCCGGAAGTGCGCTCGGCAATGTTGCAGGCCTCGCAGGAATTGAAGGTTCATTTGAAGTAAACGGCGCAGGCCGGATGCATCGTTGCAGATGCATCTGACGCCGTCGCGGGCAAGCGCGCTCCTACGGTGCGCACCGCCTCCTGTAGGAGCGCGCTTGCCCGCGACGGCGTACCGACAAGCAGCAAACATTTGCAGGGAAAGTCCCATGAACTGGTAACCGCCGCCCACAAAAAAGCCCGACTCAATGGTCGGGCTTTTTTGTATCCGGCGTTACAAAAAGCAGTGCTTACTTAGCACGGCCTTTGTACGAACCGCCTTCACGGGTGTCGATCTCGATCATGTCGTCGATTTCAATGAAGTCGGCTACTTGCAGCTCGGTGCCGTTAGCCAGCTTGGCAGGCTTCATGACCTTGCCCGAAGTGTCGCCGCGAGCGGAACCTTCGGTGTAGTCAACGCGACGCACGATGGTGGTCGGCAGCTCTACGGAAACCAGACGGCCTTCGAAGAAAACGGCTTCGCAGACGTCGGTCATGCCTTCTTCGATGAATGGCAGAACGCTTTCGATGTCTTCGGCGTTCAGCTCGTACATGGTGTAGTCGGTGGTGTCCATGAACGTGTAGGAGTCACCGCTGATGAAAGACAGGGTGGCTTCTTTGCGATCCAGGATCACGTCGTCCAGCTTGTCGTCGGCGAAGTAGACGGTTTCAGTCTTGTAGCCGGTCAGCAGGTTCTTCAGCTTGGTCTTCATGATCGCGCTGTTACGACCCGACTTGGTGAATTCAGCTTTCTGAACCAGCCAAGGATCGTTGTCGATACGGATCACGGTGCCGGGTTTAAGCTCTTTACCAGTTTTCATTACGAGTATCCGAATTTGGATTGAAGTTCTTTCTAAGCCCTGTACGAAAAGCCACTTTTCGTACAGGGCTTAATACAAGGCCGCGTATCATATCCAATTTCGGTAAAACGTTACCAGCGCAGTCGTCAGATCATCTTGCAAGGCCTGTTCCAGACACCAGCGCTCGGCGTGCCCTGCAAGCTCCTGGCGATGGTGTTGCAGGGTGTTCCAGCTTTCGGCCATGTCCTGCCCGGCGTTCCACGCACGCCAGACCTGGGTCAGTGCCTGCCCCGCCACCTCGGACAACCCCGCCAGATACAGTTCCAGAAACGCATCGAGCTTGGCCCAGTGGGCGTCATCGTCCTGCTCATAGATGTGCCAGATGAACGGCCGGCCCGCCCATTGCGCCCGAACGAACGAGTCTTCGCCGCGCACCACGTTGAATGCGCAGCACCACAGCAAGAGGTCGTACTGCTCCTGGCGGACGAAAGGCAGAACCTGAATCGTCAGGTTGTCGCGCACATGCAGCGCCCCAGCGTTCAACCCCTGGACACCCAGCCAGCGCTGCACGTCACCGATGATGCGGCCTTCGGGCACCAGCAGATGGGTGGCCTGCCCGGCCTGGGCCAGGCTGTCCAGCCATGACCCCAGCCCTGCGTGCTCATAGGCAAACAGCGAAATCAGCTGCGCGCCGGGCTGTGGATAAACGCCCAACTGCGCCAGAAACGCCTGTTGCGCCGCCGGGTCCTGCTCGAATGCGTGACGGCGCTCGATCAGCCCGGCCTCGCGCAAAAGCCCACCCGTGGTCGGACGAAACCCCGGAAAGAAAAAGAATTTCTGGATGCCGCTCGATTGCAGCGACGGCAGGCCGTGACAACCGGTGACCCACTCCTCGGCGCTGAGGTAATCCAGGTTCAGCCACAGCGGCTTGGGGTCGCGGGCCTTCATCGCTTCGATCTGCGCAGGCGGCAGATGGCAGCCAAAGGCTTCGATCACCACATCGGCAGGCTCCACTGGCTGCCAGTCTGCGGGCCAGAAACACACATTGACGCCCTCGCGCCACTGCTGACGGGCCTCAGCGTCCGCGCCAGGGCACAGACGGGCGAACGCCGACAGATCGTCGATCCACAGGCGCACGTCCATGCCGTGCTCTGCCACCAACTGGCGAGCCAGGCGAAAGGTCACGCCGACGTCGCCAAAGTTATCCACAACGGTGCAGAAAATATCCCAAGAGGCTTTCATCCCGGCTCCTCGAGACTGTTCAAAAAAGCGGATTGTCCTTCATTCCGGCGCACAATCACCACCCCCGATCATGCGACAATTGCAGCCCGAGTCGACCTCATATGCGCAAGTAGGGAGTCTGCCATGTACGTCAACCATCGCGAATTGTCCGTCACGCTGCGTCCTCTGAAGCTGGTGCTGTCCATTGCCGCGGGTATCTGGCTGGGGTTTCTCGCCGTCGCGCTGACCGGCTGGCTGATCTACCGGCTGCTGCCCGCCGAGCAGACGCAGGCCGTGAGCAACGCAGCCACGCAATTGACTGCGCCGCCTGCGGCAAAAGCCAAACCTGAAAGCGACAACCCGATGTTCGACCAGTACCGGCAGATCCTGCGCGACAGTGAAGCCCGCCAGGCGCAGGAGGCCGAACAGGCCGAGCGCCAACGCAGCTTCAATGGCCCCAAATGCCAGTTCTGGATGCAGCAGAACCAGACCGCGCCGAGCGAAAAGAGCCGCGCCGCCATTTATCAGTACTGCGGCTGAACCGCGAGAGACAAGCAAGCCCTATGAACAAGCAACAGGTCCTGCAACGGATCGTCGAAAAGCTGGAAATCGACCTGGAGGTCGCGATTCGCGCCGCACAAACGGCCTACGAAACCGCGACTCATGAAGAAAACATCGCCGAAAACAAGTACGACACCCTCGGGCTGGAGGCGTCGTACCTGGCCGCCGGGCAGGCGCGTCGGGTCGAGGAAATCCGTCTGGCGCTGGCGGCCTACCGCAGCTTGGTGCTCAAGCCCTTCGACGACCAGCGCGGCATTCAGCCCGGTGACCTGATCAGCCTGGAAGCGGAAGCCGGCGTTCAACAGACGCTGTTCCTGGGCCCCGATGCGGCTGGCCTCAAGGTCAGCCTGGACCAGACCCTGGTGACGGTGATCACCGCCAGGGCGCCGCTGGGGCAGAATCTGCTGGGCAAGTTCGACGGCGATGAGCTGGAAATCACCGTCAATGGCAGCCGCCAATCCTTCGAGATCATCCAGATCGCATGAGCCATCGATCGCTCGCGGGGTTGAAGGCTCCGACCTGTTGTGAGTATGGTGGGCCGTCGCACGATAAACGGCGACACCGGCACAGGGAGCCGGGTATGGACCCCATCAAGGAGATTTTTCATGACGAACGTCATCACCTTTCCTGACGCCCATGAACGAGATCGCCTCAAGTCCAGTGGCCTCCAAGGGGTGAGATACCTGAACAAGAAAGAGCGGCAACTGATCGACAACCTGCGCCTGACCAGCCACGCGGGGCGGCAGTACGTCTACGACTACGCCAATATCATGTACCGCTCCAAGCCCCTGTATCCGGACCCGCTGGACTGACACCCGGCGGCTCGTTCCACCGGCGTTCAGTGCACAGAGCCCTGGAGGCGGCCTATAGTGGGCGGATGTTTCTGCCCTCAGGAAAGCCTCCATGTCTGCCACGCCATCCTCCGCCGAACCGGGCCAGTCCCCGACCGATCATCACCTGCGTTTCCACAAGGGCCACGCGCACCTGGGGCCGACCTTCGGCACTGACGCCTTTGCGCTGAAAGCCGAAGCCTTTGCGCGGTTCTTCGGCACGCCTACCTTTTTGGGGGCGCAGACGCTGATCGTGCTGCTCTGGGTGGGGGCGAACATGACGGGGTTGGTGACCTTCGACGTCTACCCGTTCATCCTCCTCAACCTGGCGTTCAGCCTGCAATCGGCCTACGCCGCGCCGCTGATTCTGCTGGCGCAGACCCGTCAGGCCGCCCGCGACAAGGCCAGTTCCGACGCCGACGCCCAGCACCGCGAAGCACTGGCCGTCGCCAACGAAGAACGCATGGCCCGCGCCGCGCAGAACACCGCCCAGATGCTTGAACTGCTGGAGCAGAACACTCGCCTGACGGAGATGACCAAGGTGCTGACCGAACGCGTCGAGGCGCTGACAGCAGACATGCACAAGCATTTTGTGAAGAAGGATGGGCATGTGTGAGGCCCCGCCCTCGTAGCAGCACGGCTTGCCGGCGGGAGCGTTGTGTCAGGCGGCGCATTTTTCTCTGATGCACCGCTCCCGCCGGCAAGCCGTGCTGCTACGGGACAGTTCAGGGCTTGTCCTGGTGCATCTCGTTGAACCCCGCCGCTGCTTGCTGAATGTCCGGCGTAAAATCATCGAAGCTCATCACCTGACGCACTTCGACGGTTTCATTGTCCCCCGCCGGGCAGCGTTTCGCCCAGTCGATGGCGGCTTCAAGGGACGGCAATTCAAGCATCCAGTAGCCACCCAGCACTTCGCTGACGCCCGGAAACGGCGCCTGGATTACCTGTGCCTGGCCCTTGTCGAACGTGACGCGGGCGCCCATGGTCGGCGGATGCAGGCCGTCGAGGGTCAGCAGCACCCCGGCCTGCTGCAAGGATTCGTTGTATTTCATCATCCGCTCCACGGCGTCAGCCTCGGGCAGGGTGCCAGGGGCTGCGGTTTCGTATCCCTTGGGGATCATCAGCATCATGAATCGCATGGTCGGCGTCCTTCTGTAGAGGGTTCCCCGAACACCATAGTCCAGGGTTTCGAACAGTAGTCGAACCACGGACGTGCAAATCGACACTTGATGTGTCGCAACAGACAAAAACCTGCCGGGCGCTTTTGCCACTGTTGGACATTTTTGATATTGCGGTCGACATCAAGCAGCGGGATTATGACCGTAATTTTTCTCATCCGACATTCCGCCGGATGCGTCCCGGAGCGTACGCCCATGCAAAGCACCTCTCGCGAAGAAACCCTGGCCCTCTGGCAAGCACAGGAAAAGGAAATGCGTGCCCGGCTGGGCAAGGCTGGCAGCATGAACCTGATGGAGGTGGCGCAGTTGACGCCGGAGGAGTTCTTCAACGGTATCGGCAGCGGGCTCTACCCTCACCCGCCAATCGGCGAACTGATGGACTTCGTGCCGATCCAGTGGACGCCCGGCTCCTTCATCTTTCAGGGCACTCCCGGCCCGCAGCATTACAACCCGCTGGGCATCGTGCACGGCGGATACGCCGCCACCCTGCTCGACTCCTGCATGGGCTGTTCAGTCCACACCCGCCTGAAGAAAGGCCAGGGCTACACCACCCTGGATTTGCGCATCAGCTACATCCGCGCCCTGACCGACAAGAGCGGCCCGATCCGCGCCGAGGGCACCGTGGTGCATGTCGGCCGCTCGACCGCGCTCGCCGAAGGCAAGATCTACGACGCCGAGGGACGGTTGTTCGCGACCGGTACCACCACCTGCATGATTCTGGATATGAATCGTTGAGCGGATAACGCCACGAAGGCGGTCGCGGGCAAGCGCGCTCCTACAGGACGGTGCATGCCCCTGTAGGAGTGAGCTTGCTCGCGATCAGCGTTGTCATGCGACCACAGGAATCAACGGGTCCGCCGCAGCCAGCGCGGCCTCACGTTCGGCCACTGGCGGGTAGATCCACACCGAGTTGATCTGCTGCTTGAGTTGCTTGGCTTCTTCCTTGATGAGCTTGACCTGGCGATCCCAGCCTTCGGTGTACACCGCGCCCCAGGCGCCAAGGTCCAGGCAGGTGACGTATTTCACCTGGCTGTACGGAATCGGCGCTTCGCCCAGCAGGTCGGCGGCGACGTTGTTGCCGGCCGAGCGGCCCAGCGCGATGGCGTGCTGGCAGGTCATCAGGGCGAAGTTGCCTTCATCGTCGGTGGCGGCGTAGGCGGTGTCGCCGGTGGCGAAGATGTCGGCCTGGCCGATGACTTTCAGGTTGCGGTCAACGTGCAGGCGGCCTGCGGCATCGCGCTCGCCGGGGATCTGCTCGGTCAGGGAGCTGGCGCGCACGCCAACGGTCCACACCACGGTCTTGGCATCGATGCGACGCCCGTCCGCCAGGGTCACGCCATTGGCATCCACGGCGGCGACAGACGCATCGACGACCCATTCCACGCCCAGCGCCTCGGTGGCTTCGACGATGGCCGGGCTGATGTTCGCGCCCAGTGCAGCGCCGACCTTCTCGCCACGGTCAACGATGATGACGCGCACTTTGGCATGCGCCCCCAGGGCTTCACGCAGGCGCGCAGGCATTTCGGTCGCTGTTTCGATGCCGGTGAAGCCGCCGCCCGCCACCACGACTGTGTTGCGCATCGCCGACTCAGGCTGCTGGGCCAACGACTTGATGTGCTGCTCAAGGCGAGTCGCCTCGTTCATGTGGTCAACGTCGAATGCATGTTCGACCCCAGGCACGGAAGCCGGGCGCACGACACGGCTGCCGGTGGCCAGAACCAGTTTGTCGTAGTTGATCGAGGTCTGGACGCCGTTGGCATCGGTGTAGCCCACCTTTTTGCCGGCCACGTCGATGGTGTCGGCCATGCCCTTGATGAAGTTCACGCCCACGGCATCGAACAACGGACCCAGCGGCGACTGCATCTGATGCACTTGCTGCTCGTAGTAACGCGGACGTACACCCAGCACCGCTTCAGGCGCCAGCACCGTGACTTCGACGTCGTGGCGCTGATGCATGTCCAGCAAACGGGTGGAACTCAGGGCACTCCACATGCCGCCAAAACCCGCGCCGACAATCAGAATCTGCTTTTTCATCGTGTGCTCCAAATAACAAAAGGACGTTTCAGGTGTGTGCGGGTCGGAGTTGGCGACCGCCTCAAGGCAACTACGACTGTATTGATCGGAGTTTATTTCGGCAAGCACTTTTTTCAGGTGCAATACCAGATTCACGTCATGCATCTTAATAAATACGTTATTAATCAATAGATTATGAAGAGAAACCGACCGTCGACCTGGCGCAGGAACAGGTTTGCCGCTGCTGCCACTGATCGCCAGGGCTCAGCGTTCCTTGCGAGGAACTGCGCAAATTGTTAGCTTTTGCACGATCAATTCAGTCGGAGATCGACATGTCTCTCTACAGTGCCGGTGTCGAATACGGCATTCACTGCCTGCTGTACCTGGTGGATGAACGCGGCGACAGCCGCGAGGCCAGCGTGCGCGACCTGGCAGAGCTGCAAGGTGTGCCTCAGGAATACCTGGCCAAGGTGTTCACCAAACTGGCCAAGGCCAGGCTGGTGGTTGCCACCGAAGGGGTGCGCGGCGGATTTCGGCTGGGACGGCCCTCGGACGAAATCACCCTGCTGGACATCGTCACGGCGATTGACGGGCGCAAGCTGATTTTCGATTGCCGGGACATTCGTGGCCGTTGCGCAGTTTTCGACGGCTGCGCGCCCGAGTGGGCAACCGAAGGGATGTGCGGGATAAACGCCGCCATGATGACCGCGCAGAAGCGCATGGAAGAGGCCCTGGCGCAGCAGACCATCCTCGACCTTGCGCGGCGCACCGGCCGCAAGGCACCGCCGGAATTCGGCGCGCAGGTCGCCGATTGGCTGAGCGAACGCAAGGAGAGCCGCGCAGGGGCTGCGGCAGAGGGGCAAACCATCGCAACCGATCGCCAGCCCTGAACTGTAGGAGCGCGCTTGCCCGCGATGGCGGTGTGTCTGTCAATCATGCACCGCCTGACACACCGCAGTCGCGGGCAAGCGCGCTCCTACAGGCGTTGGGGTTGGGGTTGGCGTTCGCGTTGGCGTTGGCGGTTGCGGGCGGATTGGGGTTGCGGTTGCGTCGTGCGGCGTTTCTTAGCCGAACACCACCGCATAGATTCCCACCCCACTGAGCACGATCACCGTCGCGCCCAGCACCACCACTTCGCGCAAGGGCGCGGGGATGCGCTCCTGCTTCAGGCCTTTGGCGCTCTTGCGATAGCGGGCGTTGAGGCCGATCTGGATCAGGATCCCGGCCATCAGCGAGAACACGATGGGCAGCAAGGCAATCAGCCCGAAGTGTGGAATCCAGCGCAGGAAAATCGTGCACACCACCAGCAGCGTCATCAGCGTACGCCGCCAGGCCAGCAAGGTGCGTTCCGGCTGCAGGCCGGGGTCGTCGTGCCCCAGCGTGGCAGGCGCCTGGGCGCGGCGGCTCACGACGCGCCGTAGATCAGAAAGACGATCAGCCCCGCGGCCACCAGCGCACCGCCCAGCGAGAGGATCGGCACCAGCACCGGCAATGGCAGCGGCTTGCGCACACGCATGGCCCGCTCGACCTTCAGCCATCTGATGCAGGCGCTGGCGCTGACCAGCATGGCCAGCACCAGCAAGGACAACGCCACCGCACGGCGCAGCCCCGGGCTGAACACATCGCCGGTGAAGGCTTCTACCGCAATGCCGCCCGCCAGGAACGCCAGCGCCGTGCGAATCCAGGCCAGGAAGGTTCGCTCGTTGGCCAGGGTGAAGCGAGGATCAGGCTCGCAACCCGGCCCCAGCAAGGATGCGGAAATACGATCGCGATCAGGGGAAGGCGCCTTGCCAGGTTCCGGAGAATTCATGTCGCACCGAGGTCGGGTAGATAGGCCAATGATACCGGTCATGGGGATGAAAGGCCCGCATCGGCAGCGACATTGGTGTGTCATTGGCCGCACCTGTGCCCTGCTCCACGCAGGCATTTTCACTGAACAACCCGGCGAGCCTCCTTCATCTGACAAGATTCGACAATTTTCCCTTCAAAATCCCGTACTTGTCCTACGCTGTGATTCTATGATCGCTGTTGCGATACCCATGGCCACGAACCGCGAGGCGTTCGTCCCGTGGGCGGGTCTGAAGTCATGTTCGTCAGCGAGGGCGGGGATTGAGACAGGTAGAAGGGACGGACCTGGACGCAAGGAGCAGGCGCCTCAAGCGCATGCCGGTGCTTTGGCTTGCCGGTTTTTTCACCGTGCTGGTGTGTTTTTCCATTACCAGTATCACGCTGTGGCAATTGCGCCAGACGCGCATCCACGAGCTGGAACTGGCCGACACCAATGTTGCCAACCTGTCGCGCTCGATGGCGCAGCAGGCCCAGGACACCTTTGATCAGGCTGACATTCCGGTGGCGGGCATCGTCGAGCGTCTGTCCTATGACGGCTTCGGCGCGGCCACCAGTTCACGCATGCATGAATTCCTGCGGGCCACGGCCGGCAGCGTCGAACAGATCCAGGGCCTGTTCATCTACGACAAGGACGGCAACTGGGCGGCCACCTCGATGAACCGCATGCCGGAAAACGCCAATAACGCCGATCGCGAATATTTCCAGTTCCACAAGAACATCGACAGCACCCTGCCCCACATCGGCCACGCCCTGCGCAGCCGCACCACCGGCGACTGGATCATCCCCATTTCCCGACGGGTCAACGACTCTGCCGGCAACTTCGCAGGGGTGGTGCTGGCAACCATCGAACTTGCGTATTTCGACCGCTTCTTCGACCGTTTCAGCATCGGCCAGCGGGGCGTGATTACCCTGGCCATGGCCGACGGCATCGTGCTGGCCCGTCGTCCGGCGATCGATAACGTGCGGGGCGCGTCCATCGCCGACGGTGAGCTGTTTCGCAAATACCTGAAGGAAAACTACGAAGGCACCGCGACCGTGCGCTCGGTGCTGGACCACGAGCTGCGCCTGTACGGCTACAAGCGCCTGGACCGCTACCCGCTGGTGGTGCTGGCGGGGCTCTCGGAGGACGAAGTGCTGGAGGAATGGCGTCAGTACGCCTGGCGTTCGCTGGCGATCATCGTCTGCGTGGTAGTGGCCAACCTGCTGTTCGGGGTGTTGTTGTTCCAGCAGATCCGTTTCGGCCTCAATGCCGAATCGCAATTGCGCATCGCCAGTCACTCCCTGGAAAAACTCGCCTTGCAGGACAGCCTGACGGGCCTGGCCAACCGCCGCCATTTCCAGGAAATCCTCGGGCTGGAGTTCGCCAACGGCCAGGCCAATCTGCACCCGCTGAGCCTGATCATGATCGACATCGATTTCTTCAAAAGCTACAACGACAACTATGGCCACGTGGCCGGCGACAAGTGCATCGTCGCGGTGGCCGAGTGCGTGCGCAGCAACCTCAACCGCACCGGTGACCTGGCGGTGCGCTATGGCGGCGAAGAAATGGCCGTGTTCCTGCCCTACAGCGATGCCCAGGGCGCGTTCCTGCTGGCCGAGAAGATTCGTCTGTCAGTGCTGACCCGCGCCCTGGAACATCAGGGCAATCCTGTGGGCATCGTCAGCATCAGCCTGGGGGTCTACGGCTGCGCGGCCCACGAGTGCACCAGCCTGGAGGAGTTCGTCGAACGGGCCGACGCCGCGCTCTATCTGGCCAAGCATGACGGGCGCAATCGCACGGAAATCTGGCAGGGCAGCAGCGTGGTGGCTCACTCGCTGGCTTGAGCCTTGACGATCTGCGCGACCTGGCCGCGAAACAGCTCCAGCCGGTCAGACGGCGCGTCGTGCTCGACCACCAGCGTGCCGACCTCGTCGCAGGGGGCGACCTGATAGTGCGCGATGCTGGCAAGCTTCTCGTTGATCACCGCCACCATCACCTGCCCGCTGCGCGCCACCACGGCGCGCTTGAACTCGGCCACGTCCATGTCGAACGCAGTGACGCCCTTGACCGCATCCAGCGCGCAGGCGCCCAGAAAGCACAGGTCGAAATTGAAGTGGGTCAGTTGCGAAATGGTGGTGAAACCATAGGTGCTGCCCGCCACCGGGCTCAGTCGCCCACCCAGCAGGATCACTTCCACTTGCGGCAGTTTCATCAACTCCACGGCGATCACCGGGGAATTAGTGGTGATCGTCAGGGCCATCTGCGGATCGAGGGCGCGGGCAATCGCAAGGTTAGTCGAGCCGCCATCGATGAACACGTGCTGACCGGCACCGATCAGGCCCGCCGCCGCCACGCCCAATGCGCGTTTGCGTCCAGGTTCGTGCTCGATGCGTACCGTCAACGGCCCGTCGCTGGCCAGGGAAATGGCCCCACCGTACACCCGCTTGCACAACCCGGCCGACGCCAGCGTGCCCAGGTCACGGCGGATGGAATGCTCGGAGACGTTGAATTCAGCGGCCAGCTCTGCAGCAATCACCCGGCCATGAACGGCCAGACGCTCGGTAATCAGACGCTGACGCTCGCCGGGAAAGGCTTCGGGATTGGCAGACATAATGGCCTCGGTATCACGCTGGATCGCTCATGAACGAGCAAGATCATGCGTGGGCAACGACGCCAGTGTCAAACATGACGACAATGCGAGCCAAAGAACCAGACTGGGAGAGGGGCAGCCAAACGGGTGGGGACCAGAGGCGCACGACCGTGACACCCCTGGTCTTTCTCGGCGGTCTCAAGGTGGCTATTCCTCCTCTTCTTCCTCGTCGTCCACAAGCGTGAACCATGGTTTGAGTTCGCTCAGCTCGAAATTGCCTGACTCCGCTCTGGCTCTCCCGATACGGGGATAGTCAACAGGTTTGAAGGACACGGACGAGTCCAGGATTTCTGCGCTCGTCGATACTACGGATCTGTCAGTCATGTTTGAGCCTCCCTGTCCAAAAAAGATGTGCGCAAGGGCGCCGGGAGACTATAGACCAGCTTCAGAAACCATTCGTCGATTTGCGACCCGCCGGTCACAAACCGCTACTACCCCGCTCAGAACTCGCCGTACTCGGCGCGCATGCGACCGTTGCGCTTGACCCGATAGAGCAAGGCATCGACCTTCTCGATGAACGCCACCGCGCTATCGCCCGCCGCCGGCGTGACAGTCCCCACGCCCAGGCTCAGGGTGAGCAGCGGCGACACGTCGGATTTTTCGTGGGGGATCTGCTGCTGTCGAACCAGTTGCATGCATTTCTCGGCCACCCGGTGCGCCTTGTCCCGAGAGGTGTGCGGCAGCAGCCAGACGAACTCTTCGCCGCCGATACGGGCAATGAAATCACCCGGTTCGTTCGCCGCCAGCGACAGCGTCTTGGCCACGGTGCGCAGTGCTTCATCGCCCTTGATGTGGCCGTAGTGGTCGTTGTACTGCTTGAAGTAGTCGATATCCATCATGATCAACGACAGCGGCTGATGGGTTTCCTGGGCGCTGGCCCACTCGCGTTCGAGCACGGTGTCGAACATGCGTCGGTTGGCGATGCCGGTCAGGCCGTCCTGATAGGAAAACGCTTCGAGCTGTTTCTGAAGACGCACTAGGTGCTCTTCGGTCTTCTTGCGCTCGCTGATGTCGAACATGAAGCCGACCAGCGCCTCGACCTCGCCGTTCTTGCGCACCACATGCACCACATCGCGAATCCATACGTAGTCGCCATCCCTGGTCAGGGCGCGGTAATCGGCCTCGTGATCGACGCCGGCCTTGGACTGCGACACGCAGAAGTTGACCACGTAATCGCGATCATCTGGATGCATGCGCTCGACCCAGTCGTTGATCCCGACCCAACTGCCCTGCTCCCAGCCCAGCAACTGTTCGATCTGCGGGCCGATGTAGCTGAACGTCATGCTCTGCCAATCAATCCGCCAGGGAATCGCCCGGGTCGATTCGAGCAAGGTTTTGTAAACGTCGCTGTCGGTGCCTGGCTGCAGGGATTCAATGCTCATGATCGACCACGGTTCCGGGGAAAAAGGTGGTGACAGCATGTGGCCACTATCGACGATAGGCAACGTCCGGATCATGACCTCGCGACACTTTCCAGACGACTGGTCAAACCCCAGCTATAAATCATCGATCAACCCCGTAGCAGTCCGGCTTGCCGGCGTCGGCATTTTCGACGGGACGGCCGCCGGCAAGCCGGACTGCTACGGGTGCCTCCATGAGGATTGAAAGAGACCAGCCATGAAGACGTTTGAGGTGCTGATCATCGGCAGCGGCTTTGGCGGACAGTGCGCGGCGATCAACCTGCTCAAGGCCGGCATCGACGACTTTCGCCTGCTGGAGCGGCGCGACTTCTTCGGCGGTACCTGGTGCCAGAACACCTACCCCGGCGCCACGGTGGACATTCCCTCGCCGCTTTACTCGCTGTCGTTCGCGCCCTTTCCCTGGACACAGATGTACGCGGGCCAGGAAGAACTGCAGCGCTACACCCGGCATGTGGTCGAACGCTTCGGGCTGCTGGACAGGATCGAAACCGGCGCCGAGGTCCAAGGGCTCACCTGGGATGACGCCACTCGGCACTGGACAGTCCAGACCAGCAAAGGCACGTTCAGCAGCCGGTTCGTCATCAATGCCAGCGGTCCCCTCAGTCAGCCACATATTCCCTCGTTCGAGGGTATGGATGTATTCAAAGGCACGAGTTTCCACAGTAATCACTGGGACCTTGGCTTCGATCACCGGGGCAAAAGGGTGGCGATTGTAGGAAGCGGCGCCAGCGCTGCGCAGATCATTCCGGCGATTGCCTCGGATGTCTCCCAATTGCACGTCTTCCAGCGCACCGCCCACTGGGTGCTGCCGCGCCCCGATCACACCTTCAGCCACCTGCAACGCCGACTGTTGACCAGCCCCCTGGCCTTGCGCCTGCTGCGCGCGCTGATTTACCTGAAGCTTGAGACCCGCTTCATCGGCTTCAAGTATTCGAAGGCCGGGCTTGCGCTGGTGCAATGGATGGCCCGCAGGCATCTGAAGCGGCAAGTGCCGAACGCTGAGCTACGGCGCAAGCTGACACCCGACTTCACCCTGGGCTGCAAGCGCGTGCTGCTCTCCAGCGAACTCTACCCGGCGCTGCAGCGCAGCAACGTGACGCTGCACAGCGCGTCCATCGCCCGGCTCGACCAGAACGGTATCGTCACCACGGACGGCGAGCATCTGGCGCTGGACCTGATCGTCTGGGCCACCGGTTTCGAGACCACCGATAACGCCATTCCCTATCCAATCGAGGGTAGGGACGGCCGGCGGTTGGCGGAGGTCTGGCAGCCCTTCCCGCGGGCCTACCTGGGCACCTGCGTACCGGGCTTTCCCAATCTGTTCCTGATCACCGGGCCCAACACCAGCACCGGCCACACCTCGGCACTGTTCATGCTCCAAGCGCAGATGCATTACGTGATAGCCAGTATTGCCAGCGTGAGAAACTCAGCCCAAGGCAGCATCGAAGTGCGCCCCGAAGCGGAAGAGCGCTACACCGCAATGATTCATCGGGAGATGAAACGCACCGTGTGGTCCTGGGGAGGGTGCCGCAGTTGGTATCAGAGCAACAGCGGCAAGGTGACGGTGATCTTTCCGGGCTTCAGCTTCAGCTTTTACCGGCTGACGCGGTGGCTCAAGCCCGGAGATCATGTGCTGCGAGAATGAATCAAGGCAGCAGCGAATACACCAGGGCCGAAATCGACACCAGGCCGACCACCACCACAAATACATTGGACAGCTTGCCCGCGTACTGACGCATGGCCGGGACCTTGCGCACGGCGTACATCGGCATCAGGAACAGCAGCGCCGCAATCACCGGGCCACCCAGGGTTTCGATCATACCCAGGATGCTTGGGTTGAGCGTCGCCACCAGCCAGCAGACCACCAGCATGAAGCCAGCGGTGAGGCGGTCCAGCATCTTGGGCGACGGACGGCTGCCGCTCTTGATGACCAGACCCTTGAGGCCTTCGCTGGCGCCGATGTAATGGCCCAGGAAAGACTTGGTAATGGCCACGAAGGCAATCAACGGCGCGGCAAAGGCGATGGTCGGGTTGCTGAAGTGGTTGGCCAGGTACGACAGGATCGACAGGTTCTGCGCCTTGGCTTCGGCCAGTTGCTCAGGAGACAGGGTCAGTACGCAGCTGAACACGAAGAACAGCACCATGACCACCATCAAGCCGTGGGCGCGGGACAGAATCTGCGAGCTGCGCTGTTCGGCAGCCGGGCCGTACTGGCGACGCTGATCCACGGCGAACGCGGAGATGATCGGCGAGTGGTTGAACGAGAACACCATCACCGGAATCGCCAGCCACAGGGTGTGCAGCAGCGCCGAGGGCGCAGGCACCTGGCTTGCGGTGGTGAGGATGCCGCCGGTCCAGTGCGGAATCAGGAACACCGCCAGGAACAGCAAGGCGACGATGAACGGATAGACCATCAGGCTCATGGCCTTGACGATCAACTGCTCCCCGCAGCGCACCACGGCCAGCAGGCCGAGGATCAGCACGAAGGCCAGCAGCGCACGCGAAGGCGGCTGAACGTGCAGTTGATGTTCCAGGAAGCTGCTGACGGTGTTGGTCAGTGCCACGCTGTAGATCAGCAGAATCGGGAACACCGCGAAGAAGTACAGCAGGGTGATCAGCGCACCGGCTTTCTTGCCGAAGTGCTGCTCGACGACTTCGGTGATGTCCGCGCCTTCACGGCCCGAGAGCACGAAACGCGTCAGGCCGCGGTGTGCGAAGAACGTCATCGGGAAGGCCAGCAGGGCCAGGATCAACAGCGGCCAGAAGCCACCGATGCCCGCGTTAATCGGCAGGAACAGGGTGCCTGCGCCGATGGCGGTGCCGAACAACCCGAGCATCCAGGTGGTGTCGTGGCGCTGCCATTTGGTGAGGCTGGAAGTCACGCTCGCGGGCGCGGCGTCGATAGGTTGCTCGACGCTGTTGGCCTGATCATTCATCCGGTCGATTTCTCCGTTGCCGGTGATAGCTACAAGGTCAAAAGCGCGTCGAAAAACTTGGCAGTCAGCGCCCCTGACCGGTTCTGTACAGGGAAAGGGGCGCGATTGTCCGGGATTAGAGAGCAGAATCAAAGGGTTGTCGGAGGGATGGTCGCAGATTCAGAGGTTTCCGACGGTTGGATGGGGGCAAAAATCCCCCTCTTGTAGGAGCGCGCTTGCCCGCGACAGCGGTGTGTCAGGTCAATCAATGCCATTTGACACACCGCCATCGTCCGGATGCGGCCCAGACCAAGCGCGCTCCTACGTGTCAGGCGTCAATTCGCCGCAACGGCACGCTCAACTCGACCCGCAATCCATCGTTGCGGCTGTCAAACCGCAACGAGCAGGCGCAGCGCTGGACGATCGCCTGCACGATCGCAAGCCCCAGCCCCGCGCCCGGGCTCTTGCCGTTGCGCCAGAAGCGCTGGGTCATCTTGTCCAGATCCGGCTCCGGAATGCCCGGGCCGTAGTCGCGCACCCGGAAATGCGCATGGCCGTCAAAGGTCTCAAGGCTCAACTCCACTCGCGCACCGGGCTGGGTGTGGCGCAGTGCGTTGTCCAGCAGGTTGCGCAATGCAGCGACCGCCAGCGCCGCCGGCATTTCCACCGGGGCGGTAGACAGGTGCCCCGGCAGGATCAACTGGATGCGCTCGTCATCGCCATGGTTGGCATCGTGAATCGCCAGCCGTGCGACCTTCTCGGCATCGCACTGCACGCCGTCATCGAACGACAGACTGCCCTCCACCCGTGCCAGCAGCAACAACTGCTCCAGGGTGCGGTGCATGCGGTCAGCGCCCTCCTCGGCATGGGCCAGCGCCCTGTCGCGCTTGTCGCCCTCGGTCATGCGCGCCACTTGCAGGTGGGTCTTGATGGCGGTCAGCGGGCTGCGCAGTTCGTGGGCCGCATCCCCGGTCAGGCGGCGCTCGCGCTCCAGGGTCTGGGCGATGCGCAGGAACAACTGGTTCTGGCTCTTGAGCAACGGCTGCAGCTCGCTGGGCAGGTTCGGCACGTCCAGTGGCTCGACCGAATCGGCGCTGTGCCGGTTCAAGGCGTCACGCATGCGATTGAGCGGCGCCAGCCCGCGACCAATGCCGAACCAGACCAGGATCAGGCTGCCGAACAACGCCACCAGCACCGGCACCGACGCCGCCAGCAGCACCGACTGGCCGAGCACATCGCGCTCGATCTGCCGGTCCGCGGTGCTCACCCGCACGTTGCCGTGCATCATCGTGTACACGCGCCAGTGCTCGCCGTTGATCATCTGGTCGACAAAGCCGCTGGCGTCAGCTTTCAAGGGTTCGGCGGGCGAGCTTTCGGTGCGCGCCAGCACCTGGCCGCGCAGGCTGCTCAACTGACAGGCCATGCCGTTGGGGATGCGCAGATCAGCGGTGTGCATCGAGCTGCTCTGGCCGTCGTCGGGCATCTGCATCTGCTCCAGCAACCCCGCCACCATCCGCGCCGAAGCCTCCAGCCGCTGGTCAAGGGACTGCATCATCTGCGTGCGCAGGTCGCGCAGCATCCACGCCGCTGCCAGCACCCAGATCAGGATGAACGCCGAACCCAGGATCAGGCTCAGGCGCGTGCGCAGGCTCATCATCCCTGTTGCTCCGCGACATCG
The DNA here is from genome assembly GCF_044746825.1 of Pseudomonas sp. NPDC090201. NCBI lineage: Bacteria > Pseudomonadati > Pseudomonadota > Gammaproteobacteria > Pseudomonadales > Pseudomonadaceae > Pseudomonas > Pseudomonas sp. NPDC090201. The sequence goes on from NZ_JBIVCX010000001.1 coordinate 503,471, forward strand.
CCGGCCGGCCCCAGGCGGTAGCCCAGGCCACGAACGGTTTCGATGATCCTGCTGCCGAGCTTGCGCCGCAGGTGATGGATATGGACGTTCAATGCGTTGCTCTCCACTTCATCGCCAAAGCCGTAGACGCAATCCTTGAGCTGTTCGCTGGACAGCACGCGCCCGTGATTGTTGAGCAGGGCCTGAAGCAGCGCCTGTTCGCGCCGGGACAGGTCAACCGCCTGGCCCGAGAGGCGGGTTTCGCGGGTGCTGGGGTCATAGGTCAAGGGGCCATGCTCGATCACGTTGACGCTGCGCCCCGCCATTCGCCGCACCAGCGTATGCAGCCGGGCGCTCAGTTCACGCAGGTCGAAGGGCTTGAGCAGGTAGTCATCGGCGCCCGCCTGCAGGCCATCGACACGGTCGGTAACAGTGTCGCGGGCCGTGAGGATCAACACTGGAATTTCCACCCCCTGCTGGCGAAGATGGCGCAGCAACCTGAGGCCGTCTTCGTCAGGCAGCCCCAGGTCCAGCACCATGACATCGAAGTGCGCCGCCGACAGCATCGCCCGCGCGCCCGCAGCGTTGGCGACGCGGTCCACGGTCAGCCCCTGGGCATCGAGGCCGGCGACGATGCCGCTGGCAATCAGGTCGTCGTCTTCACAAAGCAGTACGTGCATGGGCGGCCTCGGCAGAAAAGGCAATTGAAACAACGCGGGATTAAGAGTGGATTATGCATGATCCCCGGGCGGGTATTTCGACAGGTTGGTTGATGGGTTAATCGGCACTTAATCACAGGGCTCCAACCTCGGCTCATAGATGATTGGCAAGGTGTGCGCATGCGTAAGTTGTTGATACTGGTGCTTCTGTTGTTCCCGCTGCTGGCTCAGGCGTTGCCCGGCGGCGATCTGTTCAAGAAGCCCGATTTCCTGCCTGTCGAGCAGGCCTTCATATTCAGCTCCGAGCGTCTCGAGTCCGGAGAAACCCGTCTGTACTGGCAAATCGCAGACGGCTATTACCTTTATCAGAAGCGCCTCAAGTTCGACGGCCTCAGTGCGGGCCTGCTGCCGGTTCTGCCGGCTGGCGAAGACCACAACGACGAGTATTTCGGCCAGCAGCAGGTCTATCGGCAGGGCCTTGAGCTGACGATCCCGGCCTCTGCCAGCGGGCAGGTGAAGGTGGGTTGGCAAGGCTGTGCCGACGCGGGCCTGTGCTATCCGCCGCAAACCCAGGTGGTGGACTTGGGCAAAGGCGGTGCGACCGTGGTCAACGGCCAGTCACAGGATCAGGCGCTGGCCAGCACGCTGCAGGAACGCTCGTTGGGCCTGAGCCTGCTGATTTTCTTTGGTCTGGGTCTGCTGCTGGCCTTCACCCCCTGCTCGCTGCCGATGCTGCCGATTCTCGCCGGCGTGGTAGTGGGCAGTGGCGCCCGCCCGCGTCGCGGTTTCGCCCTGGCCGGGGTCTATGTGCTGAGCATGGCGTTGATCTACGCGGGGCTGGGCGTGGTCGCGGCGCTGCTGGGTGGCAACCTGCAATCCACGCTGCAACAACCCTGGCTGCTGGGCAGTTTCGCCGGATTGTTCGTGTTGCTCTCGCTGCCGATGTTCGGCTTTTTCGAACTGCAATTGCCGGCCTTTGTGCGTGATCGTTTGGAGAATGCCGGACGCCAGCGTCAGGGTGGCAGTCTGGTGGGCGCGGCCGTTCTCGGGGCGCTGTCCGGGTTGCTGGTCGGCCCCTGCATGACCGCGCCGCTGGCCGGCGCACTGCTGTATATCGCCCAGAGCGGCAACGCCTTGCAGGGCGGTCTAGTGCTGTTCATTCTGGGATTGGGCATTGGCCTGCCGCTGTTGCTGGTGGTGACCGTGGGCAACCGCTTTCTGCCAAAACCGGGCGCCTGGATGGACCTGGTCAAGGGCGTGTTCGGCTTCCTGTTGCTGGGCACGGCACTCTTCATGGTTCGTCCGCTGCTGGCCGAACCCCTGTGGCTTGCGCTGTTCGGCGCCTTGCTGCTGATCCTCGCGTTCAGCGCTATCGCTCAGACCCGCAGCCTTAAACGCGCGGCACCGATCTGTGCGCCAGTCGGGCTGATTCTCGGTTTGTGGGGCACGATGATGCTGGTCGGTGCAGCCGGGGGCGCGGACGATCCCTGGCAACCGCTGAAGGTCTACAGCGGTTCCAGGACCAACAGCGAAAGCGCAAGCAACCACGATGCCTTCACCACCATCAAGGATGCGGCCACACTGGACCGCGAACTCGCCGCAGCCAGCGCCAATGGCCAATGGGTGCTGGTGGACTATTACGCCGACTGGTGCGTGTCCTGCAAGATCATGGAAAAGACCGTGTTCGGGCAGAGCCAGGTCATCGAGGCGCTGAACGGTGTGCGCCTGCTGCGCCTGGACGTGACCGCCGACAACGACGCCAGCCGTCAATTGCTCGAACGCTACAAGGTCCCCGGCCCGCCAACCCTGTTGTGGCTAGGCCCGGACGGCAGCGAGCGCCGGTCGCACCGCATCACCGGCGAGGTGGATGACAGGGGCTTCCTGCAGCAGTGGCAAGCGACCCGGGAGCAGGGTTGATGCTGAGTTTTTCCCTGGGGCCCTTCTCCCTGGCGCTCAACCACTTGCTGCTGTTGGCGGCTCTGGTGCTGGCGACCTTTGTCGGCTGGCTCAGCGGCCGTCGCCAAGGGGTCAACCCGGAACGCGCGCTGTTCGGCCTGTTTCTGCTGGGGCTGTTGCTGGCGCGCGTGGGTTTCGTGCTGGTGTACTGGACGCAGTACCAGAGCCATCCGGCGAGCAGCATCGACATCCGCGATGGCGGGTTTCTGGTCTGGCCGGGGGTGGTCGCCGTGGTGATCGGCGCCCTGGTGCACGGCTTCAGGCGGCCCGCCTTGCGCACCCCGATGGGGATAGGCGTGGTCAGTGGCCTGGTGTTCTGGTGGCTGGCCAGCCTTGCGGTCAGCGCATCGCAACAGGATGCGCGCCTGCCGGACCTGACCTTGCGCAACGCCGCAGGTATGCCTGTGCAGTTGAGCGATTTCCAAGGCAAGAAACTGGTCGTCAACCTGTGGGCCACCTGGTGCCCGCCGTGTCGGCGCGAGATGCCGGTGTTGCAGGCGGCCCAGCAGGCGAACCCCGATGTGGTCTTCCTGTTCGTCAATCAGGCCGAGACCCCACGGGAGGTCGGGACTTTTCTGACAAACCAGGGTCTGCAACCAGACAACCTGCTGTTCGATGGCTCAGGTGAACTGGCCCGACGCGTCGGCTCGGCCGCGCTCCCTACCACCCTTTTCTACCGCCCCGATGGCCGCCTTTCGGCCAGCCACCTGGGCGAACTGTCCAACGCCAGCCTGACCCATGCCCTTGGGCAGCTCGCTGAACCGGCGGCACTGGCTTCCTCCCGAATCAGGAGTACTCAATGAGTTACATGCGGATTTCTACCTTGGCCGTCGCCAGCCTGCTCACCTTCCAGACCGCCCTGTTGCAGGCCGAAGAACTGCCCGCGCCGATCAAGGCGCTGGAAGCCAAGGGTGCGACGATCAAGGGCAGCTTCGACGCACCCGGCGGGCTCAAGGGTTATGCCGCCGAGTACCAGAAACAGGGCATGGCACTGTACCTGACCGCCGACGGCAAGCACGTGCTGGCGGGCAATCTGTTTGACGAGAAAGGCGAAGATTTGAGCGAGGCGCCGCTGCAGAAGCTGGTCTACGAGCCCATGACCAAAGAGATGTGGAACCAGATGGAAAACAGCACCTGGATCGCCGACGGCGCCAAGACCGCGCCCAAGGTCATCTACCTGTTCAGCGACGCCAACTGCCCGTACTGCAACATCTTCTGGGAACAGGCGCGGCCCTGGGTCAAGTCCGGCAAGGTGCAGTTGCGTCACATCATGGTCGGCGTGATCCGCGAAGACAGCGCCGCGAAGGCCGCCACCCTGCTGGCTGATGCCAACCCTGAACTGGCCCTGCAGAAGCACGAACAGGCGGGCAAGAGCAGCACGCTCAAGGCCATGGACACCATCCCCAAAGACATCCAGGCCAAGCTCGATGCGAACATGAAGCTGATGGACGACATGGGCCTGTCGGCGACACCGTCGATTTTCTACAAGGACGCCAATGGCCACCTGCAACAGCAACAAGGCGCCCCACGGCCTGACGTGCTGGCGAAGATGATGGGGCCCAAATAAGCCCGAGAGCTGTGCAGGATGTACCGGCCTCATCGCGAGCAAGCTCACTCCTACAGGATTGCAGCATTCCCTCGCCTCGCATCCATCCGTAGGAGCGCGCTTGCCCGCGACAGGGCCCTGCCAGGCAATAGAGGTGTGGCGGATGTACCACCGTCATCGCGGGCAAGCGCGCTCCTACAGCGGTCCACCGATTATTTGCCACACCCCGTAGGAGCGCGCTTGCCCGCTACGGGGCCGTGCCAGGCAATGGAGATGTACCGGATGTACCACCGCCGTCGCGGGCAAGCGCGCTCCTACAGCGGCGCATCGATTATTTGCCATACCCCGTAGGAGCGCGCTTGCCCGCGACGGGGCCGTGCCAGGCGATAGCGATGTGGCGGATGTACCTCCGTCATCGCGGGCAAGCGCGCGCCTACAGCGGTCCACCGATTATTTGCCATACCCCGTAGGAGCGCGCTTGCCCGCGACAGGCCATGCCAGGCGATGGAGATGTGGCGGATGTACCACCGTCATCGCGGGCAAGCGCGCTCCTACAGCGGCGCATCGATTATTTGCCACACCCCGTAGGAGCGCGCTTGCCCGCGACAGGGCCATGCCAGGCAATAGAGATGTGGCGGATGTACCACCGCCGTCGCGGGCAAGCGCGCTCCTACAGCGGTCCACCGATTATTTGAAATGCACAGTCCTGTAGGAGTGAGCTTGCTCGCGATAGGGCCCTGTCAGGCGACGCAGATGTCTGTAATACCCCTGTGACCTTCTGACCAATGGTCGCCCCCTCCCGAACCGTGGATACTGCGCCGGCTGTTCATCCATGTAAGAATGTCGATCAACATTTCAAGAGCCATAGTCGGGAGGCTCCTTTCAATGCGTTACGCCGAAGATCATAAAGCCCAAACCCATCAGCGCATCCTTGTCGAGGCGGGCGCGCGGTTTCGTCGTGACGGTATCGGCGCGACCGGTTTGCAGCCGCTGATGAAGGCATTGGGGCTGACCCACGGTGGCTTTTACGCCCACTTCAAATCCAAGGATGATCTGGTCGAAAAGGCCCTGCGTTGCGCGGTAGACAGCCTGCAGGCGTCGCGCGCTGAAAAGCTGGGCAATGACACCTCGGCCGAGGCGTTCATCGATATGTACCTGGCCCCGGCTCATCGTCTGGAGCCGGAGAACGGCTGCCCGTTGCCGACCATGTCCTCGGAGCTCGGCCAGCGCGGCCAGCCGAGCGAAATCACCGACGAGCTGATCAACAGCATGCTCGCGGCACTTCAGGCCGGCATGCCCGAGGGCTCCGAGAACAGCGACAAGGCCGTGATGATGATGTCCAGCCTGGTCGGCGCTCTGGTCCTGGCCCGTAGCGCCAAAGACCCGCAACTGGCCGAGCGCATCCTCAAGACCACCCGCGAGCAGCTCAAGCTGCAGATCCCTCAGGCATGAGGTGAAATGCCCCTGCCGCCACAGGCAGGGGCATGGCGTTTCAATCAGGCTTCGAAGCGGCGGAACAACACGCTCGCATTGACGCCGCCAAAGCCGAAGCCGTTGGACAGCGCATACTCGATCTTCATCGGACGCGCCTTGCCGTGGACGATATCGATGCCCGCTGCCGCCTCATCCGGCTTCTCCAGGTTCAGCGTCATCGGCGCTATCTGATCCCGAATGGCCAGTGCGGTGAAAATCGCCTCGATGCCACCCGCCGCACCCAGCAGGTGCCCGGTCGCTGACTTGGTCGACGTCACCGCCACCCCGCCCTGATCGCCGAACACTGTCTTGATCGCCGCCATCTCGCCCTTGTCACCCACCGGCGTTGAAGTGGCGTGGGCGTTCAGATGCTCAATGTCGGACGGCTTGATGCCGGCCTGGCGGATGGCCGCCTGCATGGCCCGACGTGCGCCGCTGCCGTCCTCGGGGCCGGCGGTCAGGTGATAGGCGTCGGCGCTGGTGCCATAACCCACCAGTTCGACAATTGGCTTGGCACCTCGCGCCAGCGCATGCTCAAGAGACTCGATGACCATGATGCCGGCACCCTCACCCATCACGAAGCCGTCGCGGTCCTGATCGAACGGCCGCGAGGCGCGCTCTGGCGTGTCGTTGAAGCCACTGGAGAGCGCCCGGGCCGCCGCGAATCCACCCAGCGACACTCGGTCGATGCAGGCCTCGGCCCCGCCGCATATGGCGATGTCCGCCTCACCGGCGAGGATCATCCGCGCCGCATCGCCGATCGCCTGCACACCTGCGGCGCAAGCGGTCACTGGTGCGCCAAGCGGTCCCTGGAAACCATGCTGAATAGAAACGTGCCCGGCCGCCAGATTGACCAGAAACGATGGAATGGTGAACGGCGAAAGCCGGCGTGGCCCACGGGAATCGGTGGTGCGTACCGCATCGGCAATCGAGACGAAGCCGCCCACCCCGGAACCGATGATCGTTGCCGTGCGCTCGCGCTCCTCATCGGTGGAAGGCGCCCAGCCCGCCTGCGCCACCGCCTGCTGGGCCGCACCGAGGGCGAACAGGATGAAACGGTCCATCTTCTTCTGCTCTTTGGGCGGCGCTGCGGCGTCAGCGTCGAACCCGGCTTCGGGATCCTCGGCCAGCGTCGGCACTGGCCCGCCGACCTTGGCCGGCAGATCGGCCACTGTTTCCTCAGGCAGCCGGACGATACCGGAGCGCCCTTCGAGCAGCCGCTGCCAGACGGCCTCGACTCCCGTACCCAAAGGCGTCACCAGCCCCATCCCCGTGACTACGATGCGACGTGCGTTCATGGCTTCACCCTTTAAACCTTCATTGCATGGAAAGGCGCAGATTCATGCGCCAGATGTGTAACGTCGTGCCTGCGATTGCCCATGAGTCTGGGTCCATGGGCGTTGAGCGTAGCAATCGAGGTATATTACGACCGTAATTTTCAAGATTATATGATTTTTGTCATTTGAAGTGTCAAGCCCGGGCGATGACTGCAACCCTCATCCCCCAACTGTCACTGGGTAAAAAAAGACCGATCATCGATCGGTCTTCTGCTGCGTCCGCGGGTCAGTCAAGCGCCAGCTTTTCCCGGTTCCTGTCGACCAGCGCCTTGCCGATGCCCTTGACCTCAATCAACTCGTCGACCGACGCAAACGCACCGTTTTCATCACGATAGGCGACGATCGCCGCTGCCTTGCCCGCGCCAATGCCGGACAGTTCCTTGTGCAGGACGTCCGCCGAAGCGGTGTTGATGTTGACTTTGCCCGACTGCGCTGCGGGTGCGGCCATCGTCGTGGCGGGCGCCGGGCTGGCTGTCGCGGCGGGGGTTTGTGCGTTGGCAGCCATCGAGAAGCTGGCGACCACGGCGAAGACGAGGGAAGAAAGGTAGGACATGCGCATGAGTAATACTCCATGACATCGTTGATTAGGGAGCAGCTTTCCTGAGCTGCTTCCCTAACCTAGACCAATCTCATGAACTCACCCGCGATGATGCGTCACCGGATATGTCCCCCGCAACGGGAAGCCGGGGCAACGCATCAGGGATCCGGATCAGGGCTCCTGGCGGCGCTGCTGGTGTATCCAGTCGACGATTTCGCCTTCCGGTGCGTAGCCACTCACGGTGTCCCGCAGAATCTGCCGGACCCGGTCGTAGTCGTCCTCTTCCACGGCCTTGAGCAGGTCCGAGAGCACCAGCTTGAAGCCTTCCCAGGGCAGGAAGTCTTCGTGGGCACTCATGATCATCGGGTGGCTGGTGGCAACGACGTTATCGCCGATCAGCAACTCCTCGTATAACTTTTCACCCGGCCGCAGCCCGGTGAACTCGATGGCGATGTCGCCGTGAGGGTTCTTTTCGGACCGAACGCTCAGGCCCGACAGGTGCACCATCTTCTCCGCCAGCTCGATGATCTTGACCGGCTCACCCATGTCGAGCACGAACACATCGCCGCCCTGCCCCATGGAACCCGCCTGGATCACCAATTGGGCCGCTTCCGGAATCGTCATGAAGTACCGGGTGATGCGCGGATGGGTGACCGTTACCGGGCCACCTGACTTGATCTGCTTGTGGAACAGCGGAATGACCGAGCCCGATGACCCCAGCACGTTGCCGAAGCGGACCATGATGAAGCGTGTCTTGTTGACCTGGTGAACCCGGGAGCGGTCACCGAACATCACCGGTGCCACTTCGCGGCTCAGGGCCTGCAGGATCATCTCGGCCAGGCGCTTGGTGCTGCCCATCACGTTGGTGGGCCGCACGGCTTTGTCGGTGGAAATCAGCACGAAGTTGGCCACACCGGCCTGCAACGCAGCCTGCGCCGTATTCAGCGTGCCGATGACGTTATTGATCACACCTTCGGCAATGTTGTGCTCGACCATTGGCACATGCTTGTAGGCGGCGGCGTGGTAGACGGTGTCGACCTTCCAGGTCTTCATGACGTCCAGCAGCTTCTCGTGATTGCGCACCGAGCCAAGGATGGGCAGCACATTCACCCGCAGGGATTCGGCATTCACCCGCTGCTCAAGCTCGGACAGGATCGAGTACAGGTTGAACTCGCCGTGATCGACCAGCAGCAAGGTGCTGGGGTGCAGGGAGAGAATCTGCCGGCACAGCTCCGAGCCGATGGAGCCGCCCGCACCGGTCACCAGTACGACCTGGCCCTTGATGCAGTGCTCCAGCAGGCCCTCCTGGGCGGGCACAGAGTCCCGGCCGAGCAGGTCGGCGATATCGACTTCCTGCAGGTCATCGACCTTGACCCGACCAGTGGCCAGGTCGGAGAAATTCGGAACGCTGCGCACATGCAGCGGAAAACCTTCGAGGAAACCCAGGATTTCCCGGCGCCGTGCCCGGGCCGACGAAGGGATGGCCAGGAGAATTTCCTGCGCCCCCGTCACGTCGATCATCTGCTGGATGTGCTTGGGCTTGTAGACCTGCAAGCCGGAAATGACCCGGTTGGAGATCGAGGAATCGTCATCGATGAACGCGACCGGACGCATCGCCCGGCCCATGCGCAGTGCCGTGGCCAACTGGTTGCCGGCAGCGCCTGCGCCGTAGATCGCAACCCTTGGCAGGCCATTGTCGCGACTGGTGAACGGCACGTGCTGCGCGGCCGAGAACCAGTCACCCAGGAAATATTGGCGCATGGCCAGCCGCAGGCCACCGATCATGACCAGGCTGAGCCACCAGTAGTTGAACATCAGCGAGCGCGGCACTACATGCTGGTGGTTGCTGTAGAGGTACACCACCATGCCGAGGCTCAGTGCAGACAGGCTGACGGCCTTGATGATCGCCACCAGGGCATCGTTGCCGAAGTAGCGCATGACCGCACGGTACATGCCGAAACGGACGAAGAAGGGAATGGCCACGACGGGGGCGCAGAGGAAAAGCCAGGTATGCACTTCAAACGGGTTGATCATCTCGTCGATGCCGAGACGAACCACGAACGCCATCCACAGCGAGAACCAGACTAGAAAGATGTCTGTGATGACCTGAATGATGCGTTTCTTGCGACGTGGCAACGCGAGCAGCAAAGCGCGTACTTTATCCATGCTTCCCTCGAACAAATGTTCTATCTCCTATCGACCCGCAAATACCGGGAATCTATCCCTGCCATGCAAGGGTCCCCACAAAGGCGGAAAAATCGCCTCAGCGCTGACTACAGCCATCCTCGTGCCCCACGACGGCTCCATGGCTGCCCGACGACGCGGACATCATGCGCGCAAATCGCGACAGCTTGGCGAGTGACAACGACCAGAAAATGATCACACCGACATCAGGCATCACCTGAAGCTGTGCTCACCGTGGTTCAACGGTGAGACGGCACTGCTTCCCGGAGCCCCAATACTTTGCTGCCGCACTGAGGCCGGCAAATGAGGGTAACTGCAGTGTCTACGACAAAATTCTGGGCAAGAATAAGCCATACACTGGAAAACCGCGAGAAATTCACCTCGCGATTGCCGGACAGATGTCGTGGGAAACAGAAAAAAACCCTGACGGCCACCTGACGTTCAGGTCCGGTGGCCGTCATGGGCCGGGCGTTACCCGGCGTTCAACAGCGCTTCGATTTCCTTTACCTTGGCCTCGACCAGCGGCATGTCACGGCGACTTTCCACGTTCAGACGCAACAGCGGCTCGGTATTGGAGCCACGCAGGTTGAACCGCCACTCGGCAAATTCAACGCTGATACCATCGGTTTTATCGACGTTCGTGCTCAAGGCCGAATAATGCTCCAGCACCTTGGCCAGGATCCCCTTGACGTCCGACACCTTGTAGTTGATCTCGCCGCTGCACGGGTAGGCCTCCATGCGCTCATCGACCAGCTCGGAAAAGCGCTTGCCCGACACCGACATCAGCGCCGTGACGAGCAACCACGGAATCATCCCGCTGTCGCAGTAGGCAAAATCGCGGAAATAGTGGTGTGCGCTCATTTCGCCGCCGTACACGGCGTCTTCCTTGCGCATCCGCTCTTTGATGAACGCGTGACCGGTTTTGCACAGCACTGGCGTGCCGCCGGCAAGCTGGACCTGATCGATGGTGTTCCAGGTCAGGCGCGGGTCATGGATGATCTTGGAACCCGGATGTTGTTTGAGCAACATTTCCGCCAGCAGCCCTACCAGGTAGTAGCCTTCGACGAAACGCCCGCGCTCGTCGAAGAAGAAGCAGCGATCGAAGTCCCCGTCCCAGGCCAGGCCAATGTCGCAGCCGTGCTTGAGCAACGCTTCGCGGGTGATGGTGCGGTTTTCCGGCAGCAGCGGGTTGGGCACGCCATTGGGGAAGTTGCCGTCAGGCTCGGCGTTGATGATCACCCATTCAAAGGGCAGCTTGCCCTTGATCGCTTCCAGTGCCGGGCCGACTGCACCGTTGCCCGGGTCGGCGAGAATCTTCAGCGGGCGCAGTTGCGCGCCTTCGATGTAGGTCAGCAAGTGAGCGATGTAGGCGGACTTGTCCGGCGCCTGTCTGACTTTGCCTGGCGTGGCTGAAGCCTGGCCGAAATCACCGGCATCGACACGCTGGCGGATCGCGTCCAGGCCGCTGTCGCCGCTGATGGGACGGGATTCGCGCTGCACCAGTTTCATGCCGTTGTAGCCTTTGGGGTTGTGGCTGGCGGTGACCATCACCCCGCCATCAGCCTTGTAGTGGCTGGTGGCAAAATACACTTCTTCGGTTCCGCAAAGGCCGATGTCGATCACATCCGCGCCTGCTTCCTGGATGCCATTCATCAGAGCCTGGGCCAGGCCAGGGCTTTCAAGACGCATGTCCCTGCCGACGACGATAGTTTTCGCGCCCAACTGCGCCACCATGGCGCGCCCGATACGATAGGCGATGTCGGCGTCCAGATCGGTTGGGACCTGCCCGCGAATATCGTAGGCTTTGAAACAACGGGTCTGAATTACGGGATAGTCGGGTTTCATGTGTAAGACCTATGCGACGAAACAGCCCGAAGGCTCCTCTGTTTAGTATGAAGCAGCCCTCTGAACGGACTGCACGCTACCCTCGTGCATAACAGCGTGAGGCGACCCTTAGGCACCGAAAAAGCGGATTTGTTATCAATACCACGACATTTATCTCGGCCACCCTCACACCTGCCCTGTACGGCAAGAACGATAGCCGCACCTGCGGCGCTGGCAAGGCAGTGCCTGGCTGAATGTGTTTGCAGGGGTGTCAAATGTGCTCGAGTGCTCAAACCCGGCCCTTTGCGTGCATCGCGCAGCAAGTGACGAACGGCGGGAAAAGCGTGAGGAAGGTGTAGCGAAGGGGCCTGCACGCCTCGAATCCAGCACGACGGGGCTGGATTCGAGACGGCAGGTGCATCCGCGCCAGAGTGGCGCAGAACGGATCAAACCGGGTTTTCTTCCAGCCAGGCCTGGAACATCAGGACATCCCACAGGTGGTAGGCCCAGTTGCGGCTACCGCTCAGGTGCTCGGCCCATTTCTGCCGGATCGGCTCAGGGTGCAGATAGCCTTCCCTGCGCAAGCGCCCCTCGTCCAGCAACGCCTCAGCCCAGTCTTTGAGCGGGCCACGCAGCCAGGCGTCGATCGGTACGCCGAAGCCCATCTTCGGACGGTCGATGAGGGACTGCGGCACGTGCCGGTACAGCACTTGGCGCAAGGCCCACTTGCCCACGCCGTCACGCTGCTTGAGCGACTGCGGCAACTGCCAGGCGAACTCCACCACACGATGGTCGAGCATCGGCACACGGGACTCGAGCGTCACCGCCATCGAGGCACGATCCACCTTGGTGAGGATGTCATCGGGCAGGTAGGTCAACAGGTCCAGGACCATCATGCGCTCGATCGGGTCCAGGGCGTCGATCTGCGGGACGTTTCCGGTCAGCCAGGTGGTCGGTTCCTGGCCGCCAATCACCACCTGTGCAGGGTCGGACCAGTGCGACACCAGCGCGTGGTAATACTGGTTGATCGAGGTGCTTGCCAGCACGCCAGCGCCCTTGTGCACCTTGTCGCCGAAGCGGTTGCGGAAGATCGGCGATGGCAGCCAGCCGGCAAGTTTCGACCAGGTATCCGGCGAGATCGACGTGATGGCACTGGCCAGCGGCTTGCGCAGGGCCACAGGCAGACGCTCGATCTTGCTCCAGGCACTGGCACCGGCGGTGTAACGGGTGTATCCGCTGAACAGCTCGTCCCCGGCATCGCCCGACAGGGACACGGTGACGTGCTGGCGCGCCAGTTGGGAAACCAGGAAGGTCGGAATCTGCGAAGAGTCGGAAAACGGCTCGTCGTAGATGCCCGGCAGCGACGGAATTACCGAGAGCGCCTGCTGTGAAGTCACGTACAGCTCGGTGTGGTCGGTGCCCAGGTGGGCGGCCACGGCCTTGGCATGTTCGGCTTCGTTGTAGCCCTTTTCGTGGAAACCGATGGTGAAGGTTTTCACCGGCCGGCTCGACTGCGCCTGCATCAGCGCCACGATGGTGGAGGAGTCAATGCCGCCCGACAGGAACGCGCCCAGGGGAACGTCCGCCATCATTTGTTGCGAAACAGCCGACTTGAGCAGCGTTTCAAGCTCGTCGACCGCCTGAACGGGGTCGCGCTCCTGCTGGCGCGAGGCGGAACCGTCTTGCACCACCTGCAGCACCGACCAGTATTCCTGGATGACAGGCTCTGGCTGCTTGACCGACACACGCAGGATGCAGCCTGGCTGCAGCTTGCTGATGCCCTGGTAGATCGAATGCGGCGCAGGGATGTAGTTGTGTCGGAAGTATAACGCCAAGGCGTTGCGGTCGATGGACGGGCTGAACGAAGGGTGCGCGCGCAGGGCCTTCAATTCCGAACCGAACATGAACACCGCCTGCTCGCCCTGCCCTTGCCAGCCGTAGTACAGCGGCTTCTCGCCCAGACGATCGCGGGCGAGGATCAGCGTCTGCTCCTGAAGGTCCCACAGGGCAATAGCGAACATGCCGATACACTGTTTCAGGGTCTGCTCGATGCCCCAGGCATCGAACGCAGCCAGCAGCGTCTCGGTGTCGGAATGACCGCGCCATGCATGCACCCTGCCCGTTTCATCGAGCTGGCGGCGCAGGTCCAGGTGATTGTAGATCTCACCGTTGAACACCATGGTGTACCGCCCCGAATCCGCCAGCATCGGCTGGTGGCCGGCCGGGGAAAGGTCGACGATCGCCAGGCGACGGTGGGCAAGGCCCACGCTGACGTCAGGGCTGACCCAGACACCATGATCGTCCGGGCCGCGATGAAGAATGGCATCGGCCATCCGCAAACATTCGTCGTGCAGCGACGCTTGCGTCGCCTGCCCGGGCCATTTCAACTGTCCAGCGATTCCGCACATAGGTAATTAGGTCACTTGATTTTTTTAAGGGAAATCTCGGGGATCGCAGGAGCGACGTACAAGTCAGCATAACCTTGCAGGCAGGCTTCCATGGAAAACACGGTCTCGATCCTGTGGAACCCGGCCTCTCCCATGAGATTCCGTTCTGGGTTGCTGGCAACGGCAAGCAACGCTTGCGAAAGCTCGCGGGGAGCACGCGCAGGCACTACCAGCCCGGTGACTTCGTGCAGGACCGCCTCGGCATTTCCGCCGACATCGGTAACCACCATGGGAAGCCGGGCAGCCATCCCCTCGAGGATCGCGTTGGAAAAACCTTCTTCGTGGGACGCGAGGATACCGATGTCCGCAGCATTGAGAAGATCCGGCACGTCTTTTCTGGATCCCAGCAGATGGATGCGCTCGCCGATGCCCAGCGATTCGGCCTGCTGCTTGAGCGATGCACCGATGCCGTCGTCCCTGCCAATGAACAGGCAGTGCCAGTCCTGTGGCAGCGCCTGACGGATCATGCCAAACGCCTCGATCAGGTCGGAATGACCCTTGTAGGGAATCAGGTTGGCGACGATGGTGAACACCAGGGCACCGTCCGCAATACCCAGCTCGGCCCTGACTTGGGAACGGGTACGGGTGCGCGCAAAACGCTGCAGGTTCAGGCCGTTGTAGATCAGTCGCAGCTGCTCCGACCTGACACCCTCTCCCTCGAGATCACGCACTACCGCCTTGGAGTTGCCGCAAACAGCGTCCATCTTGGTATGAAGCCAGTGCTCCAGGCGTGACAGGGTCAGATGCTTGGCCTGGTAATGATTCAGGCTCCGGCGGCTCATGATACGGCGGGCGCGAGGTGCAGCCAGCGAGGTGATGCCGCCCACGATATACGCTGCGGGAAGAAAGAAATGGACGACCTGAGGGCGCATCCGCCAGTACAGGCACCACAGGGCAAAGGATGCATACACCAGCTCGACGCGCACTCGCGCTCGCTCGCTCGGCAGGATTTTCCTGATCCAGGCAGGCAGCTTGATGCCGTGTACGGGAACATTCGCCTCGACAAAGGCTTGGGTGAGAGGTCCACCAGTCGTTATCGCGAACACCGCCGGCTTGAAGCCTCTCTGGCGTAGCTCACTGGAGACGCGCAGCAAGTGTTGCTCTGCGCCTCCAACCTCCATGGAACCGATGACATAAAGCAATTTCATATTACGCTCTGGGGACCAAAAACCACTAAAGTGAAAAAGCGTACGACCACGCCACCAAAAAACTCAGATTGTTTTCGAGAAACCGGCACACATCAAGACGTTCTTTCAGACTTTGCCCGTTTCAACGGATTGAGAAGCCAGAAGCCGACGAAAATGACCGCTGCAGGGCTTCCCAGCAGCGCAAGGGCCACTGACCTTTCATCCAGAAATTGCCGAAAGATGAAATATGAGCCGTACACACCCAGCAAACTGAACGCCGACATCATCGACATCAGCTTGGGCCGCGCCTGCGCCTGCCAAAGCTTGCCAAACACATTGCTCAGGATGATCAGGCCGATTCCGATCGTGAGCCAGAACCACAGACGCGTCACCTGATGCGCTGCGGCAGCGTCAAAACGCCCGCTGAACAGCAACGCAAGAACCGGCTCGCCGAGCAACAGCACGCAGAGCGGACATATCACGCCCAGCACGATCGACATTAATGTCGCCTGCTTCACCAGAATCTTGATGCCCGCCTGGTCATTCTGTGAAACCAGTGTCGAAAATCGCGCAAGAATCAGGGTTGAACTCGACATGATCAAAAGCTGAACCACCGACATGTGCAACCGGTAGGCATATCCGAACGCCGAAACCACACCTTCGCCATATGATGCAGCCCACACTGGCGGTATCGAGGCGACGATATTGGAAAAGAAAATCCCGGGAAGAATCCACCCGCCCAGGGTCAGCATGGACTTGCCCGATTCCAGAAAACTGCTGCGGGTCGGCAATCGGCCAAAAAACGAAAATGCGCTCAGGTGCAGGCCATAGATGCAGATCAGAAACTGCGCCAACAAACCGATCAGCGTGCCCAATACCATGCTGACCATTCCAAGTTCAGGAAAGGCAAACAGCAACAATCCGCCGATTATACCGTTGACGATGGGCGCCCCCGCCGCGTAGCCGAACCGGTCACGCATGGCGAGCATATAACCGGCACTGTCACCGGCCATGTTCAGCGGAATCAGAAAAGCAACTAACGGCAATACAAACAAGAAAGTATCGCGAACCGCCAATTGATTATCAGGCACAAAATAATGAGCCAACAACGGGCTGCCCAGTGCAATCGCAAGTGCAACAAGCACTCCGATCAATCCGCAGCACCAGAACACCGCACGTTCGAACGCCATGGTGGCGGCGGCATCCCCGGCGGCATGCAAGCGTGCCCGGACCGGAAAAAAACCTACCTGAAGCACGCCAGACAGAACGCCCGACAGAAAAGTCGGGGCGACCAGCGCCAGGTTATAACCGTCCAGTTCACTACCAACACCAAAGACGCCCGCAGTAAACCACAACTTGAAAAAAGCGGCCAACTGAGAACAGGCCGTCAATACCACCACTGCAATCAACTGCTGCTTCATTTAAAGAACCGCAACTAAAACAAAAACAAGCCAATAGAAGAGTAAAAATGCGCCTTTTAATTAAAGACTTAGCGCAGACTGCGCGCCCATACTGCCACAAGCATGGACCCTTGAGAAGCATTCCATCTTCAAGGAAACATATTAACGCTCAGGTGCCAAGTGAAAATATCAGCCACATTGCCGATGCCCTCAACAGCGGATCACCGGTTGCAGGCCACGCACAGAACATGTCACCCGCCATCTTTCGAGGCGCATCATTACCTCATCAAATCGCCTCTTCGCCCAGCATAATCGGGGATTACAGCAGGTCTGCGAAAAACCCGATTGCAAGGGACAACAACTTGTTTCTGGAGTTCACGAACCACATCTCCTACAATCTGCCACCGACACGGGGTCAGCAAACGCGAAAAATCAGACATGGCAGTCTGCACAGTGCGCCCCGCAGTGAATCTGGCCTGGGTGAACGCGCTCTCGACACTAATTTCTGCCCCACGAATATCAACGGAAGACAATGAATTCAACGTTTTTGAGCCTGGCTGTAGTCGTCGTGGTGCTGGTGTTTTCAATGAAGATGCTGGCCGACAAAGAGATCCGGAAAACGGTTGCCTGCTGGACGCTGATCGGCATTTCGTTGGGGGTCTGCAAGAGCCTGCTGATCCAGATGACCCCGCAGTGGCTGGACACCCCTCTGGACTCGCTCATCTATCAACACCACGCCCAGGCGCTGTTTCTCCACTGGACGGGCCAGTCCGTCGACGCGAATGTGTACGAGCTGGCGGGACTGCTCAACATGTGGACACACGGCGGGCATCCCGTCTGGCTGCCCACTGACCAGATTCCCTACGCGGGCGTGTTCGGCAGCCACGAGTGGATATTCTCGGGCCTGCTTGGCCTGTGGACGCTGGCAGGCAACAGCCTTGCCTCGGCAATCATCGCCAACTCCATACTGACAGGCGCCTTCCCGGCCGCTACCTATATCATTACCCGTGAACTGGGCGGGCCACCGAAGGTGTGCCACTTTGCAGCACTGCTGGTCGCCCTTGAGCCGTCCATCGCACTGAACAGTGCCTGGTTGCTGAAAGACACCCTGGCCACGTTGCTGTGCATGGTCGTCATCATCAGCGCCTGCCAACTGTGCAACAGACCGACCCTCAAGTTCGCCAGTATCCTTGCTGTCTCGCTGGGCTTTCTGGCAGCGGTCAAGTACGTCGCGTTCATCTCCTTCTGCATGGTCTTCTGCGTGCTGGCGCTCTATTTTGTCGTGAAGAAGCCCAGGGCAACGGCAGCGGCCTTCGTTTCGGCGTCAATGGCGGCAGTCATGATATGGGGCGTGCTCTACTACGTGCCATTCGAGCAGAAGCTGACCCAACCGGCGACCGTGGCCACCGCGCCGCTTCCAGCGAAGGCCACTCCCGCTCAGGTAGAGCAGGTACTGACCGCCGCTCCTCCGGCAAAGACCACGCCGCCTGCTGCCCCAAGCGCAAGCAAGCCGACCGAAACTGCCTCATTTTCGCTGACCACCACAGTAACGACCACCCTCAAGGCACAGGCCACCACCCTTCAGGGCCAGACCACTACCTTGACCGCCACGGCGAACGAGGAAGGGGCGGACGGCTCGGTGATCGGCTGGCGTTCCTACCTGCATGACCAACCCGTCAGCGCACTGGCGCGGGCCGTTGTTCGCACGCTGCTTGCGCCGTACCCATGGGTCGCCCTCACCCACGGCCTGGCCGGCAACAACCAGCTCGAGCTCTACATGCTGGCAGCGACGACCTGGGTCATCGCGCTACCGGGCACGCTGCTGGGGTTGATCATCATGGCCAGGAGAAACCTGAAAACCCTGATGCTGGTCGCACTCCTGGGCATTATCGCCGTAGCCTACATCGTGTTCTTTGGCGAATGGAGTACGCGCCAGCGGGTATTCATGATGCCAGTCATGTACTCGTTCTCGGCACTCGGATGGTATTGGCTCTGGCAAATGAAAGAACGGCCACGGCTCAGACCAGCACTGGTCTGAGACGGACCGAGACACGCAGAACAGGGGCTACAGCACATCAGCAGCCCCTGACCTGAAAGAAAGCCGCCGGAACTTCCCGGCGGCTTTTTTATTGGGGAGAGGTTATTGCGCGATTCTTTTGAAACACGTATTCGTTGCAGCCCATCTTGCCGCCCACTGTTTTCAGTGTGCGCAACTCATAGCCCCGGTTTTTATAGAAGTCGAAGATCTGCCCAGGGCTGGAGACTTCAAACGGATAACCGCCCAACCAGTCGTAAAGGTCATACCAGACGTTCATTCCCCGAGGATAGGTCCTGTTCTTCAATACCTTCAGAAGTATGCTGGGGAGTGTTGGATACAGGCCGTGGATGAAAACGAAGAGCGGGCGGGTGAAGGAGTACTTGTTGTAGGTCCTCTTGACGAAGGTCCAGTACCGGCTGACGAATGACTGGTCGTTGTACAGGGCTATGAACAACTTCCCCTGCTCCGCCACATTGGCGTCGACATTGGCCAGGGCTTCCCACATCTTGCCCGTATGGTGCAGCACACCCCACGAGTAGACGATATCGAAAGTCCCCAGGCCTGCCAGATACTGACGATCAAGCACCGAACCTGTCTGCACGTCCCAATCGCGGTCGGCAGGAAAATAGCGTCTGCGCAGCTCTACTGCGCACGCGACCGATTTGGGGTCATAGTCGAAGGAAACCACTTTTGCGCCCAGGCGCCGTGCCGCGAGGGAAAACAGGCCACTGCCACTGCCAATATCGAGGAATCGCTTCCCGGTCAGATCATCGACACCCAACATCTGCTTGAGGCTGTCGACGGCCTGCTGGATTCTTGATTCATCGAGCAACTTCAGGAAACGGGTCCAGTTTTCGCCAAACTCGAATCGTTCGCCGGTCTTGATTTCCTGTTCATGGGTGGGGGTAGTCGCACTAGCTTTCGTCATGTCACCGTCCTTGCAATCACGCGAGCTTGATTATTGTTAGTTGCTGAACATTCACCCTGCCAAGATAGCGCTGTACACATGTCCGATCGTACCGATCACACAAAGTGTTACAAAGTCTGGCAACCACCAGGGGCAATCGTTTCAGATAACGTCATAGCTGCGCGGATCGCAAGGAAAACCGCCAGTTGTCGATGAGCGGAACCCGTGCCTGGCTGGCCCGGGTCCGCATGGCCAATGGCCTGTCTACGCCGCCTTCTCGAGTTCGCCGGCGTGGTATTTGACCGCCAGCAGAACCAGCGGCACGTACGCCAGGACCAGCCCGACGATGCCATCCAGGCCCAGCAGCGCCACGCAGCATGCCACCGGCAGCAGCCAGAAGAGGTTGATCGCGGCAACTGCAAGCGTCACCGGCAAGTGCCTGCCGACCTTGCGCGATGCGTATTGATAGGCGTGGCTGCGGTGAGCCTCGTAAACCTTGTCTCCACGCAGCAGGCGACGGCCCAGGGTGAAGGTCGCGTCAACGATGAACACGCCCAGCAGGATCAACCAGGCCCAGAACAGCTGCGTGGAGGACCATGCCGCCTGAAGCGCGATGATGCCCAGTGCGATCCCGAGGAACCCGCTGCCGGCGTCGCCCATGAAGATACGTGCAGGCGGAAAGTTCCAGTACAGGAAGCCAGCCACTGCCATGGCCAGCACCAGTGGCAGCCAGATCAGATCGGCGGCGCCACTGAAGCAGTAGATCAGAATCGCGCCCAGGCACGCACAGATCGCCTCGACACTGGCGATCCCGTCGATACCGTCCATGAAGTTGTACAGGTTGAGCATCCAGACCAGATAGAAGGCAGCAAGCACCAGGCCGATCCAGCCCGGCTCGATGCTCACCCCGAACAGAATCACGGTCGGCAACCCGCCCATCCAGAACAACGCCCAGACAGCAGCCGCGAAATGCCCCAGCAGGCGCCATCTTGCGGCGATGTGACCGTGGTCATCCATGAAACCGATCACGGCGATCAGTGCCCCTGCCCCGCCGATGGCAATGACCTGGCTGGCTGTGGCCAGACCTGCCCCGTACAGCAGTGGCAGCGACGCGATGAACGAGACGACGATCGCCACCCCGCCACCGCGTGGCGTGGGGATGGTGTGCGAACTGCGCGCGTTGGGGATATCGATGATGCTGCGGGCCAGCGCATAGCGACGCAGTTGCCAGGTCAGCAGCAGCGAAACGACGGCCACGAGGGGAAACAGTAACCAATAGATCATTTGTCTTGATGTTCCTGAAAATGCCTGGCGGCGAGCTTCAATGCATCATTCACCGCCAACGGAGGCTCCCATCCCAACAGGGAGCGAGTCTTGCTGATATCAACTTGCAACGACCCGAAGAGTCGTTGTGAAAAAGCCTGTTTGCCCAGTAACCCGGCACCGGCGCGCAACAGGCTTTCTGGTACCGGCAACAGGCGCGCGGGCCGGCCAAGGGCCTGGGCCATCCGGCGCAGCAGATCGCTGGTGGACAGATCTTCTCCATCGCTGACCAGGAAGACCTGATTGGCAGCCGCAGGATGCTCGATACAGGTCACCACCAGATCCACCAGGTTGCCCAGCGCCACCAGGCTGCGTCGGTTGTGGATCGCCCCCAGCGGCAAGGGAACGCCCTTGTCGAGCCAGCGCATCATGCTCAGGAAGTTGGCCCTCACGCCCGGCCCGTAGACCAGAGGCGGGCGAATGATGACGACATCCATCCCGGTGGCCGCAGCCAGTTCCAGCAAGCCCTGTTCAGCCTCGTGCTTCGAGATGCCGTAGGGGTCTGCCGGCATCGGCGTGTCGTTCGCGGTATACGCCGAGGATGGGGGTGTCCCCTCCCCGTTCACCTTGATCGAACTGATGAAGATGAAGCGTTTCACACCCGCTTGTGCAGCCTGGCGAGCCAGGGTCAGGGTGCCCGCCACATTGACCTTCCTGAACTCGCTGAGCGGATCGGCGCTTTGGTCGTCCATCATGTGAACCCGGGCGGCCGCATGAATGACGGTCGAAACCCCTGCCAACCCTTGGGCCCAGGAAAACTCCGGGGCCAGCGAGAACACCAGCCTGTTGACACGCGGGTCATCGGGCAAATGGGCATCTGCACGGCGGACGGCGGCAACCAGTTCGCCACTGCCGCGCTCGAGCAATGCCTGGAGCAAAGCCCCACCCACAAAACCGTTGGCGCCGGTAATCAGGATCTTGCCATCACGTTCCTGGCTCACGCTCGGGCCTCCAACTGCTGGTAGATGTGCAGGTGCGCATCGACGATCTTGTCGATGCCAAATTCTCTTTGCGCCAACTCCCAGCCGTTGCGTGCCAGCCGGGTGCGAAGTTCGGCATCCCTGACCAGGCGTTCGATGGCGTCCGCCAGGGCCTCGGCGTCCTGAACGGGAACCAGCAGCCCGGTGGTGCCGGGCTCGATGGCATCGCGACATCCCGGGACATCGGTGGTCACCACCGCCCGGGCGCACGCAGCCGCTTCGACCAGTACCTTGGGCAGGCCTTCGCGATAGGACGGCAGCACGACAATGTTCGAATCGGCAAAGATCCCGGCAATATCCCGGCGATAGCCCATCACTTCCACGGTACCGGCCTGACGCCAGACGTCCAGCTCCTGCGCCGAAACCGAGGTCGGGTTGCCCGGGTCGATGTCGCCCACCAGGCGAAAGTGCACGGGCACATTGCGCTGCTGGAGAATTTGCGCGGCGCGCACGAACTCCCGTACCCCTTTGTCATTCAACAGCCGGGCCGCCATGGCGACGACAACACGGTCGCCCACAGGCTCGTCACTGGCCTTGTAGAGGGACAGATCCACCCCCGAACCGCGAATGATGCAGGCCTTTTCACCCGACAGGGCGCCAGCCTCGATCAGCGTGTCGCGGTCGTCGGTGTTCTGGAAAATGGCGGTCAGGTTTCGCTTGCCCAGTGCAATGCGGTACAGGGTCGTGACCAGTGTCCGCACGATGCGGGCTTTCAAGCCCTGGGCCATGAAGATGAAACCCAGCCCCGACACCGCGACGACGACGGAGTGCACGCGGGCAATGCGAGCCGCTATACCGCCATAGATCACAGGCTTGATCGTCACTAGATGGACCAGATCCGGTTTCAGTGAGCGAAACAGCCGCAAAATCGCCCAGAACAGCACCAGCTCCTTCAACGGGTTACGACCACTTCGATCCAGAGGCAGGGGATGGTGTTTCAAACCCTGTGCCGTTATCTCCTCGACTGCGGCGCCCGGCATGGTCGCCACGTGGGTATCCCAGCCCATGGCACTGACTTTCAACGCGATCGCCATGCGATGGGATACGAAAAAAGCAGGGTCATTGACTACAAACAAAATACGGCGATTCATTGCAACTCCATTTACGTCCATCCGGCATCATACGTGACATCGCCATTGCTCTCGAGAAGGCCGAATTCAAGAGAGCGTGCATGCACAGCTCTTTTTCAGACCGCCCAGCCGAACCCGGGCAAGAACAGTCTCGGCAACCATTGCATGCAGAAGTAGAAAGCAAACATCAGATAGAAGGCCTGCTTGCGCCAGCCTGTCAGTTGCAGGGCAGCCAACATGATGAGGATCAGTCCGCTTTCAAAGATCCTCGCCCCGATCGGAAGCGCAAAGTAGCTGACCAGGTAGAACAGCAAGAGCCCCGCCTGAAAGCTGTTGGCTCGCAGGAAAGTGGGACCCTGCAAGATAAAGAGCGTGAAAAAGCCCAGCCAGAACACGAAGCCCAGGCCACTGATCTCCAACGCGGCAGACTGGTATTGATCACCCTGCCTGGCGCCCAGTTGCGAGGCCAGCCAGAGACTCGTACCGGCCAGCAGCAAACTGACGATCAGGTAGGTGAGAAGCCGCAACCCGGCGGAGAAGTTGAACCTGACGAAAAAGCAGTTCAATGCGTAGAGAAAGATGACGAAAAAGAACGAGGCATGAATAAGCGGTGTCAGGCACAACAGCACGACCCGGGTGGACTTGCTTGCACCGAACCACGCCAGCAGGAACACCGCCACCGCGACGCCCTGTCTCAAGTGGATCACATGGTTCTTGAGGATCTGCGGGAGCAACAGGAACAGCACCAGGATAATCAGCGCACGGGGCTCGGTCTGCAACGTCAGATAAGCGACCACGAACGACGATATGAAGATGATGATCCGCAGGACGCCCTTCGGGTCGGCCAGATTCCCCAGCAGTATGTTGATGCCCAGCCAGACCGGTTCATTGGTCAGGCTCCTGAGCCAGCCCTGGCTCAAGTTCGACTTGAACACGTTCACGGCGTCAATGGCGTACAGGATGTAGTTATCGCGATCGATAAACATGTCCACTGGCAGGCTTGCCAGGATGGCCGCGAAGACGAAAGCCAGGAACAGACACCTGTAGCGATGATGATGAACAATCGTCTGAAAGGTCACCGGTGGGTACATAAGGTTAGATCTCACCTTGAATAAATCCCTGCTCTATTTAACTGCTCAGCCACCGGCGGGTGTGCTGATAACATCGTTCAAGGTTTTCCCGCTCAGCCTGACCCCTATCGAAAACATCAGGAAGCTGGTGCCGTACGCCAGGCGGAACAGAAAGCCGCCTCGTTTCTGGATCTCGGCATCACTGAGTGGTGTCAACTTCAGGTCACGGAAGTTGTTCGAGCACTGCTGGATGGAAAACAGCGCAGCCTTCTCTACCTGCCGGGTGCTCAGTTCACGCTTCTGCTCTGGCGACGAGGCGTAGTAGTCGAGCAACAGTTGCAGGGCTTGCTGTTTCGGGTACAGGCCATCTTCGTTGTACGAGAAACCGGGGATGTCGCTGAAGAAGCCATAAGTCAGGGGCTCGTTGAGGTTCTCAATGCCAATGACGGACGGAACACCCGCACCCGCGGCTTCCACGATGGCAGTACCGGAGCCTACGAAGACGTCGAACTGGCTCACTTCGCGGACAAAATTCGAGTGCTCCAGATTACCCTTCAGGCTGACATACTCCTGAATACCCAATGCATCGATCTTGCTGGCCATCTCTTCTTTCTGCGGCCCTTCCCCATAGATGACATATTTCGCGGGAATCTGCTGGTCACGCAGTGCCTTGACGACATCCAGCATCCAGAAGTTGTAACTCTTGAACGTCACCAGCCTGCCCACACTGCCCAGCACAAATTCAGGCACGGGTGCGCGTTCGTAAGTCTGCCGGGTGTTCAAATCGATGACACCCAACGGGAACACATTCACGTCGGCGAAACTCTGCTGGTACTGGCGTTGGTAGAAATCCACCAGCACTTCATTGAAGAACAGCAGGTTGTTGCGCTGCAGCACCTGGGAAAACAGCCGACGATTGCATCGCTCGTAGTGCGGCAGGCGGGGGGCGCCCCAGCAGTACTCGAGCGAATGATAAAGTCCCATGCTGATGGGCACATTGACCTTGGCCAGCGCCATCAGGCGAAATGCAAAGTGCGCACAGAACCCGTTGGAAACATGGACTGAGTCAACAGTTGCAAATGCATCCTTCACGGCTTTCCTGTTCAACGGAAGCATGGAGGACAGGTGAAACGGCACCCGGCGAGTCAAGGGACCCAGCACAGGGTTGATCCAGTCGGTCAGGAAATAGACGTTTGCGTAAAGACGCGCCTTCTCAACCAGTTCCGCATTACTTTTAGACGGAGGGCTCAACAGGAGAATACTGGTGGGCAGATGCTGGGCAGCCCTCTCCTTTGCCAGGCGCACGAAGAATGTCTCAATCCCGCCAATCGCCAACGAACCATGGATTAGAAGCATATCAATCAAATTTCCGTATATACAAAACCGACGCCACCAGGCTATGCCGATAAGCAATGAGACAGGTGACCAAGGCAAAAACCCACATCACAGGCGAATAGGAACCCAGCAGCGTCCCTGCCAATGCCTGGGCACAGGCCATCGCAGTCACGATAAGGGCGCAGGAGTAAAAACGTAGTCTTGGCATATATTTCCACACCCGGATCGATGCTTCCGTGCGAAACACCACGTACGCATAAAACGAAATCGCCGAAGCGGCAGCAGCACCGGCAGCGCCGTGGGCTGGAATCAGCCACACATTGAGTCCGGCATTGATCAGCAGCGCGAGCAACGTCACCAGAGGCGCGAACCTGGTGGCATTGGAGATGTTGATTCCAACACCTGTCGCCTCTGCAATCATGATGAACAACGGCGGTAGAAGGCAGGCCATCAGGATGTACTCGATAGCGCCATAACCTGCCGGCAGAAAGTAAGGCACGCACCACGCGAACATGGCGACGATGCACACCAGTACGAAGGAAAAGACCTGAAGGCCTTCACTCACCTCGACAATCCTGTCGACCGAAACGCCTTCTGCCACCCATCTATAGATCATCGGGTGCCAGATGGTCGAAAATATTTGCTGAAACAGGATGGCAATACCGGCCAGGGTCGACGCCAGGGCGTACACGCCCAACTCCGAGAGCGAGGAGTACGCCTTGACCATGATCCGGTCCATGAAGCTCAGCCCCCAGAACGCGATGCCATTGATCACCAGAGGCAGGCCGAACGACAACAGGGTGCTGATACTCGCCTTGTCGACGGGCGCACCGAAGTACCGGGTCAGACTGGGCCGCAAGTAATAGAACATGATCGCGACCGCCATGCCCCAGCCCACGACTTGCGCTATCACCAGGTAGGTGAAGTTCTTGTAGGCGGGAAACAGGTAGACGGCCGCGACCATCCCCAGGATCAGCGCCTTGGGGATGATTCGGGTCAACGAGTACGCGAACGGCATTTCCTTCATCCGCAGGAACACGGACAGGAAGCGTTCGAGATACAGAATCAGCAGGGTCAGCGCGGCCAGTCCGTACAGGGCAAAACTGTCCAGATCGAACAGCAGCCCCGACAGCCTGTCACCAAAGCAGGCCAGCACCGCGACGAGCACCAGCAGCAGCACAAGGCCCGGCACAAGGCAGGTCTTGGCCAGCCGCTCGCCGCCCTGCTCCTCGTTGAACCGCCTGACGTACGCCTGATCCAGGCCCAGGCTCAGTCCGACGACCGCTAGCGACAGCACGACCTGAAACAGTGCGATTCGACCTACATCCTCCTGACTGAAGAACCATGCCATGACCGGCAGGGTGAACAAGCTGAAGAAAGCGCCAAGTACCGTACCGGTGGCATAAACAGCAACCGCCTTCAACTTCAACTGAAGAACCTCTCCAGTTGCGAGGCAATGTGTTGCAAGTCGGTCGAACTCAGGCCGTAGAAGATCGGCAGCCTGATGAGCCGTTCGCTTTCCAGGGTCGTGTAGGTGTCCTGCCCATGGAAACGGCTGAACCGAGGCCCGGCGACCGCGGTGTGCAAAGGTACGTAATGGAACACTGCGTAGACACCGTTCTCGGACAGATGCTTGAGCAGCGCCGTCCGCACGTCGATGTCTTTCACCTTCACGTAAAACATGTGGGCGTTGTGTTCACAGCCCTCTGGCAGCGTCGGCAGCTCGATATGCCCGGCAGCCATCAGCGGCGTCAGAAGCTCATGGTAGGTGTTCCATGTCGCCAGTCTGTTGCGCTTGATCTCGTCGCACTTCTCCAGTTGCCCCCACAGGTATGCGGCCTGCAAGTCCGAAGGAAGGTAACTGCTGCCCACGTCCACCCAGGTGTACTTGTCGACCATTCCGCGGAAGAACTGGCTGCGGTTGGTGCCTTTCTCACGAATGATTTCCGCCCGGTTGGCGAAGTCTTCGTGATTGATGATGAGCAACCCGCCCTCGCCGCCGCTGGTGTAGTTCTTGGTCTCGTGGAAGCTGAACGCACCCAGGTGACCGATGGTGCCCAGTGGACGGCCTTTGTAGAAAGACGTCATGCCCTGTGCGGCATCCTCGACGACGTAGAGGTCATGGCGCCTGGCGATGTCCATGATGGTGTCCATTTCACAGGCCACGCCGGCGTAGTGAACGGGAACGATCGCCTTGGTCCGGGGTGTGATGGCCTGTTCGATCAGCGTCTCGTCGATGTTCATCGTGTCCGGGCGGATATCGACGAACACGATCGTGGCGCCGCGCAGTACGAATGCGTTGGCCGTGCTGACGAAGGTGTAACTGGGCATGATGATTTCATCCCCAGGCTGCACGTCGATCAGGATCGCCGCCATTTCGAGCGAATGGGTGCACGAAGAGGTCAGGAGTACCTTGGCGCAGCCCAGGTCTTCTTCGAACCAGGCCTGGCATCGCTTGCTGAATGCACCGTCGCCGGAAATCTTGTCGCTCTTGATGGCAGACAGAATGTACTGGTCTTCGTTACCAGTGTAGGGAGGGCGGTTGAATGGAATCATGATTCGGTCACTATCATTATAATTTTTGCTTTTTCCGTAGAGAGGGCCAGGTTACCGCTGAAAACCTGGCCCCTTATCGAACTTACAGGAAGTCGATATACCACGGCATGGCTTTGGCAATTCCTTGCCCGATGTCGAAATCTGGCTGATACCCCAGGATGCGGGTGATCTTGCCGATGTCCGCTTGGGAATGACGGACGTCGCCGGCACGGAAATCGCGGTATACAGGCGATTTGTCGTAGACCACGCCGTTCGCACCCAGGTTCAGTTTGATCAGGTCGAACAACTGATTCAGGTCAGTCCTGCCGCTGACTGCCACGTTGTAGACCTGATTGCGCGCCTGCTCATCCTCGGCGACCGCTGCCAGGATGTTGGCCTGCACGGTGTTCTCGATGAAGCAGAAGTCGCGGCTGGTCTGGCCATCGCCATTGATGAAGACGTCTTCATTGTTGACCATCGCCGAGGTCCACTTCGGAATCACGGCGGCGTAGGCACCATCCGGGTCCTGGCGCTTGCCGAAGACGTTGAAGTAGCGCAGCCCGATGGTGGTGAAGCCGTAGCTCTTCGCGAACACGTCGGCGTACAGCTCGTTGACGTACTTGGTCACAGCGTAGGGCGACAGCGGCTTGCCAATCACGTCCTCGACCTTGGGCAGGCCGGGATGGTCGCCATAGGTGGAGCTGCTGGCCGCGTAGGTGAAGCTTTTCACCTTCGCGTCACGGGCAGCCACCAGCATATTGAGGAAGCCGTCGATATTGGTCGCGTTGGTCGTGATCGGGTCATTCAGGGAACGCGGAACAGACCCGAGCGCAGCCTGGTGCAGTACGTAATCGACCGAGGCACAGGCGCGGTGGCAATCATCGAGCGTGCGGATGTCGCCCTCGATGAAAGTGAAGTTGCCCCACTGCTCCGGACCCACCTGCGACTTGACCTCATCGAGGTTGCGCTGATGGCCGGTGGCGAAGTTGTCCAGGCCGACGACGGTCTGACCCAGCTTGAGCAGGGTCTCCAGCAGATTCGACCCGATGAAGCCGGCCACCCCGGTGACCAGCCATTTTTTCGGTTCTGAAGCAAGGGACTTCAAAACCTCGTCATATCGACTCATGTTTACCTCTTGAACCAATCATTCAGCGTGACAGATACACGCAATTTGAAACACCCGGATTACAGACGGATATCCGATTCTTCAGCCGTCAGCAGGTATTTCAAGTCGTAGAGAACGTGTTCCGCCTTGCCGAACTTGCGAATCCGGGCCGCGCCCAGTTCACGGAATTCATTGTGCGCCACGGCCAGGAAGATGCCGTCGTACTGGCCCTCTGCAGGAGCAGTGACCGGGGTGATGCCGTATTCATGCTGCGCTTCTGCGATATCGACCCATGGATCGAAGACGTCCACGCTGATGTTGTACTCAGCCAGTTCCTGAACGATGTCCACGATGCGGGTGTTGCGCAGGTCCGGGCAGTTTTCCTTGAAGGTCAGACCCATGACCAGGACGCGCGCGCCCTCGACATGGATGCGGCGCTTGAGCATGGACTTGACCATCTGGGAAACGACGTAAGCGCCCATGCTGTCGTTGAGGCGACGGCCAGCGAGGATGATTTCAGGGTGGTAGCCGATGGCCTGGGCCTTGTGGGTCAGGTAGTACGGGTCAACGCCG
The DNA here is from genome assembly GCF_044746825.1 of Pseudomonas sp. NPDC090201. Taxonomy (NCBI): domain Bacteria; kingdom Pseudomonadati; phylum Pseudomonadota; class Gammaproteobacteria; order Pseudomonadales; family Pseudomonadaceae; genus Pseudomonas; species Pseudomonas sp. NPDC090201. Next base: position 532,877 of record NZ_JBIVCX010000001.1, read on the forward strand.
ATGCAGTGGCCACCGACCAGACCTGGACGGAACGGCAGGAAGTTCCACTTGGTGCCGGCTGCCTTCAACACTTCTTCGGTGTCGATGCCCATCTTGTTGAAGATGATGGCCAGTTCGTTGATGAGGGCGATGTTCAGGTCGCGCTGGGTGTTCTCGATGACCTTGGCCGCTTCTGCAACGCGGATGCTGCTGGCCTTGTGAGTACCGGCGATGATGATCTGGTTGTAGAGCTGATCGACCACTTCGGCGATTTCAGGGGTGGAACCGGAAGTCACCTTCTTGATGGTGGTGACGCGGTGCTCCTTGTCGCCCGGGTTGATGCGCTCGGGGCTGTAGCCCGCGAAGAAGTCCACGTTGAATTTCAGGCCCGAGACGCGCTCGAGTACCGGCACGCAGTCTTCCTCGGTCGCACCCGGGTAGACAGTCGATTCGTAGATGACGATGTCGCCGGCCTTCAGCACCTTGCCGATGGTCTCGGATGCACGGATCAAGGGGGTCAGGTCAGGCTGCTTGTACTCGTCGATCGGAGTAGGCACCGTGACCACGTAGGTGTTGCACTGCTTGAGCTGTTCCAGGTCGGCGCTGTAGACCAGGTGTCTGGCCTGCTTGAGTTCTTCTTCGCTGACTTCCAGGGTCGAATCCTGCCCGGCGTTCAGGGCATCGATGCGGGACTGGTTGATATCAAATCCCACCACCGAGCGGATCTTGCCGAACTCCACGGCAAGCGGAAGTCCTACATAACCCAGGCCCACGATGGCCAACTTGATGTTTTCGATACTTTTCATTCTATAGCCTTAAGTCAAATCTTTAAGTGTTTACGCCCCTGGTCGCTGCGCATCAGCGAACCATGGGGGGAATGTGTGCCGCTGACGGCACCTTCCTATGAATTGCCCGCCAGAGCCTGTTCCTCGAGGAACAAGGGCTCCAGTTCCAGAATTCTTCTCTCCCTGTCCTTGACCCTCCTGGCCGGTATCCCCGCGTACACACCCCATGGGGCGGTGCTTTTGGTGACGAGCGCCATGGCGCCAATCGCACAGCCTTCGGCAACCGTCACACCTGGGAAGACGACAGCAGAGGCACCAATGATCACATGCTTGCCCAGATGCACGGCGGCAAAGGTCTCGTTCTTGAACTTCTTCGACACCAGGGAGTTGGTCATGGTGTGACCACTGTAGTCGTCAGACTGCGAAAAGACCTTGACGCCATAAGCCAGCGTACAGAAGTCTTCGAGGAAGACACCGGGCACTCCTCCGGCGATCAGGCACATGGGCGTAATATGGTTATATTTGCCCAGCCGCACGTTGCCTGAAATCACGCAGAAGTCATCGATACGGGAGTAGTCTCCTATCTCGATCTGGTCGGCATTGTAGATGCACGCCTTGTCACTGATTTTCACGTGCTTACCCAGTTTCCTGAAGCCTGCCTCGGCCAACTGGGAGTCCGTAAGATAAGCCATCCTGTCATACCTTCAGATCATGAATTTGATAGCAGCGAGACCATAATCGTTATTTGTTACGGCTATTGGCCGAACATTGCCCGCTTTCTTCAGCCCGCTCCGCCTGCACGCCACATCAAGGAAGATACGTGCCTGCGCCCGCCGTCGCCAAAGTCTGAACACATGACGCCGAACTGCCGGACATTATGCCTTCGATTATCTGAAAGAGTTGGTCGCCGATAAATATTTCGACCGTTGCGCTCCCGCCCATTACACAATTGCCCCGCCAGGGTTACAGATGCCGGATCATTCATGGCGCATTGACATCTCTTTACACTACACCATGGCAACACTGCATATAAGGGTGCGCAAGCTTACAGAGCACTTGACCGACTGTTTGGGCAAAAATCTTACAAGCCATGTCGGCGAGCCGGACATTCATCCAGCTAGCCGACATGCTCCTTCAGGCTCAACTTATCTTGCGGCGGCCCATCAGGAAATAACGGGCCAGGGCCAGGAATACACCCAGACCCGCTCCGCCCAACACGCCCATCGCGAGAATCAGGCGCTTGCGCGAACTCATCGGCTGGGTAGGTACATCGATTGAACCGTCAAGACGATACAGGCGAACACGCTCGGGATTGATCTGGAGATTGTCGATGAAGCGCTCTTTCATCTGCAGGGTCCGCAGATTCGGGATGAAGGGGTCACCGGACTTGCGCTCCGACAGCACCTGGATCTGCGCAGCGAGGGCTTTGGTCCCGCGCATGTAACTGAGCTTGTCATTCACGAGCGCATCCACCTGGGCCTTGCCCGATGCCGAGACAGGGGCCGGATTCTCCAGACCCATCGCCTGCGCGACAGACAGGGCCTCCTGAAGACGAGTGATCTCATCTTCGCGCGTCTCGCTCTCGATTTCGCGCAGATGAGCGATGTCCCGGGAAATATCGGCCAGGGCCACGGTGGTCTGGCGCCCGCTCCATGCGATCACTTCCGGAACGGCTACCTCCTGGGCCTCGAAAATCATGGCCTTGATCACTGCGGCGGCCTGCGCCGGGTCCTGGCCTTGAACGGTGATCGCAAAGCGTTTGTCCAGCTCGGCACCGACAGGCGAAACGGTCACGGATTTCAGGAAGCGTTCATAGGCCGCCTCCCGGGACTCACCGTTAGCCGCAGCGGCGTTGGCGGGCAGGACGACCCGGTCAAATACGGCCTTGCGCGTTGCCTCTGCCTGAAGCTCGCGCGTGTAGACGTCATACATGTCCTTGTCGGTAAAGGGCTTGAGGCTCAACTCCTCACCGCGGCCCTTGTTCATCTCCTTGATGTCGTCATTGGTCGGAGGTAATAGATACCCTCGCGCCTCGTACACCGGCTTGATCTGCGACACATAGGCGGCCGCGATCAGCGTGCAGACGACAATGGCGGCCAGCACGAGCACTTTCTGCTGCCAAAGCACCGTCAGTACTTCCATGACATCGATTTCGTCAGTTGTTTTTTCAGTCGATGAGCTATTTGCCATTGTGGCTGGCCTTGTCCTAACGTGTGGGGTCAAGAAATCGAAGAACGCACAGCGCTGCACCTCTCGAGCGGGGGGGCACAGACGTGAACGGCAACGAGTATTGAAAATGTGTGCTGCGCGGCAGCCGCAGCCATGTCTAAACCTGACGAGTGGCGGGAGCCCTCGGGGTGGATTTTCTTTTAAGTTTCATCAGGCATGCCAGAGCAGGCCCAATCGCCATGCCCAGCAACAACGCCAGTATCACCGGTACAGCCACCGAAAACTCGGGCGCCGACCAGCCAAAGAACACCAACGCCACCGGCTGCTGGTTTTCAAGCATGAATACTACCGTCGCCGAGACGATCAGCACGACGACTATAAAAAAAACCAGGCGTTTGAGATTTCGCATTCAGCACTCCTTTAGAACGCTATTGGAGCTCATGCTCCTCCTCTTCGTTCACCCGATCACGCAATTCCTTGCCGGGCTTGAAGTGCGGGACGAACTTGCCGTCCAGACTGACCGACTGTCCGGTCTTTGGATTGCGGCCTACACGAGGCGCGCGGTAATGCAGGGAAAAGCTGCCAAAGCCCCGTATCTCGATACGGTCGCCTGTGGCGAGGCATTGCGACATCTGCTCAAGCATGGTCTTGATGGCCAGCTCCACATCCTTGGATGAGAGCAGTCCTTGATGGGTGACAATTCGTTCGATCAACTCCGACTTCGTCATATTTTTCCCTTCTTTTTCAAGCAGCTAGGTAAAGCGCTTTGAAGGTTTTAGCATGACCGAATGGATTTGAACAGCCCCACTGCCCCACTTATGTGATCACTTGCGCCTGGTGATTGCCGAAAAAAACACCGCCCACAAAAAAGGGCGACCGAAGTCGCCCTTTTTCAATGGTCAGACAGAACTCAGTTCTGTTTTTCCATTTGAGCACGCAGCAGGTCACCCAGAGTGGTAGGACCAGTGTTTTCTGCGGTTTCAGGCTTGCTACGCAGGCTCTGAATGGCTTCTTTCTCGTCTTCAACGTCTTTCGACTTGATGGACAGAGAAATCACACGGCTCTTACGGTCAACGCTGATGATCTTGGCTTCGATCTCTTCGCCTTCTTTCAGAACGTTACGCGCGTCTTCAACGCGGTCACGGCTGATTTCGGAGGCTTTGAGGGTAGCTTCGATGTCGTCGGCCAGAGTGATGATGGCGCCTTTGGCGTCAACTTCTTTAACGGTACCGCGAACGATAGCGCCTTTGTCATTGACAGTGACGTACTCGGAGAACGGATCGCTTTCCAGCTGCTTGATACCCAGCGAGATGCGCTCACGCTCTGGATCAACAGACAGGATCACGGTGTCGAGCTCGTCGCCCTTCTTGAAGCGACGTACGGCTTCTTCGCCCACTTCGTTCCAGGAGATGTCGGACAGGTGAACCAGACCGTCGATGCCGCCGTCCAGACCAATGAAGATACCGAAATCGGTGATCGACTTGATGGTGCCGGAGATCTTGTCGCCCTTGTTGAACTGGCCAGAGAAATCTTCCCATGGGTTAGATTTGCACTGCTTGATGCCCAGGGAGATACGACGACGCTCTTCGTCGATGTCCAGAACCATGACTTCCACTTCGTCGCCAACCTGAACGACTTTCGATGGGTGGATGTTCTTGTTGGTCCAGTCCATTTCGGAAACGTGTACCAGGCCTTCCACGCCTTCTTCCAGCTCTGCGAAGCAGCCGTAGTCGGTCAGGTTGGTTACACGCGCGGTAACGCGGGTGCTTTCCGGGTAACGAGCCTTGATAGCAACCCATGGGTCTTCACCCAGTTGCTTCAGACCCAGGGAAACACGATTGCGCTCGCGATCGTACTTCAGGACTTTTACATCGATCTCATCGCCAACGTTGACGATTTCCGATGGATGCTTGATGCGCTTCCAGGCCATGTCGGTGATGTGCAGCAGGCCATCGACGCCGCCCAGGTCGACGAATGCGCCGTAGTCGGTGAGGTTCTTGACGATACCCTTGACTTGCTGACCTTCCTGCAGGGATTCCAGCAGAGCTTCGCGCTCGGCGCTGTTCTCGGCTTCCAGGACACTGCGACGGGAAACGACAACGTTGTTGCGCTTCTGGTCCAGCTTGATGACCTTGAATTCCAGCTCTTTGCCTTCCAGGTGCGTGGTGTCGCGCACTGGACGGACGTCAACCAGAGAACCTGCAGGAACGCACGGATGCCGTTAACGTCGACAGTGAAGCCGCCTTTAACCTTACCGTTGATAACGCCCTTGACCACTTCTTCAGCTGCGAAAGCCGCTTCCAGAACGATCCAGCACTCAGCACGCTTGGCTTTTTCGCGGGACAGTTTGGTTTCGCCAAAGCCGTCTTCGACCGCGTCCAGCGCAACGTGAACTTCGTCACCGACCTTGATGGTCAGCTCGCCAGCTTCGTTGTAGAACTGCTCGAGCGGGATGACGCCCTCGGACTTCAGGCCAGCGTGTACGGTAACCCAGTCGCCGTCGATATCGACAACCAGACCGGTGATGATGGCACCTGGCTGAAGGTTGAGGGTCTTCAGGCTTTCTTCAAAAAGTTCTGCAAAGCTTTCGCTCATTTTAATTCCTGTTGGATAAGGGCGAAGTAGCCGCCCATCTGCCACGTTCCAGACCACGTGGGTTTCGTTCATATGAAAGAAAGCCTACGGGACTATGACTGGTCTTCCCGTATGGCTTTCTGGTCATCCAGCGAGATCGCGAAGGGCGACTTCACTCAGGATGCGTTCCAGCACCTGCTCGATGGACAATTCGGTGGAATCCAGCTGAATGGCGTCTTGCGCCGGCTTGAGCGGGGCTACCGCTCGCTGGGTGTCGCGTTCATCACGGACACGTATCTCATCTAGCAGACTCGACAGACTAACATCGTCGCCCTTGGCCTTCAACTGCAAATATCGCCGACGAGCACGCTCCTCGGCGCTGGCGGTCAGGAAAACCTTCAGCGGCGCGGCCGGGAACACCACGGTACCCATGTCGCGGCCGTCGGCGATCAGGCCTGGGAACTCCTGGAATGCCCGCTGGCGCTGCAGCAAGGCTTCACGCACAGCAGGCAGCGAAGCCACTTGCGAGGCGCCGCTGCCGATCTGTTCGTTGCGGATCGCCAGGGTGACGTCTTCACCTTCGAGAATGATGCGCTGACCATGATCGTCGGTCGCCGCCTCGAACTGCACATCCAGATGCGCGGCCAGAAGCTTGAGCGCTTCCTCGTTGGTCAGGTCTACGCCGTGATTGCGGGCAGCGAACGCCAGCAGACGATACAGCGCGCCCGAATCCAGCAGGCACCACCCAAGGCGCTTGGCCAACAGGCCCGCTACCGTCCCTTTCCCGGAACCGCTTGGTCCGTCGATCGTAATGACCGGAGCTTGAACTTTCACGATTGCCCCTCTTGCGCTACACGAATACCCACCTGGCCACACAGGGCCAGGAAATTGGGGAATGAAGTCGCGACGTTCGCGCAGTCCCGAATACGGATCGGGGCCGCTGCGCGCAACGACGCGATACTGAATGCCATGGCAATGCGATGATCGCCGTGACCATCGACTTCGCCACCACCGAGCGTGCCACCTTCAATGATGAGGCCATCGGCGGTGGGTTCAACCTTGATGCCCAGCACGGTCAGACCGTCGGCCATCGCCTGGATGCGGTCGGACTCCTTGACGCGCAACTCCTGGGCGCCTCGCAACACGGTACGCCCTTCGGCGCAGGCTGCGGCGACGAACAGCACCGGGAACTCGTCGATGGCCAGTGGCACCAGGGCCTCTGGAATCTCGATGCCCTTGAGTCTGGCATGACGAACACGCAGGTCCGCCACAGGCTCGCCACCGACTTCGCGCAGATTCTGCACGGCGATGTCCGCCCCCATCAAACGCAAAATGTCGATCACCCCGGTACGAGTCGGATTGACGCCGACATGCTCAAGCAACAATTCCGAATCCTGGGCGATGGACGCCGCAACCAGGAAGAACGCCGCCGAGGAAATATCCGCCGGGACCTCGATGCGCGATGCCACGAGCGCGCCGCCCGCCTTCACCGAAGCCGTCGCGCCGTTGCCCGCCACCGCATAACCGAAACCGCGCAGCATGCGCTCGGTATGGTCGCGGGTCGGCGCAGGCTCGGTCACGGTGGTGGTGCCGTCTGCATAAAGACCGGCCAGCAACAGGCAGGATTTGACCTGGGCGCTGGCCATCGGCATGACGTAACTGATGCCCGACAGCGGCTTGCCGCCGCGAATGGTCAGCGGCGGGCGCCCGTCGGCTGCGGTTTCGATGACCGCACCCATCTGTCGCAGCGGCTCGGCCACGCGTTCCATCGGACGCTTGGACAATGACGCATCGCCAGTGAGCACGCTGTCGAAGCGTTGCGCCGCCAACAGCCCGGCCAGCAAGCGCATCGAAGTGCCGGAATTGCCCAGGTAGATCGGACCCGGCGCGGGTTGCAGACCATTGAGGCCGACGCCGTGAATCGTCAGGCGCCCGTGGTGCGGACCTTCGATGACTACGCCCATGTCGCGAAACGCCTGCAAGGTCGCCAGGGCGTCTTCGCTTTCGAGGAAACCCTCGACTTCGGTCGTGCCTTCGGCCAGCGAGCCGAGCATGATCGAGCGATGGGAAATCGACTTGTCGCCCGGCACGCGAATCTGCCCGCTGACGCTGCCGCCAGGCTGGGCGACAAAGACCTGCTCTTGGGCAGAGACTTTTTCAACGTAGGCGCGGCGGGCCAGAATCTTGCCGAAATGCTCGCGGGCCACCCGGGCGCGGGTGAACACGCCCAGCAGTTGGTGACCGTCGCCAGCGTCCACGGCGTCGCGCAGGGCGTCCAGATCGCTGCGGAAGGTGTCCAGGGTGCGCAGCACCGCCTCGCGGTTGGCGAGGAAGATGTCGTGCCACATCACCGGATCACTGCCGGCGATGCGGGTGAAATCGCGGAAACCGCCGGCTGCGTAACGGAAGATGTCCAGGTTTTCATTGCGCTTGGCCAGCGAATCCACCAGGCCGAACGCCAGCAGGTGCGGCAGATGGCTGGTCGCGGCCAGCACTTCGTCGTGACGCTCGACCTGCATATGCTCGACATCGGCACCCAGCGCCGACCACATGCGGTCCACCAGCGCCAGGGCGTCGGCATCGGTTTGCGGCAGCGGCGTAAGAATGACCTTGTGGCGACGGAACAACTGGGCGTTGGAGGCCTCCACCCCGCTCTGCTCGGAACCGGCAATCGGGTGGCCGGGCACGAAACGCGCAGGCATTTCGCCGAAGGCTTCCCGTGCAGCACGCACGACGTTGCCCTTGGCACTGCCCACGTCGGTCAGCACGGCATCGCCCAGGTCGAGCTTGGCCAGCACGCCCAGCAGTTTCTCCATGGCCAGGATCGGCACGGCCAACTGAATGACATCGGCCCCGACGCAAGCTGTAGCAAGATTGTCTTCACAACGGTCGACCACACCCAGTTCGACGGCCAGTTTGCGCGACTGCGGGTCGAGATCGACGCCGACCACTTCGCGACACAGGCCGCTTTCCTTCAAGCCTTTGGCGAACGAGCCCCCGATCAGACCGAGACCGACCACCACCAGGCGGCCGATCATAGGTGCAGCGGATTGCACTGCAATGACATCAACCACGCGCCAGAACCTTGCTCAATGCTTCGAGGAAACGGGTGTTCTCATCCGCAAGGCCAATGCTGACCCGCAGGTGGTTCGGCATGCCGTAGCCGGCAACCGGGCGCACGATCACGCCTTCACGCAGCAGGCCGTCATAGACCGACGCCGCTTCACGGCCCAGGTCCACGGCGATGAAGTTGGCCTTGGAGGGGATCCAGCCCAGCCCCAACTGGCGCAGGCCACTTTCCAGTTGCTGCATGCCGGCTTCGTTCAAAAGACGGCTCTGGGCGACGTACTCGGCGTCGTCCAGCGCGGCACAGGCAGCGGCCAGCGCGAGGCTGTTGACGTTGAATGGCTGGCGGACGCGGTTGAGCACGTCGGCCACCGCCGGCGAAGACAGCGCATAGCCGACCCGCAGCGAGGCCAGGCCGTAGGCCTTGGAGAAGGTCCGCGACACCAGCAGGTTCGGGTAATCGGCCAGGAAGTTCAGACCATCGGGCAACTCGGCGCCTTCTGCGTACTCGATGTAGGCCTCGTCCAGCACCACCAGAACATCCTTGGGCACGTCGGCGAGGAAGTCAGCCAGGGCCTGCGGACCGAACCAGGTGCCGGTAGGGTTGTTCGGGTTGGCGATGAACACCACCCGAGTATTGCCGTCGATGGCCGCCAGCATGGCCGGCAGGTCATGCCCCCAGTCCTTGGCCTTGGCCACGCGCGCACTGGCGCCCACGGCCTGGGTGACGATTGGATAGATCGCAAAGGCGTGTTCGCTGAACACTGCATTCAAGCCCGGCGCCAGATAGGCGCGCGCGACGATTTCAAGAATGTCGTTGGAGCCGTTGCCCAGCGTCACTTGAGCGGGCGTGACGCCGCAACGCACCGACAGCGCCTGCTTGAGGTCGAAGCCGTTGCCGTCAGGGTAGCGGGTCAGCTCGACCAGCGCATCCTGGATGGCCTGCAACGCCTTGGGGCTGGCGCCCATGGGGTTTTCGTTGCTGGCCAGCTTGATGATGCGCGCCGGATCGATATCCAGCTCACGGGCCAACTCGTCCACCGGCTTGCCGGGAACGTATGGCGAAAGTTTTTGCACGCCAGGCTGTGCCAGCGCGAGGAAGTCGCCGCTCATTTACCGCTTTACCTCTTCTAAAACGCAGATCGATGGTTACCCGGACCGTAGCAGCCCGGCCGGGCGGCGCTCCGCTTGCCGGCGGGGGCGATCTTGAGGACGCCCCCGCCGGCAAGCCGTGCTGCTACAAGATCAAAACCGTTTAGAGCACGGCCTTCGGGTAGGAACCCAGCACCTTGAGGGCCACGGCTTCGCCACTGATCCGCTCCAGCACCGCCTTGATCAGAGGATCACGGTGGTGGCCGACGAAATCGATGAAGAACACGTAGGTCCATTTACCGCTGCGCGAAGGCCGGGTCTCGATACGGGTCAGGTCGATGCCGTTTTCATGGAAAGGCACCAGCAATTCATGCAGCGCGCCAGGCTTGTTGCTCATCGACACGATGATCGACGTCTTGTCGTCGCCGGTCGGTGGCACTTCCTGGTTGCCGATCATCAGGAAACGCGTCGAGTTGTCCGGACGGTCTTCGATCTTTTCGGCAATGCGCGTCAGGCCATACAGGCTTGCCGCCATGTCACCGGCGATGGCCGCCGAGTTCCACTCGCCCTTGACCCGCTTGGCCGCTTCGGCGTTGCTGGACACCGCCACGCGCTCGACATTCGGGTAATGGGCGTCCAGCCACTTGCGGCACTGGGCCAGCGACTGGGCGTGGGAGTAGATGCGGCTGATGCTGTCGGTCTTGGTGTTTTCACCCACCAGCAGGTGGTGGTGAATGCGCAGCTCGACCTCGCCGCAGATGACCATGTCATGCTCGAGGAAGCTGTCCAGGGTGTGGTTGACCGCACCCTCGGTGGAGTTTTCCACCGGCACCACGCCGAAGTTGACCGCACCGGCGGCCACTTCGCGGAACACTTCGTCGATGGCAGCCATCGGCTTGCTGATGACGGCATGGCCGAAATGCTTGAGTGCCGCAGCCTGGGTGAAGGTGCCTTCAGGGCCCAGGTAAGCGACCTTCAGGGGTTGCTCCAGCGCCAGGCACGAGGACATGATTTCGCGGAACAGACGCGCCATCTCTTCGTTGCTCAGCGGGCCACGGTTGCGTTCCATCACGCGCTTGAGCACGGCGGCTTCACGCTCGGGACGGTAGAACACCGGCTCCTCGCCCTCGGCCAGGTTGGCCATCTTGACTCGCGCCACTTCCTGCGCGCAGCGTGCCCGCTCGCTGATCAGCTCCAGGACCTTTTCGTCCAGGCTGTCGATGCGAACCCGCAGCGCCTTGAGCTCTTGTTCAGACATCAGCCGTGTTCCTTCTCGAATTCAGCCATGTAGGCCACCAGGGCTTCGACCGCGTCCAGGCCCAGGGCGTTGTAGATCGAGGCGCGCATGCCGCCCACCGAGCGGTGGCCCTTGAGGTTGAGCAGGCCACGGGCGTCGGCGCCGGCCAGGAACGCCTTGTCCAGGCGCTCGTCAGCCAGGCGGAACGGCACGTTCATCCACGAACGGGCGTTGTGGCTGATCGGGTTGGTGTAGAAGTCGCTGCTGTCGATGAAGCCGTACAGGCGGTCTTTCTTGGCGCGGTTGCGCTGCTCCATGGCCTCGACACCGCCCTGCTCCTTGAGCCATTCGAACACCAGGCCCGACAGGTACCAGGAGTAGGTCGCCGGGGTGTTGTACATCGAGCCGTTGTCGGCCGAGACCTTGTAGTTGAGCATGGTCGGGCAGCTGCTGCGGGCACGGCCCAGCAGGTCTTCACGCACGATCACCACCACCAGGCCGCTCGGGCCGATGTTCTTCTGCGCACCGGCGTAGATCAGGCCGTACTGCGAAACGTCGATCGGGCGCGAGAGGATGTCCGAAGACATGTCGACCACCAGCGGCACGTCGCCTGTCTCTGGAACCCAGTCGAACTGCAGGCCGCCAATGGTTTCGTTGGAGGCGTAGTGCACGTAGGCGGCGTTCTTGGTCAGCTGCCACTCGTTCTGGCCCGGAATCGCCAGGTAATCGTAGGGCTTGGCACTGGCAGCAACGTTGATGTTGCCGAAGTGGCGCCCTTCCTCGATGGCCTTTTTCGACCAGATACCGGTCTCGATGTAGTCTGCGGTGCCGGTTTCCGGCAGCAGGTTCAGCGGGATCTCGGCGAACTGCTGGCTGGCGCCGCCCTGCAGGAACAGCACCTTGTAGTTGGAGGGGACGGACAGCAAGTCACGCAGGTCCTGCTCGGCCTTCTCGGCAATGGCCACGTAATCGTCGCTGCGATGGCTCATCTCCATCACCGACAAGCCCTTGCCACGCCAGTCCAGCATTTCGGCCTGGGCACGCTGCAGGACTGCTTCAGGAAGCGCGGCGGGACCAGCGCAGAAGTTAAAGGCTCGCTTGCTCATATCCACTCTCGTCAAATCGTTGAATTCGAAACATCCGCAACCACGCGCCCGGCGACGAAGCTGCAGTTCTGGCCAAAGCCAAGAGGGCCCACGAATGGGCCCTCAAATACAACGTCTATCAGTCCTGCGACTCTTCTTCGTCGGCTCCGGCATCGGCTTGCAGGTCGCCGGCAGCGTCGTCGGCGTCAGGGAGGTGAGTGACCTCGCCTTCCAGCACTTCGCCGTCGAAACCTTCTCCCTCGAGCTCATCGCCCTCGACTTCGGAAGGCTCCTGGACACGTTCCAGACCCACCAGCTTCTCGTCCTTGGCCAGCTTGATCAGGGTCACACCCTGAGTGTTGCGGCCCAGGCTCGACACTTCGTCGACGCGGGTACGAACCAGGGTGCCCTGGTCGGAGATCAGCATGATCTCTTCACCGTCCTGCACCTGAACCGCACCGACCAGACGGCCGTTACGCTCGTTGCTGACCATGGCGATCACGCCCTGGCCGCCACGCTTGTACTCAGGGAATTCGGTGATGGCGGTACGTTTGCCATAACCGCGCTCGGAGGCGGTGAGGATCTGGCTGCCCTCTTCCGGAATCAGCATGGAGATCAGCTTCTGGCCCTCGGCCAGGCGCATGCCACGCACACCGCGAGCCGTACGGCCCATGGCGCGGACGTCGGATTCCTTGAAGCGGGTGACCTTGCCGCCGTCGGAGAACAGCATGATTTCCTGCTCGCCGTCGGTGATGGCGGCGGAAATCAGGATGTCGCCTTCGTCCAGCTCCAGGGCGATCAGACCGACGCTACGCTGACGGCTGAAGGCCACCAGCGGGGTCTTCTTGACCGTACCGTTGGCGGTGGACATGAAGATGAACGGAGCCTTCTTCTTGTCGGCGGCCTTGATGCGCGCACGGCGCTCTTCTTCGGTCTCGTTGCTGTTCTCGATGTCGTCGACATCGGACTCGACGCCTTCGGCCTCTTCTTCGTCAGCCTGCTTGCGCATGGCTTCCAGATCGACCGGCAGCATGGTGGTGATGTATTCACCTTCGCTGAGCGGCAACAGGTTGACCAGCGGACGACCACGGGCAGCGCGGGACGCTTCCGGAATCTCGTAGGTCTTGAGCCAGTAGACCTTGCCTTTGCTGGAGAACATCAACAGCGTGGTGTGGCTGTTGGCGACCAGCAGGTGAGCGATGTAGTCCTCATCCTTGATGCCGGTAGCCGATTTGCCCTTGCCTCCGCGACGCTGGGCCTGGTACACGGCCAGCGGTTGAGTCTTGGCGTAGCCACCGTGGGAGATGGTCACGACGCGCTCTTCTTCCGGGATCATGTCGCCCAGGGTCAGGTCCAGGCGCGCATCGAGAATCTCGGTGCGGCGCACGTCGCCGTATTCGGCACGGATCAGTTCCAGCTCTTCGCGGATGACTTCCATCAGGCGCGTGGAGCTGTTGAGGATGCGGATCAGCTCGCCGATCTGAGTCAGGATTTCCTGGTACTCGGTCAGCAGTTTTTCGTGTTCCAGACCGGTCAGGCGGTGCAGACGCAGTTCCAGGATGGCCTGGGCCTGTTCCGGCGACAGGAAGTACTTGCCGTCACGCAGGCCGTACTGTGGATCGAGGTTTTCCGGGCGGGACGACTCGGCGCCAGCGCGCTCGACCATCTCCACCACGGCGCTCGATTCCCACGGCGTGCTGATCAGGCCTTCCTTCGCTTCGGCCGGGGTCGGCGAAGCCTTGATCAGTTCGATGACCGGGTCGATGTTGGACAGGGCAACCGCCTGGCCTTCGAGGATGTGACCACGCTCGCGAGCCTTGCGCAGTTCGAACACGGTGCGGCGGGTGACCACTTCGCGACGGTGACGGATGAAGGCTTCCAGCAGGTCCTTGAGGTTGAGGATCCGCGGACGACCGTCGATCAGCGCAACGATGTTGATGCCGAACACGCTTTGCAGCTGGGTCTGGGCGTAGAGGTTGTTGAGGATGACCTCAGGCACTTCGCCACGACGCAGCTCGATGACCACGCGCATGCCGTCCTTGTCGGACTCGTCGCGCAGCTCGGTGATGCCTTCGAGCTTCTTCTCCTTGACCAGCTCGGCGATCTTCTCGATCAGGCGCGCCTTGTTCAGCTGGTACGGCAGCTCGGTGATGACGATCTGCTGGCGGCCACCGACCTTGTCGATGTCTTCGACAGTGGAACGGGCGCGCATGTAGATGCGGCCACGACCGGTCTTGTAGGCTTCGACGATGCCGGCGCGGCCGTTGATGATGCCCGCAGTCGGGAAATCGGGGCCGGGGATGTACTGCATCAGCTCGTCGACGGTCAGGTCGCCGTTGTCGATCAGCGCCAGGCAGCCATCAATGATTTCGCCCAGGTTGTGCGGCGGGATGTTGGTCGCCATGCCCACGGCGATACCGCTGGAACCGTTGACCAGCAGGTTGGGGATACGGGTCGGCATGACCGCCGGGATCTGCTCGGTGCCGTCGTAGTTGGGCACCCAGTCGACGGTTTCCTTGTGCAGGTCCGCCAGCAGCTCGTGGGCCAGCTTGGTCATGCGCACTTCGGTGTATCGCATGGCCGCGGCGTTGTCGCCGTCGACCGAACCGAAGTTGCCCTGGCCGTCTACCAGCAGGTAGCGCAGGGAGAAAGGTTGTGCCATACGCACGATGGTGTCGTAGACAGCGGTGTCGCCATGGGGGTGGTACTTACCGATGACGTCACCGACCACACGGGCGGATTTCTTGTACGGCTTGTTCCAGTCGTTACCCAGTTCGCTCATCGCGTACAGAACACGCCGGTGCACGGGCTTCAAGCCGTCGCGCGCATCGGGCAGAGCACGTCCGACGATGACGCTCATCGCGTAGTCGAGGTAGGACTGTTTCAGCTCGTCTTCGATATTGACCGGGAGGATTTCTTTGGCCAGTTCGCCCATGAGAAGCCTGATTCCTTTTTCTGGTGAAACTTCGCGCATCCATCCGGGATAAACGAAGCTCGCCGCCGCAGGCCTGTGCCTGGGGCGACTTACGACAAATCAGCGAGTTAAGCCATGGATTTGCGCAATGAAGAGGGCCGCAGTGCGCCCTCCTGGAAACCGCCGGATATTACCACAAACGCCGTCAGGCACGAAGTGTTTGAAGCCCTTGAAAGTGAGCCATTTCGCCATTAGGCGCCTGAGAAGGGCTTACAGGGCCCGACAGCCCTCCCCCGGAACGTCGGTAGCACTGACGACAATGGGCTCAATGCAGGCGCTTACGGCACATCAGTTGCGCCATTTTGGCCGTATCGGGACGCTCGACGATGCCTTTCTCGGTCACGATGGCATCGATCAGGTCCGCAGGCGTCACATCGAACACCGGGTTGAAGGCATCGACCTGCGCACCGACCGGCTGGCCGTTGAGCTCCAGCAATTCGCGACCGTCGCGCTCCTCGAGCAGGATGTCCTCGCCGCTGGCCAGGTTCATGTCGATGGTCGAGCTGGGCGCAACCACCATGAAACGCACGCCGTGGTGCATCGCCGCCACCGCCAGGTGATAGGTGCCGATCTTGTTGGCGATGTCGCCATTGGCGGTGATGCGATCCGCGCCGACGATGACCCAGGTGATGCCCTTGGTCTTCATCAGGTGCGCAGCCGCCGAATCCGCCGTCACCGTGACCGGGATGTCTTCGTTGGCCAGCTCCCAGGCCGTCAGGCGCGAGCCCTGCAGCCACGGGCGGGTTTCCCCGGCATACACGCGCTC
Source organism: Pseudomonas sp. NPDC090201 (assembly GCF_044746825.1). Lineage (NCBI taxonomy): Bacteria > Pseudomonadati > Pseudomonadota > Gammaproteobacteria > Pseudomonadales > Pseudomonadaceae > Pseudomonas > Pseudomonas sp. NPDC090201. The sequence continues at coordinate 548,604 of NZ_JBIVCX010000001.1, forward strand.
GATCATGCCTTCTATATAAGCTGCGCGGATCACGCCCAGGGCCGTGCCGAAACCGCCGGTGGCCAGCGCGCCGGTGTTGCAATGGGTGAACACCGTCTGCAGGTTGCCCTGATGCTTGCGGATCAGCTCGGCGCCCAACTGGGCCATGGTCAGGTTGGCTTCGCGGTCGCTTTCGTGGATCGCCAGCGCCTCGGCTTCCATGACGGCGCGCGGATCTTCGTGATCCTTGAGGCGATAGAGGCGCTCGCGCATGCGGTTCAGCGCCCAGAACAGGTTAACGCCGGTAGGCCGGGCGTTGACCAGCAGGTCGAAGTCTTCTTCCAGCGCCATCTGCCAGTCGCCGCCTGCGGCGTAACGCTCGATGACCGCCAGCACCAGGCCATAGGCTGCCGCGATGCCGATGGCCGGCGCGCCGCGCACGACCATGTTGCTGATAGCCTGGGCCACACTGAGGGCCGTGTCACAGGCTTGCCAGGTCTGCTCGTGCGGCAGGACCCGCTGATCCAGCAGGTACAGCGTGCCGTCCCGCCAATCGATGGCCTTCACTTTTTCCGCAGCCAGTAATCGATCGCGCATTGCACACCCCACATATGATTTTGAAATCGAAACACAAGCCAGCAGATGAAAAAAGCCGCGGATTATAGCGAGCCGTCCGTCCGGACGCTCGGGTATACTTCGCCCTCCCCGTAATAAGCCAATGGATGCCGCCCCATGCCCCACTCCGCTGCACCGCTCGACCTGTTGCTGCTGCCAGACTGGCTGGTGCCGGTCGAACCCGCCGGCGTGGTCCTGAAGCAGCACGGTATCGGCATCCGTGACGGCATGATTGTCTACATCGGCCCGAAAGCCGAGGCCTTACGGCAAAATGCCATAGAAGTGCGCGAACTGCCCGGCATGTTGCTCGCCCCGGGCCTGATCAATGCCCACGGCCACGCCGCGATGACCCTGTTCCGGGGGCTTGCGGACGATCTGCCGCTGATGACCTGGCTCAAGGACCATATCTGGCCCGCCGAAGCCAAGTGGGTGGATGAGGATTTCGTTCGCGACGGCACCGATATCGCCATCGCCGAACAGCTCAAGGGCGGCATCACCTGTTTCTCTGACATGTATTTCTTCCCAAAGGTCGCCGCCGAACGCGTGCATAACAGTGGAATGCGCGCCCAGATCACCGTTCCGGTACTGGACTTCCCGATTCCCGGCGCGCGCAACGCCGATGAATCGCTGCACATCGGCGTCGAACTGTTCAACGATCTGGCGCACCACGAGCGCATTTCCATCGCCATGGGCCCGCACGCGCCGTACACCGTCAGTGACGAGAACCTGGAGAAGATCCGGGTGATTGCCGACGAGTTGGACGCGATGATTCACATGCATGTCCATGAAACCGCCTTTGAAGTGCACGACGCCGTGCAACAGTGCCAGGAACGCCCCCTCGCCCGCCTTCAGCGCCTGGGCTTGCTGGGGCCGCGTTTCCAGGCCGTGCACATGACCCAGATCAGCGACGAAGACCTGGCGATACTGGTGGAAAGCAACTCCAGCGTGATTCACTGTCCCGAGTCGAACCTCAAGCTGGCCAGCGGTTTCTGCCCCGTGGAGCGCCTGTGGCAGGCCGGGGTCAACGTGGCGGTGGGCACCGACGGCGCCGCCAGCAACAATGACCTGGACCTGCTGGGCGAAACCCGCACCGCCGCCTTGCTGGCCAAGGCCGTCGCAGGCTCGGCCACTGCCCTGGACGCCCATCGCGCCCTGCGCATGGCCACGCTCAATGGCGCCCGGGCGCTGGGCATCGAAGCCGTCACAGGGTCCCTGCAACTGGGCAAGGCCGCCGACATCGTCGCGTTCGACCTGTCGGGCCTGGCGCAGCAGCCGATCTACGACCCGGTGTCACAACTCATTTATGCCAGCGGCCGGGACTGTGTCAGTCACGTCTGGGTCGCGGGCAAGCAACTCCTGCAGGACAAGCGCCTGACGCGCATGGATGAACAGGCCCTGACCCGAACCGCCAGGGCCTGGGGCAATCGCATCGCCGCCAGCACCTGAACCGAACAGCATCGTCACATTGCCGCGCGATCATGGCCAGACCCATGACCGGCCACCGAAATTCAAGTTTAGAGGGATCACACATGAGCAACGTCGACCACGCCGAAATCGCCAAATTCGAAGCCCTGGCCCATCGCTGGTGGGATCGCAACAGCGAATTCAAGCCGCTGCACGACATCAACCCGCTGCGGGTGAACTGGATCGACGAGCGCGTCAGCCTTGCGGGCAAGAAGGTGCTGGACGTCGGCTGCGGCGGCGGCATCCTCAGCGAGGCCATGGCCTTGCGCGGCGCGACGGTGACCGGCATCGACATGGGCGAGGCGCCGCTGGCCGTGGCCCAGTTGCACCAGCTCGAATCCGGGGTCAGCGTGGAATACCGGCAGATCACCGCCGAGGCCCTGGCCGAGGAGATGCCCGAGCAGTTCGATGTGGTCACCTGCCTTGAGATGCTGGAGCACGTGCCTGACCCGTCCTCGGTGATCCGCGCCTGCTACCGCATGGTCAAGCCGGGCGGCCAGGTGTTTTTCTCCACCATCAACCGCAACCCGAAGGCGTACCTGTTCGCCATCATCGGCGCCGAATACATCATGAATCTGCTGCCGCGCGGCACCCATGACTTCAAGAAATTCATCCGCCCGTCCGAGCTGGGTGCATGGAGCCGCCAGGCGGGGCTCGAGGTCAAGGACATCATCGGGCTGACCTACAACCCGCTGACCAAGCACTACAAGCTGGCCTCGGACGTCGACGTCAACTACATGATCCAGACGCTCAAGGGGGCCTGAATCATGCGCTTGAGGGCAGTTCTTTTCGACATGGACGGCACGCTGCTCGACACCGCGCCGGATTTCATCGCCATCTGCCAGGCCATGCTGGCCGAGCGTGGCTTCCCGCCCATCGATGACAAACTGATTCGTGACGAGATTTCCGGCGGCGCCAAGGCCATGGTCTCGGCGGCATTTGCCATTTCGCCAAACGAGCCGGAATTCGAGGCCCTGCGCCAGGAGTTCCTGGAGCGTTATCAGCAGGACTGCGCCGTTCACAGCAAGCTCTTCGAAGGCATGGAAGAGCTGCTCGATGACATCGAGAAGGCGAAGCTGGTCTGGGGGGTGGTGACCAACAAGCCGGTGCGTTACGCCCAGCCCATCATGGAGCAGCTTGGCCTGGACACACGCTCGGCCGTGCTGATCTGCCCGGACCACGTGACCAAAAGCAAGCCGGACCCCGAGCCACTGCTGCTGGCCTGCAAGATGCTCGACCTGGACCCGGCCAGCGTGCTGTTCGTCGGCGATGACCTGCGGGATATCGAATCCGGCCGCGATGCCGGCACTCGCACCGCCGCCGTGCGCTACGGCTATATTCATCCCCACGACAACCCCGATCACTGGGGCGCCGACGTGGTGGTGGATCACCCGCTGGAATTGCGCCGGGTGCTCGATAACGCGCTGTGCAGTTGCTGAATGCAACGCCTGTAGGAGCGCGCTTGCCCGCGATGACGGTATACCTGTGACATCGGTGGTGGCTGACCCCACGACATCGCGGGCAAGCGCGCTCCTACAGAGACTGTTCAAGAACTGAAGAGGCTCACAATGTTCAACTACTCCGCCCGCCCCGAACTGCTCAAGGATCGCGTCATTCTGGTGACCGGCGCAGGCCGCGGCATTGGCGCCGCAGCCGCCAGAACCTACGCCGCCCACGGCGCAACCGTGCTGCTGCTCGGCAAGACCGAAGCCAGCCTGTCCGCGCTCTACGATGAGATCGAAGCCGCCGGGCACCCGCAACCGGTGGTGATTCCGTTCAACCTGGAAACCGCCCTGCCCCACCAGTACGACGAACTGGCAGCGATGATCGAAGCCGAGTTCGGCCGCCTGGACGGGCTGCTGCACAACGCCTCGATCATCGGCCCGCGCACCCCGGTCGAGCAGCTGTCGGGCGTGAATTTCATGCGCGTGATGCACATCAACGTCAACGCGACCTTCATGCTCACCGCAACCCTTCTGCCGCTGCTCAAGCTGTCCGCAGACGCCTCGGTGGTGTTCACCTCCAGCAGCGTGGGCCGCAAGGGCCGGGCCTACTGGGGCGCCTACGGCGTCTCGAAATTCGCCACCGAAGGCCTGATGCAGACCCTGGCCGACGAACTCGAAGATGTCGCCTCGGTACGCGCCAACAGCATCAACCCCGGCGCCACCCGAACCGACATGCGCGCCCAGGCGTACCCGGCGGAAAACCCGCTGAACAACCCGACACCCGAAGAAATCATGCCGGTCTACCTCTACCTGATGGGCCCCGACAGCAGCGGCATCAACGGCCAGGCATTCGACGCCCAGAAAAAATGACCACAACCCCGTAGCAGCACGGCTTGCCGGCGGGGGCGTCTTCAAGATCGCCGACGCCGGCAAGCCGGACTGCTACGGGGCGGTGTTCGCATCTGTAGGAGCGCGGTTGGCCTGGGCCGCATTCGGACGATGGCGTCCTCAAAATCGCCCCCGCCGGCAAGCCGTGCTGCTACGGGACGGTGTTCGCATCTGTAGGAGCGCGCTTGCCCGCGATGGCGCACTCAAGATCGCCGACGCCGGCAAGCCGTGCTGCTACGGTTCGGTGGTGAGCTTTTGATCTTCGTGCGCGATGGCACAGGCGCCGCAGAGCGCGACGTTAAGGCGCCAGGCCGAGCGCAGGTGTCGTGGAGGGGGATGAGCGGCAGGGATGCCGCTAGCCGTGCTGGCCAGGGACGGCGCTCAGATGGACGGGACGGCGTGCCCCCGGAACGGCGCCGGAGTCGAGGGAAGCCCGAAGGGCCCCAGCCTGTCGCAATGGCTTTGCCTACTTTCCCCGTAAGGAAAGTAGGTCGCCCGTAAGGGGCGAAACCCTAAGCTAAAACCACCGCGAAAACGGATATGCACACAACAACGGCGTCACCCAAAGACGCGGAGCGTCAAGACAGCCGTTACCACGCGGAGCGTGGGAACGATCATTGAAACCCAAGCCTCCCGTCCCCTCGGCGGTTTTCCGTCGCTTCTTTGTAGCCCCTTGGCCTGCAAAACGGTACGTTAGTCAATTCCAAGGCACCACCCGCCACCGATCACTCACCTGCGTGCGCTAACTGCTTGATTCCTATGACCATCCATTCAAATGACCAAGTTGGCACATCTTTCGCTTTGTCCTACACAAGCCCGATGAGAGGCGAAGGAGCGAAAACATGAGTTTTCCGACACGGGCCAATGCCTTTGAATTCGACACCGCACGACTGCAGCGCTTTGGCTTCGCCAAGGCTGACAGCTGCGCGCAACAACCCATGGACTTCGAGCAACTGCAGCGCAGACTCGGCCTGCACCTGCAGACCAGCCTGGAAGCCGAAAAGATCCTGGGGATGTTCTTCAACTACGTACAACACCTGATCCCGCTCAGAGCCCTGCACTACCAGCACGCCGGCACCGACCTGAAACTGGAACTGGGCGAGCGCTCGCGCCACCACGCCAGCTACTCGATGACCCACGAAGGCGTCCAGGTCGGCGAACTGGAGTTCCAGCGTGACCGACGCTTCAGCGAAGAAGAGCTTTCACAGCTCGAATCCCTGCTGGTCAGCCTGCTGTACCCGCTTCGCAACGCCCTGCTTTACCGTCAGGCGAACCTCAGCGCACTGCGCGATCCCCTGACCGGCGCGGGCAATCGCATCGCGATGGAACAGTCCCTGACCCGGGAAATCGAAATTGCCCGACGCCAGCAGCAGCCGCTATCGGTGCTGATGCTCGACATCGATCATTTCAAAAGCATCAATGACACCCACGGCCATGCCACGGGCGATGAAGTACTGCGGATGGTGGCCGATTCGATCAAGGATCGTTTGCGCAACATCGACCAGGTGTTCAGGTTTGGCGGTGAGGAATTTCTGATCGTGCTGACCAACACGGCACGGGACCCGGCCGCACTCGTCGGCGAGCGCCTGCGCAATGCGGCACTGCAGCTCACCTATCCGGTCAACGGACGGGCGGTGGAACTGACCGTCAGCCTCGGTTGCTCGACGCTGCTGCCGGGGGAATCCCCCGACAGCCTGTTGCGTCGCGCCGATTCGGCCCTGTACGCCGCCAAGCGCCAGGGCCGCAACCGTCTGGAAATGGCCGGCTGAGCGAACTCAGGCGCGAGCCGCAAACCGATGCTCGCGCAGCGGTGCGTTGGCTTCCTGAGGCCGCTCCAGAACCATACAGCGTTCCAGAAACAGATACATGTACTCGTAACTCTTGCACACCGCCATTCGCAGGTCAGCCTGCAACTGCTCGCTGGGGTTGTTGCCCGCCAGCGTGCAGATGATTTCCAGGGCTTCCCAAGGGTGCGAGTCATCGTACTGCGCATGCATCTTGAGCCACTTCATGGCGCGCTTGCGGATATCCGGCGGGAACATGTCCGCGTATGTCTCTTGCGAGCACACGACTGCCGACCACTCGCCGGTCGCCCCTTCAATGGCGTAGTTGGTGGCTGCGATGGCGACGACCAGAGGCTCCGACGAACAACTGTGCCAGCACCAGTGATTCAGTGCGTGCAACTCTGACGGTACCCGCTGCGCCTGCAGGTCTTCCAGCGTGACCCCATGGGCCGCGCTCCAGTTTACCCAGTAATCGGCATGATTGAGTTCTACTCGAATGTTGCGCATCAGCCAGCGACGCGCCATGTCTTCACCCGGATGACGGGCGAAACGGGTCTTGGTCAGGTTATGCGCCATATAGACTGCAAACTGTTCGACCACAGGCCATCCGCCAATCAGATACTGGCGCATGGTTTTGGTACTGAGTCGCCCATCACGCATACGTTGATACAGTTCATGCCCTACCACGCGTGCTTTGGCCTCACTGCAATCCTTGATCAATTGCTGTGCCCAAGCGGGGTAACTGCTGGCATCCATCAGCGGACCGGTTCTTATGAACATATCGATCACTGTGTAGCTCCTTAAGTTGTGTTGCCATGGGGCCGTTCAGCGAAAAGTCCCAGGTGCGCTGAACAGCATTGGGGTCTGCCTCGCGGGCCGTGCGTGCAGACATTCACAGGTGAATAATTGCGGTCGCTCGATAACGTACCCCTGAGCGTAGTCCACACCGATTTCCAATAACGCCTGCTCTATCTGGGGGCTTTCGACGAACTCGGCGATCGTCTGTTTGCCCATGACGTGCCCGATATGGTTGATCACTTCCACCATTGCCCGGTTGACCGGGTCGTCGAGCATGTCTTTGACGAAACTGCCGTCAATCTTGAGGAAATCCACAGGCAAGTGTTTCAAGTAAGCGAATGACGACATGCCTGCACAGAAGTCATCCAGTGAAAAGCGGCATCCCAGACTTTTGAGTTCGTTGATGAAACGAATGGCGCTGCCCAAATTGGCGATCGCACTGGTTTCGGTGATCTCGAAACAGATAAGTTCAGGAGGTATTGCGTAGATTTGGAACTGCTGTCGCAAATATTCGAGAAAAGCATCGTCACCGATGCTGCTGCCCGACAGATTGATCGCACAGACCGCCAGCGGCCCTGGCGCGTGGTTGTCGTTCAGGCAGTCGGCAATGATCTTGAAGACGTTCTGCACCACCCAGCGGTCCAGGGTGGTCATCATCCCGTAGCGCTCGGCGGCGGGGATGAAACTGTCGGGCAGGATCAGCCGGCCGGACTCGTCGCGCAGGCGCAGCAGGATTTCCACATGCCCGTGGTGTTTCTCCGGATCGCGGCCCAGCGAGGCGATTTCCTGGGAGTACAGGCAGAAGCGGTTGTCTTCCAGGGCCATGTGCAGGCGCTGGATCCAGGCCATTTCGCCGAAGCGGGTGGACAGTTCCGAGTCGTTGTCGTGATAGACCTGCACCCGGTTGCGGCCCTTCTCCTTGGCCATGTAGCAGGCCATGTCGGCGGCCCGCAGCGAGGCCTCAAGAGTGGTAGGCGATGTGGAAACGTGCACCAGGCCGATACTGACGGTGGTCACGAACGGCCTGCCCTTCCAGACGAAATGCAGGGTTTCGACGGTCTGACGCAAGCCTTCGGCGATCTTCTCCGCAGCCTCGGGCGAGCAGTGCTCCAGCAGGATGCCGAACTCGTCGCCCCCCAGCCGCGCCAGGGTGTCGCCCTCGCGAATACCCTGCTGCAACAGGGCGCAGATGTGCCGCAGCAGCTCATCGCCTGCGGCATGCCCACTGGTGTCGTTGACCAGCTTGAACTGGTCCAGATCCAGGAACATCACCGCATGGCGCCCCGGCTGATGGCCAAGGCCGTTGAGCGCCAGCTCCAGCCGATACTCGAATTCCCGGCGGTTGGCCAGGCCGGTCAGCGCGTCATGGGTCGCCTGCCATGACAGGTTGGCGATGTACTGGCGCTCCTGGGTCATGTCGTGCAACACCAGAACCGCGCCACTGACCTTGCCTTCGGTGCGGATCGGCGATCCCACCAGGGCCACCGACACCGTACTGCCGTCCAGGCGCTGGATCAGCTTGGAATTCTCGCTGCCGCCACCAAGCTTGCCGCTCAGCACATGTTCGATCAGGGTCGAGCTGTCGCGCTGGTCGTTCTCGTCCAGCAGGTTGAACAGCGCCGCCAGCGGCAGGCCGGACGCCTGCTCGTTCTTCCAGTGGGTCATCTGCTCGGCGGCCGGGTTCATGTAGGCAATCGAGCCGTCGACATCGGTGGTGATCACGCCGTCCCCGATGGATTCCAGGGTGATCTGCGCCCGCTCCTTCTCCATTTGCAGGGCGGTGGCGAAGGCGTGGCGCTGTTCCAGTAATTTATGGGTACGCAGCAGCGCCAGGATGATCAGCAGCACGGCGGTGGTCAGGTTGACCACCAACAGAATCCGCAGGATGACGCGCGAGCCTTCGCCCAAGGCATCGCTGAACGCCATGGCCGCCGGCGTCACCCCTTCGTTGATAGCGTTGATTCGCTGCCGCCAGCCCAGTACGTCGCCATTGGTGGCGCTGCCGTCGAGGATCCGCTTGTGCATGTCCCGGGCGACTTCGTCGAGCTGCACCAGGTAGTTGTCACCGATCTTCCACAGGTCGATGGCCTTTTCCAGGTAGCTGAAATGACGGAAATTGAGGTAGAGCCAGATGATGCCCCGGGCATCGTCGGGATGGTTACCACCCTGCAGGATGCCCGCAGTGGCGCGTGGAATGTCCGGGACCGGCTGATCCATGGCGATGCGCAGGTCATGGCCGCCCTGGGGGATGGCAATCGCCTGCTGGTACTTCAGGTAGTCGATCTCGTCGCGGCTGTTGGCGTACAGATTCAGATAATAAATAGCGTCTTTCTGGCCTTTGGACCAGAGGCTTTCCCCGCCTACGTAACTGCGCACGGCCGACATCATATAAAGGCTGATGCAACCCAGCAGTGCCTGTAACAGCACCACCGCGATAAACGGCCAGACGATGCCGAGAAGACGAGGCTTCTCGAGAATCCGCTTTTGCTTCATGGTGTCCCTTTCATCAGCACTGCCAGTACTCGCTCCCCAAGCGCAGGCGACCTTCCTGGCCTATAGGGACTCGGCTAATTTCCACGATGCAGCGGGTTGCTTCTCACACCTTGTACACGACCTTGAGTGTTAATACGGGAAAGTCGAGACGTAAATATGACGCTTTTCACAGAATCCGGTATTTCACGGCTCAAGCATAGCCCAAGAATTGACGTGTTCCACTGGCGAAACGCCATTTAGGGGTTGTCGCGAAAAAAACCGACAAGCTGTATCAGAGTTGTTGCAGATGCCCGTAGAGGCGCGCGTACAGGCCACCGTCAGCAATCAGTTGCTGGTGATCGCCATCCTCGGCAATGCTGCCACCGTCGAACACCAGCACCCGGTCAGCCTGCTTCACCGCCGACAGACGGTGGGCGATGATGAGCGTGGTCCGGCCCGTGAGAAACCGGTTCAGGGCCTGGTGCAGGTTGTACTCGGTGGCGGCGTCCAGCGCCGAGGTGGCCTCGTCGAGAATCACCACCCGGGGATCGGCCAGGATCATGCGCGCGATTGCCAGCCGCTGGCGCTGGCCTCCTGACAGGCGCACGCCAGAGCGGCCCACCACACTGTCCAGCCCTTGCGGCAAGGCGTGGATGGTGGCGTCCAGTTGCGCGATTTCCAGTGCCTGCCAGCAGGCCTCGTCACTGCGCTCGCGGCCCATCGACAGGTTGGCCCGCACGGTATCGTTGAACAATGCCGGGTGTTGCAGCACCACCGCGACATTTTCACGAACCGTTTCCAGGCCGATCTCTTCGAGGGTAGCGCCGCCGAAGCGGATGCTGCCCGCCTTGGGGCTGTACAGCCCGAGCAGCAGCTGCACGAGGGTGCTCTTGCCGCCGCCGCTGGCACCGACGATGGCGACTTTCTCGCCCGGCGTGATCGACAGGTCAAGGTGATCGAGCACCGGCTCTTCGTTGTAGCCGAAGCACAGGCCGCGTACATCGATGCCGACGGTTTCGCGGCCCAGAAACGGGTTGAGACGGCCTTCATATTGCGGCTCGTCGGCGCGGGCCAGCAGCTCATTGATACGGGTCAGCGCGCCGCCGGCCGCATAGAAGGCGTATTGCAGGTTCAACAGCTGCTCCACCGGGCCGATCATGAACCACAGGTAGCTGAACACTGCGAGCATGTGGCCGATGGACAGGTCGGAGAACAGCACCGTGAGCATCGCTGCCGCGCGGAAGATATCGATGCCGAACTGGAACAGCAGCCCGCTGGCACGGCCCGACGCGTCACTCTTCCACTGCGAAGCCACGGCGTAGTCGCGCACTTCTTTGGCACGCCCGCCGAGCAGACCCAGAAAGTAACCCTGACGATTGCCCGCGCGGATTTCCTGAATGGCGTCCAGGGTTTCGGTCAGCGCCTGGGTAAAACGCGAAGTACTGTCGTTTTCCAGCTTCTTCAGGTGTTTGACTCGCTTGCCCAGCTTGACCGTGGCGTAGATCACCAGCGGGTTGAACAGCAGGATCAGCAGCGCCAGTTGCCAGTGCATCCACACCAGAATCGCGGCGGTGCCGGTCAGCGTAAGCATGGCGACCAGGAATTTGCTCAGGGTCTCGCCGACAAACTTGTCCAGCGTGTCCAGGTCCGTGACCAGATGCGCGGTCACCGTGCCGCTGCCCAGGCTTTCGTATTCACCCAGCGAGATGCGCTTGAGCCGTTCGATGAGCCGGACACGGATGCGATAGACGATGTCCTTGGACAGCCCGGCGAACAGCCGCGCCTGAATCACGTTGAAGAGCAAGGCGCCCAGGCGCAGGCACAAGGTGGCCATCAGCATCAGGGCGATGTAGCCCACCGGCTTGTGCAGGCTTTCAGGCAGAAAGTGGTTCATGAACAGCAATGCCGCATCGCCCTTGCCCAGCAGCACTTCGTCGACCAGCAACGGCAGCAGCAACGGGATCGGCACCGAACACAGCACCGCGAGGAACGCGACGCCATTGGCGATCCACAGGGCTTTCTTGTGGGTCAGGGCCAGACGGCGGATTTGCGTCCAGTCCAGGCGATCGACATGGGCAAGGTGGTCGTCGGCAGCGCGTTTGCCCGGGGTTTCGATGTCGACGGAATCACGCACAGGCCGCGCGCTCCAGCCAGCGGCTGAGCAACGGCGCGAGTTCTTCCAGAGGCTGATAGCCGTTGGTCAGCAGGGCCAGTTGGCCGTTGCGCTCGGCAAGCAAGGTCGGAAAGCCGGCGATGCCCAGGTCCTGGACCCAGGAGAAGTCCGAAGCAGTGGCCGCGTGCTGCTCGGGGCTGTCGAACGCCTCGGCGAACTCGATGCGCGGCAAGCCTGCGCGCTCGGCCAGTTCGGCCAGCACCTGGGCCTGGGTCACGTCGCGGCCATGCAGGTAGAACGCCTGCTGGATTTCCCGGACCAGCTTCCAGGCGACGTCCGGCGCCAGGCTGCGCGCGGCCACGATGGCGCGGCAGGCAGGCTCGGTGTCGTAGACGAAACCGTCCGGCAAGGCATCTTCGAACCTGAACGCCTGGCCCGTGGTGTCCTGCACCGCGTGCCAGTGTTCGAGAATGTAGCGTTTGGTGGAAGGCTCGAGCGCCGCGCCACTGCCGGTGCGCAAACCGCCCACCACCAGGTGCAGCTCGACGCCCGCCGCCCTCGCCTGCTCGACCAGTGCATCCGCCACCGGGGCGAATCCCCAGCACCAGGAACACATCGGGTCCATTACATAAAGCAGGCGGGCGTTCATGGTTCAGGCCTCGTGGGTGTGCGTGTCGGTGTCAGCCTGCTCGTTCTTCTGGCCATCGAGCAGACGGTAGTTGCGCCCGATCGGATGCGGCTGGTTGCGCTCCCTGGCCAGTTCGATCTGCTTCTGGCGATCGATGGCGCTGCGGCGGGTCTTCTCGCTCAGCGTCTCCCAGCAATGCGGGCAGCTGACACCCGGCGAGTAGTGCTCGCTGGCGCGGTCTTCAACGCTGATCGGCGTGCGGCATGCATGACATTGATCGTAGTCGCCTTCGGTGAGGTCGTGGCGCACGGTCACGCGATTGTCGAACACGAAGCAGTCGCCACGCCACTGGCTTTCTTCCTGGGGGACTTCTTCGAGGTATTTGAGAATGCCGCCCTTGAGGTGATACACCTCCTCGAAACCCTCGCCGAGCATGTAGCTCGAGGCTTTTTCGCAGCGAATCCCGCCGGTGCAGAACATCGCCACTTTCTTGTGTTTCGACGGGTCGAAGTTGGCCTTGATGTAATCAGGGAACTCGCGGAAGGTCGTGGTCTTCGGGTCGATGGCGCCTTCGAAGGTGCCGATGGACACTTCGTAGTCGTTGCGGGTGTCGATCAGCAGCACTTCGGGGTCGGTGATCAGGGCGTTCCAGTCCTGCGGCTCGACGTAGGTGCCGACCTTTTTGTTCGGGTCCACGCCCGGCACGCCCAGGGTGACGATCTCCTTCTTGAGCTTGACCTTGGTGCGGTAGAACGGCTGCTCGTCGCAGTACGATTCCTTGTGATCGATGTCGATCATGCGCGGGTCGTTGCGCAGCCACGCCAGCAGGCCGTCGATGCCCTCGCGAGTGCCGGAAACGGTACCGTTGATGCCCTCTTCGGCGATCAGCAGCGTGCCCTTGATGCCGTTTTCGACCATGGCCTGAAGCAGCGGCTCGCGCAGCTCGACGTAGTCCGAAAGGGTGACGAATTTGTACAGCGCCGCGACAACGATGGGTGCGGTTTGGGTCATGTTGCGTCTCCAGGTGGTGACCCTCGCAAAGGGCCTACCGGATGAAAATTTCAGATAAAAGCGTGCCGACCAGGCAACGCGGCGCGGATTCTAGCAAAAATCGGCGGGGTGCAGGCGGGCTGGTGTCGAATTCGCTACGGCATCGGCCTGTAGGAGCGCGCTTGCCCGCGATGGCGGGGTGTCAGTCAACAACGATGGCGCAGGCAGATCGCGTCGCGGGCAAGCGCGCTCCTACAGGGGTTACGCGATCCTGTAGGAGTGAGCTTGCTCGCGATCAGGGCAACATCATTCCCGGGCGGGAATTCAGTCATGCCCCCCGGCGCAGGTCGGCGAAGCAGGCGCTGCGCCCAGTTTCGCCCACTCGTCCGGGGTATAGGTGTGCAGCGCCAGGGCATGGAACTCACCCATCAGGCCACCGAGCAGGCCATAGACCTTCTGGTGGCGCTTGACGGCGTTAAGGCCGGCGAATTGCTCGCTGACCACCACGGCCTTGTAGTGAGTATCCGTGCCGCGACTGTGCATGTGGCTTTCATTGAGCACCTGCAGGTACTCGGGCTGAAAGACCGCCAACGCGGATTCGATACGCTGTTGCATGCTCATGTCAGGCTTCGCTTATGGCTTCTTGGCCGGGGCAGGCGCCGCGCCTTTCTTGGCGGCCGGGGCCAGCTCGTCGGTCATGTCGGCCAGCAGCTTGGTGACCACAGGCACTGCAGGCTGCAGTTTTTCCTGAGTCATCTGGAACGATTGCTGGCTGATCTGCGGCATCTTGGACTGGACTTTCTTGCCCAGCGGCGACTGGTAGAACGCGACCAGGTCCTTGAGCTCCTGCTCGCTGAAGTTGTCGGTGTACAGCTTGACCATGTCAGGCTGCAGCTTGTCCCAGCCAATGGCCTTGTCCAGCGCGGCGTTGGCCTGGGCCTGGTACTTTTCCAGAACGGCTTTCTTGGAATCCGGGGCTTTGGTTTCGGCAAAACGCTGGGCAAACATCTGCTGCGCCTGCATGTAGATCGGTGCGCCCAATTGATCGGCGTGAGCCAGTTTGAGGAAGGCTACGGCACTGGCCTCATGGCTGGGGGTGGCGGCGAGAGCCTGGCCGCTGGCGCATACCAGAGCGACCGCAGCACAGATGGCGCGAAGACGGGTCATCGAGTTTCCTTATCTAGCAAGCGAGGCTGAACCCCAAGGCCGAACATTCTGCGCTCCTTTTCACCTCGCGCTCAACCCCCGACCCTACGAGCGGTTGCACGGGGGGCTGTTTGACGGGCTGTCTTGAATGTTTCGCACGACCGCCTCGTACATTTTGTCGCACACTGTGGGGACATGTTCATCCCTGGCAGCGGTTCCCGGGAACCGGATCGGTTCTCTGGGTACTAAACTGCGCTAAACGACGTTTAAGGAGTGAGTCCAGTGAGCCGTACCGAAACCGATAGCATTGGTCCGATCGAAGTCCCCGAAGACGCTTACTGGGGGGCGCAGACCCAGCGTTCGCTCATCAACTTCGCCATCGGCCAGGAACACATGCCGCTACCGGTGCTGCATGCCCTGGCGCTGATCAAGAAGGCCGCAGCCAGGGTCAACGACCGTAACGGCGATTTGCCAGCCGAAATCGCCCGCCTGATCGAACAGTCCGCCGATGAAGTGCTCAGCGGCAAGCTCGACGACCAGTTCCCGCTGGTGGTGTGGCAGACCGGCAGCGGCACCCAGAGCAACATGAACGTCAACGAAGTGATTGCAGGCCGCGCCAACGAGCTGTCCGGCAAGGGCCGCGGCGGCAAGACGCCGGTGCACCCCAACGATCACGTCAACCGCTCGCAGAGTTCCAACGACTGCTTCCCCACGGCGATGCACATCGCCGCAGCCCAGGCGGTCAAGGAACACCTGCTGCCGGCCATCGCCGAGCTGTCCGCCGGCATCGCCGAGCAATCTTCGCGTCACATGAAGCTGGTGAAAACCGGGCGCACCCACATGATGGATGCCACGCCCATCACTTTCGGCCAGGAACTCTCGGCCTACGTCGCCCAGCTCGATTACGCCGAGAAGAGCATCCGCGCAGCCCTGCCTGCGGTGTGTGAGCTGGCCCAGGGCGGCACCGCGGTCGGCACCGGCCTCAATTCGCCCCACGGTTTCGCGGAAGCTGTGGCTGCGGAACTGGCCGCGCTGTCTGGCCTGCCCTTCGTCACGGCCCACAACAAATTTGCCGCACTGGCCGGGCATGAGCCGTTGACGGCGCTGTCTGGCGGGCTGAAGACGCTGGCCGTGACCCTGATGAAGATCGCCAACGACCTGCGCCTGCTGGGTTCCGGCCCCCGCGCAGGCCTGGCCGAGGTCAAGCTGCCCGCCAACGAGCCGGGCAGTTCGATCATGCCGGGCAAGGTCAACCCGACCCAGTGCGAAGCCTTGTCGATGCTGGCGTGCCAGGTCATGGGCAACGACACCACCATCTCCTTCGCGGCAAGCCAGGGTCATCTGCAACTGAACGTGTTCAAGCCGGTGATCATTCATAACCTGTTGCAATCGATCCGCTTGCTGGGCGATGGCTGCCGCAACTTCAACGAGCACTGCATCGCGGGCATGGAACCGGATGCCGGCAAGATGGCCGAGCATCTGGAACGCGGCCTGATGCTGGTGACCGCGCTGAACCCGCATATTGGCTACGACAAGTCCGCGCAGATCGCCAAGAAGGCCTACAGCGAAGGCCTGACCTTGCGTGAAGCGGCGTTGCAACTGGGCTTTTTGACCGATGCCGAGTTCGACGCCTGGGTACGGCCGGAAAAAATGCTCGAGGCCGGCAGCAATGGCTGAGCCGATCAGCGGCGCCACCCCACTGGAAGGGTACGGCAAACGCATCCTGATGGTCATCGGCTCGCCCAAGACCATCAGCTTCTGCCACGCACTGGGCGATGCGTACGCCCAGGGCGCGCGCAGCCAGGGCCATGTGGTGCGTGTGCTCAAGCTTGAAGAACTGGACTTCGACCCGGTGCTGCGCGGCGGTTATGAATCAAGCCAGACGCTGGAACACGACCTGTTGCAAGCCCAACGGGAAATCCACTGGGCGCAGCATCTGGTGTTCGTGTACCCGGTCTGGTGGGGCGGGCTGCCGAGCCTGCTCGGTGGTTTCTTCGACCGGGTGTTCATGCCCGGTTTCGCCTTCAAGGCCCACGGTCGGCATCATCCCTCCAACGAACTGCTCAAGGGCCGCACCGCCGAGCTTCTGGTGACCATGGACACGCCTTCGCGGTATTTCCGCTGGGTGTTCAAGGCACCGGCGCATCGACAGATGACCCACACGATCCTGGAGTTTTGCGGGATCAAAGTGAGCCGCCTGACGGAGTTCTCGCCGGTGCGTGGTTCGACCGAAGAGCAACGCCAGCAGTGGATTCACCAGGCGCAGGATCTGGGTAAGCGCTGACAGGCTCACGCAACTATTTCCCCGTAGCAGCACGGCTTGCCGGCGGGAGCGGTGGATCAGTTGACCTTGCGTTGCCTGACACGACGCTCCCGCCGGCAAGCCGTGCTGCTACGAGGATTGTGTGGCGGCCTGCAGCTGCGAAATCCTCCTGCCTCGTGCGTTCATTTGGAGTACAGTATCAATCAGCCAGTCCATCTTTCCGTCTCACGCTGTGGAAAGCCGACCGCGCTGGCCCCAACCAGGTTTAGCCGTCCTGAATCGTCCCACCCGACTCCCCGTCCGGAGCAGGCTATGTTGAGCAAGCGTGAGAAAGACCCCGAAACCGCCGTGCATTTTCGCAGTGACCGCGTCTCACGCGTCAATGGCATGTATTTCTTCAGCACCCGGGAAAACACCCTCGAAGGCCCCTTCTTCACCAAGGAAGACGCCGAGCGGGAAACCGAGGCGTACATCCGCCGCATGCAGGCGGGCAAGTTCGCCGCACACACCCCCTCCTCCCACAACGGCTGACCCTCAGGAATGATTGCGGCGAAAGGTTTCCTCGCCCATGGCCTTGATCTGCCCATCGATCAGGGCATCGAAGGGACGCAACAGTGCGTCGAATGAGTGCTGCGGCTCAAGGGTGTGCAGCGCATGGACGATGGCCTCAAGGGTGGATAACGCATCCGGCCCCGGCGCCTTGCGCAGCCGATAGCGCGAGCCTGGGGCGTTATCCAGCGTCACCCGAGGCAACGCCGCCAGCAGCGGGTTCAGGTGCAGCAGCTTGCGCGCCTTGCGCCACGTTCCGTCAGGCACCACCAGCAGGATCGGACGATCATCAGCGCTTTGGCTGACCAGGGCTTGCGCCTCTTCTCCCGGAAACAACAGCCTTGGCTGATAGCCCGGCTCATCGAGCAGATCGGCCAGATCCTCGAACACCTCGCCCACTACCAGCTGTGCGTTGGTCAGCCCCAGCGCGGCAAGGCGAGCAGTGTTCAGCGCATGATTGACTTCACTGGGGTGCTGCAGAATCAGCACGCGGGTGCGGCTGTCCAGTTGCGGAATCAGCCCGCACAAGCAGTGGTTTTCCGGGCGATGGCAGCGTTCGCAGCGGGCACGGGACATGGCGAGCGCCCTCCTAGAGCGGGTTCAACTGGGCTTTGAGCAGGTCGCGGAAAGTCTGAATCAGCGGCTCGCGACTGCGACCCCGGCGCAGGATCATCGAAAACGGCGCCTGATAGCCGAAGGTGGCCGGCAACAGTACCCGCAGGTGCCCGGAGTCCACCCAGGACTGTGCGTAGTGCTCTGGCAGGTAGCCGATATAGGCACCGGAGAGCACCAGAATCAGCTGCGCTTCCATACTTTCCACCGTTGCCGCGCTGTGCTTGAAGCCATGGCGCGCCAGTTCCGCCTGACTCCAGTAGCCGCGGCCGACCATGCGCTGCTGGGTAATCACCGGTTCCGGAATGCGCCGCTCGGCGAACAGTGGGTGCCGGCTGCTGCAATACAGCCAGTGCTGTTCGCGGTACAGCGGCTGGTAGAGCAGGCCGTTCATGCGCGTGGAGAACGAGCCGATGGCCAGGTCCAGGCGGTTGTCCAGCACGCCCAACTGCAATTCGTAAGGGCTCATGACCGACAGATGCAGATGCACCGCCGGGTGCTCTTCGCTGTAGGCGCCAATCACTTCGGCGAACGGCAGCGCGCGGTCGCTGACCGTCGAGTCGAGCACGCCCAGGTTCAGGGTGCCGCGCAGTTCGCCTTTGAGCGCTGCTGCGTATAATTCGAAGCCTTCCAGCTCGCCCAGCAGGCGCAGGGTTTCCTGATGAAACAGCTCGCCTTTGCTGGTCAGGCTGAAACCACCACGGCCACGGTGGCACAGCACGATGCCCAGCGCCGCCTCAAGCTGGCTCATGTAGGTGCTGATCGCCGAGGTCGAGAGGTTCAGCTCCTGCTGGGCGCTGGCAAACCCCTGGTGGCGGACCACACAGACGAAGATTCTCAGCAGTTTCAGATCGGGCAGTGCGTTGGCCATGGTGCATCCGGAAAACGGGATCGGCGAAAGCTTAACCTGATTTTCACGATAGTTCAGAAATCTCTGAACTAAGTATTTTGCCCCAGCGATTCTTTGCAGGCCGCCCGGTTCGCAGAATCGCCACAGGTCTACTCATATTAATAATCAACCGATGAGGCAATCCCGTGGACAAGATTTTCCACCAACCACTGGGCGGCAACGAAATGCCGCGCTTCGCCGGCATCGCAACCATGATGCGTCTGCCACACCTGCAATCGGCCGCGGGCCTTGATGCCGCCTTCATTGGCGTGCCACTGGACATCGGCACCTCGCTGCGGGCTGGCACCCGTTTCGGCCCACGTGAAATCCGCGCCGAATCGGTGATGATCCGTCCTTACAACATGGCCACGGGCGCCGCGCCCTTCGACTCGCTGTCGGTTGCCGACATCGGCGACGTCGCCATCAACACCTTCAACCTGCTGGATGCCGTGCGCATCATCGAAGAGGCCTACGACGGCTTTCTTGAGCACGGCATCATCCCGCTGACCCTGGGCGGCGATCACACCATCACCCTGCCGATCCTGCGGGCGATCAAGAAGAAGCACGGCAAGGTCGGGCTGATCCACATCGACGCCCACGCTGACGTCAACGATCACATGTTCGGCGAGAAAATCGCCCACGGCACCACCTTCCGCCGCGCCGTCGAAGAAGGCCTGCTGGACTGCGACCGCGTGGTGCAGATCGGCCTGCGCGCCCAGGGCTACACCGCCGAAGACTTCAACTGGAGCCGCAAGCAGGGCTTCCGTGTGGTCCAGGCCGAAGAGTGCTGGCACCAGTCGCTGGCGCCGCTGATGGCTGAAGTGCGCGAGAAAGTTGGTGGCGGCCCGGTGTACCTGAGCTTCGACATCGACGGCATTGACCCGGCCTGGGCACCTGGCACCGGCACCCCGGAAATCGGCGGCCTGACCACCATTCAGGCGATCGAAATCATCCGCGGCTGCCAGGGCCTGGACCTGATCGGCTGCGACCTGGTGGAAGTCTCCCCGCCTTACGACACCACCGGCAACACCTCGCTGCTGGGCGCCAACCTGCTGTACGAGATGCTCTGCGTACTGCCGGGGGTTACCCACCGCTAGACACCAAACCCGCCGCCCGCTCCGGGATCAACCGGAGCTCGCTGGCAACCCCCGACCCTGTAGGAGCAAGCTTGCCCGCGATCGCGATGTGTCAGCTACCAGAGATGTCACAGGTAGATGGCCGTCGCGGGCAAGCGCGCTCCTACAGATCTGCACACAACACAAGAAACAGCCATCACCGCTGACCGCCTGCGTGATTTCAGCCGGATGATTCGCGACTCACTATAAAAACAATGATTGGAGACACTCCATGGCTTTAGATATTTTCGTCGTGCTGATCTACGCAGCCGGCATGCTGGTGCTGGGCTGGTACGGCATGCGCAAGGCCAAGACCCACGAAGACTACCTGGTCGCCGGCCGCAACCTGGGCCCGAGCCTGTACATGGGCACCATGGCTGCCACCGTACTGGGCGGCGCCTCGACCGTAGGCACCGTGCGCCTGGGCTATGTGCACGGCATCTCGGGCTTCTGGCTCTGCGCCGCGCTGGGCCTGGGCATCATTGCCCTGAACCTGTTCCTCGCCAAACCGCTGCTCAAGCTGCGCATCTTCACCGTCACCCAGATCCTCGAACGCCGCTACAACCCGATGGCCCGCCAGGCCAGCGCGGTGATCATGCTCGCCTATGCGCTGATGATCGGCGTGACCTCGATCCTGGCCATCGGCACCGTCATGCAAGTGCTGTTCGACCTGCCATTCTGGGTGTCGGTGCTGCTGGGCGGTGGTGTCGTGGTGGTGTATTCGGCCATCGGCGGCATGTGGTCGCTGACCCTGACCGACATCGTGCAGTTCATCATCAAGACTGTCGGCCTGATGTTCATCCTGTTGCCGATCTGCCTGTACCGCGTCGGTGGCTGGGACGAACTGGTCGCCAAGCTGCCAGCGACGAGCTTCAGCTGGACCACCATCGGCTGGGACACCATCATCACCTACTTCCTGATCTACTTCTTCGGCATCCTGATCGGTCAGGACATCTGGCAGCGCGTCTTCACCGCCCGCACCGATAAAGTCGCGCAGGTGGCAGGTTCCGTTGCCGGCATCTACTGCATCATCTATGGCCTGGCCTGTGCGCTGATCGGCATGGCCGCTCACGTGTTGCTGCCTGACCTGGCCAACCCCAACACCGCCTTCGCCGCAATCGTCAAAGCGTCGCTGCCGGACGGCATTCGTGGGCTGGTCATCGCCGCCGCCCTGGCCGCCATGATGTCCACCGCCAGCGCCGGTCTGCTGGCCGCCTCGACCACCCTGACCGAAGACCTGCTGCCCAAGCTGCGCGGCGGCAAGCAGTCGAGCCTGGGCATCAACCGCCTGTTCACTGCCCTGACCGGCATCGTGGTGCTGGCCATCGCCCTGGTGGTCAACGACGTGATCAGCGCCCTGACCCTGGCGTACAACCTGTTGGTCGGCGGCATGCTGATTCCGCTGATCGGTGCGATCTACTGGAAACGCGCGACCACCGCTGGCGCCATCAGCAGCATGGCACTGGGTTTCATCACTGCCCTGGTGTTCATGTTCAAGGACGGCCTGGACGCCAACACGCCGATCTACTACAGCCTGGCCGTTGGCTTGGTGAGCTTCGTGGTGGTCAGCCTGGTGTCGCCACAGCGCGCGGTCGCCACCAGCGCCGCCTGATCCGGCTGTAACGCTGTCGCAACAGATCAAGGGCGCCTTCGGGCGCTCTTTTTTGTGTCCGGTTACAAATAATCGCCAGCGGGGAAGCAATCGCCCAGGACAAAGTTGGGCTAGCCTTAATCAGGACAGCACCGCGCCAAGAGGCCGCAATGGCGATGTATTTCAGGGAGTGAGTTGCAGCCGGCTGTCTTACGACAATCCTCTGGTTTCATGCCGTCGGGGTGATTTTCGAACACGTCACAGCCGAGGCTTGTCATGGACCGTCATGAAATCCAGCAGCACGTTTTCGATACACTCGGGATCATTCTGGTAGACAAGGATCCGATCCAGGACGATGCCCTGCTCACCGATCTTGAACTGGACGAAGAAGACTTCAGCGAGTTCTTCAGCCACCTGCAATCGGAATTCGGCATCGTGGTGCCGGGCAAGATCAAAAGTCAGATATCCCACCTGCCGGGCCCATCGCCCTATCAGCAACTGACGTTGCAAGGCCTGGTAGACCTGATTCTGGTGCAGATGAAAGGACGCAAGCAACATTGAACGCAGATGCGTTCGATTACTGTCCGGGACGTGGTTGCGCGGATGTCTCGTTGCCGGGCGGGCATCGAGGCGGTAAACGACAAAGCGGGCTATCGGGCGATAGCACCGCTATTTTTACGACTGGACTTTCATCCGGCTCAGGGCGAAAGCCGTCCAGCGTTAGCGGCGAGGGCGACGACGCTCGTCATCATCGGTTCGCACGGGAATGGGTTGCAGCTTCGGCCGCTCGATCAGACCCAATGCAACGCCCACATCGTGAAGCCATTCTTGCAGTTTGCTGTTCATATAACGCCCCCTTCAGGGAAATGCCGGCAGCCAACTTCTGGTCCGCTTAAGGCAGATCATAGTGCTAAGTCGCACTTTACGCCTGCTACCGAGTGTCGCGGCAGAAAATTTTTCCTTCTTTATGAACAGACATTTCAAACCGCCGTTAACCGTGGTTTTACCCGACCAACGGCGGTGTATTTGTAACGCTTTGTTTATCCCGAAACCGCAGGCGTCAGCACGCTGCCTTCATGGGCCTGGCTGCGACGGGCAAACAGATAGAACAACGCACCACCCAGGAAACACCCGGTAAACCAGGCGAAATTGGCCATGGACTGCAACGCCGGAACGAAGGTGATCGCGATTCCGGCCAGAGTTGCCAGCACCAGCGCCTTGACGGCGGTGTAATTGACCCCGCCGCTGTACCAGTAGCGCCCGGTGGGGCCGTCGTTGAACAGCGCATCGACGTCGATCTGCTGCTTTTTGATGAGGTAGTAATCCACCAGCAGAATCCCGAACAGCGGGCCGATGAAAGCCGCCAGCACATCGAGGGTGTAATGGATCACGGCCGGGTTGTTGAACAGGTTCCACGGCGTGATGAAGATCGAGGCCACGGCGGCGATCATTCCGCCCACCCGCCAACTGATCTTGCTCGGCGCCACGTTGGCGAAGTCGAAGGCCGGGGAAACGAAGTTGGCGACGATGTTGATGCCAATGGTGGCCGTGACGAAGGCGAATGCCCCCAGCAGCACCGCGACGTTATTGTCGATGCGGGCCACGGTGGCAATCGGGTCGTGCAGCATCTCGCCGAACACCGGCAAGGTGCCCGAGACGATGACCACCGTCACCAGGGAGAAAGCCAGAAAGTTGACCGGCAACCCCCAGAAATTGCCGCGACGCACCTCGGACATGCTGCGGCAGTAACGGCTGAAATCGCCGAAGTTGAGCGTAGGGCCGGAAAAATACGACACCACGAGAGCCGTTGCCATGATGACCTGGGACACCGCTTCCCAGCCTGTCAGCGACTTTTCCGACAGGGTGAAGCTGATATTGGCCCAACCGGCTTTCCAGACAATCCAGCCTGCCAGCAGGAACATCACCGCATACACAACCGGCCCTGCCCAATCGATGAAGCGGCGGATCGAGTCCATACCGGTCCAGAACACCGCCGCCTGCACCAGCCACAATGCGAGGAAACCGAACCAGCCAAGGTAGGACAAACCTGCAAAATGCGGCTCGGCATACACCGACATCTGTGGGAAGAATCGCAGCACCACGATGATCAGCGCGCTGGAAGCCAGGTAGGTCTGCACCCCGTACCAGGCGACGGCAATCAGCCCGCGGATCACCGCAGGAATGTTTGCCCCGAACACCCCAAACGCCAGGCGGCAGATCACCGGATACGGAACGGCGGCCTGCTGACTCGGTTTTGCCAGCAGGTTGGCGATCACCTGGATGATGCAGATGCCCACCAGCAAGGCGATCAACACCTGCCAGCTCGCCAGTCCCAGGGCGAACAGGCTGGCGGCGAACACATAGCCGCCGACGCTGTGCACGTCGCTCATCCAGAAGGCAAAGATGTTGTACCAGCTCCACTTCTGCGGCAGCGGCCCCAGATCCCGGTTATAGAGGCGCGGGCTGTATCCCTTGGGCAATGGCTCGGTCATCGCATTTCTCCCTGATCGGACGAAACCGGCTCCCGAAGCGTACTGGCTGACCACACTGCGTACGGGAGCAGGTATGGGTTGTATACGAACCAATAGGCAGAATGCGTGCCATCGTTATTTCATCAGCCGCAAACCGGCCTCGGATAAGGACTTAAGAGGATCAGAACACGGCGAATAACAGGGCAAATGCTCACTGACAGTGCACGAATGCCTGATCAAGGTGCATTACAGAAATGTATACAAACCCGTGAACCGTAGCAGCACGGCTTGCCGGCGGGAGCGTCGTGTCAGGCACCTCATCAGTGACTGATATACCGCTCCCGCCGGCAAGCCGTGCTGCTACAGGGGTGGGGGTTCACTCAGGCAACTGAACCAGCCCCTTCCTCATCCGTCAGCGCCCGTTCCAGCAGATCCGCAGGCAGGTTCTTGCTCGCTCGCGCACCCAGCAACTTGAGTTGTTCGCTGCGGCTCACCAGATTGCCACGCCCTTCGACCAGCTTGTTGCGCGCCGCGCCATAGGCCTTGTCCAGTTGCTGCAAACGGTTGCCCACCTCGTCAAGGTCCTGGATGAACAGCACGAACTTGTCGTACAGCCACCCTGCCCGCTCGGCAATTTCCCGGGCGTTCTGGCTCTGGCGCTCCTGCTTCCACAGGCTGTCGATCACCCGCAGGGTCGCCAGCAGGGTAGTCGGGCTGACGATCACGATGTTGCGGTCGAAGGCCTCCTGAAACAGCGTCGGCTCAGCCTGCAACGCCGCCGAAAACGCCGCCTCGATAGGCACGAACAACAACACGAAATCCAGGCTGTGCAGCCCTTCCAGGCGTTTGTAATCCTTCCCGGACAAGCCTTTGACATGGCTGCGCAACGACTGCACATGCTGCTTGAGCGCATTCTGGGCGATCAGCGTGTCATCGCTCGAAACGTACTGCTGGTAGGCAGTCAGGCTGACCTTGGCGTCCACCACCACCTGTTTGTCGCCGGGCAGCATGATCAGCACATCGGGCTGGAAACGCTCGCCATCGGGGCCCTTGAGGCTGACCTGAGTTTGATACTCGCGGCCTTTTTCCAGCCCTGCATGCTCGAGCACACGCTCCAGGATCAGCTCGCCCCAGTTGCCTTGTGTCTTCTGGCCTTTCAGCGCGCGAGTGAGGTTGGTCGCCTCATCGCTCAAGCGCTGGTTGAGCTGTTGCAGACGCTCAAGCTCCTTGCCCAGCGAGAAGCGTTCACGGGCTTCCTGCTGATAGCTTTCCTCGACGCGCTTTTCGAAAGACTGGATGCGTTCTTTCAATGGATTGAGCAACTGACCCAATTGCTGCTGGCTGGTTTCGGCGAAGCGCTGCTCGCGCTCGTCAAAGATTTTCCCCGCAAGCTCCGCGAACTGGGCACGCAACTCGTCGCGAGAGCCCTGCAGGTCATTGAGGCGCTGTTGGTGACTTTCCTGCTGCTCGCGCAACTCGGCCCCCAGAGAGGCGCATTGGGCGTCCAGCCGCCGCAGTTCCGCTTCCTTGTGGCTGCGCTCCTGCGCCCAGTCTTCCTGGGCCTGGCGCGCGTGTTCGTGCTGCTGACGCAGCAATTCGGCCTCCCGGCGCAGCGCCGCAAGATCGGCCTGCTTCACCGCATTGGCCTGGCCCAGGTCGCTGATCTCGTCGCGGCAGGCGTCCAGTTGGGCGTTGAGCCCATCCTGGGCCATCTGCGCATTGCTCAAGCGCTCGTCTAGCAGCGCAGCCTCTGCCTCGCGTTGCGCTACCCTGCGCTGCAGTTGCCACGCCAACCCCAGCAACGGCAACGCCGCTGCCCCCAATCCCAGCAACAGGCTGGTGAGGTCCAAAGCCATAAAATTCCCCAACTCACGATTACGCTGGCGGCATTATGCGCAGAAGCTGCGTTGGCGTCAGATTCTGATTGATGATCTTGGGAGGAAGGAAAAAAGCTTAGTACAACTGCGCAAAGGTGCGTACTAGAGCAAGCGCTTGGGACAATCCACAGAAGCTGTGGATAACTCAGTGGACAACGCCCCTTTAACCCCCGCAAACGCAGGCAGAATGGGGCCTGCGTTCAAACTGACGATTTTTTCACCAACAAAAAAAAGCGATGATTTTCATTGACTTAATATTTCGCCGCTTGAAATCAAGCTGTTAGGACAGAATGTGACAGTGAGATGGCAGCTAATCGCGTTAATGTGCACAAGTCAATTTCCAATCGCTATAAAGCCTGTGGAAAAAAGTGCGTTTCAGCTCTTGTGCAGCGAAAAACCGGCAAAACGCCATCCCAACCTGCCGCTGGCGCTTCAAAATGAAGATACGACCTGGGCGTTGAATCACAACTGAACGACACAATTGCCATGCCCGGGTTGACAAACGGTTCCAATTAAAGCTTGCAATTGTGTCAGCGGGTGGATAAAGTGCGCCCCGTTAGTACCAAGCTGAAAGTCAATTCTGGTCGAACAAATCCCCGATCACGCTTTGCCGGTTGAGCCAACGGGTCAAAAAAAGGGATCGACCACCTCGATGGTTTCCAGACACTCACTCACGCACTGCCTTCTGATTGCAGGCGTCGAGTTCAACGTGGCCTGCTCAAACCAGCCTGCAAATTGATCAGGATCCTCACCCCGAGCATCGAACCTTTGCTCCTGTTGTGTCGCCTGCCCTCCGAAGTACCTACCAGCTAGCCCGGCGCCATATGACAAGCGCGCCTTAACTCGCTGTTTTTGTTCCAGACAGGTTCTGCGCCCTGCCCTGACTCGCATTCGAGCATCGGCCCGCGTTTACTGGAACGTTTTCATTTTGCACGCCTCTATTGCGTGTCGATTCAGGAACACTTACATGACTACTCATATCCAGACTCAGGATGCCATCCGCACCCTCACCAATGCTTTTGCTCCAATGAACTGCCTGATCATGGCCGCGCGCAAAGGCTGCTTCAGCTTCACCATCGTCAATGAACACGGCATCGCCCGGCACAGCGAACGCCTGTACCCGGATCAGTACTCCAGCGCAGAACCGCTGCAGGCCGTGATTGACCGGACGCGCCAGGCACTGACCGCCTGATACCGTTCGTCGGCGAAAATCCAGACGCCCCCCCAGCCTCACCCTCAAACGGTGGGGCTTTTTTGTGTCTGTTTTCCTTATGAAAATCTGTCACGGCTAATCGCTGTCCGCTATATGGGCACAGGTCGAAATCGGGAAATATTGTAAAAACAGCCCTTTACACCGCAAATATGACACTACACTTCAAGTCAAGCGGTCTGAGCCGCTTCCGGTGGGCCCGATTCCATCACCGCTGCCAAGCACCAGGGTCCGCCGGCTCATTTACTTCCCGAGGGTGTCATGGGAATTGCTGCCAGTGAACTGTGCCGATATGTGATCCGCCCCACGCTGGTCTATCTCGGCCGCCATACGCCAGGCGCGGAGTTCTTCCTGCTCGCCGTGGCCGCCAGCCAGTCTGCCCTGGGCGCCGAACTCGACAGCCAGCGCGGCCACGGCCTCTACAGCATCTCCGACACGCTCCATTACAAACTCTGGGACAGCTACCTGGCGCGAGACCCCGACCTGGCCAGCATGGTCCGCGGGCTCGCCAGCCAGCATGCGTTCCTCAGCGGGCCTGATCTGGAACTGACCGTGAACCTGCGTTACTCCACTGCAATCGCCTGGCTGATGGTCGAAGCCAGCCACCTCACCCTGCCGGCTGAAGACGACCTGCTGGGCATGGCCCGCATTTGGCGCAGGATATTTCAACCCGGTGGCAACCTGCAGCAATTCACCACCGCCTGGCAAACCTCGGTTCGCCCTTTGTATCAGGCCGAACCAGCCATTTTGTGACCCGGCGGTTTCGCTGGAGATCGCGACACTTTTCCCGGATTGTCCTACAAAAACTGCTCTATCTCGGGTGATCCAGCCTATAGCGCGTTATGAAAAATGTTGGTAATTTTCGCGCGGTGATCAACAAGGAGTTCTAACAATGAAAAAAACAATGATCAAATCCAGCCTCAGTCTCGCCATCACTCTCGCCTCCACCCAAATCTTCGCTTCCGGTTTTGCCCTTAACGAGCAAAGCATCAGCGGCATGGGTACCGGTTATGCGGGTCGTTCTTCTGCCGCCGACGACGCAAGCACGGTCTATGGCAACCCGGCGGGCATGTCGCGCCTCAAACGCCAGCAAGTGACTGTGGGCGTGGCTGCGATTGACGCCAAGACTGACATCTCCGACACCAGCGGCCGGAGCAGCGGTTCCAACAAAGGCGACATGGTGCCTTTCACCGCCGTGCCTATGGGTTTCTACGTCAACCCGGTCGATGAGCACTGGGCATTCGGCCTGGGCGTCTATGCGCCGTACGGCCTGGTCACCGACTACGAGAACGGCTTCCAGGGCCGCAACTTCGGCAGCAAGAGCATCGTCAAGGTCGTGACCTTCCAGCCGACCGTCAGCTATGCCTTCAACGACAAGGTTTCGATCGGTTTCGGTCCGACCATCAACCGTATTTCCGGTGCGCTGGAATCGACCCTGAACCTTAGCGGCGTGACCGCCCCGATCACAGGCCGTGGCGCCGGTGACGGCCGCGTTCAGGTCAAGGGCGACGACGTGGGCTACGGCTTCAACGCCGGCATCCTCGTCCAGGCCACCGACAGCACCTCCGTCGGCCTGACCTACCACTCCAAAGTGACCTACAAGCTCGAGGGCCACACCGAGATCAACCCAGGCTCGGGCGTTCCACCTGCCCTGCTGAGCGCCGGCCGTTACGACGCCAAGCTGAACCTGGACACCCCTGAGTCGGTGGACTTCTCGGTCACCCAGGCGATGAACGATGCGTGGAAAGTCTACGCAGGCGCTACCTGGACCCGCTGGAGCCGTCTGGAAGACATCACCGTGAAGAACTCCGGCGTCAGCGGCGGTGCCCTGGCCCCTCGCCTGTTCGGCACCATCACTGAAGAGCAGAACTGGCACGACACCTGGGCCTACGCCCTGGGTACTTCGTACCAGTTGAACAAGCAGTGGGTACTGCGTACCGGCCTGACCTTCGACCAGTCGCCAACCAACAACGAAAACCGCTCGCCACGTATCCCGACTGGCGACCGCACCATCTTCTCCCTGGGTGCCGGCTACAGCCCGACCGAAGACATCACCATCGACGTGGCGTACTCGTACCTGAAAGAAGAAGACGTCAAGGTTCGCAACGCAAGTGCACTGGGTCAAACGTACAACGCCAAGTACGAAAACAGCGCCAACGGCTTCGGCCTGGGCCTGACCTACCGCTTCTGATGCAGTTGGCGGAGCCGGCAAACACCGGTTCGCCAGACAGAAGACCCCGCAGCCAGCGATGGATGCGGGGTTTTTCGTTTATGCATCGCGTACAGCATCGCCCCGTAGCAGCACGGCTTGCCGGCGGGAGCGATCTTGAGGACGCCATCGCGGGCAAGCGCGCTCCTACAGAAATAGACACCACAGTCCCGTAGCAGTCCGGCTTGCCGGCGTCGGCGATCTTGCGGCCGCTCCCGCCGGCAAGCGGTGCTGCTACGGGGCGTTGGTGTACTTGTGATCAAGGCTTCGACGCAATCGCCTTCTCTACCGCCGAAATCAGCTCGGGATCGTCCGGCGTGGTCCTGCTGTTGAAGCTGGCAATCACATTGCCCTTGCGATCCACCACATATTTATAGAAATTCCAGCGCGGTGCATTGCTCTGCTCGGCCAGCACCCGGAACAGATGAATCGCATCCGAACCGCGCACCGGCTGCGGTTCGGTCATGGTGAAGGTCACGCCGTAATTCACATAACAGACCTTGGCCGTCTCGGCCGCATCGTTGGATTCCTGCTTGAAGTCATCGGAAGGCACGCCCAACACCTCCAGGCCCTGCCCCTTGAACCGCTGGTTTAGCGCTTCCAGCCCTTTGAACTGCGGCGCGAAACCACAGAAGCTGGCCGTGTTGACCACCAGCATCGGCTTGCCCGCGAACTGCTTGCACAGGTCGATATCCTGCTTGGCGCGAAGCTTGGGCAGTTGCCCCTCAAGCAACGGTGGGCAATCGGCCGCCATGGCCACGCCACTGGCGGCGAGCAGAAGCAGAGGAAGACAGATCCAGCGAGTTCTCATGGCGGCATCCATTCAATGCAGGAAATCGGTTGATAGCCACACACGCTACTCCCTGCCACGACGGATGCCTAGCCGCACAGCAGATAGTCCGTCGCGGCCACGCGGGGCAACTATAGTCAAACGTCCCAAAGCAACGCCCCACCGACAGGAGGCCACGCGATGAAAATCCTGATAGTGCTGACATCTCACGATCAACTGGGCAACACCGGCAAGAAAACCGGTTTCTGGCTCGAAGAACTGGCCGCGCCCTATTACGTGTTCAAGGACGCCGGTGCCGAACTGGTACTGGCTTCCCCCAAGGGCGGACAACCGCCGCTGGACCCCAAGAGCAACGAGCCTGACTTTCAGACCGAGGCCACGCGCCGCTTTGAAAAGGACAGCGCCGCCACCGCGCAACTGGCTGCCACTCGCAAGCTGAGCGAGGTGACGCACGAAGGCTTCGACGCCATCTTTTATCCCGGCGGCCATGGCCCGATGTGGGACCTGGCCAGCGATGCCCACTCCATCCGCCTGATCGAAACCACCTATGCAGCTGGCAAACCGGTGACCCTGGTGTGCCACGCGCCGGGGGTGCTGCGTGACGTCAAAGGCGCCGATGGCAAGCCGCTGGTGGCGGGCAAGGACGTTACGGGGTTTACCAATGGCGAGGAAGATGCCGTCGGCCTGACAGACGTCGTGCCGTTTCTGGTGGAAGACATGCTCAAGGAAAAAGGCGCCAACTATTCAAAAGGCCCCGACTGGGCCTCCTACGTGCGCGAAGACGGCCTGCTGATCACCGGCCAGAACCCGGCCTCGTCGGAAGCAGCAGCCAAGGCACTGATCGCCCGATTGAAGTGACGGAGCTTCTGTGGGAGCGAGCTTGCTCGCGAAAGCGTCGTGTCAGACACAGCATCAATAACTGATGGTCCGCTTTCGCGAGCAAGCTCGCTCCCACAGTTCGTACCGAGACCGAATCATCTATATGGATTCAACGCTGGATCAGCGCCAACCCCACCAACACCAGCACTTCGAGCAACTCCAGCATCGCCCCGGCCGTATCGCCGGTGCAGCCGCCCAGGCGGCGGATCATCACCTGCCGCAGCCAGAAAAAGCCTACCGTCGCCATCAGTACGGCCCACAGCCCAGGCCAGCCCGACACCAGCACGCAACCCAGTGCGGTCACGCCCAGCACCTGAACACCCAGGGTACGTGGCAAATGGTCCGCCAGCGCCTGCCCCAGCCCGCCAGCGCGCACGTAGGGCGTGTTGATGAACAACCCCAGCATCGCCGCACGACCAATCACCGGCGCCAGCAGCAGCCCGATGCCGTGCCGGGTTTCGATCAATGCCAGCAAGGCCGTGAACTTGAGCAA
The DNA here is from genome assembly GCF_044746825.1 of Pseudomonas sp. NPDC090201. Taxonomy (NCBI): domain Bacteria; kingdom Pseudomonadati; phylum Pseudomonadota; class Gammaproteobacteria; order Pseudomonadales; family Pseudomonadaceae; genus Pseudomonas; species Pseudomonas sp. NPDC090201. The sequence goes on from NZ_JBIVCX010000001.1 coordinate 579,874, forward strand.
CAGCACGATGACCAGCGTCACCACGGCAATCGGCCCGCTGCGTGGATCTTTCATGATGGTCAGCGTGCGCTCGCGATCACCAAAACCGCCCAGCCAGGCGTCGGCACTGTCAGCCAGGCCATCCAGGTGCAAGCCGCCGCTGAGCAACACCCAGGCCGCCAGCAACAGCGCGGCATGGAGGAACTGCGGCGTGCCTTCGAGCAGCAGGTTCAACGCCATCAGCACCGAGCCGAACAGCACCCCCACCAGCGGATAAAACAGCAGCGAACGCCCCAGTTCCTGAGGCGACGGCATGCCGGGCAGACGAACCGGCAGGCTGCCGAGAAATTGCAAGGCGATCCAGAACGGCAGCATCTACACCTCCGTCAGTCGGCCATCGGCTTCGACCGCCAGACCGAACAGCCCGCCATGGCCGACCACCACCTGCAGCAGTTGCTCGCGGGGCAGCCCACGGGCCTGGGCCAATAACAGCCGCATCACCCCGCCATGGCTGATCAGCAGGATTCGCTCGCCGTCGCACGTCTGCTGCAAACGTTCAATCACGCCAAGCACGCGGGAGGCAAACGCCAGCACCGGCTCACCCTTGGGCGGGGTGAAGCTGTACGGGTCTTCCCAGAACCGCCCCAGGCCTTCGGCGTCGGTTTCCATCAATTGCGCGGTGCCAATCCCTTCCCAGTCACCAAAGTGCAGCTCCTGAATCCCGGCCTCCAGTTGCAACGGCAGGGACAGTTTCAAGGCCAGCTCCTCGGCAAACCGCGCACAGCGCTGCAAAGGCGAGCTGACGATGCGATCCCAGGGTGATTCAAGGGCAAGCTCGGCCACCGACGAGCGCATCTGCTGCCAGCCCAGGTCGGTCAGTGGGTCATCGAGACTGCCGCGCAGGCCGCCGCCAAGTTCGGTCTCGCCATGGCGCAGCAAGTCCAGACGCAAGGTCATGCCGGGCGATCCGCCACAGCCGCTTCGGCAAATGTCGCCATGCCGTTGTGCAGCTCGCACGCCAGGCGCAGCAGTGGCACCGCCAGCGCCGCGCCGCTGCCCTCGCCCAGGCGCAGGCCCAGTTCCAGCAGCGGCTCGGCCTGCAGGGTTTCCAGCACGTGGCGATGGCCCGGTTCGGCGCCGCGATGGCCGAAGAACAGCCACGGGCGGCACGATGGATTGAGTCGCACCGCCACCAGCGCGGCGACGGTGCAGATGAAACCGTCGACCAGCGCCGGGATGCCTTCCTGGGCACAGGCCAGATAAGCCCCCGCCAGCGCCGCAATTTCGAAACCGCCAAGGGCGCGCAGGCTGCCCAGCGCATCACCCGACACCTGCGCGTGCAGCGCCAGCGCCTGCTCGATGACCTGAGCCTTGTGGTTGATCCCTTGTGCATCCAGCCCGGTACCGGGCCCGACCAGCAACGGCGCCGGGCAGTTCAGCAGCGAGCAGGCCACCGCACTGGCGGCGGTGGTATTGCCGATGCCCATCTCGCCACCGATGAACAGCTCGGTGTCCGCAGCCTTGGCCCGCAGCACGCTGTCGCGCCCACCGGCCAGTGCGCCTTCCAGTTGCTCAGGGGTCATCGCCTCGCCTTTGGCGAAGTTGGCGGTGCCTGCGCCCAGGTTGAGGTGGCGCACCCCTGCCAGATTGAGCGGCGACACAGTGCCCAGATCCACCACATCCAGTTGCGCCGACAGTTGCCGCGCCAGCACGCTGATCGCCGCGCCGCCCATGATGAAGTTGTGCAGCATCTGCCCGGTGACGGCCTGCGGATAGGCTGAAACCCCTTCGGCCACCACGCCATGGTCACCGGCGAAGATCGCGATCCAGACCTTATCCACCTTGGGCTTGACCCGCCCTTGCAGCGCCGCCAGTTGCACGGCAACGGCTTCCAGTTGGCCCAAAGAACCGGCGGGCTTGGTCAGTTGCTGCTGTCGGGCCAGCGCTTGCTCGCTGATCTCAGGGTTGATTTCACGGGCAGGCGCGAGCCACCAGGCATTGCTCATAGTGCGGATCCTTTGAGGGTCATGGGCAGTCCGGCGACCGTGAACACCACGCGCTGGCAGCGTTCGGCCAGCGCCTGATGCAGCCAGCCGGCTTCATCGACATACCGACGGGTCAGCTCGCCGAGGGGCACCACGCCCAGCCCGGTTTCGTTGCTGACGAAAATGATTTCACCCGGCAGTGTCGCCAGGCATTGGAGTAAGGCGTCGCGCTCCTGCGCCAGTCGCGGCTGATCGTCCAGCATCAGCAGATTGGTCAGCCACAGGGTCAGGCAGTCCACCAACAGGCAGCGGCCCTGTGCTGCGTTTTGCTTCAAGACGCGGGCAAGTTCCAGCGGTTCCTCGACCAGGCCCCAACTGGCCGGGCGACGCTCTCGGTGCAGCGCCACCCGCTCGTTCATTTCGCCATCCAGCGGCTGGCTGGTGGCGATGTAGATGACATCAAGGGCGCTTTCGCTCGCCAGCTTTTCAGCCAGCCGGCTTTTGCCGGAGCGCGCGCCCCCCAGGATCAATTGCAGCATCAGGCGCTCTCCAGCCCGCAGAGTTCACGCAGCAGCTTGCCGTCCAGGTGCTTCTCCACCAGGTCCGCCAAACGTTCGATATCGCGCTCACGCAGGGCGTGGTAATCCACCTGCTGCACGTTTTCCAGCCCCGCCCAACGCAGCAATGCGCTGCTCGACGCCGGGTTCTCGAACAGCCCGTGCAAATAGGTGCCCAGCACCTGGCCGTCGGCACTGCGCGCGCCATCGCAACGGCCATCGCTGAGCTGCACCAGCGGATGCTCCAGCGCAGGGCCGGTGGTCACGCCCGCGTGAATCTCGTAGCCCATGACGTCAGCGTCTTCCAGGGTCAGGCGGCCGCTGACATTGCGCAGCTGCTTTTCTTTCTCCAGCACCGTGCTCATGGCCAGCAGCCCCAACCCGGCACTCGAGCCTGCCGCGCCTTCGAGCCCCAGCGGATCGTGCAGGCTTTCGCCGAGCATCTGCAGGCCACCGCAAATCCCCAGCAGCTTGCCGCCGTAGCGCAGGTGGCGCTGGATGGCCGTGTCCCAGCCATTGGCGCGCAGGTACGCGAGGTCGCTGCGTACGCTCTTGGAACCCGGCAGGATGATCAGGTCAGCAGGCGGAATCGGCTGGCCCGGCCCGATGAATTGCAGGTTCACCTGTGGGTGCAGGCGCAGCGGGTCGAAATCGGTGTGATTGCTGATGCGCGGCAGCACCGGCACCACCACGTTGAGCACCTGCTCGGCCTTGTCAGTCTGGCGCTGATCGAGACCGTCTTCGGCCTCCAGATGCAGGTCCATCACGTAGGGCAGCACGCCCACCACCGGTTTGCCGGTGCGCGCCTCCAGCCAGTCCAGGCCTGGTTGCAGCAAGGCGATGTCGCCGCGGAAACGGTTGATGATGAAGCCCTTCACCCGCGCCTGTTCGCTGGGCGACAACAACTCCAGCGTACCCACCAGATGCGCAAACACCCCGCCGCGATTGATATCGGCCACCAGCAGCACCGGGCAGTCCACGGCTTCGGCAAAGCCCATGTTGGCGATGTCGCCGGCGCGCAGGTTGATTTCCGCAGGAGAGCCCGCGCCCTCGACCATCACCACTGGCCAGCCTTCGCTGAGCCGCTTGTGTGACGCGAGCACGGCCTGCATGGCGATGGCCTTGTAGTCGTGATAGGCCACTGCGTTCATGGTGGTGACCGCGCGGCCATGAATGATGACTTGAGCGCCGGTGTCGCTGTTGGGTTTGAGCAGCACCGGGTTCATGTCGGTGTGGGGTTCCAGCCCGCAGGCCTGGGCCTGCACCGCCTGGGCACGGCCAATCTCGCCACCGTCGGCGGTGACGGCGCTGTTGAGCGCCATGTTCTGCGGCTTGAACGGCACCGTGCGCACGCCCTGGCGGGTCAGCCAGCGGCACAGCGCCGTCACCAGCGTGCTTTTGCCGGCGTCGGAGGTCGTGCCCTGCACCATAAGGGTCGCGCCTTGCGCCATGGGAGTCGCGCCTTGTACGGTCATGCCTCCTCCCGTGGAAATTCGCCGAGCACCTGCTCAAGGCGTTGCCAATGGACTTCGTCGCGAGGCAGGCCGAAACGCAGGCTGCTGTTACTGGTGAAGATGCGCAGCAGAATACCGCGCTGGGCGCAGAACTCGTGCAGCTCGGCCGCCCGTGGTGTGATCAGCCACTGGAACAACGCGCAACCACCTTGGGGCGCCAGGCCATGGCGGGTCAGCAGTTCGACCAGTCGCTGGCTGGCCTGGCCGGTGCGCTGGCGTTGCAGGCGATGGCCCTCTGCATCGTCAAGGCACACCTGGCCGAGGATGCGCGTCGGGCCGCTGACCGACCAGGGGCCGATCTGCCGCGCCAGCAACTTCAAAAACCGCGATTCGGCCAGCACGAACCCAAGGCGCACACCCGCAAGGCCAAAGAACTTGCCGAACGAGCGCAGCACGATCAATCCCGGCCGCTGGGTTTCAGCCGCCAGGCTCTGCGCCGGAGTGTTGTCCATGAACGCCTCGTCCACCACCAGCCAGCCGCCGCGCTCGGCCAGCCGCGCATGCCATTCCAGCAACAGCGTCGGTTTCAGGCTCAAGCCGGTGGGGTTGTTGGGGTTGACGACGACCAGCACGTCGAGCACGTCGATAAACCGCTCGACCTCGTGCTCCAGCACCTCACGCACCAGGAACCCGTTGCTGCGCCAGGCTTCGGCGTGCTCGGCGTAACAGGGAGACAGCACCCCGACCTTGCCCGCCTGACGCAAACGCGGCAGCGCCTGAATCGCCGCCTGGGAGCCGGCCACGGGCAGCACGTCGGGCGCGCCGTAGTACAGGCGCGCGGACTGCTCAAGGCCGTCATCGGTTTCCGGCAGCCGCGCCCAGGCCGATTCAGGGATCGGCGGAATCGGCCACGGCCACGGTGAGATGCCGCTGGAAAGGTCCAGCCAGTCGGCCTCGTCGATTCCGTACTTCGCGATTGCACCCCGCAAACGTCCGCCGTGCTCAAGCATAGAACTCAACCCCCAGACACAGAATCAGCAGCCACAGCCACACGCCGCGCTGCACCAGTTGCCAGCCGCGATCGATGGAATTGGCGTCCGCAGGCTGGCCTTCACCCAGTTGCGGACGCTGATGCAGTTCACCGTGATAAATCGCCGCGCCGCCCAGCTCAACGCCCAGCGCACCGGCCCCGGCCGCCATCACGGGGCCGGCATTGGGACTGTCCCACTTCGGCGCCTGCGTGCGCCAGCAGCGCAGGGCCAGTCGGGTTTTGCCCAGCAGCGCGTAGGTCAGTGCCACCAGGCGTGCAGGAATGTAATTCAGCAGATCGTCGATCTTCGCCGCCGCCCAGCCAAAACGCTCGAAGCGCTCGTTGCGATAGCCCCACATGGCGTCCAGCGTATTGCTCAGGCGATACAGCACCACGCCCGGCGCGCCGAGCACGGCAAACCAGAAGATCGCGGCAAACACCGCATCGCTGCCGTTTTCCAGCACTGACTCGGTGGCCGCCCGGGCGACTTCGGTGGCGTCCAGCTCAGAGGTCTGGCGGCTGACCAGATAACCCACGCGCCGGCGCGCCTCATCCAGATTGTCGCCGCGCAGCGCCTGGGCCACTGGCTCGACGTGTTCGCCCAGGCTGCGCAGGCCCAGCGCGCAGTAAAGCGCCAGCACTTCGATCAGCCAGCCGATGTAGGGCAGCCAACTGAGAAGCGTCGCCAACAGCGTCAGCGGAATCACCGCGATGAACCAGGCCGTGACGCCATGACTGCGCCAGCCACGACCGGCGCCGTTGAAACGTTGCTCGATGCGCTCACCAAACCGGCCGAACGCCACCAGCGGGTGGTTTCGTTTTGGCTCGCCCAGCAGCGCATCCAGCGCAACCCCGGCGACGCTCAACAACGCCACGCTCATACCGCCACACTCATGTAGCCACTCCCCATGTGTTCTCGAATACCAGCTCTTGCAGCGGGCGGGCCTGGGCCCAGCCCTCCAGCACCAGCATCGGTGCCGGGTAAAATCCTTCCACCGGGCCCAGGCAAAGAATCGCCAGCGGCTTGGAGCCTTCGGGCATTTTCAACAGATCCGCCAGTGCCTGCGGCTCGAACAGCGACACCCAGCCCATGCCCAGCCCTTCGGCGCGGGCGGCCAGCCATAGATTCTGGATGGCGCAGGACAAAGACGCCATGTCCATTTCCGGCAGGGTCCTGCGCCCGAAGATGTGTTTCTCGCGATCGTCCATCAAGGCGGCGACCAGCACCTCGGCGCAGTCGCCGATGCCCTCGACCTTGAGCTTCATGAAGTCATCGGAACGCTCACCCAGTGCCTCGGCCGTGCGAACGCGCTCGGCTTCCACCTGCTCCTGAATCTGCCCGCGCAGGGCCCGGTCGCTGATGCGGATGAAGCGCCAGGGCTGCATCAGGCCGACGCTGGGCGCTTGATGGGCAGCCTCCAGCAGCCGGGCGAGCAATTCGGGGGAGACCGAACCGCCGCTGAAGTGGCGCATGTCCCGCCGCTCGGCGATGGCCCGGTAAACCGCGGCGCGCTCATCGGGGCTGAAGGCGTGGTCAGTCATGGGACGCTCTCCATATCCAGGCATACGCTAAACCTGTGGGAGCGGGCTTGCCCGCGAAGAGGCCCGCACACCCAACCCTCTACTTCGCCTGACGCGCCGCTTTCGCGAGCAAGCTCGCTCCCACAGGATCGCGATAAGGCGGATTGGCATTCCGGGCTATTCATGGCAACAAAAGCGCCGCCATCGCCTGGGGGTTGGACGGGAAATAGAAGTGCACATAGGAGGCTGTCATCCGTCCGTCCCGGTACACCGCCTCCGCGCCGCGCCCGCCGTTGGGGCTCACGCCGCGGGCAATCGGGGCCAGTTCGGTGCTGGTCAGCGAATGATGATAGGTGTGCCCGCGCAATGTGCCTTCCGGCAGCTCCACCGACTGCAGCGCCAGTGCCGCCAGGCGCTTCTGCATCATCGCCTCACCCGCCAGCAGGCCCACCAGTTCGGCGCGCTGCCCGTCGACATCGGTCAAGGCATCGAGCAGATAGAGCATCCCGCCACACTCGGCCAGCAAGGGTTTGCCGGCGCGGTGGTGCGCGCGAATGGCATTGAGCATCGAAACGTTCTGCCCCAGCGCCAGGTGATGCAATTCAGGGTAGCCACCGGGCAGGTACAGGCTGTCCGCCTCGGGCAATTGCCGGTCGCGGATCGGCGAGAAGAATGACAGTTCGGCGCCCATCGCCCGCAACAGATCCAGGCTGGCGCCGTAGGTAAAGGCGAAGGCTTCGTCATGGGCGATGGCGATGCGCACGCCGTCGAGCAGACGCTCAACGGGTTTGACGTCAGGAGCGGCAAAGGTCACGGCAGGCGGCAGGGTCGCGTCGCAGGTGCTGGCCAAGGCGGCTGCGGCCGCATCCAGGCGCACGTCCAGATCGTTCAGCTCGCTGGCCTGAACCAACCCCAGGTGGCGGCTCGGCAGCTCGATCCCGGTTTCCCGGGAGAGCGCGCCGTACCAGCGCAAACCTTCGGTCAGGCTGCCTTCTAGCAGTTGCGCATGACGCACGGTGCCCACGCGGTTGGCCAGTACACCGGCAAACGGCAGGTCCGGCTGATAGCGCGCCAGGCCCAGCGCCAGGGCACCGAAGGTCTGGGCCATGGCCGTGCCGTCTATCACACCCAGCACCGGCACGCCGAAGTGGCGCGCCAGATCGGCGCTGGACGGAGTCCCGTCGAACAGCCCCATCACGCCTTCGATCAGAATCAGATCGGCCTCGCCCGCCGCTTCCCACAGCAGGCGCCGGCTCTCGTCCTCGCCGACCATCCACATGTCCAGTTGGTAGACCGGGTGGCCGCTGGCGCGCTCCAGAATCATCGGGTCGAGGAAATCCGGCCCGCACTTGAACACCCGCACCTTGCGCCCCTGGTTGCGATGCAACCGGGCCAGTGCGGCGGTGACGGTGGTCTTGCCCTGCCCCGAAGCAGGCGCGGCGATCAGCACCGCAGGACAGCGACGCGGCTCACTCACAACTCGATGCCCTTCTGTGCCTTGATTCCGGCCTGGAACGCATGCTTGACCACGGCGATCTCGGAAACGGTATCCGACAGGTCGATGAGTTCCTGCTTGGCGCCACGCCCGGTGACCACCACATGCTGCATGGGCGGACGGGCTTGCAGGTCGCTGAGCACCCTGTCCAGGTCCAGATAGCCGTGCTTGAGGGCGATGTTCAGCTCGTCGAGGATCACCAGACCGATGTCCGGGTCGCGCAGCAATTCCCGAGTCACCACCCAGGCGGCTTCGGCGGCGGCGATATCACGCTGACGATCCTGGGTTTCCCAGGTGAAACCTTCGCCCATGACGTGGTAACGCACCTGTTCCGGGAAGCGGCGGAAGAACAGTTCCTCGCCCGTGGCGTTGCGCCCCTTGATGAACTGCACCACACCGCACTGCATGCCGTGGCCCATGGCCCGGGCCAGCATGCCGAAGGCCGAACTGCTCTTGCCTTTGCCGTTGCCGGTCAGGACCACCAGCAGGCCGCATTCATTGGGTGCGCTGGCGATGCGCTCATCGATGATCGCTTTCTTGCGCAGCATGCGCGCCAGGTGGCGTTCGTCACGTTCGGGGGATTCGCTCATCTCGGCTCTCCGCTTTGAGGGGCAGATAGGACAGACGAAGGACGCAGGCAAGGACTGACAGCAGGCACCGGAACGGGCCGGGCCTGCGCAGAGCATCGCCCTCCGTGATGCTGTTTGGATGGATCAGGCCGGTCTCCGGACTCATGAGCGACAACCGGGGCTACGCGCCTTCCCATGCCCGTGGACACAGTGGCATCGTGCGCAGCCTTGACTCATTTACCGTTGCGGAGGCAGTGCCGGAATTGATCGCAGAACGTTCGCACCGGCTTCCCTGTTTCACCCGGTCGACCGATCAAGATCGCGGGCACCTGAAACAATCGGCGAAGGTTAGAGGGTTGACCCCGGAGCGTCAATCGAACAGGCGTTTGTTGTGCAGTTGAACCCCGCGCCGCACAGCGCCTCTATTCATTACATGCCCTTGCATGACTGCCCGCAAATGGAGACAGACCATGTTCACGCTCAAACCCCAGGTTGTGATGGTGCTGGTGGTGGTCGCAGGGCTCAGCGCCTGCGGCGAGACGTCCACCCTGCAGGTGTCGGACGGCACGGGCCCCTCGCCCCAGTTGCCGGCACCGAACAAAACCCTGTTTCCCACCGTGAACATCGCCCCGGCCGTCGGTTGGCCTGCCGGTGCCAGACCGGTAGCCGCGCCGGGCACACAAGTCGCGGCCTTCGCCGAAAACCTCGACCATCCACGCTGGCTGTATGTGCTGCCCAATGGCGATGTGCTGGTGGCCGAAACCAATGCGCCGCCCAAACCTGACGACAGCAAGGGCATTCGCGGCTGGGTCATGGAGAAAGTCATGGGCCGCGCTGGCGCCGGTGTGCCCAGCGCGAACCGCATCACTCTGCTGCGGGACAAGGATCATGATGGCGTCGCCGAAACCCGCACGGTGTTCATCGATCACCTGAATTCGCCTTTCGGCATGGTGCTGGTGGGCAATGATTTCTACGTTGCTGACACCGACCGCCTGCTGCGCTTCAACTATGTAGCGGGCGAAACCTCGATCAAGGGCGAACCGCTGAAAGTCACCGACCTGCCCGGCGGCACGCTCAACCACCACTGGACCAAGAACGTCATCGCCAGCAAGGACGGCACAAAGCTCTACGTGACCGTGGGCTCCAACAGCAATGTCGGCGAAAACGGGCTTGAGGCCGAAAAGGGCCGCGCGGCGATCTGGGAAGTGGACGCCGCGACGGGCAATCACCGCATCTTCGCCTCCGGGCTGCGCAACCCCAACGGCATGGACTGGGACCCGGTAACCGGCAAACTGTGGACGGCGGTCAACGAGCGTGACGAGATCGGCAGCGACCTGGTGCCCGACTACGTCACCTCGGTGCAGGACGGCGCCTTCTACGGCTGGCCGTTCAGCTACTACGGCCAGCACGTGGACGTTCGCGTGTCGCCGCAAAATCCCGAACTGGTGCAGAAGGCAATCGCCCCTGATTTTGCCGTCGGACCGCACACCGCCTCACTGGGCCTGGCGTTCGCCGATGGCAAATCATTGCCGGCGCCGTTCAACGAGGGCTTGTTCATCGGCCAGCACGGCTCGTGGAACCGCAAGCCCCACAGCGGCTATAAAGTGCTGTTCGTGCCATTCAAGGACGGCAAGCCAACCGGCACCCCGGTGGACCTGCTGACAGGTTTCCTCAATGCCGACGAAAAAGCCCAAGGGCGGCCGGTGGGTGTGGTTAACGACCACAAAGGCGGGGTGTTGGTGGCCGATGACGTCGGCAACAAGATCTGGCGGGTCACCGCAGCGCGGACGGTGCAGGCATCCAACACCAATCCCTGACACCTCTGTAGGAGCGCGCTTGCCCGCGATTGCGATGTGCCTGCCACCTACGAGTCTGCTGAAACGCCCACGCCCCTGTAGGAGCGCGCTTGCCCGCGACATCGGTGTACCAGACGATTGATTCGTAGCAGGCACGCCGCCGTCGCGGGCAAGCGCGCTCTTACAGGGTTTGTGGCGCTACTGCTGCGCCAGATTCGAAGGCTGGATCACCCGCTTGGCATTGAGCCAGGCTTTCTGCCAATACGGTTTGTCCAGGCTGTCGAGCTTGACGGTGCCACCCGTGGCTGGCGCATGCACGAAACGCCCTTCTCCCACGTAGATCCCGGCATGGCTGACGTTCGAGCCACCACTGGTAGCGAAGAACACCAGATCCCCCGTCTGCAACTGGCTACGATCAATGTCCGGGCCGCGCAGATTGATCATCTCGCGGGTCGAACGCGGCAGGCTGATGCCCGCAGCGCCCTGGTAGACATAACCGATCAATCCACTGCAATCGAAACCTGAGTCAGGCGTGTTCCCGCCCCAACGATAGGGCGTACCGACCAGCCCGATGGCACGCAAAAGCACGTCATCAGCCAGAGGCGAAGAAAACTGCGAAGGAGCGGATACCACAGGCCTGGAAACGACCTTGGGAGGGGCTGGCGGTGGATTGCTGGAACAAGCGGCCAGCAATACAGCCAGTGAAGCAACAGCCAGGCGAACCGTAAACGACATAAACACAACAACCTTTATAGGATGCTTACTGTGCCGTGAGCCGGGACTGCGTGCAATCAGGGTTTCCCTGACTGCACGCCCGGTAGAACGGTTATTTGCGGTGTTGGCGCTTGATTGTAGTCGAAGTCATCGCAGTCGTCGTTTCCGCATCCTTGGAAGGTGCCATGGCCAACGCGCGCTTGGCTTCGATGAATGTCCGGGCCCAGTAGGCGTCGTCGAGGCTGTCGACACGCACACCACCGCTGCGGCGGCTGCTGGAGTGGATGAACTGGTCATCGCCCAGGTAGATACCGGCATGGCTGACGCGACCACGGCCAGCGGTGCTGAAGAACAGCAGGTCGCCAGGCTTGAGGTCGTTGCGTTTGACCAGAGGGGCATCGATGTTGATCATTTCACGCGAGGAACGCGGCAGGCTCATGCCAGCCTCTTCGCGGAACAGGTAGCCGATGAAACCGCTGCAATCGAAACCGGAAGTGGTCGAGGTGCCGCCGAAACGGTAGCGCGTACCGATCAGCGATTTGCCACGTTCCAGGATGCTGTCAGCCAGCACTGGCAACTGATACGGCTTGTTGTCCGAGAACTGGGCCAGTTCGTCTTCGGTGGCGATTTCGTCGTCCAGTACGGAGCCCGAATAATCGGCACGCTTGGCAGCAGTTTGAGCAGTGACCGAATCCTTCATCTGAGGATTCTGCGGCTGTTGCGACGCTGGCATCTGGGCCGCGCAGCCGAACAGCAGCGTAACGAGTGCGAGAGGCACGAGGGGTGCGAAGCGATTCAGCATGGGCACGACCGTGGCGTATTTTGTAAAGAAGGCGAGACTATGCCCTCTATCGTCATCATTTGCAAATTCAATCGACACAAATGTGACTTACCAGTGACTCCATGACATCTAAGGCTTTACACCTCAGAAAAGCGTCCATCTGCATGGAGTGGTCGGTCGACGAGGGATTTATCTCGGCGGTAAAGCCTCCCGCGACCCGCGTGCGCAGCATCGGCTCGTGAATATACGGGAAGCTGGCTGTGGTTCCAATGCTCAATACTGCATCGAAGCCTTTCGCCATCTCTTCGTACAGCACGTTCAATGCCAGTTCTGGCAACATTTCCTCGAACAACACCACCGGCGGGCGCAACACGCCCTGGCATTGCCTGCACAAAGGCGGCAGCGGTCGCTGCAGGTGTTCACTCAATTGAGGGTCCTCGGCGCCGCAGGACTGGCAATAGAGCGGTGCGAGGTTGCCATGGATTTCAATCAGACGCTCCGGCGGGCTGCCCGCAGCGCGATGGTAGCCGTCGACATTCTGCGTCAGCACCCAGCACTCGGGCTTGTGGCGCTGCAATTGAGCGATCGCATAATGCGCCGCATTGGGCTGTCCGCCCAGGCAAGCGCTGCCTAATTGTGCAATGTACTTCCAGCACAGTGCCGGATCACGGCGCAGCATCGGCCCGGACAGGGCCATCTCGATCGGCAGGCCGTCGTCGGTGTGGCCGTTGTACAGGCCACCCACCCCGCGATAGGTCGGCAACCCCGAATCGGCTGAAAGCCCGGCACCGGTGATGATCAAGATGCGTTTGGCATGACGCAGCGCAGCGGCCGTCTGCAGCACCAGGGCTGGATCGACGGCAGGCGTGTTCACCAGCCCAGCGTCTCTTTGAGGAAGGGAATGGTCAGTTTGCGCTGGGCCTGCAAGGAGGCCTGGTCGAGTTGTTCGAGCAGGTCGAACAAGGCGCTCATGCTGCGCTTGCCACGGGTCAGGATGAAATGGCCGACTTCATCGGTCAGGTGCAAGCCGCGACGCGAGGCGCGCAATTGCAGGGCGCGGAGTTTTTCTTCGTCGGACAACAGCCGCATCTGGAACACCAGGGCCATGGTCAGACGCGACTTGAGGTCGGCCAGCTTGACCGGCAATTCACGAGGCGAGCAGGAGGCGGCGATCAGCAGGCGGCGGCCGCTGTCACGCAGGCGGTTGAACAGGTGGAACAGCGCTTCTTCCCACTCGGGCTTGCCGACGACCGCTTGCAGGTCATCCAGGCACACCAACTCGTATTGTTCGAGATGGTCAAATAGTTCGACGCCCTCTTCGAGCAGTTCGGCCATGGGCAGGTAGACGGCAGGTTCGCCCAGTTGGGTAAGGCGCAGGCAGGCGGCCTGCAGAAGATGGGTGCGCCCTACCCCGTTCTTGCCCCAGAGGTAGATCAGGCTCTCAGTCCAGCCGGCGTCGGCCTCGCACAGGCGCTCCACATAGCCGAGTGCAGCGGCATTGGCGCCTGGGTAGTAATTGATGAAGGTGGCGTCGTCACGCAGACGCACACTCAGGGGCAGCTGAACTGGTTTCATGCTGGCTAAACGGTTCGAAAACAAACCGCCAAGGGGCCTCTGTGTAAAGTGTGCAAAGTTTATACCCGCAAAGCGGACCGCACAATGCGCCAGACGACCTGCAAAATCAAAGGGTTGCGTCTGTCTCGGGCCAGGCCGTGGATTATAGGGCTAACGCAGGTGCATTGTAGGAGCGCGCTTGCCCGCGATAGGGCTGTGTCAGGTTAATAAATACCGCCTGAGACGGCCCCGTCGTCCGAATGCGGCCCAGGCCAAGCGCGCTCCTACAGGGGGGATCTCAAAGATCAGGATCTTCCATCCCGCCGTAGATGTCCGAATCCTTGTACAGATCGTGCACATGACGCACCAGGACCATGATCACCGCCGCCACCGGCAGCGCCAGCAGGATGCCGGTGAAGCCGAACAGCTCGCCGCCGGCCAGGATCGCGAAGATCACCGCCACCGGGTGCAGGCCGATCCGGTCGCCCACCAGCAGCGGCGTCAGGACCATGCCTTCCAGCGCCTGACCGACCATGAACACCCCGACAATGGCCAGCATCGGATACAGATCGCCGCCGAACTGGAAGAACCCCGCCAGAATCGCCGAACCGATACCGATCACGAAGCCCATATATGGCACGATGGCCGCCAGCCCCGCGATCACACCGATCAACAGCCCCAGTTCCAGGCCCACCAGCATCAGGCCTGCGGCGTAGATCACGCCCAGCGCCACCATCACCAGCAACTGCCCGCGAATGAATGCGCCCAATACTTCGTGGCACTCATCGGCCAGCGCGACGATTTTCTTCTCGCGATGGCGTGGCAGCAGGCTGCGCACCTTGGCCATCATCACGTCCCAGTCCCGCAGCAGGTAGAAGCACACCACCGGGATCAGCACCAGGTTGGTCAGCCAGCCAATCAGCGCAAGCGTTGACGTGGTGGCCTGGGCCAGCACGATGCCGACGATGTCGCCGGTCTGCCCCATGTGCTCGGAAATCGCCGCCTTGACCTTGTCGAACTTCCAGAAGCCATCCGCCAGCCCAAGCTTGGCCTGGGTCCACGGCAGCGCGGTGTGCTGCAGCCAGTCGAGGATCTGCGGCGCCAGTTCATACAGGCGATACAGCTGCTTGGCGAGCATCGGCACCAGCACCAGCAGCAGGCCCATGAAGATCAGGGTGAAGAACACGAATACCGTGACCACGGCCCAGGTGCGCGACATCTTGAGCTTTTCCAGCCGGTCCGCCAGCGGATCGCCCATGTACGCCAACAACAACGCCACCAGAAACGGCGTGAGGATGGCGTGCAGCAGCCAGACGAACAGGCACAGCAGGACGACCCCGCCCAGCCAGAACCAACGACGCGTATCAGTCATTACTGCCCCTTGAACCCGAAATGAATTGCTTCATGCAACGTCGTTATGAACCCGCTCACCAGCGGAAGTGCAATGTTTGCGCGGCAGGAGCCGGAGCAGGCACCGGCGCCGCACCAGGCCCGGCAGGCACTTGCCCGGCATCGACCGGCGCGCTGGCCACTTCACCGGCAGGCACTTCCTGCAACTTGGCCAGGGACAGTTGCGAACGCAACTGATCCGGGCTGCCACTGACATCAAATACCACGCGATCGGCATCGACCGATTTCAGACGACCGCCAAAGGGTTCCAGCAGGCGCCCCAGTTGCGCATAACGCTCAAGGTTCATGCCCTGCACTTCCAGCGCCATGCTCGACGAGGCGCCCGGCTTGACCACGAAACGCGGGGCCAGGCGCTGACTCACCGCCAGCAACACAGCATCGGCCAGTTCCGCCTGGCCGGCACCGGTGGCGCTGCCCTGCTCGGATTTGTCACCCAGCCACAGGTGCCATTTACCCTGCCATTGACCGCCGTTTTCCTGGGCGTGCACCGCCAGAATCGCATCGGAGCCGTAACGTTCGGAGGCCTGCTTGAGCGGGGCGACGTCGTTGCCGTCCAGGGTCTTGGCGTTGCCGATACCCTGCTCGCTCAAGTCTGCCAGCGGCAGACGCAGCGGCAGGCCGCGATGACGGGCGGCGCGGCGCAGGGGCTCGGCCGAGGCCTGACCGTCGCCCACCAGGTTGGCGCCGTCGGTCGCATCATTGAGCCACCAGGCCATGATCACCGGGCGATTGGAGCCCCACAGCGAAAGCCCGGCCTGCCGCAGCGCGCGCTCGGTGCTGGCCGGATCGAAATCCACCTGCAACGACTCCGGCGGACCTGCGTCATAGCCGTACTGACTGATGATCTGCTGCGGATCCTTGCGCACTTCGGCAAGGGCCGGGCTCTGCGCGGCCTTGGCATCACCGGTCAGGCGAATCACCAGCGTCTCCAGCGCAGCCTGGGTCGCGCGGGTTCTTTCGTCCGGCGTTTGCCCGCTGACCGGCTCGCGCACCTGATAAAGATTGTTCACCGTCTCGGCCAGGGCCGGGAGGCTCAAGAGGGACAGACAGCCCGCGAACAGACAGTTTTTCAGGCGCATAGAAAATTCCCAAACGATGCTTATAAATAGCTGCATAAAAATGACTGGCTCGACTCTGACCGCAGCACGGCGCGAATCGCTCACTCTGAAGATGAAGTTACACCCTTTATAGCTGCCGACGAACGGCAAAACCCTGAACAGACGCGTTATTTTTTCTTCATCTATGGCCCTGCCCGTCGGCCCAAGGATGGCCGCTTGGGTCCAATCCTGATAAAATCGCGCGCCTTCGCAGACCGGCGATGACACGGCCATGAGCCGTCGACCTCGGTCGTTACCCCGAATCCCCCCTAAAGGCCTGGATAATGAGCAAGCAACCCTCCCTGAGCTACAAAGACGCCGGTGTAGACATCGACGCCGGTGAAGCATTGGTCGAACGCATCAAGAGCGTCGCCAAGCGCACCAAGCGCCCGGAAGTGATGGGTGGCCTGGGGGGCTTCGGCGCGCTGTGCGAAATCCCGGCTGGCTACAAGCAACCGGTCCTGGTCAGCGGCACCGACGGCGTCGGCACCAAGCTGCGCCTGGCACTGAACCTGAACAAGCATGACAGCATCGGCATCGACCTGGTGGCCATGTGCGTGAACGACCTGGTGGTCTGCGGCGCCGAGCCGCTGTTCTTCCTGGACTACTACGCCACCGGCAAGCTGAACGTCGACACTGCCGCCCAGGTCGTGACCGGCATCGGCGCTGGCTGCGAACTGGCCGGCTGCTCGCTGGTCGGCGGCGAAACCGCTGAGATGCCTGGCATGTACGAAGGCGAAGACTACGACCTGGCCGGCTTCTGCGTCGGCGTCGTGGAAAAGGCCGAGATCATCGACGGCTCCAAGGTCGTTGCCGGTGACGCCCTGATCGCCCTGCCATCTTCGGGCCCGCACTCCAACGGTTACTCGCTGATCCGCAAGATCATCGAAGTCTCCGGTGCCGACATCGAATCCATCCAGCTGGACGGCAAGCCACTGACTGACCTGTTGATGGCGCCGACCCGCATCTACGTCAAGCAACTGCTCAAGCTCATCAAGGACACCGGCGCGGTCAAGGCCATGGCCCACATCACCGGCGGCGGCCTGCTGGACAACATCCCGCGCGTGCTGCCGGAAGGCGCGCAGGCGGTGGTCGACGTGGCAAGCTGGACCCGCCCGGCAGTGTTCGACTGGCTGCAAGAGAAAGGCAACGTCGACGAGCACGAAATGCACCGCGTCCTGAACTGCGGCGTCGGCATGGTCATCTGCGTGGCCCAGGAGCACGTCGAGGCGTCCCTGAAAGTGCTGCGTGAAACCGGCGAACAGCCTTGGGTCATCGGCCAGATCGGCGTTGCTGCCGAAGGCGCTGCACAAGTCGAGCTGAAGAACGTCAAGGCACATTGATGCCTGACATGCCCCAACCTTGTGACGTAGTGGTGCTGCTGTCCGGCACCGGTGGCAACCTGCAGGCGATGATCGACAGCCTCCAGAACAGTTCGGGCCCGGCTCGCATTCGCGCGGTGATTTCCAACCGCGCCGATGCCTACGGGCTCGAGCGCGCCAGAAACGCGGGGATCGACACCCGCGTTCTCGACCACACCGCCTATGAAGGTCGCGAAGCCTTCGATGCGGCGCTGATCGAAGCGATCGATGCCTTCGCGCCGAAGCTGGTGGTGCTCGCCGGCTTCATGCGTATTCTCACCCCTGCGTTCGTGCGCCATTACCACGGCCGCCTGCTGAACATACATCCGTCACTGCTTCCACGGTATAAAGGCCTGCACACCCATCAGCGGGTGATCGAGGCTGGCGATGTGGCGCATGGTTGCAGCGTGCACTTCGTCACCGAGGAACTCGATGGGGGGCCTCTGGTCGTACAAGCAGTTATTTCGGTAGAGTTGCACGACACGCCTGCGACCTTGGCGCAAAGGGTTCACACCCAGGAACACCTGATCTACCCGCTGGCAATTCGCTGGTTCGCCGAGGGCCGATTGGCTTTGGGCGAAGATGGCGCACTGCTGGACGGCCAGCCACTGGGGCCCAGCGGCCACGTGATTCAGGCCAATTGAATTGGCCCTTTAAATTAAAGTCAGGAGATATTATGCGTCGCGCTTTGCTCTTCGCTTTCGCACTGTTCGCACTTCCTGCGGTCAACGCGGCAGACCTTCAACCCTTCTCCGCCAGCTACACCGCTGATTTCAAACAGCTCCCTGTCGGCGGCGGCAGCGCTACCCGCAGCCTGGAAAAGAACGCCAACGGCAGCTGGACCCTGAGTTTCAAGGCGTCGATGATGATCGCCAGCCTGACCGAAGTCAGCACCCTGAAATCCGAAAAGGACACGCTGCTGCCACAGACCTACCACTTCGAACGTGGCGGCCTGGGCAAGAGCAAGACCGTTGACCTCGTGTTCGACTGGCCGACCAAGTTCATCACCGGCACCGACCGTAACGATGCGGTGAAAATCCCGCTGAACACCGGCGTGCTGGACAAATCCACTTACCAGCTCGCCCTGCAGCACGACGTGGCCGCCGGCAAGAAGAGCATGAGCTATCAGGTGGTCGATGGCGACGAAGTCGACACCTATGACTTCCGCGTGCTGGGCCCGGAAAAGGTCGAGACCAAGGTCGGGTCGGTCGATGCCATCAAGGTCGAGCGCGTACGTGACCCGACGCAGAACAAACGCATCACCGTGATGTGGTTCGCCAAGGACTTTGACTACCTGCTGGTTCGCCTGCAACAGGTCGAGACTGACGGCAAGGAATACAACATCATGCTGCAAGACGGCACGGTGAACGGCAAGTCGGTCAAGGGCAGCTGATTGCGCTGATCGAACGCTGTACAGAAAACCCCGCCCTTTGGCGGGTTTTTTTATGCCCGATGCAAACGTATCCTGCATCCGTAGCAGCACGGCTTGCCGGCGGGGGCGATCTTGCGGCCCCTGACACCTTGTAGGAGCGCGCTTGCCCGCGATAGCCGCGCGCCAGATCCACACCCATGCTCCGGGATGACGCAATCGCGGGTAAGCGCGCTCCTACAAACACCTGCATGAACCGCCAGATTCGTGGCGTCTGTTGTTCCCCACGGCTACATGAAACTTTCTTCATTGCCTGCCCCGAGGTGCGACAAAACGCCACACACCCTACAAAAACAAGCACTTCCGTACTCTTGCCTGATTGGTAAAAAACTCTTTCCAGAATCGTCGGTTTACTTAGCAAGCTACCAAATTCTATAAAGAACCTACTGCGACGTCCTGCCGCAGATATCAAAGAGTCAGGAGTTTTCAATATGACGGTAACGGTTACTGAACGCGACGAAGCGCACAAATCCCATGAGAGCATCGCGGATGGCATTCAGATCTGGGATGTACGCCAACAAGATCAATTGGTAGGGATGTTCCACCACGAATCGGACGCTCAGCGTTACGCAGCAGAGCTCGCGGAACTGGAAGCCAGGAAGGCGGCAGCGAGCCGTACGTGATTACAGGATCGCAGCAAGACAAAACCCGCCCAGGCGGGTTTTGTCGTCATGGGCTTACCACATCAGGTCGTCAGGGATCTTGTACGCCGCATACGGATCGTCGCCATCTGGCTCTTCGGTCGGCTCGCTGAGCAGCACGATACGACGCGGGTCACGTTCCTGGACCTTGAGCGCGGCCTCACGGGGAATCACCTCGTAACCGCCGCCATGGTGCACGATGGCCAGCGAGCCGTTGCTCAGCTTGCTGCGCATCAGCGAGTTGACCGACAGACGCTTGACCTTCTTGTCGTCGACGAAGTTGTAGTAATCCTCGGTGGTCAGCTTCGGCAGGCGCGTAGCCTCGATCAATTGCTTGACCTGCGCGGCACGGGCTTTCTGCTCGGCTTTCTCCTGCTGCTGGCGGTTCAGCTCCTGGTCGCGTTTGGCTTTTTCGGCCATGGCTTCCTGAGCGGCACGCTGGGCGGCATCGTCGGCGACAGCCTGGCCCTTGTGCACCAGACGCTGTTCTTTCTGTTTGCTCTTGGTGACCTGCTTGGCCTGCTTCTCGTTGACCAGACCTGCCTTGAGCAACTGGTCACGAAGGGAAATACCCGCCATCTGTCTTCTCTCTCTGCCTTCTATTCCTAAATCGTCAGCTCAACCGCAGTCTGGCGAGTTCTTTTCCTGGCGCTTGGCTTCGCCCCAGAGCGCATCCATCTCTTCGAGGCTGCAATCTTCGATGGGGCGCCGGGCTTCGCGCAAGGCCTGTTCGATAAATCGGAAGCGCCGCTCGAACTTGCCGTTGGCGGCGCGCAATGCGCTCTCCGGATCGACCTTCAGATGCCGGGCCAGATTGACCACGACAAACAGCAGGTCGCCGATTTCTTCGTTGATGCCTTCACGGTCGTTGTCGGCCATGGCTTCGAGGACTTCATCGAGCTCCTCGCGCACCTTGTCGATCACCGGCAGCGCCTCGGGCCAGTCGAAACCGACCTGGGCGGCACGTTTCTGCAACTTGGCGGCGCGGGACAAGGCCGGAAGTACCGTCGGCACGTCGTCGAGCAGCGACAACTGCTCGGGCACATGGGCCTTCTCGGCGCGCTCCTCGGCCTTGATCTCTTCCCAGCGATGCTTGACCTGATCTTCGCTCAGGCGTGGCGTCTCCAGCGGTGCGTACAGATCGCCCGTGGGGAACACGTGAGGGTGACGACGGATCAGCTTGCGGGTGATGCCATCGACCACGCCGTCGAACTCGAACCGCCCCTCCTCCCGCGCCAGTTGGCAGTAGTACACCACCTGGAACAACAGATCGCCCAGCTCGCCCCGCAGGTCATCGAAATCCCCGCGCTCGATGGCGTCGGCGACTTCATAGGCCTCTTCGAGGGTGTGCGGCACGATGGTCGCGTAATTCTGCTTCACGTCCCACGGGCAACCGTACTGCGGATCGCGCAGGCGGGCCATGAGGTTGATGAGGTCTTGGAGTGTGTACATGGAAATCCTGTTGGCATTTCAACTCAAGGCATCGCGCGCCTGACCCGACGCCTTCGCGGGCAAGCCCGCTCCCACAGATGAACCCGTTGAACCCTGTGGGAGCGGGCTCGCACCTCCACAGATGAACCCGTTGAACCCTGTGGGAGCGGGCTCGCCCGCGAAGACGTCATCACAAACGCTGCAAACCTCAAGGCGTACGGTTACGCCGCGTCTCGATGATGTTCGGCAACTGCGAGATGCGCCCCAGCAACCGGCCCAGTGCATCCAGCCCCGGAATCTCGATGGTCAGGGACATCAGCGCGGTGTTGTCTTCCTTGTTCGAGCGGGTGTTGACCGCCAGCACGTTGATGCGCTCGTTGAGCAGCACCTGGGACACGTCACGCAACAATCCTGAACGGTCGTAGGCACGAATGATGATGTCCACAGGATACGTGAGCACCGGCACCGGCCCCCAACTGACCTGGATGATCCGCTCCGGCTCGCGCCCGCCCAGTTGCAGCACCGAGGCGCAGTCCTGGCGGTGAATGCTCACGCCACGACCCTGGGTGATATAGCCGACGATGGCATCCCCCGGCAGCGGCTGGCAGCAGCCGGCCATCTGCGTCATCAGGTTGCCCACGCCCTGGATCTGGATGTCGCCACGCTTGCCCGGCTTGTAACCGGAGGCCTTGCGCGGAATCAGTTCCAACTGTTCGTTGCCACGCTCGGGCTCGACCAGTTGCTGCGCCAGGTTGACCAGTTGCGCCAGGCGCAAGTCACCGGCACCCAGAGACGCGAACATGTCTTCGGCGGTCTTCATGTTGGCCTTGTCCGCCAACTTGTCGAAGTCCACCTGCGGCAAGGCCAGGCGCAGCAGCTCGCGTTCGAGCTGGACCTTGCCCGCCGCGACGTTCTGATCGCGGGCCTGGAGCTTGAACCAGTGCACGATCTTGGCCCGCGCCCGGGAGGTGGTGATGTAGCCCAGGTTCGAGTTCAGCCAGTCGCGGCTCGGCGTGCCGTGCTTGCTGGTGATGATCTCGACCTGCTCGCCGGTCTGCAGGCTGTAGTTGAGCGGCACGATGCGGCCGTTGATCTTGGCGCCACGGCAGTTGTGGCCGATCTCGGTGTGCACGCGGTAGGCGAAGTCCAGCGGCGTCGCGCCCTTGGGCAGGTCGATGGCGTGACCGTCCGGGGTGAACACGTAGACCCGGTCTGGCTCGATATCCACGCGCAATTGTTCGGCCAGGCCGCCGATATCGCCCAGTTCTTCATGCCATTCGAGCACCTGACGCAGCCAGGAGATTTTCTCTTCGTAATGGTTGGAGCTGGATTTGACGTCGGTGCCCTTGTACTTCCAGTGGGCGCAGACGCCAAGCTCGGCCTCTTCGTGCATGGCGTGGGTGCGGATCTGCACCTCCAGCACCTTGCCTTCGGGGCCGATCACCGCAGTGTGCAGCGAGCGATAGCCGTTTTCCTTGGGGTTGGCGATGTAGTCGTCGAACTCCTTGGGAATGTGCCGCCACAGGGTGTGGACGATACCGAGCGCGGTGTAGCAGTCGCGCATCTCCGGCACCAGCACGCGCACGGCGCGCACGTCGTAGATCTGGCTGAACTCCAGACCCTTGCGCTGCATCTTGCGCCAGATCGAATAGATGTGTTTCGCCCGGCCACTGATGTCGGCGGTGACGCCGGTGGCCAGCAGTTCGTTTTCCAGCTGCGACATCACGTCGGTGATGAAACGCTCGCGATCCAGCCGGCGCTCGTGCAACAGCTTGGCGATCTGTTTGTACTGCTCAGGCTCCAGATAGCGGAAGGACAGGTCCTCCAGCTCCCACTTGATATGGCCGATGCCGAGGCGGTGGGCCAGCGGCGCGTAGATGTCGAAGACTTCCCGGGCAACCCGGTTGCGCTTCTCGTCGGTGGTGTTCTTGACCGCGCGGATGGCGCAGGTCCGTTCGGCCAGCTTGATCAGCGCGACGCGCACGTCATCGACCATGGCCACCAGCATCTTGCGCAGGTTTTCCACCTGCGCCTGAGTGCCCAGCACCAGCGACTGGCGCGGGCTGAGACTGGCGCTGATGGCCGCCATGCGCAGCACGCCGTCGATCAGCTTGGCCACCGTGGGGCCGAACCGCTGGCTGACATCCGGCAGCGGGATCTTGCCTTCACGCACCGCGCGATAAATCACGGCGGCAATGAGCGAGTCCTGGTCGAGCTTGAGGTCGGCCAGGATTTCAGCGATTTCAAGACCCGTCTGAAAACTCGACGTGCCTTCCGCCCAGAGGTTCTTGGCGGCGTTGTCCTGTTGCTCGGCCTGTCGGGCAAATTCGCAGGCTTCTTTCAATGCCTGCCGGTCTACCGCCAGGTCGACGCTGACCACGTGATCAAGCCAAGCGTCGAGATTGATACTGCCGTCTGTGTTTATCGGCTGGTGTGCTCTCACCTGTACCATGTTGCTTACCTTCCCTACGGCGCGATGAAATGCGCCATCAGTCGCCAGCCTTCTACAGCGCACCTGCCTTGCGGGCCTTGCAAGGTTCACGTGCGCGGGCCAGTCGGATTAAACGAGACTCCGTGTGAGGCGCTGACTTGTGTCCTTAAGTCGGCGCTTCACTTACTCGCTTCAAATAACGCCATCGCCTCGACATGCGCTGTCTGCGGAAACATGTCGAGAATTCCGGCACGTCTTAAACGGTAGCCCTGCTTCTTCAATTCGACCGTG
Source organism: Pseudomonas sp. NPDC090201 (assembly GCF_044746825.1). NCBI lineage: Bacteria > Pseudomonadati > Pseudomonadota > Gammaproteobacteria > Pseudomonadales > Pseudomonadaceae > Pseudomonas > Pseudomonas sp. NPDC090201. The sequence goes on from NZ_JBIVCX010000001.1 coordinate 603,400, forward strand.
TCGCGCGCCAGAGTTGCCGGGTTGCACGACACATACACCAACCGTTCGGCGCCCAGTGACTTGAGCTTGCCGACCACCTCGAACGCCCCGTCACGGGGAGGATCGAGCAGGACCGCGCTGAAACCTTCCGCCACCCAGGCCGCCTTGTCCAGCGGCTGCGACAGATCCGCCCGGTAAAATTTCACATTCTGCAAATCATTGCTCAATGCGTTGTCGGTTGCACGTTGAACCATGGTATCAACGCCTTCCACCGCCACCACTTCGCGCACATTCTGCGCCAGCGGTAGAGCGAAGTTACCAAGCCCGCAGAACAAGTCCAGTACTCGTTCGTCCGGACGTGGCGCAAGCCAGGCCAGCGCCTGTTGAATCATCGCGACGTTGACTTGGGCATTGACCTGCACAAAGTCGCCAGGACGATACGCCAGTTGCAGATTCCACGGCGCAAGCTCGTAACCCAACTGCGCCGAAGGGTCCACCGGCTGTGGCTCCCCCTCACCGTGCAACCAGAGCTGCGCGTCGTGGGTTTCACAAAATGCCTTGAGGGTTGCCAAATCCTGCTCGGCCAGCGGCGCGGTATGGCGCAACAGCACGGCATTGGCCGAACCGCTGAACAACTCGACATGCCCCAGCGCCTGCGGCTTGCTCAAGCTTGCAAGCATGGCCGGCAGTGCCGTCATGATCGGCTGCAAGGCCTGTACCAGCACCGGGCATTGGTCGATGGCGATGATGTCCTGGCTGGAGGCTGCGCGAAAACCCACGTCCAGGCGCTTGGCCCTGGCGTCCCAGCGCACGGCGATACGGGCGCGGCGGCGGTAGGCGTATTCGTCACCGGTCAGCGGTGCCGCCCATTCTTCAGGCTCGACACCGGCCACGCGGCTCAACTGCTCGGCGAGCATGCGCTGTTTGAGGGCAAGCTGTTCGGCATGGGGCATCTGCTGCACGCTGCAACCGCCGCATCGACCGAAATGCGGGCACGGCGCCGGGCGACGCAGGTCGCTTGCCTGAAACACCCGTTCGGTGCGCGCTTCGACCACCTTGCCGTGGGCGCCGAGCACCCGTGCCTCGACCTCCTCGCCAGCCAGGCTGCCCGCGACGAACCAGGTACGACCGTCGACAAAACCGACGCCACGGCCGTCATTGGCCAGGCGCTCGATGGTCAGACGCTGTTTCTTGCCCGTAGGCACCTGCGCGGTCCGTGTGCCGCCACTGGGCTGGAAGCGCAGTCCTGAATCACGCTTGGCCATCAGTTGGGTGCATCGTAGATGCCGGTCGACAGGTAACGGTCGCCCCGGTCACAGATGATCGCGACGATCACCGCGTTCTCGACTTCTTTCGAGATACGCAGCATCCCGGCGACGGCACCGCCCGAGGAGACGCCACAGAAGATGCCTTCCTCGCGGGCCAGGCGACGCATGACGTCCTCGGCTTCGGCCTGGGCCATGTCGACGATGCGATCGACACGGTCGGCCTGGTAGATCTTTGGCAGGTATTCCTGCGGCCAGCGACGAATGCCGGGAATCGAGGCGCCGTCCATGGGTTGCAGGCCGACGATTTGAATTTCGGGGTTTTGCTCCTTGAGGAAGCGCGAGGTGCCCATGATGGTGCCGGTGGTGCCCATGGAGCTGACGAAGTGAGTGATGGTGCCTTCGGTCTGCCGCCAGATTTCCGGCCCGGTGCCGGTGTAGTGGGCCTCGGGGTTGTCACCATTGGCGAACTGGTCCAATACCTTGCCACGGCCTTCGGCCTGCATGCGATCGGCCAGGTCACGGGCGCCTTCCATGCCCTCTTCCTTGCTGACGAGAATCAGCTCGGCGCCATAGGCGGTCATCGCGGCCTTGCGTTCGGCGCTGGAATTGTCCGGCATGATGAGAATCATGCGGTAACCCTTGATCGCCGCGGCCATGGCCAGGGCGATGCCGGTGTTGCCGGAGGTCGCTTCGATCAGGGTGTCGCCCTGATGGATCTGCCCGCGCAACTCTGCACGGGTAATCATCGACAGCGCCGGGCGGTCCTTCACGGAACCGGCTGGGTTGTTGCCCTCGAGCTTGAGCAGCAACGTGTTGCTGGTATTCCCGGCCATGCGTTGCAGACGCACCAGCGGGGTGTTGCCGATGCAATCGGCGATGGTTGGATACTGCAGGGTCATGGCGTTTCGCGGTCCAGACGTGCGGGGGTCGCCTATCATACCGGCAATCGCCTCAACCCCATATCACGCAAAGTGAGTTGGATATTTCGAAAAGGAATAAGACGCAGATTCTTGTAGGAGCGCGCTTGGTCTGGGCCGCATCCGGACGACCGCGGTGGGTCTGAAAAAAATGCATCGTCTGACGCACCCCTGTCGCGGGCAAGCGCGCTCCTACGGGTCAGGTGACCGCGAGGATTTCTGCGGCGGGAAGGCGCATGATCATCCGCAACCCCTGCGCGGTGTTTTCCGCCCACATGTCACCACCCTGCAAACGCAGCGAATTACGCGCGATGCTCAGGCCCAGACCGAAACCGCCGTCCCCCGGCCGGGCGCCGTCCAGGCGAATGAACGGGGCGAAGATGCGCTCCAGATCGCTGTCATCAACGCCGCCGCCTTGATCCTCCAGCCACAGCAGCCAGCCATCGCCATCCAGACGCCCGCCCAGGCGCACGATGCCTTCAGGGGGCGAATGCCGGATCGCGTTGCGCAGGATGTTCTCCAGCGCCTGGGCCAGGGTATTCAGATGCCCGCGCACCCAGCATTCGCTGCCCAGGTCGCAGACCAGTTGCCGCGACGGCCAGCAGCTTTCGAAACAGGCGTTGTCCACCAGCATGTCCCACAGCGCCTGCACCTGAATGTCTTCATCGGGGAGTTTCTCGCGCTCGGCGTCGAGCCAGGCCAGGTGCAGGGTGTCGTCCACCAGCCGGCGCATGCCTTCCACCTCGCGCCCCAGGCGCTCCCGCAATTCGGGCAGGCTCTGCTCGGTGTCGCAGGCCACGCGCAGGCGGCTCAGCGGCGTGCGCAGCTCATGGGAAAGATCGCGCAACAGTTGCTGCTGGATCGTTACGGTAGATTGCAAGCGCGTGGCCATGTGATCGAAGGCGCGGTTGAGTTCGCCCAGCTCGTCCTGACGCGAAGTCATCTGCGACGACAACCCGCTGGACAAGCGGTCGGCGCGCCAGGCATTGGCGTGCTCGCGCAACTGGTTGAGCGGGCGGATCAGTAGCCGGTACAAACCCACACACAACAAGAGTGTGAACAGCGCCGGGATGATGACGTTGGTCAGCATCTGCCAGATCAGGGCATGCCGCCCCGGCTTGAAGCGCTCGGGCAGCTCGATAATCAGGCTACCGACGCTGGCGTCCCGGGGGAACGGGATTTTCAGCCAGGGCGCGGTCTTCTGCCGGCGGCTCATGGGCCAGTCGACCCCGCGCATGAAAGTCAGGCGCTGCACCTGAGCGTCGCTGAGGGGCAGGCTGCCCAATGATTGCAGGTCGCTGCCGATCACCCCGACCCAGCCGGATTCGTGCTGGCGCACCTCTCTGAGCCAGTCATCGACGCCCTGCTCCTTGCCCACTTCCCAGGCCTGCTCGGCCTCGGCTGCGTAGCTGTTGAGGACCCGCCGCGCATCAGGCGAAAGAAAGGCATTCTGGGTTTCGATGTAGCGGCCCCAGTACCAACTGAGCCAGATCATCAGCAGGCAGAAACCCACCAGCAAAATGGCCAGCCGCCAGAACAGCGAGTGCCTGCCCGGCAGTCGAAAGCGTTGTTCAGCCATCCAGGTCAGCCGCCGTCAGCACGTAGCCCTTGCCCCACACGGTACGCACCTGCCGCGCCTCGTAGCCGATGGCCTTGAGCTTGCGACGGATCTGGCTGATGTGCATGTCCAGGCTGCGATCATGCTGGGAATAGCCCCGCTGCAGCACATGCTGATAAAGGAAGGGCTTGCTCAGCACGTCCTCGGGGCTGCGCCACAGGGTTTCCAGCAGGCGGTATTCGCTGCGGGTCAGTTGCGCCGACTTGCCAGCGAAGCCGACGTCGCACAGGCCTTCATCGAAGGTCAGTTCGTCTTGGGCGGGCATCGCAGGCACCGGCGCCGCCATGTTGAACCGCCGCTCCAGTTCCACCCGGCGCAGGATCGCCTCGATACGCACCTTCAGTTCATCGACGCTGAACGGCTTGGGCAGGTAATCGTCCGCGCCATTGCGAAAACCGGTGATGCGGTCGGCCTCGGCTCCCAGCGCCGACATCAGGATGATCGGCATCGAATGCTGGCGACGCAGGTGGATCAGCACGTCCAGGCCGTTCATGCCGGGCAGCAGGATGTCCATCAGCACCACGTCGAACGGCTGCTGTTGCGCACGGGCCAGCCCTTCGCTGCCGTTCTGGCACCAGGTGACGTGGAAGCCGCAGCGATCCAGTTGGTCGTGCACGAATGCGCCCAGCACCGGATCGTCCTCGATGGCGAGTATGCTGGGGCGATGAATGATGGCGGGATTCATTGGCGTCTGCGAGTGATTCTCAAGGCGACGATTATTCAAGATTGCTTGAGTATCGGCAATGGCGATTGATCCGAACGTTCTGTAGGAGCCTTCGGTGATCGCCAATCAGCCGAGATTCCCCGCACGCAACTGGCTACACTGCGCAAACTACCAAAGGTGCTGTACGTCCCAATCACAGGCAACCATGGTCCGCGTCTTGCCTTCATGAAACGGCATGACGACGTAACAGGATTGCCGGAGAACAAGTGTGCTGAACAAACTGGGCATCAAAGGCCGCGTATTGCTGCTGACCCTGCTGCCGACCTGCCTGATGGCGGCGCTCCTGGGCGGTTATTTCACCTGGATGCAGCTTTCGGAGTTGCAGACCCAGTTGCTCAAGCGTGGCGAAATGATCGCCAACGAACTGGCCCCGCTGTCGGCCACCGCCCTGGCCAACAACGACAAGGGCCAACTGGACCGCATCGCCGGCCAGGTGCTGGAACAGGCCGACGTACGCGCGGTATCTTTCCTGGATGCCAACCGCAATCCCCTGGCACACGCCGGCCCGAGCATGATCAACCAGGCGCCGGTCGGCAACAGCACGCACATGCTGCAGCGCTCGGAAAACGACGCCACCCGCTACCTGATGCCCGTTTTCGGGCGTAACCGGCACCTGACCGGCGAAGTGATTCCCGCCGAGGCCGACCGCCTGCTGGGCTGGGTGGAACTGGAACTGTCCCACAGCGGCACGCTGCTGCGCGGGTATCGCAGCCTGTTCGCCAGTCTGCTGCTGATTGCCGCGGGCCTGGGCCTGACCGCCATGCTCGCGCTGCGCATGAGCCGCACCATCAACGGCCCGATCTCCCAGATCAAGCAGGTGGTGGCGCAACTCAAGGACGGCAATCTCGAAGCGCGACTGCCGCCCATGGGCAGCCACGAACTGGACGAACTGGGCTCGGGCATCAACCGCATGGCCGCGACCCTGCAGAACGCCCAGGAAGAATTGCAGCACAGCATCGAGCAGGCCACCGAAGACGTGCGCCAGAACCTTGAAACCATCGAGATCCAGAACATCGAACTGGATCTGGCGCGCAAGGAGGCGCTGGAGGCCAGCCGCATCAAGTCCGAATTCCTGGCCAACATGAGCCACGAGATCCGCACCCCGCTCAACGGCATCCTGGGCTTCACCCATCTGTTGCAGAAGAGCGAACTGACCCCGCGCCAGTACGATTACCTGGGCACCATCGAGAAATCCGCCGACAACCTGCTGAGCATCATCAACGAGATCCTCGACTTCTCGAAGATCGAGGCCGGCAAGCTGGTGCTCGACGCCATCCCGTTCAACCTGCGCGACCTGCTGCAGGACACCCTGACCATCCTCGCCCCCGCCGCCCATGCCAAGCAGCTGGAGCTGGTGAGCCTAGTCTACCGCGACACGCCCCTGTCGCTGGTGGGTGACCCGCTGCGGCTCAAGCAGATCCTGACCAACCTTGTGAGCAACGCGATCAAGTTCACCCGCGAAGGCACCATCGTCGCCCGGGCCATGCTTGAGGAAGAGGAAAACGACCAGGTGCAGTTGCGCATCAGCGTCCAGGACACCGGCATCGGCCTGTCCAGCCAGGACGTGCGCGCGCTGTTCCAGGCGTTCAGCCAGGCCGATAACTCGCTGTCGCGACACTCAGGCGGCACGGGCCTGGGGCTGGTGATTTCCAAGCGGCTGATCGAGCAGATGGGCGGGGAAATCGGCGTCGAGAGCAACCCCGGCGAAGGCTCGGTGTTCTGGATCAGCCTGACCCTGCCCAAGACCCGCGACGACCTGGAAGACCTCCCTGCCCCTCCGCTGATGGGACGCCGGGTGGCGGTGCTGGAGCATCACGACCTGGCGCGCCAGGCGCTGGAGCATCAACTGGAAGACTGTGGCCTGCAGCCGATGGTGTTCAACAATCTGGAGAACCTCATCAACGGCGTCACCGTGGTGCACCAGACGCCCCACGCCATCGACATGGCGGTGCTCGGCGTGACCGCCCACCAGTTGCCGCCCGAGCGCCTGCGCCAGCAGATCTGGGATCTGGAAAATCTCGACTGCAAGGTCCTGGTGCTGTGCCCGACCACCGAGCAGGCGCTGTACCAGGCTTCGGTGCCTGACGCCTACACCCAGTTGCAGGCCAAGCCTGCATGCACGCGCAAACTGCGGCGTAGCCTGTCGGAGCTGATAAACCCCAAACAGCTGCGCAACGAGCTGCCGGAGCCGGTGTCCAGCCGCCCGCCGCGCATCCTCTGCGTCGACGACAACCCGGCCAACCTGTTGTTGGTGCAGACGCTGCTCGAAGACATGGGCGCCAAGGTGCTGGCCGTCGACAGCGGCTACGCGGCGGTTCAGGCCGTGCAGGACGAACCCTTCGACCTGGTGCTGATGGACGTGCAGATGCCGGGCATGGACGGGCGCCAGGCCACCGAGGCGATTCGCGGCTGGGAGACCGAACGCCAGTCGACGTCCCTGCCCATCGTCGCCCTCACGGCGCACGCCATGGCCAACGAAAAACGCGCGCTGCTGCAAAGCGGCATGGACGACTACCTGACCAAGCCGATCAGCGAACGGCAACTGGCGCAGGTGGTGCTCAAGTGGACCGGCCTTGCGCTGCGCAACCAGGCGCCGGAGCGACACCCGGAAATCAGTCATGGCGGCGTCAGCCTGCAGGTGCTCGATCATGAGGAAGGCCTGCGACTGGCGGCAGGCAAGGTCGATCTGGCGGCCGACATGCTGGCGATGCTGCTGGCCTCCCTTGAGACTGACCGCGAGGCCATCCGCGCCGCGCGCGAGGCCGATGATCAGGTGGCCTTGATCGAGCGGGTCCACCGCCTGCACGGTGCCACCCGCTACTGCGGCGTGCCGCAACTGCGCGCCGCCTGTCAACGCAGCGAAACCTTGCTCAAGCAGGATTCCCCTGACAGCGACAAGGCCCTGGACGACCTGGAAACCGCCATCGCCCGGCTGGAAGTCGAGGCACGGGTGAGCGCTTGATGCAGTCCCGTAGCAGCACGGCTTGCCGGCGGGGGCGTACTCAAGATCGCCCCCGCCGGCAAGCCGTGCTGCTACGGGGTAGCGTACCGCCCTGTAGGAGCGCGCTTGCCCGCGACCGCGGTGGGTCAGATACCCGGGATGTGCCTGACACACCGCTATCGCGGGCAAGCGCGCTCCTACAGGTGTCAGGTGTCAGGTGTCAGGTGTCAGGTGCCAGGTGCCAGGTGCCAGGTGCCAGGCCGTCGCCCTGCAGCGGGCATCCGTCTTCTAAAGTGTTAGCATGCGCGCCTATTTGGAGACCCCCATGGCCGAACACGATTTTCGCTACAGCATGCTCACCCCGCACCACACCCTGATCGAATGCCGCAGCCTGGCGCTGGGCCGCTATCAAGTGACCGGCAACGGTGGCTCGATCAAGCACGACGACGTGCTGCTCGTCACCGTCAAAGGCAGCAAAGACCTTTACATGCGCCTGAACGTGGAAAAGGTCCGCCACCTGATCAACCCGCCCGGCCAATGGGTCGCGGTCGCCAATGGCCCGGCGTTCACGGAGCTGGCGATCCATCAGTGGAAGGTCAATTGCAACGGCTGCGGCAAGGAGCAGGACATCGAATTCATGGTCGATGGCAAGGAAGGCAAGAAGGCCCTGAAACCGGCTGCCACCGCGCGTATCGCCGAACTGGGCTGGAAAACCGTCGGCGAGAACCACCTGTGCCCGGCCTGCGCGAAGAACGCCGCATGAAATGGCTTGCCCTGCCGCTGCTCGCCAGCGCCCTGCTGACCGGCTGTGCCAGCGATACCGGCGCGCTCCAGCGTGACCATGGCTATGTGCTGGAGTGGATCGGGGAACGCCCGCTGATCGACAACAGTCACCTGACCATGACCCTGGGCGAGGATGGCCGCGCCTATGGCAATGCGGGCTGCAACCACTGGTTTGCGTCCTACCGGCTGGACGGCGACTCGATCAGTTTCGGCCCCGTGGGCAGCACCCGAAAAATGTGCGCCCCGGCGCTGATGGAACAGGAACACCGCTTCCTGGAAGCCATGGGCAAGGTCGAGCATTGGGATGTATCAGACGTGCAGCAACTGGAGCTGTGGCCCGCGCAGGGCCTGCCGCTGCGCTTCTGGCCCGAGAAAGGCTGATTGCTACCGACAACTCCCGTAGGAGCGCGCTTGCCCGCGACCGCAGTGTGCCAGACAACGAGAAGGTGTCTGACAGGGCGCAATCGCGGGCAAGCGCGCTCCTACCATTGGCGGCGATTAGCCCACCGCTCGCTCAACCCTTGCCCTTCAACTCCGCCAGCTTCTGCGCCACGCCGGCTGCGGTCTGTTCGCCCATCAACTGCTCACGCACCTTGCCCTTGTCATCGATGATGTAGGTCACCGGCAACGCTTCGCTCTTGGGCAGGTCGTACTGGTCGGCTGGATCGTTCGCCAGCACCGTGAACTTGATGCCCAGCGCATTGCTGGCGTTTTTCAGCTCGTCGCCCTGCAAATTATCGAAGTTGACCCCGAACACGCTGACCTTCTGCCCGTTCATCTGCTCGGACAGCTTGTTCAGCTCGGGAATCTCGGTGCGACACGGGCCACACCATTCGGCCCAGTAATTGACCACCAGCCAATGTTTGTCGACCCGTTCACTGGCCACTTTCTGGCCGTTCTGATCGGTACCCAGATCCACCCCGCACCCGCTGAGCAACATGCTGCCGATAAGTGCTACTGCTGCTGCCAACCGCCTTGCCATGATGCCTGTTCCTTTAAGAGAAAACGTAACCGGGCCCCATCTTGGCCTTTGTCGTCACAGCTGTAGAATAGCCGCCACCTCACGAAAGATGCGACCGCAAATGACCGATCTGACGCTTTATCACAACCCTCGCTGCTCAAAATCCCGTGGCGCGCTGGAACTGCTTGAAGCGCGCGGCCTGACCCCGACCATCGTGCGCTACCTGGAAACTCCGCCTGACGCCGGCCAGTTGCGTGAGCTGCTGGGCAAGCTGGGCATCGGCGCCCGCGACCTGCTGCGTACCGGCGAAGACGAATACAAGACGCTGAACCTGGCCGATGCGAGCCTCACCGATGAGCAACTGATCGCCGCCATGACCGCCCATCCCAAGCTGATCGAGCGCCCGATCCTGATCGCCGGCGACAGGGCCATGATTGGTCGTCCGCCGGAAAAAATCCTGGAGATCCTGCCGTGAGCGCGCCGTACATCCTGGTGCTGTTCTACAGCCGCAACGGCTCGACCAGCGAAATGGCCCGGCAGATCGCCCGCGGTATCGAGATGGGCGGCATGGAAGCGCGCCTGCGCACGGTGCCGGCGATTTCCACCGAATGCGAAGCCGTTGCCCCGAGCATCCCGGAAACCGGTGCTCTCTACGCCACCCTCGACGACCTGAAGAACTGCGCCGGCCTTGCGCTGGGCAGCCCGACCCGCTTCGGCAACATGGCCGCGCCGCTGAAGTATTTCCTCGACGGCACCAGCAGCCTGTGGCTGACCGGCGCGCTGGTGGACAAACCCGCTGCGGTCTTCACCTCCACCGCCAGCCTGCACGGCGGCCAGGAAACCACGCTGATGTCGATGCTGCTGCCGTTGCTGCACCACGGCATGCTGATCACCGGCCTGCCTTACAGCGAAGCGGCGCTGATCGAGACCAGCGGCGGCGGCACGCCCTACGGCGCCAGCCACCACGCCGGCGCAGACGGCAAGCGCCCGCTGGACCCGCACGAAACCACGCTGTGCCGCGCACTGGGCCAGCGCCTGGCAAAAACCGCACGGGCGCTGGAACCTTCCCGTGGCTAGAAAACCCAAGGTGCTGCCCGCGCTGCAATGGCTGGAACCTCGGGTTCGCTGGAGCCGGGTTGGCGCCTTGCTGTGTTTTCTGGGCCTGATCGCGTTGTTGGTGATCTATTACCTGATCTTCGCCGACCTGCACGGCGCACGGCCTTGGGTGATCCTGTCGATCGAGCTGGTGCCGTTGCTGCTGCTGGCGCCCGGCATGCTGACCGGCAGCGCTCGCGGGCATGCCTGGACCTGCTTTGTGGTGAACCTGTATTTCATCAAAGGCGCTCTGGCCGCCTATGACCCGAGCCGCTCGCTGTTCGGCGTGCTGGAAATGCTGGCGAGCCTGGCGGTGTTCACCAGCGCGTTGCTGTATGTGCGCTGGCGGTTTCAGCTCAACCGCAAGCTCGCTGCCGTGTAGGAGCGCGCTTGCCCGCGATTGCAGTGGGTCAGACGCACGATCTGTCTCAGACACACCGCCGTCGCGGGCAAGCGCGCTCCTACAGGGGATGCGTGTGGTACATATTTTTTGTTCTGGAGAGGGCATGCAAGACTACAAATGGCTCAATGAATACTGCCTCAACCGCTTTGGCTCCGCCGCCGCGCTCGAAGCGCACCTGCCGACTCCCGCCACCCCGAAACAACTCAAGGCCATCAGCGACGACCGCTACTTGTCGACCCTGGCCCTGCGGGTGTTTCGTGCCGGTTTGAAGCACAGCCTGGTCGATGCCAAGTGGCCGGCGTTCGAGCAAGTGTTCTTCGGCTTCGATCCGGAGAAAGTAGTGCTCATGGGCGCCGATCACCTGGAGCGCCTGATGCAGGACGCCCGCATCATCCGCCATCTGGGCAAGCTCAAGAGCGTACCGCGCAACGCCCAGTTGATCCTCGACATCGCCCACGAGCACGGCAGCTTCGGCAACTTCATCGCCCAGTGGCCGGTGACCGACATCGTCGGCCTGTGGCGCTACCTGGCCAAACACGGCAACCAGATGGGCGGCCTTTCTGCGCCGCGCTTCCTGCGCATGGTCGGCAAGGACACCTTCATTCCCTCTCAGGACGTGGTCGCCGCGCTCAACGCCCAGAACATCGTCGACAAGGTGCCCAGCAGCCAGCGTGACCAGGCGGCGGTACAAGCGGCGTTCAACCAGTGGCACGCCGAAAGCGGCCGTCCGCTGTGCCAGATCTCGATGATGCTGTCGTATACCGTGAACCACTGATCTTTTTTCATACGAAGTCTTACGACATCAGATGTAACAAATCGAAGGTCGTATACAATATCCGTCACCCACTCATTGCCTGAGTCTTGCGCGTGCCTCTTCTCCTATCCGACGCCCCCAACCTCGGCGTCGCGCCGTCCGCGTCCGAGGTGATCTCCAGGTACCTGCGCGAGTCGATCATTTCCGGCCAGTTCGCCGAAGATGAGCCGATTCGCCAGGACGACATCGCGCGCATTTTCAACGTCAGCAAGATTCCCGTGCGCGAGGCGCTCAAGCGGCTGGAGGCCGAGGGCCTGGTGCAGTTTCATCGCAACAAGGGTGCGGTGGTCACGCGGATCTCGGAGCCTGAGCTGGCGCAGATCTTCGAAGTGCGGGTGTTGCTGGAGGTCCAGGCCATTCGCCTGGCCGTGCCGAGGTTGACGGCAGCCCACATCCGCCGGGCCACGGCCATCTGTGACGAGTTCGTTGCCGACGATGACATTGGCCGCTGGGCCGAGTTGAACTGGGCCTTTCACACCTGCCTGTACGAGGCGGCGCAACGGCCATTCCTGCTGAACATGATTCGCTCCATCCACGACAAGATCGAGCGCTACCTGCGGGTGCAGATGAGCTTCGAAGAAGGCAAGGAGCGCGCCGACCAGGAGCATCGCGGCATCCTCAAGGCCTGTGCCGAACGCGACGTCGAGAAAGCCTGCGAACTGATCGAGCATCACATCATGAGCGTATGCCGCTCGCTGTACACCCACCTGCCCAACGCGTCCACCAGCGAAATCTGAATCCGGGCACTGTGCCGATTTCGTCATCCGTGAGGGCGAAATCGGTCAAGACCCGCCCCTGCTTTACTGCCACTCTGACGCAGCGCCACCCACGGCGCACACCTAACTAGAAGACGTGCATGTATGAAGCACCGCACACCATTTTGCTCCTTTATGTAACACCGCCCGGTCGCCAGCCGCCCGGGAAAACCTTGAAACCCGCCGAGTCGTCGTCCTGCAGCTATAGTGGCAAAGCAGGCACAAACTGTGCTTAGAAAATATCGTATACGAAATTACTTATCCGACTGTGTTCCATTACTTGCACCATTAGAGGCTCTTATGAAAAAGCATGGCATTGCTGTAGCCCTCCTCGCTGTAATGAGTACTTCTTTCATCAGTACGGCATTTGCCGACAAGCTCGATGACATCATTGGCTCCGGCAAGCTGCGTTGCGCGGTCACCCTGGACTTCCCGCCGATGGGCTCGCGCGATGACAAGAATAACCCGGTCGGATTCGACGTCGATTACTGCAACGACCTGGCAAAAGTGCTGGGAGTGACCGCCGAGGTAGTGGAAACCCCGTTCCCTGATCGTATTCCCGCGCTGATGTCGGGCCGCGCAGACGTGATCGTCGCCTCTACCTCCGACACCCTGGAACGCGCCAAGACCGTGGCCATGACCATCCCCTACTTCGCCTTCCAGATGGTGGTGCTGACCACCGACAAGACCGGCATCACCAAGTACGAAGACCTCAAGGGCAAGAACGTCGGCAACACCAGCGGCACCTATGAAGCCATCGCCCTGGAGAAGGACCAGAAGAAATGGGGCAGCGGCAGCTTCCGCGCCTACCAGACCCAGAACGACACCATCCTGGCCGTCGCCCAGGGCCAGATCGAAGCGTCCGTGGTGACCAACACCGTGGCCGCGGCCTCGATCAAGTCCGGCAAGTACAAGGGCCTGAAAGTCGCCGGCAACGCGCCGTATGTCATCGACTACGTGTCCCTGGCCGCCAAGCGCAACGAGTACGGCCTGATCCACTACCTGAACCTGTTCGTGAACCAGCAAGTGCGCTCCGGCCGCTATGACGAGCTGTGGAAGAAATGGGTCGGCGACGAGATTCCACCAGCCAGCCTGACCGTACCGGGCGTCTACTACTGAGTTGAGGCAACTTCGCCTGTAGGAGCGCGCTTGCCCGCGACCGAGGTGTGTCTGACGCATCTTCGCGTCCGACACACCGCCATCGCGGGCAAGCGCGCTCCTACGGGAATCGGATTCTGACCTGGCCCTCATTTTCAGGAGCCTTTGATGTCTGAAATTTCGTTGAACGGGCGTTGCCTGGTCGCTGGCAGTGCCCAGGGCTCATTGCTCTATGCCGATATCGGCCTCAGCTTCTGGGGCGGGGTCGAGCCGTTCACCGGTGAGGTCATCGACCGCCACCACCCCCTGAGCGGGCAAATCATTACCGGCTGCGTCCTCGCGATTCCCAGCGGGCGCGGCTCATGCACCGGCAGCAGCGTGCTGCTGGAACTGATCCTCAACGGCCACGCCCCGGCGGCGCTGGTGTTCGAGCGGGTCGAAGACATCCTGACCCTTGGTGTGCTGATCGCCGAACAGATGTTTGGCCATTCGATCCCTGTCGTCAGCCTCGGCGAAGCCGGTTTTGCCGCGCTGCGCGATGTGCAGTTCGCCCGGGTCGAAGACGGCCGCGTCACCTGTTTCGACAGCCTGCCGCCGCAATTGCACGCAACCATCAGCCCCACCCGCTCGAACACCGCCATCCAGAGCCGGATCACCCTGACCGAGATGGACCGCGGTTTTCTCGATGGCGCCTATGGCAAGGCCGCGCAGGTCGCCATGGGCATCATCCTGCGCATGGCCGAGCTGCAAGGCGCGACCGAGTTGCTGGACATCACCCAGGCGCACATCGACGGCTGCATCTACACCGGCCCCGCGAGCCTGCGCTTCGCCCGGCAACTGGTGGACTGGGGCGCCCGGGTACGGGTGCCGACCACGCTGAACTCGATCTCCGTGGACAAACGCCGCTGGCGTGAACTGGGCGTGGACCCGGCCCTGGGCGAACCCGCCAGCCAGTTGGGGGACGCCTATCTGGACATGGGCGCGAAGGTCAGTTTCACCTGCGCGCCTTACCTGCTCGACAGCGCGCCGCAACTGGGCGAGCAGATCGTCTGGGCCGAATCCAACGCCGTGGTCTATGCCAACAGCGTGATCGGCGCGCGGACGCTGAAGTACCCCGACTACCTGGACATCTGCATCGCCCTCACCGGCCGCGCACCGAAAATCGGCTGCCACCTGGCGCCCCAGCGTCACGCGACCTTGCGCATCGACGTGCCTTACATGGCCGAGCTGGACGACAGTTTCTACCCGCTGCTGGGCTACCATATCGGCCTGCTGTGCGGCGCCGAGATCCCGGTGGTCTGCGGCCTGGAACACAGGGCGCCGACCCTCGATGACTTGAAGGCCTTCGGTGCGGCATTTGCCACCACCTCGGCCGCGCCAATGTTTCATATCGCAGGCGTGACTCCGGAAGCCACCAACGCCGAACTGGCCCTTGGCGGACATCCGCCAGCCAAGACGTTGCGCATTGAAGAGATCGACCTGCTGCACAGCTGGCGTGAACTCAACAGCGCGCAAACCCCGCAAGTGGATGCCGTGACCCTGGGCAATCCGCACTTTTCAGTGAGCGAATGCGCAACCCTCGCCCAGCTATGCCACGGCCTGCGCAAGCACTCGAAGGTGGCGGTGGTGATCACCTGCGGCCGGGCCACGCTGGAAAGTGCGCAACGGGCCGGCTATGTCGCGACGCTGGAAGCCTTTGGCGTGCAGTTCGTCACCGACACCTGCTGGTGCATGCTCGCGGAACCGGTGATTCCGCCCGCGGCGAAAACGCTGATGACCAATTCCGGCAAATACGCCCACTACGCACCGGGCCTGGTGGGGCGCAACGTGCATTTCGCAAGCCTTGCCGAATGCGTCGACAGTGCCTGCACCGGCCTTGCCAGCGGTCGCCTGCCGGTCTGGTTACACGCTGCAGAACAAAAAGAGGCGCTCGTTCATGTTTGATTACACCTTCCAATGGCGCGCCGCGTTCAAGGCGTTGCCGGACATGCTGCAGGGCGCCTGGGTGACGTTCGAAACCGCTGCGCTGTCGATGATCCTTGGGGTCATCATCGCGCTGTGCCTGGTGTTCATGCGCCAGGGCAAGAACCTGATCCTCAAGGGCTTCGCCGCCACCTGGATTTCCATCGCGCGCAACACACCGTCACTGTTCCAGGTGTACATCCTGTACTTCGGCCTGGGCTCCTTCGGTATCCACATCAACTCCTGGGTGGCGTTGCTGGCCGGGATCACCATCAACAACGCAGGGTACCTGGCAGAAAACTTCCGTGGCGGCCTCAAGGCCGTGCCCGACACCCAGTTGCGCGCAGCCCGCTCCCTGGGCATGAGCGCACCGCAGGCCTATCGGCTGATCGTCATTCCGCAATTGCTGCGCATCGTCTTCTACCCGATGACCAACCAGATGGTCTGGGCGGTGCTGATGACTTCCATGGGCGTGGTCGTGGGCCTGAACAACGACCTCACTGGCGTGACGCAGAACTACAACGTCATGACTTTCCGTACCTTCGAGTTCTTTGCCATTGCGGCGGTGCTCTATTACCTGATCGCCAAGCTGATCGTGGGCCTTGCGCGCCTGCTGTCCTGGCGCCTGTTCCGGTACTGAGGAGTTGACCATGTTCGAGACCACTTTCAGTTGGGGCGACCTGCAGTACATGCTTCAAGGGGCTTGGGTCACCATCCTATTAACTGTCATTTCGATGATTATCGGCACCATTGCCGGCGTGATCTGCGGCATGGCACGCGCCCTCCTGCCGCGCAGCACCATCCCGCTGGCCTGGGTGCTGGATGTGTTTCGCAGTGTGCCGCTGCTGATTCAATTCGTGCTGTTCAACGCCCTCAAGAGCATCGCGGGCCTGGACTGGAGCGCCTTCACCGTGGCCTGCATCGTGCTGGGCCTGTACGTGACCGCCTACGGCACGGAAATCGTGCGCAGCGGCGTGCTCTCGGTGCCGTTGAACCTGCGCCGCGCCAGCCGTTCGCTGGGCCTGAGCTACTGGCAGGATCTGCGCCAGATCGTCATGCCGATGGCCACCCGCGTCGCCTTCCCCGGCTGGGTCAACCTGCTGTTGTCGGTGATGAAGGACACGGCGCTGGTGATGTGGATCGGCATCGTCGAGCTGCTGCGCGCCTCGCAGACCATCGTCACGCGCATTCAAGAACCGCTGCTGGTGCTGTGCATCGCAGGCCTCATCTACTACGTCATGAGTCTGGTAATCGCCCGTATCGGCGCCCGGCTGGAAACAAGGTGGCAAGAAAATGATTGAGATCGACAACGTACACAAATCATTCGGCGAGCTTGAAGTCATCAAGGGCGTCAGCCTGCAGGTCGAGAAAGGCGAAGTGGTGTCGATCATCGGCGGTTCGGGCTCGGGCAAGTCGACGCTGCTGATGTGCATCAACGGCCTTGAGTCGATCAAGAGCGGCAGCATCCGCGTGGACGGCACCGAGGTGCACGCCAAGAGCACCGACATCAATAAGCTGCGGCAGAAGATCGGCATCGTGTTCCAGCAGTGGAACGCCTTTCCTCACCTGACAGTGCTGGAAAACGTGATGCTGGCGCCACGCACGGTGCTGGGCAAGAGCAAGCAGGAAGCCGAAGCCATTGCCGTCAAGCAACTGACCCACGTGGGCCTGGGCGACAAGCTCAAGGTGTTCCCCGGCAAGCTCTCCGGCGGCCAGCAGCAACGCATGGCGATTGCCCGGGCGCTGGCGATGTCACCCAACTACATGCTGTTCGACGAAGCCACCTCGGCGCTTGACCCGCAACTGGTGGGCGAAGTGCTGGACACCATGCGCATGCTGGCCGAAGACGGCATGACCATGATCCTGGTGACCCACGAAATCCGCTTCGCCCGCGATGTGTCCGACCGCGTGGCGTTCTTCCGCAACGGCCTGGTACACGAGATCGGCTCGCCGGACCAGGTCATCGGCAACCCGCAACGTCCGGAGACGGCGGATTTCCTCAAGTCGATCAAGTAACACCCAAACTCCAACCGTAGCAGCACGGCTTGCCGGCGGGGGCGTCCTTAAGGTCGCCGTCCACCTCAAGACCGGTCCCGCCGGCAAGCGGAACGCCGCCCGGCCGGGCTGCTACGGGTGCGGTATCACCTTTTACTGGAGGGTTCCTGGCAATGCGCTCATCGAAAGTGATTCATGTGGTCAGTTGTCATGCCGAAGGCGAAGTCGGCGATGTCATCGTCGGCGGGGTCGCGCCGCCGCCGGGCGATACGATCTGGGAGCAGTCGCGCTGGATCGAGAAGGACAACGTGCTGCGCAACTTCGTGCTCAACGAACCGCGCGGCGGGGTGTTCCGCCACGTCAACCTGCTGGTGCCGCCCAAGAACCCCAGGGCGCAGATGGGCTGGATCATCATGGAGCCTGCCGACGTGCCGCCCATGTCCGGTTCCAACTCCCTGTGCGTGGCCACGGTGCTGCTCGACAGCGGCATCCTGCCCATGACCGAACCGGAAACCCGCCTGATTCTCGAAGCGCCGGGCGGCCTGATCGAGGCCATCGCCCAGTGCCGCGACGGCAAAGTGCAGAGCGTGGAAGTGCACAACCACCCCTCCTTCGCCGACCAGCTGGATGTGTGGATCGAAGTGCCGGGCCTGGGTTCGATTCAGGTCGACACAGCGTATGGCGGCGACAGCTTTGCCATCGTCGACTCGACGAAACTGGGCTTTTCGTTGAAAGCCGACGAGGCGAAAGATCTGGTCGAGACGGGCCTCAAGATCACCAAGGCGGCCAACGAGCAGCTGGGCTTCACCCATCCGCAGAACAAGGACTGGAACCACATTTCCTTCTGCCAGATCGCCGCACCGGTCAATTACGACGGCGGCGTGGCGAACGCGGCGAATGCGGTGGTGATCCGCCCAGGCAAGATCGACCGCTCACCCTGCGGCACCGGCTGCTCGGCGCGTTTGGCGGTGTTGCATGCCAAGGGGCAGTTGAAGGTCGGCGATCGGTTTATCGGGCGCTCGATCATCGGCTCCGAGTTTCACTGCAAGATCCAGAGCGAAACCGAAATCGCCGGGCGCAAGGCCATCGTGCCGAGCCTGTCGGGCCGCGCCTGGATCACCGGTACCCACCAGCACATGCTCGACCCCAGCGACCCGTGGCCTGAAGGCTACAAGCTGACCGACACCTGGCCGATCGGGCTGACGCTGTAGGAGCGCGCTTGCCCGCGATGGCGGTGGGTCAGACACATCTTCGTATCTGACACACCGCCCGTAGCAGCACGGCTTGCCGGCGGGGGCGTCCTCAAGATCGCTCCCGCCGGCAAGCCGTGCTGCTACGGGGTTGTGTGTGTCTACGACTTAGAGATTCACCACATTGACGAAGCGCGAAGCGGCGGTTTCGTCGATGGTCAGGCTGGCGAAGTCGAACAGGTTGCGGTCGGCCAATTGCGACGGCACGACGTTCTGCAAACTGCGGAAGATCATTTCCGAGCGGCCCGGCGTCTTGCGGTCCCACTCCTGGAGCATGTCCTTGACCACCTGGCGCTGCAGGTTCTCCTGGGAACCGCAGAGGTTGCACGGGATGATCGGGAACTGCTTCATGTCCGAATAGGCCTGGATGTCCTTCTCGGCGCAGTACGCCAGCGGGCGGATCACCACGTTGCGGCCGTCGTCGGCACGCAGCTTGGGCGGCATGGCCTTGATGGTGCCGTTGAAGAACATGTTCAGGAAGAAGGTCTCGACGATGTCGTCGCGGTGGTGCCCAAGCGCCATTTTGGTCGCGCCGATTTCATCGGCAAAGGTGTACAGCGTGCCGCGACGCAGGCGCGAGCACAGCGAACAGGTGGTCTTGCCTTCCGGAATCAGCTCCTTGACCACCGAATAGGTGTCTTTCTCGACGATGTGGTACTCCACGCCCAGCTCTTTGAGGTAGGCCGGCAGCACGTGCTCGGGGAAGCCAGGTTGTTTCTGGTCCATATTCACGGCGACGATGTCGAACTTGATCGGCGCGACCTTCTGCAGGTGCATCAGCACGTCGAGCATGGTGTAGCTGTCCTTGCCGCCGGACAGGCAGACCATGACCTTGTCGCCCTCTTCAATCATGTTGAAATCGGCCACCGCTTCGCCTGCGAGCCTGCGCAGACGCTTCTGCAGTTTGTTCTGATTGACTGAAAGGGTGCCCATGGCGCTGATGTCCGCTCGCTGTAACTTGAGGAAAGGGGCGGTATTTTACGCATAAACCTTGCCAGTGGTAATGCCCGGCCCGCTCGAACGCACAACCGTCTGTAGGAGCGCGCTTGCCCGCGATAGCGGTGAGTCAGCGACATAGATGTGTCAGACACACCGCAATCGTCCGGATGCGGCCCAGACCAAGCGCGCTCCTAGGTGAAATATGCCGTTCATCCGGCTGAAACAGGCTGCTGATCGCCAACGGCTATTAACAACCCTCTTGAATGACCCAATTACTCTAAAGCCCACGGTTTCCGTGGCTTGCAGCTTTCTATACTGGCAAATGAGGTCGCAGCCGTTTTCCTTGTTGAGATTGTGGCCTTGCCCTGGCGGCATATGGCCGGTCAGGCGCGACGGCGTCCACCACGAGGAGTAACGGGCATGATCCATCACGTTTGGGGGTTGTTCACCCACCCCGATCAGGAATGGCAACAGATACGTGGCGATAAGGAAGAAACCATCGGCCACATGTACCTCACCCACACGCTGGTTCTAGCGGCGATACCGGCCATTTCAGCCTACATCGGCACCACGCAGGTCGGCTGGGTCATCGGCAGCCGCGCGCCGGTCATGCTGACCAGCGAAAGCGCGATCTGGATGACGATCATGTCCTACATCGCCATGCTCGCAGGCGTCGGCGTCATGGGCGGCTTCATTCACTGGATGGCGCGCACCTACGACGCCTCACCCAGCCTTGCCCGCTGCGTGGCGTTCGCGACCTACACGGCAACGCCCTTGTTCCTTGGCGGGCTGGCAGCGCTGTACCCGCACATGTGGCTGGGCATGATGGTGGGCCTGGCGGCGGTCTGCTACACGGTTTACCTGTTGTACGTGGGCTTGCCGGTGTTCATGAACATTCACCCGGACGAAGGCTTCATGTTCTCAAGCTCGGTGTTGGCGGTGGGCCTGGTGGTGCTGGTGGCGATCATGGCGTTCACCGTGGTGCTCTGGGGCATCGGCGTGGGGCCTGAGTACACCAACTGATGCGACACCTCACTGTAGGAGCGCGCTTGCCCGCGACCGCGGTCTTTCTGATACATCTTCGTATCTGACACGCCGCCGTCGCGGGCAAGCGCGCTCCTACAGGGGTCCGCGGTGGATTCGTGACCATTCGGCAGCTTGAGTTTTCGGCCAGCACACGCTTTGCGGCATACTCGCCTCCTCTGGAGACCGATGAAGCATGCTCGAGCAACTCAATTCCCGCGTCGAATCCTGTTACCAACTCGCTGAAGACTTTTTCAAACGCCCTTTCAAACGCCCGGTCGTGAGCCTCAAGCTGCGCGGCCAGAAGGCCGGTGTCGCGCACCTGCACGAAAACCTGCTGCGCTTCAATCCGCAGCTGTACCGCGAAAACAGCGAAGACTTCCTGCGCCAGACCGTGGCCCACGAAGTCGCGCACCTGGTCGCCCATCAACTGTTCGGCGACAGCATCGCGCCCCACGGCGAAGAGTGGCAACTGATAATGCGCGGCGTGTACGAACTGCCGCCCAACCGCTGCCACACCTACGAAATCCAGCGCCGCCGCGTGACCCGCTACATCTACCGCTGCCCGTGCCCCGAGAGCGATTTTGCGTTTTCAACGCAAAGGCACAAGCTGGTGCACAAGGGCCGGCGTTACCTGTGCCGGCGGTGCCGGGAGATCCTGGTGTTCAGTGGTGAGACGCGGGTGGAATGACACCCGCATTGCGCATCGCGTCGATCTGCTGCTGATCGAACCCTGCCTCCAGCAACACCTGCTCGCTGTGCGCACCTGCCGCCGCGCCGATGAATCGTGGCGCGGGCAACCCTTGCGAGAACTTCAGCGGGCAGGCCATCTGCGCTTGCAGGCTGCCATCGGGCCTTGGAACCTGGGTCACCACTCCGCGGGCCTGCAACTGAGGATGGCTGACGGCCTGCGACAGGCTCAGCACCGGTTCGACACAGGCATTTATCGTTGAGAAAAGCCCTTGAAGCTCGTCGAAACTGCGGCGTTCGAATTCCATTTGCAGCGCTTGCTTGATGAAGGCCTGGTCAGCTGCCTCGGCGGATAACCCTTTCGTGGCCAGCTCGGGCCGTTCTAGGGCGGTGCACAACGCCTGCATGAACACCGGCTCCAGACTGCCCACGGAAAACCAGCGCCCGTCGCGGCTGCGGTAATAGTCGTAGTAGCTGCCGCCATTGAGCATCTGGCCCTCAGGCTGCGGTTCGACACCGGCCGCCAGATACCCCGCCCCCGCCAGCGCATTCAGGCTGAAGGCGCAGTCGGTCATGCTCACGTCCACATACTGGCCCTGCCCGGTCTGCTGGCGTGCAACCACGGCCGCGAGCAGGCCGACCACGCCATGCAGCGAACCGCCCGCCACGTCCGCCACCTGTACACCCGAAGGCGAAGGGCCTGAGTCCTTGCGTCCGGTATGGCTGGCGACCCCGGCCAGGGCCAGGTAGTTGATGTCGTGGCCTGCACGCTCGCGATACGGCCCGGTCTGGCCGTATCCGGTGATGGCGACGTAGATCAGCCGCGGGTTGATCGCCTTGAGCGCCTCATAGCCGATTCCCAGCCGGTCCATCACTCCGGGCCTGAACTGCTCCAGCACGATGTCGTGGTCCGCCACCAGCCGCTTGATGACTTCCACCGCCTGGGGCTGCTTGAGGTCCAGCGCCAGGCTGCGCTTGTTGCGATTGAGGTACGCGTGGCTTGCCGAAACACCCTGATCGAAGGGCGGCAGCTCACGCAAAAGGTCCAGCCGGGTGGGCGACTCGATCCGCAGCACCTGCGCCCCCATGTCCGCCAGCAAAAGCGAGGCGAAAGGGCCGGGCAACAGCGTGGAGAAATCGAGAACCTTGAGCGACGACAGCGGACCTTGCATGCGCGGGCTTCCCTGAATGGTGGCTGAGGTCAGAGTAGGCAGGGCGTTGGATGTCGGCAATGACCCAAGCCGACATCAGGGCTGACGCATTCTCTGTGGGAGCGGGCTCGCCCGCGAAGGCGTCAGGCCTGGCAACACGTCTTTGACTGGCCCACGGCATTCGCGGGCAAGCCCGCTCCCACAGGGTTTTGTGTTGGCCACACAGGGTTTTCTAGTGGCCACAAAAAAGCCTGTCCGAAGACAGGCTTTTTTTCAACACGCCAGGCGTATTACGAGCGAGTTGCCTGAGGAGTGCCTTCGGCAACGCCCAGGTCGTCCTGCGGACGCATGTCTTCGATGGCACGACCGCCCGAGGCCAGTTCGGCCTGCATTTGCGGCACGTCCAGTTCCTTGACCCACTTGGCGACAACCAGGGTGGCAACAGCGTTACCGACCAGGTTGGTCAAGGCGCGGGCTTCGGACATGAAGCGGTCGATACCCAGGATCAGCGCCAGGCCCGCGACCGGCAGGTGACCTACCGCCGACAGGGTGGCCGCCAGTACGATGAAGCCGGAACCGGTCACGCCAGCCGCGCCCTTGGAGGACAGCAGCAGCACCAGCAGCAGGGTGATCTGGTGGGTGATGTCCATGTGGGTGTTGGTCGCTTGAGCGATGAACACGGCCGCCATGGTCAGGTAGATCGAAGTACCGTCCAGGTTGAACGAGTAACCGGTCGGGATCACCAGACCCACGACGGATTTCTTCGCGCCCAGGCGCTCCATCTTGATCAGCATGCGTGGCAGGGCCGATTCCGAAGAGGAAGTACCCAGCACGATCAGCAGTTCTTCACGGATGTACTTGATGAGCTTGATGACGCTGAAACCGTGGGCGCGAGCGATACCGCCCAGTACCACCAGCACGAACAGCAGGCAGGTGATGTAGAAGCACAGCATCAGTTGGCCCAGTTGCACCAGGGTGCTCACGCCGTAGGCGCCGATGGTGAAGGCCATGGCACCCAGCGCACCCAGTGGCGCCAGCTTCATGATCATGTTGATGATGTTGAACATCACGTGGGCGAAGCGATCGATGAAGTCCAGAACCGGCTTGCCGTAGGCACCCAGGCGGTGCAGGGCGAAACCGAAGATCACCGAGAACATCAGCACTTGCAGGATGTCACCGTTGGCGAAGGCGCCGACGATGGTGTTCGGGATCACGTTCAGGATGAAGCCGATCACGCTCTGATCCTGGCCTGCGGTGACGTAGGCAGCGATCTTGGAAGCGTCGAGGGTCGAGACGTCGACGTTCATGCCGGCACCCGGCTGAACCACGTTGACCACGACCAGGCCGATGATCAGCGAGATGGTGGAGACGATTTCGAAGTACAGCAGCGCGTAGCCGCCGGTCTTGCCCACGGATTTCATGCTCTGCATGCCAGCGATGCCGCTGACCACGGTGCAGAAGATGATGGGGGCGATGACCATTTTGATCAGTTTGATGAACCCGTCACCCAGCGGCTTGAGGGCCTTGCCGGCATCGGGGTACCAGTGACCGATTGCAATACCGATGATGATTGCAACGATTACCTGGAAATACAGGGATTTGTAGAGTGGCTGACGAGTCGTCATTGCAGTTTCCTCAAGAGCATCGGGCTGAATCATTCCTGATACACCGACACCTAAAGTACGAACCCTCCTGCTCGGAGGGATTTGTTTTTGTCGAGCTGCGCGAGGCAGGTCTCTGCTCGTTGTATCGCAAGCCCCGTGCCACTATTGGAAAATTCCCCGAAAGCCCCGTGCGGCATGGACTGTCTGGTTAACCCTAGCTAAAAAAGCCCCATCGCGATGGCGGATTTCCGCCAACTCTCGAAAAATAAGCGCTGGTATTGGCGGGTATCCGCCTTGTCCGGGGCCTGCATGCCTGCCTACCATCAGTCACTTTCATTCTCGGTGCGACGACCTGCCCCGCCATGCGCCATCGAACCATTGCCAGCCACTTTGCCCGCGCCGTGCTGCAGGGCGCCCGCCGCTATGATCTGGACTGCCAGCCGATCCTGGCGCAGGCCGGCATCACCCCTGAATTGCTCAACGAACCCCGCGCACGCATCGCGCCGGAACAGTTCGCGCTGTTGATCCAGTTGGTGTGGCGGGCGCTGGACGACGAATACATGGGGTTTGGCCTGGCGCCCAGCAAACGCGGCACCTTTGCCATGATGTGCCACGCGCTGATCCACTGCCGCACGCTGGACAAGGCCCTGCAGCGCGGCTTCAGGTTCTACGGGCTGTTTGCCGATTCGCCACGCCTGAGCCTTGAACGGGAGGGCGACTGGGTGCGTTTATGCCTGGATGAAAGCAGCCTGCGCGATCCGGAGCACTTTTTAAGCGAATCGCTGCTGGTGATCTGGCATCGCCTGGCCAGTTGGCTGATTGGCCAGCGCATCCGCCTGGATCACGCCACCTTCGCGTATCCGAAACCTGCCCACAGCGCCGAGTACGACCTGCTGTTCTATTGCCCGATGACCTTCGACGCCGGCCAGACCGCACTGACCTTTCACGCCCGCTACCTGAGCATGCCGCTGCTGCAGGACGAACGTACGTTGAAGCGCTTTCTGGAACGCTCGCCCGCCGACCTGCTGGCGCGCCCGGACGAGGGCGACAGTCTCACCAGCCAGTTGCGCCGCCTGCTCAGCCGTGACTGCACCCAGTGGCCGGACCTGGAAACCGTGGCCGATCACCTGCATATCAGCCCCCAGACCCTGCGCCGGCATCTGCGCGACGAAGGCACGAGTTTTCAGGGGTTAAAGGACGAACTGCGGCGGGACATGGCGATTTTTCATCTGGGCCAGGCGGATCTGTCGTTGCAGCAGATTGCCGAGCAATTGGGGTTTTCGGAGCCTTCGGCGTTCCACCGGGCGTTCAAGAAATGGACCGGATTGACGCCGGGCGCGTATCGCGAGAAGGAAGCCTGACGGCGCCCCTTCAAATCGCGAACTTGATCCTGAAAGCTGCACCACCCAGGTCCGAATCGCCCAGAGTCAACTGCGCGCCGTAGCTTTCGATGATGTCCTTCACCACCGCCAGCCCGATCCCCTGCCCCGGGTTCTGCCGGTCCAGGCGTTCGCCACGTTCGAGGATTCGCGCCCGCTGGCTCTGGGGCACGCCAGGCCCGTCATCCTCGATGCACAACTCATCGCCCATCATCGACGGCCGCCAACTGACCCGCACCTGGCCGATGCACAGGCGATAGGCGTTTTCCAGCAGGTTGCCAAGCATTTCCAGCAAGGCTCCCTCCTCCATCTGCACCTGGCAGTCGTCGGGCAGGTCGAGTACCACCTGCACCCGTTTGTCGCGATAGACCTTCTCCAGCGTGTTGCACAGGCTCTCGACCACGGGCTTGAGGCTGACGTGATGCCGCACCAGCCCGCTCTTGCGCAGGCTGGCGCGCTGCAACTGATAGCCGATCTGCTGGCTCATGCGCTCGATCTGCGATTGCAGGATGCGCGCCTGCTCCAGATCCTCGGGGCGTTTGGCGATGGTTTCACTCACACCCTGCAGCACCGCCAGCGGGGTTTTCAGGCTGTGGGCCAGGTCGCCCAACGAGTCACGATAACGAATGCGCTGCTCACGCTCGCTGCGCAGCAAGCGGTTGAGCGAGCCGGTCAGGCGCAGCAGTTCGCTGGGGTGTTCCTCGCTGAGGCTTTCCCTGGAGCCAGTCTCGACCTGATCTAGTTCCTGGCTCATGCCCTTGAGCGCCCGCAAGCCCCAGGTCAGCCCGCCCCAGAGCAGCGTCAGCAGCACCAGCAAGGCCGCGCCGAAACCCAGGTAAAGCTTCTCGCGCAGGCCGGAAATGGTTTCCTGATATTCGCGCACCGGCTGCAGCGCCACGATGCTGAATGCTGCGTTGCGCCCACCCAACAGCTTGATCTCGACGTCATAGACGAAAAACTCTTCGCCATTGGGCTGGCGAATCTTCGCGAACTCGGTTCCGCGCCCGTCATAGCGCGGCTGGTAGTCGATCTCTTCGTCTTCGGTGGCACGGGAGCGCCACACCAGCTTGCCGGAGCGGTTATAGATGTAGCCCAGCAGGCGGCTGTCAGGCAGGCTGAACTGCTCGCCGGGCAGCAAGGTAGGCATCAATAGCCGGTCATCCTCGACCCGTGCGGCAGAAATCAGCGTGGTGACATCGGACGCCAGGCGTTTCTCGATGGAGCTTTCCAGCGCCAGGCTGAAAGCGCTCTGCAACGCCGGCAACATCAGCAACATGAAAATGACCGCCAGGGTGGCGGCGGCCAGCATCAGGCGAACGCGAAGCGATCGAATCATCGGCAGCGCTCGGTGAAGAGGTAACCCAGGCCGCGCACAGTATCGATCGGCTTGAACCCTGCCGGCCCTTCGAGCTTGCGACGCAGACGCCCGACCAGCACTTCGATCACGTTCGGATCGCGCTCGTCGTCATCGGGGTACAACTGCTCCATCAGGCGTTCCTTGGGCACCACCTGCTGATGGTGGCGCATGAGGTATTCCAGGATCCGGTATTCGTAGGCGGTGAGTGCCAGCGGCTGCTCATCCAGTGACGCCTGCTTGCGGTTCAGGTCAAGCAGCAAGGGGCCAGCGGTGATGGTGGACTGGGTGAAACCGCTGGAGCGGCGCAGCAGTGCGTTCATCCGCGCTTCCAGCTCTTCGAACTGGAACGGCTTGACCACATAGTCGTCGGCACCGGCGGCCAGGCCTTCGACCTTGTCCTGCCAGTTGCCACGGGCGGTGAGGATCAGAATTGGAAACGCCTTGTTCTGGGCGCGCAGTTGACGGATCAGATCGAGGCCGCCCATGCCCGGCAGGCCGAGGTCAATCACCGCCAGGTCGTGATTGAACTGGGCCGCCTGGTACAGCGCCTCGTCGGCATTGCCCACCGCTTCGACCACGTGGCCGCTTTCGGTCAGGCGGGTCTGCAGGTGGTGGCGCAACAGGGCTTCATCTTCGACAACCAGCAACTTCATGCATATCTCCCCTCAATGTCCTGCCGAACCCGGCAAAACCTGAAAATAGTGCTGCCGGGGTCACGCATCGCATGAACCCGGCAGTGTTCCCGCCATCCGCGCTTCAGAAATTGTAGTTGGCGGCCAGGTAAGTCTGGGCGCTGCTGTCGAGCTTCAGCGAGCCAACCTTCGCGGCGTGGTGCGGCGCGACCTCGACGCTGGCATTGCTGCGCAGGTAACGATAACCCAACTCTACCGACGCGTTCTGTGCAACTTGCTGCAACACACCTGCCTGCAGGCCCGCGGCATAGCCCATGCCGGTATCACGGCTCATGCCGCTGCTTTCCTGGGACAGCTTGGTGACGCCCAGGGTGGCGCCGCCGAACAGCTTGGTGCTGGCGCCGATCGGAGAGAACAGGTCATAGCTGCCCAGCAGGTTTTCCTGACGCAGTTTCAGGCCGTTGTGGCTGGCGGAAACGTTGTCGTAGGTGGCGTAGTAGCGGCTGTCAGCGTTCTGCTGGCCCAGCCGGACACCCCAGGTGCTGTTCTTGTGGATGATGTGGTCCGCGTGGGGAGCATTCAGGTTGCGGTTGATGCCGTTGGATTTGGAAATCTTGTCGCTGGTGTTGCCGTAGGTGACACCGCCGAATGTGCTGCTACCCTCAGAGGCTTGAGCGACTGCGCTGCCGCCTACGAATGCCAGGGCCATGATGAGCTGATTGATCTTGAGCATGGTTATGTCCTTATAAGCGCTTGGCGCTTGCTGTGAATACGGGACTCAAGGTAATGCGCCATCGCTGAACTCCCACTGAACGTGCACTGAACCTGCGCTGAACGTTCGCCAATGGATCGATCCGGCGCCTGATCAGTCCACTGCTTGTGCACTGTCGCCCCGTACCCCTCTAAGACCCCAGGAGAGATGACCATGCGATTGCTGATTGCCCTGACCCTCATGTGCCTTGCAGGCCTGGCCCAGGCCGAGATCAAGACCCGCACCCTCGACTACCAGGCCGCCGATGGCACCAGGCTCGTGGGCTATTACGCCTACGACGACGCGATCAAGGGCCCGCGCCCGGGTGTCGTGGTGGTTCACGAATGGTGGGGCCTGAATGATTACGCCAAGCGCCGGGCTCGTGATCTGGCCGCGCTGGGCTACAGCGCCATGGCCATCGATATGTATGGCGAAGGCAAGAACACCGAGCACCCCAAGGACGCCATGGCCTTCATGACCGCCGCGACCAAGGACGCTGCCGCCTCGGCCAAGCGCTTCGATGCAGGCCTTGAGCAATTGAAGAAGCAGCCCGAGACCAACCCGCAGAAAATCGCCGCCATCGGCTACTGCTTTGGCGGCGGCGTTGTGCTGGATGCGGCCCGTCGCGGCGAGCCACTGGCGGCGGTGGTGAGCTTCCACGGCGCGCTGGCGACCAAGACCCCGGCCAAGGCAGGCGTGACCAAAACGCCGATGCTGGTCGAACACGGCAACGGCGACACCATGGTCACCGCGCAGAACGTCGCGGACTTCAAGAAGGAAATGGACGCGGCCAAGGCTGACTACAAGTTCGTCGGCATCGACGGCGCCAAGCACGGCTTCACCAACCCCGACGCCGACAAGCTCAGCCACGGCGACCACGGCGGCCCGGACATCGGCTACAACCAGGCTGCGGACATGAGCTCGTGGGCCGACATGAAGGCGTTCCTCAAGGAGCAGTTCGCGAAGAACTCGACGCTCTGAAGCCCACCACATCTCCCGTAGCAGTCCGGCTTGCCGGCGGGAGCGTAGTGTCAGTGAGTGATGAGTCGTCTGACACTACGCTCCCGCCGGCAAGCCGTGCTGCTACAGGGGGTGTATTCAATGCCATTTGCTTTCCGGCAAAATGCCGACCCATGACCCAGACACTCCCCCCCTGCTGCCCCACCCTCACCACTCATTGGCCCCTGCCCCACCCGCTGGCCAATGTGGTGCTAGTCAGCGGCCGGTTCGATCCACAGCAACTCACCGACGGCGATTTTTCGCGCTGCCTGATCGAGCCGCCCGCGAGCATCCAGCGCTCGGTGGCCAAGCGTCAGGCGGAGTTTCTCGCCGGCCGGCTGTGCGCGCGGGAGGCGATGCGTCAGCTGGACGGCCGCGTTCATGTGCCACCGATCGGCGATGACCGTGCACCGACCTGGCCCGCCGATCTGTGCGGCTCGATCACCCACAGCACCGGCTGGGCTGCGGCGCTGGTGGCCCATAAACGCCACTGGCGCGGCTTGGGGCTGGATGTCGAGCAGGTAATGAGCAGCGAACGCGCCGCCCGCCTGGCCGGGGAAATCCTCACCGCCGACGAACTGCAACGCATGGCCCAAGGGCCTGAGCATCAAGTGGCGCTGCGGGTCACCCTGACCTTCTCGCTCAAAGAAGCGCTGTTCAAGGCGCTCTACCCCATCGTGCTCAAGCGCTTCTATTTCGAGGATGCCGAATTGTTGCAGTGGGCAGAGGACGGCAGCGCCCGCTTGCGGCTGAAGGTCGACCTGTCTGAGGAATGGCACAGCGGCAAGGAACTGGACGCACAATTCAGCGTGCAGGATGGGCAGTTGTTGAGCCTTGTAGCAATCCCAGCTACA
The DNA here is from genome assembly GCF_044746825.1 of Pseudomonas sp. NPDC090201. Classification (NCBI taxonomy): domain Bacteria; kingdom Pseudomonadati; phylum Pseudomonadota; class Gammaproteobacteria; order Pseudomonadales; family Pseudomonadaceae; genus Pseudomonas; species Pseudomonas sp. NPDC090201. The sequence goes on from NZ_JBIVCX010000001.1 coordinate 633,342, forward strand.
CCACCTCCCCTGTAGGAGTGAGCTTGCTCGCGATTGCCATCTATCCAATACACCTACGGATCTGACATACCGCAATCGCGAGCAAGCTCACTCCTACAGGTCCGTGTTTTTTGATGGGCAATGCTCACACCGTCCCACCCACTCCACCTGATAACTCAAACAGCAACTGCGCCGCTGCCTGCGGGGTGGTCGTTCTATATAGGTGATGGTATTGAACAGCGGATTGGGCTGCCCATCGGTCTGCAAACGCTCACGCAGCAGTCGATGAGCCGGCTCCAGCGAAACGTCACTGACCAACGCCAGCCGCCGCAGGCAGGTCTCCAGATAATCCCCGGCACTGCTCCAGAACACTGAAGCCTTCACGCCACCGTAGGCGCTCAATGCATCGATCACCCTGTGCAAATGAACCAGCAACGGCCCAAATCGCGTGAACGGGTCAGATGACGGCCCCAGCGAAACTCGGTCCCCGAAAAACCTCACTCCATCGAGCACCCCGCGCTCGCTCAGCGCAAAAGCCACCTCATCGAGCCCCAGCGGCCAACTGACGTCATCCACCAGGCTTGCCACCACGACAGGTGGAATAATCTGCATGAAGTAATACTTGGCAAACTGCGACACCAGCACCGGGCGCTTGTCGGGCATCAACTCCGGGCCATAGACGCGCAGCAACAGCCAATCCAGCGTCACAGGCTGCAACAGTTCAGGCACCGCAATGACGGCACGCTGTTCATCGACAACCACCGTCTCGGCAAAAGGTGCGAGCGCCCCCGCGAACAATCCGGAACTCACGGCTCACCCTGCTGGCGCGGCCAGGTCAGGCTGAAGCACGCCCCGCCCAGCCCCTGGCTGCGACCGATCAGCGCCCGGCCGCCGTGCCAGTAGATGATCCTCCGCACAATCGACAGCCCCAGCCCATGACCGCCGGATGCCCGGGTACGGCTGTCGTCCAGGCGCATGAAGGGCGTGAAGATCCGCTCCCAGGCGCTTTCCGGGACGCCGGGGCCATCGTCCTCGACATCGATGCGGCAGCGCTCCTGACTCAACTGAAAACCGACCCGCACCTGGGATTCGGCGTGACGCATCGCATTGCTCACCAGATTCTGCAACGCACGATGCAGATACCGCGGCTCAGCCTCGACCCAGGCCTGGGCGTCATCGCCCACCGCCACCGATTGCCCGCGACTGACCCGCACATTGGCCCGCAATGGCGCCAGTTCAGCGACGACTTGATCGATCAACGCCGCCAGATCGATGCGCTGGTAATTGAGCGTCGGCGAGCCCTGCTCAAGCCGCGCGTAGGTCAGCATCTCGTCCACGAGCTTGTCCAGGTCCTGGATGTCGTTGTCCATGCCGATCATGTACTTGTGGCGCGCCTCGGGGGTGCTGGCATCGCCGATCATCTCAAGCCCGAAGCGCAGGCGCGCCACCGGGGTGCGCAGCTCGTGGGACACCGCCCGCACCAGCTCGCGCTGGATGGTCAACGAACGCTGCAGGTGCTCGGCCATGCCGTTGAACGCCGAGGCCAGCCGGCCCACCGAGTCCGCGCCTGACTCAGGCACGCGGGTTTCCAGACTGCCCTGGGCGATCTGCGTGGCGGCCGCTTCCAGTCCGCGCAAGCGATGCTCCAGCCGCCGCACCAGCAGATACACCACCAGCCCGATCAGGCACAGGCCGAGAAAGGCGATCAGCACCAGCAGCTCAGGCGGGTACGGGTTCATCTGGTACAGCGGGCCGATTTCCAGCACCCATTGCGTTTCGCCGACGCCCGACAGCACGCGGATCGAGTCGCCGCCCTTGCCCAGCGCCATCACCGTGTCGCCTTCGTCGATGCGCCGGCGCTGGTCGTCGTCAACGTCCGCCTGTTCGAGCCGGATCAGGTGCATGTCGAAGCCGAAACCTTTGCTCAGGCGCAGGGTTTCCAGACGAATCGGCTGCTCATCCACCGGGAACCGCACCAGTTCGTCGAGTAACAGGAAAATCGTCGCCCGTGCCAGTTGCTCGCTGATCTGCTGCACCTCGCCGGTCAACAGCAACGCGCTGCCGGGCTTGCCTGCCGTCGCCGGTATCACCTCGCGAAACACCCGCGCGGCATGGGGGCCGGTCTTCTCGACCACCACCTGCCCGCGGCTCAGGCGATTGCGCACGCCGCCGTCCAGATGCGCCTGCTCGGAGGTCTGCAGCGACAGCGGAATGCCCATCAGGCGCTCCCACACCGCCAAGGCCCGGATGCGTTCGATATCGTTCATCGGCGCAAGGTTGTCGCCCATCAAGGCGAAGGTGCCGTGGGCCAGTTGTTCGCGGTATTGCTCGGCGCGCACCTTGTTGACCAGGTGCAGCGTCAGGACGCCCAGCAGCGCGACCAGCACCAGTACGCCGAGCATGCCGCCATAGATACGCAGGAAAATGGAATTCATGCCGTAGTCACCTGACTCAACCGTTCAGCATGAAGTTGGTCACGTCCCGGGCCGCTTCGGGCACGAACAGGTAGCCCTTGTTGCGCACGGTCTTTATCAGACGCGGGTGGACGGGGTCGTCGCCGATGCGCGGGCGAATCTTCGAGATGCGCACGTCGATGGAGCGGTCCTGCCCGTCGTAGCCCACGCCACGCAGGGCGGTGAAGATTTCCTCGCGGGACAGGATACGCCCGGCATTGGCCACCAAGAGCCACAACAGGTCGAATTCGGCGCTGGTCAGGTCGATGCTGCGCCCGCTGAGCCAGGCCTCGCGCAGGGCGTTGTCGACGATCAGCGGGCCGAAGGTCAGGCGCCGCTCCTCACGGGCTGGTTCGTCGGGGGTGTCGCTGCGGCGCAGCAGGGCGTGTACCCGCGCCAGCAACACCCGCGGATGCACCGGTTTGCAGACGTAATCGTCGGCACCGGTGTCCAGGCCCTGAATCTGATCGCTGTCGTCGGTGCGCGCGGTGAGCATCAGGATGGGGCCGTCATAGCGCCCGCGCACCTTGCGGCAGATGCTCAGGCCATCCTCACCGGGCAGCATCAGGTCGAGAATCACCAGTGCCGGCTGCTCGTCGACGATCCGCTGCACCGCCCGCGCACCGTTGCCCTCAAGGCTCACGCGCAGGCCGTTGCTTTCCAGGTAATCGCGGGTCAGTTCGGCCAGCCGAAGGTCGTCCTCGACGATCAGCACCTGCCAGGGCTCTTGCTGCACGATCCGTGTCTCCTGATGTTGTTCTTATCGATACCCGACACTGCGGGTCATTCTACCCACTGCCCCAACATGACACACCTCATTCAAAACGCCCCACAACCAGCCTTGCCAACCCCACTTTCTGTGATAGGGTTCGCGCCCGCAAAAAACCGGGCGACTCTTTTTGCAGGCTGAAAAAACAGTGACCGGCGGCCCATCCCAGTGGTTACGCGGCCTACGTGGGATTTCCCCAATTCCCACACAAATTACACACAGACTTATCCACAGCTCGTACATTGCATTTAGTGTCACGAGCACATAATCTAGTACCTCGTTGCTCAGCCAGCCCCTACATGTAGGGTTTAGGCCGAAAAACCAAACACAAATGACCGAGAGATTTCAAGCCTTTTTCTCGCGCCAAACGGGTTGACTTACCCTCTGTTTCACCGCCTGACCGCTCACACGCGAATGGCAGACACCACGCTTCATGATCTGCGCGTTACGGTACAAGTGTTGCAACATAAAAACTGCATATTGAACAAGCTTTTACAGGGTGCCAGCCACAGAGCCGCGCCCTTTTGGACTTCAAAGCCAGGGTCGGCAATCCTTCAGCCTTCCCATCCGTTTTGAAGTCATTGGATCGACACTCGTCGGTCAACTGCTTCAAGACGGAACGGTGGGTACGCAACCCGTGCCCAAATAAACATAGAGAACGTGGAGACACCCATGCAAACAGACACAACTCGCGAGAATCCGCAGGCCATTGCGCCGCAGACAGGTGCGACCCAGCAGGACCTGTCCGCCACCGCTCCGGGTCAGCTTCGCGTGATCAAGCGTAACGGCACCGTCGTTGCGTACACCGATGACAAGATCACCGTCGCCATCACCAAGGCTTTCCTCGCAGTTGAAGGCGGCACTGCCGCTGCGTCTTCGCGCATCCACGACACCGTTGCGCGCCTGACCGAACAGGTCACCGCGACCTTCAAGCGTCGCATGCCTTCGGGCGGCACCATCCACATCGAAGAAATCCAGGATCAGGTAGAACTGGCGCTGATGCGCGCTGGCGAGCAAAAAGTGGCTCGCGACTACGTGATCTACCGTAACGACCGCTCCAAAGAGCGTGCCGGTCGTGGCGGCGAAGCGCCGGTCCAGGCTCACCCGTCGATCCGCATCACTGCCAAAGACGGCAGCCTGGTGCCACTGGACATGGGCCGTCTGAACACCATCGTCACCGAAGCGTGCGAAGGCCTGGCCGAAGTCGACGCCAACCTGATCCAGAACGAAACCCTGAAGAACCTCTACGACGGCGTAGCGCTGACCGACGTCAACACCGCCCTGGTGATGACAGCGCGTACCCTCGTTGAACGCGAGCCGAACTACTCGTTCGTCACCGCGCGCCTGCTGATGGACACCCTGCGTGCCGAAGGCCTGGGCTTCCTGGGCGTCGCCGAGAGCGCGACCCACCACGAAATGGCCGACCTCTACGCCAAGGCGCTGCCCGCGTACGTTGCCAAGGGTATCGAGTTCGAACTGCTGAACCCTGTGCTGGCCGAATTCGACCTGGAAAAACTGGGCAAGGCGATCAACCACGAGCGCGACCAGCAATTCACCTACCTGGGCCTGCAGACCCTGTACGACCGTTACTTCATCCATAAGGATGGCGTGCGTTTCGAACTGCCGCAGATCTTCTTCATGCGTGTGGCCATGGGCCTGGCAATCGAAGAGAAAGCCCGTGAAGACCGCGCCATCGAGTTCTACAACCTGTTGTCGTCCTTCGACTACATGGCCTCGACTCCAACCCTGTTCAACGCCGGCACCCTGCGTCCGCAGCTGTCGAGCTGCTACCTGACCACCGTTCCGGATGACCTGTCGGGCATTTACCACGCCATCCACGACAACGCCATGCTGTCCAAATTCGCAGGCGGCCTGGGCAACGACTGGACTCCGGTTCGCGCGCTGGGCTCGTACATCAAGGGCACCAACGGCAAATCCCAGGGCGTCGTACCCTTCCTGAAAGTGGTCAACGACACCGCTGTTGCAGTGAACCAGGGCGGCAAGCGCAAGGGCGCTGTCTGTGCCTACCTGGAAACCTGGCACATGGACATCGAAGAGTTCATCGAGCTGCGCAAGAACACCGGTGACGATCGTCGTCGTACCCACGACATGAACACCGCCAACTGGATCCCTGACCTGTTCATGAAGCGCGTCTTCGACGACGGCAAGTGGACCCTGTTCTCGCCATCCGAAGTCCCGGACCTGCACGACCTGACCGGTAAAGCCTTCGAAGAGCGCTACGAGTACTACGAAGCGCTGACCGAGTACCCAGGCAAGGTCAAGCTGTTCAAGACCATCCAGGCCAAAGACCTGTGGCGCAAGATGCTATCCATGCTGTTTGAAACCGGCCACCCATGGCTGACCTTCAAGGACCCGTGCAACCTGCGCTCGCCGCAGCAGCACGTGGGCGTGGTCCACAGCTCGAACCTGTGCACCGAGATCACCCTGAACACCAACAAGGACGAGATCGCGGTCTGCAACCTGGGCTCGATCAACCTGCCGAACCACATCGTCAACGGCAAACTGGACACCGACAAGCTCAAGCGCACCGTCGACGTAGCCGTTCGCATGCTCGATAACGTCATCGACATCAACTACTACTCCGTGCCACAGGCGAAGAACTCCAACTTCCGTCACCGTCCGGTCGGCCTGGGCATCATGGGCTTCCAGGACGCTCTGTACCTGCAGCACATCGCCTACGGCTCCGACGCTGCCGTCGAGTTCGCCGACCGCTCCATGGAAGCCGTCAGCTACTACGCCATCCAGGCTTCCTGCGACCTGGCCGACGAGCGCGGCGCCTACGAGACGTTCCAGGGCTCGCTGTGGTCCAAAGGCATCCTGCCGCTGGATTCGCAACAGATCCTGATCGAGGCTCGCGGCCAGAAGTACATCGACGTCGACCTGAACGAAACCCTGGACTGGGCGCCTGTCCGTGCCCGCGTTCAGAAAGGCATTCGTAACTCGAACATCATGGCCATCGCACCGACCGCCACCATCGCCAACATCACTGGCGTATCGCAGTCGATCGAACCGACCTACCAGAACCTGTACGTGAAATCGAACCTCTCGGGCGAATTCACCGTGATCAACCCGTACCTGGTTCGCGACCTTAAGGCCCGCGACCTGTGGGACTCGGTCATGATCAACGACCTGAAGTACTACGACGGTTCGGTACAACAGATCGAGCGCATCCCGCAGGAACTCAAAGACCTCTACGCCACCGCGTTCGAAGTCGATGCCCGCTGGATCGTCGACGCAGCAAGCCGTCGCCAGAAGTGGATCGACCAGGCTCAGTCCCTGAACCTGTACATCGCCGGCGCCTCGGGCAAGAAGCTGGACGTGACCTACCGCATGGCCTGGTACCGTGGTCTGAAAACCACCTACTACCTCCGTGCCCTGGCCGCGACCAGCACCGAGAAATCGACCATCAACACCGGCAAGCTCAACGCAGTATCCAGCGGCGGCCACGGCCCGGACGACTCGGCGATCACCGCCCCACGTCCAGCCGAAGCAGCGCCGGCAGGTCCGGCAGGTCCGGCACCCGTGCCGAAAGCCTGCGCCATTGACGAGCCGGATTGCGAGGCTTGCCAGTAAGGCAAAACGCGCTCCTCCTGTAGGAGCGCGCTTGCCCGCGAACCAGACACCCTGGAATCGCTGACACGACACAAAACCTGTAGCAGTCCGGCTCGCCGGCGGTGACGTCCTCAACCGCGCCACCGCCCGCAAACCGGACCACTGCAAACGGCCCTACACCGCAAACCTGTAGGAGTGAGCTTGCTCGCGATCACGTCAGCCCAGTCGCCGACGCATCCCGTCCAACCGCTCATGAAAAGAAACACCGAGGGCCACCCCTCACCTATTCATGTTCTTTGCGTGCAACGCCTGATACGCAACCAACACTCAAGATCCATCCGGTCAGTCATTACCACTGACCCTCAAGCAGGAGACTCAACGTCATGCTGAGCTGGGACGAATTCGACAAAGAAGACGCCGTCGCTGAACCCGTGAAAGGCGCCAACGCCGGCCACGCTTCGGAAGCCGCCATGGACAAACTCGACAGCGCCGGTGGTGCCGCCGCTCGCGAAGCACGCGCCGTCAACACCAGTGACTCCGCCGCCGTCGCCCGCGCCAAAGCCGCGCTGGACAAACTCGACATCGCCGAAGGTCTGGCCGAACTCGAAGGCTCCGCCGCACGCGTTGCCGTCGACGAAAAGCGCATGATCAACTGCCGCGCCGACCTCAACCAACTCGTACCTTTCAAGTACGACTGGGCCTGGCAGAAGTACCTGGACGGCTGCGCAAACCACTGGATGCCGCAAGAAGTCAACATGACCGCCGACATCGCCCTCTGGAAAAACCCGGAAGGCCTGACCGACGACGAACGCCGCATCGTCATGCGCAACCTGGGCTTCTTCTCCACCGCCGACTCCCTGGTTGCCAACAACCTCGCGCTGGCCGTGTATCGCCTGATCACCAACCCTGAATGCCGCCAGTACATCCTGCGCCAGGCCTTCGAGGAAGCGATCCACACCCACGCCTACCAATACTGCATCGAATCGCTGGGCATGGACGAAGGTGAAATCTTCAACATGTACCACGAGATCCCGTCGGTCGCGAAAAAAGCCGCCTGGGGCCTCAAATACACCCGCGCCATCTCCGACCCGGAATTCAACACCGGCACCGTCGAAACCGACAAAGAGCTGCTGCGCAACCTGATCGCCTACTACTGCGTCCTGGAAGGCATCTTCTTCTACTGCGGCTTCACCCAGATCCTCTCCATGGGCCGCCGCAACAAGATGACCGGCGTCGCAGAACAGTTCCAGTACATCCTGCGCGACGAATCCATGCACCTGAACTTCGGCATCGACGTGATCAACCAGATCAAAATCGAAAACCCGCACCTGTGGGACGCTGAACTGAAGGAAGAAGCCAGCCAGATGATTCTGCAAGGCACCCAACTGGAAATCGAATACGCCCGCGACACCATGCCACGCGGCGTACTGGGCATGAACGCCGCGATGATGGAGGACTACCTCAAATTCATCGCCAACCGTCGCCTGTCGCAGATTGGCTTGAAAGAAGAGTACCCAGGGACCACTAACCCGTTCCCATGGATGAGCGAGATCATGGACTTGAAGAAAGAGAAGAATTTCTTTGAGACGCGAGTGATTGAGTACCAGACGGGTGGGGCGTTGAGCTGGGATTAAAATTTCGCCGCCTTTTTAAGGCGGCTTTTCATTTCACCAACTGTCATAAGAATCAATACAAACAACTGAAAGGGATTTAAATTGAAAGCGATGGAATTCAAACCCACCACAATTAGCGAATTACAAAGCTATCTGGGCAACCTTTATAGCGTTAGCAACAACAATCATAGCTTCGAATACATCTACGGCTACTTGACAAGAAACTGCTCATACTTATCAAGAGCAATTCTTAGAAAAAAAGATGATAGTGACTACTTTGTAAAGTCATTTTCATGGCTGTTCGCTCTAGCGTCAAAACTTGAAATAAACATAGAAGAAGCGTTCAGAAAAAAATTCCCTGAAAAATGTCCTTACTGCGTATCCTTGCAGTGCGTATGTGCAACAACGGGTAAAGCTCCCCCTGCCCACAAATCTGAATGGGAGATAAAAGAAGAGTTAGCCACCGCATATCAACTCTTGATTAACAATGCAAATACACGACACTTAGTCATCGATGGCGCGGTGACAAAAATAAATGAAATCTACCCGGGGAACCGAGCAATTTGGTCAGTCTACGGTAGCTCGTACCACTTTTCCCGCCTATTTGAGGAGCTGGGCGAAGTTCATGAGGCGTACGGCGCCCACGTCCAGAAAAACAGAAGTATTGATCTCATTAGAGAAGAACTGGCCGATGTATTGGCATGGCTTCTTTCCGCTTGGGGTATTGCGTCTCCAGCGAAACGTCTCTCCAATGCTTTCATTGAATATTACTACACTGGATGTCCAGTTTGCAGCAGCAACCCTTGCAACTGCCCAAACTACTCCAGCCGTGACCAAGCCATAGTAAACCCCGTACAACTTGAACAATTCAAGGCTCTAATCAACGAAATCACAACTCATCTCCCTAATAACATTCCTGAGCTGTCGCAGATTGCCGAAAACATCGACCAGTTAAAGGAGACTGACTCAACTACAGATGCTAAAAGAGTTCTCGCGCAAAGCGTTGAGGTATTGGATGCCATTCAGTCAGGAACAGACAAAGCAGTGAAAGTCACTGAAAATGTCAAATCCTTGATCACTAGCGCCATACTTTTTGTAAACTCACTTACATGGTTTGGCTAAAAAATTACCTAACAATTTCTGCCACTCCCAGAACAGCATTACTTCAGATCAATTCCACTTTATACGCCACTAGTGCACGTGTAAATTAATGGGGGAGCTAGCTCTCCCATTGTTTGTAGCGACGCTCGGTCATATTCGGAGTTTTCAGACTGGATCCTTACCATGTTCGCCGGCACCTGCTTTGCCCATCTGCTCAGCGCAAACTCACGCCGATTCTTTCGGCAGTCCACCGACAAGCATTAAACGGATCGGTACGTTAAGCGCTGCACGTCTTGGCAGTGAGCGTTCATTAGATCTTGGCCTCGAGCCAACGATCACTGGTCGCTTTTTTTCAAAATGCTGGGCCTCATCGCTAAGGCTTTACGGTTACATAGTCTTGGAAAACCACCTGCACTACCGCGCCCAATCTCCCAATCTCGCCAAACCAGTCGTCAGCTTCAAATCCTTCACAGCCTCACACATCATCGACCACCTCAAAACCGCGCACGCAGAAAGCACGCTCAAACGGCTGCGCTTCGCCAACTACGCGCGTAAGGTCCACCGCGTTTATCAGATCTGGCAAGAAGGCATGCACGCAGGATTGGTGTATAGCGACAGCGTGATGCGGCAGAAGCTTGATTACATTCACCACAATCCGGTAAAGCGTGAGTATATGGATCTGGGCGAGCATTGGAGGAATTCGAGCGCTCGGGATTATCAGCGGGAGCCAGGGCTGATTGAGGTTCAGTGGTGATGTTAGCAGCAGTTGACGCAGAGCGTCAGGGCTGCGCCCTCCCGGGTAATTGTGAGAGCGCGAATCCAAGCTTGGCAGATTAGCTACATGACCACTGGTTTGAACCTAGACTCAGGAATCATATTTTGGATACGTGGTTTATTGCTAAAAGTACCGGAATTACGTGGATCGGTCACATTAAACCCACAAAAGTCATTAGGCACGACATCACAAAAATATAAATCAAAGCTACCTTTTACCTCAAGGTCCAACGATATCATCTCATAAATACTACAACGCTTTCTTCGCCAAACAATATAAGAGTAGGCACCCCGAGAAAACACTACATCCATATAATTAGAGGTATGAGATCGCCAGTCCAGACCATAGCAAGGCTCAAAACGCAGCTTGTACGGTTCTATTAATAAAATTTTCTTAAGCAATTCTTCACGAGGAGTACCTACACCCTGCAACCGAATCCCGCCCACCGCTTTTGCAAGTTTGTGATAATCGGAAATTTTGTAGCTTTTATGTGGATACAGAAGGCTTTCAGCAGGCAGTTTTCTTTTGAATTCGTAAACCCGGACCCATTTATTCGCATCGACATCAAGGGCATCAACATCTACAGCGTACACATCACCAAAATTCATAATACATCGGGAAATATACAACGCCTGAATTTCACTAGGATACATTGCTGGCAAAAAATCGCCAAACCAAGATCTCGACGGGCTCTTACCAACCAATTTTAATAGTTTGTTATTAATAGTTTCCTGCAAATCTTCAAGGCTCAGAGCGGATTCTAAAGTATGCATCCCGCCCGCCGAAACAGTTACCTTACGCACAACCAATTTGATGAAACCAACATCACAATCCAAAACGCTACCAGAGTACATGTAGTAGTTATCGTATTTTCTAATATGCATCAAAGCCTTTAAAGGAGCAGGTACCTCCCAGCCGTTATCGGAAGGAAAAAGCCAATGATTCGCAAATTTATTACCATCCCACTCCCTTTTAAACTTTATAACACCGAAAACGGCTTCCGAGCTAAAAAACTTTGAGCCATACAAACGACGAAATACTGCTTCCGTCAAATGTCCTTCCAGACGCTTATCCTCACCTGATTTCTTATCCTCATCCAACAGGTGCATCATCCTAGTGTAAAAACCGTAGTCAAACACATCCCCTCCTAGAAACTTCCAAGCCAGCGATCCAATTACGCCACACTCATCACGACTCAATAAGATAAATTATCCGAGCAAGCCGAGCACTCCAGGAGACGGAAGCTCACGTGACAGCAACACCAGCAAAGGTGCTATTGACAGTTGATACTTCGTAAACTTAAGGAATACGAAGTTAAGACTCAGAGATTTGGCTCTTAACTACAAGCAGGATTTTAGGCCTTCTTCGTCGATCTGACCGTCTGGCATGCCATTGTGCAACCAAAATGCCATCATATCAACCAAAACTTCCGTCTTTTGCTTTCTCATCATCCTTACTGCACATTCCCAGACGATGAGGGGACGCCAGCCATCCGACAGAAGCTTTTGCAGATGTGCATAGTCTCTAGCTTGGTTTTTATGGATTTTTTCTTCCCAAAACTTTGGGCGAGTCTGAGGGATTTTGAAATAACGGCAGCCATGCCCATGCCAAAAACAACCATGAACAAACACTACTGCCTTATATTTTGGCAACACGAGATCGGGTGTACCGGGGAGATCGCTTACATGAATGCGAAATCGAAAGCCTCGCGCGTGCAAGGCTTTTCGAATCAGGATTTCGGGGGAGGTGTTTTTGCTTTTGATACCGGACATCATCCGGGACCTAGTGGCCGCGTCAACAACGTCAGTCATGGGAGCCTCCGCTAATCAAAGACTCTCTAACGACCTCAGGATGGCAGTAAAAATTCCAACTGAGGTTGATTACTTGCCGCTTTTTCTTTCGCCAAGAGAATCCGGCTCTTCATCAACCGTGCGACAGCTTCAAATACAGGGACTGCAACCGAGTTACCAAACTGTCTGTATGCTTGGGTATCCGATACCGGAATCACAAATTTACTTTCTCCAGGCTTGTCAAACCCCATCAAACGCGAGCACTCGTGAGGGGTGAGCCTTCGAGGACGGTGAAGTTGATTCAGCTCACCGTGAAAATCCAGACGCTCGTCAAATCCTCTATCCACCAAGATTTCCGACCCATCCTTGTGGTACCTAGCAGATAACGTACGAGCAACATCATCAGATCGTGTTAATCCAAAACCAAAACCATTACCTTTTTGCCGGTGCTTTTCGGCGTATTGATAGAGATACTCCCAGAGCTTCGGCGTCAGTATATATTTGCTATCTACTTCCTTGTCCAGCAGGTCTCCGAAGCTAGGACGACTCTTTGGTATGAGCTTATCTATATCACGCAACGTGAACCCATTGTGAACGTTTAAATCGCGGCGGAAACCTACAATCACGATTCGCTCACGATGTTGTGGTACGAAGTGCTTTGCGTCAATGATCTTCGGATCTGAGCCTTTGGGAGCGTTTACATCCGCGACTTCGTAGCCCAGCTCGTCTAAAGCCTCACAGATAATACGAAAGGTATTTCCTTTATCATGACTTTTCAGATTCTTGACGTTCTCAAGCAAGAAAGCGGCTGGCCTCTTTGCTTTAATAATCCGAGCCACATCAAAGAAAAGAGTACCTTGAGTTTCGCATTCAAACCCGTGCTTGCGACCCAAAGAATTCTTTTTGGATACACCAGCAAGAGAAAACGGCTGGCATGGAAATCCTGCCAGCAACACATCATGATCTGGAATTTCCAGGCTGATATTCCGATACGCCTCTTCTTCACTAACATCAAGTTTGTCTGAGAGAGTTACTGTCCGGATATCTTGGTTGAAATGGTGGCGATCAGGATCACAGTAGTGATTTGCTTTATATGTCCTTACCGCATGCTCATTCCACTCGGACGTGAACACGCATTCTCCGCCAATCGCTTCGAACCCTTTTCGGATGCCTCCGATGCCTGCAAAAAGATCAATGAAGGTGAAAGAAGGTTTATACGCCGGCTTTTTCGGGAGAAGCGACTCAAGATGTTTGTATTCCCGGAAGGTAAGGCGAGGCGAAGCTTTACCTTTGATCCAGCGATTCACCGTCTCACGGCAGTGGGGCGATCCGATCTCATTCAGTTTTGCGGCAAGCTGACCTTGATCGTAGATCTCGAGGAGCTTCTGAAGCAGAGCCATGTCCTCCGCAGGGTGCGGATCAGGAAGAGAAACTGGCTGCCCCGGGGAGTTTGCTTCAGGTGTTGAGGTTTCAAAAAGATTCATGGGCCCTATTTTCTCTCTGGGTCAAACCTGTGACGAATGGTCACCATTCTATTCCTATCCTGCTGGAAGTAAATTGCTCATTTCTGCGCCACGCTAGATGCGCTGCGGGATTTCCTCTGCAGAAAACTGGATATATATACAGTACACCAGAAACCTCCCGTCTTCCAACCTGGAAGACGGCTCTGGGGCTCGCTCTGTGAAAGAAGTGGCGACTCTTCCCACAAAATCGGAAACGTCCTACAGGCTTGAGCTGCGAAAGCTGCAGCCCTAGAGGGGGAGAATGAAAGCGGGGCGTTTCTGCCGCAGCTCATCGTCAAAGAACTGCCTGAAGGTAAGGACATTGTCGTAATCGGCGTATGCCGACTCCTTTGCCTTCTTCAATGACTCAGGCACGACCAGCGAAATCGCGTTGTTCGCCATCTCGTCGATGGCCTCCGGAGAGACCCGGTCATCGACTGTCGCCAGAAAAATTGTCCCGAATGGCTTTTCCAGTGCCAGTTGCTTCCAGCGCTCACGAAGCGTGGTTTTTAAGGAGACAATGACGGCGTCGCCTTTTTCATTGAGCGCGCCCACATCAGGCAGCACAAAATCTGGGCGACGACCTCCGAATACAGCTTGGGCGCCATAGCGTATTCGCCCGTCCTTAAAAAGCCGCTCTACATGCAATTCGAAAGAAAGGCCAGCTCGACTTTTTCTCGTTTGAGCTGCGCTGAGAAAGACTGAATCCAGTTCAGAGAAGCTTCTGACAAGGTTTACGACCGGATCGCCACCACCGTGAAGAAGCAGCCGGGCTACTTGAGCAGCTCGGAACCGGACCTCGGCCTGCTTGTATATCGAATACTCAATGTCTCGACTGATGCTCATAACGGCATCGCCCGGATGCTGGATCGAGAATGGACTCAAATCTGCAAAGCCATTCTTATCTAGCCATGCGGTCTGGGCACGCGCAGCCAGGACACTTGGCGACGGAAGCGTCTGCTCCTTGATGAACTGCTCAAGCGTCCCGTCTTTAATTGCCTTCGTGAGCTCTGCAATTAGCTGATCGGAGTCAGACACAGGCACTGCGGACAGGGCAGGGTCAAATATGCCGTAATGAAAAGTTGCATCCAGCTCGAAACGGGTCTCGATGATCTCGGCCTCATCACTTACCGAGTCCACGACAATGTACCAGTACCTGGAACCAGATAACGGTTGCCTGAGCTTCCCAACAATCAGCAAAGAAGCAGGAGAAAGTGAGCGGAATTGATCCTTGGGAATCCCGGTGTGCTGCCATTCATATCTAGGTTTGGCTTTCTCCTTATTGTCGGGATTCCGCATCGAGAAGTATTTGATCGTCGCTGTTCTGATCTCACCTGAGGCAGGCCAGAACGCAGGGTACTCCGCATCCAGAATGTGAGGTTTGGCTGAATTGGTGTTCTTCAACTCGGGGAAAAAATCAGATTCAGCGACCGGGCGAGGAATAAAAAATCCATTCTGATGCCCATTTTTCGAGCTGTCCGCCCAAGAGGTGTCGTTACGTGAAAGCTTCTTGATGAAGAGACGCTCACTACGTTCAATCCACGTAGAAATCTCACTCCATGCAGGATGGAACCCCATCACCATGCTCCATTTTTGAATTTTGACTGTGCCACCGCCGCTTCTAACGGGGTTAACCGAATAAGCATCGAAATAAGGCGACATCGCGATTTCGAGCTGGCTATCCGGTCGCGATCTTCTGCGAACAATGGGATTGAAAGCAAGCAAACGATGGCACCATGCCTCTCGCACTCCCCTTCGCCTCGAACAGACCAGTCCTCGCGCCGCCGCGTAGGTTCTTCGAAGTCCGGGATGAACGCCTCGCTAGTTTTTTCAGAAATGCCCTACAACATTGGCTCTTGCTGCATAGGCTTTCACGCCCTACCCTGCCTCGGCGCCTAAGAAACGCACACAAAGCCAACGTAGCGGCCCGTCCGCTCCCGATAGATGCGGATTTTTTGCGCCTGCGGCCCTCGGCTGCGCGTCCAAAATTTCTCTGTTATGTCGGGAGTGGGCGAATACAAGACCCGAAAGGGAAATTAGCCCGGCCTTTTCTACGTTGGAGGTTTCTTAGCTCCCGACACCCTTGCCATGGAAGGCGTACAGAAGAGATACGGATCATGCCAACAGCCTTGCACTCCACCACCTTCCATCGCCACAACCGCCCCCTACGCACTCTCCTCCTCGAATCCCAGGTCTGGTTCTGTGCCAAGGACCTTGGCCGTCTCGTAGGCTGGCCTTTGAACGAGCGCACCACTCGCAAGCTGGATGCCGATCAGCGGCGTGTGGTGCGGTTGGTGGATTCGCGTGGGGAGGAGGATGAGCTGATGGTGAGTGAGTCGGCGGTCTATGTGCTGTTGGTGCATCACTATCACGTTGAGAATCGCGGACTCCGGCAGTGGATCACCCATGAGGTGGTGCCGTGTTTGCGTGATGAGTGGGTGCAGCCGCAGGGGTGCAGTCCTTGTTTGAGTTTCCTGCAGTGGCCAGGGTTGTCGGTGAGCATGCTGCATTGGCGCAGTGAGGCGTGGATTCGGTTGCGGGATATGCCGCGAGTATTGGCAGTGGATGAGGCTCGGGGTGAGGTGCGGGTGCCGTGGTGGCGGTACGTATTTCGAGGGGGGCGGACAGGGTGGCGTTTTCCGTGAATGCCAAGGTGGGCGGGATGACTGCGATCATTGCAGCGCTTTTTCCTTGCTGCTTTGATGGGCTTGTCTGCGACGGGTCTTGAGGCCGGTGAACAAGGTGATTCGCCACAAGCAGGAACTCGCACCTACGCGCAAAACTACAAGGACATGGTGCTGGCGATCTGCATTGCCAACGCCTACAAAGACGACAAGAATGCGGCTGTCGATGCCGGCAGCAGCGTTGGCGCGTTGCGGGACTGGGCGCTCTACGATCTGGAGCAGGCGCCGGATGAGATCAGGGCGCTGGTAGGCAGCTACCTGGCGCGCGTTTATCACAATCCGCTGGTTGAATCGGAGGTCAAAGGTGTTCGGTTCGATTTCTTGAAATGCCTGGATCTGTATCACAGTGCGGAGCTGGATCAGCAGGTGAAGCAGTTGGTGATTCATCCTGAGCGGACCTATCGGCAAAATAATCCGCTGCCCTGACCGGGTGATGAGGGATAAGGGATGAGAAAAGCCAGAGGCGTACGCTTCTGGCTTTTGTGCTCTCAAGCTTCGCCGCAGGGAACAACTTGTCCCGTATTTGAAGCTGTATGGCGCTAGGGGTAGCTCCCACCATATTTCTCGCAGTTGAACCAGAGTTGCAAACCTGTGATCCAGGCAACGACGAATCCCCAAATGATGAAATCGTGGAGTCTCTGGTCGAACACAACGGTGGCGCTTGCGCCGATCATGATGAGAGCAAACCCTGTCCTCCTACGCTGTTTTTTGTAGCGGACCTTGTGGTCGATCAGGGAAAACGAAACGACGGCGAGGCATAACCCGAACAGGAATAACATGGTTCAGGCCTCACCCTCTGAAAACAGGTCACGCTTTTCAAACAGCCATAGGCCGGTGTAGCTGGTGATCGCCAAGGCCAGAGACAGTTCAGCGTTCATACCTGAAGTTTCAAAAAGCGCCCATCCTCCCACAGCGGTAAACAACACTCCGCCCCACTTTCGCCAGCGTCTGGGTCTGAGCCCGTAAACAATCCAGTAAGCGATCGTCATGCCGAAACCGAGGATGAGCGGCAACGTCATCGGCGGCCTCCTTGCGCTTTGATAAGCAAAGCCTTTGAGGTGTGTTGCGGCCCAATACCGCCTGACACCCATGCGTTGACGCTGACAATTACGTCGCCTGCGTGTCGTGACTCCAGCACCCTATCCACTGCGAATTTTGCGGCGAATCCCACAGTGGATCTTGCCTTCAGCCAACCTACCGGGAATCCGAGCGCGGCACCGCTTCCAACTGCGTTGGCAACAGAGGCGTTTTGGTCGTTGAATAGTTCAGCCTGCGCGCGCGTCAAGGGGTCGGATACAGCAACGACCATCTCGCATGGGCGATCCTTAGCAAGCATGCGGTCATAAATCTGGATGAGCAGATCGTGGATTCTCCAGTTGACCTTACCGTCATCGTGAAGCCGAAGAGACCGAAGCTCTAGATGATCGCCCTTCGTGACCACCACCCGCGTGGCTTGAAACCGCACGTTGAAATGCCCGTAATACTGAGTCCGTTCCTGTTCCATCAGATGCGCCCCTGCAATGGTGAGTCGTCGGATTCTGATCGAGTGAATCCGGTTCAGAAACGTGGCGAGAGTCGAAAGAGACGGGGCTTACGGGACTTGCAGATCGGTCCTACGTTCTGCGGGCTTAGCGACGGTGAAGCCGAGGACTGGCTGGGGAAGTGTGGTGAATCTGCTGCCTGATCGCGAGCAAGCTCACTCCTACAGGATCTAGGGGTGACGGCAGGCAAACATCACGAATTGTTTAACCTTCCGGGAGGATTTGGTGACCGGGTTTCTTGCACAGTGATTGTGCAGTTTGAAGTCAAAACAATCATTTCCGGACACTTCCGAAGGAATTCAAAAATGAACAAGATGATCGCAACTGTTTTTTCCGGTGCTTTGCTGTTGGCGGTTTCTGGCGCCTATGCGGCAGACACCATGTCCAAGGATGCCATGAGCAATGACAGCATGAGCAATCAGAGCGGGATGTCTCATGACGCGATGAGCAAGGACAAGATGGCGAAGCCTGCCACCAAGGGTGACGCGATGAAGAAGGATTCGATGAAGAAAGATGCCATGTCTAACGACGGCATGAAGAAAGATGCCATGTCCAAGGACAGCATGAAGAAGGGCGACATGAGTCAGTGATCTGTCGCATAGCCGGGCATGATGACGATGCCCGGTGTTTTGCTGTTTTTGACGGGCGGGTGACGCAGTGTTGAATGTCCTGGCACCGTCGCGGGCAAGCGCGCTCCGACGGGGGCGGATTTTGTGATTGAGCAGGGCGTTAGCCTTTGTTGCGTTGGCGGTATTCCTGAACCATGTCGCGGGACACATCTTCCTTGAAGCACAGCGGCGCGTAGCCACCCGCACGGTTATAGGCGCTGCGTTTGCCGCAGCGGCTGCCGTTGAGGGCGGTGTTGTAGGGGCATGGGCAGTTGCCAGGGTAGCCGGCGATGGAGTTTTCGATGATGCGCTGGACGATGACGGCGTCGGCGGGCGTTGCTTCCCTGCCGGATGCATTGAAGGCGCACAGCAATGCGAGTGTTGCGATGAAGCTGGTTCCTACCCTGTTCATGGCCATTCCCTAGCGGTACGGATGAATATTCCGGATAGCTTTTTACCATGACATCATTGAGCCATTACAGAGGCTTTTCTCTGTAGAATTGGCTTTTTTTGTAATGGACCAGGGATATGGCCAGGAAAACTTCACTGTTTGACGATCTCTTTTATATCGCCGCAAGACTGCCGTGGTGGCTCAGCCTCGCTATTGCGCTGGGCTCGTGGCTTTATCTGCATTCAGTTGCCAGTCAGCCATTGGCGAGCGCGTCGGATATGCATCATCTGCAAGCCACGGTGTTGACCAACATGGCGCATATGGCGGCGAGTTTCTTCCAGTATCTCTTGCCGCTTATTTTTACCTTGGGCGCAATCGCCTCGATCGTTGGCCGGCGCAAGCGCCGCAACCTTCTCGACTCCGCAGCCAACGCCAAGGGCAACTCCCTTCTCGGCATCACCTGGCAGGACTTCGAGTTGCTGGTAGGCGAAGCTTTGCGACGTCGGGGTTATGCGGTGCAGGAAACCGGCGGCAAGGGCCCGGACGGTGGCGTAGATCTGATTGCCCGCAAGGATGGCGAAATCTATCTGGTGCAGTGCAAGCAATGGCGTGCGGTGCAGGTGGGGGTGCCAGTGGTGCGGGAGCTGTATGGCGCGATGGCGGCCGAGGGGGCTGTCGGCGGTTTCGTGATTACCAGTGGGAAGTTCAGCAAACCGGCGCGGGAATTTGCATCGGGGCGCAATCTGCAGCTGATCGATGGCGCGATGTTGAAGCAGTGGATTGCCGAGGCGAAGAAGCCGATGCCAGGGCCCACTACCGAGGTATTACGGGATCGGGTTGAGCCGGTGGTTGAAGTGCCGAAGGTGGTGCTGCCTGTTGTAAAGGATCCGGTGCCAGAGCCGCCGGCTGGGCCAGTTGCGCCGCCAGCGCCGGCGTGCCCCCATTGCCGCAAGACGATGGTGATGCGGGTGGCGCGCACCGGTGCCAATGCCGGGGGCAGTTTCTGGGGCTGCACGGATTATCCGAAGTGCCGGGGGATCAGGGCGATTTTTCCGGCGATGAAGGTTTAAGGTCGGTTCAAGCTGCCGCAAACCTCTGTTGCGAAAAATTCCCGGCCTTTCACATAACAATTTCTCTAAAAAATAGTTACCCGGGTTTCATTTGATCCCGGGGCGTCAGCTTTTTACAGTGGGGGCACCTGATCGGACTTGCACCAGCAAGGAGGTTACAACCCGGACCAAGCCTGAAGTTTTTTTCATTGTGTTTGTTCGCGTCATTGCTCGTGGCGCGATGCCCCAAGCTCCAAAATTTCAGCCGCTGCCTCTAGCGGCTTTTTTGGCTGCGGATAAGCCCCCGCACGTCACCCCATCGCTTTCCTACCAATGCCCGGTACACGTCAGGCAAAATGCCAACCCTCTGTAAGTATCAGCTTTTAAAGAGGTAGGAATGCGTCTGTTCACCTTGAGATCCGCCCTGCTCTGCTCCGCACTGGCCTTCGGCCTGGTGGCTTGCGGCGCGCAGGCTGCAACCGAGACGAAGCACCCTGCCAAGTCGTCCAAGACCACCCACACAACCAAACCTTCAAAAGCGGCGCCCGCCAAACCCGTTGGCCAGAAAGTCTCGATGCTCAGCGGCAAGTTTGTCTTCACCCTGCCCAAGGACTACGTCAAAGGGCCGATGGAGGAAATTGACGACAAGGCCAAGGCGGCAGGCGTGACCGGGGCGCTGTACATGAACAAACCGGCGCGGCGTGTGGTGATCATCACCGAAACGCCGCTGCCCGATGGCCAGAAGGTCACGCCCAACGACGCCAAGACCCTGGACAACATCATTGCCGAAACCCTGGTGCAGCAGCAGTCCAGCTACAAGGACTTCAAGAAGCTCGGTGAGAAGAAGATCGTGCGAAAAGGCCTCGGCCTGCGTCAGTTGGATGCGTCGGGCAGTGTCGATGGCGGCAACGTGCTGAGCACCACCATCACCGCCGCCTCCGGCACCCGCACGGCGATGGTGAACGTGATCTCGTTGGCCAAGGATGCCAAGGCGCATACGGCGGTGGTCAAGGGTGTGACGGGGTCGAAATAAGGACAGGCTTTCAGACACAGGCCTCGTAGCAGCACGGCTTGCCGGCGGGAGCGGTGGGTCAGATTGAAATAAGTTGTCTGACACACCGCTCCCGCCGGCAAGCCGTGCTGCTACGGGCTATCCATGACGTAGACGATCGATAAACCAGTTATCGATATCCAGGAGCAGATCGACCGCCTGATTCACCGCATCCTGTGCCATCGCTTCGCTAACAGGATCTCCTGAGTAATCGCTCAGATTGCGCTGTTTGCGAAGACCGTCCAGCGTGATCATTCGAATCCGGTCCAGCCCCATCGTCAGCGGGAGTGTCTGAATCATCGTCTGATGGTGACCGGGTGTGCTGGTCAAGGTACGAAATCCGTTAGCCTGCAGTACCGCGTTGGCCGCTTGCATGATCGACTTGTAGGCCATGTCGAACCGGCCTTCGCTACTCATTCCTGGCAACTGCGCGTCCTCAAGACTTCTACGCGCCGCAGCCATCAACCGCTCCACATTCACCGCATCCTTTGGGACGGCCTCCAGGGCTCTGCCTAACAGATTATCCAGCGTCATTCGTCACTCCTGATGCTTGGCCAGACCCTCCTCCGACCCAATGACGAACAGCTTAGGCTTGGCCATTAAATCCCGCACGAACCCACCCTGTGCGGTTAACAATTGGAACCACTCTTTCTCAGGATACTGCTTGGCATTGATCTCCCGACCGAGTATTTCCTGCAACGGATACAAGTGCTCAATCAGCTCACTGAAGCTGACGCTGCCAATCACCATCAGATCTACGTCGCTACGTGGGGAGGCTTTGCCGCTGGCGATGGAGCCGAAGACAAAAGCGGTCCTTATCCGATCCGACAGTGGTTCGAGTGCCAAGGCAATGCTGTCAGCCAGACCATCTGTTTTGTGCAGGATACTGACGAGCTCGGAAAAAATGGGGCATTGACGATTTGCCCGATACTGCATCTGGTTGCCGACAGGCACCTTGAGCAGCACTCCCGCCTCTACCATCTTGCTCAGCTCCCGGCTCAACGTGCCGGAAATCGTCTGGGTCAAGCGAGCGATTTCCCTTTGATGGTATTGCCGGTCCGGATTCAAAAGCATCAGAACCAGCACCTTTCTGCGGTACTCGGAGAACAAAAAAGAAGCGAGCGACATAACGCAACCATATTGCTGCTTTAAAGGCAGCAATTGAAGCCTTAAAAGCAGCACTTTTCAAGTCACTAATGCCCGCAACAGTATTATCTCTTGCTCTCCACCGCCATCCGCACCGCAAACCCGAACAACACCGTGCCCATCAGCCAGCGCTGCATCATCGCCCAGCTCGGGCGTTGGGTGAGGAAGAAGGCGATGGAGCCGGCCGCCATGGCGATGGTGGCGTTGACCATCAGGCTGATGCCGATCTGCACGCTGCCCAGCACCAGGGACTGGCCCAGCACGCTGGTGCCATTATCGACGCTGATGAATTGTGGCAGCAGCGACAGGTAGATCATGGCGACCTTGGGATTGAACAGGTTGGTGATCATGCCCATGAAAAACAGCTGGCGGTTGCTGTCCTGGGGCAGGTCCTTGATCTGGAACGGCGAGCGCCCGCCCGGCCGGACGGCTTGCCAGGCCAGGTAGGCCAGGTATGCAGCCCCCGCCAGACGCAGGGCGTCATAGGCGTAGGGTACTGCCATGAGCAGGCCGGTGATGCCGAAGGCCGCGCATAGCATGTAGAACAGAAAACCGATGCCCACGCCGCCCAGAGAGATCAGTCCTGCCTTGCGACCCTGTGAGATGGATCGGGAAATCACGTAGATCATGTTCGGCCCAGGCGTCAGAACCATGCCCAGCGCGATGAGAGAAAAAGCCAACAGGTTTGAAAGTTCAGGCATGACGACTTCCGCCAACGGGTTGAGGTGGGATGTCGAAAACAGCTCGACGCAGCACCTGCATTCCAGCCCAATCGCAGGGTGCGGTAAATACACAGATCGGGGTCAAGTCAGGCCATACAGACGCCAGGTGCTACGCTGCAAAGCCTGGCCGACAGTCGGCGGTGTGATTCGGACGAATAGTGGCATTTTGCTCTTCCCAGCCCCTGACAGGCAGGCGACACTCATGGGTGTTCGTCGTGGCTGATGTTTCAGTCGGGATGCTGCATTACACAACCCGGTGAAGAGCTATGAACAACTCCATCCACAAGGGTCTTTCCTACGCCCGACGCATGTACCTGCCGCGCACGGTCGGTCTGGGCATCGGGTTCTTTTCCGTCGCGGCCGCTGTATACCCCTCGCATCCGCCCGCGTGGGTCTGGGCGTTGATGCTGTTTCATGGCTACGGCTGGCCCCATGTTGCCTACCAACTGGCGCGTTTTTCGAGCCAGCCGTATCAGGCCGAGCGGCGCACGCTGATTTATGACTCGCTGGCAGGCGGCTTCTGGGCCGGCGCCATGGGATTCAATCCACTGCCGACCGTGACGGCGCTGTCGATGATGGCCATGAACAACATCGCGGCCGGCGGCCCGCGCCTTTTTGTTCTCGGCTGTATCGCGCAGTTGGCCGGCTCTGCGGTGGGGTATTGGATTCTCACGCCTGTGCTGTTTCCGGACGTCACCCAGATTCAGATCTACGCCTGCCTGCCAATGCTGGTCATCTACCCGCTGGCCATTGGCTTGGTGTGCTATCGGGTGGCGGTGCAGCTGTCACGGAGCAAGAAGGCGCTGGAGAAACTCAGCACCACCGACAGCCTGACGGGCCTGATGAATCACGGCGCCTGGAAGGATCTGCTGACAGTCGAGTTCAACAACTGCCAGACCCTCAACCGGCAGGACAGCGTTGCGTTGATCGACATCGATCACTTCAAATCGATCAACGACACCTACGGTCACATCATCGGCGACAACGTGCTCAAGCAACTGGGCGGCGCCCTGACCGCAAGCCTGCGCGAGACCGACCTGGCCGGCCGCTACGGCGGTGACGAATTCTGCGTGATCCTGCCCGACACCACACTGGCTCAGGCCGGCGAAATCCTCGAACGCCTGCGCCGCACCGTCCACGAACACACCCACAGCGCCCTGCCCAACCTGAAATTGAGCCTGAGCATCGGCATCGCCGCCTACGGCCCGCACCTCACCGACGCTGGCATGTGGCTGCACGAAGCCGACATGGCGCTCTACGACGCGAAAAGCACCGGGCGCAACCGCGTGACATCGGCGCAACCCGGGGTGAAGACGGCGTTGATGGTGCGGTGAGTCATTTTTTCAGGCGCATGAAGGTATCGAAGAGCGTGGGCAGGCCGGACTCTCGTAGATACTTGTGAACAATTTCGCGAATGGTAGTTGAGAGGTCGACGGTTGATGCCCCCTGTGCCGCTGCAGGCGACTGCTTGTCAGCTGCATTGGGATCGATGGACGTTGATTTACCTCGAAGAGGAAGAATGTCATATACCTCCTTCGAGACATGCTCGATCCAGTTTTTTTCTAAAAACTCAAAGCGCTGGAAGCGAGCGTTAACAGGCTCAGGTTCTGATGTAGCCGAAAAACGGTTGATCATGAAGTCGAGAAACTTGAAATCAACGTGAGACAACGAACTGTAGTCCTTGTCTGTCTGGAAGTTGATGAATCCTTTATCCAACCGCGTTGTGGCCAAGGACGGATTTTCTCGAATCTTTCGGGCAGCCAGCGTGTCGATTTCGGTAAAACTGTAGGAAAGCATATGCCCTTGCAGATCAAAGAAATTCCCTCGATTATGCGCCCCCATTCGCTGCCCATTTTCACTGCTGCGGTAGTCAGCTAGCCCCTGCCCTATATTATCTACATATCTCAGATCAATACCTTCTGACTGAGCAAATTCGTACATTTCCCCCAGCAACTGGCGATCCTGCATATCCAGAAAAAGAGCGGGTTGAATGGCGTAAGGGTCACGCTCGAAATTCCCAATGGGCGGTTCTAGATCCGGAAAGCAAAAAAACAGTCGCTGCCTCAACAAAGTCTGGCCGCTGATGGAAACTGAAACCGATGAAGTTGTAGGTGATGGCTTGTCAACCGTTACAGCTCTGCCCTGCGAAAGCGATGTCGAAGGAGCGCTTACGGGCGCAGCGATTGTTGGCGAAATATCTATACGCATGATCACATCTCCTGGATCCTCCTGCCGATTCCTCGACAGGAGGAATATCAGTTAGTAGCGAATATGAAACGTTACCGAATTGCTTCCGGCAGGCTGGCTTCTCATAGGTCCTGACTCATGGCTGTGCCGGATGATCATGTTGTCTGTGTAGACCAAAGATTGAGTATTGAAATACTCCGTGTGGCCACTCGAACCAGCAGTAATCGGGATACAATCTTGCCCCCACCTGATCTGTTCATACAAAGCTCTGCCTTCTCTCCAACACTTTGCGGAAACGAAGTTGCCCTCCATGAAACGCCGACCAAAGCAGGTCTGGCGGTGTACCCACGAGGGTACTCGTGCCCCATGATTCTATGCATGGAATGCCCTCTTGCCGTTCCAAGCATCGAATAGGGCGTAACAGTCTTGGTAATGGCAAAGTCCGCAGCCACACCCGACAACGACACAAACATCAACCCCAGGGGTAATAGTTTTTTATTCATCTTTCACATCCTTATTTATCGTTTTATCTTTCTTCAGGCCGAACGATTCCCGTGAGCCAAACTCACTGAAAAATCTCAAACCTGTTTATTCCCGGTAAAAAAACAATCGCGATTAATTAGTCCATACCCACCTCCCTTTGTACGAATCCATTGTCAAGACCTGACACTTGCACCCCACTCACCGTGGTTTGGCCCAGGCTCACGAATCGTCGAGTTGCCGGTTGATCCATGGCGGCCCGGTGAATGACGAAATGTTTGCCACCCTCCTCGCCCACCGCATCAAGAGGAAGCACCACGGCGTGAGGATTGTTATCGATGAGAATCGACAGCTTCGCACTCATGCCCAGCCGCAACGCGGACTGGGTAGAGGCGCCCAAGCCAGGCATGGCCACGATGACGTGGTATGAAGCGCTGTCGCGGTGCATCTCAGAGGCGATGGCCTGGGCACCGACGGAGGTGACATGGCCTTGCAGCACGTCTTCGAAACCGTCGCCGCTGATCTGGGCCGACATGCCTTCGCGCAGTTGATTGATGTCGGATTCATCGACCTTGGCCTGCACGTGTAAACGTTCGAGACTGGCCAGCGAGAACAACGGTTGGCCTTGGGTGAGGCGTACACCTGGCTCGACGGTATTCACGGCGCCGCTGGAGGAGGTGTCCGGCAGACGCTGAATGATGCCGGGGAACGGGGCGCGGATTTCGCCTCGCGCCTCCAGCGCCTGCAGCGCATCGAAGCGCGCACGGGCGTTGAGCAGTTCCATGTCGGCGATCTGCCGGTGTTCGCCCTGTCCACGCCTGCGGACTTTCTCCAATTCTGCCTGCGCAGCCGCCAAATCCTGCATTTGCGCCTGTAGCTGCAGTGTCAGGCTGTCAACTTCCATGCGTGGGACTATGCCCTGCTCCAGCAACATCCGGGTCTCGGTCAGTTTGCGTCGGCTTTCGGCCGCACCCGACTGGGCGCTGCCAACGGCTCTGCGCGCCCTCGCCATTTCGTCACTGTTGGCCCACTCTTCCAATGCCTGCACCGCGCTCTCGGCCTTGAGCCGCTCGGCCAACGCATTGCGCATCTGCATGTGCAACACATCGGGATTGATCGTCAGCAGCAATTGGCCTCGTGACACGCGCTGATCGTCTGTGAACAGCTTCTGCTGAACCAGCCCTTCAAAAGGCGCGGTCAGGGTGACGGACGAGCCCGACACAATGCGTCCGACCAGACTAATCCGCTGTTCAAGCGGACCTCTCTCGACGGGCGACCAGCGCACTGTCGACGCCCCAGATTCTCGCCATGTCCAGTGCACGAGTGCAGCGCCGGCAGTCAGGGTCGCGGCTAATATGCCCACCTTGAAAAACATCGCTCTGGTGTCAGTCATTGAGGGCAATCTCCCAACTGTCGAGCGTCATCCCCAAGCGCTCGTCGAGCTGCGTCTGCGCATTGAGATAAGTGACCTGGGCGTTGAGCACGGCATTTTCCGAACGGCGCAAATCCTCCTCGAAACTGAGCACCTGAAAATTGCTGGTGCGTCCGACCTGCAACTTTTGCTGCTCGGCCGCAAGTTTCATCTGCGACAGGCGCAGGCTGCGCAGGGCGATTTCGTATTGCCGCCAATGGGTCTGCATGGTGCGGATCGCGTCGCTGACATCGCGCTCAAGCGCCTGCTGCGCCTGGGCCTGTTGCATCGCCTGGCTGTCCACTGCCACCTGCGCCGTGACCAGGCGTTGGCGCTGCAGCGGGTCGCCGATGGGTATTTCCAGTTGCACGCCTGCGTAGGAACTCCAGCGCCGGTCGACGCCGTTCCCTGTGCTCGATGAGTAAGCGTGCCGATCCTGCCCGGCACCGGCCACCAGCGACAGATCCCACAACTGCTGATTTTTCGCCTCCAGCAGATCAATGTCAGCAAGCTCCTGCGCGATGCGCTGTTGCAGGTAGCGGGGCTGTCTCTGCCTGGCGATGGCGAGTGCATCCTGATCATCCATCTCGACGCGCTCGACCCGCAACTCGTCGCTGGCGCGCAAAGGTGTGGAAAGATCCAGCGCCAGCAACTGCAACAAATCTCGGCGGCGGGCTTCCAGCTGATGGACGGCCTGCTCGGCATTGAGCTCCTGATAAGCCAGGTCGGCCTCGTTTTGCAGGCGATCCACCTGAGCCATTCGACCAGCGGCAATCAGCGCATCGTTGACCCGCATCTGCTTGCGGGATCGATCCAGTGCCTGGCTGACGATGCGCAGCTGCTCCTGCGCCTTGAGCAACTCTCGATAGGCAGACGCAATCTGCGTCACGCTCTGTGCCACGGTGGCTTGCAGCCCGAGGCGTTGACTCTGCTCACTCAGCCGGGCGCGGCGCCTGGGGGCAGTCACCACGTCGCGCCCGGCGTTCCTGAGCAGCGGCTGCACGATTTCCAGCCCCAGATCACGCTGATTCTTGCGTCCCCCTTTCTCGGCATGATCCAGGCGCTGGGCCCAGGACAGACTGAACCGGGTGCCCCATTCACTGTTCAACGTGACCTTGGGCGCGAGGTTCATCTATTGCTCACGATCCCGGGACCCGCGCCGTGTCGTGAGCTGACTCCCCAACAAGAGGCGTGGAGAGAAGAACGCCTCAGCCACCTGCAGATCGAATTTCTGCGCCACCCGTTGCAGATACGAACGGCGAATCTCCCGGTTGCCCCGCAATCCCAGCGCCACAGCGTCAGCCAGGCTCAGATTCAAGTGGCTGACCGACGATGGCGAAGACAGCGCACGACCGTGGGCCATCGTCGGCGCGCTCACACCGTAAACCGACCCTTGATCGCCCCGAGCCTGGCTGGCGGTCATGACGCTGAACAGAATCATCAGCCGCTTGGCGTGGCCTCTGAGACGGCTACGAACGGCAGACTTGCTGTTCACCGCAGCGGGTCGGGCTGGGGCTGAACCTGTTTGAGCAAGCTCAACGGCGTCATCTTTTCCAGCAACTTCATCAGGCTCCCGTCGAGGGACAGAGGTCCATGGAGCGCCTCCTCCCGATCCAGATGCCCCTGTTGAATGCCTCGATAGCCTTCGGGGTAGATACACCTCTCCAGCGGCATCAGGCTGTCGTAGTGTTCGAGCAAGCCGCGGAACACGATTCGTCGCTCGGACACGCCCCGGGTAGTGGCGATGAGTTTGATGAAGAAGGTCGAATCGTTCTGGCGAAGCGCCTCATAGGCGGCGTAGCGCTCCACCAGTGTGAGCCCTGCACAGTCATCGAATGCCACGCAGCACAGCGCTTCACGACGCTGGCCGGTAAAAGGGTTTTTCGCAGCCACGCGGCGATGGCTCTGTCCCAGGACGAAGGCCACCGCCGCCTCAGCCTGCTGCAGGCGCACGTCATCGACGATTTCGTCCAGTTCGTCGAGTGAGGGCGCCTGTCGTCCGAGGTGTTCGATCTCCCGTCCGAATGTGGCAAATAGCCCCCGAGGACCGAGCCACTCCCTGTGCAGTTCGCCAAGCATCTGCGTGCACATCGCCCCCTGGCGCTCTACCAGCCGGTTGAAATGCACGGTCACGCTGTCGTGCACCGACGTCTGATTTTCAGGCTGCATGTGAAAGCCGCTCATCGCGCCCTGGATGGAATTGCATGTGTTCATTGAATGCTTCCTTTCTTGTTATCAATGTTCTGCGTGAATCTGTGGCATCAACAGCTTGATCAATCGTCCCGAAGCGCTGCCGCTGGTGAGAGCCGCGCGGCCACCGCCGCGGGGTAGCAGCCGAAGAACAAACCGATCAGCAACGAGCTGCCGATACCCAGCAAGCGGGTGTCAGGAGAAAGGCTCAGCGGCCAGCCACTGAAACGGGCGAAGAAAAAGGCGATGGCGCTGCCCATCACTGCGCCGAGCACGGCACCCAGGACCGACAGATGGGCAGCTTCCAGAAGGAACAGCAGGCGAATGTCGCGCCGCCGTGCGCCGAGCGCCATGCGTACACCGATCTCGCGGCGACGCTCGCGAACGCTCATTAGCATCACGTTCATCACACCGACACCGGCAACCAGAAGGGAAATTCCCCCCAGCCCCGCAAGCAGCCATGTGAAGGTCTGAGCCTGGCGTTCCAAGCCATCAAGCAACTGCTGCGGCACCTGGACTTCGACCTCGCGGTCATCGAGAGAGCGACTGAGCAAGGTCTTCAGGGATTGCGCGGTGCTCGGAAGGTCCGTGCCGGGCACCACTCTGGCGATCACGTTGCCAATGCTCGCGGCCGATGAAATCCGGGCCATGCTGCGTGCAGGCATGAAGACTGAGGTGTCAGCAGAGACCGGCAGCAACGGGTTATGGGTGACAGGCGACAGGACGCCTATGACCTCAAACTGATAACTGCCTATACGTAAAAAATCGCCAGGCCTCACCGCCCCTCTTCCATCACCAAGAGCCGTGGCGACCTCGGCCCCCAGCACCACAAACAATCCGTTGCCATCCAGAGGTGAGATGAATCGGCCACTCCCAACTGTCAGGTCCATGACCACCGCCAGCGCAGCCGTGGTGCCTATCAGCGAGGCATCGTGCCTAGCGCTCCCACGATAAACCCGCGTAGAGAACTGACTGATCGGCGCGACGCACGCCAGTTGGGGCAATCTGGCCCTTATAGAATCAGTGTCCAGGGTTCTGGGCGGGGATGGGGCGCGCCCCGCTAGCGCCGGAAAGTTCACCACCAACGTCTCAGCTCCCAGCCCCATAAAGGTGCGCAATGCATCTTCGCGAGAGCTGTGGCCGATATCGAGCAGCGCCACCACCGAGGCACTGCCCACCATGATTCCCAGCAGCGCCAGCCAGGAGCGCAGCCCCAGAGCACGCAGGTTTTCAAGCGACTCATTGAGGCGCAGCTGCCACCCACATCTAGCGACGGACTCAGGCGCCGACATGCCCGGCGTTCTCGTGTAACTGACCGCCCGCCACCTCGATCTGCCGCGCAAAGCGCAAAGCCAGGCGAGTATCGTGAGTCACCATCACCAGCGTTACCTGATGCTGACGATTGAGGTCGAGCAGCAGGTCGATGATGTCGTCTGCGCACTGCTGATCGAGATTGCCGGTCGGCTCATCTGCAAGAATCAGCGACGGTCGCCCGACAAGCGCCCTGGCAATGGCCACCCGCTGACGCTGTCCTCCCGATAGGTCGGCGGGCAAATGCAAGGCTTTGTCCGACAGCCCCACCGCATGCAACTGACGCGCCGCACGTTCGCGGGCGACCGAGCGGCGCTCGTTGCGATACATCAGCGGTAGCGCGACATTATCCAGCGCACTCAGGCGCGGCAGCAGGTTGAACGCCTGGAATACGAACCCCATGTGCCGGTTGCGCCAATCCGCCAGGGTGTCCGGGCATGCCCGCATGGCATCGTGGCCCGCGAACATGACCCGCCCGGATGCGGGTCGCTCCAGCAAACCGAGGATGTTCAGCAGGGTACTCTTCCCCGAGCCCGACGCCCCTGTAATTGCACAGGTGTCACCACGACGAAGGATGAAATCGATTTTATCGAGCACGCAAACGTTCGAACGTTTGTGTTCATAATGTTGATAAACGTTGTGCAGCTCGAACAATGTCGATATAGAACCACCCATCACTTCGCGCATAACCACTCCCCGTCTACAAGGCAGGCTGAACTTGGCTGCCTGTTATCTTTCAGCACCTCTGAACAACAAATAAAAAATATAAAGAGCAGGCTTATCACTGCCTGCATCATCACTTTGAAAACAACTTTCAAGAGCCCTCATTATGCGCAGCCGGCTCACCAATACAATCCGTCAGATGTAGGGGGTATTCGAATTGTTTACGGACCCTGGGACTCACGTGCAGGGCCATCAGTTGTGCGCGGTTGTGGACTTCATTCTTCTTGAGCAGCGCCGAGACGTGGTCCCGGGCCGTGTAATCACTGATCCCCAGCGCCTGGGCGATGCCCTTGTTGGTGTAGCCGGCCAGCAGCAGCTGCAGCACTTCCTGTTCTCTGGGGGTGGTGCGATTGGGGCGTTTGTATTTACGTTTTCGTTCCGTCATACGCTGGCATTATCCTTAAATCAATTGCCATCCGTGGCGTCAAACATTCCATCGGCTTGAACCGACTTTTATTGAGGTTATTTTCAAGCGACTGCGCTGGGGCCCGCAAAGCAATAAAGGTAAATATTCCTACAAGGGCAGGCGACTTTTCTCTGCCAAGGTCTTACAAAGTTGTAAATTGGAAATAACGGAACGCCCGTGCAAACTCCGTATGCACGTTTCATGGGGGGAAAGTGTTAGTGCCCGCGACAATAAACGCTGCAAATGCGAATTACAATCATCGGTTACAAATGACCTGATGGGCTCGGCAGGCGCCGGGCAATGGTCTGTCACGTTGCAGGGCGATCTGAGTCATGGCAACGCCAATCGCCCTGCGAAGAGAAAGTAGTTGGACTACCGGCGATCAGGACGGCGCCTGACCGAACATCTTCATTGCGCGCTCACGGATTTCATCGGGAGTGAGATCTTCCTTGTGGGTGCCGATGAACCATAGGTGACCGAATGGATCACGCACACTGCCGCTGCGATCGCCGTAGAACATGTCTTGAACTTCGGAGACTACGGTGGCACCGGCATCGACGGCGCGTTTGAATTGTTCATCGACGTCAGGCACGTACAGGTGCATGGCAAACGAGGTTTTGCTGCCCGGCTCGGGGCTACCGAAACCGCCCTGGTCACAGGGCTCGGACAGCATCATGCGTGAATCGCCGATTTGCAGCTCGGCATGGCCAACCCGGCCACCCGGCGCATCCAGGCGGAACATTTCCTTGGCACCAAAGGCATTCTTGTAGAACTCGATGGCCTGGTCTGCGGGCGAAACGCCCATGTACACGGTGAGGCTGTGTTGGCCCTCGGGTATGGGTTTGACGCTCATGGGAATTCTCCTCAGGGGTTCTTGTTGTAGAAAAATCAGGGCTGCAAGTCGAACAGCGCCTTGCCGCTGGCCATGTCGAAGGGTGCGGAAAAGTGCTCGTGAACCGCTTTCCAGCCATCGGCGGTCTTGCGGTAGCCGGCGCTGGCGCGCATCCACGAGGACTTTTCCTCGCCTTTCTCGTCAGTGCCGCCGCATTTGTTGAGCCAGTGGGCGAAGGCGACGTCGTCGTTACCGTGAACCACTAACTGATGGGTTTCGAACAGCATCGCGCCTTCGCACATCCCCAGGCAGAACTGCCAGTGCTGGCGGTAGGCGTCGATGCCGCGAAACTGCAACTGGATGATGGCGTCGTAGGCGACGATTTCTGGATCGTAGTAGGCCATGATCGCGTCGAGATTTTTCTCGCGCACGCCCGTGCACCAGCCTTCGAGCAGGGTCTTGATTTCGGCGTGGACGCTGGATGCAGTGGTCATGATGCGGCTCCCGAGGCGACGGGCCGGTGTTGGTAGTCCTGGGACTGGCCCTGTTGCAGGTTCAGTTCGCGGACGGGTCGTACTTCCACGCTGCCGACCCGCGCTGCAGGAATGTGCGCCGCAACTTGTAGGGCATCGTTCAGATCCCGCGCCTCTATGAGGTAGAACCCTGCCAGTTGCTCTTTGGTTTCCGCGAACGGACCATCGGTAATCGACACCTTGCCGTTGCGCATTCTGACCGTGGTGGCGGTTTCCACCGACTCCAATGGCTCGGCCGCCAGCATCCGCCCGCTGGCCTGTACTGATTGCGCGTAGGCCAGGCATTCGTCGTCCCGGGGGCTGTCGGGATGTGAATGCAGGGTTTGCTCGTTGCTGTAGATCAGACACAGGTATTTCATGGTGATCTCCTTGGGCTGATGGTCGTGCGTTGCCTGATAGACCGCTCCCGCCGGGGGGCCCGGGGGGGGGGGGGGGGGGGGGGGGCGGGCGCCCCCCCCCCCCCCCCCCCCCCCCCCCCGGCGGGCGGGGGGGGGGGGGGGGTGTTTGGGGGGCCGGTGGGGGGGGGGGGGGGGCCGGGGGCCCCCCCCCCCCCCGCCGGCGGCGCGGGGCCCCCCCCCCCCCCCCCCCCCCCCCCCCCCCCCCCCGGCCCCCCCGGCGGGGGCATTTGTGAATTAGTCGAATGACGTATCGGCAGATCGACACACTCGCAAGCGAACGGACGAACGGTCATTCGCTCTTGGGCAATTCATCAAGCCGCCGCTGCAAGAAGGCCCGGTCAACCGCCTGGTTCGCCTGCTCGATGGCCCTGCCGTAAGCGCTGCGCGCATCTTCGTAACGCCCCAGGCGGCGACACAAATCAGCACGCGCCGCCCAGGCCAGGTGGTAATCGGACAATTCACCGTCGTCCAGCAACTGATCGACCAGCGCCAGCCCCGCCGCCTCCCCTTGCACCATGGCCAGGGCCATCGCCCGGTTGAGCCGCACCACCGGGGAATCATCCAGGCGCAGCAGCACGTCATAGAGCCCGAGAATCTGCCGCCAGTCGGTGTCCTCTGGCCGTGCGGCTTCGGCGTGCATGGCTGCGATGGCCGCTTGAACGCCGTAGGGCCCTGTCTTGCCTGAGCGTAGGGCCTGTTCCACCAGCATCTCGCCTTCCTCGATCAAGGACCGGAGCCACAGGCTGCGATCCTGCTGGTCGAGCATGATCGGCTCGCCCTGCGCCGACAGCCGCGCACCACGGCGGGACTCGCTCAGCAGCATCAAGGCCAACAAGCCCGCGACTTCCGGTTCAGGTAGCAGATCGAGCAACAGGCGTCCCAGGCGAATGGCTTCGGCCGACAGGTCGCTGCGGGTCAGTTGTTCACCGCTCGATGCGAAATAGCCCTCGTTGAACACCAGGTAGATCACCCGCAACACAGCATCGAGCCGCTCGGGCAACTCTTTCAGCGACGGGACTTCGTACGGAATATGGGCATCACGAATCTTGTTCTTGGCGCGCACGATGCGCTGGGCCACGGTGGTGGCGGTGATGAGGAACGCCTTGGCGATTTCTTCTGTGGTCAGGTCGCAGACTTCACGCAGCGTCAGCGCAACCTGGGCGTCGGGGCTCAAGGCCGGGTGACAACAGACGAAAATCAGCCGCAGCCGATCATCCTCGACCTCGTCGACTTCGCTGCGATCGTCGCCGAAACGCTGCTCCAGTTGCCGGGCCATTTCATTGAGCGAGGCGTCGAAACGCGCCCGGCGGCGCAGGCTGTCGATGGCCTTGAAGCGCCCGGCCGACACCAGCCAGGCCCGTGGGCTCTCCGGAATACCGGAACGCGGCCACTGCTCGACCGCCGCGATGAAGGCGTCTTGCAGGGCTTCTTCGGCCAGTTCGAAATTGCCCAGCAGACGAATAAGTGTCGCCAGCACCCGACGGGATTCCTGGCGGTAGAGGGTTTCGACCACCTGGCGTGTGGCTGACGCGGTGTCGAGATCTTTCTTATTGGAGTTGTCGCTCATTCCCACACTCGCCGACGACTATTGAGGTAGCGGTCGGCCAAGCGTAGTTGCGGATCGGGCGTCGCTCCATGACGCCCCGACGGTCAGTTGTCCGGGCAGACAGCCAGTACGTCATCCACCTGCATGCCACGGCGCATGCCGAAGAACATCGCGGTCAACAGGCCAACGGCGCCCATGATCGCGCAGTAGCCGACGCACACCCACGGGCTCCACGGCATGAGCGCGATCAACGCCAGCGGCGTGGTGCTGGCCCAGAGTGCGTAGCTGATGTTGTAGGTCAGGGAGATGCCGGACACCCGAATATTCGCCGGGAACAGTCCGACCATGACCGACGGCACTACGCCGACGATGCCGCAGGCCAGCCCCGCCACCGCGTAGGCCAGGCCTACCGGCAGCCACTGGATGACCAGGCTTGCGTACAGCAGCCCAACGCCGACCGGCAGCAACAGGCTGTAGAGCACCACCCCGCGCCAGGCGCCGATGCGGTCCACCAGCATGCCGGCCAGCACGCAGCCAATGTTCAGGAACACGATACCGACGCTGCTCAGGCCGAAGGTGTCGCTGGGGCTCATGCCGAAACGCTGCTGCATCACGGTGGGCGTGATGACCACCAGGGTCACCACGGCGGACGTCAGCACGCAGGTCAGCAGCGCCGCAGGCAGCAGAGACTCGCGGTGTTCACGCAGCACCGAGCGCAGTGGCAGCTCGGTCATGCCTTCGCGCTGGGCGTGCAAGGCCATGAACACCGGGGTTTCGCTCAGCCAGCGACGCAGCCAGACGCCGATCACGCCGAACACCCCGCCCAGCAGGAACGGGATGCGCCAGGCGAAATCGAGGATCTCCGCGTGGCTGTAGACCTTGGCCAGCCAGGTCGCGGTCAGTGCGCCGATCAGGTAGCCGAACGTCAGCCCGGCCTGAAGCACCCCCAGCGCATAGCCGCGATGGCCCTTGGGCGCGTGCTCGGCGACGAACACCCAGGCACTGGGCACTTCGCCACCCACCGCCGCGCCCTGGAGGATGCGCAGTGCCAGCAGGATCAGCGGCGCCCAGTAACCGATGTCGGCGTAGGTCGGCATCACGCCGATCAGCAGGCACGGCAGCGCCATCATCATGATGCTCAGGCTGAAGACGCGCTTGCGCCCCAGTTTGTCGGCAAAGTGCGCCATCAGGATGCCGCCCAGCGGGCGCGCCAGATAGCCGGTGACGAAAATCCCGAAGCTTTGCAGCAGACGCAGCCACTCGGGCATTTCCGGCGGGAAGAACAGCTGGCTCAACGTCAGGGCGAAGAACACGAAGATGATGAAATCGTAGATTTCCAGTGCCCCGCCCAGCGCCGCCAGGCCCAGGGTCTTATAGTCGCCCCGGCTGATCGGTTGTGGACGTGGTCGAAGAATGGCTGTCATGAAAGACCCCATTTGGCAGGTTGAATCGGCAGTTAGGTGCGACAAAGGCGCGCAGGATAACAAAGCTTGCGCCATTGGGGCGGCTGGCAGACAACCGGACTTGCGTCACATCACAGGGCATAAGCGCCGGGGGTCATGCCGAATTGCGCACTGAAGGCACTGATAAAGGTGCTGACACTGTCGTAGCCCAGGCGCTGGGCGACGCGACTGACGGTGTCGCCCTGGGCCAGCAGTTCCAGCGCCCGTTTCATCCGCGCGACGATGCGCCATTGCACCAGTGACATGCCGGTTTCGGCCCGGAAGTGCCGGGTCAGGCCTCGCCGAGACATGCCCGTTCGCCGGGCCCAGTCATCCAGGCCGAGCTTGTTGGCGGGGTCGGCGACGATGGTCAGGGTCATGCCCACCAGATGCGGACTGCTGGGCATAGGCAGGAACAGCGGGTTGGCAGGGGAAATCTTCAGTTCATCGAACAGCACATCGAGCAGCCGGTGCTGTGGCGGCGCAAGCTCGGCCGGGCCTTTCTGCCAGCCGTCGATGCGTTCCAGCAGCGCGGCGGCCAGCGGGGTCATGTCGAACACCGTCGGCGTGTTCGGGAACAGTGGGCACAGGTCAGGGCGCAGGTAGATCATCCAGCCCCTGGCGGCCTCGTGAACCCGCGCCGCATGGGCGACGCCGGGCGGGATCCAGCCGATACGCCGGGCGGGCACCACCCAACTGCCGGTGTCCAGCTCAGCAGTGATCACCCCCTGCTTCACCGCCCACAACTGCCCTTCGCGATACCGGTGCAGCACGTCATCAGTGCTCGCCTGCAACGGCTGGGCGTTGATCTGCAGCGGCCGTCCATCCTGGATGAAGCGGTGCAACGGGTACTCGACTGGCATGGCCCGATTTCCCTGCGAAGAGACGTGCCGACGGTAGCAAGCCAGCACGCATGCGTATAGCACCGAATAACGTAGCAGCACGGCTTGCCGGCGGGGGCGTCGTGTCAGGCGACTCATCACTTGCTGACACACCGCTCCCGCCGGCAAGCCGTGCTGCTACGGGGGACATATGTTGTGAAATAGTCAGGCGTGCAGTCAGTTGCAGGGGTGGATAGGGTGACTTTTTGCGTTTCAGGGGCAAAGGGATGCAGACACCAGCGAGACGGCGCCATTTTCTTCGTACGAACCGATATTCGGAGCCGGGGCGGATTTACATGGTCACCGTCGTGGTAAACGACCGGCAACCAGTATTCAAGGATTGGCCCAGCGGCCGCCCCGTGGTTCAAGCATTGCGGCAAACCGAGGAGGAAGGCACCGCGCGATCCTTGTGCTGGGTGGTGATGCCCGATCACATTCATTGGCTTATGGAGTTGCAGAGAGGCGATTTGTCATCGGCGGTGGCACGTTTCAAGTCGAGGTCAACCTTGGGCATCA
The DNA here is from genome assembly GCF_044746825.1 of Pseudomonas sp. NPDC090201. Classification (NCBI taxonomy): domain Bacteria; kingdom Pseudomonadati; phylum Pseudomonadota; class Gammaproteobacteria; order Pseudomonadales; family Pseudomonadaceae; genus Pseudomonas; species Pseudomonas sp. NPDC090201. The sequence continues at coordinate 670,945 of NZ_JBIVCX010000001.1, forward strand.
ATCGCCGAATGGGACGAAGCGGGCAATTTTGGCAGAAGGGATTCCATGAACACGCCTTGCGCGAGGAGGAAGATCTTCGAAGCCACTCGCGCTATATCGTGATGAATCCCGTGAGGGCAGGATTGGTTGCCAGCGTGCGGCAATATCCACTCTGGGATGCCATCTGGTTGAATTCATAACCCCTCGTAGCAGCACGGCTTGCCGGCGGGGGCGTCGTATCAGGCGACTCATCACTTGCTGACACACCGCTCCCGCCGGCAAGCGGAGCGCCGCCCGGCCGGGCTGCTACGAGGCTTGCGTTAGCCAGTAGTTCGCACCCGCTCCATATACAAACTACGCAAGGTGATGCCGCTGGGGTGTGCGTAAGGCTCGTCGCGCACGGCGACGAAGCCCATGGCGCGGTAGAAGTCGGCGGCGTTGAGGGAGGAATAAAGGTAGAGCCGGGTGAAATGCTCCTCTTCGGCGATCGCTTCCAGCCCTTGCATCAGGCGCTTGCCGATGCCCCGCCCTAGCTGGTCGGGCTCCACGAAGAGCGCCATGACTTCGCCGCTTTGCCGGTCAAGGATGGCGTAGCCGAGCAACTGGCCGTCTTCTTGCGCCACCAGGCCGCAGCCGGTGGCGAGCAGGCGCAGGTAGGATTCAGGGGGCGGTGAATCGCTCCAGACTTCGATCTGTTCGGGGGAATAATGGCTGGCGCAAACCTGCCGCACGGCGCGGGTGCGCAAGGACCATAACAGGGGAATGTCGGGGATTTGCGCGGGTTTGAGTTCGATCATCTTGCTGCTCCATCAGAAAGAACACCAGGGACGGCCTGTCCCTGCACAGCCTTCGAGCGTCTGGAAATGATGCTCTCTGGATGGGGCGGTGGGAAGGGGTGGGAATGTATCGTCTGGGCCGACGCCCCCGCCGGCAAGCCGTGCTGCTACGGGTCCAAGGTGAACCCGGATAATGGGTACGCCCGAAGTCCGTAGCAGCACGGCTTGCCGGCGGGGCGTTGTGTCAGGCGGTGATGCATCCGGGTAGGTCAAAAACTCACAGTCGCTGAAAGCCTTGCCGTGCGCGGTGCGCCGAGGAACAGGTAGTCGTCGCCCAGGTACTCGCCTGCGTCGCGCCAGTAGCGTTTGTCGAACAGGTTGTCGATAGTCAGCCGGAACACCGTGTCGTAGCCATCGAGCTTGGTGCTGTAGCGGCTTCCGGCGTTGAACACGGCGTAGTCGTCGACCTTCACCGAGCCCTCGCGGTTGGCGTATTTGCTGGAGCTGTACTGCATGCCGCCCAGCAGCGCGAGGCCCGGGATCGGCAGGCTGTAGTCAGCCGACAGGCTGGCCCGGTACTTGGGCACGTTGATCGCCTGATGGTCTTCATAGGCTGCGGTGCCACTGCCTTCCACCCGCGCGCGGATGGCGGCAACACTGGCTGACACCTGCAATTGCGAGGTCAGCCAGCCGTTGGCGCTCAACTCAAGCCCGGTGTTCTTCTGCTCGCCCTGCTGCACGAAGGTCAGGCTGCCGTCGTCATTGGGTCTGGAGTACTGATAGGCCTGCCGAGTCTGGAACAGCGCCGCTGTGAAGCTCATGCGCTGCCAGTCGTACTTGACCCCGGCCTCCAGTTGACGGGAGATCGTCGGCGCGAGGATTTCACCGATATTGGTGTCGAACACCGACGCCGTGCCGCCCAGCGACAGGCCTTTGCTGTAGCTGGTGTAGAGCGAAACATTGTCCACCGGTTTGTAGATCAGCGCCGCCTGGGGCAGGAAGATCGAGCGCTGGGTGTGGCGATTGTCGCTGCCGTCTTCGTTGTAGGCCCTTTCATCGAGGCGCACCTGACGACCACCCAAAACCGTCTGCCAATGCTCGTTGAAGCTGATCCGGTCGGTGGCGAACAGGCCGTACTGGCGGCTATCCAGACGCCGCTCGGTATGGCCCACCGGCAAATCCGACGGGGCGAAGGCCGGCGGCGTTTCATGGATATTGCCGGTGCCCACAAACTCGCTGAAATACGGCCGCGTATCCACCGTGCGGCGAAACGCGCTGGTGCCGAAGGTCAGCTCGTGCTTGAGCCAGCCGGTGTTGAACAACCCCGTCATGGACGCCTCGACTTCATCGTTGCGGCGTGTGTCGTCAGGGCTGCGGAAGTCGTAGATGTCGTACCCGCCGTCCGGAGTGAAATGCCCGGTGATGGGGGTCGTCGGGCAGTTGCCCTGGAAATAGCAGCCGTAGGCGAACGCGCTGTAGTCGTCGATCACCACGCGGCTGCGCGAGGCGCTGAGGCTGGCTTTCCAGGCATCGCTGTAGCGGTACTCATAGCGACCGTTCAGGTTCAGGGAATCGATGCCCACCGGGTTCGACCAGCTCTGGTAGCCCAGCAGTTTGCGCGGCGAGGCGTCGTGGGGCAGTTCGCTGCCGCCCAGCAGTTGATAGCCCGGGACCGAGCGCTGTTCGCGGGTCTGGTATTCGGCGTCCAGTTGCAAGGTCGACTGCTCGTTGATATTCCAGTCGAAGGCCAGGGAGGCGAAATCGCGCTTGCCGTCGGCGTGCTCGACGTAGGAGCGGATGTCCTCATGGGCGACGTTGGCGCGCAGGCCGAACTGTTTCTCGCTGCCGAACCAGCCGCCCACGTCGGTGGCGAGATAGCGCTCGCCGTGCTCATTGGTGGACACCGTCACCGAGCGCACATCGGCCGGTCGTTTGGTCTGGTAGTTGACCACGCCCGCAGGCTCCGACACGCCGCTGGAAAGGCCTGACAAGCCTTTGAGCAGCTCGACCTGTTCCTTGTTTTCCAGCGCCACGTTCTGCTCGCCGGTGATGCTGCGGCCGTTGATCCGGTAGCTGTTGGCGGCATTGAGCGAGAACCCGCGCACCACGAAGTTTTCGTAGTAGCCAATCGGCGCATAACTGTCGCCTACCGAGGCGTCGTTGCGCAGCACTTCGCTCAACAATTTGGCCTGCTGATCCTTCAAGCGCTGCTCGGTGAACACCGAAATCGACGCCGGCGTGTCGAGTAATGGCGCCGGAGCGAACCCTCCCACCGAGGCATTTTCGGCCTGATCGACCGACGCCTGTTCCCCCGACACCTTGACCGCATCCAGGGTCAGCGGCTCGGCCTCCTGAGCGGCGAGCCACGGCGAGGCGAAGGCGATGCTCAGGGGCAGCAAGCGGCGCGTGAAGCCTGCGGCAGGTCGGTGTGGGGTGGTCATCTGAGGTACAGCTCCGGCAGGATTTTTGTGGGCGCATGTTTTACGTTCTGCACCGACTTTTTACAACTGCGATACAACCTTCATAAACGTATGAAACATCTCGAAAATTAGTCATCCGCTCATCTACACTCGGGAATTGACCTCGCATGCCCGCCATCAGGAACGCCTGCCATGACCCCGTCGCTGCTGCTTGCCGTACTCGCTTCTGGTTTCATCTATGCCATCTCGCCGGGGCCCGGCGTGTTGGCGGTGTTCGGCATCGGTGCGTCCAGAGGCAGGCGCGCGGGCGCGGCTTTTCTCTGCGGGCATCTGCTGGGGGATGTGATCTGGTGCAGTACGGCGCTGGCCGCGATCATCGGAGCGCGGGTGATCGGCACCACGGCGTTTGATGTCTTGGGGATCATCAGCGGGCTGTTTCTGTTCTGGCTCGGCTGGCGTGCCATTCGCGCCAAGCGCAGCAGCGAGACGGAGGAAAAGGCGCCGTCGCGGCATCCGTTCTGGCACGGAATCATGTTCGGCCTGACCAACCCCAAGGCGTATCCGGTGGCCGTGGCGACCTTCACCGCCCTGCTCTCCAGCCGCGCCGACCTGCTCAACTGGTCGATGCTGCCGTTGCTGATCCTGATCAGCACCCTGGGCGGGATCGCGGCGTACGGGATCATCGTCGGCGTGGTCGGCGCCCGCCATGTAAGGGCGGTGTATCAACGGCATGAACTGACGATCACGCGGTTGTGCGGGGTGATGTTCATCGGGTTTGCGATCAATGCGCTGATGCATGCGGTGCCGAGCCTGCTGCCGCGCAGGCCCTGAAGACTACCGCCTATTGAATGATCGCCACGGTCTGCCTGTAGGAGCGCGCTTGCCCGCGAATGCGGCGTGTCAGGCGCCGCAAATGTGTCAGATATGACGCCGTCGCGGGCAAGCGCGCTCCTACAGGTCAGGTGTTGAGGGGGGTGGCGGCCGCTTCCTCGCCCAGCCACGCCAGAAACGCCTTGACCTGCGGATCGCGCTCGCGCCCCGGCACGCATACGGCGATGTAGCGCGGGCCTGGCAGGCTGATGTCAGGTCGATACCCCACCAGCTCGCCACGCTGCAAGCTGTCCGCCACCAGCACGTTGCTCGCCAGCACCAGCCCGTGGCCGGCGACCGCCGCGCTAAGGGCGTAGTGTTCGTCGTCGAACTCGCGCATTCGCGCCGTCGCAAGCCACTGCTCACAACCAGCCGCCGCACACCAGCTTCGCCAGTTCACCCCGTAGGCCCCGGGAATCTGCCAGCGCAGGTCGATCAACTCGACTTCGGCGCCGTTGAGCGAGGCCAGAAGATCGGGCGCGCCATAGACCGCAAAGCGCTCGCTCATCAATTCCGCACGATACAGGTTCGGGTCGTCGCGGCTCACCGCACGAATCGCCAGGTCGATGCTGGAATCACGTAGCAGGTCCACCAGTTCATTACGGGTGTCGATCCGCACATTGAACTGGGGAAACGCCCGATAGAAGCGGCTCAACCGGGGAATCAGCCACAGCGCCGCCAGGCCCGGCGTGGTCGATATCGTCAGGGTCTGCGAGGCTGTTTCCGGGCAGAAGCTTTCCAGGCTGCGGCTGATTTCCAGCAGCGCACGGTGGGTCTGGCGGTACAACTGCTCGCCCTCCTCCGTCAGCGCCACGCCCTGGCCGGAACGCTCGAACAGCATCGCGCCCAGCCACGCCTCAAGGGTTTTGACCTGATGGGAAATGGCCGCCGGCGTGACTGACAACTCCTCGGCAGCCGCCTTGAAACTGCCCAGCCGCGCGGCCGCCTCAAAGGTGCGCAGCGCGTTGAGGGGAAGGTTGGAAAACACAGCAAGCTCCCTGCATGAAATGAATTGAAGCGGGTTCAATTTATCTCATTTTTCGAACGCCCGACCGATCGGTAGCGTGGCCGACATGCAAACCCTCACCCTCAGGAGTCAACCATGCAAGGCCCCACCCGAAAGCTGGTCCAGGCAGTGCTGTACGAAGCCATCGCGATTGCGGTGCTGTCGCCGACCCTTTTGCTGATCTACGACGACGGGCTCGCCCACGCCGGCGCCCTGTCAGTGATGCTGTCGGCCAGCGCGCTGATCTGGAATGTACTCTACAACTACCTGTTCGAATTCTGGGAAGCCCGGCAACAAAGCCGCACCCGCACCCTTTCGCGGCGCTTGCTGCACTCGTTCGGATTCGAAGGCGGACTGGTGGTGCTGCTGGTGCCACTGGTGGCCTGGTGGCTGGACATTTCCTGGTGGGCCGCACTGGTGACCGACCTTGGGCTGTTCGTGTTCTTCTTTTTCTACGCGCTGGTGTTTCAGTGGGGTTTTGACCGGGTGTTCGATGTGCCAGCGTCGGCGCAGGCGTGCGCCGACTGACATCATTCGGGCCTGGGTGCTACTTCGCCAACCCGACCTTCAACAGCTTGCCGCTGTCATCATCGGTCAGCACGTACAGGTAGCCATCCGGCCCCTGACGCACGTCGCGAATGCGGGCTTTGAGCTCGCCCAGCAAGCGCTCCTCGTGCACCACCTTGTCATCCTTGAGTTCGAGGCGGATCAGCACCTCGGCGGCCAGTGCGCCGATGAACACGTTATGGTCCCACTGCTTGAAGGTGTCCGAGTTGTAGAAAGCCATGCCGCTGATGGCCGGGGACTTCTCCCACACATGGAAAGGGTTTTTCACGCCTTCGACGATCTTGCCTTTGGATTCGGGAATAGGCTGGCCGTTGTAGTCGATGCCGAAGGTGGAAATGGGCCAGCCATAGTTGGCCCCGCGTTCGATGATATTGATTTCGTCGCCGCCCATCGGGCCGTGTTCGTTGGTCCAGAGGGTGCCGGTCCAGGGGTTGAGCGCGGCGCCTTGCTGATTGCGGTGGCCGTAGCTCCAGATTTCCGGGCGCACGTTTTTCTGGCCGACGAAGGGGTTATCCTTGGGCACCGAGCCATCAGGGTAAAGACGCACGACCTTGCCTTGCAGCTTGTCCAGATCCTGAGACGTGGGCCGGTTGTTGTTTTCGCCCAGGGCGATGAACAGGTAGCCGTCACGGTCGAAGACGATGCGCGAGCCGAAGTGGTTGCCCACCGACAGCTTGGGCTGCTGCTGGAAGATGCGGGTGAAGCCTTCGAGCCTGGTCATGTCATCCGACAGGCGTCCGCGGCCGGCCGCCGTACCGCCGGTCTTGCCATCGCTGGCCGCCTCGGCGTAGGTCAGATAGACCATGCGGTCCTTGGCAAAATCCGGTGACAGCTCAACATCCAGCAACCCGCCCTGCCCCTGCACCCAGACCTTTGGCACGCCTGAGATCGGCGCCGAAAGCTTGCCCTCGGGCGTCACCCGCCGCAGGGCGCCGGTGCGTTCGGTCACCAGCATGCCCTTGTTACCCGGCAGAAAGGCCACGGCCCAGGGATGCTGCAGGCCGCCGACTACCTCATCGACGGTCAGCGTGCCCTCCTCGCTCTGATAGGTGGCGGCAGTGGCGTTGAGCGAAAGGCTCAGCAACGCCGATGCGCAAACACTGGCAAGCAGGGTCCCCGGGAAGAAGTTCTTACGCAACATGGGCGATTCCTTTTGGCTGGAAAATTGACTCTGGCTGTCGAAAAAAGGGTGTTGCCGATTCAGTTGGAGGGCCGCTGGGTCCCGCCGTTCGTGGGCCGGGGAGACTGCTCCCGGGTCGGGTAGCCGTTGCGGATGCCGCCGTTCTCAAGGGTTGGCGGGCGCGCCTGGGAAGGCCCAAGGTTGGGACCACGCATCGTCGGTGAAATGGATTCGGTGCCTTGACGGCTGTTGGGGTTGGCGCGGCGGATGGCGCCGTTGTCCGGCTGATTGTTGGAGCTTGCGGCCAACTGGAACGGCGCGAACTCACCGGCCTGGACCAGCCCGATGCTCAACAGCCCGACGCTCAGGAAGCCGCCGAGCAGGAAGATCGCGAAGCCTCGCAGAAAACTGTTCATCATTTACCTGCTGTCGATTGGGTGACACATGCGGTGTTTGATGGCGATCGAAGGCGTAGGTTCGCCCCAAGCGCATGACGGAGCAATGCGCAGGGGGGTTGGGTTTGTAACAAGAATAGTCTGGCTTGCATCTGGTCGGTGGATGCACAAATGTTCCAGACCTCGAGTTATGGTGCCGATAAGCTAGGCGGTGATGGCCTGTGATGCAGGGGTTGGCTGGCTTGGCGCTGTCGCCGGCAAGCCGGACTGCTACGTGAATATTCTCCGGTCAGATGATTCGTGCACAGAGCTGCAACCGTAGCAGTCCGGCTTGCCGGCGACAGCGGTCTCAAACCTTGAAAGGAACCCCCATGCCCGAGCGCAACTGGATCGATCTCAAGCAGGACGCTACGTCCGGCATCGAGACGATGCGCGCGCATTTCGAGGGGCATGCCTACGATCCGCACTGGCACGACAGCTACCTGGTCGGCATCACCGAGCAAGGGGTGCAGCAGTTCAACTGCCGGCGCCAGCAGTACAACAGCACGCCCGGCCACGTATTCCTGCTGGAGCCGGGGGACATCCACGACGGCAACGCCCCGGAAGTGGACGGCTTCACCTACCGCACCCTGTACCTGGACCCACACTGGCTGGAGCGCGAGTTGCGCGCGCAGTTCGAGGAGGCGCCGGACAATGCGCAATTGAGTTTCGCCGCGACCCTGGCCGATGACCCGCGCCTGGCGATTGCCACGGCCAATGCCTTCGAGGCCATGCACAGCAACGAATTGCGCATCGTGCGTCAGACCGCGCTGGACAACCTGCTGATCAACCTGACCGGTCACTTGCACTGGCGCGCGCGGGTCAGCCCCGACCCTCGCCTGCCACTGGTGGCGCAACGGGCACGGGACTTTCTACACAGCCACTTGCATCAGGACATCGGCCTGGACGATCTGGCGCTGGCCACCGGCGTCGACCGTTTTCGCCTGAGCCGTGCCTTCAAGAGCGCCTTTGGGCTTGCGCCCCACGCCTACCTGATTCAACTGCGCCTGACCCGTGCCCGCCATCTGCTGGCCCGCGGCGAACTGCCGGTGAACGTCGCCGCAGCGCTGGGTTTCGCCGACCAGAGCCACATGGGCCGCTGGTTCCAGCGTGCCTACCGGATGACGCCTGCGGACTACCGCCGCCGCTGCTCAAATCTTCCAGACTGACCCCCGCCCTCGCAGCGATCATCGCCCCATGATCCACTGCTGCCGAGCCTTCTCATGCAAACTTTGCAAAGCTTTCTGCCGTTCCTGCTGTTCGCCTTCGTCGCCTCCATCACCCCGGGGCCGACCAATATTCTGGTGCTGACCAACAGCTCGCGCTACGGCATGCTGCGCACCGCGCCCATCGTCTTCGGCGCCTGCGCTGGGGCGGCTTTGCTGGTGCTGCTGGTGGGCACCGGGCTCGGCGATGCACTGGCGCGGCACATGCAGGTCCAGACTGTGATGGCGTGGGCCGGTATCGGCTGGCTCACTTGGCTGGCGTGGCAGATTTTCAGCGCGCCTGCGCAGGCCATCGACCCGGCAGCCGAAACCAGCGGGCCCAGGCTCGGCCTGTGGGGCGCGGCCACTCTGCAACTGGTCAACCCCAAGACCTGGATGATGGCGCTGGCGGTGGTCAGCGTCTTCGCCGGGCACGAAAGCGACCGGCTGACGCGGGTGGCGTGGCTGTCGCTGGTGTTCTTTCTGGTGGCGATTCCTTGCATGTGCGCCTGGGCCTATCTGGGCGTGAGCGCGGGGAAAGTCTTTCGCACGGCCCGCAGCATGCAGCGTTTCAACCAGGCGATGGCGATACTGTTGCTGCTCTCGGCCTGGGGCACGCTGGTGGTGTGAGGCCCCACGGCGGCCATGATTTAATGCAGCTTCCGATTCTGCCTGCGGACCTGCCATGGCCCCTTTCTACGATGCACGCGGCAACATCTACGCCGTGATTTCTCCCCAGGCGCTACGTGCGCTGGGCGTTGATCTTCCTGATGCTGCCGCCCAGGCGGCGCTGACCCGACAGAACTGGAGCGCACACGCGGTCAGCGCCATCTGTGACTGGCCCGAGGGCCAGCGCCCGGCCGGCAGCAAGTCCCACCGTTCGGACGGTCTGCTGGTAGGGCCGTTTCAGGACGCGGCGCCCTTCGACGTGCTGATCATCAACACTGACGGCACTTTGGCCGAGCGCAGCGGCAATGGCCTGACCATTTTTGCCCAGTCCCTGACCGACACCGGTCGCGCACCCGATGGCGAAGGCTTCACCCTGCGCGTGCATCACGACAACCACGACAGCGAAAGCCCCGTGCCCACCCAGGTCGTTCCCGCCGAGATCGATGGCACCCCAGGCTTCTGGTTGGACATCGGCACCCCGGGTTTCGGCCCTGACGCGGTGGGCGCCAAAGGGCCGGGCGTGCGTGGTGCGTTGCTCGAGGAGGTGCGCGTCAGCCGCGTCGAACGCCTGGCCGAATTACACCCCGACTGGCACAGCAGCGTGTTCGTGCGCGTCGGCAATCCTCACTGCGTGACGCTGGTGCCAGCCATCGACGCCCTGCCCGGTTTCGAACAACTGCACCAGGCGCCGCTCAATCCGGCACTCACGCGTGTTGCCTTCGCGGCGGGCGAGGTCGGCAAGGGCGATCCGTGCCCTGCCGGGGTCAACCTGCAATGGGCGGCGAAAGAAGGAGAAAACCGCATCATGGCGCGGGTGTTCGAGCGTGGCGAAGGCCCGACGGCCTCTTCCGGCACCAGCGCCAGCGCCGTGGCTTCGGCCGCTTGGCTGGCGGGTTGGGTCAGTGCCGGGATGGTCGAGGTGGTGATGCCCGGCGGCACGGCGCCGGTGCGCCTGATCGAACAGGAAGGCGCGCTGCAGCAAGTGCAATTGTTCGGGGCCGCGCACTTGCAACGCTGATCGCAGCGCGCAATGCGAACGCCCACGCATTCGGATACGAAAATGCCACCATCCGGATTGCATCCGCTGAGCCCTTGTCTATGCTTCGAGCAACCGCCGCTGACCACCCCATGAACGGCCTGGCAAGGGTTGCAGCGGTTTCCGGCACAGGAAGTGGGTCGCGCATATGGATTGTCCGTCGCATCCGGCAAAATTCTCCCCCGCTCGACGACCACTGATCGCTTCGACCGCGATCAGACGGTCGGCATCCCTCTGTCCAATCCCCCACCTGACGCTCTGGCCCGCGGCTTTCAGCCGTCTGCTGCAATGCTCCCTGATTACTGATGTCATCCCGCCATGACTCAAGCCGGCATCTCCGGTGTCGATTCCCGTGTAGCCCATCAAGGAAGACGGTCATTCAGGCCGCCGTTTCGTCATTATCGAGGTAGGTGGCAGATGTTCAATTCACACCGCAAGGCCGTCGAAGCCGAGTTGCAGGTATCCACCGCCGCACTGTGCCAGTCCCGGGCCAAGCTCGCCGCGATTGGCCGTTCCATGGCGATGATCGAGTTCACCCCCGATGGCATCATTCTCGAAGCCAACGAAAACTTCTGCCGGACCATGGGCTACGAGCCTGGCGAGCTGGTGGGCAAACACCACCGCATCTTCTGTGAGAAAGCGTTCTGCGACAGCGACGCCTATCGCAAACTGTGGCGTGACCTGGCTCGCGGCGAACCGTTGTGCGGCACCTTCATGCGCCTGGATAAATCCGGCCGCGAGATCTGGCTGGAAGCCAGCTACATGCCAGTGCACGACAACGACGGCAATGTGCAGAGCGTGATCAAGGTGGCGTCGGACATCACCGCGCGCGCCTACAAGGACCATGAAAACCAGAGCATGATCAACGCCATCGGCCGCTCCATGGCGGTGATCGAGTTCTCGCCGGACGGGCGGGTGATTACCGCCAACGATAACTTCCTGACCACCATGCATTATTCGCTGGGCGAGGTGGTCGGCCAGCACCACAGCATGTTCTGCACCCGCGCCGAAGTCGATTCGCCGCAGTACAAGGCATTCTGGGCGTCGCTCAATCGCGGCGAGTACCATTCCCATCGTTTCGAACGGGTGAACAAGCACGGCCAGTCGGTGTATCTGGAGGCCACTTACAACCCGCTGTTCGACGCCAAGGGCCGCTTGTACAAGGTGGTCAAGTTCGCCAGCGACATCACCGATCAGGTCACCATCCAGCGCAGCGCCGCCACCACCGCCCACGACACCTCGGTGCGCACCGACGCCTGCGCCCAGAAGGGTTCGAGCGTGGTGCAGCAGACGGTCGAGGTGATCGAGCAGATTTCCTGCGACCTGAACGAGGCCGCACGCAGCATCGACGCGGTGAACAAGCAGTCGGAAATCATCGCCACCATCGTCCAGACCATTCGCGGCATCGCCGACCAGACCAACCTGCTGGCGCTCAACGCCGCCATCGAAGCGGCCCGCGCCGGCGAACATGGCCGTGGTTTTGCGGTGGTGGCCGATGAGGTGCGAGGGCTTGCGGCGCGCACCAGCAAGGCGACGGTGGAGATTGTCGACGTGGTGCGGCAGAACAACGAGCTGGCCAGGAGCGCGGTGTCGAGCATGCAGTCGAGCCTGAGCCGCACCGGCACCGGGGTCGAGCTGGCCAATGAAGCGGGCGAGGTGATCCTGGAGATTCAGCAGGGTTCACGGCATGTGGTGGATGCGATCAGCCAGTTCAGTTCGACGTTGCAATTGGAATAGCCCACACCCCGTAGCAGCACGGCTTGCCGGCGGGGGCGTCGTGTCAGGCAATTCATCTGTAACTGACACACCGCCCCCGCCGGCAAGCCGTGCTGCTACGGGGGCAGAGTGTTACTCGCCGATATCCTCATTCCACAACTCGGGCTTGTCGGCGATGAACTGCTTCATCAGGCCGATGCAGGTCGGGTTGTGCACCACGTCCACCTGCACGCCGCGACCGCGCAGCAATTCTTCCTCGCCCATGAACGTCTGGTTTTCGCCGACGATCACCTTGCGAATGCCGTACAGCAGGATCGCCCCGCTGCACATGGCGCAGGGTGACAGCGTGGTGTACAGCGTCGCCTCGCGATAGACACGGGCCGGCTGGCGTCCGGCGTTCTCGAAGGCATCCATTTCGCCGTGCTTGATCGCGCTGCCTTCCTGAACCCTGCGATTGTGGCCGCGGCCGATGATCTTGCCGTCGTGCACAATCACCGAGCCAATCGGAATGCCGCCCTCGGCCAAGCCCTTTTGCGCTTCATCGATGGCCGCCTGCATGAATGGGTCCATGGTTTCCCCCTGATTGAAAACGAATGCTAAGGCTTGGCTTTTTTCAGCGCGTTGTCCAGTGAAGTGGACACATAGACTTCAAGCAGCTTGCTTGAGCGGGCTTTCATGTCGGTGCCGACGTCGCGCTGTTTGTCGCGGAATTTCTTGGCGACGTCCGGCGGCGGATCGCCCACATCCAGCGCCGTGAGCTCTTCGGCGGTAAAAGACGCCGCGTAGGCGGCCGCCAGGTTGCGGTCCCATTCCTGCTGGTATTGCGGCTGCAGGTACTGCAACTCGTCCTGGACGATCTCCTGGGCCTTGGTGCGCCCCACGGTCTCGACAATGGTGGCGAAGGTCGGTGTGCGCGAGGCGACCTGGTACCCCAGCCAGCCCAGGCTTTCCCCCAGATGCCGATCCTGGACGAACGCCAGGGCGCTCGGCGGCACCGGCGCAGCCTCGGCCGCCAGCGCCACGCCCGGCGCGATGAGCAACATCCCCAACAGCAGCCCATGAACAGTCGTCAACGCAGTCGATCTGCTATATCCCATGTCCTCTCCCCGGCGACTTTTATCGATGTGATCAACGCATTGACTGCACGGTGACGCTAGCAGCTGAACAACGGTTTTCCAGTCACTCCTCCCGCGTGGGTCGCGATGACCATTGCCGGGCGTTCATGCGGTAGATCCGCACGCCGTGGCGGTGATACTGGCTATGGATGAAGCCGCTGAAGCCAAGCTTCTGAATGACCTTGACCGAGGCGACGTTGGCCGGCTCGACAATGGCGATCAGCGAGTCAATCCTGAGTTTGTCAAAACCGTGGCTCAGCGCACGGCGTGCCGCCTCCGTACCCAGTCCCTTGCCCCAGAACACCGGCGCAAGGCGGTAGCCGAGCTCGATTTCATCGGCATCATCTACGCGCTCGGCATTCAGACCGCAGAATCCGGCCAAGGTTGAGGAGGATTTGTCTTGCACCGCCCACGGGCCAAAACCGTGGACGCGATAGGACCGGCGGCACCAGTCGATGAACTCGCCGGTGGCCTGCTCGCTCATCACGCCGCGCACCGAATGGCGCATGACCTGGGCATCGCCCAGAATCCTCGCCAGTGCCGGTGTGTCGTCGGGGGTGAGTTCGCGCAGGATCAGACGTGGGGTATCGAGGGGGGATCGTGGAGTGTTCATGATGGCGGGTCTCACGGGTGGATCGATGACCACCCATGAGCATGGCGCATGGTTGCTGGGGTCGCCAGTTTGAAATTCAAACCCGCGTTAATCGCCATTACAACCCGGCGGTCACTTTCTTCGCGACGTCCCCAGGCACCCACGGTGTCCAGATCTCCGGGTGATCCTTGAGGAAGGATTTGGCCACGGCGTCCGGTTCCAGGCGCTTTTCGCTCATCTCGCCCAAGGTCTTGTTGAGCTGATCGATGGGCAGGTCGACTTTCTTGAAGAAGGTCACCAAATCCGGGTACTGCTTGGCGAAAGGCTCGGAAACGCCGATTGCCAGGTGCGCCGCCAGGGAGCTTGAGCCGATAGGGTTGGGGTTGCTGGCATCGGACAGGGTTTTCCATGCAGCCTCGTTGAACGGCGGCTCTTCGAGCTTGATCAGCTTGAAGCGGCCCAGCAGCGGCGTCGGCGACCAGTAATAGAAAAGCACCGGCTTGCCACGGCGGATCGACGCGGCCACCTCGGCGTCCAGCGCAGCACCGGAGCCGGTGCGGAAGTTCACGAAGCTGTCGTTGAGCTTGTAGGCCTTGAGCTTCTGGGTGTTGACGATTTCCGAGGTCCAGCCGGTCGGGCTGTTGAGGAAGCGGCCTTTGTCCGGGGATTCCGGGTCTTTGAACACGTCCTTGTAGCGCGGCAGGTCCGCCACCGATTTCAGGTCCGGCGCCAGGGGCTTGATGCCGCGCTCAGGGTCGCCCTTGATGACGTATTCCGGCACCCACCAGCCTTCGGTCGCCCCTTTGACGATGTCGCCCAGGCCATGCACCTTGCCTTCGGCCTCGGCCTTGACCCACGCGGGGCTGCGTCCGGCCCACTCTTCGCCGATCACCTGAATGTCGTTCTTGGCCAGCGCGGCCTCCAGGCTCACGGTGCTGCCCGGCAGTTTGTCGGTGGGGTAGCCGTAGCCCTTCTCGACGATGGTGCGCAGGATCTCGGTGATCAGGCTGCCGCTTTCCCAGGTGATGTCCCCGAAGTGGATCGGCGCGGCCTTGTCCGCCCCGTACGCCGAATGCGCCAGCACAGAGAGCGCCAGCAGCGAACCGCCCAGCCATTGTTTGATCGATGTCATTGTTGTCTCTCGTGGTGAGGCTCTTGATAAGGGAGGGTTGCGTTGGGTTTAGCACAGCACCCGTTTCATTCCAGACCTGCGCGCAGGCAACAGGTTTCAGCTTTCTGCATGTAGCTGCTGACCGAACGCATGGAAATGCCCAGGTGCCGTGCGATTTCGGGGTAGGTCAGGCCATCGCCGCGGGCGAGCATGAAGGTGGTCCTGACCTTGGCGGGCAGGCGATTGAGGCGCCGCTCGATCAGCGCCAGGCCTTGCAGGGTGGCGGCGAGTTCTTCCGGAGAATCGCCCGGCTGCAGGTCGTCTATCGCCAGGGCTTGCAGGAAATCGCGCTCAAGATCGCGCCGCCGCCAGCGCTGCCAGACCAGGCGCCGGGCGATGGTAATCAGCAGTGCACGGGGCTCGCGGATCGGCACCACGCTGGGCGAGGCCAGCAACTGGGCAAAGGTTTCGCTGGCAATGTCTTGGGCGCTGTCATGGCCGTCGAGACGGCTCAGACGCTCGCACAACCAGCGGTAATGCGACTTGAACAGCTCGCCAAGCGTGTGGCGATGGGCGAATTCGGCGCCGGACATGGGACTTCCCTTGGCATGGATGATGGTTCTGTCCGGTGTTCCGGTGAGGCCATCCTAGCAAGGGACGCTTATGCGCTAAAAATACCTAAAAATAATTCTTATAGATCCAATTTGAATAACACACTAACCAGTAGCAGCACGGCTTGCCGGCGGGGGCGGTGTGTCAGCAATACATCTGTAACTGACCCACCGCCCCCGCCGGCAAGCCGCGCTGCTAAGGAAATTCGAAACCCGCCTCACGCGCCTGGCGCTGATAGTCCAGAAGCACCTGATAATCCGCCTCGCTCGCTGGCAACACTTCCCGGATCGCCAACACCGCCGCCACCTCAGGCAAATCCCTGAGCGCCTGGTTCATTGCCCGGCGAATCCCTTCCCCATCCGCCTCCAGCCGGGTGATGTATGGCAGGCAGGGCCCCGCCGCCGTGCGGCCTATCACCTTCAACCCCGCGACTTCGTCACTGGCATCCCGCGCCAGGTAGTCAAAGGTCACGCTGTCGATGGCCGCCAGATCGCCCCGCCCTTGCTTGATCGCCGCAAGGCTGTTGCGATGCCCACCGGTGACCGACACCGTTTCGAAGAACCGGCCGCTCTGCTGCAACGGCGCCAAGGCATGGCGCAACAGGTTCATCCCCGAGTTGGAGTCGGTTGAGTTGATGAGACCGCGACTGCCGCGAAAATCCACTAGTTGCTCGCGCGGGTCATCGGCGCGGGCCACCAGCAGGCTGCAATGAAAACCCTCGCTGGCATGGGGCAGCTCGTACACCGGCCGTCCCACCACCTGCACCTGCCCGCGCAGTGCCGTCATCAGCGGATAGCCGCAGGTCTGGGTCAGCAGCAATTGCGGCGAGAGCCAGAGCGCGTGAAGGTCCAGACCAGCAGCATCCAGGCGCTCAACTCTGAGAATTTCAAGCACGCGCGCCAGCCAGCGACCTTGGGCCTGCTCCACCCGCTCAGGGCTGACGTACATCAATAATTCGGCGAAACCCTGGGCCATGTTCGACTCTAGACGTGAGGATGTTGGGGGCTGTCCACAGGGTTGAAACTGTGGCGTCGAAAGAGTTCAGCATACCCCGGCAGCAGAAAACCACCGCTGCGCGCCAGCCACTGCTCGCGACGGGCGCGGTACACAGTGGGAATGTGATACCAGGCCAACCCCGGCAAGTCGTGGTGCACCAGATGCAGGTTGAGGTTCAGGAACAGCCAGCGCCACGGCCAGCCGGCCTCGTTGATCACCGTGCGTTGCTGCGGCTGCTCGTCGGGGCGGTGCTCGTAGTAGGAGCGCACCATGGAAATCGCCAGCGCAGGAATCGTGATGAACACCAGGTAGTGCCAGCCGGACATAATGCTGACGCGCTCGATGAAACTGAACATCAACAACAGAAAGAAGCCGTGGGTCGACCACATGAACCAGGCCTTGTCCTCGCCACGCACCAGTCGTTCGGATTGCTCGACGACCAGACTGCCCAGCGCCAGGGGAACACCGAACACCAGACGTCCGGGCGGGGTCTTGTCGAGCCAGCGCAGCAGGCGCATCACCGGGCCCGTGCGCTGCCAGCCCGACTGACTGAGATAGCGGCTTTCCGGATCCAGCCCCGGCACGGTCAGGTCCTCGTCCCGGTGGTGCTGCATGTGGGTGTCACGATACAGCGTGTAGGGGTACCAGACCGCGAAAGGCGCGTAGCCCAGCACCTTGTTCAGCCATAGCCAGCGCGTCGGGTGGCCGTGGAGCAGCTCGTGCTGCAACGACATCCACAGCACCAGCAGAGGAATCATCAGCAGGGTGGTCGGCCAGAGACCCAGTTGCGGGCTGAGCAGCAGCAACCCAGGCCAGGCGCTGTAGACGCCGATCAACAGCAACCAGGTCGGCCACTCGGTCCGGCCGGTAAAGGACGCGCGCAGACGGGTGATGTCGTCACGCTGGGCGTCGTCGAGATAATTGGGCATTTTCACTCCTGCACCTGAGTCATATCACTAGGTGCAACGAGCGATGAAAATCCTGTAGATCAATTGGTTATCTCGACCAAACCAAATGTGCCATCCGCTGCCCGGTGGCGCGTGCTAGCCTCGCCCATCACCTTACGCAGTTGAACGGGACGCACATGAAACCGACGCTTCTGGCTTTCTCTCTGGCGGCGCTTTTTGCCGCGACACATGCCTCTGCCGCAACCCCCGCCCCCACGTCCAACGTCAGCCACGAACAGTTCGCCCAAGTGCTCAAGGGCGACTGGCGCGTGCCGCAAAACGCGGCCCGCGATCAGTACCGTCATCCCGAGCAGACGCTGCAATTCTTTGGTTTGCGCAGCGATCAGACCGTCATCGAAATCACCCCTGGCAACGGCTGGTACAGCGAGTTGCTGGCGCCGTTGCTCAAGGACAAGGGGCACTATGTTGCGGCGATTGTCGACCCGACCGTGAGCGACTACGCGAAGAAATCCGCTGAGAGCCTCAAGCAGAAATACGCAGCCGACCCTGCGCATTACGGCAAGGTCGAGGTGGTCCAGTACCTGCCCAAGGCGCCGGTGTTCGGCAAGCCGGGCTCGGCCGATACCGTGCTGACATTCCGCAACGTGCACAACTGGGTGGATGCCGGCAACGAAGCAGCGACCTTCAAGGCGTTCTACACAGTGCTCAAACCGGGCGGCACCCTGGGCGTGGTCGACCACCGGGCCAAGCCAGGCACCACCGCCAAGGACAACGAGAAGAACGGCTACCTGCCCACCGACTACGTGATCAGCCTGGCCAAGACCGCAGGTTTCACCCTGGCCGGCGAAAGCGAAGTCAACGCCAACCCCAAGGACACCAAGGACTATCCAGACGGCGTCTGGACACTGCCGCCAGCGCTGGTCAAGGGTGACGTGGACAAGGACAAATACCTGGCCATCGGCGAGTCGGATCGCATGACGTTGCGGTTTATCAAGCCGGGCAAATGAGCCTGTCGTAACCCTCGCGGCATGCACATAACCCCTGTGGGAGCGAGCTTGCTCGCGAATGCGGTGTGCCAGTCAGCGAGTCTGCTCCTGACGCGCCGCTTTCGCGAGCAAGCTCGCTCCCACAGGAATTCGCCGTCGTATCGGAAACCTGAGATCAGGTACGTACACCGGGGGCGATCAACGATCAATCATCCGCATTCGGGTCCATGTCCGGGAACAGCACTTCGGTGAACCCGAAGCGGCTGAAATCGGTAATGCGTGACGGGTACAGGCGGCCGATCAGGTGGTCGCATTCGTGCTGCACTACCCGCGCGTGAAAGCCCCGGGCAACGCGCTGGATCGCCTTGCCGTCGGGGTCGAAGCCTTCGTAGCGAATGTGCTCGTAACGGTCGACCACGCCGCGCAGCCCCGGCACCGACAGGCAACCCTCCCAGCCCTCTTCGAGGGTCTGTTCCAGCGGCGTGATGAGGGGATTGAGCAGGATGGTCTGGGGCACCGCTTCGGCATCCGGATAGCGCTCGCTGCGCTCGAAACCGAAGATCACCAGCTGCAGATCGACGCCGATCTGCGGCGCCGCCAGCCCCACTCCGCCGACGCTGCGCATGGTTTCGAACATGTCGTCGATCAGCGTCTTCAGCTCTTTGGAGCCGAACATCGATTGGGGTACGGGCGGGGCGATGCGCAGCAGACGCTCATCGCCCATCTTCAGAATTTCATGGATCATGAGAGAACCTTGTCAGTGGGCGGATGCGCCGTTCAGACACATCCTGCCACAAAACCGGTCAGTGCTTGTCGGTCCGCAACACCGGGTCAGGCTGCAGATCGTCGTGATCAAGGGAGTGATCACGGCCAAGGCCCGAGACATGCTGCTTGGTGTAGGTCGAATCGACCCCGCCGTCGCCGGCGACCTTCTCGCCCTTGTCCTTGCCTTCCGCGGACATATGCTCGATTACCGCATTCATCTCCGCGCCCAGCAGCAATACCGAGGCCGAGATGTAGAAATACAGCAACAGCACGATGATCGCCCCGATGCTGCCGTACATGGCGTCATAGTTGGCGAACGTCTTCACGTAGTAGGCAAAGCCCAGAGACGCAAGAATCCACACCACCACCGCCAGCACCGACCCGGGAGAAATGAAGCGGAACTCCTGCTCCACGTCGGGCATGACGTAATACATGGTCGCCACCGAAATCATCAGCAGCAGAATGATCACCGGCCAGCGCAGGATGGTCCACAAGGTGACGATGAAATCTTCCATGCCGATCTGCGCAGCCAGCCAGTTCATGACCACAGGACCTGTAACCATCAGCGCAGCAGCCGCCAG
Organism: Pseudomonas sp. NPDC090201; assembly: GCF_044746825.1. Taxonomy (NCBI): domain Bacteria; kingdom Pseudomonadati; phylum Pseudomonadota; class Gammaproteobacteria; order Pseudomonadales; family Pseudomonadaceae; genus Pseudomonas; species Pseudomonas sp. NPDC090201. Next base: position 690,409 of record NZ_JBIVCX010000001.1, read on the forward strand.
CAACATCCCGGCAAAGCCCACGGTGTACAGCACCGACAGTGGAATGCGCTTCCACACCGGGCGCTCTTCGACCACGTCATACGCCGCGTTCATGGCGCTCATCATCAGGCGCACGCCCGCCGAGGCACTCCACAACGCGATGACGATACCGATCGACAGCAATCCACCCTTGGACTGCTGCAGCTGGTCAATCACCGGATTGACCTGCTCCAGGGCCATGGGCGGCAGCACCAGCTCGGACTGCAAGCGCAGCCAGCTGAAAAAATCAGGGAGGTGGAGGAAACCGATCAGGGCAATCAGGAACAGCAGGAACGGAAACAGCGAGAACAGCATCTGGTAGGCCAGCGCCGAGGCGTAGGTCGACATCTCGTCGTCGAGAAACTCTTTGACCGTTCTGACCAGCACCGTCGACAGACGTAACTGGCGCAAATCCGGGAATATCATGGCGTCTCCTTTCGCGACGTAGACGTATCTGAAACACATTCACCTATACGAGCGAGCAAACGCTCTGAAATTCCGTGCGGCCGCCTTTACGGACCGGGTTTTTACATAGAGTTAAGCACTTTTGCCATGTCTGATTGGTTTCAGAACATCTTTCACCGGATGCGATGACGGCCATCAAGGGATGGCCGTCATCGTTCATTCACTTGTTCCGCTTGAGGTCATGACCCTGCAAGCGCGATGGCCGTCAGGCCTTGTCGACGCCTTTTTTCACGGCGTCCTTGGTCTTGCCAACCGCTTGTTGCGCTTCGCCCTTGAGTTCTTGCGCCTTGCCTTCTGCGCGCAGTTTGTCGTTGTCGGTCGCCTTGCCTACACCCTGCTTGACGTTACCGGCTGCTTCGTTGGCCATGCCTTTTACTTTATCGGTAGTGCTGCTCATGGGAATTTCTCCTGGGCTTGAAAGGTGTCATCACCTCGACGCAACGGTTGACTGGCCTGTGTCGCGCAGAGTTTCAATTATTTTTCCCAGCGGTTCGCGAGCAGATGTAACGGCGCTTTTCACGACGCGAGATGAGTTTTGACTTTATGTTTGCCCCGCAACCCCGGAGAATGCGCGGCCGAGCCGACCTGCGCCTATCATGCAGCGTCAGGTTCACGAAACATCAGATCCCGGGAACATTATGAAACTCGACAAACAGCAGGCCATCGCGCGCCGCAATGAGCAACTGGGCGGTGCCGTGCTGGGCACCAACAACACCCACTTCGCGGTACTGGACCACAAGCGCAACATCTGGTGGTTCGACCTCCCAGTGAGCCGCCTGGCGGTGGGTCAGTACGAATGGCTGCACCTGCTGCTGCACACCCCCAGCACCGATGAGCTGATCCACCTGAAAGTGACCACCAAATTCCTGCGCGAACACAAGGAAGGCGTGGTGATTCGCAACGAAGGCAAGCGCAAGTCCACGGTGAGCCTGGAGTTGTCGGCGGACAAGGACTCGTACCTCAAGGACATGCGTCCCAATGGCGCGAACCTGAGTTTTGCGGGGTTTGTGCAGAAGTAACGCTTCAGGGACGCCCGGTTATATCGGGATTGCGCGTAGACCACGTTCCTGTAGGAGTGAGCTTGCTCGCGATGACGGTGTGTCAGTTATTGCATGAGTGCCTGACAAGCCGCCATCGCGAGCAAGCTCACTCCTACAGAGAACCAAATCGGCGTACCACCAGGTAGCCCGCCGCGCCTGCCACTCCCGAGGCAAAAGTGCCCCAGGCCCAGTCGATCAGCGCCAGTTGCGCGGGCCAGCCGCTGAGCGTTGCCCAGTTGGTCAGGTCATAGGTGCCGTATGCCATCAACCCCAGCAGCGCACTGTGGCCCGCCGCATGCCCAAGGCTCGACGCGCGCACCCCGGGCAACACGCCAAACACCACGATGCCGACGACGTAGATCAGATAGAACAGCACCGCCGGCAATATCACCGGCTGCGCCAGCATCAAGGGTCCGAGCCAGTCGCGGTAGGTCGGCCCCATCAACAGTCCAAGCCAGAGTCCGTCGAGCAGCAGGAACGCTGCGAGAGTGGACAGGTACGCGCCGAGCAGTCGTTTCATGGGACCATCCTCTGGTGAACCGCGTGGTCAGACCAGCTCGATGCGGTCTGGGTGAATCACGATCTGGCCCTGTTTGTACAACGCGCCAATGGCCTTCTTGAAGTTGCCCTTGCTCACGCCGAACAGGTCACTGATGACCGCCGGATCGCTCTTGTCGCTGACCGGCAACATACCGTTGTTTTCACGCAACTTGCCGATGATCTTGGCATTCAGGCCCGTGGCCAGTTGTTCGCCCACCGGTTGCAGGCTCAGGCTGATCTTGCCATCGCTGCGCACTTCCTTGATGAAGCCTTTCTCCTGTTTGCCCGAACGCAGGAACTTGAACACTTCGTTCTTGTGGATCAGGCCCCAGTGCCGGTTGTTGATGATGGCCTTGAAACCCATCGCGGTTTCTTCCACCACCAGCAGGTCCACTTCCTGGCCTGCGCTGTAGTTGGCAGGCGTCTTGTCCAGGTAGCGGTCAAGACGCGTGGTGGCAGTGATGCGGCGGGTGTGCTTGTCGAGGTAGACGTGCACCACGCAGTAGTCACCGGCCTTGAGCGGGCGTTTTTCCTCGGAATACGGCAGCAGCAGATCCTTGGGCAGGCCCCAGTCCAGGAAGATACCGATGCTGTTGACTTCAACCACTTTGAGGCTGGCGAATTCACCGACTTGCACTTTCGGCTTTTCGGTCGTTGCGATTAATTTGTCATCGCTGTCCATGTAAATGAACACATTAAGCCAGTCTTCATCTTCACTGGGCGTGTCCTTGGGAATATATCGATTGGGCAGCAATATCTCGCCATCTTGTGCCCCATCAAGATACAGACCGAAGTTTGTATGTTTAACCACTTGCAAACTGTTGTAACGCCCGATTAAAGCCATGTGCAGATACCCTCATAACGTGGGCGGCATTCTACCCGAGTTTGGCAGCACATTCGCGGTCCTGCGAACGAGCCGCCTCGAAGCCTTCGCCACGCCTTGAAAATCAAGGTATTGGCAGCACCGGGCAGCTTGGCCGGTTCGGAAATCGGGCCACTCGTCAGGTTGCGGCGAAAATATCGCAGCCCAATGGGCTCGCAAAAATCCGGCAAGCCGGCAATTAAAACAGGCAGTTAGACGATTGTTCCGGGAAATGAATAGCCTCGTGAAATTCGGGCCACTGGCTGTCAAGGCTATATTTACCGGGCTATTTTGCGGCCAGTGAGATAAGATGGCCGGCCGTATTAATTTTTAATAGGTTAATTACAGCCATGCGCGTAAAAGCATCCCAGTCGAAAGCCAAGCCTGCTCCCGCCGTTGAAACCAGCGACTCGATCAACGCTCAGATCGCAGCTTTCCTGAAATCCGGCGGTGAAATCCAGCAGATTGCCAAAGGCGTCAGCGGCCAGACCTACACCACCTCGAAGCAGATCTCCCTGGGTAAAAAGTAAATTTTTCCCCGCCTGCGCGGTCGACATCCAGGCGCCTTGATTCCAGGGCGCCAGGTCCATCGCCCTGCTGTTCCGAAAAAGCTCTGCTTTACTGTCACGTCATGATGCGTTCGTCCTGAACGACCCAGGCGTACAGGCTGGACGATGCCCTGATCACCAGACATCTCTGCGGAACCCCTACATGAAAAAATGGATGTTTCTCGGCGCACTGCTATGCGTTGGCCTGGGTGGATGTGCGACACACGGTTGTGACACCGCCACCGTAGGCAGCAACTGCCGCACGGACTATCTCCTTTTCCAGAATGACATGCTCCAGGCGAAGTGGATCATCAACGAACGCCGCCAGGAGAGCTACGAGCTGGCCAATGCGCTGCTGGCCCGCGCGGCTCGCCAGGACAAGACCGGCGAGGCCGAGTTTTATCAGGCCGTGCTGCTGCTGCGCCTGAACGCCTCGGGCTCTCAGGTCCACGACATGCTCCAGGAATCGGCCGATCGCAAGTACCCGCTGTCCATCGCATTGCTGGCGCAGCTGTCGGGATCGGTGGACCAGGAAAAGGCCCACATGTACCGCCTCAAGTACGATGAACTGGACGTCGCCAAAAGCGGCTATCCGTCATTTGCCCAGGCGCTCGTGGTGGTCAACAAGCTGATTTCCCAGAACAACTGATCGCGAAGTTCGGATTTTCTGCGATGAATCGACCAGCGGTCGAAACATCGCGGCATTCGCCGGTATGCTTGCGAGGCTCTAGCTCGCGGTTCCTGTCGTATCATCGGGGTTTTGCCACAACGCCGACAGGACATTTTCGATCCACTCCTCGCAATCCCAAGGAGTGAAGCATGCCTCATGCTCGCCTTTTCAACCGGCAGACCACTGCCCTGCTCGTCTGTGCCCTGCTGGTGCACACGCACGCCAGCGCCCAGGTGATGGAGCGCGATCTTGGCGACTTCAGCCTCAAGCTCGGCACCACGCCCAGCCGCAGCATGGCCCAGGGGCTGGTGACGCCCAGCGCGGGGGATTCGGCGTTTCATGGCGGCCTGGACCTGACCCACGAGAGCGGCTTCTACTTCGGCCAATGGTCCCCCAGCGCAGGGCTGACGCCGGACACCACGCTGGAAGTCGATTCATACATGGGCTTCAAGAAGCCGTTCGACAAGACCCTGGGCTACGAGCTGGGCGTCATCCGCTACAGCTACCCCAACACCGACCAGATCGACAGCCACGAGCTGTACGCCGGGTTTCGCATCTTCGACAGCCGCATCGGCACCGCTTTCAGCACCGACGCCGGGCGCCAGGACAGCACTCTGTTCCTGGACCTTGGCGGGATCGTGCCGCTGGGCCTGGACATGCGCATGCAATACGGCAATCACCAGCTCGACTCTCCGGCCATCATCGACGGTGGTGGCATGGTCAGCGCTTATAACGACTGGTCGTTCAACGTCTCCCGTCCCTGGCTCGGCATGGACATGAACCTGATGTACAGCGGTTCGAGCCTGAGCGGCGCGAGCTGCACCGCCTACAGCGGGCATAACAGCCAGTGCGAAAGCACGGTGACGCTCAAAGTGGTGCGCTCATTCTTCTGATGGGCTGAACCGCCACGGCCCGGCTTGCTCTATAACTGGGAGACGAAACGGCAAGGAGCTGTCATGCGTACCCTGTTCAAGACCTGCATTGCGTTGTGGCTGAGCCTGATGCTGCTGGCGGGCTGCAGTCAGATCGGTCTGACGTACCGGCATCTGGACCTCATCATTCCCTGGTCGCTCAACGACTACCTGGACATGAATGCCACGCAAAAGGACTGGCTCGACGAGCGCCTCAAGGAGCACCTGAGCTGGCACTGCACCACGCAGATTCCCGACTACCTGGCCTGGCTCGATCGCCTTGAGGGGATGGTGCAGAGCAATCAGGTCAACGAAGCCCAACTCAAGGCGCGCACCGCCGAAGCGCGTCAGGCCATTGCCACCGTTTCGCGGGAGATCACGCCGTCGGCGGTCGAATTGTTGCGTCAGCTTAATGACCAGCAAGTGGCGGAGATGGAAGCGGCCTTTGCCAAGGACATGCGCAAGCACGAATCCGAATACGTGGACCAGCCACTGGACCGCCAGGTCGCCGACCGCGCACAGCGCATGGAAAAACGTCTGAACCCGTGGATCGGCAAACTCAGCCCGGTGCAACGCGAGCGGGTGATGCAGTGGTCAACTTCGCTGGGCGAGCAGAACCGCCTGTGGATCGACAACCGCGCCCACTGGCAGTCATTGCTGGTGACGGCGGTCAAACAGCGTCAGGCGCCGGATTTCGATCAGAAGATTGCCAAACTGCTGCAGGATCGCGAAACGTTCTGGACGCCTGAATATCGCGCGGCCTACGACCATACCGAGCAAGCGGCGATAGCGTTGATCAGCGACCTGATGGCGCAAAGCTCACCGGAGCAGCGTCAGAAGTTGATGGAGAAGATCGCGGACGTGCGGCAGGATTTCAATAATCTGAGTTGCTTGAAGGCCGCCAAAAACACATAACCCGTAGGAGCGCGCTTGGCCTGGGCCGCATCCGGACGACGGGGGTGTGTCAGACGATGAATGCGTCACATACACACCGCCGTCGCGGGCAAGCGCGCTCCTACAACGGTCTCCCGCTATGCCACCTGCGCCTTGGACGACACCTCGTCAAAGGTATCGGGGTCCAGCGCGTCGGCCTGCTCATCGAGCACCTGGCGTGGGTGGTCGTTGCCGGGGATGCTGCTGTCGATCATCGCCAGCAGGCTCGCACCGCGCGGAGTCAGGACGAAATTCTCGCCGTTGCCGCCCTCTTCTTCCGGACGCGATTCGATGAATCCGCGTTTGAACAGCAACGCCTCAAAGTCGGCAGCGCGCATTTTCAGGGCGTCCAGGTCACCGGTGCTTTCACCCTCGGCGGCCTTGGCGGCGGCGTGTTCCTCGGCGTATTTGCGGGGAGCAAACGGCTTGTCGGCGCTGTTTTGCACCTCATGCAGCAGACGTTCGATCAGATCCCAGTCGTATTTGTCAGACATATCCAACCTCCAGGAGCAGGGATGAAAACCCGTGACGTCCGGCCAGCGGGCTTGGTGCTCAGAATTGTGACCGGGCGTAGCGGTAGCCGTTCAGCCGGCTGGCCCAGCGGTCAATGCCTGAACTTTCCCCTGCCCTTGCGCCTCCATTCAAGTAAGCCCGCACTGGATACAGAGGCCACCCATGAAAACCCTGACAAGCATTACCGCTGCGCTCATGCTGCTGGCGGCCACGCCCCTCTGGGCCTGCACGCCCGAAGAGGCACAAGCCAAGCGCGAACAACTGGCGCAGGAAGTCGAGAAACTGACTCAGCAGAACCCGGCCAAGGCCAAGGAGCTGAATCAGGAGATCAAGGACATGCAACTGGAAACCGCATCCAAGGATCTGCCGGACAAATGCCAGTTGATCGATCAGCGGTTGAAGGAGATGGATGAAGCCGCAAAAAAAGCCGACGGATAGATCAGCCCCTGTAGGAGCGCGCTTGCCCGCGACGGCGGTGTGTCAGACGATACAAGCGTCATAGAGACACAGTAATCGCGGGCAAGCGCGCTCCTACAGTGTAAGGCGTGGGTTACTCGCTGACCGCCGGGCGGGTCACGCGCTTTTTCAGGGGCGCCATGCCGTCCTGGCTGACCAGCGACTCGGCTTTCGGACGATTCACCGTCTTGCGCTTGGTCGGGCCCTTGGCGACGGCTTTTTTCTTGTCGCCCTTCTTGTCACCCTTGCCGTCGGTCTTTTTCTTCTTCACGCCCACGGCTTTGCCCGACGCCTTGACCTTCTTCGGCCCTGTATAGGTGCCTTTGACTTCCTTGATCGTGCGGCGCTCGAACTTCTGCTTCAGGTAACGCTCGATGCTGGACATCAGGTTCCAGTCACCGTGGGTGATCAGCGAGATCGCCAGACCCTCGGCGCCGGCACGGCCAGTACGGCCGATGCGGTGCACGTAGTCGTCGCCGGTGCGCGGCATGTCGAAGTTGATGACCATGTCCAGGCCCTCGACGTCCAGGCCACGGGCCGCGACGTCAGTGGCCACCAGGATCTTCACCCCGCCTTGCTTGAGGCGGTCGATCGCCAGCTTGCGGTCTTTCTGGTCCTTCTCGCCGTGCAGCACGAAGGTCTTGTACTCCAGCGCGACCAGACGGCCATAGATGCGGTCGGCCATGGCGCGGGTGTTGGTGAAGATGATCGCCTTCTTGTACGTCTCGTTGGCCAGCAGCCAGTGCAGGACCTGTTCCTTGTGCACGTTGTGGTCAGCGGTAATGATCTGCTGACGGGTGCCTTCGGCCAGTTCGCTGACGTTGTTGACCTGCAGGTGCTGCGGATCCTTGAGCACCTTGGCGATCATCTCGCGCAGGCCCGAACCACCGGTGGTGGCCGAGAACAGCATGGTCTGCTGGCGGTTGGCGCATTCGCCGGCCAGACGCTCGACGTCTTCGGCAAAGCCCATGTCAAGCATGCGGTCGGCTTCGTCCAGCACCAGCAGCTCAACGTGCTTGAGGTCCAGGTTGCCCGCGTTCAGTTGCTCCAGCAGACGGCCAGGGGTGCCGATCAGGATGTCCGGGACCTTGCGCAGCATGGCGGCCTGGACCTTGAAGTCCTCGCCGCCGGTGATCAGGCCTGCCTTGATGAAGGTGAACTGGGAAAAACGCTCGACTTCCTTGAGGGTCTGCTGCGCAAGCTCGCGGGTCGGCAGCAGGATCAGTGCGCGAATGTCGACGCGCACCTTGGCCGGGCCGATCAGGCGGTTGAGCATCGGCAGCACGAACGCGGCGGTCTTGCCGCTGCCGGTTTGCGCCGTCACCCGCAGGTCGCGTCCTTCCAGTGCCAGCGGAATGGCCGCTGTTTGCACAGGCGTAGGCTCGACGAAATTGAGTTCGGCCACGGCTTTGAGCAGGCGTTCGTGCAGGGCGAATTGGGAGAACACGGGTGTTACCTCGGCGGAATGCGAAAAAACAGTCGCATAGGTTACCGGTTTAAGGCGCCTTAGCCGAGCCTCTTTAGCGCCAACGGCCGATTTTGTTACAGGATTTCGCCTGTGCACTGGCTTGTGGCGGTTCCCTTCTACACTCAAGGGGTGGTCGCAGAGAGAACCGAACAGGTCGCTTTGGTGCGCGATCGGCCAAAGCGCCATGGCAAGCTGCCCTTTAGCCCTTGATGAGGTGTGGCGCAGACCGCACCGGGCAAAACAAGACGCCCGACAAGGGTGCCCTGGCCAACGGCCTGAACTGCCACGAAGCCGTGACGTGGCGCGGCCGCAGCCGACACTTTCGGACAACCGACTACCCCTGGTATGTCCGTGACCGTGAGGAATGCTGTATGCCTGATGAGATGTCGTACCTGCCGATGGTCAACCACGTGCTGGAGCGCCACAAAGGCTCCCCCGGCGCGCTGCTGCCCATACTCCACGAGATTCAGGAGGGCATCGGCTACATCCCCGATGTCACCGTCCCCGAAATAGCCCACGCCCTCAACCTGAGCCAGGCCGAAGTGCGCGGGGTGATCAGCTTCTACCATGACTTTCGCACTGCGCCGCCCGCGCGCCACATCCTGCGCCTGTGCCGTGCCGAGTCCTGCAAGAGCCGCGGCGCCGAGCAACTGGCCGCGCAATTGCGCGAACGCCTGCATCTGGACGACCACGGCAGCAGCGCCGACGGCAACATCAGCCTGCGCCCGGTCTATTGCCTGGGAGCCTGCGCCTGCTCGCCGGCGCTGGAACTGGACGGCAAGATTCATGCGCGCCTGAGCGCCGAGCGCCTGAACAGGCTGATCGACGCGTGTCAGGAGGGTGCGTGATGACCCATCTCTACCTGCCTGTCGATTCACTGGCCCGCGCCGTGGGCTCCGATGAGGTGGCCGTGGCCCTGGCCAGCGAGGCGCGCAAACGCAACCTGCCGCTGGACCTGCACCACACCAGCTCCCGGGGCCTGTACTGGCTCGAACCGCTGCTGGAAATGGACACCCCGCAAGGCCGCATCGGCTTCGGCCCGCTGACCGCCGAAGACGTGCCCGGCGTGCTCGACGCCCTGCAAGGTGAACCTTCAAGCCATCCGCTGGCCCTGGGCCTGGTGGAAGAGCTGCCCTATCTCAAATCCCAGCAACGCCTGCTGTTTGCCCGCGCGGGCATTACCCAGCCGCTGTCGCTGGATGACTACCGCAGCCACGGCGGCTTCGAGGGCCTGACCCGGGCCATCGCCGTCGGCGGCGAACAGACCGCCACCGAAGTGTTCGATTCGGGCCTGCGCGGACGCGGCGGTGCGGCGTTCCCTGCCGGGATCAAATGGCGCACGGTGCGCGGCACCCAGGCTGCGCAGAAATACATTGTGTGCAACGCCGACGAAGGCGACTCCGGCACTTTCGCCGACCGCATGCTGATGGAAGGCGACCCCTTCCTGCTGATCGAAGGCATGGCCATCGCCGGCATTACAGTGGGGGCGAATTACGGCTACATCTACGTGCGCTCCGAATACCCGCAAGCCATCGCCACCCTGCGCGAAGCGCTGGACATCGCCCGCACCGCTGGCTACCTGGGCGCCGATGTCGGCGGCAGCGGCCTGGCGTTCGACATGGAAGTGCGAGTCGGCGCCGGCGCCTACATCTGCGGCGAGGAAACCGCCCTGCTGGATTCCCTGGAAGGCAAACGCGGCATCGTTCGCGCCAAGCCGCCGATCCCCGCATTGCAAGGCCTGTTCGGCCAGCCAACCCTGGTGCACAACGTGCTGACCCTGGCCTCAGTGCCCATCATCCTGGCCAAGGGCGCGCAGTTCTATCGCGACTACGGCATGGGCCGCTCCACCGGCACCATGCCCTTCCAGCTGGCCGGCAACATTCGCCATGGCGGGCTGGTGGAGCGGGCGTTCGGCCTGACCCTGCGCGAGCTGGTGGAAGACTACGGCGGCGGCACGGCCAGTGGCCGGCCCTTGAAAGCCGCCCAGGTCGGCGGCCCGCTGGGCACCTGGGTGCCGCCTGAACATTTCGACACCCCGCTGGATTACGAAGCCTTCGCCGCCATTGGCGCAATGCTCGGCCACGGCGGTGTGGTGGTCGCCGACGACACGCTGGACATGGCCCACATGGCGCGCTTCGCCATGCAGTTCTGCGCCGAAGAATCCTGCGGCAAGTGCACGCCCTGCCGCATCGGCTCGACCCGCGGCATGGAGGTCATCGACCGCATTCTCGCCGCGCCCGACCAGGGCAAGCGCACGGAACAGGCCATCGTCCTCAAGGATCTGTGCGACACCCTGCAGTACGGCTCGCTTTGCGCGTTGGGCGGCATGAGTGCCTTCCCGGTCGCCAGCGCACTCAAATACTTCCCCGCCGACTTCGGTCTGCAAGCCTCGGAGGCCGAACAATGATCACTATTTTCGATCCGAAAACCGACATCGATCTGGGCACACCGGCGCGGGAAAGTCAGGTGCAGGTCACCCTCAACATCGACGGGCGCAGCATCACCGTGCCCGAAGGCACCTCGGTCATGCGCGCCGCGGCGCTGATGGGCACCACCATCCCCAAACTCTGTGCCACCGACAGCCTGGAAGCGTTCGGCTCGTGCCGCATGTGCCTGGTGGAAATCGACGGCATGCGCGGCTATCCCGCGTCCTGCACCACACCGGTCAGCGAAGGCATGAGCGTGCACACCCACACGCCCAAGCTCGCCACCCTGCGCCGCAACGTCATGGAGCTGTACATCTCCGACCACCCGCTGGACTGCCTGACCTGCTCGGCCAACGGCAACTGCGAGCTGCAGACCGTGGCCGGCCAGGTGGGCCTGCGCGAAGTGCGCTACGGCTATGAGGGCGAGAACCATCTGAGCGATGCCAAAGACACCTCCAACCCCTATTTCGACTACGACCCGAGCAAGTGCATCGTCTGCAACCGCTGCGTGCGTGCCTGTGAAGAAACCCAGGGCACCTTCGCCCTGACCGTGTCCGGGCGCGGTTTCGAATCGCGTATTTCGGCCGCCGGTGGCGACAACTTCCTGGACTCCGAATGCGTGTCCTGCGGTGCCTGCGTGCAGGCCTGCCCGACCGCCACGCTGATGGAAAAAAGCGTGGTGCAGATGGGCCAGCCCGAGCGCAGCGTGATCACCACCTGCGCCTATTGCGGCGTCGGCTGCTCGTTCCGCGCCGAGATGAAGGGCGACCAACTGGTGCGCATGGTTCCGGACAAGAACGGCCAGGCCAACCACGGCCACTCCTGCGTCAAGGGTCGCTTCGCCTGGGGTTACGCCACCCACCCGGATCGCATCACCAAGCCGATGATCCGCAAGCACATCAACGACCCGTGGCAGGAAGTCAGCTGGGATGAGGCCGTGACCTACGCCGCCAGCGAATTCCGCCGCCTGCAACAGCAATACGGTCGCGACTCCATCGGCGGCATCACTTCCAGCCGCTGCACCAACGAGGAAACCTATCTGGTGCAGAAACTGGTGCGCACCGCGTTTGGCAACAACAACGTCGACACCTGCGCCCGCGTCTGCCACTCGCCCACCGGTTATGGCCTGAAACAGACCCTGGGTGAATCCGCCGGGACCCAGAGCTTCGATTCGGTGATGAAAGCCGACGTGATCCTGGTCATGGGCGCCAACCCCAGCGACGCCCACCCGGTGTTCGGCTCCCAGCTCAAGCGCCGCCTGCGTGAAGGCGCGCGGCTGATCGTCATCGACCCACGGCGCATCGATCTGGTGGACTCGGTCCATGCCCGCGCCGAGCTGCACCTGGCCCTGCGTCCGGGCACCAACGTGGCCATGCTCAACGCCCTGGCCCACGTCATCGTGACCGAAGGCCTGCTGGACCAGGCGTTCATCGACGAGCGCTGCGAAACCGTCGATTTCGCCCGCTGGAGCGCCTTCGTCAGCCAGCCTGAAAACGCCCCTGAAGTGCTGGGCCTGATCTGTGGCGTGCCGGCAGAAGACATCCGCGCAGCAGCGCGCCTGTACGCCACTGGCGGCAACGCAGCGATCTACTACGGCCTGGGCGTCACCGAACACAGCCAGGGCAGCACCTCGGTCATGGGCATCGCCAACCTTGCGATGGCCACCGGCAACATCGGCCGTGAAGGCGTGGGCGTGAACCCCTTGCGCGGGCAGAACAACGTCCAGGGCTCCTGCGACATGGGCTCCTTCCCCCACGAATTGCCCGGCTACCGGCACATCTCCAACGAAGTGGTGCGCGCGCAGTTCGAGCAGGCGTGGAACGTCACCCTGCAACCCGACCCGGGCCTGCGCATCCCGAACATGTTCGAATCGGCGCTGGCGGGCAGTTTCAAGGGCCTGTATTGCCAAGGTGAGGACATCGCCCAGAGCGATCCGAACACCCAGCACGTGACCGCAGCACTGTCAGCCATGGAGTGCGTGGTGGTGCAGGACATCTTCCTCAATGAAACCGCCAAGTTCGCCCACGTGTTCCTGCCGGGCAGCTCGTTTCTGGAGAAGGACGGCACCTTCACCAATGCCGAGCGCCGCATCTCCCGCGTGCGCAAGGTCATGGACCCGCTGGGTGGCAAGGCCGACTGGGAAGGCACGGTGGCGCTGGCAAACGCCCTGGGCTACCCGATGAACTACAGCCATCCGTCGCAGATCATGGATGAGATCGCCAGCCTGACGCCGACCTTCACCAACGTCAGCTACGCAAGCCTGGATCAACACGGCAGCCTGCAATGGCCATGCAACGAAGCAGCGCCCGACGGCACGCCGACCATGCACATCGATGCATTCGTACGCGGCAAGGGGCGCTTCATGCTCACCGGCTACGTGCCCACCGAGGAAAAGGTCAACACCCGCTACCCACTGCTGCTGACCACCGGCCGCATCCTCAGCCAGTACAACGTCGGCGCCCAGACCCGACGCACGGAAAACGTCGCCTGGCACGAGGAGGACCGGCTGGAAATTCACCCCACCGACGCCGAAAGCCGTGGCATCAACGAGGGCGACTGGGTCGGCATCGGCAGCCGCTCGGGGCAAACCGTGTTGCGTGCACGGGTGACTGAACGGGTTGCACCGGGCGTGGTGTACACCACCTTCCACTTCCCGGAATCAGGCGCCAACGTGATCACCACCGACAACTCCGACTGGGCCACCAACTGCCCGGAATACAAGGTCACCGCTGTGGAGGTCAGCCGCGTCTACCACCCTTCCGAATGGCAGAAACGCTACCAGGCCTTCAGCGACGAGCAACAACGCCTGCTCGATGAACGCCGTCAGGCACGCGCTGACGCGAAAGTCGAGGTGCGCCGATGAGCAATGAAAGCCTGATCAAGATGGCCAACCAGATTGCCCAGTACTTCAGCACCGAACCTGATGAGGAGGTGGCGGTAAAAGGCGTTCGTAATCACATGCAGATGTTCTGGACGCCAGGCATGCGCAAGGAACTGCTGGCCTTGCAGAGCGGCCATGAGGGCGCCCAGCTGCACCCGCTGGCGCAGGTGGCGGTCAGCGGCGCGGGTTGGGGGTCATAGCCCTTCGCTTTTGTAGGAGCGCGCTTGGTCTGGGCCGCATTCGGACGATGGCGGTGTGTCATTCTATGGTTGCGTACCTGACACACCCCTGTCGCGGGCAAGCGCGCTCCTACAGGCGGCGTAGGTAATTGCGCAAACAAAAAGCCCGGCATCCGCCGGGCTTTTGATATCGGGTCGGTTCGATCTGAACCGGGTGCCGCCTGTTACTCGTAACGCTGATAGTGCGAGCCAAATTCCTTGCGGTTCTCAGCGACGATCACTGTGCCGCTCGACTGGCTGGCGAAGGGCTTGGCGACTTGTTTGCCGTCAGCGGTGGCGTGGATGTAGGTGGGTTCCAGTACGACAGTCTGGCGGGCAGCCTGAGGCGTGGCGAAGGCAGAGCCGGCGGCCAGGAAGGAAAGTGCGAAGCCCAGGGCGATTGATTTTTTCATGATGGTATCTCCGGTAAGTGGGGGTGAATCGTTTTGTTGAAGCCAATTTAGGCTCGTTACCGAAAGATTAAAAACCACCGCTATTTATTCCAGACATCAGGAGCGCTGATAATAGTGTTTACACTATCGGGCCGATAGACGATGCACATCGGCAAATCACAAACAACAAAAAGCCCGGCATCTGCCGGGCTTTTTCATGTGCGTTCAGGTCGGACTGAACTTGCACCCTTACTCGTAACGCTGGTAGCTGGAACCGAACTCTTTGCGGTTTTCAGCGACGATTACAGTGCTGGTCGATTTGCTGTCGAACGGCTTGACCGCATCTTTGCTGGCCACTTTGCTGTCCAGAACAGTGGCGCTGGATGCATCGACGATGGCGCGTTGGTAAGTTTTCTCTGGAGCGGCGAATGCAGAACCTGCTGCCAGAACCGAAAGTGCAAAGCCGATAGCGATGGATTTTTTCATGGTCTTGATCTCCACAGAACTGTTGGTAAGTTGGGTAATTCGTTTCGTTGGAGCTAAGTTAATCGAACGGCCTGTCATTGAAAAACCAAGCGTCGGCATACTGAACATCATTGGCGGTGATGGGTGCCACCAAAGGCTCTGGCTCAACGCTTTCCCCCTGTAGGAGCGCGCTTGCCCGCGACTGCGGTGTGTCAGTTTACATTTGCGTGTATGACACACCGCAGTCGCGGGCAAGCGCGCTCCTACAGGCGGCGTAAGTAATTGCGCAAACAAAAAACCCGGCATCTGCCGGGCTTTTTCATGTGCGTTCAGGTCGGACTGAACTTGCACTTCTTACTCGTAACGCTGATAGCTCGAACCGAACTCTTTGCGGTTTTCAGCCACGATCACAGTGCTGATCGATTTGCTGTCGAAAGGTTTGACCGCATCTTTGCTGGCCACTTTGCTGTCCAGAACAGTAGCGCTGGAAGCATCGACGATAGCGCGCTGGTAAGTCTTTTGTGGGGCGGCGAAAGCAGAACCTGCTGCCAGAACCGAAAGTGCAAAGCCGATAGCGATGGATTTTTTCATGGTCTTGATCTCCGCAGAAGTGTTGGTAAGTTGGGTAATTCGTTTCGTTGGAGCCAATCTATTGGATCGGCCCCAACATGAAAAACCACCCGTGCAGATATCAAACATCAGCCGCGATGATGCAGACGAGCAGCGCGTCTAGCACCGGTGTTTCAGCGAATCGATTGCGGCTGCGCAGCACCGCGGCGGCTGATCCAGACCGAGAAAACGATCACCAGGCCACCGAAAAACAGCTTGCCCAGGTCTTCGTTGCGGCCCCAGATCAGCAGGTTGATCAACAGCCCCACCGGCACATGCAGGTTGTTCATCACCGCCAGGGTGCCGCCGTTGACCAGGCACGCGCCCTTGTTCCACCAGTACATGCCCAGTGCAGTCGATATCAGCCCCAGAAACAGCAACACGCCCCACTGCTGCGGGCCCTCGGGCAGGTGCTGGGGATTGCCGAACAGCAGGAATGCGGGCAGTGCCACGGCCAGTGCGCCGAGGTAGAAGTAGCCGAAGCGGCGGTAGTGCGGCAGATCGCTGGGGTGGCGGGCCACGAGGTGTTTGTACAGCACCTGCCCTGCTGCGTAGGTGAAGTTGGCCAGCTGCAACAACAGGAAACCGCCGAGGAAGTTCGAATCAATGCGGTCATAACGAATGATGACCGCCCCCAGTACCGCGATGATGGCTGCCAGCAGGCCCCAGGGATTGAAACGGCGATTGAGCGCATCCTCGATCAAGGTCACGTGCAATGGCGTGAGGATGGTGAACAGCAGCACTTCCGGCACCGTCAGCACCCGGAAACTCAGGTACAGGCAGACGTAGGTCACGCCGAACTGCAATGCGCCGATCAGCAGCATCCCGCGCATGAAACGCGGCTCGACCTGACGCCAGCGGGTCAACGGGATGAACACAAGCCCGGCCAGCACGACGCGGATGAGCACGGCCAGGTAACTGTCGACGTGACCTGCCAGATAAACGCCGATCAAGCTGAAGGAAAACGCCTGGATCAGCGTCACAAAGAGTAGATAACCCATGATTGCCCCTTTTTCGAAGGCGGCGACCTTAGCGGGTTCAGCCAGAGCAGTTCAAGCGCAGCAATTGTAGGAGCGCGCTTGCCCGCGATTGCGCCGGGTCAGATACATGAATTTGACTGACACACTGCCATCGCGGGCAAGCGCGCTCCTACAGGGGGGGGGTGGATCATGCAAGCAATAAAAAACCCGATGACCCGGCGCAATCAGGCGGGTCTATCGGGCAATGCACTCAGGAGCGGTTCGAGTGCCAAAGGAGTGTCGATGAACGTGAAGATAATCGCAGGCCAGGATTAACCGACCGTTAAGTCCTTCCCATCAAGCCACCTGAGCGAGTTTGGCGATGGCCTGGTTCAGGCCTTTCTGCGAGAAGTCGCCGCCCATGTTCAGGCCTTCGGCATGAATGAAGGTGACATCGTGGATCCCGACAAAGCCCAGCACCTGACGCAGGTAGGGTTCCTGATGGTCCAGCGAACTGCCGGCGTAGATACCGCCGCGAGCGGTCAGTACGTAGGCGCGCTTGCCGGTCAGCAGGCCCTGGGGGCCGGTGTCGCCGTACTTGAAGGTCACACCGGCGCGCAGCACGTGGTCGAACCAGGATTTGAGCGTGCTCGGGATCGCGAAGTTGTACATCGGCGCTGCCAGCACCACCACGTCGGCGGCCACCAGTTCGTCGGTCAGCTCGTTGGAGCGCTCCAGCGCAGCCTGTTCAACGGCGCTGCGCTGATCCTGCGGCTTCATCCAGCCACCCAGCAGCTCGCTGTCCAGGTGCGGAACCTGTTTCACCGCCAGATCGCGCACGGTGATCTCGTCGGCCGGGTGCGCAGCGCGCCATTGGCTGATGAACTGCTGGGTCAACTGACGGGATACCGAGTCTTGCTGACGGGCGCTGCTTTCGATGACGAGTACGCGGGACATGGGTTTGGCCTCTGGCGAATGAGTGTGTGGATTCGATGGAGGCCAGAGTAACGAGCAACAATTCGATAAAAAAGCGCAAAAAACTGCTACTAAATATCTATTAATTTGTTTTAAAAGCGAGAGCGATTTACTCTCTCGCCATGATCCTGACGTCTACTGCGGCTCGCAACTGAGCTTGACCCGCAGCTTGATGATCTCCCGGCTGAATTTGACAGTGACGTTGCTGCTGCTCTTTGCCGCGATCTGCACCCTGCGCGTGCGAGGGGCTTCGGGCCCGTTGTTGAATACCGCTGTGCACTTGGCAGGCACGTCGCCGTAGTTGTTAATCGTGATGTTGCCGATGTCGTAGGCCGTGTCGTGGCTGTTGTAGTCGATCTGCATGCCGTTGAGGTGTTTTTCCACATCGATCGGGTAGGCAAAGGCGCTCAGGGGCAACATCGTCAGCAGCACACAACAGAATCTTTTCATGCGGCAGTCTCCATTTATGAGGCTGCCAGCTTAGGACAGAAGGATCCACACATGAAAGCGCCCCGCGTAACCCTTGATCAATGGCGCACCCTGCAGGCCGTTGTCGATCATGGCGGCTTTGCCCAAGCGGCCGAGGCGCTGCACCGGTCCCAGTCGTCGGTGAGCTACACGGTAGCTCGGATGCAGGACCAGCTCGGCGTGCCCCTGCTGCGCATCGACGGGCGCAAGGCGGTGCTGACCGAAGCCGGTGAAGTACTGCTGCGTCGCTCACGGCAACTGGTGAAGAACGCCAGCCAGCTGGAAGACCTCGCCCACCACATGGAACAGGGCTGGGAGGCCGAAGTGCGACTGGTGGTCGACGCCGCCTACCCCAATGCACGACTGGTGCGCGCACTGACCGCCTTCATGCCGCAGAGCCGTGGCTGCCGGGTGCGGCTGCGCGAGGAGGTGCTGTCGGGCGTCGAGGAAGCGTTGCTTGAAGGCGTGGCCGATCTGGCGATCAGCGGCTTCACTATCCCGGGCTATCTGGGTGCCGAAATGAGCAGCGTCGAGTTCGTCGCCGTGGCTCATCCCGAGCACCCTTTGCATCTGGTGCAGCGTGATTTGACGTTCCAGGATCTGGAAAGCCAGCTGCAGGTGGTGATCCGCGACTCCGGCCGCAATCAGCCTCGCGACGTAGGCTGGCTGGGTGCCGAACAGCGCTGGACCGTGGGCAGCCTGGCCACTGCTGCGACCTTTGTCAGCAGCGGGCTGGGCTTCGCCTGGCTGCCGCGGCACATGATCGAGCGAGAACTGCGCGAAGGCGTGCTGAAAATTCTGCCGCTGGACAAAGGTGGCAGCCGCAGCCCGACCTTCTATCTTTATTCCAGCAAGGACAAGCCGCTGGGGCCTGCAACGCAGATCCTCATCGAGCTGATCCAGACCTTCGACACCGCGCCGCTGGATGCGCCCTTCGCGGCGCCGCAGCAGGCGGTGTGACACTGACACACACGGACGTAACCCATGCCCTGGTTCGAACACGACGGCTGTTCCCTGCATTACGAAGAATATGGCCACGGCAGCCCGGTGCTGCTGGTCCACGGTCTGGGCTCGAGCTGCCAGGACTGGGAATACCAGATCCCGGCCCTGGCCGCGCATTATCGGGTGATTGCCGTTGACGTGCGCGGCCACGGGCGCTCCGACAAACCCCGCAAGCGCTACAGCATCCCCGGTTTCAGCGCCGACATCGAAGCCCTGATCGATCACCTGCACCTGGGCCCGGTGCACCTGGTGGGGCTTTCCATGGGCGGGATGATCGGCTTTCAACTGGCAGTCGATCAGCCGCAATTGCTCAAGAGCCTGACCATCGTCAACAGCGCCCCTGAGGTGAAGATCAAACGCCTGGACGACTTCAAACAGTTCGCCAAACGCTGGTTGCTGGCACGGCTGCTTCCCATGGAAACCATTGGCAAGGGGCTGGGCAAGAACCTGTTTCCCAAGCCCGAACAAACCGACCTGCGGCACAAGATCGCCAAACGCTGGGCGCAGAACGAGAAACGCGCCTATCTTGCGAGCTTCAGCGCGATTGTCGGGTGGGGTGTGCAGGAGAAGTTATCGCGAATCAGTTGCCCGACGCTGATCGTTACAGCGGATCGGGACTACACGCCGGTGGCTTTGAAACAGGCCTACACCGATTTAATTCCTGGCGCGAAAATGATAGTGATCGAAGATTCACGGCATGCAACGCCACTGGACCAGCCAAAAGTGTTCAATCAATTGCTACTGGAATTCATTGAAGAGCAGGAGGTCGCCCACGCGTAGCAGCACGGCTTGCCGGCGGGGCGGTGTGTCAGTCAATGATGTATTGCATGGCAGGACGCTCCCGCCGGCAAGCCGTGCTGCTACGTGGGATCGCGCCACATGCCTCTGTCCAAACCTGCGCAAACGTGCTTCCCTTGCCAACTGTTTGCAGTCGAACAATCAATTCAGGACTTGTGCCCCATGCTGAAAAAAATCGCCCTCTCTGCCGCCGCCGTGCTGTTCGCTTCCAACCTGATGGCCGCTCCCGCGCCACACGTCGTGCTGGACACCAGCTTCGGCCAGGTCGAGATCGAGCTGAACCAGGACAAGGCGCCGGTCAGCACTGCCAACTTCCTCAAGTACGTGGACAGCAACTTCTACTCCAACACCATTTTCCACCGTGTGATCCCGGGCTTCATGGTCCAGGGCGGCGGTTTCACCGCGCAGATGGTGCAGAAGCCGACCAACGATCCGATCAAGAACGAAGCCGACAACGGCCTGCATAACGTACGCGGCACCATCGCCATGGCCCGCACCTCGGACGTGAACTCGGCCACCAGCCAGTTCTTCATCAACGTGGTCGACAACGCCATGCTCGACCACGGCGCCCGCGACTACGGCTACGCGGTGTTCGGCAAGGTGGTCAAGGGCATGGACGTGGTCGATCAGATCGTCAACGTCCAGACCGGCAACAAGCAAGGCATGCAAAACGTGCCGCTGGACCCGATCATGATCAAGTCGGCCAAGCGCGTGAACTAAGCTACCTGAGTGCGCAAAAGCCGGGCGCCTGCCCGGCTTTTGCATTTCTGGGACACAGTCACGGGAAAGAGTCCGAGCATTCGTGATTTCATGCGGTCAGAACCCATGCGATTGAAAAAACGCACTGCCCGACCCGCCCCTCAGAATGGAGAGCCCGCTCAAGCGTGGGCGTCATAGCCAATGCTCTATCGTCGTTTTGAAAAGCTGATCGACATCTTCCGCGACGCCCCGACCGCCGCGCCCCCCAACCAGGTCGTCGCGTTCTACGTGTATTACCTCAAGCAGGTCTGGCCCAGCTTCCTCGCGTTGCTGGTGGTGGGCCTGATCGGTGCGCTGATCGAGGTGTCACTGTTCAGCTACCTGAGCCGCATCATCGACCTGGCCCAGGGTGCGCCCAACCCGAACTTCTTCAGCGACCACGCTTTCGAGCTGGCGTGGATGGTCATCGTCGCGCTGATCCTGCGGCCGATCTTCGTCGGCCTGCACGACCTGCTAGTGCATCAGACCATCAGCCCCGGCATGACCAGCATGATCAACTGGCAGAACCACAGTTACGTGCTCAAGCAGAGCGTCAATTTCTTCCAGAACGACTTCGCCGGCCGCATCGCCCAGCGCATCGTGCAAACCGGTAACGCCCTGCGCGACTCCGCCGTGCAGACGGTCGATGCCATGTGGCACGTGCTGATCTACTCGATTGGCGCACTGGTGCTGTTTGCCGAGGCCGACTGGCGGCTGATGATCCCGCTGCTGAGCTGGATCGCCGGGTTCGTGATCGCGCTGTGGTACTTCGTGCCACGGGTCAAGGCCCGTTCGGTGGTGTCCTCCGACGCCCGCTCCAAACTGATGGGGCGAATCGTCGATGGCTACACCAACATCACTACCCTCAAGCTGTTCGCCCACACCAGCTCCGAGCAGCAATACGCACGGGAAGCGATCAGCGAACAAACCGAAAAGACCCAGCTGGCGGGCCGCGTCATTACCGAAATGGACACGGTGATCACCACCCTCAACGGCATCCTGATCGTCTGGACCACCGGCCTTGCGCTGTGGCTGTGGACCCAGTCGATGATCTCGGTGGGTGCGATTGCGCTGGCCACGGGCCTGGTGATCCGCATCGTCAACATGTCCGGCTGGATCATGTGGGTGGTCAACGGCATCTTCGAGAACATCGGCATGGTGCAGGACGGCCTGCAGAGCATTTCCCAGCCGGTCGGCGTCACCGATCGCGAGGCCGCGCCGAAACTGAACGTCAGCCGCGGCGAAGTGCGCTTCGAACACCTGAAGTTCCAGTACGGTAAAGGCAAGGGTGTGATCCATGACCTGAACCTGGACATCAAGCCTGGGGAGAAGATCGGCCTGATCGGACCGTCCGGGGCAGGCAAATCGACGTTGGTGAACCTGCTGCTGCGCTTGTATGACGTGCAGGGCGGGCGAATTCTGATCGACGATCAGGACATCTCCCACGTCGCTCAGGAAAGCCTGCGCTCGCACATCGGCATGATCACTCAGGATACGTCGCTGCTGCACCGCTCGATCCGCGACAACCTGCAGTACGGCAAGCCCAACGCCACCGATGCAGAGTTGTGGGAAGCGATGCGCAAGGCCCGGGCCGACGAGTTCATTCCGCTGTTGTCCGATTCCGAAGGCCGCACCGGGCTCGACGCCCATGTGGGCGAACGCGGGGTGAAACTTTCAGGCGGGCAACGTCAGCGCATCGCGATCACTCGCGTGCTGCTCAAGGACGCGCCGATCCTGATCATGGACGAAGCGACCTCGGCGCTGGACTCGGAAGTGGAAGCCGCCATTCAGGAAAGCCTGGAGACCCTGATGCAGGGCAAGACCGTCATCGCCATTGCCCACCGTCTCTCGACAATTGCCCGGATGGACCGGCTGATCGTGCTGGAGAACGGCCGCATCGCCGAGAGCGGCACCCACGCCGAACTGCTGGCGCAAAAAGGGCTGTATGCGCGGTTGTGGGCGCACCAGACCGGTGGGTTTGTGGGCGTGGAAGATTTTCCTCTGGCCCCCCAGTCGTTGTAACAACACCGAACCTGTGGGAGTGAGCTTGCTCACGAAAAAGGCATTTCAAGCGCTGGAGATTCAGCGGATGTACCGGCCTCTTCGTGAGCAAGCTCACTCCCACAATGGATGCCTGTGCAAGTGAGGAATGGTCTCGGTCAGGCTTGCCGATACGGCAAGGCCAAACGCGCTTCCTCGGCGTAGGCCAGAATCCCCGCCCGCTCCTGCTCCAGAAAGCCGGCCACCGCTTCGCGCAATCCGGGGTGGGCCAGGTAGTGCCATGAGTGGGTAATCACCGGTTCGAACCCGCGAATCAACTTGTGCTCGCCCTGCGCCCCGGCATCGAAACGCTTGAAGCCGTTGGCGATGGCGTAGTCCATGCCCTGATAGAAACAGGTCTCGAAATGCAGCCGGTCGAATTCGGCCAGGCAGCCCCAGTAGCGCCCGTAGAAGCTGTCGCCACCGATCAGGCTGAACGCCATCGCCACCGGTCGCCCGCCTTGCCTGGCCAGCACCACGCGAATCGCCTGGGGCATGCGCTCGGCCAGCAGGCTGAAGAATTCCCGCGTGAGATACGGCGCCTGCCTACGAACTTCGTAGGTGTTGGAATAGCACGCGTAGACGAAATCCCAGTGGGCCTCGCTCAGCTCATGCCCTTCCAGCCACTGGAAATCAAACCCCTGCCCCGCCACCTGTTCACGTTCCTTGCGCATCTGTTTGCGCTTGCGTGAACTCAAGGTGTCGAGAAAATCCTGAAAGTCGCGATAGTCGCGGTTCTGCCAGTGGTACTGACAGCCGATGCGCTGCAGCCAGTCCGGCTGGCCGGCGAGCATCGTATCGATCACCGGGTCGTTGAAGTTGACGTGAACGCTGGACAGCTCCTCGGCCTGGGCATAACCGGGCAGGCAGGCCAGCAGTTCGCGCCCGTCCTCAGGCGTTTTTGCCAGCAACCTCGGCCCGCTGACCGGGCTGAACGGCACGGCCACCAGCAGCTTGGGATAGTAGGTGATCCCTGCCCGGCGACAGGCGTCGGCCCAGGCGTGGTCGAACACGTACTCGCCATAGGAATGCCACTTGCGATAGGTCGGCATCGCGGCAATCAGGCGTTCATCTTCGTAATGTAGAAGATGCTCGGCACGCCATCCCGAACGCGGCCCCAGGCTGCCGCTGTCTTCCAGCGAACTGAGAAAACCGTGGCGCAGGAACGGTGAATCGCCGGGGATCAGCGCATCCCACTCCTGGGGTGCCAGATCCGACAGCCTGTCCAAACGGTGTAACGACATCGCCCCCTCCAGAACCGCGCCAACGTTTGCGCATTATCACTTATTGAAACCCATTGCACATGAAATTTGCGATGACAGCGCTCTAGCTCGCGGGTTCCACGAAATTTTCACATGTCATCGACATGCCATCACATAGCCATCGTTTCGTAATAATCCGTCGCAATACTGGCGCCTGTTTTTAGAGCCCCCGGTTCTTAAAACCTGACTTTTTTCCGCCCACTCCGGGTCGGTTGTTCCCTGGATGGCCTTTGTCATCCCTTCTCATCTACGGAGATTGATATGCGTCTTGCTTCCACGAAAACTGCGGCAGCCCTGTGTGGCGGTATGCTGCTGGCCCTGAGTGTTCCGGCCAGCGCCGCAGTCGACGCGAAACTGCTCGACATGCTCAAGGCCAACGGTTCGATTTCGCAGGCTCAGTACAGCGAACTGCAAACCGAACTTGCCAAGGATCAGCAGGCTCAAGCTCAAGCACAAAAGGCACAAGCCGACCAGATCGCCGCCGCCACCGCCAAGTCTTCCGACCTGTCGGCTTTCGAACAGAAAGTGGCATGGGCTGCCAAGACCCAGTTCAAGGGTGACGTGCGTGTCCGCCAAGAGACCGTCAAGATCGACGATCAAAACAACAGCCAGGACAAGAACCGTCAGCGTATCCGTGTTCGTCTGGGCGCCTACACCGACATCAACCCACAAGTCAGCACTGGTATTCGTATCGCCACTGGCGGCGACAACAAGGCCAACTCCACCAACGTTGACCAGAACGATTACTTCACCAAGAAAGACCTGTGGCTGGATCAGGGCTATATCGACTACCACCCGACTGCCATCCAGAACCTGCACGTGATCGGCGGCAAGATGGCCCAGCCATGGGTCAGCGAAGGCGACGTGATCTGGGATAGCGACATCAACCCGGAAGGTCTGGCAGCCACTTACAGCGTGCCAGTCACCAAGGGCTTCGAGCTGTTCGGTAGTGCCGGTACTTACACCCTCAAGGACAACATCAGCGGCGACGGCACTCAGTTCAAGAACGACCTGCGTCTGAACGCCGGTCAGCTGGGTACACGTATCGCGGTCACCGACAACGTCAAGATGACCCTGGGCGGTTCCGTTTACCAGTACCAGCACTCCAACGACTGCAACCCTGCCGCAGCGAGCACCAGCACCACGTTCTGTGGCCTGGGCATCAACGGCAACAACACCAACGACTTCCGTCTGTATGAAGGCTTCGGTCAACTCGACCTGACCGGCCTGGTCGTTCCAGTGGGCCTGTACGGCCAGTACGTGGTCAACAGCGCCACCGACAGCGACCAGGACACTGCATGGCTGGCTGGCGTGAAGACCAAGGTGTTCGGTTTCGGCCTGGACTACAACTATCGCGATACTCAGCGTAACGCAGTGGTTGGCGCCTTCACCGACTCGGACTTCGCCAACGGCACCACCGGTTCGCGCGGTCACAAGCTGAGCGTTTCCTACGATGTTGACAAGAACTTCACCCTGGGCGCCACGTACTTCCTGACCAAGGCAGACTTCGCGTTCGCAGGTGCTGCGCGTGACCAGGATGCCAACACCCTGCAACTGGATGTGATTGCCAAGTTCTAAGAGGAGCAGCCGTAAGCTTCAAGCGGCAAGCTTCAAGCTAAAAGCATCAAGCCTTGAGCGCTCCCTCCAGGCTTGATGTGAGTCTCACAGCCCGCCGTTGCCCTGTCGGATCCCCATCATCCGTTCCGACAGGTCAGTGCCGGGCTGTTTTTGTTTGGGCTGCGAACACATTTTTCTGAACGCAAAAAAAACCTGTAGCAGCACGGCTTGCCGGCGGGAGCGGTGTGTCTGTGACTGATGTGCTGTCTGACACAACGCCCCGCCGGCAAGCCGTGCTGCTACGGGAACGCAGGCGGCTTTACTTCTTGCGCAAGATCACGCTGCCGATCGAATACCCCGCACCAAACGAGCTGAGCACGCCCAGCGCGCCGCTTGGCAGGTCGGCCTGGTATTTGTGGAAGGCGATGACCGAGCCCGCTGAGCTTGTGTTGGCGTAGGTGTCGAGGATCACCGGCGCTTCTTCGACCGTGGCGTCGCGGCCCAGCAGTTTCTTGACGATCAGGTGGTTCATGCTCAGGTTGGCCTGATGCAGCCAGAAGCGTTTCACGTCGCTGACGTTCAGATTGTTTTCTTCAAGGTGAGCGCCCACAAGCTCCGCGACCATCGGGCAGACGTCACGGAACACCTTGCGGCCTTCCTGCACGAACAGCTTGTCCGCCTTGCCCTCGCCTTCTTCGGCGGTGCGGTTGAGGAAGCCGAAGTTGTTGCGAATGTTGTTTGAGAAGGTGGTCAGCAGCTTGGTGCTGACGATGTCGAACTGTTCGGCTGAGGTCGCAAGGTCTGCGCGCTCGACTACTACAGCCGTGGCGGCGTCGCCGAAGATGAAGTGGCTGTCGCGGTCACGGAAGTTCAGGTGTGCCGAGCAGATCTCAGGGCTGATGACCAGCAATGCCCGCGCCTGGCCCAGTTTGATGCTGTTGCAGGCGGTCTGGATGCCGAAGGTGGCCGAAGAGCAGGCAACGTTCATGTCGAAACCGAACCCCTGCACACCCAATGCCGCCTGGATTTCGATGGAAATCGCAGGGTAGGCGCGTTGCAGGTTGGAGCAGGCGACGATGACGCCGTCGATGTCGGCGGCGGTCTTGCCGGCGCGCTGCAAGGCCTGTTCGGCGGCCGCTGTGCCCATCTGGCAGAGGATCGACCATTCGTCGTTGGAGCGCTCGGGCAGGCGTGGCTTCATGCGCTGCGGGTCGAGAATGCCGTCCTTGTCCATGACGAAACGGCTCTTGATGCCACTGGCTTTCTCGATGAAGGCCGCGCTGGATTCGGTCAGCGCCTGGACCTGGCCCGCCTCGATGGCGGCGGCGTTGTCGGCGTTGAATTGCGCGACGTAGGTGTTGAAGGAATGAACCAGCTCTTCATTGGAAATGCTGTTGGAGGGGGTATAGAGCCCGGTGCCACTGATCACGACGTCGTACACGGTCGTTCCTCTCTTTTTGGATGGCAGCAGACAAAGCGCCTGCGCAAGCATGGTGCTGGCCATTTCTGGAACGACAGTACCAATGCAACGGTAAAATCCCCCGTTATACGGAGGATTGCTATTAGTAACACTTGAGGTTTTAGCCGTGAAGTTTGCCATAACGGCCGGGATTTGGCGCTAGGCATGCACGATCCCCGTAGGAGCGCGCTTGCCCGCGATTGCGCCAGGTCTGCCACACATTGGGCGCCTGACAACCGCCTCGCGGGCAAGCGCGCTCCTACGGGCCGGTGCTGCACCTCAGCCCTCCACCGCACTCCACTGCTTGCTCAGGCGCTTGTCCGAAATCGGCACCTTGGTCCCCAATTGCTGGCCGAACAGTGACACGCGGTATTCCTCCAGCCACCAGCGGTAGACCGCCAGTTCCGGGTCGCGCTTGCCTTCCTGGGCGTGTTTGTCGGCGCGGGTCTGGTACTGCGCCCAGAGGTTGCCCAGCTCGATGCTCCACACCCGGTCCTTCTGCACTTGCGAGCCGAGTTTCTCAAGGCGCAGTTCAATGGCCTTCAAATAGCGCGGCAGCTCCTTGAGCCACTGCGCCGGCGTCTCGCGCACGAAACCTGGGTACACCAGCTTGCCGAGTTGCGCCTTGATGTCGTTCAACGCCACCGCCTGGGCCAGGTCGATCTTGCCCTTGAAGCGCTTTTGCAGGCCATGCCAGAGCTTGAGAATCTCCAGCGTCAGCCGCGCCAGGCGCTCGGCGTGTTCGGTGAGGCTGCCGCGCTTGCGTTCGGCCAGCGACATCAGCCCCGCGCCATCCCGCGGCAAGGTGGCTTCGCCTTCGAGAATGCAGGTGTCCAGGCTTGCCAGCAGAATGTCTTCGATCAAGGCATCGACCCGGCCCATGTCGCGGTACAACAACGCCAGCTCAGTCTGCCCCGGCAGTTTGCTGCGCAGGAATTTCGCAGGTTCGGCCAACTGTTGCAGCAACAGGCGCTGCAAGGCGCGGCGGTGTTGGTACTCCGCTTCGGCCGCGGTCGAGAAACGCCCTTCCTTGACCGCGCCACCCTCTTCCACCAGCGCCGGGTAGACCGTCATGGAAAGCCCGGCGATCTTCTGCTGGGTCTTCTCGGCCACCGCCGCGAAGCCCTTGGCCTCTACCGGCTGCTGGCTTTTCGCCGTTTGCGGCACGGCCAGGGCGGCCTGTCCGGCTTCGGCGAAGCGTGCGGTCAGCTCGTCCAGATCGCGGCCTTCGCCGAGGAACTTGCCGTTGGCGTCGACCACTTCCAGGTTCATCTTCAGGTGGCTTTCCACCTGCTGGGCGGCTTCGGTCCAGGCCTCGTCCGGCACGCGGGCGCCGGTCATGCGCAGCAGTTCACGGCCCAGCGCCTGGGGCAGCGAGCCCTCGGCGAAGACCATGCGTTGCAGCGCCGCCTTGACGAAATCCGGCACCGGCACGAAGTTCTTGCGCAGCGCCTTGGGCAGGTTGCGCACCAGCGCCACGCACTTGGTTTCCAGCAAGCCCGGCACCAGCCACTCCAGTCGCTCGGCCGGCAGCGACAACAACAGCGGCGCCGGTACGCGCAGGGTCACGCCATCACGTGGATGGTTGGGCTCGAAGTGGTAGCTCAGTGGCAGGGTCAAATCGCCCAGGCGCAGGGTGTCCGGGTAAAGGTTGGCGGTGACTTCACTGGCTTCGCGGGCCAGCACGTCCTCTTCTCGCATGATGAGCAGTTGCGGGTTTTTCTGGCTCTCCATCCGGTACCAGGCATCGAAGGTCGCGGTCTGGTGGATTTCGTCCGGCAGGCGCTCGTCATAGAAGGCGAACAGGGTTTCCTCATCCGCCAGAATGTCGCGCCGCCGGGCCTTGGCTTCCAGTTCGTCGAGCTGTTCCAACAGCTTGGTATTGGCGCTCAGGCATTTGGCCCTGGAGTGGATTTCGCCGCGCACCAGACCTTCGCGAATGAAGAACTCGCGGGACACCACCGGATCGATCGGCCCGAAGTGCACAGGCCGGCGCCCGACCACGATCAGGCCGAACAGGGTGATCTGCTCGAAGGCCACGACCTGGCCGCGCTTCTTCTCCCAGTGCGGTTCAAAGTGGTTCTTCTTGAGCAGATGGCCGGCCAGCGGCTCGATCCAGTCGGGCTCGATCTTGGCCACCATCCGCGCGTACAGCTTGGTGGTTTCCACAAGTTCTGCGGCCATGATCCATTGCGGGCGTTTTCTGCCCGGCCCAGAAGACGGGTGCACCCAGAAGCGGCGCTGACGGGCACCAAGGTAGTCGCCTTCTTCGGTTTTCTGGCCGATCTGGCTCAGCAAGCCCGAGAGCACCGCCTTGTGGAATTTGGCGAAGTCAGCCGGCTCCTTGTTGACCGTCAATTGCAGCTCGCGGCAGATCAGGCTGAGCTGGCGATGGGAATCGCGCCACTCACGCAGGCGCAGGTAGTTGAGGAAGTTGCGCCGGCACCAGTTGCGCAGCGGGCTTGAGGTCAACGCCTGGCGCTGCTCCTCGAAGCCACGCCAGAGATTGACCAGCCCGGCGAAGTCCGAATCCTGATCCTTCCATTGTGCATGGGCCTGGTCGGCGGCCTGCTGACGCTCCGGCGGACGCTCGCGGGGGTCCTGGATCGACATGGCGCTCGCGACGATCAGCACTTCCTGCAAGCTGCCCTGTTTTGCCGCTTCCAGCAGCATGCGGCCCATGCGCGGGTCGACCGGCAGGCGCGCCAGTTGACGGCCCAGAGGCGTCAACTGGTTCTCGCGGGAGACCGCCGACAGTTCCTGCAACAGGTTGAAACCGTCGCTGATCGCCTTGCCATCTGGCGGCTCGATGAACGGGAAATCGTTGATCTGCCCCAGGCGCAAATGCAGCATCTGCAGGATGACCGCCGCAAGGTTGGTGCGCAGGATCTCAGGGTCGGTGAATTCAGGGCGCGAGAGGAAATCTTCCTCGCTGTACAACCGCACGCACAGCCCCGGCTCGACCCGGCCGCAACGGCCCTTGCGCTGGTTGGCGCTGGCCTGGGAAATCGCCTCGATGGGCAAGCGCTGAACCTTGGCCCGATAGCTGTAACGGCTGATGCGCGCAGTGCCGGTGTCAATCACATAGCGAATGCCCGGCACCGTCAGCGAGGTTTCCGCGACGTTGGTCGCCAGCACCACGCGGCGCCCCGGATGGGACTGGAAAATCTTCTGCTGCTCAGCCGGAGTCAGTCGCGCATACAGCGGCAGGATTTCCGTGTGTTTGAGCTGGGCCTTGCGCAGCACCTCGGCGGCATCGCGAATCTCCCGCTCGCCCGGCAGGAACACCAGCACGTCACCCGGGGACTTGCGCTCGCTGCGTTCGAATGCGGCCAACTCGTCCAGTGTGGCGAGGATCGCCTGATCGACGGTCAGGTCTTCCTCGACGCTGTTGCCCTCTTCGTCCTGCTCGGCGGTCATCGGGCGATACCAGGTTTCCACCGGGAAGGTCCGGCCCGAGACTTCGATGATCGGCGCCTTGTCGAAGTGTTCCGAGAAGCGCTCCAGGTCGATGGTCGCCGAGGTGATGATGACTTTCAGGTCCGGCCGGCGAGGCAGCAAGGTCTTCAGGAAGCCCAGCAGGAAGTCGATGTTCAGGCTGCGTTCGTGGGCTTCGTCGACGATGATCGTGTCGTAGCGTTCCAGGAAACGGTCGTGCTGGGTTTCGGCCAGCAGGATGCCGTCGGTCATCAGCTTGATCAGGGTGTTGCTGTCGCTCTGGTCCTCGAACCGCACCTGATAGCCGACCAGCGCGCCCAGCGGGGTGCCGATCTCTTCGGCGACACGGCTGGCGACACTGCGCGCGGCGATCCGTCGAGGCTGGGTGTGGCCGATCAGGCCGTGCTGACCGCGGCCGATTTCCAGGCAGATCTTCGGCAACTGGGTGGTTTTGCCCGAGCCGGTTTCGCCGGCGATGATCAGCACCTGGTGCTTGAGCAGCGCAGCCTTGATCTCGTCGCGCTTGGCGGCGATGGGCAGGTTGTCGTCATAGCGGATCGCCGGCACGCTCTGCTGACGGCTGACCACTTGCGCGCACGACGCCTGGACACGCTCGACCCACTGCGCAAGCTTAGCCTCGTCGGGCTTCTTGCGCAGTTCGTGCAACTGGCGACGCAGGCGATGACGGTCACTGGTCATCGCGTGGTCGAGGTTCTTGAACAGTTGGTCGATGGAGGTCGATTCGTCGGTCATCAGGGCGCGAAGTCTTTTCTGTCTGAATTCAGGGCGCGGATTGTCGCAGATTTGCTCGCGGACGACACATTGCCGGTGAAGAGCCATCGATGTTTGGCGCGACACGAACCCTGTAGGAGCGCGCTTGCCCGCGACGGCGGCGTGCCAGTCGGCAAATGTGTATCAGGGACACCGCGGTCGCGGGCAAGCGCGCTCCTACAGGTCCTGCGTTGTCGGGGCAACCCGCGTAAAACAACAAACCCCGCACGGAGCGGGGTTTGTCAGAGAAAAAACATCACGCCGGTTTTTTCAGCGCTAGCTTCTTCAGCTCTTCATCACGCAACTCGCGGCGCAGGATCTTGCCGACGTTGGTGGTCGGCAGCGCGTCGCGGAATTCCACGCTGCGTGGCACCTTGTAGGCGGTGACGTTGGCGCGCATGTGCTCCATCACCTGTTCCTTGGTCAGGGTCGCGCCCGGCTTGACCACCACGAAGATCTTGATCGCCTCGCCCGATTTTTCATCCGGCACGCCAATGGCCGCGCATTGCAGCACGCCCGGCAGGGTCGCGAGCACGTCTTCCAGTTCATTGGGATAGACGTTGAAGCCGGACACCAGAATCATGTCCTTCTTGCGGTCGACGATGCGCATGTAGCCGTCGGGCTGAATCACCGCGATGTCGCCGGTCTTGAGCCAGCCTTCGGCGTCGAGCATTTCGTCGGTGGCTTCCTGGCGCTGCCAGTAGCCTTTCATCACTTGCGGGCCCTTGACGCACAGCTCGCCCACTTCGCCCAGCGGCAGTTCTTCGCCGGCGTCGTTGACGGTCTTGCACAGGGTCGAGGGCACGGGAATGCCGATGGTGCCCATCTGGATCTTCTGGATCGGGTTGACCGTGGCCACCGGGCTGGTTTCGGTCATGCCGTAACCTTCACAGATCGAACAGCCGGTGACTTCCTTCCAACGCTCGGCAGCGGCCTGTTGCAGCGCCATGCCGCCGGACAGGGTGACTTTCAGCGCCGAGAAATCCAGGTTGCGGAAATCGGCGTTGTTGCACAGCGCCACGAACAGCGTATTGAGGCCGACGAAGCCGCTGAACTTCCACTTCGACAACTCCTTGACCATCGCCGACAGGTCGCGCGGGTTGCTGATCAGGATGTTGTGGTTGCCGATCAGCATCATCGACATGCAGTGAAAGGTGAACGCGTAGATGTGGTACAGCGGCAGCGGGGTGATGAGGATCTCGCAGCCTTCATTGAGGTTGGAGCCCATCAACGCCTTGCATTGCAGCATGTTGGCGATCAGGTTCCGGTGGGTCAGCATCGCGCCCTTGGCAACGCCCGTGGTGCCGCCGGTGTATTGCAGCACGGCAACGTCGCTGCTTTTCGGCGAAACATCCTGCACGGCCTTGCCCTGCCCCATGGCCAGCACGTCGTTGAACTTGACGGCTCGCGGCAGATGAAACGGCGGCACCATCTTCTTCACGTACTTGATGACGCTGTTGACCAGCAGGCGCTTGAGCGGCGGCAACAGGTCCGCGACTTCGGTGACGATGACGTGCTTGACGCCGGTTTTAGGCACGACCTTTTCGGCCAGGTGCGCCATGTTCGCCAGGCACACCAGCGCCTTGGCACCGGAGTCATTGAACTGGTGTTCCATTTCCCGCGCGGTGTACAGCGGGTTGGTGTTGACCACGATCAGGCCGGCGCGAATGGCACCGAACACGGCAATCGGGTATTGCAGCACGTTGGGCAGCTGCACGGCGATGCGGTCGCCCGGCTGCAGGTCGGTGTGCTGCTGCAGGTAAGCGGCAAACGCCCCGGACAACTCGTACATCTCACCATAGGTGAGTGTCTTGCCCAGGTTGCTGAACGCAGGTTTGTTGGCGAAACGCTCGCAGGACTGTTTCAATACCGCCTGAACGTTTGGATATTCGTCCGGGTCGATATCGGCAGCGATACCAGACGGATATTTATCCTTCCAGAAGTTTTCTATCATGGAAGCCGACTCCTCAGCGACGACGTTTCTACACACCGCTTTGTGCGATGATTTCTTGTGTTTGGAATTCGTAGCAACTGCTTTTTGCTTATCGACTGAACAAAAAGCGGGCCGAGCGTAGCAGCTTTGTCTGAGGCCGACTAGAGCCAATAGTGGCCCCTAAAGTCATAAACATGACTCTTGAATATGTTTAAGTCACGTTTAGAGCAATGAACCTAATCACCAGAATTCCACAAATCTCTGTAGGAGCGCGCTTGCCCGCGACGGCGTCCCGTCGGCTGACGATGCGATATCAGACACACCGCCATCACGGGCAAGCGCGCTCCTACAGGCGCTCAATAAAAAACGGCGTGTTTTTCAACACGCCGCTTCTTTATATAGCTGGCTCAGGCGATATCGCGTAGCTCTCGCCTGAGGATCTTGCCCACCGGCGTCATGGGCAACGATTCGCGCAACACAATCTGCTTGGGAATCTTGTAGCCGGTGAAGTTCTCCTTGCAGTACGCCTTGAGTTCCTCAACGGTGAGGCTGGCCTCCCGAGGCACGACGAACAGCTTGACCGCTTCCCCGGAACGCTCGTCCGGCACGCCGATCACCGCGCAATTGGCGACCTTCGGATGGCGCGACACCACGTCTTCCACCTCGTTGGGGTACACGTTGAAGCCGGAGACGATAATCATGTCCTTCTTGCGGTCGACGATGCGGATGAAACCGTCCGGGTCGATCACGGCGATATCACCGGTCTTGAGCCAACCCTCGCTGTCCAGCACTTCAGCGGTGGCCTCCGGGCGGTGCCAGTAGCCGAGCATGATCTGCGGCCCTTTCAGGCACAGCTCGCCCCGCTCGCCCAATGGCAATTCGGCGCCGTCGTCACTGATGACCTTGGCTGTGGTCCCCGGTACCGGCATGCCGACGGTGCCCAGCTTCGACTTGTCGCCATAAGGATTGGCCGTCGCCACCGGCGCGGTTTCAGTCAGGCCGTAGCCCTCGACGATGGGGCAGCCGGTCAGCTTGAGCCAGCGCTCGGCGGTGGATTTGACCAGCGCCGTGCCACCCGAGTTGGTCAGGCGCAGGCTGGAGAAATCCAGGCTTTTGAACTCCGGATGATCCATCAGCGCCACGAACAGGGTGTTGAGCCCGACCATCGCCGAGAACTTCCACTTCTTCAGCTCCTTGATGAAGCCGCCGATGTCCCGAGGGTTGGTGATGAGCAGGTTGTGGTTGCCGCTGACCATCATGCACATGCAGTTACAGGTGAAGGCATAGATGTGGTACATCGGCAGCGGCGCGACCATGATCTCGCCGCCCTGCTTGAAGATCGGGCTGCCGTCCGGCCCGTGCTGCAACATGCAGGCGTAAACCTGCTGCATGTTCGCCACCAGGTTGCCATGGGTCAGCATCGCGCCCTTGGGCGAGCCGGTGGTGCCGCCGGTGTATTGCAGCACTGCGATGTCTTCCAGATCCAGCGCCACCGGCTGCAACTGCACGCCGCGCCCCTGCTTGAGGACACTCTTGAACGGCACCGCCTGGGGCAGGTGATATTCCGGGACGAGTTTCTTGACCTTTTCAACGACCGTGTTGACCAGCCAGCCCTTGGCCGGGGACTGCATGTCGCCCATCTTCACTTCGATCAGGTACTGGATGTCGGTATCGGGCAGCACTTCCTGGACGTTCTTGCCGAACACATTCAGGTACACCAGCGCGCGGGCACCGGAATCCTTGAACTGGTGACGCATCTCGCGGGCGGTGTACAGCGGGTTGGTGTTGACCACGATCAACCCGGCGCGCATGGCGCCGAACACGGCGATGGGGTACTGGATCAGGTTGGGCATCTGCACGGCAATGCGATCACCGGGCTTGAGATCGGTGCGCTGCTGCAGGTAACCGGCGAACGCCGCCGACTGGCGCTCAAGCTCGGCATAGCTGAGGGTCACGCCCATGTTGCTGTAGGCCGGGCGATCGGCGAACTTCCTGCAACTGAGCTCGAAGACCTCCACCACAGATTTGTATGCCGCAAGGTCCACATCGGGGAGAACCCCGGCCGGGCGTTTGTCGTTCCAGAAATCAGGTTGCATGTTGTTTTTATCCTCTTACCTGAGAATGCCGTTGCTGCCGGACGTTAGCAGTTGGCGTACAGAAGGCAAATCGTCATCAGCGTCGTGAATCTTGTGGGTGAACGGCATGCCATCTGGCAAGAGCTATACACTGGTTCTAGATGAGTGTCAGCGCGCTAATTCGAGACAATTTTTTACAAGGTCATTCGATACCACGTAAGGAAACGCCATGAAACACGATGCCTTTTGGCTGGACACCAGTGATCACAATCGCCTGTACGTCAACGCCTGGCTGCCGATGACAGGCCCCAGGGCGGTGGTGGTGCTGTCACACGGGATGGCCGAACACAGTGGGCGCTATGAGCGCCTGGGCGCAGCGCTGGCCGAAGTCGGCTTTGCCCTGTATGCCCACGACCAGCGCGGCCATGGCCGCACCGCAGCCAATGGCGTCCTGGGCCACTACGCCGACCAGGATGGCTGGAACAAGGTGGTGGGTGACCTGGCGATCCTGCAGGCCTGCGCGACCCAGCGTCATCCCGGGGCGCCGGTTTTCGTGCTGGGCCACAGCATGGGCAGCTACATTGCCCAGGCCTATCTGCTGCACCACAGCGCCAGCGTCCAGGGCGCGGTGCTCAGCGGTTCGAATTTCCAGCCGGTTGCACTTTATCGAAGCGCCGCCGTGGTGGCGCGCATGGAGCGCTGGCGTCAAGGGGCTACCGGGCGCAGTGCGCTGATCGAATACCTGTCATTTGGCTCATTCAACAACAGGTTCAAGCCGGTTCGCACGCCATTCGACTGGCTCAGCCGCGATCCCGAAGAAGTCAACAAGTACGTCAAGGACCCGCTCTGCGGGTTTCGCTGCACCAACCAGTTCTGGCTGGACATGCTCGGTGGCTTGCAGCAGATCAGCAAGACCTCCAACCTCTCGCAGATCGACAAGAGCCTGCCGATCCTGATTATGGGCGGCGAATGTGATCCGGTGAGTGAAGGCAAGCGTCTCAAGGATCTGGCAGACGCCTTGACCGGCACCGATCATCAGTCCGTCACGCTGAAGATCTACCCCCAAGCGCGGCATGAAGTCTTCAATGAAACCCACCGTGAGGAAGTCACCCGTGATTTACTCGCCTGGCTTGAGGACGCGCTGGCACGGCCAAGACCCCGCCGCAGCGAATGACCGATCAGGTTAAAGCCTCTTATTTCCTTATAACGTCACAGGACCGCAACATGTCTCAAGTCACCAATACGCCCTACGAAGCCCTTGAAGTCGGCCAGAAAGCCGAATACACCAAGACTGTCGAAGAGCGCCACATTCAGTTGTTCGCCGAAATGTCCGGTGACCGCAACCCGGTGCATCTGGACCAGGAGTTCGCGGCCAAGACCATGTTCAAGGATCGCATCGCCCACGGCATGTTCAGTGGCGCACTCATCAGCGCAGCGGTCGCCTGCGAGCTGCCTGGGCCAGGCACCATCTACCTGGGTCAGCAGATGAGCTTTCAGAAGCCGGTAAAAATCGGTGACACCCTCACCGTACGCCTGGAAATTCTCGAAAAGCTGCCCAAGTTCAAGGTGCGCATCGCCACCAACGTGTTCAATCAGAACGGTGATCTGGTGGTGGAAGGCGAAGCAGAGATTCTGGCGCCGCGCAAAGAGCAGACGGTGAGTCTGGCTGAATTGCCAACCATTACCGTGGGCTGACGAGCCGACATGGCAGGGGCCGGCATGCCGGCTTCTGCAAACCTGGCATTGACCAAATCGCAGGCACAAAAAAAGCGACCCTAAGGTCGCTTTCTCTGTCGTTACGAGGAGTTCAAGGGCCTCGTAACTCAATATGGCGCAGCGGACGGGACTCGAACCCGCGACCCCCGGCGTGACAGGCCGGTATTCTAACCGACTGAACTACCGCTGCGCGTAACACCTTTCAACGAGTGGTGGGTGATGACGGGATCGAACCGCCGACCCTCTGCTTGTAAGGCAGATGCTCTCCCGGCTGAGCTAATCACCCTTGTCTCTCGGTGTGGCGCGCATTCTACGGAGCGATCCAACCTCTGGCAAGCACTTTTTTAAAAAATTTTTATAATCCAACCAAAGGGTTACATCAGGGTTGGCCGCGAGGGCCCGGCAGCGAATAATGCCCCCCTTTGTATAAAGGAGAGATGTACCCCATGTGGTTCAAAAACCTGCTTGTGTACCGCCTGACCCAGGACCTGCCATTTGACGCAGAGGCGCTGGAAACCGCATTGGCGACCAAGCCTGCACGTGCTTGTGCCAGCCAGGAGTTGACCACTTACGGTTTCATCGCCCCGTTCGGCAAGGGCGAAGACGCGCCGCTGGTGCACGTCAGTGGCGATTTCATGCTGATCAGCGCGCGCAAGGAAGAACGCATCCTGCCGGGCAGCGTGGTCAACGATGCACTTAAAGAGAAAGTCGAAGAGATCGAGACCGAGCAGATGCGCAAGGTCTACAAGAAAGAACGCGACCAGCTCAAGGATGAAATCATCCAGGCCTTCCTGCCGCGCGCGTTCATCCGTCGCTCGATGACCTTCGCCGCCATCGCCCCTAAACAAGGCGTCATTCTGGTCAACGCCTCCAGCCCGAAACGCGCCGAAGACCTGCTCTCGACCCTGCGTGAAGTGGTTGGCTCGCTGCCGGTTCGTCCGGTGACCGTGAAGACCGCACCGACCGCCGTCATGACCGACTGGGTCAAGAGCGGCGAGACTGCCGAGAACTTCTTTGTGCTGGACGAGTGCGAACTGCGCGACACCCACGAAGACGGCGGCATCGTCAAATGCAAGCGTCAGGACCTGACCAGCGACGAAATCCAGCTGCACCTGAGCACCGGCAAGGTCGTGACTCAACTGTCGCTGGCCTGGCAGGACAAGCTGTCTTTCGTGCTGGACGACAAACTGGGCGTTAAGCGCCTGAAGTTCGAAGACCTGTTGCAGGATCAGGCCGAACAGGACGGCGGCGACGATGCCCTGGGCCAGCAGGACGCCAGCTTCACCCTGATGATGCTGACCTTCGGCGAGTTCCTGCCTGACCTGTTCAACGCCCTGGGCGGTGAAGAGATTCCGCAGGGGATCTGATTCACCACGCCTTGTAGGAGCGCGCTTGCCCGCGATGGCGGTGGGTCAGATACAGAGATGGCGCCTAGGGAATAGCCATCGCGAGCAAGCTCACTCCTACATGATTCATGTCGTCTGTGAATTCTGCGCCAATCGAAATCCTGTAGGAGTGAGCTTGCTCGCGATGTCGGTGGGTCAGCAATGTAGATGTTGTCTGGCACACCGCAGTCGCGGGCAAGCGCGCTCCTACAGCATGTAGAACCAAACAATAAAAGGAGCAAGCCATGCGTGCCCTGGCTGCATTGAGTCGTTTTGTCGGTAATACCTTTGCATACTGGGTGCTGTTGTTCGCCGTGCTGGCGTTTCTGTTCCCCAGCTGGTTCATCAGCCTCAAGACCCTGATCGTGCCTTTGTTGGGCCTGGTCATGTTCGGCATGGGCCTGACGCTCAAGCTTGAAGATTTTTCCGAGGTCGTGCGCCATCCGTGGCGTGTGGCCCTGGGTGTGGTCGCGCATTTCGTGATCATGCCGGGTGTGGCGTGGCTGTTGTGCCAGGTGTTTCACCTGCCGGCGGAAATCGCCGTGGGTGTGATCCTGGTCGGCTGCTGCCCGAGCGGCACTTCGTCCAACGTCATGACCTGGCTGGCCAAAGGCGATCTGGCGCTGTCGGTGGCCATCGCCGCCGTCACCACCCTCCTCGCCCCGCTGCTGACCCCTGCGCTGATCTGGCTGCTGGCCTCTGCCTGGCTGCCGGTGTCTTTCATGGAAATGTTCTGGTCGATCCTGCAACTGGTGATGCTGCCGATCGTGCTCGGCGTCGTTGCCCAGCGTCTGCTCGGCGCCAGGGTGCAATTCGCCGTCGACGTGCTGCCGCTGATTTCGGTGGTGAGTATCGTGATGATCGTCTGCGCGGTGGTCGCGGCCAGCCAGGCGAAGATCGCAGAATCGGGCCTGTTGATCATGGCCGTGGTGATCCTGCACAACAGCTTCGGCTTCCTGCTGGGTTACTTCACCGGCAAGCTGTTCAAACTGCCACTGGCGCAGCGCAAGTCGCTGTCGCTGGAAGTCGGCATGCAGAACTCAGGCCTGGGCGCCGCACTGGCCAGCGCGCACTTCTCGCCACTGGCGGCCGTGCCGAGTGCGCTGTTCAGCGTGTGGCACAACATCAGCGGCGCGTTGCTTTCGACGTATTTCCGCAAGATGGAGCCGGAGCCCGCCGGCGAAACCGCCACCGAATAACGCACCTGTAGGAGCGCGCTTGCCCGCGACAGCGTCGTGTCAGTCAGCAATATCAAATCTGACACAGCGCAATCGCGGGCAAGCGCGCTCCTACAAGGGGGGGGTTAGCGCATCTCCCCACGCAACTGCGCCACCCGCTCGCGCACCAGCGCGGGCTCAGATTGATCGCCCGCCAATGCAGGCCCCGCCACCAGGGTCACCCGCGACCACAAGCGGCGAAACACGCCCTTGTCCGGATCGCGGCTGAAAAAGCTGCCCCACAACCCCTGCAACGCCAGCGGAATCACTGGCACATTCGTCTCCTCCAGCACGCGGGTCATGCCGCCCTTGAACTCGTCAATCTCGCCGTTGGTGGTCAATTTCCCTTCTGGGAAGATGCACACCAGCTCACCTTCCTTTAAATACTCGGCAATGCGCTTGAATGCCTGGTCGTAGATCAGCAGATCCTCGCCACGCCCGGCAATCGGGATCGCACCGGCGGTGCGGAAAATGAAGTTGAGCACCGGGATGTTGAAGATCTTGTAATACATGACGAACCGGATCGGCCGACGCACCGAGCCTGCAATCAGCAGCGCATCGACGAACGACACATGGTTGCACACCAGCAGCGCCGCGCCCTCCTCTGGGATCTGCTCCAGATCACGGTGCTCGACGCGGTACATGGAATGGCTGAGCAGCCAGATCATGAAACGCATGGTGAATTCCGGGACGATCTTGAAGATGTAGGTATTGACCGCGATGTTCATCAGCGACACCACGAGAAACAGTTGCGGGATCGACAGCTTGACGACGCTCAGGAAGATGATCGAGACAATCGCCGACACCACCATGAACAGCGCATTGAGGATGTTGTTCGAGGCAATGACCCGCGAGCGCTCTTTCTCCGGCGTGCGGGACTGGATCAACGCATACAGCGGCACGATGTAAAAGCCGCCAAAGATCCCGATGCCCAGAATGTCCAGCAACACCCACCACGCCTGGCCGTAGCCCAGAATCGCCAGCCAGTCGTTGGCCTGGACGTTCTGCGGGAAGTTTCCGGAATGCCACCACAGCAACAGGCCGAACACTGTCAGGCCCATCGAACCGAATGGCACCAGGCCGATTTCCACCTTGCGCCCCGACAACCGCTCGCACAGCATCGAGCCTGCAGCGATGCCGATGGAAAACACGGTGAGAATCAGCGTGACGACGGTTTCATCGCCGTAGAGGAATTCCTTGGCGTAGGCCGGGATCTGGGTCAGGTAGATCGCACCGACAAACCAGAACCACGAGTTGCCGACGATGGAGCGCGACACCGCCTTGGTCTGCCCCAGGCCGAGTTTGAGCGTGGCCCAGGACTCGCTGAAGATGTTCCAGTTCAGGCGCATCTCCGGGCTCGCCGCAGGCGCCGGAGGAATGCCGCGACTGGCCAGGTAACCCAGACAGGCGATGCTGACCATGGCCACCGACACCACGGGCGCGTAGTGGGTGGTCGACATCATGATCCCGGCGCCGATGGTGCCCGCCAGAATCGCCAGAAATGTGCCCATCTCCACCAGGCCATTGCCGCCCACCAGCTCGTTCTCATGCAGGTGCTGCGGCAGGATCGAGTATTTGACCGGCCCGAACAGCGCCGAGTGAGTGCCCATGGCGAACAGCGCGGCCAGCATCAGCGACAGGTGATCGAACAGAAAGCCCACGGCACCGACCACCATGATGGCGATCTCCAGCACCTTGATCATGCGGATCAGGCGATCCTTGGGGTATTTTTCGCCGAACTGCCCGGCCAGCGCCGAAAACAGGAAAAACGGCAGGATGAACAGCAAGGCGCAGAGGTTGACGTAGATCGACCGGTCGCCGTCGATGGCCAGCTTGTAGAGGATGGCGAGGATCAGCGACTGCTTGAAGATGTTGTCGTTGAAGGCCCCGAGGGACTGCGTCACGAAAAACGGCAGGAAACGCCGCTTACCCAACAGACTGAACTGCGACTGACTCATCGATCTCGATCCTGAGTGGCGCCGGAATCGGCTTACAGGATTGGAACGCCGGCGAACCAATCCGAGCCACATTGAAGACGTTCAACCGTTAATTGTCGATAGCGCCCGGGATCATGGTTTCACGCCTGCGATACAGGGCGAGACGAACAGTTCGCCGCGATAGGCGCCGATGACCGTGCGCCGCATGATGACCAGCCACAGCGCCGCAAGACCCGCCACCAGTAGCGTGCCGAATGCCGAGAAGAATCCCAGGTGCAGCAAGGCGCCCAGCTTGAGGGTGGTCAGGGCGAAGACCCCGATGGGAAAGGTGAACCCCCACCACCCCAGGTTGAACGGCATGCCGTTGCGCAGGTAGCGCGCAGTGATCAGTGTCGCCATCAACAGCCACCACACCCCCACGCCCCACAGGATGATCCCGGCCAGCAGCCCCAGGCCCGCGGCAATCTCGCCCACACCCGGCAGGCCATTGGCGGCGAAGATGGCAGGCGAGTCGGCACCCAGCACGATCAGGCCGTAGGCGCCAGTGCTGATCGGTCCCAGCGCCAGCCAGCTCGACGACGCCATGCTTTCGTGGGGCAATTTGTGCAGGGCCATGCGCAACAGCAGGATGGTCAGGATGCTGAACGCCACCGGCACCGACAGCGCCCATAGCACATAGCTGGTAATCAGCACGCTGAACTGGCTGTGGCTGCTCGCCAGATGCGGCGCCAGCAGGGCACCGCTGACCGCCGCAACCTCCGCCGCCACCACCGGCAACAGCCAGACTGCGGTCATCTGATCGATGCGGTGTTCCTGGCGGGTGAACATCATGAACGGGATCAGCGCGCCACAGGCCAGCGACATCGCCACATCCAGCCACCACAGCGCTTCAGCCAGCGGCAGCACGCCATCGCCCCAACGCGGCAGGCCAAAGGTGAACAGGCCATTGATGATGGTCGCCATGCCCATGGGAATGGTGCCGAAGAACATCGACACCGTGGAATGCCCGAACACTCGGCGCGCCTGCTCGAAAAACATCACCCAGCGCGCGATGTAGAGCAGCGCAAAGGTCACGAACATCACGATGTTGAGCATCCACAGCGCTTCGGCCAGCTGGAACAGGCCGGGCACCTGCACCGGGAGTTGCGTCAGGACGGCCGAGAGAATCCCGGTGCCCATGGTGGCGGCGAACCAGTTCGGGGTGAACTGGCGAATGACTTCCCGGGGGTGGCTCAGTTGGCTGAAAGGCTTGCCGGGGGTAAAGGTGGCGTAGGTCATGAAGGGTCTCCTGTCCTCGTGTGAGGTGGGATTCATGGTACGTCCGGGGTGCATATCTACTAAGCGGGTAATTTCTGTATATGTCATAGATAAAACAGATATAACCCACTGTAGGAGCGCGCTTGCTCTGCGCCGCATTCGGACGACCGCGTCCTGCCCGCCATGAATATGTATCTGGAGGACCGCTATCGCGGGCAAGCGCGCTCCTACAACGGTGGCGTCTGTCCTGCGACACCCTGCCGCTCAGACCTTGGTCGAGACAGACGAACGCCACCGGGCGTGCGAGACTGTCCGGGCGGTGATGGATCGCCGCTGAAACGATATTTGCTTGAGTCTGGAGTTCCCCATGTCGCTGTCCAGCGGACTGATCGCCGCCGTCGCCCTGGCCTATATGGCCATCATGTTCGCCATCGCCTTCTACGGCGACCGGCGCAGCGCCGCCCTGCCCCCTAGGCTGCGCGCCTGGGTATACAGCCTGTCGCTGGCGGTGTACTGCACCAGTTGGACTTTCTTTGGCGCCGTCGGCCAGGCCGCAGAACAGTTGTGGTCATTCCTGCCGATCTACCTGGGGCCGATCCTGCTGCTGTTGCTGGCGCCCTGGGTGCTGCAGAAAATGGTGCTCATCAGCAAGCAGGAAAACATCACCTCGATTGCCGACTTCATCGCCGCCCGCTACGGCAAATCCCAAACGCTGGCGGTGGTGGTGGCGCTGATCTGTCTGATTGGCGTCTTGCCCTACATCGCCCTGCAACTCAAGGGTATCGTGTTGGGCGTGAACATCCTGATCGGCGCCGGGGCCGACGCCACCGGCACCCGCGCCCAGGACACGGCGCTGATCGTCTCGCTGGTGCTGGCGCTGTTCACCATCGTGTTCGGCACC
Source organism: Pseudomonas sp. NPDC090201 (assembly GCF_044746825.1). Classification (NCBI taxonomy): domain Bacteria; kingdom Pseudomonadati; phylum Pseudomonadota; class Gammaproteobacteria; order Pseudomonadales; family Pseudomonadaceae; genus Pseudomonas; species Pseudomonas sp. NPDC090201. The sequence continues at coordinate 733,712 of NZ_JBIVCX010000001.1, forward strand.
CGCAACCTTGACGCCACCGAGCACCACCGTGGCATGGTGCTGGCGATTGCCTTCGAATCACTGGTCAAGCTGTTCGCCTTCATGGCCGTGGGCATCTTCGTGACCTTCGGCCTGTATGACGGCGTGGACGACCTGTTCAACCAGGCGATGCTGGCGCCGCGCCTTGAGGAATACTGGAAAGAGACGGTCAACTGGCCGTCGATGGTGGTGCAGACCGGCGTGGCGATGATGGCCATCGTCTGCCTGCCCCGACAGTTTCATGTGACGGTGGTCGAGAACATCGAGCCCCAGGACCTGCGCCTGGCCAAGTGGGTGTTCCCGATGTACCTGCTACTGGCCGGGCTGTTCGTGGTGCCCATCGCACTGGCCGGGCAGATGCTGCTGCCAAGCTCGGTACTGCCCGACTCCTTCGTCATCAGCGTGCCGCTGGCCCACGCCCACCCGGCGCTGGCGATGCTGGCGTTCATCGGTGGCGCCTCGGCGGCCACCGGCATGGTGATCGTCGCCAGTGTGGCGCTGTCGACCATGGTGTCCAACGACATGCTTCTGCCCTGGCTATTGCGCCGCAAGACCGCCGAGCGCCCCTTCGAAGTGTTCCGCTACTGGATGCTTTCGGTCCGCCGGGTCAGCATCGTGGCCATTCTGCTGCTGGCCTACGTCAGCTATCGCCTGCTGGGTTCGACGGCGAGCCTGGCGACCATCGGCCAGGTGGCGTTCGCCGCCATCACGCAACTGGCGCCGGCCATGATCGGCGCGTTGTACTGGAAGCAGGCCAACCGCCGCGGGGTGTTCGCGGGCTTGGCGGCTGGCGTGTTCATCTGGTTCTACACCCTGGTACTGCCCATGACCGCCCACAGCATGGGCTGGTCGCTGAACAGTTTTCCACTGCTGGCCTGGCTGCACAGCAACCCGTTCAACCTGCCGATCAGCCCGCTGACCCAAGGCGTGCTGCTGTCGATGGCGGGCAACTTCATCCTATTCGCCTGGGTGTCGTTGCTGTCCCGCACGCGGGTGTCGGAGCATTGGCAGGCCGGGCGATTCATCGGCCAGGAACTGCAAGCCAGGTCCAATAGCCGCTCGCTGCTGGCGGTGCAGATCGAGGACTTGCTCAAGCTCTCGGCGCGCTTTGTCGGTGAAGAGCGTGCGCAGCAGAGTTTCATCCGCTTCGCCTACCGCCAAGGCAAGGGCTTCAACCCCAACCAGAACGCCAACGGCGAATGGATCGCCCACACCGAACGGCTACTGGCGGGCGTGCTTGGTGCCTCGTCGACCCGTGCGGTGGTCAAGGCGGCCATCGAAGGCCGCGACATGCAGCTCGAAGACGTGGTGCGCATCGCCGACGAAGCGTCCGAAGTCTTGCAGTTCAACCGGGCGCTGCTGCAAGGCGCCATCGAGAACATCACCCAGGGCATCAGCGTGGTGGATCAGTCCCTGCGGCTGGTGGCCTGGAACGACCGATATCTTGAGTTGTTCAACTACCCCGACGGCCTCATCAGCGTCGGGCGGCCCATCGCCGACATCATCCGCTACAACGCCGAGCGCGGTTTGCTGGGGCCCGGCGAGGCACAGGTGCATGTGGCGCGGCGCCTGCACTGGATGCGCCAGGGCCGTGCCCACACCTCCGAACGGTTGTTCCCCAACGGCCGGGTGATCGAGCTGATCGGCAACCCGATGCCCGGCGGGGGCTTCGTCATGAGTTTCACTGACATCACCGCGTTCCGCGAAGCCGAGCAGGCACTCAAGGGCGTCAATGAAAGCCTTGAGCAGCGGGTCGCCGAGCGTACCCGCGAGCTGTCGCAACTGAACCTGGCGCTGACCGAAGCCAAGGCCCACGCCGAAGCGGCGAGCCAGTCGAAAACCCGTTTTCTCGCTGCCTTCAGCCATGACCTGATGCAGCCGATGAACGCCGCGCGGTTGTTTTCCGCGGCCCTGCTGCACACCGACGACAATGTGCCGGATGAGGCGCGCAAGCTGATTCACCATCTGGACAGTTCGCTGCGTTCGGCCGAAGACCTCATCAGCGACCTGCTGGATATTTCCCGCCTGGAAAACGGCAAGTTCGCACCGACCATTGCGCCCTTTCCCCTCAGCAACCTGTTCGACACCCTGGGTGCCGAGTTCAAGGCGTTGGCCCAGGAGCAGGGTTTGAGCTTCCGGGTGCGCGGCAGCGACCTGCGCATCGCCAGTGACGTGAAGCTGCTGCGCCGGGTCCTGCAGAACTTCCTGACCAACGCCTTCCGCTACGCCAAGGGGCCGATCCTGCTGGGCGTTCGACGCAAGGGCCAGCATCTGAGCCTTGAAGTGTGGGATCGCGGGCCGGGCATTCCCGAAGACAAGCGCCAAGTGATTTTCGAAGAGTTCAAGCGCCTGGACAGCCACCAGACCCGCGCCGAGAAGGGCCTGGGCTTGGGGCTGGCGATTGCCGACGGCCTGTGTCGCGTCCTGGGTCACAGCCTTGAAGTGCGTTCATGGCCGGGCAAGGGCAGCGTGTTCAGCGTCACCGTGCCGCTGGCGCGGACCCCGACCCTCGCACCGCAGCCCAGCGCCGAGCCCAAACGTGCAGCCCTCAACGGCACGCAGGTGCTGTGCATCGACAACGAAGACAGCATCCTGATCGGCATGAACAGCCTGTTGAGCCGTTGGGGGTGTCAGGTCTGGACCGCACGCAACCGCGAGGAATGCCAGGCCCTGCTGGACGACGGCATCCGCCCGCACCTGGCGCTGGTGGACTATCACCTGGACCACGGCGAAACCGGCACGGAGGTCATGGCCTGGTTGCGCACGCAACTGGGCGAGCCGGTGCCCGGCGTGCTCATCAGCGCCGACGGCCGCCCGGAACTGCTGGCCCAAGTGCATGCGGCGGGGTTGGAATATCTGGCAAAACCGGTGAAGCCAGCGGCGCTGCGGGCGTTGTTGAGCCGGCATGTGAGCTTGAATTGATACACCATCGTCTGCTCTTGTAGGAGCGCGCTTGCCCGCGACCTGCGGTGTGTCAGGTACACGCATCGCAGCCGCAACATTGATACACCATCATCCGCTCTTGTAGGAGCGCGCTTGCCCGCGATTTGCGGTGTGTCAGGTACACGCATCGTAGCCGCAACACCGCAGGTCGCGGGCAAGCGCGCTCCTACAGTTCACCGAACCTTTTGTGTTTCCACACATTTATTTTAACTCGGCCGTTTAGTCAGAATCAGAACGGCCGTTCGGTCAACATTTAACAAAAACCAACACTTCACCTTCCCGCGATTGCTGGGGTCGGCCGCGTGTCTCAGATTTGTTACAGATCTGCATCCGCGAATTTCAGCCCCTCCTCCCCCTTCAAAACCCACTCCCACGCGAAAAAACCCGCCTTTATCAATGTGATAGCTATTTGATATACAGGCTGGAGAGCCATCGCACAAAACTACAAAAAAGGCTTGGAGAACCTCAAATTCGAATGCCAAAGGAGTTGTAGATGTTCATCAGAAACATGCGTATCGGGATCAGGGCGGGATTGGGTTTTGGAGTCGTGGGCCTGCTGTTGGCAGTGGTCGGCGTGTTCTGCCTGGCCAAGATGTCGTGGTTGCGCGCCAGTGCCGAAGTCCTGGAGCAGAACTGGATGCCCAAGATCGAAGCCATCCACGACGCCGCCGACAACGTCATGACCATTCGCATGGAGGCGCTGCGCCTGATCGCCAACAATGATCCGGGCAGCCATCGCAAGAGCCAGGGCGTGATCGCCGAAGAGCGCAGCGCCTGGAACGGTCACCTCAGCGCCTACAAGGCCCTGACCAACGAGCCGCAGGATCTGGCGCAGCTCTCCGAAGTGCAGAATCTGTTCACTGACTATCAGCGGGTGCTGGACGCCGTCATCGTCAGCATCGATGCCGGGCAAGTCGAACAGGCCGGCGCCCGCATCAACAGCGAACTGGCCGGCATCGGCAGAAAGCTGGACGCGGCGCTGGAAGGCCTCATCACTTTGAACCAGCAAGGCGCGGACACTGCGGCCCGCGACGCCACCGAGCTGTATGAGCGATCGTGGACGATCGTCGCGTCGATCATCGTGTCGTCCTTGATCCTGACCCTGATTCTGGCCTGGCTGCTGACTCGCAGTATCGTCCAGCCCATCCGCCAGGCACTGGAGGTGGCGCAGACCATCGCCGGTGGCAACCTCACCGCGCGCATCACCCAGGAAGGTCAGGATGAGCCTGCACAACTGCTGGCGGCGCTGTCGAGCATGCAACAGAACCTGCGCTCGACCATTCAGGGCATCAGCGAATCGTCGCAGCAACTGGCTTCGGCCGCCGAAGAAATGAGTTCGGTGATGGAGCAAAGCACCCGAAGCCTGCAGGCACAGAACGACGAGATCGAACTGGCCGCCACGGCGGTCACGCAAATGAGCGCGGCGGTGGATGAGGTGGCGAGTAATGCGGTGTCCACCTCCGAGGCCTCACGGGCGTCCGATGCCGACAGCCAGCACGGCCATCTGCAGGTCGCCCAGACCATCGAGTCGATTCAGGGGCTGGTGGGAGAAGTCATGAGCGCATCGGCGCAGGCCCAGGGCCTGGCCACTCAGGCGCAGGACATCAGCAAGGTGCTGGAGGTGATTCGTGGCATCGCCGGGCAGACCAACCTGCTGGCACTGAACGCTGCCATCGAGGCGGCGCGGGCTGGCGAGGCGGGACGCGGGTTTGCGGTGGTCGCCGATGAGGTTCGCTCACTGGCGCAGCGCACCCAGGATTCGACCCAGGAAATCGAGCAGATGATCAGCAGCATCCAGACTGGCACCCAGGACACGGTCGGGGCCATGCAGAACAGTGCGAACCAGGCCGAGCAGACCCTGCAACGGGCCAGCGGCGCTGGTCAGGCACTGGAGAAGATCACGGCGGCGATCTCGCAGATCAACCAGCGCAACCTGGTGATCGCCAGCGCGGCGGAGCAGCAGTCTCTGGTGGCGCGGGAAGTGGACCGCAGCCTGGTGAGCATCCGCGACCTGTCGACGCAAACCGCAGCGGGCGCCACCCAGACCTCGGCAGCCAGCCAGGAATTGTCGCGACTGGCCGTGGATTTGAATGGGTTGGTGACGAGGTTTGTGTTGTAGCGCATAGCCTGTAGGAGCGCGCTTGCCCGCGACGGCGTCTGCACATCAACCTCGTTGATACAGACACACCGCAAATCGCGGGCAAGCGCGCTCCTACAAGCGACGGGGGGGGGGGGGGGGGGGGGGGGGGGGGGCGGCGGGGGGGGGGTGTGGGGGGGGGCGGGGGGCGCGGCGCCCCCCCCCGGCGGGGGGGAAGTGAGGACAAGAAAGGAGA
>NZ_JBIVCX010000001.1:739015-1218037 GCF_044746825.1 Pseudomonas sp. NPDC090201
CACCGCTATCCATAGGCTGGGTGGGGGTTTTTTTTTGTTTTTTTTTGTCCCCCCCCCCCCCCCCCCCCCCCCCCCCCCGGCGGGGGGGGGGGGGGGCCCCCCCCCCCCCCCCCCCACGCCGTTGTTTATTTCACCTTACGAAACACAAAAATCAGCCCCACCACGATCAACACCATCCCCAACAGGCTCAACAAGGCCAGGCGATTACCGAAGATCAGGTAATCCATGATCGCCGTCACCGCCGGCACCAGGTAGAACAGGCTGGTGACGTTCACCAGGTTGCCCTGGGCAATCAGCCGGTACAGCAGGAAGGTCGCCAAAACCGACACCACCAAACCCATGTACAACACCGGCACGTAGAAACCGAAACTGTGCTCGAAGTGAAACGGCTGGAACGGCACGAAGGCCGCGCATACCAGGGTCCCGGCGAAGTACTGGACCGGCAGCGTACCCAGCGGGTTGTCGGTGATGCGCTTCTGCATGATCGAGCCGCCGGTCATGGCCAGCATGCCCAACACACCAAAGGCCATCCCGGCCAGCGAGCCACCGTCGCCAATGCCCTGGAACACCACCAGCACCAAGCCGGCCAGCCCCAGGCACAAACCGAACATCCGCGACCAGGCACGGCTGCGCTCGACCAGCACCGCCGTGAGAATCGGCTGCACGCCCATGATGGTCGCCATCACCCCAGGCGCCACCTTCATGTCCAGCGCCAGCAGGTAGCAGATTTGATAGGCGCCCAGCAGAATCGCGCCGGTCGCCAGGGCGTAGCGCATCGACTGCCGGGTTGCGGGCAACTTGTAGCCCAGAGTGGGGATCAGAATCGCCAGCGCCACCAGCGCCAGCAGAAAACGAAACAGCAAGAAGGCAAAGGGAGAAGCGTGGGTCAAACCCCACTTGGAAACGATGGCCCCGCTACTCCAGAGCAGGACGAACAGCGTAGTCGTGGCCATCGAGGCCAGGGCTTTGTTGGCAAACATGAAGTCACCTGTGATTCAGACAAAAACGGACCCGGCGAGAACCGGATTCACAAACGTTTTGTTGGGCTTTGCAGCGTGATTCGACGGCGCGGGGGCAGTCGATCAGCCAAGCACAACCACGGCTGGCGGTGCGACAACGGCGCACACAACAGGAGTGGTCACAGGGGATGGAGGTGGATAGCGCGTGATGTAGAACGCTTGCTGGTCGCCACACGGTTTCTCCACAGCGAAGGCTGCGGCATCAAACGCGAACAGTGGACGGGAAGCAGGCATGGCGCTGATCTTCTTCGGAATGGGGGTTGGGTGTTTCGACTTGATTCAAGACACCGGCGCTGAATATAACCAGCGCGCGGTGGATGATGCAACAGTTTGTGTCAGCCGAACAGCCAGTAGCCCAGGAGGGTCAGCACGATCACTGCCAGCACCGGGCGCAGCACGCGGTAAGCCTTGGGATTGGCCCGCTTGAACTGCTTGACCTTGCCACTGAAGGCATTGCTGAAACGCTTGCTGAAGGCATAGGCCTGGTTGATCCCGCCGACGCGCTCGTCATCGGTGTTCTGCGGCGCGGTGGCGCGGCCCAGAAACGCACTGACGCTGCGGTTGACGCGGGTCATGAAACGATTGGAGAGCGGCCGCTCGATGTCGCAGAACAGAATCACGCGGGTCACGTCGGTCTCGTTCTTGACCCAGTGCACGTAGGTTTCATCGAACATCACGTCTTCGCCGTCGCGCCAGGCGTAGACCTTGCCATCGACGAAAATCCGGCAGTCGTCGGAGTTGGGCGTCGAAAGCCCCAGGTGATAACGCAGGGAACCGGCAAACGGGTCGCGGTGCGGGTTGAGGTGACTGCCGCCGGGAAGCAAGGCGAACATCGCGCCCTTCACGTTGGGGATGCGGCTGACCAGCTCGACGGTTTTCGGGCACAACGCTTCGGCCGAAGGCAGCGGTTTGTCGTACCACTTGAGGTAGAAACGCTTCCAGCCCTTCTTGAAGAACGAGCCGAAACCGGCGTCGTTGTCCTTGGCGGCGGCGCGAATGTAACCCTCGTCGAACAGGTGCATCGCTTCGTCGCGAATGACTTCCCAGTTGTCCTTGAGCACATCGAGCTCAGGGAACTTGCTGCGGTCCAGATAGGGCTTGGACGGCACGCTGGAGAACAGGTACATCAAGGCGTTGTACGGCGCGAACAGTGCAGAGTGGTTCACGAACTGGCGCAATACCGGCAAACGCGCCTTGCCACGCAAATGCACATACAGCGTGCTGCCCAGGAACAGCAGCAGGATCGCCGCCTTGGCAGCGAATGAAAGGGTCATGAATCTCTCCTTGGAACAGCCGGGTGACCGTTTTTGCTGCAGGAGCGAACTCGACCGCTCCCGCAGTGTTTTGCGCGGCCACTATAAGCCTTCGCAAGCCCGGTAAAAAGCCAAGTTGCCTGTCCGGGCGACTATTGGGTCAGCTCCTGTTCAGTAAACAGGTCGCTGAACAGCATGCTCGACAGGTAACGTTCGCCCGAATCCGGCAGAATCACCACGATGGTCTTGCCCTGCATTTCCGGCTTTTCGGCCAGGCGAACCGCGGCCTGCATCGCGGCGCCACAGGAGATGCCGCACAGGATCCCCTCCTCCTGCATCAGCCGCAGCGCCATGGCCTTGGCTTCGTCCTCGCTGACCAGCTCGACGCGGTCGACGATGTCCAGATCAAGGTTCTTGGGGATGAAACCTGCGCCAATGCCCTGGATCTTGTGGGGGCTTGGGGTGATTTCCTGGCCGGCCTTGGCCTGTGTGATGATCGGCGAAGACATCGGCTCCACCGCCACCGACAGGATCGGCTTGCCCATGGTGTGCTTGATGTAGCGCGAAACACCGGTGATGGTGCCGCCCGTACCCACGCCCGCCACAAGCACGTCGATGGCGCCATCGGTGTCGTTCCAGATTTCCGGGCCGGTGGTCTTCTCGTGGATGGCCGGGTTGGCCGGGTTCTCGAATTGCGCCGGCATGAAGTATTTCGCCGGATCGCTGGCCACCAGTTCCTCGGCCTTGGCGATAGCGCCTTTCATGCCCTTGGCAGGCTCGGTCAGCACCAGTTCCGCGCCGAGGGCCTTGAGCACCTTGCGCCGCTCTATGCTCATGGAAGCCGGCATCGTCAGCACCAGTTTGTAACCGCGCGCTGCGGCAACGAACGCCAGGCCGATCCCGGTGTTGCCCGAGGTCGGTTCGACAATAGTCATGCCCGGCTTGAGTTTGCCACGGCTTTCAGCGTCCCAGATCATGCTTGCGCCGATCCGGCATTTGACCGAATACCCCGGATTACGCCCCTCGATCTTGGCCACGATGGTGACCCCGCGTGGCGCGATGCGGTTGATCTGCACCAATGGCGTATTGCCGATGGAGTGGGCGTTGTCTGCGTAAATACGGCTCATGACCGGGTCCTTGTGCAGGTGGGGAAAAACCCAAAGCGTATGCCGTGGGCACATATTGCGTCCAGTCACAGCGAACCTGTGACGTGGCCTACAGTCAACAAATCAGGCAGTCATCAGTCGGCAACCGGAGAGCCTTGCCATGAAACGTCGCTATAGCTGGCCACTGTGGACAGTCGTGGGCCTCGTCGTCGTGTTGATCGCCATCCACATCGCGCTGCCCTACGTGGTGCGCAACTACCTCAACGACAAGCTCGCCGACATGGGCGACTACCGCGGCCACATCGCCGATGTGGACCTTGCCCTGTGGCGCGGGGCATACAAGATCAACGGCCTGAGCATCGTCAAGACGGACGGCAAGGTCCCGGTGCCCCTGCTCAAGGCGCCGGTCATCGATCTGGCCGTCAGCTGGCACTCACTCTGGTACGACCACGCCGTCGTGGCACAGGTTGCGTTTATCAGCCCGGAACTCAACTTCGTCGACGGCGGCACCGACAAACAGCAGTCCCAGACCGGTGCCGGCACCGACTGGCGCGCCCAGTTGAACAAACTCCTGCCCATCACCCTGGACGAGGTGCGGGTGCAGGACGGCAAGATCACCTTCAGCAACTTCAATTCCACGCCACGGGTGAAAATCCAGGCCGACGACGTCAACGCCAGCGTCTACAACCTGACCAACGTTGTCGATGCTGCCGGCAAGCGCGACGCCCGCTTCGAGGGCAAGGCGCTGCTCGAAGGCCACGCACCGCTTGAAAGCAGCGCCACCTTCGACCCTCTCAGCAACTTCGAAAACTTCGACTTCAAGCTGCGCGCCACCGGCCTGCAACTCAAGCGCCTGAACGATTTCGCCTCGGCCTACGGCAAGTTCGACTTTAACGCCGGCAGCGGCGACATCGTCATCGAAGCCCAGGCCAACAAGGGCCAACTGTCCGGCTACATCAAACCCCTGCTGCGCGACGTCGACATCTTCAACTGGCAGCAAGACGTCGAGAACAAGAACAAGGGCTTCTTCCGCTCGATCTGGGAAGCCATGGTCGGCGCCAGCGAAACCGTGCTCAAGAACCAGCGCAAAAACCAGTTCGCCACCCGCGTCGAACTCAGCGGCAGCGTGCACAAACAGGACGTCAGTGCCTTCCAGGCATTCCTGCAGATCCTGCGCAACGCATTCGTGCAGGCGTTCAATACGCGGTATGACAGTGGCAAGAGTGAGGCGCAGTGACTCCTGGCATCCACGATCCCCTGTAGGAGTGAGCTTGCTCGCGATTGCTGTATATCAGGCAAAGATGAGTCGCCTGAAACGCAGCAATCGCGAGCAAGCTCACTCCTACAAAAGCTGCTTTAGCTCCCAATGAGCGTATCGGCACCAATCTGGATATCCACGCTGGACCATTCAACAGTCCACCCGTCATCTCCAACTCTTGCAGTTGCAAATGTTTGTGGATCTTTCAATAGCAGCAAACCGGGCCAGCGATCCACATCATTACTCATGTCCCGAACGATGCGTTGGTTATCAGTGAACGTCAGCAATAGACGATGATTACTGAGTGGTTGAACGGATTTAAGGCGAGGTCGGTCCGTGGGTGTCATTATTAGCTTCCGAGCTGTTGTCTTTGTCGGGGTGCTTTATCGCAGCACCGAGCGCAGAACTGCGATGGTATCGCCCAACGGCCTCCGGAAAAATGCACGTTACAATTTTCTCGATCAAACCCCGACCCACCATTCAGCAACTGAATAAAGGGTCTGCGTTCACAGCCCGGTGGGGGCCGCGTTATAGTCGCTGCATTCTTTATGCTGAATCAGCGCCGTTCGGGTCTGTTGCCCGCACTTTACGTTCGAGGATTTTCCGATGAAGTTCGAAGGCACCCGCGCCTATGTCGCCACCGACGACCTCAAGCTTGCCGTCAACGCCGCCATCACGCTGGAGCGTCCGCTGCTGGTCAAGGGCGAACCCGGCACCGGCAAGACCATGCTGGCCGAGCAACTGGCCGAGTCCTTTGGCGCTAAGCTGATCACCTGGCACATCAAGTCGACCACCAAGGCCCATCAGGGGCTGTACGAGTACGACGCGGTCAGCCGCCTGCGTGACTCGCAACTGGGCGTCGACAAGGTCCACGACGTGCGCAATTACCTGAAGAAAGGCAAGTTGTGGGAAGCGTTCGAGTCCGAAGAGCGGGTCATCCTGCTGATCGACGAGATCGACAAGGCCGATATCGAATTTCCCAACGATCTGCTGCAAGAACTCGACAAGATGGAGTTCTACGTCTACGAGATCGACGAGACGATCAAGGCGAAAAAACGCCCGATCATCATCATTACCTCCAACAACGAAAAAGAACTGCCAGACGCCTTCCTGCGCCGCTGCTTCTTCCATTACATCGCGTTCCCCGATCGCAACACCCTGCAGCAGATCGTTGACGTGCACTACCCCGACATCAAGAAGGACCTGGTCAGCGAAGCGCTGGACGTGTTCTTCGACGTGCGCAAAGTGCCGGGCCTGAAGAAAAAGCCTTCGACTTCGGAGCTGGTGGACTGGCTCAAGTTGCTGATGGCCGACAACATCGGCGAGGCCGTTTTGCGTGAACGCGATCCGACCAAGGCCATTCCGCCGTTGGCAGGCGCCCTGGTCAAGAACGAGCAGGACGTTCAGTTGCTCGAGCGTCTGGCGTTCATGAGCCGTCGTGGCAATCGCTGAGTTCTTCCGGATAAGTGCGGGGCCCTGTTCATGCTGCTCAACCTGTTCAACGAAATGCGCGCAGCGAAGGTGCCGGTCTCGGTGCGTGAACTGCTGGACTTGGTCAACGCCCTGAAACAGCGGGTGACCTTCGCCGACATGGACGAGTTCTACTACTTGTCCCGGGCGATTCTGGTCAAGGACGAGCGCCACTACGACAAGTTCGACCGGGCCTTCGGCGCCTACTTCAACGGGCTGGAAAAGCTCGACGACCACTTGCAGGCGCTGATCCCCGAAGACTGGCTACGCAAGGAGTTCGAGCGCTCGCTGACCGATGAGGAACGTGCGCAGATTCAGTCGCTGGGCGGCCTGGACAAGCTCATCGAGGAATTCAAGAAGCGCCTGGAGGAACAGAAGGAACGCCATGCCGGCGGCAACAAATGGATCGGCACCGGCGGCACCAGCCCGTTCGGCTCCGGCGGCTACAACCCGGAAGGCATTCGCGTCGGCGATGCAGGCAAGCGCCAGGGCAAGGCAGCCAAGGTCTGGGATCAGCGCGAGTACAAGAACCTCGACGACCAAGTGGAACTGGGCACGCGCAACATCAAGGTGGCCCTGCGCCGCCTGCGCAAGTTCGCCCGCCAGGGTGCGGCGGACGAACTGGACATCGACGGCACCATCGACCACACCGCACGCGATGCAGGCCTGCTGAACATCCAGATGCGCCCGGAACGGCGCAACACCATCAAGCTGTTGCTGCTGTTCGACATCGGCGGCTCGATGGACGCCCACGTGAAGATCTGCGAAGAACTGTTCTCGGCCTGCAAGACCGAGTTCAAGCACATGGAGTATTTCTACTTCCATAACTTCATCTATGAATCGGTGTGGAAGAACAACCTGCGCCGCACTTCCGAGCGCACTTCAACCCAGGACTTGCTGCACAAATACGGCGCCGACTACAAAGTGATCTTCATCGGCGACGCCGCCATGGCCCCCTACGAAATCACCCAGCCGGGCGGCAGCGTCGAACACTGGAACGAAGAAGCCGGCTACGTCTGGATGCAACGCTTCCAGGCCAAGTTCAAGAAAATCATCTGGATCAACCCCTACCCCAAGGACGCCTGGGGTTACACCACCTCCACCAATATCGTGCGGGATTTGATCGAAGATCAGATGTATCCGCTGACGTTGAGGGGGCTGGAGGAAGGGATGCGGTATTTGGCCAAATGACACCGCGCCTGTAGGAGCGCGCTTGCCCGCGATAGCAGAACATCAGGCAACTGATGTAGTGCAGTTACATCGCAATCGCGGGCAAGCGCGCTCCTACAGCGTCCTGTGGAGTTGATCGAGCGCGTGCACCTGCTCCTTATGCGCCATCTCCTGCACCACAGCTCGCAAGCGCACCACACTCCCCGGCAGCTTCTGCGCCAATCGCGCCAGTGACAACGGAGTCAGTGCCCCGAGGCGTGGGTAGCCGCCGATGGTCTGGCGGTCGTTGAGCAGGATGATGGGCTGGCCGTCCGGCGGAACCTGGATGGCGCCCAGGGGAATGCCTTCGGAGATCATGGGTTTGCCCTGATACACGAGTTCCGGGCCGAGCAGGCGGATGCCCATGCGGTCGGCGCGGCTGTCCAGGGTCCAGTCGCTGTTGAAGGCGTCGAACAGGCTCAGGCCGCTGAACTGGCCGATCTGTGCGCCGAGCACGACGTCCAGCGGGCGTGGGTCGGCCAGGTTCGGGATCAGGTGTTCAGGCAGGGTTTGCAGCGCGATGGAGCGATTGCGGCAAGCCAGGCGGTCGCCTTCGGCCAATGCCTTGCCGGTGCCGTCCAGGCCGCCCAGCCCTTCCCGAACCACCGTGGCGCTACTCCCGAGCAGGTCTGCCGCTTCAAAGCCTCCGGGCGCGGCGAGGTAGGCTCGTGCGCCGGAAACCGGTTGAGTGAAGCGCAGTTGCTGGCCCTTGTTGAGGAAGAAACTGCGCCAGGGGGCGACCGGGCGATCATCGAGCATGGCGCCCAGGTCGGCTCCGGCCAGGGCCAGGCAGCAATCCTCAAGAGCGACCAGCGTCAGTCCCCCCAGCGTGACCTCGATAACGGCGGCGTCCAGCGGATTGTTCAGCAGCTTGTTGGCCCACGACATGGAAACCCAGTCCAGCGCGCCGCCCTGGGTCACGCCCAGATGACGAACGCCAAACCGTCCTGCGTCTTGCAGCAGGCACAGTGGGGTGCTGCTTTTGACCGTCAGCACGCTCATGCCAGCGCCTCCAGCGGAGAATCGTCGCCGCCCAGGCGAATGAATTCGGCGTGATCGACCGGCTCGAAGCGCACGGTGTCGCCAGGCTGCAGCAGGCTATAGCCGTCGATTTCACGATCAAAGAGTTTGGCCGGGGTGCGGCCAAGGATGTTCCAGCCGCCTGGCGATTGCAGCGGGTACACCGCCGTTTGACGTTCGGCAATGCCGACGCTGCCCGCCGGGACGCGTTTGCGCGGGGTCTTGATGCGCGGCGCTGCGAGAATTTCTTCTACCAGCCCCATGAAACCGAAGCCCGGTGCGAAGCCCAGCGCGAACACCTGGTACTCGCGCTGACTGTGGCGTTCGATCACTTCAACCACCGACAAGCCGCTACGTTCAGCCAGTAATGCCAGTTCAGGCCCGACGCTGGGCTCGTACCACACGGGCAGCACGTGCTGTCGACCGGCGCTGGCTGCATCCGGCGAGAGATCGACCATCGCCTCGGCAATCAACGCCCGCGCCTGCTGCGGGCTCAATGCCAGCAAGTCATAGTGGACCATCAAGGTGGTGTAGGACGGCACAAGGTCAATCAGGTTCGCCCCGAATCCGTCCCGCAGACGCTGGCTGGCCGCAAGCATCCACGGCATGTTCGCCTCTTCGATGGCATCGAACAGGCGCACCATCAGGCAATCGATCGCAACGACTTCGATGCGCAACTTCATGAGGCAGACGTCTGGCCCAGTGCTTCACGGATGCGCCGCACCGCCGCAATAGAGCTGGCGTTGTCGCCATGCACGCACAGGGTGTCGGCGTTGAGCAGCAACGAACTGCCGTCGCTGGCGGTCAAGGCTTCGCCGCGGGAAAGAGTCAGCGCCTGGGCGATGATCAATTCCGGATCATGGTGAACGGCGCCCGGCAGATTGCGCGAAACCAGTCGCCCGACACTGTCGTAAGCGCGGTCGGCGAAGGCTTCGAACCACAAAGTCACGCCGAACTCATCGGCCATGGTTTGGGCTGCGCTGTTGTCGCGCATGGCCAGCAGCATCAACGGCAGCTCGGGGTTGTAGCGGGCGATGGCTTCGATGACGGCGCGCAATTGGGTCGGATTGGCCATCATGTCGTTGTACATCGCGCCGTGGGGTTTGACGTAGCTGACCCGGCCGCCCTGGGCACGGCACACGCCGTCCAGCGCGCCGATCTGGTAATGCAGCATGTCCTGGATTTCCTGCGGGGAGCAGGCCATGGAGCGGCGACCGAATCCCACGAGGTCCGGGTAGGCCGGGTGCGCGCCGATGGTCACGCCGTGGGTCAGCGCCAGGGCGACGGTCTTGCGCATGACGCTGGGGTCACCGGCATGAAAGCCACAGGCGATGTTGGCGCAATCGATGTACGGCATGACCTCGGCGTCCAGACCCATGGTCCAGGCACCGAAGCTTTCACCGATGTCACAGTTCAATAACAGGCGGCCCACGGGGTATCTCCTGTGTGAATGGAGTATGGCTAGCTAAACCCGTAGCAGTACGGCTTGCCGGCGTTGGCGATTCGAAGGGCGCTGTCGCCGGCAAGCCGGACTGCTACGGTGCGGTGAATTGCCTTGCAAAGCTCACTGCCAGTCGCGATTGACCCGCTTCTTGTAGACCCTTCCAACAAACAACCAGTCGATGAACACCACAAAGCTTTCGATCACCAGCGAGAACAGCAGCGCGCAGGCCAGGCCCCAGCCGATGACTTCCGGTGACAGCAGCACCTGCCAGGTGTAGCCATTCCAGGTCTCGGTGCGGATGGCCGGGTCTGCGGCGGTCAGCACGTGATACGCGCGGCTGTACCACGGCCCCTGCAACGCCATCCATTCGCGGTCCAGGATCTGGTTGCGGCTCAGGATGTTGGCGATGTTGTTGGCATCGGTACGGAACACCGGGTCTTCGCTGCTGCGATAGTGCTGGATCAGCGCCTGCACGTCGCCATTGAAGAAGCGCTGCGCTGTCTCGTTGTAGCCGCGCAGGTTCTGCTGGGCTTCCATCAGGTGCGCTTCGACACGCTTGCTGTAATCACTGATGAATCCGGGAATCTGCACGCCGATCAACAGGCCTGCGGTGAACAATACCAGTCGTACGTAGCTGCGCAGCATAGATCCCTCTCAGTCAGTCCGGCCTTCGGCCACGCATTCGCCACGACGCCACAGGCTCCAGTGGCCGGGTTCGTAGCGATTCCAGGTTTCGTTCTCGGTCAGCGGCTCGGTAGCGATCACCGTGACCACATCGTTTGGCGTGGTTTCGGCCTGAAAATCGACGATCACGTCGACATCTTTCAGGCGAGCCGGGCCAAACGGTGCGCGGCGAGTAATGTGCACAAGCTTGGTCGAGCAGAAACAGAACAGCCAGTCGCCATCGCTGAGCAGGCCGTTGAACACGCCCTTGGCGCGGTATTCGTTACAGGCATTGACCAGCGTCGGCAGCAGGCGTTCGACCTCGACCGGCTCCGGAAAGGCCTCGCGCACGCGGTTGAGCAAGTCGCAAAATGCCGCTTCGCTGTCGGTATCGCCCACCGGACGGTAGAAGGTCGCGCTGGGGTGGAAATCCGCCAGCTGGCCGTTGTGGGCAAAGCACCAGTTGCGGCCCCACAGCTCGCGCACGAACGGGTGGGTGTTGGACAGGCAGACCTTGCCGACGTTGGCCTGGCGAATATGGCCTATGACCACTTCACTCTTGATCGGATAACGCTGCACCAGTTGCGCCACTTCCGACTCGCTGCTGGCAGCCGGATCCTGGAACAGGCGCAGGCCGCGGCCTTCATAGAAACCGATGCCCCAGCCATCACGGTGGGGACCGGTGCGGCCGCCCCGCTGCATCAGCCCGGTAAAGCTGAAGACGATGTCGGTCGGTACATTGGCACTCATGCCCAGAAGTTCACACATGCTCAGCTCTCGGTACACTCAACGACACATCAGCTTGTAGGAGCGCGCTTGCCCGCGATAGCAGAAGATCAGGCAACTGCTGTAGTACAGATACACTTCAATCGCGGGCAAGCGCGCTCCTACAGTGTTCGGCAAGGGTTAAAGCTTGGGTTCGACCCGATAACGACCGCTCGCACCGCCCTTGTCACCACCCGCCGGGGCTGCCGGCTGGCTTGCGTAACGAGGGGTGCCCTGGGCGGCGAAGGGTTCGTCGTCCGCTTTCAGCTCGGCGGCAGCCTGGGCGGCAGCGGCCTCGGCGTGGGCCTGACGGGCTTTCTTGCGGCGCAGGAATGGCAGGCGGATCAGCGCGAAGACGATGTACAGACCCAGGGCGATGGCGCCGTAGGTGGCCAGGTCCAGCACCGCGCGCCAGACGTTGTTGCCCACCTTGAAGGCAAGGTCCAGGGCGCTGATGGCCAGCGCCGGGGCGTAGGTGTCCTTGACCGGGTCGATGACCGTCGGGCAGAACAGCAGCACCGCGCCGATCACCCGCAGCGGCTCGCGCAGGTAGCGCCACATCCAGCCCGTCAGCTTGAACCACACCAGCAGACAACCCAACGCAGCGAATGCGTACAGGCCCCAGGCAATCAGATAGTCGTTGTCGGTCATGACGTCCGTGGTAAGGCAGGTAAAGAGGCGCTTATGATAACGACTTTTCGCAAGCCTGGCTTACCCGGCTTCAGTTATCGGTCCGCCGCCCCTTTGAGAGAGCCCAGCATGCCTTCTTCCGCCACCTCCCCAAGCGCCCCGCTCGCCCGCAAGGCCGACGGCGCCGACCCGTATGCCTGGCTGCAGAATCGCGACAGCGATGAGGTGCTCGACTACCTCAAGGCCGAAAACCATTACCAGGAAAGTCAGCTGGCCGATCAGCAGGCCCTGCGCGAAACGCTGTTTCAGGAGATCAAGGGTCGGATTCTGGAAACCGACCTGTCGCTGCCTTCGCCCTGGGGGCCCTGGCTTTACTACACCCGCACCACCGAAGGCGACGAATACGCTCGCCACTACCGCTGCCCGCGCCCGGCCGACGACTCGCAAACGGTCGACGAAAGCGCCGAACAACTGCTGCTCGACCCCAATGTGTTGGCCGGCGGCGGCTTCTTTTCGCTGGGCGCATTCAGTATCAGCCCGGACCACCAGCGGCTGGCCTACAGCCTGGACACCAGCGGCGAGGAGGTCTACCAGCTGTACGTCAAGGAGCTGGCCACTGGCCTGGTGACCAGCCTGCCGTTCGAAGACTGCGACGGCAGCATGACCTGGGCCAACGACAGCCAGACGCTGTTTTTCGGCGAACTGGACGACACCCACCGCCCGCACAAGCTGTATCGCCACACACTCGGCAACGATTCTGCGGACCTGGTATTCAACGAACCGGACGGGCGGTTCTTCCTGCACTGCTACCGCTCAAGCTCCGAGCGCCAACTGGTGCTGGCACTGGACAGCAAGACCACCGGCGAAAGCTGGGTGCTGGACGCCGACAAACCCGAACAGGCCTTCGTCTGCATGGCGCCGCGCAGCGAAGGCCACGAATATTCGGTGGACCATGGCCTGATCGACGGCACCTGGAGCTGGGTGATTCGCAGCAACCAGGCCGGGATCAACTTCGCGCTGTACCATGCGCCGGAAAAAACCAGTGGCGTGCCTGAGCGCAAGGACTGGCAAACCCTGATCGGCCACAGCGACAGCATCATGCTCGACGGCTTCAGCCTCAACGCCCGGGGCCTGACCCTGAGCCTGCGGGAAGGCGGCCTGCCCATCGTCGAAGTCCACCCACAGGGTTTGCCGGCGTATCGGGTGCAATTGCCGGACGCGGCCTACAACCTGTATGTGCAAGACACCCTTGAATTCGAAAGCGACAAGATTCGCCTGCGTTATCAGTCGCTCAATCGCCCGCCACAGGTGCGTCAATTGGCGCTGGCAACCGGCGAGCAGGTCGTGCTCAAGGAAACCCCGGTGCTCGGCGTATTCGACGCCGATGCCTATGTCAGCCAGCGCCTGTGGGCGACAGCGGCCGATGGCACACAGGTGCCGATCAGCCTGGTGGTCAAGCGCGAACTGGCAGGCACCCCCGTGCCGCTTTACCTATACGGCTACGGCGCCTATGGCGAGAGCCTCGACCCCTGGTTCTCCCATGCCCGCCTGAGCTTGCTCGATCGCGGCATCGCTTTTGCCATCGCCCATGTGCGCGGCGGCGGCGAGCTGGGTGAAAACTGGTATCGCACCGGCAAGCAGGAACACAAGCAGAACACCTTCGACGACTTCATCAACTGCGCCGAACATCTGATTGCACAAAACCTGACGACAGCCGACACACTGGTCATCAGCGGCGGCAGCGCGGGAGGGCTGTTGATCGGGGCGGTGGTCAACCAGCGCCCCGATCTGTTCAAGGCAGCCATTGCCGAGGTGCCGTTCGTCGACGTGCTCAACACCATGCTTGATCCCGAGCTGCCGTTGACCGTCACTGAGTACGACGAGTGGGGCAACCCGCAGGAGCCTGAGGTGTACGCGCGGATCAAGGCCTACGCGCCTTACGAAAACGTTGCGGCCCAGGCCTATCCGGCGATGCTGGTCATCGCCAGCTACAACGACAGTCGGGTGCAATACTGGGAGGCGGCCAAATGGGTGGCAAAGTTGCGCGCCAGCAAAACGGACGACAACCTGCTGTTGCTCAAGACCGAACTGGGTGCCGGCCACGGCGGCATGAGCGGTCGCTATCAGGGATTGCGTGACGTGGCGCTCGAATACGGATTTGTGTTCAAGGTATTGCAACTGGCCTGAGGAACTCTTCAAAGCCCGTTGGTCATATCAGACGGCTCCGTACCGCTTGTAGGACGGAGCTGTTTTTGTGGTCAGTTTTCATTCTTCATCTCATTCAACAAGAACATGCCATGCCGACACCTTCATCTCTGAACAATGAAATCCGCGAAATGCTGATGGACTGTGGGCTGTTCCTGGCCCTGACCCCTGCCGACTTTTCTGCGGCGGCGGGTTACTTCAGCATCAGCAATATCGAAAAAGGCGAGGCGATCTTCAACGAAGGCGATGCGGGCACCTTCATGTGCATCATTCATTCGGGCACGGTGTCGGTGCAGAAGGTCAATGGCGAAGGCAAGCTGGTGGAAACGGCCATTCTGCGGGCGGGCCGGGCGTTCGGCGAGATGGCCGTGCTGGACGGAGAACGCCGCTCGGCCAGTTGCATCGCCGCTTCCAGTTGCTACCTGCTGAACCTGGGCCGTGACTCGCTGGACAAGATGCTCAACGACGCCCCCAAGGTCGCCGCCAAGATCATCCGCGCCATTGCCATCGCCATGTCCAAGCGCTTGCGCATGATGGATGGGCAGGTGTTGGCGCAGCAGGAATAGCGCACGCCAATCATTGATTGGGCTTGCCCGGCTGCTGCGGCTGCAACCCCGGCAACGGCTCATCCTCTTTCGGCGGGCCGGGCTGGGGGATTTTCGGCAACAGTGGCGGATTCCCCTGCCCGCCCACGTGGGGAACGCTGGGCGGGGAAATCTGCGGATACGGGGTCGGCGTTGCAGTGCCCGGTGACCCCGAGGTGGCCGCCACAGGCTCCGGCGTGTTGAGTACAGGTTGCAGGCTTTCGGCAAAAACCGGCGATACGCCAAGCATCAGCGCAGCAATCGCCGCTAGAATGGACCGCTTCATCGTTGGCCTCCACTGCCAATCTTCTGCTGTGACGCTCAGGCTACTCCTGCGCAGGGCTTCGTGCGCTGACAAATTGCCCTGTGCCCCGGCCGCGCCCCTCGACGAGTCCCCCATGAAACGTTTCGTTCTGCTCGACACCACCCCGATTCCCGATAACGGCGGCGCCCTGTGCCTGTTCGAGTACGGCGAAGATTTCGTGATCAAGATCCAGGGCGGCGACGGCGGCCAGTTGATGAACACCCGCATGCATGGTTCCGAAGATGCGCTGGCGGAAATTCCCTGCAAGAAAGTCGCCTCGCGCACGCAACCTCGGGTATTGATTGGCGGGCTGGGCATGGGCTTCACCCTGGCGTCCGCCCTCAAGCACCTGGGCAAGAACGGCGAGGTGGTGGTGGCCGAGTTGGTGCCTGGGGTGGTTGAGTGGAATCGCGGCCCGCTGGGTGAGAAATCAGGCAATCCGTTGCAGGATCCGCGCGCCAAGGTGGTCATCCAGGACGTCGCCAAGGTGCTGAAAAGCGAGCCTCAAGGCTTCGACGCGATCATGCTCGATGTCGATAACGGCCCCGAAGGCCTGACCCAGAAAGCCAACAGCTGGCTCTATTCGGCCGGGGGCCTGGCCGCCTGCGCCACGGCCCTGCGGCCCAAGGGCGTGCTGGCGGTGTGGTCTGCCAGCGCCGACGCCGCCTTCAGCGACAAACTGCGCAAGGCCGGCTTCAAGGCCGAAGAGGTCAAGGTGTACGCCCACGGCAACAAAGGCACGCGGCATACCATCTGGATCGCCGAGAAACTCAAGGGCTGATCCCCTTGTCGCCCGGCCTAAAAAAACTGCGGCCAATGGCGCCCGAAACGCTAGAATCGGACCATTGCCAACCGTACACGAACCAGGTGACACCATGAGCTCCACCAATACCTCCAAGCTCGACCGCATCCTTGCCGATGCCAAGCGCGACAAGGAAATGGGCTACCGCGACAAAGCGCTGAAGATGTACCCCCACGTCTGCGGCCGCTGCGCCCGGGAGTTTTCCGGCAAGCGCCTGAGCGAGCTGACCGTTCACCACCGTGACCACAACCACGACAACAACCCGCAAGACGGCTCGAACTGGGAACTGCTCTGCCTGTTCTGCCATGACAACGAACACTCGCGCTACACCGACCAGCAGTACTTCTCGGACTCGTCCCTGGGCACGCCGAAAACGGCCAAGGCCACGCACAATCCGTTTGCAGCCCTCGCCGGATTGATGAAGAAAGAAGATTGAGCCTGTAGGAGCGCGCTTGCCCGCGACTGGCCGTGTCAGGCGATGGAAATCCGTCGAATGCACAGCCGCCATCGCGGGCAAGCGCGCTCCTACGGTATCCCCAGTGTCTTCCCCCCCGCGTATAATCCCGCGCTTTCCCTGAAGAGCACCCTCTCCCCGTGGCCAACAAACGTTACGCCTGCATCGGCTTGTACAACCCCAAATCCCCGGAAAACGTGGGGTCCGTGATGCGTGCGGCGGGCTGCTATGGCGTGGCGTCGGTGTTCTACACCGGCAAGCGCTACGAGCGGGCTCGGGATTTCGTCACCGACACCAAGAAGATCCACCAGGACATTCCGCTGATCGGCATCGACGACCTGAAGAAAATCATTCCGCTGGGTTGTGTGCCGGTCGCGGTGGAGCTGGTCGAGGGCGCTCGGGCACTGCCTGAATACACCCACCCGGACCGAGCCATCTACATCTTCGGCCCCGAAGACGGCTCGCTGGACAAAGAGATCCGCGACTGGTGCGAAGACGTGGTCTATATCCCCACCACCGGCTGCATGAACCTCGCAGCGACCGTCAACGTGGTGCTCTACGACCGCATGGCCAAAGGCAACAACACCCGCTCAGGCCCGCAATTCGGTCGCGAAACCGACCGCACCTGAGCCCCTGCCGCGACAGACGCATTGAACAGTTCGCGTTTGTGACAGTCAGCTTTAAGGACCTTACCTCTTCATGGAGAACGCATCATGAGTGATACCCCGATCCTGAAACGCGTCGAACGCACGCTGCACGATGAAGTGGCGCCACAGAACGTCCAGGGCTGGGAGCGCATCGGCTCGTTGGCCGGTGGCGTACTGATGATGGGCAAGGGCCTGCGCCGCGGCGGGATCTTCGGACTGGTGCAACTGGCCATCGGCGGCGCCGTACTGGCCCGCGGCATCACCGGGCACTGCTCGGCCAAGGCGCTGTTGGAAAAGAGCCGCAGCGACATGGACATCGCCCGGGCCCGCATCGAAAGAGCCGGCGCCGAACTGAGCAAGCTCAAGACCAAGGCCGAAGTGGCGGCCGAAGAGGCCGTGGTGCAGAGCATCGACGCGGTCAAAGGCCCCAAAGGCGTCTGAGCTGCACACGCATCAAACTAAATGCGTCAAGCGGCGGTCTTTGACTTAAACCCGGTCAGAGCCGTCGCATGCCCAAAACCACTCCCTTCGCCAAACGCTGGTTCGCGGCTCGCGGCTGGAAACCCTTCGCCTTTCAACAGGCCGTCTGGGATGCCGTCGCTCGCGGCGAGTCCGGGCTGCTGCACGCCAGCACCGGCGCGGGCAAGACCTATTCAGTGTGGTTCGCGGCGCTCAACAGCTTCGCCCGCAAGCCCCCTCCTCCATCTGAAGAAAAACCGCGCAAACGCAAAGCGCCCGCCGCGCCCCTGACGGTGCTGTGGATCACGCCCATGCGTGCCCTGGCCGCCGATACTGCGCGGGCGCTCGAAGCGCCGCTGCTGGATCTGGACATCCCCTGGAGTGTCGGCCTGCGTACCGGCGACACCTCCAGCAGCGAACGCGCCAAACAGGGGCGACGCCTGCCCTCGTCCCTGATCACCACTCCGGAAAGCCTGACGCTGTTGCTGACCCGCGCCGACGCCCAGGTGATTTTCTCGACCTTGAAAATGATTGTCGTCGACGAGTGGCACGAACTGATCGGCAACAAGCGCGGCGTGCAGTTGCAACTGGCCCTGGCGCGCCTGCGCCGGTGGAATCCCGAACTGATCGTCTGGGGGCTGTCCGCCACTCTGGGCAATCAGGCCCACGCGCAGCAGGTGCTGGTGGGTGAACACGGCACCACGGTCGAGGGCAAGGTGGTCAAGGAACTGATCGTCGATACCCTCATCGCCCCTTCCATCGAGCGTTTTCCCTGGGCCGGGCACATGGGGCTGCGCATGTTGCCCCAGGTGCTGGCCGAGGTGGACAGCAGTGCCAGTTGCCTGCTGTTCACCAACACCCGGGCGCAATCGGAGATCTGGTATCAGGCGCTGCTTGAAGCCCGGCCAGACTGGGCCGGATTGATCGCGCTGCACCATGGCTCGCTGTCGCGCGAGGTTCGCGACTGGGTCGAACGTGCCCTGAAGGAGGGCCATCTCAAGGCCGTGGTCTGCACCTCCAGCCTTGATCTGGGGGTGGATTTTCTGCCCGTGGAGCGCGTGCTGCAGATCGGATCGGCCAAGGGCGTCGCCCGTCTGATGCAGCGGGCCGGTCGTTCGGGCCATGCGCCGGGTCGGCCATCCCGCGTGACGCTGGTGCCGACCCACAGCCTGGAACTGGTGGAAGCCGCCGCGGCCCGGGACGCCGTAGAGGCACGTCTGATCGAACCCCGGGAATCGCCCCACAAGCCGCTGGATGTCCTCGTACAGCATTTGGTCAGCATGGCGTTGGGCGGCGGTTTCTTGCCTGACGAGCTGCTGGCCGAGGTTCGTACGGCCTGGGCCTATCGCCAGCTTACCGACGAAGAATGGGACTGGGCGCTGGCCTTCGTGCGCCACGGCGGGCTGTCCCTCACGGCCTACCCGGATTATCGCCGGGTCGAGCCTGACGAGCACGGCATCTGGCGCGTGCCCGATGCACGTCTGGCCCGGCGCCATCGCATGAGCGTCGGCACCATCGTCAGCGATGCCAGCATCAACGTGAAGTACTGGAGCAAAGGCGGCGGGGGTGGCTCGCTGGGCAGCGTCGAGGAAGGTTTCATCGCCCGGTTGAAGCCCGGTGATGGCTTTCTGTTCAGCGGACGCCTGCTTGAGCTGGTACGGGTGGAAAACATGACCGCCTATGTGAAACGGGCTACAACCAAGAAGGCGGCGGTCCCACGCTGGAATGGCGGACGTATGCCACTGTCCAGCGAGTTGGCCGACGCGGTGGTCGCCCGATTCGACGCCGCTGCCCACAATGTGTTCGATGGCCCGGAAATGCACAGCATCAGCCCGCTGCTGGAAGTTCAGCGCCAATGGTCATCCCTGCCGCGCAAGGATTCGCTGCTGGCCGAGGTGCTCAAGTCCCGGGAGGGCTGGCACCTGTTCCTGTATCCGTTCGCCGGGCGCCATGTGCACCTGGGCCTGGCGAGCCTGCTGGCCTGGCGTTTGAGCCGAGACACGCCGCTGACCTTCTCCATCGCCGTCAACGACTACGGCTTCGAGCTGCTGAGCGCGACCGAAGTGGACTGGTCAGCACAGCTGAACCCGCAACTCTTCAGCGAGGACGGACTGCTGGCTGACATCATTGCCAGCCTCAACGCCGGTGAACTGGCCCTGCGCCGCTTCAGGGAAATCGCCCGGATTGCCGGGCTGGTGTTCTCAGGCTACCCCGGCGCCCCGAAAAGCAACCGTCAGTTGCAAGCCTCCAGCGGCCTGTTCTTCGAGGTGTTCAAGCAGTATGACGCAGGCAACCTGTTGCTGACTCAGGCCGAGGAAGAGGTGTTGCGTCAGGAGCTGGACGTCAGCCGCCTTGAACACACGCTGCGCCGAATCAATCAGCGCACCCTGGACTTGCACCTGATCAAGCGGCCCACACCCATGGCCTTCCCGCTGCTGGTGGAGCGCATGCGTGAGAGCATGAGCACCGAGAAACTGTCCGACCGGATCGCGCGGATGGTGCGCGACCTCGAGACCGCGGCAGGGCCGGAGGTGAGTTCATGAGGCCCTACCTTGCGATCCAGTTGGCAGGCACCGAGCTGTGGCTGCTGGCAGACAAGGCCATTTATTACCCTGCCGAACGCGCGCTGCTGATCGCCGACGCCCATTTCGGCAAGGCCGCCGCGTACCGTCGGCTCGGGCAGCCAGTGCCCCACGGCACCACCGATCACAATCTTGCGCGGCTCGATGCGCTGCTGGCCGGGTACGACTGCGAGCGGCTGATCTTTCTGGGGGACTTTCTCCACGCCCCCGAATCCCACGCCTCGGCGACGCTGGCCGCGTTGCAGGACTGGCGCCAGCGGCATCCCTCACTCCAAATCACCCTCATCCGCGGCAACCACGACAAACGCGCGGGCGATCCACCGGCCAGCCTGGGGTTTCAGGTGGTAGCTGAACCGCTTTTACTGGGCCCGTTCGCCTTGCAACATGAGCCCACGCCGCATTCCAGCCATCACGTACTGGCTGGCCATGTGCACCCGGCCTACCGACTGCTGGGCAAAGGCCGACAACGCCTGCGCCTGCCATGCTTCTACATTTTGCAAAACATAAGCCTGCTGCCGGCGTTCGGCGCGTTCACAGGCGGCATGAACATCGAACGCCAGCCGGGCAGCCGGGTGTATGTGGTGGGGGATGGAGCGGTGTGGGAAGCCGTATAGAGGGAACCGTGGGCACGGTCCCCAGATGAGTGCGATCGCTGTGGGAGCGGGCTTGCCCGCGAAGACGGTCGCCCAGCCACGACCTGGGCACTAGGTGCCGACGCATTCGCGGGCAAGCCCGCTCCCACAGGATTTATCTGGCATACCCGCTGCGGCGGGGGCGATCTTTACATCGCCCCCGCCGGCAAGCCGTGCTGCTACGAAGTGGATAGCCGGAAAGGGGCCATCGGGGAAATAGGGGTCAGGCAACCGGAGCGGGAGGCGGCTCGTCTGGCAACGTCGGCTCGCCGGGCTCTTCAGGCTGGGGGTAATCGTTGGGCGTATCGGGCGTTGGCTGGCCGGGAATGCCGCCGGCAACCATGTTGTTCAGATGGGGATGCGCTAACAGCGACCAAGCCAGCATTCCGACCTGGTTCTGTCCGGGGTCGTACTCCTTGCTGCTCGGTTTGTGTTGTCTCTTCATAGGGCACTCCTGAGCGTAGGCCCCATCCGCGAGGCGCGGATGGGAACAGTTCAGTCAATAGAGTGCGCTTTTCCCGACAAATTCCTTTTCAGGATGACCAACGGTGCAATCAGGTACGTGGCAGTGTGACACCACGCTGACCCTGGTATTTACCACCGCGATCCTTGTAGGAAACCTCGCATTCTTCGTCGGATTCGAGGAACAGCATCTGCGCCACGCCTTCGTTGGCGTAGATCTTGGCCGGCAGCGTGGTGGTGTTGGAGAACTCCAGCGTCACGTGGCCTTCCCATTCAGGCTCAAGCGGCGTCACGTTGACGATGATGCCACAGCGCGCGTAGGTGCTTTTGCCCAGGCAGATGGTCAGGACGTTGCGCGGGATGCGGAAATATTCGACCGTGCGGGCCAGCGCGAACGAGTTCGGCGGGATGATGCAGACGTCGCTCTTGATGTCGACGAAGCTCTTCTCGTCGAAATTTTTCGGATCGACGGTCGCCGAATTGATGTTGGTGAACACCTTGAATTCGTCGGCGCAGCGCACGTCGTAGCCGTAGCTGGACACACCAAAGGAGATCAGGCGGTCCGGGCCTTCGCCGCGCATCTGGCGTTCCACGAAGGGCTCGATCATGCCGTGCTCTTGCGCCATGCGGCGAATCCACTTGTCCGATTTGATGCTCATGGCGTTGTCCTGAATAGCGAGGTGAAAAAGATGTCGGGCATCTTACCGGGGTCGGGCGTGCGGCACAAAGACTGCGAACGGCGCGGGCTGCAAACCGTCGGTCATCTGGGGAAATAAACGTCCGAATGCCATTGGCACATTGCTGAAAAAGGGGTAAGGTGCGTCCACTGTGTTGCTTGTGTCACTGAGAATCTCTACACGATGTTGAATTTCGATCCAACCATCTCCAAGAATTTTTCCTGCTCTTTGCACTCAGTCTCGGCCAGGGTACTTCCTGAGTCGCAGTTAACTTTGTCCAAGGAGATACACCATGTCTAATCGCCAAACCGGTACCGTCAAGTGGTTCAACGATGAGAAAGGCTTCGGCTTCATCACCCCACAATCCGGTGACGACCTGTTCGTACACTTCAAAGCCATCCAGGCTGACGGTTTCAAAACCCTGAAAGAAGGCCAGCAGGTTTCTTTCGTCGCTACCCGCGGCCAGAAAGGCATGCAGGCTGAAGAAGTACAAGTTGTCTAACTTGCGCTTCCTCGCTTGATAAGAACCCCGCTCTCGCAGCGGGGTTTTTTTATGCCTGCGAAAAAACAACGGCGCTGTCAGCTTCAACCAACTGGCAGCGCCGCTTCGCAGTGAAGGCATGAGCCTTGCCGTTCCCTAACCTGTTGCGCGGGAACGGCCGTCACTCAATCGTCGCTGACGGAAATGTTGGGCATCGCAGGCGTTGCCGCTTCCTGCAACACAATGCGCGCGCCAACGTGACGCGCCAGCTCCTGATAGACCATGGCGATCTGGCTTTCAGGTTCTGCGATGGCCGTGGGTTTGCCACCGTCGGCCTGCTCGCGGATCAGCATCGACAAAGGCAGCGACGCCAGCAGTTCCACGCCGTACTGCGAGGCGAGCTTCTCGCCGCCACCTTCACCGAACAGGTGCTCGGCATGGCCGCAGTTCGAGCAGATGTGCACGGCCATGTTCTCGACCACGCCCAGCACCGGGATGTTGACCTTGCGGAACATCTCGACACCCTTTTTCGCGTCCAGCAACGCCAGGTCCTGTGGGGTGGTGACGATGACCGCGCCAGCCACCGGGACCTTCTGCGCCAGGGTCAACTGGATATCGCCGGTGCCTGGCGGCATGTCGATGACCAGGTAGTCCAGGTCGTTCCAGGCGGTCTGGGTGATGAGCTGCAGCAGCGCGCCGGAGACCATCGGCCCGCGCCAGACCATGGGTGTGTTGTCGTCGGTCAGGAAGGCCATCGACATGACTTCGATGCCATGGGCTTCGATCGGAACGAACCATTTCTGGTCCTTGACCTTGGGTCGCGTGCCTTCCGGAATGCCAAACATCACGCCCTGGCTTGGGCCATAGATGTCGGCGTCCAGAATGCCCACCCGTGCACCCTCGCGGGACAGTGCCAGGGCCAGGTTCGCGGCGGTGGTGGACTTACCCACGCCGCCCTTGCCCGAGGCCACGGCAACGATGTTCTTGACGCTGGCCAGGCCCGGGATCTGGCCTTGGGCCTTGTGCGCGGTAATCAGCGTGCTGATCTGGACCTTGGCCGAAGCCACGCCGTCCAGGCCTTCGATGGCCATTTGCAGCATCTGCGCCCAGCCGTTCTTGAACAGGTCGGCGGCGTAGCCCAGTTCCAGCTGCACGTTGACGCGGTCACCTTCGATGTCGATGGCACGCACACAACCGGCGCTGACCGGGTCTTGATTCAAATAAGGATCGGTGTACTGGCGAAGGACGGCTTCCACCGTTGCGCGATTCACGGCGCTCATGGGTCACTCCCGAAAAAGACTGAGCAAAACAGGCGGCTATCCTACCGCGTCTGTCAGGTGAGAGGGGGGTGGGTTTTGCATCCGGCTTTTCTGCCGTCCTTGTTGATCGTTCCCACGCTCCGCGTGGTAAAGCCTGGTTAGACGCTCCGCGTCGCTGGGTGACTTCGGGATTGGGGGTTGATCCGTTTTCGCGGTGGTTGGACTCTAGGGTTTCGCCCCTTACGGGCGACCTACTTTCTTCCGGGAAAGTAGGCAAACCATTTGCTCCTGGCTGGGGTCCTTCGGACTTCCCTCGACTCCGGCGCCGTTCCGGGGGCACGCCATGATGGGCCATCCATGGCCCGCACGGCTTTCGCGGCATCCATACCGCTCATCCCCCTCCACGACACCTGCGCTCGGCCTGGCGCCTTAACGTCGCGTTCGGCGTCGTCTGCACCATCGCGTAAGAAGATCAAAAGCCAGATCAAGATCTTTGTTTGTACCCCGCCCCGTAGCAGTCCGGCTTGCCGGCGTCGGCGATCTTGAAGACGCCCCCGCCGGCAAGCCGTGCTGCTACGGGCCGGTGCTCGCATGTGTAGGAGCGCGCTTGCCCGCGACCGGCGATGTTGTATCCAGATTTCGCGAACGCCGCAGATCGCGCATCTGCGGGATGAAAAAAAACGCTCAGGCCTTTATAGTTACCGACCTCCGTTTCACTTCAAGTAGCCGAGCCCCATGTCCGAGCCACGCAAGATCCTCGTCACCAGCGCCCTGCCCTATGCCAATGGTTCCATTCACCTTGGCCACATGCTCGAGTACATCCAGACCGACATGTGGGTGCGTTTCCAGAAGCACCGCGGCAACCAGTGCATTTATGTGTGCGCGGACGACGCCCACGGCTCGGCCATCATGCTGCGCGCGGAAAAGGAAGGGATCACCCCTGAACAGCTGATCGCCAATGTCCAGGCCGAACACAGCGGTGACTTCGCCGACTTCCTGGTGGATTTCGACAACTTCCACTCGACCCACGCCGAAGAAAACCGCGAGCTGTCGAGCCTGATCTACACCCGTCTGCGTGACGCCGGACACATCGCCACGCGTTCGGTGACCCAGTATTTCGACCCGGAAAAGAAAATGTTCCTGGCCGACCGCTTCATCAAGGGCACCTGCCCCAAGTGCGGCACCGAAGACCAGTACGGCGACAACTGCGAAAAATGCGGCGCCACCTACGCCCCGACCGACCTGAAAGACCCGAAATCGGCCATTTCCGGCGCGACCCCGGTGCTCAAGGACTCCAAGCACTTCTTCTTCGACCTGCCTGCCTTCGACGCCATGCTCAAAAGCTGGACCCGCAGCGGCACCCTGCAGGACGCCGTGGCGAACAAGATCGCCGAATGGCTGGATTCTGGCCTGCAACAGTGGGACATCTCCCGCGATGCGCCGTACTTCGGCTTTGAAATTCCGGACGAACCCGGCAAGTACTTCTACGTCTGGCTCGACGCGCCTATCGGCTACATGGCCAGCTTCAAGAACCTGTGCGACCGCACCCCGGACCTGGATTTCGACGCGTTCTGGAACAAGGATTCGACCACCGAGCTGTACCACTTCATCGGCAAGGACATCGTCAACTTCCACGCCCTGTTCTGGCCGGCCATGCTCGAAGGTTCGGGCTTCCGCAAGCCGAGCGGCATCAACGTGCACGGCTACCTGACCGTCAACGGCCAGAAGATGTCCAAGTCCCGCGGCACCTTCATCAAGGCGCGCACCTACCTCGAGCACCTGTCGCCGGAGTACCTGCGTTACTACTACGCGGCCAAGCTGGGCCGTGGCGTCGACGACCTAGACCTGAACCTCGAAGACTTCGTGCAGAAGGTCAACTCCGACCTGATCGGCAAGGTGGTCAACATCGCCAGCCGCTGCGCAGGCTTCATTCACAAGGGCAACGCGGGCGTGCTGGTGGCCGGCAATGCCGCGCCGGAACTGACCGACGCTTTCCTCGCCGCTGCCCCAAGCATCGCCGAAGCCTACGAGGCCCGCGACTTCGCCCGTGCCATGCGTGAAATCATGGCCCTGGCCGACCGCGCCAACGCCTGGATCGCCGACAAGGCGCCGTGGTCGCTGGCAAAGCAGGAAGGCAAGCAGGACGAAGTCCAGGCCATCTGCGCCCTGGGCGTGAACCTGTTCCGCCAACTGGTGATCTTCCTCAAGCCGGTGCTGCCGAACCTGGCGGCCGACGCCGAACAGTTCCTCAACGTCGCCCCGCTGACCTGGGACGACCACCAGACCCTGCTCAGCAACCATCAGTTGAACCCGTTCCAGGCCCTGATGACCCGTATCGACCCGGCCAAAGTGGAAGCCATGACCAACGCCTCGAAAGAAGACCTCGCCGCCAGCGCCACCGACACCGGTTCCGCGCCACAAGGCAATGGGGAACTGGCCAAGGACCCGCTGTCGCCGGAAATCGACTTCGACGCCTTTGCCGCCATCGACCTGCGCGTCGCGCTGATCGAAAAGGCCGAGCACGTGGAAGGTGCCGACAAACTGCTGCGCCTGACCCTGGACATCGGTGACGAGAAGCGCAACGTGTTCTCCGGCATCAAGAGCGCCTACCCGAACCCCGCCGAACTGGAAGGTCGCCTGACCATGATGATCGCCAACCTCAAGCCGCGCAAAATGCGTTTCGGCATCTCCGAAGGCATGGTGATGGCGGCAGGCCCTGGTGGCGAAGAGATCTACCTGCTGAGCCCTGACAGCGGCGCCAAGCCAGGTCAGCGCATCAAGTAACCCTGCACGTGGCCAACGTTCCTTGCGGGGCGTTGGCCGGGTCAAATCATGAGCCTTATTTCGCGCATCGACGCCCTGTTGCCGCAAACCCAGTGCGGCAAATGCGGCCACCCCGGCTGCAAGCCCTACGCCGAAGGGATCGCCAGCGGTGAAGCGATCAACAAGTGTCCTCCTGGCGGCGATGAAACCATCGCAGCCCTGGCGCACCTGCTGAATGTCAACGTCATCGCCCTGGACACCGGACGCGGCAGCGCCCCGCCTCAGGTCGCGTTTATCCGCGAAGCCGAATGCATCGGCTGCACCAAGTGCATTCAGGCGTGCCCGGTGGATGCCATCGTCGGTGCCGCGAAGCTGATGCACACGGTCATCGTCGATGAATGCACCGGCTGCGACCTGTGCGTGGCGCCCTGCCCCGTGGACTGTATCGACATGCTTCCCCTGCCCCCGGCGACCGTGGTGCCGATTGTCGGCGGCCTGGCGGCGAACGACGTTCAACGAGCCGCGCGCACAGCCAAACGCAATCACGCCCGCCAGCGCTTCGAAGCACGCAGCGCCAGGTTGCAGCGAGAGGAACGCCAGCGGCAGGCAGAACGCCTGGCGCGCAAGCAGCCGCTGACAGCGCCACGAGCGGCCACGCCTGACCCGGTACAGGCCGCATTGGCGAGGATCAGCGCCCAGAAAGCCCCGGATGCCGAGGCGGCACTGAAGCAGGCACGGATCAACGTTGCCATGAGCCGCGCCCAGTTGAACAAATCACTGAAAGCCTTCGGTCATCCGCCCATTGCCGAGCAAGCCGCGCAGTTGGTGGTCATGCAGCGCGAGCTGGATGATGCTGAAGAGGTGCTGGCGAAACTGCAGGCCGCTGAATCGCGGGAGGCTGCCGCGCAGCCTGCACCGCCCGCTGCGATGGAAAAAGCTGACAAGGCCACCCTGAACCGCGCGAAGATTCAATTGGCGATGAGTCGCGCCGCGCTGAAGAAGGCCCAGGCTGCTGAAGCCTCCAGTGAGGACATCGCCGCCTTGAGCGATCAGGTTATGCAAGCCGAACACACACTCAAGGCCCTTGAACCCGGCCCGGCTTGAACCTGCCAGAACACCCGACGCCCGACACGACCGTTTCCCAGGGAAAGCGCCTCTCATGAATGCAGCAAAACGTCTGGAAATTTTTCGTCGCTTGCACGAGGACAATCCCGACCCTAAAACCGAACTCTCCTACACCACACCTTTCGAACTGCTGATCGCGGTCATCCTCTCCGCTCAAGCCACGGACGTAGGCGTCAACAAGGCGACCGCCCGGTTGTATCCCGTTGCCAATACGCCCCAGGCGATCTACGACCTGGGCGTCGAAGGGCTGTCGGACTACATCAAGACCATCGGCCTGTACAACAGCAAGGCCAAGAACGTCATCGAGACCTGCCGCATGCTGGTCGAACTGCATGGCGGAGAAGTGCCGCAGACCCGCGAAGCCCTTGAGGCACTGCCCGGCGTGGGACGCAAGACGGCGAATGTCGTGCTCAATACCGCGTTCCGGCAACTGGCCATGGCGGTGGACACCCACATTTTTCGCGTGAGCAATCGCACCGGCATTGCACCCGGCAAGAATGTCGTGGAGGTCGAAAACAAGTTAATGAAGTTCGTTCCCAAAGACTATCTGCTGGACGCCCACCACTGGCTGATTCTACATGGCCGCTACGTGTGCATCGCCCGCAAGCCCCGCTGCGGCAGTTGCAGAATCGAGGACCTGTGCGAATTCAAGCAGAAAACCTCAGACGATTGAGCGATAGCGTTTACAGGGGTTGATCGATTGAAAAAATCTTTTTTACCCGGTCGAGGTTTGTCGTTATAAGGTGCGCCAAAGACAGTCTAAGCCTGGAGTCGACTTTCATGAGTACTGACAAAGAGCAGATGGATGTAGACGACGACTTCGTATCCACAGATACAGACGAAGCCGCGCAAGTACCTGCGGAAACCGCAAAGACCAACCTCAGCAAGCGCCGCACCATCGACAACCTGCTGGAAGAACGCCGTTTGCAGAAGCAGTTGGCGGACTACGACTTCGACCTCTGATCTTCGGGCGCCAACAGCCTCTCGGGCAGCATGAGAGGCCAGGCCTGACGACATGAATTCAATTGGGGCAGCCTGCAAGATTCCGGTAGGGATGTACGCCCATCCCTACACCAGCCCGTTGCGCTGGGCGAGTTCGATCAGGTCCACCAGCGAGTGGGCGTTGAGCTTGAGCAGCAAGCGGGTCTTGTAGGTACTGACCGTCTTGTTGCTCAGAAACATGCCATCGGCAATCTCCTTGTTGGTTTTCCCACGCGCCAACTGCTGCAGCACCATCATTTCCCGCGCCGACAGGCGATCGACCATCTCTGCCTCGCTGGCATTGCCTAGGCTGGAACGCACCGTGTGCAGCGCCTGGTTCGGGAAATAGCTGTACCCGGACAAAACGGCCTTGATCGCGCTGAGCAACTCGGTGAGGTCCTGCTGCTTGCACACGTAGCCTGCGGCGCCCGCCTGCATGCAGCGCATCGAGAAATGCCCGGGGGACTGGGACGTCAGGATCAGCACCTTGAAGGGCAATGTCATGGCCGTGAGACGGGCGATGACCTCCAGGCCGTCGAGCTTGGGAATGCCGATGTCCAGGATGACGATGTCGGGCAAATGCTCCCGCGCCAGTTGCAGTGCGTCCACACCGTTATCCGTTTCGGCGATGACCTCGTAACCGTGGCGCTCCATCAACATGCGCACGGCGAGTCGAATGACAGGGTGATCATCCACGATCAACACTTTATTCATGAGCAATCCATTCTTCGCTATTCGAATTTTCAGAGCCCGCACAATAGCTTAGTCGTTTAGTGCTTTGCATGGCGCTCCTCCCGCTGTACAAGCAGGCAAAGACCTTTCCCACTCAAGCAACAGAAATTTCCTACATTTTTTGACTTATATGCGTTCATTGGCAGGGCTTCCATTTGTCTTTCTCTGCCTGATGAACTCCTGTGAGCTGCGATGAAGGCTCGTGGCGCGTAGGCCACACAACCCACACGCCCATTACTACAGCATGCTCGTCCATTTGCGTAATACCTCATGGGACTATTCGATCGGTCCGAGCGCGACGTGAAGAATATATACGCGCCCGGCGGACGATCTTTCCAAAATGAAAGGCTGACGACTCATCCTGGCGGCGCGCCTTGAACCGACCCTGCCCCCTTGCCGGCCCGGCCGACTTTCGGGCCAGCGAACCTTGCGGTGGCGTATTCGATCAGAATAAGCGCATCGCGCGGACATGCCAGAGGTGCACCACCAGAAAATATTGCAAGTCACACCACGACTCGTTCAGCGAACGGCGTGGTTGAAAAATACACACTGGAAAAAGTCTTTTTACATACATATATATTTACGGAAAAAGCCTACGACATATTCGGAAACTTCTGAATCCGCATCATTCGTCCCGCCGGGCCCTTCGGCGCAGAGCAGCCAGCGTTTTTTTGTCATGAATCGAAGAGGAGCCCCCAGGTCTGAATCAATCAGCAGGAGTAGTCATGCAGCCTCATCAGTAACGATTGTGCAGCAAAGCATTCTTCCGACGCCTACGTAATACCATTCTTCTCATTAAATCCAGACAACTTCGCCCAAATAAGAAAAATACTACAACACTGACAGACCGCTGCGCCTCCCATGTAAGAACTTGGAAATCACTTTTGAAAAACCCTTTCAAAAAAATATTTTCTACTTGCAAATCCCGAATTCAATCGTTACTTTTTTTATGAATTACCGCTCTAATCCGATAACTAAAACGGCACACTAAGCCACTCCCGAGTTGTAACAACCCTGACCACCATTCCGCTATTTATCTTGCCTTGATGTCGAGCGCGAGCGGGCTTCGGCCAACCCTGAACATGCCGCAGCCGATGCGTGAAAGTTATCCGGGCCCCTGCATGTTCGCCGGGCTACGCCTTATACCTACATGTTCAAAGGAATAAACCATGACCAGAAAAGCAGAATTAACAGCGAAAACTTTTACTGAAAACCTCGAGATTACCCAGGCCATCGAACGCTATGTCGCCCAGGGAGGGATCATCAATGTGGTTGCCGAAGGAGCCTCGGCCAGCAGGGATTCAGCCCCGGCACAACCACCGGCGCAGCCCGATCCGCAAACGTTGATGAACGCGAAGCTGGAGCAGCTCAAGGGGCTGGTGGCCAAAGGGGCGGGAGTGACCGCGATTCAGTACTCGCTGCGGATGAACCGCAAGGAAATAAGGCGGCTGGCGAGCGAACATGGCGTGAAGATCGTTTACAGCAGGCCCGTCAGGGGGAAACGGTCGCTGCGTAACCGGGAAACCACCTCCGTCGATGACACTGTGGCTGGCCACGCAATGCATTACTCGACGCTGGGTTATACGGTGCCGGAGATCGCACAGTTGCTGGGGCTTTCGGTGCGCGACGTCTGGAACATCGGCAAGGCTTATCGCTTTGAATTCAAAAGTCCGGGGAAAATCGACGAACCTGAACAGTCGTCTTCTGACGGATCTGAGCCATTCAGATAAATAATCCGACGACCTGACCGTTAAACTTTCGATGCATTTGGAGGCAGATGCAACCCCGCAGCGGGGTTGCATCTCACGCGGTCAGCGATCAGAACAGCTTGCGGTTCTTGTTCGCGGCAATGCGCATGCGCAGTGCGTTGAGCTTGATGAAGCCCGCCGCATCGGCCTGGTTGTAAGCGCCGCCATCTTCTTCGAAGGTCGCGATGTTGGCGTCGAACAGCGAATCATCGGACTTGCGGCCGGTGACGATCACGTTGCCCTTGTACAGCTTCAGGCGAACGACACCGTTCACGTGAGCCTGGGACGCGTCGATCATCTGTTGCAGCATCAGACGCTCAGGGCTCCACCAGTAGCCGGTGTAGATCAGGCTGGCGTATTTAGGCATCAGCTCGTCTTTGAGGTGAGCGACTTCGCGATCCAGGGTGATCGACTCGATGGCGCGGTGCGCCTTGAGCATGATGGTGCCGCCCGGGGTTTCGTAGCAGCCACGGGACTTCATGCCCACGTAACGGTTCTCGACGATGTCCAGACGACCGATGCCGTGCTCGCCGCCGATCTTGTTCAGGGTGGCCAATACGGTAGCCGGGGTCATTTCGACGCCGTCCAGCGCGACGATGTCGCCGTTGCGGTAGGTCAGTTCCAGGTACTGCGGCTTGTCAGGCGCGTTTTCCGGGGAAACGGTCCAGCGCCACATGTCTTCTTCGTGCTCGGTCCAGGTGTCTTCCAGCACGCCGCCTTCATAGGAGATGTGCAGCAGGTTGGCGTCCATGGAGTACGGGGACTTCTTCTTGCCGTGACGCTCGATAGGGATCGCGTGCTTCTCGGCGTAGTCCATCAGCTTCTCGCGGGACAGCAGGTCCCACTCGCGCCATGGGGCGATGACTTTCACGCCCGGCTTGAGTGCATAGGCGCCCAGTTCGAAACGCACCTGGTCGTTACCCTTGCCGGTCGCGCCATGGGAAATGGCGTCGGCGCCGGTTTCGTTGGCGATTTCGATCAGGCGCTTGGCGATCAGCGGACGGGCGATGGAGGTACCCAGCAGGTACTCGCCTTCGTAGACGGTGTTGGCGCGGAACATCGGGTAGACGAAATCACGCACGAACTCTTCGCGCAGATCGTCGATGTAGATTTCTTTGACGCCCATGGCTTGCGCCTTGGCGCGTGCTGGTTCGACCTCTTCGCCCTGACCCAGGTCAGCGGTAAAGGTCACCACTTCGCAGTTGTACGTATCCTGCAGCCACTTGAGGATTACCGAAGT
This sequence comes from Pseudomonas sp. NPDC090201, assembly GCF_044746825.1. NCBI lineage: Bacteria > Pseudomonadati > Pseudomonadota > Gammaproteobacteria > Pseudomonadales > Pseudomonadaceae > Pseudomonas > Pseudomonas sp. NPDC090201. The sequence goes on from NZ_JBIVCX010000001.1 coordinate 770,990, forward strand.
ATCCAGGCCACCGGAATACGCGAGAACTACCTTGTTTACGTCCGCCATGCCATCACTCCAACGCGTTGTACGGAAAACCGATGATTCTACCGTTCAAACCCGCGGATTTACAGTGTCGCGACAGCTTCTGACGACGAAGCGACAGAATCTGTCGATCACACGACCCCAATCACGAGGCTTTTGGTGGCGAACCCAGCGTAGAGGTTGGCGCTGGCGTGGCCGCTGGCGCAGGCACAGGTGCAGGCGCCGGGACAGGTGCCGGGGGTTGCGCGGGCGGCTGTAAAGGGGCTTGCACCGGCGCCACTGCCGGCTTCAACTGCGCGACACGTTCCAGATGAATGTTCACCCGGCGGTTGCGCGCCCGGTTGGCATTATTGGTATTGGGTACCAGCGGATACTGCTCGCCATGGAAGCGCACGGTGATCTGCTCTTCCGGGATGCCCTGGGCCTTGAGGTAATCCATGACCGCCAGCGCCCGACGACGGGACAGGTCACGGTTGGTCAGGCGATTGCCGCTGTTATCGGAATGGCCGTCCAGTTCGACGCGATTGACCGACGGATCGGCGCTCATGTAAGCCAGTACGGTGTCGAGTTGGCGCTTGGCTTGGGCATCGAGTTCGATACCGCCACCCGGGAAGCCGATCTCCGACTTGCTGACCTGATCGAAATTCATCGGCAGCAACTTGGCCGTACATGCCTGGAACTGGTTGTAGGCCGAGGTGAACTTGACCGGCAACAGACGAACTTCCATCGCCCCGCCGCCGTCGCGCAGGCTGTGACGGATGACCGGGCTGCGGCCCTCCATCAGACCCGCGATCAGCCGGCTCGCCTGGGCCTGGCTGGTGTTGAAAGGAATGTCCCCGTTGCCGACTTTCACCACGCCCAGGTTCAGATCGCCACGACCCGGCTGCCATGGCGCAGCGGCGGCAATCAGCGTCGCAGAACCTGCCGCCAGGCTGTAGCCATTGGCCTTCAGGCGAAACGTCGCCTGCTCGCCCGCTCGACGCACGAACTCGCCCGCACCGAAGTCGGTGATCGGCTGGCTCAGGCGGCACTCGAACTGGTCGCCTTCCACCTTCCACTCGATATTCTCCAGACGGGTCTGGAAAGTGAGTGCCATCGCGGGCAGGCTGGCAAACGCGCTGAGCAGGGCTAGATATCGCTGGCGCACGGGAGGCTCCACAAAAAATTTACCGCGTAACAAGATTTATCGCTTACACATCTCTATCGGATAGTTCCTGCAAAACTTGATAGCGAGTGCCTGAAGGAGTCTTTTCCGGTAGCATTCGGGCACGTTTTACCCGCCTGGAATTCCCAATGTCCGACCGCCTGACCCTCCTGCGCCCCGACGACTGGCATATCCATCTTCGCGATGGCGCTGTTCTGCCCCACACCGTCGCCGACGTGGCCCGCACCTTCGGCCGCGCCATCATCATGCCGAACCTCGTGCCGCCGGTACGCAACGCCGAGCAGGCCGATGCCTATCGCCAGCGCATCCTCGCCGCGCGTCCGCAAGGCAGCCGTTTCGAGCCATTGATGGTGCTTTACCTCACCGACGTGACTCAGCCCGAAGACATCCGCGCCGCCAAGGCCAGTGGCTTCGTGCATGCGGCCAAGCTGTACCCGGCCGGCGCGACCACCAACTCCGACTCCGGCGTGACCAGCGTCGACAAGATCTTCCATGTGCTGGAAGTCATGGCTGAAGTCGGCATGCCGCTGTTGATTCACGGCGAAGTGACCCGCGGCGACATCGACGTGTTCGACCGCGAAAAGATCTTCATCGATGAGCACATGCGCCGTGTGGTCGAGCGTTTCCCGACGCTCAAGGTAGTGTTCGAGCACATCACCACGGGCGATGCCGTGCAGTTCGTCAACGAGGCTTCGGCCAACGTCGGCGCGACCATCACTGCCCATCACCTGCTCTACAACCGCAACCACATGCTGGTTGGCGGGATTCGCCCGCACTTCTACTGCCTGCCGATCCTCAAGCGCAACACCCACCAGGTTGCCCTGCTGGACGCAGCCACCAGCGGCAGCAGCAAGTTCTTCCTGGGCACCGACTCGGCACCTCACGCCCAGCACGCCAAGGAAGCCGCCTGCGGCTGTGCCGGCTGCTACACCGCCTATGCTGCCATCGAGCTCTACGCCGAAGCGTTCGAGCAGCGCAATGCGCTGGACAAACTCGAAGGCTTCGCCAGCCTCAACGGTCCGGCGTTCTACGGCCTGCCGGCCAATACCGATACCATCACGCTGGTTCGTGAAGAATGGACCGCCCCTGCCAGCCTGCCGTTTGGCGAGCTGTCGGTCATCCCGCTGCGCGCCGGTGAAAAACTGCGCTGGCGCCTGCTGGAGGAAAACGCGTGAGTGAAGACCTTTACGACGACGAACAGGAAGGTTCCGGCGGCGGCACAGGCTCCCGGCACCCGATGGCGGCACGCTTTCGCGGCTACCTCCCGGTCGTGGTCGATGTAGAAACCGGAGGCTTCAACGCCGCTACCGATGCGTTGCTGGAAATTGCAGCGACCACCATCGGCATGGACGACAAGGGCTTCGTGTTCCCGGAACACACCTACTTCTTCCGCGTCGAGCCGTTCGAAGGTGCCAATATCGAAGCGGCGGCCCTGGAGTTCACCGGGATCAAGCTCGACCACCCGCTGCGCATGGCGGTGAGCGAAGAGACTGCGCTGACCGACATCTTCCGCGGTGTGCGCAAGGCCCTCAAGGCCAATGGCTGCAAGCGGGCGATTCTGGTTGGTCATAACGCCAGCTTCGACCTGGGCTTCCTCAACGCGGCCGTCACGCGCCTGGACATGAAGCGTAACCCGTTTCATCCGTTCTCGAGCTTCGACACCGCAACTCTGGCGGGCCTGGCATATGGTCAGACCGTGCTGGCCAAAGCCTGCCAGTCGGCGGACATCGACTTCGACGGTCGCGAGGCCCACTCGGCCCGCTACGACACCGAGAAGACTGCCGAGCTGTTCTGCGGCATCGTCAACCGCTGGAAGGAAATGGGCGGCTGGCACGACTTCGACGACTGAAGCCTGCTGCGCTATCCCCCAAACCGGCCCCCGCGGCCGGTTTTTTTATGCTCGCACACCCCGTAGCAGCACGGCTTGCCGGCGGGAGCGATCTTGAGGCTGCCCCCGCCGGCAAGCCGTGCTGCTACAGTGGAACGTGAGCTTTAGCATCCCTTCACCCGACCATTCATCGGCCTTCATCTGAAGGTCAGGAAGTAGTTTTGACAAGCATTCTCATTAACATTAGTATCCGTCCATATCGCAAATAACTCAGCGACGGTCCTTTTTTTATGTATGTCTGCCTCTGCACAGGTGTCACCGACGGACAAATCCGCGAAGCGATCATGGAAGGATGCTGCAGCTATCGTGAAGTGCGCGAGACCTTGGGTGTCGCCAGTAAATGTGGGAAATGTGCCTGCCTTGCGAAGGAAGTGGTGCGTGAAACCCTGACTGAACTGCAAACGACCCAGGCGGCCCTTGCCTACCCTGCAGAATTTTCTGCTGCCTGATTCAGCGAATTTCAAAGAACCGGACCCAGTGTCCGGTTTTTTTATGCCTGTAATTCAACTAGTTAGCGATAAGATGCGGAACAAAAACATTCTTATTCCTATTAATTTTCACTTATTATTCAATAACTTAGGTTTGACAGGCGATTGTTCGAAGCTCAGACTTGCGGCTTATATACGAACATCTTCGACAGGACCTCGATCATGAAAGGCGACATTACAGTCATCCAGCATCTCAACAAGATCCTCGGAAACGAGCTGGTCGCGATCAACCAGTATTTTCTGCATGCACGCATGTACGAAGACTGGGGCCTGAACAAGCTGGGCAAGCACGAGTACAAAGAATCCATCGACGAGATGAAGCACGCTGACAAACTGATCAAGCGCATCCTGTTTCTGGAAGGCATCCCGAACCTGCAAGACCTGGGCAAGATCCTGATCGGCGAACACACCAAGGAAATGCTGGAGTGTGACCTCAAGATCGAGCGCAAGGGGCACGCAGATTTGAAAGCGGCCATCGCCCATTGCGAAACCGTTGGCGACTTCGGCAGCCGTGAAATGCTCGAGGACATCCTGGAGTCCGAAGAAGAGCACATCGACTGGCTGGAAACCCAGCTGGGCCTGATCGACAAGGTCGGCATCGAGAATTACCTGCAATCGCAAATGGGCGAAGAAGACTGATTCCAGCCTTCCCCCAAAAAGCCCCGCCCGGTGTTCAGCCCGGCGGGGCTTTTTTATGCCCCGGGAAATCGGGCGGGCACCGGATTGGGTTCGCCGCAAAACCGTAGCAGCACGGCTTGCCGGCGGGGGGCGTCCTCAAGATCGATCCCGCGGGCAAGCCCGGCTGCTACGGGGTTTGTGTCGTACGTGCGACCGGTTTCTGGCCGGAGGCCGTAGGAGCGCGCTTGCCCGCGATTGCGGTGTGTCAGTTCATCAAAAGGTGTCTGGGCTGGCGCTGTCGCGGGCAAGCGCGCTCCTACGGGGGATCGGCGTGATCGGGCGACTTGAGAACGGCTTGAACCCGTAGCAGCACGGCTTGCCGGCGGGGGCGGCCGCGAGATCGCCACGCCGGCAAGCCGGACTGCTACGAGGCGGTGGGCGCCAATGAAATGGACGCCCACAAAAAAGCCCCGCATCTCGCAAGAGACCGGGGCCTTTTTCAACAACCGGGATCAGGCAGTCGCGTTCTTCTCGACGGCAGCCTTGATCAGCGGCTGCAGTTCGCCTGCGGCGTGCATCTCGACGATGATGTCGCTACCGCCGACCAGCTCGCCATCAACCCACAGCTGCGGGAAGGTTGGCCAGTTGGCATATTTTGGCAGGTTGGCGCGGATTTCCGGGTTCTGCAGGATGTCGACGTACGCAAACTTCTCGCCGCATGCCATCAGCGCCTGGGAAGCCTTGGCCGAAAAGCCGCACTGAGGGGCATTCGGGGCGCCTTTCATGTAGAGCAGAACGGTGTTTTTGGCAATCTGGTCTTTGATCGTTTCGATGATATCCACGGAGCACCTCGGCTGAACTTTACGACTCTAAATGTCGACACGGTGGCGCATTGTAACGGAAAGCCTAGCGTAACGCTCGGTCTTGGCTTTAATTGCGACGATAGATATGACGCCCATCATGCCGCCGCTACCGTCACGGGTACTCCGTTGAGCGCCGCATTGCCGGAAATCGCATCCAGATGCCGTTCGTCGGTCAGGTCGTTAGCGCTCTCCCCCGGCTGCCCCCGGGCGATCTCCATCTGCACGCCCGGCCGGCCGTGGCCCCAGCCATGGGGCAGGCTGACCACGCCCGGCATCATGTCGGTGCTGCTCATCACCTCCACCTCGATCATCCCGACCCTCGAACTCACCCTCACCCGCTGCTCGTCACTGAGCCCGCGCGTGGCCATGTCCTGCGGGTTCATCAGCAACTGATGGCGCGGCTTGCCCTTCACCAGCCGATGATAATTGTGCATCCAGGAGTTGTTGCTGCGCACATGACGCCGGCCAATCAGCAACAGCTCTTCAACCGAAGGTACCGGCTGCATGGCGAACCGCACAAGGTCGGCGAGGATCACTTCAGGCGCCGCCTGTATCCGTTGATTGGCGGTGCGCAACCGGGACGCAAGGTTGGGCCGCAGGGCGCCCAGATCCAGACCGTGAGGGTGCTCATGCAGCGTCTCAAGGGAAAGCTTGAAATCCGATGCATCTCCGTACAGCCCTGCGCGCAAACCGCGATCGACCATCTGCGCCGGGGCGATGGTCGGCTTCAGCTCCCGCTCGGCACGGGTGGCGAATGCGCGGGCCAGGCCCACGAAGATTTCCCAGTCGTGCAGCGCTCCTTCGGGCTTGGCCAGAATCGCGCGGTTGAAACGGGTGACGTTGCGCACCGCGAACATGTTGAACGTGGTGTCATAGTGATCGTTTTCCAGCGCCGAAGTGGACGGCAGGATCAGATCGGCATGGCGGGTGGTTTCGTTGATGTAGAGGTCAACGCTGACCATGAACTCCAGGCCGTCGAGCGCCTGATCCAGCTGGCGTCCGTTAGGCGTCGAGAGCACCGGGTTGCCGGCCACCGTGACCAGCGCCCTGATCTGCCCCTCGCCTTCGGTGAGCATTTCTTCGGCCAGCGCCGACACCGGCAGTTCGCCGCCGTATTCGGGCAGCCCCGAAACACGACTCTGCCAGCGATTGAAGCCGCCGCCCGAAGTGGACGCCACCATATCCAGCGCGGGCGAGGTACAGAGCGCGCCGCCCACGCGATCAAGATTGCCGGTCACCAGGTTGATCAACTGCACCAGCCAATGACACAGCGTACCGAACGCCTGGGTGGAAATCCCCATGCGCCCGTAACAGACCGCCTTGTCAGCCGCCGCAAAATCCCGCGCCAATTGCCGAATCTGCTCGGCCGGGATACCGCAGCGCAGGCTCATGGCGTCGGCATCCATCGGCGCGATGGCCGCGCGCACCTCTTCGAGGCCATCCACCGGCAAGTGGCTTTCGCGGGTCAGGCCCTCGGCAAACAAGGTATGCAGCAGGCCGAACAGCAGCGCCGCGTCGGCGCCGGGGCGGATGAACAGATGCTGATCGGCGATGGCGGCCGTTTCGCTGCGCCGCGGATCGATGACCACCACCTTGCCACCGCGGGCCTGAATGGCCTTCAGGCGTTTCTCGACATCCGGCACAGTCATGATGCTGCCGTTGGACGCCAGTGGATTACCGCCCAGTATCAGCATGAAATCGGTGTGGTCGATGTCGGCAATCGGCAGTAACAAACCGTGGCCATACATCAGGTAACTGGTCAGGTGATGGGGCAACTGGTCGACCGAGGTCGCCGAAAAACGATTGCGGGTTTTCAAAAGGCCCAGAAAGTAATTGCTGTGGGTCATCAGGCCATAGTTATGGACGCTGGGGTTGCCCTGATACACCGCCACTGCGTTCTGGCCATGACGCGCCTGAATGTCCAGCAGACGCTCGGCCACCAGATCGAACGCCGCCTGCCACTCGATGGCCTGCCACTGATCGCCCACGCGCAGCATGGGCTGGCGCAAGCGGTCCGGATCGTTCTGGATATCCTGCAGGGCCACGGCCTTGGGGCAGATGTGCCCACGGCTGAAGGTGTCCAGAGCGTCGCCCTTGATCGAGCTGATGCGCACCGAGGCATCGTCTTCGAGGGTGGTTTCGATGGTCAGGCCACAGATGGCCTCGCACAGGTGGCACGCACGGTGGTGCAGAGTCTTGGTCATCGCCAGTCTCATATTCTTGTTCGGCGACCGGGGTGATCGCGCAGACAAAACTATGGCGCCTGGGGCAGCACTTCGCCAGAAACGTCAGTGCCGTGAATCGGACAGCATCAGGCGAGCCGATGGCCCGCCTGCGCAAACAGAAAGGAGATCAGGAGGCGGAACCGCCAATGGGGGTGACCACCTTGCGCTGCATCTGGATCTCGTGAACGGTCTCGACCTGTTCCTGGGAAACCTGAACACCGGTGAGTTCACCGATCAGACGCCAATGATCGTCAAGCCCGGCACTGATAGTGGCCATGCGGTCGATCATACGACGACCTGCCGAGCGGGTCACCTCATCCTCGCTGCGCATCAGCTCGAACGACATCGACGTCATGGAAGCCGTGAGGTGCGTAAGGGTACGGGCGGTGAGCCCGAGCAGTTCCGTCAGTTGTTTCTCTTTTGAATCCATTCCCCACCTCTTCTGGAGGACATAAGCGGCCTTTATAACCCACGCCACAGGTTTAGGAAACGTCCGGGTTTCCGGGGCGTGAAGCATGTCGCAAGGTTTGCATCAATTTGAAACTATTACAGAATCGGCAGTAATTGCGCATTCTTTAGAGGCCGGTGTACAACCTCTGGCGTTCGACAACGCAGAGATGGCGAAGTGCCTCTCCTGCCCGAGCAACTGTAGCACTTCGTTACATGAAAAGCGTCCTGACAGCGCCGTTTTCAGGCTACCGAACGTCTGACGAATATTTTCCAGCAAGCCGGGCCTTGGCACGAGGCGACATTTTCTTATACCCTCGCGCCTTCCCTATCCGTCGCCCCGTGCGGCTTTTGCCGCAGGTCTCGCCCGTTTTCCCGATAAAACCCGGCTTTGAGGATCTGCGGTCTGTTGCAGACAAGGTAGTTAATGATGAGCGCAAGGCACTTTCTCTCGATGATGGACTACACGCCAGATGAGCTCGTCGGCGTGATTCGTCGCGGCGTGGAGCTAAAGGACCTGCGAAATCGAGGGGTGCTGTTCGAGCCGTTGCGCGGCCGCGTGCTGGCGATGATCTTCGAGAAATCTTCGACTCGTACCCGTGTTTCGTTCGAAGCCGGCATGATCCAGCTGGGCGGCCAGGCGATCTTTTTGTCGCCCCGTGACACACAACTGGGCCGCGGCGAGCCGATTGCCGACGGCGCGCGCGTCATGTCGCGGATGGTCGATGCGGTGATGATCCGTACCTTCGCCCACAGCAACCTCACCGAGTTTGCCGCCAATTCCCGCGTGCCGGTCATCAACGGCCTGTCGGACGACCTGCACCCCTGCCAGTTGCTGGCCGACATGCAGACCTTCCTGGAGCATCGCGGCTCGATCAAGGGCAAGACCGTGGCCTGGATCGGCGACGGCAACAACATGTGCAACAGCTATATAGAAGCGGCGATCCAGTTCGACTTCCAATTGCGTGTCGCCTGCCCGGAAGGCTACGAGCCTAACCCGCACTTCATGGCGCTGGCCGGCGACCGCGTCACCCTGACCCGCGACCCGCGTGAAGCGGTCAAGGGTGCGCACCTGATCAGCACCGACGTCTGGACCTCCATGGGCCAGGAAGACGAAACCGCCAAGCGTATCGCCCTGTTCAAGCCGTTCCAGGTCACCCGCGAACTGCTCGACCTGGCCGCCGATGACGTGCTGTTCATGCACTGCCTGCCGGCGCACCGGGGCGAAGAGATCAGTGAAGACCTGCTCGACGACGCCCGTTCGGTCGCCTGGGACCAGGCCGAAAACCGCCTGCACGCGCAGAAGGCCTTGCTCGAATTCCTCGTGGCCCCTGCCCTGCAACCTGCCTGAGTGAACTGATGCTGCTCAAACTGCGCAACCTCGCCTGTGGTTACCAGGACCAACGTGTGGTGCAGAACCTCGATCTGCACCTCAATGCAGGCGACATCGGTTGCCTGCTGGGCTCCTCGGGTTGCGGCAAGACCACCACCCTGCGCGCCATTGCCGGATTCGAGCCGGTGCATGAAGGCGAGATCGTGCTGGCCGACGAAGTCATCTCCCGGCCCGGATTCACCCTGGCCCCGGAGAAGCGCCGCATCGGCATGGTGTTTCAGGATTACGCGCTGTTTCCGCACCTGACCGTCGCCGAGAACATCGCCTTCGGCATTCGCAATCACCCGCGCCAGGCGCAGGTGGTCGAAGAGATGCTGGAGATGGTCAACCTCGGCGCACTGGGCAAGCGTCATCCCCACGAGCTTTCCGGCGGCCAGCAGCAGCGCGTGGCCCTGGCCCGTGCGCTGGCGCCCGAGCCGCAATTGCTGCTGCTGGACGAACCCTTTTCCAACCTCGACGGCGAGCTGCGCAGACGTCTGAGCCATGAGGTGCGCGACATCCTCAAGGCGCGCGGCACCAGTGCGATCCTGGTAACCCACGATCAGGAAGAAGCCTTCGCGGTCAGCGATCATGTCGGTGTGTTCAAGGAAGGCCGGCTCGAGCAGTGGGACACGCCCTACAACCTCTATCACGAACCGGCGACGCCTTATGTCGCAAGCTTTGTAGGCCAGGGCTATTTCATTCGTGGGCAATTGCTCGACGGTGAAACGGTACAGACCGAACTCGGCCTGCTGCGCGGCAATCGCGCCTATGCGGGGGTCAATGGCACGCCGATGGATGTGCTGCTGCGCCCCGACGACATCGTCCACGCCCCGGACAGCGAGCTGAAGGCCAGAGTCGCCAGCAAGACCTTCCAGGGTGCGGCAACTCTCTACCGCCTGCGCATGCCGACCGGTACCCAGCTTGAAGCACTGTTCCCAAGCCACGTGGACCTGCGCGCCGGGGATGAAGTGGGGATTCGGGTTTCGGCTGAGCATCTGGTGTTGTTTGCGGCTGTCGGGAGCGTGCCAGTCCATCAGGATCCGGCGCTCCATCGAACCCTGTAGGAGCGCGCTTGCCCGCGACCGCGGTGTATCTGTTACGAATGTGCTGACTGACACACCGCCGTCGCGGGCAAGCGCGCTCCTACAGGAATTGCGGGGTCAGCCGAGGGTCAGCGTGCCGCTTGCCACCAGCGTCGCATACCCGCCGATCTTCACCCGGTCGCCTTCCAGCCGACAGAACAGCTCCCCGCCCCGTCTCGAACACTGAAACGCCGTCAGGCTGAATTTGTTCAGCCGCGCCGACCAGTATGGAATCAGGCTGCAGTGGGTCGAACCTGTCACCGGGTCTTCAGGAATACCGTTGCCCGGCGCAAAATAGCGCGAGACGAAATCGTGCAGCTCGCCATCCCCCTTGGCGGTGACGATCACTCCCGGCCACGGCAGCCGGGCGATGGCGGCCATGTCAGGCTTGCACTCCCTAACCGCCTGCTCCGACTCCAGCACCACCATCAACGCCGCCGCGCCCAGCGCGTCCACCACATCGGCATTCAGCGCCCGTTCGATGTCCACCGTCACCCCAACCTCGCTCGGCGGCATCGCCGGGAAGTCGAGCCACAACCGGCCGCTCTCCCGAGTGACGGTCAAGGGGCCTGACTTGCTGAGGAATTCGATGGTGTCGGCTGTTTCTGCATATTTTTCGAATAACACGAACGCACTGGCCAACGTCGCGTGCCCACACAGCGGCACCTCGTTGGTGGGCGTGAACCAGCGGATGTGCCAGCCCTGGGCCTCGCGCACGACAAATGCCGTTTCCGACAGGTTATGTTCGGTCGCAATGTGCTGCATCAACTCATCCGACAGCCAGGCATCGAGGCGGTAGACCATCGCAGGATTGCCCGCGAAAGGTCGGTCACTGAACGCGTCGACTTGATGGAATTCAAGCTGCATGGAAGGCATCCCCAATCGTTGAAGGTGGCGCGGGTCATTCACGACCAATCTGAGCAAAGATCGCACTGGTGTGTTGTGCGAGTACCGCAGCGGACAACTCGACCTCAAGCCCGCGTCGACCAGCGCTGACAAAAATCGTCGCGAACGGTTGAGCCGACTCATCGATAAAGGTTCGCAGTCTTTTCTTCTGCCCCAACGGACTGATGCCGCCCAACAGATAACCCGTCGCACGCTGGGCCGCCGCTGGATCGGCCATTTCGGCCTTCTTCGCACCGGCAGCATGGGCCAGGGCCTTGAGATCCAGCGAGCCCACCACCGGCACCACCGCCACCAGCAATTCGCCCTTTTCGGTACTGGCCAAGAGCGTCTTGAAGACCTGGGCCGGTTGCAGGTTCAGCTTCTCGGCGGCCTCCAGGCCATAGGAAGCCGCCTTCGGATCATGTTCGTAACTGTGGACACGGTGTTCGGCGCGGGCTTTCTTCAGTAAATCCAATGCAGGGGTCATGCAGCACTCCAGACGACCAGGGTGTTTCTTGTTGGCAGTCATTACTTTAGGCCATCGGCCCTGTAAACGCTGCAAGCGCGCACACTCCTGGCAACGAATTTTCGCGGACGATGCAAAACCCGGTGACAGTTCGCTTTCGACCTTTGACAATGTTCGTTTACGTCTATATTTTTTCGAATACGAATATTGCGCGCAGGCACCCCTGTTGCCTGCGCAACCGGGGCGCTTGCACGTAAACTGATAGCAGCCCCCAGGATACCGGCTTCATTACCAGGCAACCGACATGACCGATAACGACAAGAACTACATTATTGCCCTCGATCAAGGCACCACCAGTTCCCGTGCCATCATCTTCGACCGCGACGCCAATGTGGTCAGCACCGCCCAAAGCGAGTTCGTGCAGCATTACCCGCAGCCGGGCTGGGTCGAGCATGATCCGATGGAGATCTTCGCCACCCAGACCGCCTGCATGACCAAGGTGTTGGCCCAGGCCAACCTGCATCACAACCAGATCGCCGCCATTGGTATCACCAACCAGCGCGAAACCACGGTTGTGTGGGAGAAGGACACCGGCCGCCCGATCTACAACGCCGTGGTCTGGCAGTGCCGTCGCAGCACGGAAATCTGCCAGCAACTCAAGCGCGACGGCCTTGAGGACTACATCAAGGAAACCACGGGCCTGGTCATCGACCCGTACTTTTCCGGCAGCAAACTCAAGTGGATTCTCGATCACGTCGAAGGCAGCCGCGAACGCGCCCGTCGTGGCGAGCTGCTGTTCGGCACCGTCGATAGCTGGCTGATCTGGAAATTCACCGGCGGCAAGGTCCACGTCACCGACTACACCAACGCCTCGCGCACCATGATGTTCAACATCCACACCCTGGAATGGGATCAGCGGATGCTGGACGTGCTCGACGTGCCTCGGGAAATGCTCCCGGAGGTCAAGTCTTCATCTGAAGTCTATGGCCACAGCAAAAGCGGCATCGCCATCGCCGGTATCGCAGGCGACCAGCAATCGGCGCTGTTCGGCCAGATGTGCGTGGAGCCCGGCCAGGCCAAGAATACCTACGGCACCGGTTGTTTCCTGCTGATGAACACCGGCAAGAAAGCCGTCAAATCCAATCACGGCCTGCTGACCACCATCGGCTGCGGCCCTCGGGGCGAAGTGGCCTATGCGCTGGAGGGCGCGGTGTTCAACGGCGGCTCGACCGTGCAGTGGCTGCGTGACGAACTGAAAATCGTCAATGACTCCATGGACACCGAATATTTCGCCACCAAGGTGAAGAACAGCAATGGCGTGTATCTGGTCCCGGCGTTCACCGGCCTTGGGGCGCCCTACTGGGATCCGTACGCCCGTGGCGCGCTGTTCGGCCTGACCCGTGGCGTGAAGGTCGATCACATCATCCGTGCGGCCCTGGAGTCCATCGCCTACCAGACCCGCGACGTGCTCGACGCCATGCAGCAGGACGCCGCCGAGCCGCTCAAGGCGCTGCGCGTGGACGGCGGCGCGGTGGCCAACAACTTCCTCATGCAGTTCCAGGCCGACATCCTCGGCACCCAGGTGGAACGCCCGAAAATGCGCGAGACCACAGCGTTGGGCGCGGCGTACCTGGCGGGTCTGGCGATTGGTTTCTGGAGCGGGCTGGACGAGTTGAAGGACAAGGCCGTGATCGAGCGCAGGTTCGAGCCGCAGTGCGACGATGCCGAGAAGGAAAAACTCTACGCGGGCTGGCGCAAGGCGGTGGACCGCACCCGGGACTGGGAGCCCCACGAAGACGCCGAATAATCCCGATCTGTAGGAGCGCGCTTGCCCGCGACCGCGGTGTACCTGTACCCAAGAAGGTGCCTGGCACACCGCAATCGCGGGCAAGCGCGCTCCTACAATGATTCGCGTCGCCTTGCCACCTCATGACTTTTTCCGGCTGACAGGTAATGGCCGCCTGCGGCATCATGGGCGCTCTTGCCCGAAGGAAAAAAAATGAATCTGCCACCCCGTCAACAGCAGATCCTCGAGCTGGTCCGTGAGCGCGGCTATGTCAGCATCGAGGAAATGGCCCAGTCGTTCGTCGTTACCCCGCAGACCATCCGCCGTGACATCAACCAGTTGGCGGAGATGAACCTGCTGCGTCGCTACCACGGCGGTGCTGCCTATGACTCCAGTATCGAGAACACCGCGTACGCCATGCGTGCCGACCAGATGCGCGACGAGAAACAGCGCATCGCCGAGGCGATTGCCGCGCAGATTCCCGATCATGCCTCGCTGTTCATCAACATCGGCACGACCACCGAATCCATCGCCCGCGCCCTGCTCAACCACAATCACCTGAAGATCATCACCAACAACCTGCATGTGGCTTCGATCCTGAGCGGCAAGGATGACTTCGAAGTGCTGCTGGCCGGTGGCAACGTGCGCCGCGACGGCGGTGTGGTGGGTCAGGCGAGCGTCGATTTCATCACCCAGTTCAAGGTCGATTTCGCCCTGGTGGGCATCAGCGGCATCGACGAAGACGGCAGCCTGCTGGACTTCGACTACCAGGAAGTGCGCGTCTCCCAGGCGATCATCGCCAACGCCCGCCAGGTCATCCTGGCCGCCGACTCCAGCAAGTTCGGCCGCAACGCCATGGTCCGCCTGGGCCCGATCACCCTGATCGACTGCCTGGTGACCGACCAGCCGCCAGTGCCGGCCCTTGCGCAACTGCTGACGCAGAACAAGATTCGTCTGGAAGTGGTTTAAGCGCGTTTTTGCTGTAGGAGCGCGCTTGCCCGCGATTGCAGTGTGTCATCCGCCATTGATATTGCTGACAGATTGCAGTCGCGGGCAAGCGCGCTCCTACAGGCCGCGAGGCCGTTTCATGTTCGCTTTTGTTCCTTTACTTTCCCTTCAATCAGTATTTTCAATCGATACTGAGTGGTTAGACCTGTCTTATTGGTTTATCATTTTCGAAAATGAACTCAAATGTTCGATTTCGCCAAAAGCGAACATGATCGAATTCCAGACAGGAGGCCCCGATGGCCCACTCAGCGTTCCCTGCTCCACCCCTTTCAGAGGTCTACGACATCGCCGTCATCGGTGGCGGGATCAATGGTGTCGGGATCGCGGCGGATGCTTCGGGCCGTGGTCTTTCGGTGTTCCTCTGCGAAAAGGACGATCTGGCCAGCCACACCTCCTCGGCCAGCAGCAAGCTGATCCACGGCGGTCTGCGTTACCTGGAACATTACGAATTCCGCCTGGTGCGCGAAGCCCTGGCTGAACGTGAAGTGCTGCTGGAAAAGGCCCCGCACATCGTCAAGCCCATGCGCTTCGTGCTGCCCCACCGCCCGCACCTGCGTCCGGCGTGGATGATTCGCGCCGGCCTGTTCCTGTATGACCACCTGGGCAAGCGGGAAAAACTGCCGGCCTCGAAAAACCTGCGCTTCGGTGCCAACAGCCCGCTGAACAGCTCGATCACCCGCGGTTTCGAATATTCCGACTGCTGGGTCGACGACGCGCGTCTGGTGGTGCTCAACGCCATGGCCGCCCGCGAACACGGCGCGCACCTGCACACCCGCACCCGCTGCCTGAGCGCCCGTCGCAACGGTGGCCTGTGGCAACTGGAAATGGAACGCAGCGACGGCACCCAGTTCTCGGTTCGCGCCAAGGCGCTGGTGAACGCGGCGGGCCCGTGGGTCGCCAGGTTCATTCGCGAAGACCTGAAACTGGAATCCAAGTACGGCATCCGCCTGATCCAGGGCAGTCACCTGATCGTGCCGAAGCTGTACGAGGGTGAAAACGCCTTCATTCTGCAGAACGAAGACCAGCGCATCGTCTTCACCATTCCTTACATGGAACGCTTCACCATCATCGGCACCACTGACCGCGAGTACACCGGCGATCCGGCGACAGTGGCGATCACCGAAGGCGAAACCGATTACCTGCTGAAGATCGTCAATGAGCACTTCAAGAAGCAACTGAGCCGCAGCGACATCATTCGCACGTACTCAGGCGTGCGTCCGCTGTGCAATGACGAATCCGATAACCCGTCGGCCATTACCCGGGACTACACCCTGGCTCTGTCGGGCGATGCCACAGAGGCGCCGATCCTCTCGGTGTTCGGCGGCAAGCTGACCACCTACCGCAAGCTGGCCGAATCGGCGATGCAGCAACTGGCGCCGTTCTTCCCGCAGATGAAGGGAAGCTGGACCGCCAAGACCAGCCTGCCTGGCGGCGAAAACATGACCACCCCGGCGCAACTGGCCAGCGACCTGCAACAACGCTGCAGTTGGCTGCCCGCTGAAATCGCCAGGCGCTGGGCCATCACCTATGGCTCGCGCAGCTGGCAGATCGTCGATGGCGTGCAAAGCCTGGCCGACATGGGCGAGCACCTGGGCGGCGGGTTGTACAGCGCCGAAGTGGATTACCTGTGCCGGGCGGAGTGGGTGACCCAGGCCGAGGACATCCTGTGGCGCCGGACCAAGCTGGGCCTGTTCACCACGGCTGAAGAACAGCAAAAGGTGCAGGCGTACCTGGACAAGATCGCTCGCCACAAAAGCACTATAGAAGCCGCCTGACCTCCTACACCGCCCCACTGTAGGAGCGCGCTTGCCCGCGATTGCGGTGTGTCTGATCCGAGTATGTTGAATGACACGCCGCCATCGCGGGCAAGCGCGCTCCTACAAGCGCCCGCTCCCATTCGGATTTCCGAACGCAATACTACTGGCCATTCGGCATCCCGGACGGCCACAGCCCTCCTCGCACTCATCCCAAAATAAATTCCCTTTATTTTCAATCTGTTATCAGCTGTCACGTGCTTGGCATGACTCATGCTCTACACTCATGCACGATTGCTCCGATGTAGCGTGCCGCCTGTCTGGGCCGCCGTTGTAGCGTTCTGAAACGATAGGGCCGACCCAACACCGGACCCATAAGAAAAACAAAGTCGAGGATTAACAGATGCGTATCGTTCCCCACATTCTGGGCGTGGCCATTGCTGCAGCCGCTTTGATCAGCACCCCGGTTTCCGCCGCCGAACTGACCGGCACCCTGAAGAAAATCAACGATTCGGGCACCATCACCCTGGGCCACCGCGACTCGTCGATTCCGTTCTCGTACATCGCGGATGCTTCCGGCAAGCCAGTCGGCTACTCCCACGACATTCAACTGGCGATCGTCGAAGCCATCAAGAAAGACCTGAACAAGCCTGACCTGAAGGTCAACTACAACCTGGTCACTTCGCAGACCCGTATCCCGCTGGTGCAGAACGGTACCGTCGACGTTGAATGTGGCTCGACCACCAACAACGCCGAACGCGCCCAGCAAGTCGACTTCTCGGTCGGCATCTTCGAAATCGGTACTCGCCTGCTGACCAAGACCGGCTCTTCGTACAACGATTTCGACGACCTGAAAGGCAAGAACGTCGTGACCACCGCTGGCACCACGTCCGAGCGCATCATCAAGGCGATGAACGCTGACAAGCAGATGGGCATGAACGTCATCTCCGCCAAAGACCACGGCGAATCCTTCCAGATGCTGGAATCGGGCCGCGCTGTCGCGTTCATGATGGACGACGCCCTGCTGGCAGGCGAAATGGCCAAGGCCAAGAAGCCAACCGACTGGCACGTGACCGGCACTCCGCAATCCTATGAAATCTACGGCTGCATGGTTCGCAAAGACGACCCTGCCTTCAAGAAAGCCGTGGACGACGCGATTGTCGGCCTCTACAAGTCGGGCGAGATCAACAAGATCTACGCCAAGTGGTTCACCCAGCCAATCCCTCCAAAAGGCCTGAACCTCGAATTCCCGATGAGCCCTGAACTCAAGAAGCTGATCGAGAACCCGAACGACAAGCCAGCGCCAGAGAAGAAGGCATAAGCCCTTCCCTACCTATGCTTCACAAGTGAAAGCCTGACTCCCGGGGAGGTCATCGACCTTCCCGGAAGCCGCTGCAAAGCGGTGTGCGTGCATAACGATCGATCAGAGGGGAGACCCTGATGAATTACAATTGGGACTGGGGCGTGTTCTTCAAGTCCACTGGCGTGGGTACCGAGACCTATCTGGACTGGTACGTTTCCGGCCTGGGCTGGACTATCGGCATCTCCATCGTCGCCTGGATCATCGCGCTGATCCTGGGCTCCGTGCTCGGGGTGATGCGTACGGTGCCCAACCGCATCGTGTCCACCATTGCCACGGTCTACGTGGAAATTTTCCGTAACGTGCCACTGCTGGTGCAGTTATTCATCTGGTACTTCCTGGTGCCGGACCTGCTGCCCGAGAACCTGCAGGAGTGGTACAAGCAGGACCTGAACCCGACCACCTCGGCTTTCCTGAGCGTTGTCGTGTGCCTGGGCCTGTTCACCGCCGCACGGGTTTGCGAACAAGTGCGTACCGGTATCCAGGCGTTGCCTCGCGGCCAGGAATCCGCCGCACGCGCCATGGGTTTCAAACTGCCGCAGATCTACTGGAACGTGCTGCTGCCGCAGGCTTACCGGATCATCATTCCGCCGCTCACCTCCGAATTCCTCAACGTGTTCAAGAACTCGTCGGTGGCCTCGCTGATCGGTCTGATGGAGTTGCTCGCCCAGACCAAACAGACCGCCGAATTCTCTGCGAACCTGTTCGAAGCCTTCACCCTGGCCACCCTGATCTACTTCACGCTGAACATGAGCCTGATGCTGCTCATGCGTCTGATCGAGAAGAAAGTCGCCGTGCCGGGCCTGATTTCCGTGGGAGGTAAATAATGGACTTCTCTGGAATCGTTCCCGCCATTCCGGGCCTGTGGAACGGCATGCTCATGACCCTCAAGCTCATGGCAATGGGCGTTGTGGGCGGCATCGTGCTCGGCACGATCCTGGCCCTGATGCGCCTGTCACCGAGCAAGTGGATGTCGCGCATCGCCGGCGCCTACGTCAACTATTTCCGTTCGATCCCGCTGCTGCTGGTCATCACCTGGTTCTACCTGGCGGTGCCGTTCGTGCTGCGCTGGATCACCGGCGAAGATACCCCGGTCGGTGCGTTCACCTCCTGCGTCGTGGCGTTCATGATGTTCGAGGCGGCGTACTTCTGCGAAATCGTGCGTGCCGGCGTGCAGTCGATCTCCCGTGGCCAGATGGGCGCAGCGCAGGCCCTGGGCATGACCTACGGCCAGATGATGCGCCTGATCATCCTGCCCCAGGCGTTTCGCAAGATGACCCCGCTGCTGTTGCAGCAGAGCATCATCCTGTTCCAGGACACCTCGCTCGTGTACACGGTCGGTCTGGTCGACTTCCTCAACTCGGCCCGCGCCAGCGGCGACATCATTGGCCGTTCCAATGAGTTCCTGGTCATCGCAGGTCTGGTGTACTTCACGATCAGCTTCGCGGCCTCGCGTCTGGTCAAGCTCATGCAGAAAAGGTTAGCCGTATGATTTCCATCAAAAATATCAACAAGTGGTATGGGGACTTCCAGGTGCTGACCGATTGCAGCACCGAGGTCAAGAAAGGCGAAGTGATCGTGGTGTGCGGGCCGTCCGGCTCGGGCAAATCGACCCTGATCAAGTGCGTCAACGCCCTTGAGCCGTTCCAGAAAGGCGACATCGAGGTCGATGGCACCTCCATCGCCGACCCGAAGACCAACCTGCCGAAACTGCGCTCGCGCGTGGGCATGGTGTTCCAGCATTTCGAGCTGTTCCCGCACCTGACCATCACCGAGAACCTGACCATCGCGCAGATCAAGGTGCTGGGCCGCAGCAAGGAAGAAGCCACCAAAAAAGGCCTGCAGTTGCTTGAGCGCGTCGGTCTGTCGGCCCACGCCCACAAGCATCCGGGCCAGCTCTCCGGCGGCCAGCAGCAACGTGTGGCGATTGCCCGCGCGCTGGCGATGGACCCGATCGTGATGCTGTTCGACGAACCGACTTCGGCACTTGACCCGGAAATGGTCAACGAAGTGCTCGACGTGATGGTGCAGCTTGCCCACGAAGGCATGACCATGATGTGCGTGACCCACGAAATGGGCTTCGCCCGCAAGGTGGCCGACCGCGTGATCTTCATGGACAAGGGCCAGATCATTGAAGACTGCCCCAAGGAAGAATTCTTCGGCGACATCAACGCTCGTTCCGAACGCGCCCAGCACTTCCTGAACAAGATCCTGCAGCACTAACAGCCTTTTCGTTTTTAGCCTCACGAGGGCATAGCCCCACAAGGGCACACAACCACCGGCCGTGCGTGTTCACCATCAATGACACGCACGGCTGGTCGGTCCAGGACGACTGTGATGAAATGCGATCCACCTCTTAGCGCGACACCATCACTTGCCGTGAAACCCCGCCTGATCCGCCAACTGTTCCTGCCGCCGCTGGTCATTCTGCTGATGATCGCGCTGGGCTACTTCACCTATCTGTACAGCGAAAAGAACGGCATCCAGGCTCTGGGCGAGAACGGCCAGCGCCAGCTTGAGTTGCACGCGCGTACCGTCGAAAGCGAAATCAACAAATACAACTACCTGCCCAGCGTGCTGGAGCTCGAATCCAATGTCTCCGACCTGCTCAACGATCCGTCGCCCGAATTGCGGGTCAAGGTCAATGACTACCTCGAAGGCCTGAACCGCCGCAGCCGCAGCCGCGCCATCTATGTGCTGGACACCACCGGCCGCGTGCTCGCCACCAGCAACTGGCGTGACGCGGACAGTTACCTGGGCGAAGACCTGTCCTTCCGTGCCTATTATCAGGACGCGATTCGTGGCCTGCCCGGCCGCTTCTACGGCATCGGCAGCACCACCGGCGAGCCCGGGTACTACCTGGCCCACGGGCTTGAAGAGAAAGGCAAGATCATCGGCGTCGCGGTGATCAAGGTGCGTCTGGAAGCGCTGGAAGAGCGCTGGCAGCGGGCGCGTCTGGAAGCCTTCGTCAGTGACGAGAACGGCATCATCATTCTGTCCAGCGACCCGGCCCGACGTCTGAAATCGGTGCGCCCCCTGACAGCTGACATCAAGGAGCGCCTGGCGCGCAGCCTGCAGTATTACTGGTGGCCGCTCAACGAGCTGGTGCCGCTGGAGCGAGAGTCGATTGCCGAGGGTGTGGAGAAGCTGACCTTCCCTGCCAACGTCAGCGTCGATCATGAACACACCGTGGTCAGTTACCTGGCCCAGACCCGCGACCTGGCCGACACGCCCTGGCACCTGACCCTGCTGACGCCGCTCGAAGACCTGCGCCGGGAAGCCGCCAACCAGGGGATGCTGGTGGCCGTGGCCTTTGCCCTGGTGACCTTTCTGCTGATTGCCTGGAACGAGCGGCGCAAGGTGATCTCCGTGCGTCTGGCCGCCCGCGAAGCGCTGGAGCAGGCCAACAACGAACTGGAACGGCGGATTACCGAACGCACCGCCGACCTGCGCGCCAGCAACGAACGCCTCAAGGGGCAGATTCGTGAGCGGCGTCAGGCCGAAGAAACGTTGCGCCAGGCCCAGGACGAACTGGTACAGGCCGGCAAGCTGGCTGCCATCGGTCAGATGTCCACCAGCATCGCCCACGAACTCAACCAGCCCTTGGCCGCGTTGCGCACCTTGTCGGGCAACACCGTGCGTTTCATCGAGCGCGGCGCGCTGGACACCGCCAGCACCAACCTGCGCACCATTAACGATCTGGTGGACCGCATGGGCCGCATCACCGCCAGCCTGCGCGCCTTTGCCCGGCGTGGCGAAGACAAGGGCCAGGCGTCGCTGGGCAAGGCCGTCGATGCCGCGCTGCAATTGCTGGCCGGGCGTCTGGAAAACAGCGCGCTGGACCTGCATCAGGAGTTTCAGGATGTCGAGCTTGCGATCGATCAGACCCGCCTTGAACAGATTCTGGTCAACCTGATCGGCAACGCGCTGGACGCCATGCAGGCACAGCCCCTGCCCGTGCTCTGGTTGCAGGGCGACATGTGCGAGGGCCGTTATCGGCTGCGGGTTCGCGACAACGGCCACGGCATCGACGCCGAAGCGCGCAAGCACCTGTTCGAACCGTTTTTCACCACCAAGCCGGGTGAGCAGGGGCTGGGGTTGGGCTTGACTCTGTCGGCCAGCCTGGCAGCCGCCGCCGGTGGCAGCTTGAACGCAGAAGACCCGGCCGAAGGCGGCACGATGTTCGTGCTGGTTTTGCCGTTGGTGAATGCCGGGACGAATGTATGAGTTTTCAAGGTGAAGTTGCCTCTGTGGGAGCGAGCTTGCTCGCGAATGCTTGGGTGCAGACCGCCATGAATGCGTTGAATGCACTGGCCCTTTCGCGAGCAAGCTCGCTCCCACAGATCCGTTTTTTTGGGTGAGCAAGATCATGAACACTGAACTGACCGTCCTCATCGTCGAAGATGACCCGCACGTCCTGCTCGGCTGCCAGCAGGCGTTGGCGCTGGAAGACATTCACAGCCAGGGCGTGGGCAGTGCCGAGGAGGCGCTGGCGCTGGTGGGCGACAACTATGCCGGGATCGTCATCAGCGACATCCGCCTGCCGGGCATCGACGGTCTGGAACTGCTCAAGCGCTTGAAAGAGCGCGACCGCAGCCTGCCGGTGGTGTTGATCACCGGCCACGGCGATGTGTCGATGGCGGTCGGTGCCATGCGCGACGGGGCCTACGATTTCATGGAGAAGCCCTTCTCCCCCGAACGCCTGGTGGACGTCGCCCGCCGTGCGCTGGAACAACGCGGGCTGGCGCGGGAAGTCTGGTCGCTGCGCCGGCAACTGGCCGAGCGCGACTCGCTGGAAGGCAAGATCATCGGTCGCTCCCCCGCCATGCAAAACCTGCGAGCGCTGATCGCCAACGTCGCCGACACCTCGGCCAACGTGCTGATCGAAGGCGAAACCGGCACCGGCAAGGAACTGGTCGCCCGCTGCCTGCACGACTTCAGCCGTCGTCATTCCAATCAGTTCGTCGCGCTGAACTGTGGCGGGTTGCCGGAAAACCTGTTCGAAAGCGAAATCTTCGGCCACGAAGCCAATGCCTTTACCGGCGCGGGCAAGCGGCGCATCGGCAAAATCGAACACGCCCACGACGGCACGCTGTTTCTCGATGAAGTGGAGAGCATGCCGATCAACCTGCAGATCAAACTGCTGCGAGTGTTGCAGGAGCGTACCCTCGAACGCCTGGGCTCGAACCAGAGCGTGGCGGTGGATTGCCGGGTGATCGCGGCCACCAAGTCGGACCTCGATGAACTGAGCCGGGCCAACCAGTTTCGCAGCGACCTGTATTACCGCCTCAACGTGGTGACCCTGGAGTTGCCGCCACTGCGCGAGCGCCGCGAGGACATTCTGCAACTGTTCGAGCACTTCCTGCAGTTGTCATCGCTGCGCTTTGATCGCGAACCTCCGGAGCTTGATCGGCAGACCATGTCGGCGCTGATGAGCCACGACTGGCCGGGCAACGTGCGCGAACTGCGCAACGTCGCCGAGCGCTATGCGTTGGGCTTGCCGGCCTTCAAGAAAACCGGATCTGCGGCCACTGCCCAGAGCCTGGGCTTCTCCGAGGCGGTGGAAGCCTTCGAGAAAAACCTGCTCAGCGATGCGTTGCAACGCAGCGGCGGCAACCTCAGCCAGGCCAGCCAGGAACTGGGCATGGCCAAGACCACGCTGTTCGACAAGGTTAAGAAGTACGGGTTGGGGTGACTGACTCACCCATCCCCGTAGGAGCGCGCTTGCCCGCGACCTCGGCGTGTCAGGCGCCATCAACGTCATAGACACACCGCACTTTTTGTAGGAGCGCGCTTGCCCGCGACCTCGGTGTGTCAGGCGCCATCAGCGTCATAGACACACCGCACTTTTTGTAGGAGCGCGCTTGCCCGCGACCTCGGTGAGTCAGGCGGGATCAACGTCATAGACACACCGCCATCGCGGGCAAGCGCGCTCCTACAGGCGTGAAATTCACTCCCTTGGCCCACCCTTTGCAATCCCCCTGAAAGGCCCGCCCGGCCGGTGTTCATGGCCATGGACCCGGTGTCCGGGGCGGCATTTGATGGGTGAAGGCAACCTTGAACATTCTCGATCTCGATCACAGCCTCACGCAGCAGGCACCGATCAAAGACCGGCTGCAGGACGGACGTGCCACACGGCTTGACCTGCTGGCCCTAGGGCCGGTATTGCGGCTCTGGTCCACTGAAAACAATTACCAACGCTTCGCCGGGCATCTGGATCATCGCGCCAGGCCATTGGGCAACCGGCCGGAAATCTTCTTCGTCGGCTCCGGCGACTATCACCACCTGACCCCTGCCCTGCTCGCCGACCTGCCCGAGCCGGTCACGCTGATCCACTTCGACAACCACCCGGACTGGGTGCACTTCGCGCCCCGCCGCCACTGCGGCTCGTGGGTCAATCGCGCGCTCAAGCTGCCCAACGTACAACGCGTCATCACCCTCGGGCCTTGCAGCGATGACCTGCAAAGCCCGCAGCTCAAGGGCGGCAATCTCGGCGCACTCAGGCGTGGCGACCTGCAATTGTTCCCCTGGCGCCATCCGCCCTCGAAAGTCTGGGGCAGGATCGGCGACGGACCCGGCCATCGGCAAATCGACGGTCACCTGCACTGGCACAACCTGGCCGAGGTGGACTGGCCGGTGTTCCTCGAACAACTGGTCGCCAGCCTGCCCACCGATGCGGTGTGGATCACCATCGACAAGGACGTGCTCGCCTGCGAAGACGCCGCCACCAACTGGGATCAGGGCGGCATGCGCCTGAGCCATCTGCTCGACGCCATCCGCGCCCTGGCCGCGAACACCCGGGTGCTGGGCATCGACGTCTGCGGCGAGTTCGCGCCCCCGGCGTTCAGCAATCCGCTCAAGCGCTGGGAGGCGAAATCCGATCAGCCGCCCGCAGAGCGCTGGAGTGAAGCGGACATTGCCCGCAACGCCCAGACCAACGCGGTCCTGATCACCCTGTTCGAGGAGCTGTTCCCATGACCCCGACCGTGGTGCTGCTGACGGCCTTTTCGATCCTGCTCGACGTCATCGGCCAACTGGCATTCAAGCTCGGCCTGGACCGGCTGCCTGCGCAGGAAGGCGGGTTTCGCCTGCGCAGTTTCTGGGTGCAGATCGCCGCCGCGCCGATGCTCTGGTTTGGCGTGGGCGCCTATGTGGTCGAGTTCATCACCTGGCTGCTGGTGCTGTCGCTGGCGCCGCTGTCGCTGGTGTTTCCGGCTGCGAGCCTGAGTTACGTCGGCGTGGTGCTGGGCGGGAGGCTGGTGCTTGGCGAGCGGGTCAGCCGGCGCCGCTGGCTCGGCACGATGGTCATTACGTTCGGCGTCATGCTGGTGTGCGCCACCGGCGCGTGAGGTGTTCATGACACAGATTCAATCGATTTACGCCCAAGGGAACCCGGTCACGCTCAGTGACACTTCTGCGCTGAGCGTCGAGGTCAGCCACAGCATTCATCGGGTCAGGCGCAGCGACTGGGCGCAACTCGACAGCGACGATCTCGAAGGCTACGACTATTACGCCGCCATCGAAGACGCCGGATTACCTGGCGTCGAGCCGCGTTATTTCATGATCCGCGATGGCCAGCGCCTGATCGCGGTGGCTCCGGCTTATCGCCATCGGCTACGGCTGAACCAGGTGCTCGACGGCCTGCTGGCGAAGCTGTTCGGCCATATCTCTGTGCCGATCCTGGCGGTGGGTTCGCCCGTCACCGAAACCTGCTCGATTGCCTGCGCCCCGGACTGGCTAGCGCGCACGCCTGAAATCCTGCCGGTACTGATAGACGCCCTGGATCGCCAGTCGCGTCTGGACGGCACCTGGCTGTACCTGTTCAAGGACGTAGCCGAAGAGCGTGTGACCTTGCGCAGCGCGCTGGAACATCTGGGCTTTGCCCGAGTGGCCGGAATGCCGAGAACCCTGCTGCCGTTGCCCTACGCCGATCTGCAGGGCTATCTGGCGAGCCTCGGCCGGGTAACGCGCAAGGGGCTCAAACGCAAGCTGGCGGCGCCATCGGACCTGCGCATCGAAGCGCGTCAGCATCAGGTGGACGATGTAATCGAACCCATGCTGGCGTTGTATGCCGACACCGTGGGCCGTAGCGGCGAGGAGATCGAACCGCTGACCGGCGACTATTTCCGCTCGGTGCTGGCCGTCATGGGCGAGCGTGCGATCTGCTACCTGTTCTGGTCCGGTGACAGGCTGATCGGCTTCAACCTGCTGTTAGGGGACGGTACGCGGCAGATCGACAAGGTGTTCGCCTCTGATGGCGCAGCCGCCCGCGAGCACAACCTCTACCACCGCACCTGGCTGGGCCATGTGCAGCGTTGCATTGCCCAGGGCATTCCGGCGTTCGAAGCCAGCCAGGCGGCCTATGACGAGAAGCTCCGCCTGGGCTGCCGACTGCTGGGCAATGACCATTATCTCCATCACCGCCGTGCGTGGGTCACCCGATTACTGGGCTGGCTGGTGCGCAGGGCCGGGCTGGATCAGTCGAATGTTGTGGCCAGGAAATCCATAGATGAATGAGCAAATCCTGAATGAAAAACCGGCCTGGCGCTGGCTGGAAAGCCGCGCCGCGAGCATTGGGTTGTGGGGGCTGTTGATCGGCTTCGAAAGCGCGGCGCAACTGGCGCTGAAGGTCGGGGGCGATGGGCTGGCAGCGATGCCGTTTGGGTTGGACTGGCTGCTGGCGGCGATGGGCAATGTGGCGGTGCTGGGGGCTGTGGGCTGTTATGTGGGCTCGTTCCTGAGCTGGATGCTGATCCTGCGGCGCAGCAGTCTGTCGCTGGCCTTTCCGTTAAGTTCGCTGGTGTTCGTGGTGGTGCTGCTGGGGTCGTGGCTGGGGCTGGGCGAACACATCAGCGCCCTGCACTGGCTGGGGGTGTGGGTGATTATTGGCGGGATAGCGTTGTTGGCAGAGGGAGAGTCGTGAAGGCTCTTTATATTGGCTTTAGATTGTTACGTTGATGCCCTACGGGCCTATCGCGGGCAAGCGCGCTCCTACATTTGTTGCAACGTGCCGCATCCGGCATACCGAGTGCACAGCCTTTTAAGCTGACGGCACGGAACTCGAGCTGGGCACCAAGGCTACGCACTCGGTCCATCAGGCCATGGCACGTTGCAACAAATGTAGGAGCGCGCTTGCCCGCGACAAGGCCCGCAGGGCAACAAAATAAGAATTTTATTTCGTCCCGGAATGATCCAACAAAAACCCCAACCCATGGGACACCGGTATCTCCTTCACGCCCATCATCCGCTGCTGCTCCTTGATCTCCCTGTGGAACGCCTTGACCTTGGTCCAGTGCATCTTCGGGCGGTAATGGTGTTCGGCGTGGTAGCCGTTATTCATCCAGATCAGGTTATAGAGCGGGCTGTACGAACTCACGCCCCAGGCAATTGGCAGGTCGGGGTTGCCGCCCAGGTGCTCGTAATAGCCGTTCAACGACGACAGCGACTGCCCCAGGTACCAGAACGGCAGCAACAGCAGCACCGCATGCCAGTCATGGAACGCCAGGGCGATGTAGGCCGCGACGGTCACGTAGATTTCCACCTTCGCCCAGCGCGCATCGTCAGGGTGTTTGCGCTTCATGTCCTCGTAATAGCTCTTGGGCTCGTCACGAAAGGCACTGAGGAACACATAGCGCCATAGCGCCTCTGGCTCGCCGTTGTGGCCATAGCGGTAGATCGACAGCGGGTCGACTGTTTCGCCCTTGTCGTTGGGCCGGTCGGAGTTGCCGCGATGGTGGCGGTTGTGGATGTCGCGGTACATGGTCTGGGAGAAGCCGATGGTCACCGACAGCAGCAAGTCGAACGCGCGGTTCATGCCCTTGTGAGTGAAATAGGCGTTGTGGATCTGGTTGTGGGAGATGCTGTTGATGCTCCACGACAGGCTGACGGCATACACCAGCGCCAGGGGCACGATGGCCCACCACGACAGGCTGTGAAAGGCCATGACCAGCCACAGCACGAAAGCGAAATGGGCCAGCGCCATGGCAATCGGGACAATGTCCCAGAGCGAGTACGCAAGCCAGCGGTAAACGGGACGAGCCATGAAGAACTTCCTCGAAAACGATGAGTGCTTCGGCTCATTGCAAGGCCCAGACCAACCCGCGAGCTACTTGAAGTGATACGCCACGGCGACGTCCAGCTCGCCTTGATTCACACGGCCTTGCTGGCGAACGATGCTGCTGTCGGCGGCCGATCCCACCAGGTGAATCCAGCTGGCGCTGGTGATCAGCGACCAGTTCGCAGCTATCGGGAAGGCTACGCTCTGGGTCAGGGTCAGGTTCTGGAAACCGCCGCTGGCGTTGTAGGCGCGAATGCCGGAGGCCTGTGACTCTGCGCCGCTGACGCCGAAGAAGGTCTGCGCCTGCTCGGCGTTGGCGTAGTGCGCAGCCAGCGTCGTGCCGCCGAATATCCCGTGGCCCAGCGGGTAATCCAGCTCGCCGCCGACACGCCCCAACACCCCGCCCTGCCCGTTGCTGCCGCCGAAGGTGCGGCCCACTTCAGCGAACACACGCCAGGCATCCGAAGGGCTGTATTCGACGAAGCCACCCACCTCGCCCATGTCCGACACGTCATGCAGACCGTGCAGCGCGCCGTTGGCCGTGCGGCCCTCGACGTAGTTGACGAACGGCCCGGCGCTCCAGCCGTTGGCCTTGAGCGCATCCCAGGACAAACCTTCGTCAGAGCTCAGATTGACCCGCCCCCAGGACAGGTCCAGATAGGGAATCGGCCGGGTTTCGTAGCGCGTGCCGGTGGGGTCGTGGGGCTGGTAGGCCACGCCCACGCCCGCGTCGCCGGTCAGCGGATCGGCATGGCACGCCGGGCTGAAATACGCGGCGCAGAGCAGCCCGGCGATGCACAGGCGGCGTTTGAAACAGGTCGGCAGAAGGGTCATCGCAGAGGTCTCGGGGCAGCGAACATGCGCGCATCAATCCCCAGAGGCGACCACCAGCGCAAGCACTGATGTTGTTTGTAGCAAGCTACAAAAATTGTAGCTCCGCACCCCTCCAGTCACCTCCGGCAACTGCCACAACCCCGGCCCTGCGGGCTTTCATGCCCTTGGCACAGTCCCTGCTCTTGCCCTGCCACGAGCAACACGGCGAGCCCTTCGCCCGCTCTCTCTTTGGACAAGACAGGCAAACGCAGATGATGCATTGGCATATCGTGTGTGATTTCGACGGGACGATCACCCCGACCGACGTGATCGACAACATTCTCGAACGCTTCGCCGATCCCAGTTGGGTAGACATCGAAGACGAGTGGCTCAACGGCCGCATCGGCTCGCGGGAATGCCTCAGCCGCCAACTGGCGCTGGTCAAGGCGTTTCCGGCGCAATTGCTGGACTACTTCGACAGCGTCACCATCGACCCCGACTTCCCGGCGTTCGTCGAACACGTGATCGGCCTGGGCGCCACCCTGGACATCGTCAGCGACGGCCTGGAACAAGGCATCGCCCGCATCCTCTCGCGCCACCAGGTGCCGCTGCTGCCGATCATCGCCAACGGCCTGCGTCAGGTGGACCAGAACAGCTGGCGCATCGTCTTCCCCCACGCCAGCGACGCCTGCCGCGCGGCCTCCGGCAACTGCAAATGCAAATCCACACCCGCTGACAAACGCGTGCTGGTGATCGGCGACGGCAAGTCCGACATGTGCGTGGCCAGCACCGCCGATTTCGTCTTCGCCAAGGGCCGGCTGGCCGACCACTGCGTGCACAACGGCATCCCCCATGCGCGCTTCGACTCTTTCGCCCAACTCCCTGCCTTGCTGGCCCTGCTGCCTCACAGCCTGCCGGCGCCCGTCGTTCACCTCTCCAATGAATCCCAGGAACTCTTCCACCATGTCTGATATCCGCATCGCCACCGCCGAAGACCAGCTCCTCCTGGAAAAAGAAGCCAAATACTGCTCCTTTGGCGACACCGTCCATTACATCGACCCGCCGCGCATTTTCAGCCGCTGCGAAGGCTCGTACGTCTACGACACCAGCGACCAGGCCTACCTCGACCTGCAGATGTGGTACTCGGCGGTGAACTTCGGCTACGCCAACCCGCGCCTGAACAATGCCTTGAAGCAGCAGATCGACACCCTGCCGCAGATCGCCAGCCAGTACCTGCACAAGGGCAAGATCGAGCTGGCGGAAACCATCGCGGTGGACGCCAAGAACAAATTCGGCCTGGACGGTCGCGTGCACTTCAACGTCGGCGGCTCGCAGTCCATCGAGGACTCGCTAAAAGTCGTGCGCAACGCCAGCAACGGCAAGAGCCTGATGTTCGCCTTCGAAGGCGGCTACCACGGTCGCACCCTGGGCGCCTCGTCGATCACCTCCAGCTACCGCTATCGCCGCCGCTACGGCCACTTCGGCGAGCGCGCGCAGTTCATCCCGTTCCCGTACCACTTTCGCGGCCCCAAAGGCATGACCAAGGAAGAATACGGCAGCTACTGCGTGAAGCAGTTCGCCCGCCTGTTCGAGACCGAATACAACGGCGTCTGGGACCCGAAAGTCGGCCAGAGCGAATACGCCGCGTTTTACGTCGAGCCGATCCAGGGCACCGGCGGCTATGTAATCCCGCCGATGAACTTCTACAGCGAACTCAAGCACGTGCTCGACCAGCACGGCATCCTGATGGTGGTCGATGAAATCCAGATGGGCTTCTATCGCACCGGCAAGCTGTGGTCGATCGAACACTTCGACGTCAAACCCGACGTGATCGTGTTCGGCAAGGCGCTGACCAACGGCCTCAACCCGCTGGGCGGCATCTGGGCCCGCGAAGAGCTGATCAACCCGAAAATCTTCCCGCCAGGCTCGACCCACTCCACCTTCGCCTCCAACCCGCTGGGCACGGCGGTGGGGCTGGAAATGTTCAAGATGACCTCGGAAACCGACTACGGCTCGATGGTCATGAACAAGGGCAAGTACTTCCTCGAAGGCCTGCGCGACCTGCAGAAACGCTACCCGATCGTCGGCGATGTCGATGGCCTGGGCCTGGCCCTGCGTGCCGAAATCTGCGCGCCGGACGGCTTCACCCCGGACAAGGCGACACTGGATTTCATGGTCGAGGAAGGCATGAAAGGCGATATCGAAATCGACGGCAAACGCCTGGGACTGGTGCTGGACGTGGGCGGTTACTACAAGAACGTGATCACCCTCGCGCCGTCGCTGGAAATCAGCTACCCGGAGATCGACCTGGGCATCGCCCTGCTCGACCGCCTGCTGCACCGGGCCATGAAACGATGAGCCCGACGCCCTCGCACACTGCGATCGACATGGGCGAAGGCGATGCCGGGTTCATTCTCGGCAACGGCGCCGTGGGGGTGTTGCTGATCCACGGCCTGACCGGCACCCCGACGGAGTTGCGTCGGGTGGCCCAGGGCCTGGCCGACCGGGGCTGCACGGTGTACGTGCCGACCCTGGCCGGGCATTGCGGCGACAACGACGACCTGCAGCGCACTCGCTGGGACGACTGGTACCAGAGCGCGTTGCGCACCTTCGTCGGCATTCGCCAGCGGCACCGCCAGGTGTTCGTCGGCGGCTTGTCGATGGGCGCCGTGATGTCTATGCACATGGCCGCGCAGCACCCCGGTGAAATCGCCGGGCTCTTGCTGTATTCCACGACCTTGCGCTACGACGGCTGGAACATGCCGTTCGTGGCCAAGTTCACTCACATTTACATGATGGTGCCGTTCGGCGTGCATATCTGCCGCTTCAACGAAAAGCCGCCCTACGGCATCAAGAATCCGCGCCTGCGCGCCATCGTCGAAAAGCAGATGAAGGAAGGCGAAAGCAGCAACGCCGGGCTTCTGACCATGTCCGGGGTCAGCGTGCGCGAACTGCATCGGCTGATCGCCGTGGCCAAGCGTGGCATGCCCTACGTAGACGCCCCCGCGCTAGTGCTGCATTCGCTGGAAGACGACATCACCAGCCGCTGGAACGCCGATTACGTCGAGCGTCACCTGGGCGCACCGGTGGTCAAGGTGCTGCTCGACAACTGCTATCACATGATCACTGTGGACCTGGAATATCGGCAGGTCATCGACCTCAGCGCCTCCTTCATCGAGACTCAGGTGCAGGCCGGATCACAGCTGGACCCCGCACCAGTGAGTCAGCCGCTCGGCGTTGACGATCAACCTCAACTGGCCTGAATCATGATCAGCACCCATGCCTTTTCCAGCATCCGTTTCATCGCCCGTGAGGAATGGAACGACTGCTTTCCCGGCCAACTGGAGGACTGGGACTTCTATCTGGCGGTCGAGCAGGCCGGTATCGAGCGTTTCACCTGGCGCTACCTTGCGGTGTTCGACGGCCCGCTGCTGCTGGGCGTGGCGCCTGCGTTCGTCACCCGCTACAGCCTCGATACCACCATGCAGGGCGTGGGCAAGCGCCTGACCGAACAGCTCAACCGCCTGTGGCCCGGGGTGTTCGATCTGCAGCTGTACGCCGTCGGCTCGCCGGTGGCCGAACGCTGCAACGCAGGGATCGCCAGCCACGTCCCCGGGCATCGGCGTCAGGAGGTGTTCAACCGGCTGTTGCAGCGGGCGCGGCAGGACGCCGACAGCCTGGGCGTGGGCCTGCTGGCGGTGAAGGATGCGCCCGGCGAGGAACCGCTCTGGGCCGAAACCTGCCGCCGTGCAGGGTTGCAGGCGATGCCCAGCCTGCCCAGCGCCCTGCTGCCGGTGACTTACCCGTCAATGGATGCCTACCTGGGGTCGCTGGGCAAATCCACCCGCAAGGATCTGCGTCGCACCTTGCGCGGTCCGGCACCGCGTATCGAGTGGCGGCGAGAGATCGATGATGTGCTGCCGGACATCATGCAGCTCTATGAAGCGACGCTTGCGCGCAGTGATCTACAATTCGAACGGCTCGGGCCTGGCTACTTCACCGGCATCCTCGAACAGCTCGGCGAGCGCGCGGTGTGCGTGCTGTACTGGATCGACAACCGCCTGGTGGCGTTCAATCTGATGCTGCTGAACGAGCAACGCCTGATCGACAAGATTTTCGCCCACGACCTGGAACGCACCCGGGAGCACAACCTCTATGCACGCAGCTGGCTGGCCAATGTCGAGTACTGCATCCACAATCGCATTCCGGTGTACGAGGCAGGCCAGGCGGGGTACGCGAGCAAGATTCGCTTCGGGTGTCGCTTCGAGCCCAACCTGCTGTTCTTCCGCCATCGCAACCGGGTAATGAACACCGTGCTCAAACTGGTCAAACGGGTCATCCGCCCCGACCGTTCCGATCCTGCCATGGCTGCGGCACTAAGCGAACATCGATGACTGAATTTCCGGAACGCTCCGCCCGTTCACTGTTTTCCCTCTCGCGCTGGAGCGTGCAGCGCAAGCTGGTGCTGGCGTTCTGGCTGGTCAGCGTGATCCCGACCATGATCGCCGCCGAGCTGGCCGCCTCCACCCTGTCGCAGATCTTCGAGAGCAACGTGCGCATCTGGTTGCAGGAATCGACCAAGATCGTCATCGACGAAACCACCGAGATCATGCACAACAACGCCCGCGTGGCGCAGTTGTTCCAGGCCTACGCACGGCCCGACGCCGAGACCGGCGGCAAGCGTGACAAGCTGATCGCCGATGTCGCGGACGCCATGGGCATCGATGTGGTGGCGCTGATCCGCAGCGACGATCACAAGGTCATGTTTTCCACCGCCGCCGACGACATCGTCAGCCAGATCAGCCTTTCGCCCAAGGCGGTGCTGCAGACCATCCACGAAGGCGGCAGCGCTGTCGGTACCGTGGTCTCGACCTTTCACACCCTGCAGGGCGGGGTCGATTACGAGCTGGTGATCGCGACTTACCTGGACAACAGTTTTCTCACCAGCGTCGCCGATGTGCACTCCCTGGACCTGCGCCTGTACCTGCGCAACAGCGAAGGCTTCGGCGAGATCTTCTCGACCCAGCGCTTCGAAGACCACCCGCCCCAGGTGCCGCCGCGCATCGAAGCCATCCTGCGCGACACCAAGGCCGCCAGCGAGCAATCGACACCGCGCTACAGCGGTCTGTACTCGCCGATTCTCAACGACAACGGCGAGCTGCAAGGGGTGATATTCAGCGGCCTGCTGCGCCATTCTTCGCTGGTGGGGCTGGTCAACCAGACCAACCTGTTCCTGGCGATTTTCCTGGTTGGCTCGGCATTGTCGCTGGGGGTTGGCTCGCTGGTTTCCCAGCACCTGACGCGTCCGTTGCGCGGCTTGCGAGAGGGCGTTCGGGCGGTCACCGCAGGCGATTACCATCGTCAGGTCGAGGTCATCGGCGGCGACGAACTGGCCGAACTGAGCGTGACCTTCAACCACATGACCGAGCGCCTGCGCGAGCTGCAGCATCTGGAAGCGCAACTGCGCAGGCGCGACCGGCTGCACACCCTGGGCGAAGTGGCGATGGGCCTGGCCCATGAAATCCGCAACCCGCTGGGCATCATCAAGACCGCGACCCAGTTGCTGCACCGCCGCGCCAGCCTGCCGGAAACCGACATGCGGCATCTGGAGTACGTGATCAGCGAGGTCACGCGCATCAACGACCTGATCACCGAATTCCTCGACTTCGCCAAACCCAGCGCGCCGATCCGCTCGACGCAATCTGCACGCGGCCTGCTGGAAGACGTACTGGGTTTCTGCGCGCCGGAACTGGCGACCCACAACGTGCAGGCAGTGATCGATGAGCAGACGCCAGGCGCCACGGTGTACGCCGATGCACGGCAACTGACCCAGGCCTGCCTGAACCTGATCCTCAACGCCATCGACGCCATGCCCGAAGGTGGACGGCTGACCTTATCCATCGCGCTGGAAACGGCGGACAGCGAGCGCCCCATCACCCGGATCAGCATCATCGACACCGGCCAGGGCGTCGATCCGGAAGTCATCCAGCGCATCTTCAACCCCTTCGTCACCACCAAGGCATCGGGCACCGGGCTTGGGCTGGCCAAGGTGTTTTCGATCATGGAGAACCACGACGGTCGTGTAGAGTGCATCAGCGAACACGGCGCTGGCGCGACATTCAATCTCTATCTGCCGGCCGATGAAGGAGAACAGGCATGAGCCACAACGTGCTGGTGGTCGACGATGAACCCAAGCTGTGCGACCTGCTGGCCTCGGCCCTCGGCCAGAACGGCATTCAGGTGTTCACCGCAGGCAACGGGCTGCACGCGCTGACCGTGCTCGAACGTGAAGAGATCGATCTGGTGATCAGTGACTGGCGCATGCCCGGCATGGACGGCCCGCAACTGCTGGCCGAGATCAAGCAGCGTTTTCCGCAATTACCGGTGATCGTCATGACCGCCTACAGCACGGTCAAGAACGCCGTGCAGTCGATGCGCAACGGCGCCTATGACTACATCAGCAAACCGTTCGACATCGACGAGCTGGACATCACGGTACAGAAAGCCCTGCAGTTTCGCGACATCCTGCGCGACAACCAGCGCCTGCGCGCCGAACTCAATGAGCACCAGCAGATCGACAGCCTGGTGGGTGAAAGCCCTGCGTTTCGCCGCGTCTTGCAGGCCGTGGATTCGGTGCGTGAAAGCAGCGCGACGATTCTTCTGACCGGCGAAAGCGGCACCGGCAAGGAGATGGTCGCCCGGGCCATCCACAAGCACGGCAATCGCGCGGACAAACCCTTCGTGGCGGTGAACTGCGCAGCCATTCCCGAAGGCCTGCTGGAAAGCGAGATGTTCGGCCACAAGAAAGGCGCGTTCACGGGCGCTGTGTCCGACCGCATCGGGCGCTTTCAACAGGCCGACAAGGGCACGCTGTTTCTCGATGAAGTGGGCGACATGCCGCTGGCGTTGCAGGCCAAGATTCTGCGTGCCTTGCAGGAGCGGGTGATCGAGCCGGTGGGCGATCCTCGCGAGCGCAAGGTCGATGTGCGGGTGATCGCAGCCACCAACAAGAACCTGCTCGATGCCGTGGCGCGCAAGGAGTTTCGCGAGGACCTGTACTACCGCCTCAACGTATTCCCGATCCCGTTGCCCGCCTTGCGCGAGCGGGTCGAAGACATCCCCGCCCTCGCCCGCCACTTCGCCCACGTGCTCGGCGCCACGGCCGGTAAGCGCATCACCGGTTTCAGCCCCGAAGCGCTGCTGGCGATGGCCCGCTATCCCTGGCCGGGAAATATCCGCGAGCTGCAGAATTGCGTTGAACGGGCGACCATCGTCGCCTCTTCACAGACCATCGAAGAATCGGATCTGCCGGCGTACCTGTTCGGCTCCAAACCGCTGGACAGCTCGGCCGCCAGCATTCTCAGCGAAGGGCCGGGCATCCCCAAGGACCTCGACGCCGCGCTGGCAGAAGTCGAAAAGGCCTACATCCTCGCCGCGCTGCACGAGACCAACGGGGTGCAGGCAGCGGCCGCGCAGTTGATCGGGATTTCCGAGCGCAGCCTTTGGTACCGGCTCAAGAAGCTGGAGATTCACGTGGACAAGATCGTGCGCTGATCACCATACGACTGGCGCCTACGACCCGTAGCAGCACGGCTTGCCGGCGGGGGCGGTGTGTCAGTCAACACATCCGTCACAGATACACCGCCCCCGCCGGCAAGCCGCGCTGCTACGGGTTTGCTGCGACCTTTTCGTCGACCTCGGCCGCGAGGGGCGCGGTTGCCGGGCCCCAGCGGGTGACGGCAATGGCCGCTGCGGCGTTGGCGCGCAAGGCGGCCTGTTGCGCAGAGAGGCCAGACGCCAACCCCGCCAGCAACACCCCGGCATGGGCATCGCCCGCGCCGTTGGTGTCGATGGCCGTGACCGGAAAACCGCGTACATGCTGTTCATCGCTGCCCTGCCGGATCCAGCAACCTTGTGGGCCGTCCCGCACGACAATCAGCGCATCCTCGTTGAGCCACTGCGCCAGTTTCGCCAGCGCATCGGCTATCGCCTCGCACCCGGTGAAACGCAGCGCCTCCTCGCAATTGCTGGTCCACAGCGTAATCAGCGGTAGCACCGCCTGCATCTCGGCGCCATCCGGCGAGTTCACCAGCGGGCCCGGATCGAACACCACGCCCGCGCCTTGCGGTAGTTCGCCCAGCCAGCTCAGCAGTGTCGATACCTTGTTCTTGTGCAGCAGGCTGTAGCCACTGACAAACACGAAGTCATCCGGCTGCACGACAACGCTTTGCAGGTCCTCAGCAGACAACCCGCCTTCGGCCCCGACATAGGAGATAAACGAACGCTCCGCCGACGGCTCGATAAGCGCCACCGACAGCCCGGTGTCCTGATCGCTCGACGCAGCCGTGGCCACCTCGATGCCTTCAGCGGTCATGGCCTGACGCGCCAGATCACCGAATCGCCCCTTGCCATGACGCCCCAGGTAGACCGTCTGCAAACCGTTGCGACGGGCCGCAGCCATCACGTTGAAACCGCCACCGGTCTCGAACGCCGCCGAGCTGGCAAGCACATCGCCTCCCGAACGGGGCAGCGCATCGAGGGCCATGATCAGGTCAACCACAACCTGGCCGGTGTACAGCAATCTAGCGGGCATGAGCAGCCTCTTTGGCAACGACGCGGCGGTCGCGGGAACCACCGAGAATGGCGTACAGACCGCCCGCGACCACGAAGGTCACGATCCAGCCCAGGCCGTTATGACCGAACCAGGAATCGGACAGGAAGCCCTTGAACAGCACGTTCTCCGGCGTGGTGGCGACGGTGGTGAAACTGAAGCCCAGCACGATGGCCAGCGCCCATGCACCCAGCGCGCGCCATTCCACGCCGCCGCTGTACCAGTAGGCGCTGCTCGGGGTGACGTCCATCAGGTCCTTGGCCGAATAGTAGTGGCGGTGAATCAGATCGACCACAAAGATCCCGACCCACGCGGTGATCGGCACGGCGAGCATCGAAATGAAGGTAATGAACGGGCCGTAGAAGCTATCGGCGATCAGCATGAAATAGATGGAGCCGGCGAAGATCGCCACGATGTCGACGATCACCGCATGCACGCGCTTGATCTTCAGCCCCAGGGTCAGCGTGGTCAGGCCCGCCGAATACACCGACAGGTTGTTCGACAGCAGCAGGCCACCGAAGGCGGTAATCAGGTACGGCACGGCCATCCAGGTGGGCAGCAGTTCGCGAATGGCGATGATCGGGTCAGTGGCCGAGGCCAGGTGATCGTTGCCCACCGACAGCAGGCCGCCCAGGGTAATCAGCAGCACCAGCGGAATGCCCGCGCCGAAAGCCGCCGAGGCGACCAGGCGCGTGGCCTTGACACTGGCGTGCTGGTAGCGCGACATGTCGGCGCCTGCGTTGGCCCAGCCGATGCCGGTGCCCGCCGCCATGGTGCCGACGCCGATGATCATCGCGCTCAGCGGTGCCGGGGTGGCATTGAACACGGCGGCCCAGTCGATGTGAGCAATCAGGAAGCCGCCCACCACGATGTTCAGCGCGCCGAATATGTAGGTCGCCCACTTCTGGATGACCAGTAGCGTGGCATGGCCCAGGCCGGATACGGTCAGGGTCATCAGCACGAAAATGGCGATGAACAGCAGGGTCAGGCCCGGTGAGTTCTTCGCCTCCACCGCAGTGCCGAACAGAATCGAGCACAACGACAACAGCACGAAGGCCGCGGTGGTGGTGTTGACCGTTTCCCAGCCCAGGCGCGACATCAACGAAACAATGGTAGGACCGATGTTGCCGCGCACACCGAAAATGGCGCGCGAGAGCGTCAGACTTGGCGCACGGCCGCGACGGCCAGCGATGGAGATCACCCCCACCACGGCGAAGGAACCCGCCGCGCCGAGAATCGCCACGATGATGGCCTGGCCGATAGACAGCCCGCGAAAGGCCACTAGGGTCGCGCCCAGGGGCAAGCCGAGAATGCTGATGTTGGCCGCAAACCAGACCCAGAACAGTTGCAGCGGATGGCCGTTGCACTCGTTTTCCGGAACCGGCTCGATGCCGCGTGTTTCAAGCTGTCCTGCGCCTTGATTGGCGTTGGATGACGTCATGGGAAATGCTCCTGTTGCCATTTGTTCTGGTTGTGGGCAGTACGCAAAGCAAGTGACGTCCGTGTCGATTGGGCCATTCACACCGATATCGGCGCGAATCGACCCCGGATCACCGCTGAGTTCAGGGGCGATGCATGTTTCTCTTGTTCGGTGGTGCAGTGGTCAGATCAGGCTGATTCAGACTGCACGCAGGGACAGCAGGTGTTCGACCAGCTCATCGAGGTCCAGGCTGTTCACGGCCTTGATCTGTTCGATCAGCCCGTGAGGCCAGGCGCCCATACCTTGGCAGGCGCCGAGCATCGCCCCCAGGATCGCTGCAATGGTGTCCGTGTCGCCGCCCAGGCTTGCCGCCGTGCACAGCGCATCGAAGGCCGGCAACTGGCCGGATGCGACCTGGTGGGCCAGCGCGAAGGCTGCGACCACCGACTCCTGTGAGGCCACCGAGGTGCCGATGACGTCGTAGATCAGGTCGGCGAGCTGGTGATTGTCCGCCGCCTCGCACAGTTGCTTCGCCCAACGGATCCGCGCCGAAATGCGGCCGCCGGCAATCCAGTGGCCATGGCCTTCGGCGCGCGAGGCGATGCGCACGCCGATGTCCAGTGCGTCGACCAGGCTTGCACCGTTGATGCCCGCCGATACCACGGCGGCCACTGCGGCGGCGCTGGCGATCCCAAGCGTAGTGTTGTGGGTGACCTGGCAGGCTTGGATCACCGACTCGACGAACGCGCCTTCGTCCAGCACGTCCGCCGCGATGCCCACCGGCGTGATGCGCATGGCCGCGCCGTTGGTGGTGCCGAAGCGCCCTGCCTCTTCGGGGCTGTGGCCGGCCAGGATCATTTCAATCGCGCGCTTGGTGGATGGGCCAAGCAAGTCCTGCGAGCCCTTGGCCTGCATCACCGCTTCCCAGTCGATCAGGCTCTGGGCCAGGTCCGACGGATCGATGCGGCCGCCACCGGACACCAGCAGTTCAGCGACGAGCACAGCTTGCTCGGTGTCGTCGGTGATGGAACCTGCGGGCATGTTCGGCGCGATGGGCTGGTCGGCATCGG
This sequence comes from Pseudomonas sp. NPDC090201, assembly GCF_044746825.1. Taxonomy (NCBI): domain Bacteria; kingdom Pseudomonadati; phylum Pseudomonadota; class Gammaproteobacteria; order Pseudomonadales; family Pseudomonadaceae; genus Pseudomonas; species Pseudomonas sp. NPDC090201. Next base: position 810,395 of record NZ_JBIVCX010000001.1, read on the forward strand.
CGGCCGTCAACGAGGTGATGCGGCCAAAACGCTGTTTGATCTGTTCGCGACTGAGTGATTGCGTGGGCATGCCCAGCGCGTCGCCCAGTGCCAGGCCGTAAAAAGCGGCCAAGGCGCGGTCGCGAGTGTCGATCAATGCAGTCATGTAGAAGATCCAAATGCCAGATGCAGACGAAAATGCACGGGGTCCAACAGGCTCTCCACGTGCTCCATGAAACGTTGGCGGCGATCGAACGTAGTGCGAATCGCCTTGAGAAAAACGGTGCCCGGCTCGCGCAGTATCAACGCGGCGTCATCGGCGTTCAGCGGCTCGGCACCGATCCACTGGTCACCGCGATCACCCACGTAGCCATGGGCGGCCATGGTCACGGTCAACGAGTCATCGATCAGTCCGTCACGGGGCAGGTTTTCCAGACCGTTGACTGCCGGGATCAGCACCCGCTCAAGCGACACCACGCTGCCGTCGGACGAGGTGCGGCGGCGATCCAGGGCGATGAACTCCTCGGTACCGAAACGGGCCGACAAATCGGGACGCCGGACCGCGACCAGGCGCAGGATCTCGGTGCTGACCCGGGCGCCGGTGTCGGCCAGGGCCTGAGCCCAGCCGGCGCGCTGGTCCAGCGAGATGCCGTCGAAGGTCACGATCGAACCGACACCGGTCTGGGTCGCGATGTAGTTGCGGCGCTTGAGCTCCGACAACGCCTCGCGCAACGTACCGCGGCTGACATTGAATTCCTGAGCGAGCAGATTCTCGCCGGGCAACAGTTCGCCGGAGCCCATCTGGCCGGTTTCGATGCGTCGGGCGAGTTCGTCGACCACGCGTTTTTTCTTGTCAAATCGAACCTGTCTAATCATGTACAAATTGATATCCGAAAGAGGTGGGTGGGAGCAAGCGATTTTTTCAAGCGCTGGGTAGACGATAGGGTAAAAATGGGAGGCAGAAGGGCAACGCAATACCTTGTAGCAGTCCGGCTTGCCGGCGACGGCGCCATCTGGATCGCTGACGCCGGCAAGCCGGACTGCTACGGGGCCGGTTATTCTGCCGGGTTCACTACACTCGCCTGCTCGCTGATGATCTGACGAATGGCGCCGACAAATACATCCACCGGCTGCCCGCCCGACACGGCGTATTGATCGTTGAACACGATGGTGGGCACTGAACTGACGCCGCGGGAGGTCCAGAGCTGTTCGAGTTGGCGGACCTCGCCGGCGAACTCGTCCGACGCCAGGATCTGCTCGGCACGGGCGCGGTCCAGGCCGACTTTCTCGGCCACATCGGCCAGCACCTTGTGGCTGGAGACGTTGGCGTGCTGGCTGAAATAGGCGGTGAACAACGCCAGTTTCAAGGCGTGTTGCTTGCCCTCCCCTTCGGCCCAGTGCAACAGGCGGTGGGCATCGAAGGTGTTGTAAATGCGGCGTTCGCCCTGCTTGAACACAAACCCCAGCTCCGCGCCGCGCTGGCGGATGTTCTCGGCGTTGGCCTGATACTGCTCGCGGGTCGAGCCGTACTTTTCAGAGATGTGCTCGAAGATTTCCTGACCGTCCGGGCCCATCTTCGGGTTCAGTTCGAACGGCTGGAAATGTACGTGTGCCTGCACCTCGGCACCCAGATGATCCAGCGCCTGGTCCAGGGCCTGCAAGCCGATGATGCACCAGGGGCAGGACACGTCGGAGATGAAATCGATTTTCAGTGGAGTGCTCATGGCAGTCTCGTGCAAAGGAAAGTTGCACGATACGCCGATCCCGGTTCAGAGAAAAACCTGTGCTTGCACCCGTAGGAGCGCGCTTGCCCGCGAAGGCGTAGTGTCCGTGACGAATCAGGTGACTGACACACCGCCGTCGCGGGCAAGCGCGCTCCTACAGATGTGGTGCGTTTCAGAGCTGGGCGACGTGGGACACGTCTTCACGGTGCTCGCGCAGGTACGGCAACACCGCGGCCAGCAACGGCGCCTTGAACGCTTCCTGGAACCTGTGGGCCAGGCCCGGGATCAGCCGTAACTGGCTGCCCTGAATGTGCGCGGCGACGTGCACGCCATGCATCACCGGCAACAGCGGGTCCGCCGTGCCATGGACCACCAGGGTCGGCACCCGCAGGCGGTTCAACAATTCGACGCGGCTGGGCTCTGCCAGGATCGCCAGAATCTGCCGTTTCACGCCTTCCGGATTGAACGCTCTGTCGTAGGAAATCGCCGCCTGTTGCAGCAGCTTCTGCCGGTCGTCTTTGACTTCAGGGCTGCCCAGCGCTGCCAGCAGATCGGCCTGCTGCTCGATGGCGGTCTGTCGGTCAGGTGCGCCACGGCGGGCGAGCAATTGCAGCAATGCGGGGCTTGGCATCGGCAGGCCCGGTGCGCCGGAGCTGGTCATGATCAGCGTCAGGCTCTCCACCCGCTTTGGAGCCATGTCAGCCAGATGCTGGGCGATCATGCCGCCCATGCTCGCGCCCAGCACGTGAAACTGCTGAATGTGCATCGCGTCCATCAGGCCCAGGGCATCCTGGGCCATGTCGGTCAGCGAATACGGCGCCGACACCGGGAAACCGATCTTGTAGCGCAGCACCTCATAGGTGAGGTTGGCAGTGGCCGGTGCCTGAACCCAGGTGGAGAGGCCGACATCGCGATTGTCGTAACGAATGACCCGAAAACCCTGCTGACACAGCGCGACCACGACCTCGTCCGGCCAGTGAATCAACTGCCCGCCCAGGCCCATGACCAGCAGCAATGCCGGATCGGACTCACGACCGATACTTTGATACGCCAGGTGCACCTCATTGAGCTCGGCCACTTGCGTGGGAACGTTGACATCGCATCGAGAAGCCGCAAAAGACGGCAGGCTGCACAACAAGGCAGCCAGGAAGAATAAAACCCGCATGAAAAACACCGAAACGCAGAACCCCAGTAGGCCGCGAGTCTGATGAAGTTTTGTCAGGCGCGCTGCCACACTTGCGTGACAGTTTGATGAAGATGTACCAACGGTAGCGGCAGCCTCAAGTGGCAAGCTTCAAGCTGCAAGAAAAAGCGGTTCGGTGAGTACCTTGAGATGGGTATGTCGACAGCGCATTCTTCATGAGGCAAACTCATCGTATTCTTTGTTATCACAAAATTTGCTCATGGAGCGCCCCGGTGCTTGAAATTCGTCACCTCAAAACCCTTCATGCCCTGCGTGAGGCCGATAGCCTGGTGGACGCGGCTGATCGTCTGCATCTGACCCAATCGGCGCTTTCGCACCAGTTCAAGGAGCTGGAGGAGCGCATGGGCATGCCGCTGTTCGTGCGCAAGACCAAGCCTGTGCGCTTCACCAGCGCCGGCTTGCGTCTGCTGCAACTGGCCGATTCGGTGTTGCCGCAATTGCGCAACGCCGAGCGTGATATTTCACGCCTGGCGGGCGGTGTGGCCGGGCGTCTGCACATGGCCATCGAGTGCCACAGTTGTTTCCAGTGGCTGATGCCGACCATCGACCAGTTTCGCGATGCCTGGCCTGAAGTGGAGCTGGACCTGGCGTCGGGTTTTGCCTTCGCCCCGCTTCCGGCACTCGCCCGTGGCGATCTGGACCTGGTGGTGACTTCCGACCCGGTGGATCTGCCGGGCATTACCTACGTGCCGCTCTTCACCTACGAGGCGATGCTGGCGGTCGCCAATCAGCATCCGCTGGCAGGCAAGCCGTTCGTGGTGCCCGGTGACCTGGCCAGCGAAACCCTGATTACTTATCCGGTGGAGCGTGACCGGCTGGATATCTTCACCCGTTTCCTGGAGCCCGCCGACGTGGAGCCTGCGCAGGTGCGGACCTCGGAGCTGACGGTGATGATGATGCAACTGGTCGCCAGCGGCCGTGGCGTGTGCGGGATGCCCCATTGGGCGCTGCATGAATACAGCTCGCGGGGCTATGTCAAAGCCAAGCGTCTGGGGGAAAAAGGCCTGTTCGCGACGCTCTACGCCGCCGTCCGCGCCGACATGCTGGATGCGCCGTACATGCGCGATTTCCTGCTGACGGCCAAGGACACGTCGTTCTCGACGCTGGATGGGGTGAGTGCCGTCAGATAAGCAAACTCCAATTGTAGGAGCGCGCTTGCCCGCGACGGCGGTGTGTCAGCGACGACATTTTGCACAGGTGTACCGCTGTCGCGGGCAAGCGCGCTCCTACAGGTATGGGTCAGGCGATCAACTGGCGGTACAACGGCAAGATCGAATCCCGGGTCAACGGCGCCAGGTGCAGGTGATCGACGCTCCCGGCATCGATCCACACCACCTCCTCGATCTCGGCCGCAGGCACCAGGTCCTGGGCAACATCCAGCCGATACAACTGGCAGTTCACCTCAAAACCTGGCTCATTGGCCGCCACGGCAGAGAACTCGCCGAGAAACTGCGCCTGTTCCGCCGCAACCACCAGTCCCAGTTCTTCGTGCAGCTCCCGCGCCAGCGCCTGGGCAGGCGACTCGCCCGCATCGATCTTGCCACCCGGCTGCATGAACGCCTGGGTGCCACGCTTGCGCACCAGCAGGGTTCGACCGTCGGCGCCAATCAGCAAGGCTGCGGCGATGCGAATCACCTTCACAGCACCACCTCGGTTTTCAGCGCGCGGGTTTCAGCGGCGCGTTCCAGCGCCAGCACGATCAGCCGGTCGATCAGCTCCGGGTAGCTCAAGCCGCTGGCCTGCCACAGCTTGGGGTACATGCTGATGGAAGTGAAACCGGGGATGGTGTTGATCTCGTTGATGATGATTTCCCGCGCCTCGGTGACGAAGAAATCCACCCGCGACATGCCCGCGCAACCCAGCACGCGATAGCCCTGCAAGGCCACTTCGCGCACTTGCTCAGCGAGATCATCCGGCAACTCGGCGGGAATCGCGATGCGCGCCTGGCCGTCGTTCAGGTATTTGGTGTCGTAGGCGTAGAAATCGTCGTTGGCGACCACTTCGCCGCACACGCTGACCTGCGGTTCGTGGTTGCCCAACACCGCGCATTCCACTTCACGCCCGACGATGCCTTGCTCGATCAGCACCTTGTTGTCGTATTCGAACGCCAGCTTCAGGGCCGCTGTGTAGCTGGCCTCATCGGTGACCTTGCTCACGCCCACGGAAGAGCCCTGGCACGCCGGCTTGACGAACAGCGGCAGGCCCAGTTGCGCGGAAACGTTGACGAAATCCACCGTTTCGCCGCGATGCAGCACCACGAACGGCGCCACGGCAATACCCGCGTCGCGCAGCAGGCGCTTGGTCACATCCTTGTCCATGCACGCCGCCGAACCCAGCACGTCGGGGCCGACGAAGGGAATGTCGAGCATGCGCAGCAGACCCTGCAAGGCGCCATCTTCGCCGTAGCTGCCGTGAATCAGCGGGAACACCACATCGATGCGCGGCACTTCAAGGCCGGTTTCCGCTTCCACGAACTGCGGCCCCTGGGCGCCAGGGCGCAGGGACAGAAGCCGGCCGGACTCGCTGAGCTTGATGTGCGCCGGGTCGTTGGCATTCTGCAGATAGTCGCGCTCGTCGAAGCGCAGCCAGTGGCCTTGCTTGTCGACGCCGATCAGGGTGACGTAATAGTTGTTGCGATCAATCGCGTTGATCACGTTGCGCGCCGATTGCAACGACACTTCATGTTCGGAGGATTGCCCACCGAAAACGATGGCGACTGACTTTTTCAAAGGGGGAAGCTCCTGGATTTCAGGTCGCAGAGCTAAAAGCAATTTGCGCCGTTAGTCCAGCCCCCGGCACCTTTGTTGGACGGAATGCAGAACGAAATCCCACCCTGTAGGAGCGCGCTTGCCCGCGACGGCGGTGTATCAGCCACCCAATGAGTGGCAGGCACACCGCAATCGCGGGCAAGCGCGCTCCTACACGGTCGCGGTTTGGACTTTAGGTAGCTTCCTGAAAATCCATCTCCGGCGGCTGGCGGCGGAAACCGCCGGTGAGCCAGGCCAGATAGATGCAACCGATCACCAGCCAGCTCACGCCCAGCATGATCGCCAGCTTGTCGAGGCTGACCATCAGCCACAGGTCCGCCAGCAGGCCGATCAGCGGGCAGATCAGGAACAACACCAGCTCACGCAGGCCGCGCTTCTCGCCACCGATCCAGTAGTGAAAGATCACCGACAGGTTGACCAGGCTGAACGCCAGGAACGCACCGAAGTTGATGAACGAGGTCGAGGTGGTCACGTCCAGTTTCAGCGCCAGCAACGCCACCACGGCGCACAGCAGGATGCTGTTGACCGGCGTGCCGAAGCGCTCGCTCAGGCCTGCGAAGAACGACTTGGGCAACACCCCGTCGCGGCCCATCGCGTACAGCAGCCGCGAACCGCTGGCCTGGGCCGACAGGCCCGACGCGAACTGGCCGACGATCAGGCCGATCAGGAAGATGGTGACGAACAGATCGCCGCCGATGTTGCGGGCGATTTCATAGGCTGCCGAGTCGACGTTATCGAACTGGGCCGACGGATGCGCCAGCTGCACGAAGTAGGACACGCCGACGAAGATCAGCCCGCCGATCAGGGTAATCAGCATGATCGCCTTGGGGATGGTCTTGCGCGGATCGCGGGTTTCTTCGGTCAGGGTGCTGACCGCGTCGAAGCCCAGGAACGAATAGCAGGCAATCGCCGCACCGCTCATGATCAGCGGCATCTGCATGTCACCGTTGATGAACGGCGCCAGGGTCCACAATGGCTTGCTGGCGTCGCCGCCGATGTAATGAATGCACAGCACCACGAACGCGGCCAGCACCAGGAACTGCACGATCATCAACAGGGCGTTGACGGTGTTGGCCAGCTTCAGGCCGACGATGTTGATGAGGCTGGTGATGACGATGAACGCAAGCACCCAGACAGGTTGCGGCACCGAGGGGAATGCCGAGCCCAGGTACGCAGCTCCGATCAGCCAGATGGCCATCGGCAGGAACAGGTAATCGAGCAACACCGCCCAGCCGGCGATGAAACCCAGCTTGGGGCTGATGGCCTTGCGCACGTAGCTGTAGGCGGAACCGGCGACCGGGAACGCCGACGCCATGCGGCCGTAGCTCATGGCAGTGAAGAACATCGCCACCAGCGCCGCCAGGTACGACGCCGGAACCATGCCGCCGGTGGATTGCGCGAGGATGCCAAAGGTGCCGAGCACGATGATGGGGGTCATGTAGGCGATGCCAAACAGCACCACCGACCCCAGCGAAAGGGTACGTTGCAAACGAGCCATGAGCGACTACTCCGAATTTATAGGTTTTATGGCAGAGAAAAGTGCGGCAGAACTTGAGGCGTTCTTTTTATGAACAGCTAACGAGGGAGATGGCGGCCGATGCTCTGTGCAAAGTGCCAGAGCGACCGGCCCTCCCTTCTTTTTTTCAGCGTTTTGGAATCAACAATTCGCGTACGCCATTGGCGTGCTCGACCACCTCGCCCGGCAGACGCAGACGCTGGTCGTCCAGGTAGCGGTAGTCGCGACGCGCCGCCTGCAACTGGCTCAGGTCCAGTTCGGCACTGAACTGGCAGTCCTCGCGGCCGGCTTCGTGCAGCAACGTGCCGAACGGGTCCACCAGCGCACTGCCGCCGGCGAACACCAGGCCGCCATCGCCTTCGCCCACGCGGTTGACCATCAGCGCGAACGCCTGGTTTTCCTGGGCGCGGGCCATGATCGCGGTGCGGTGGGTGGGGCCGTAAGGGTCCATGTTGCCGTTGGTGACGATAATCAGCTCGGCGCCCAGTTGCGCCAGGGCACGGGCCGACTCGGGGAATTCGATGTCGTAGCAGATCAGCATACCCACGCGCAGGCCGTTCCACAGGCAGGTCGCGTAGCGATCACCAGGGGTGAACACGCCACGGTCGGACGCCCACAGGTGGGTCTTGCGGTAGCGCAGCGCAATGCCCTCGGGGGTAATCAGCAACGTGGTGTTGTAGAAGCGCCCTTCGTCGTTTTCGGCCATGCCGATCACCACCGAGACGTTGCGCGCCCGGGCGGCCTGCTGCACCGCCTGAACGGTGGGGCCGTCCAGCGGCTCGGAAATCTCGCCGACGGTTTCGCTGGACGGAAAGCCCATCAAGTGGGTTTCCGGGAACACGATCAACGCCGTGTCGCTGGCGCAGGCGGCAATCGCGTTCAGCGCGTTTTTCAGGTTATGGGCAGTGCCATTGTCCTGGCCCGTCAATTGGGCGAATTCGACCTTCATGGGTTCTCCTTATCGAGTCGCATACCGGTCAGGTACAAAAAGCTGGCCTGACCCTTGCTCTGCGGGCAGTATGCGCAATGCCAAGTATTACGGGGTATTACGCAGCTGTAGTAACCCAATAGGGGTAGATCCATGACACTCGCACTTGCGGACATCGCCTGGCACCGCTCGGTCGCACAGTTGATCGAAGCGCTGGACCGGCCGAACTTCTGGGCCCAACTGGTGCGCCTGCTCAATCAGTACGTCGAATTCGATAGCTGGGTGGCGCTGCAATTCAGCTCCGGCCAGCGACCACTGGTGTTCGCCGAAAGCCCGGCCGAAGACGGCAGCCCTGACCAGTTGTTCCAGGACTACCTCAAAGGCCTGTACCTGCTCGACCCCTTCTACATCGCCAGCCGGGAGCGCTCGCAGGGCGGCCTGTTCCGACTGGCGGAAGTGGCGCCGGAGCATTTTGAACTGACTGAGTATTACCAACGATACTTTCGTCTGAATGTGGTGGCCGACGAAATCCAGTTCAATTGCCAGCTCGATCACGACCGCACGCTGTGCCTCTCACTGGGCTCGACCCGTCGTTTCACTGCCGAACAGATTGCCCTGCTCTCCATGATTCAACCCTGGGTCATCGCATTGCTGCGCCAGCGTCTACCCTTCGAGCTGGCTGAACCTGCCTCGGACGAGGAGCCGGTGATTGCCCCGCTGCCCGCCGCTGACTGGCGCACGCAACTGGAGGCCTCGGTGCAGCAGAGCCGCGGCGCGCAACTGACCGCCCGGGAACTGGACGTCGGCCGGCTGATGCTCAGCGGCTGTTCCAGCAAGGAGATCGCGCGCAAGCTGGATATCTCCGCCGAGACCGTGCGCGTACACAAGAAACATATCTACAGCAAACTGGGGATCAAATCGCAGTCCGAACTGTTTTCGATTTTTCTTCAGGCGCAGAGCGCTTGAGGTGAAACAAAGTCTTGCCCAGAGGGTGTAAAAACGTCACGAGCGAAGGTGAGGCGAGGCAAAAACAGGCGAAAAAGCGGAGTTTAGCTGCTCTAAATGAGCATTTTTCGCCTGTTTTTAACGCGGCATCATCGAGCGCAGTAGTTTTTACACATTCTGACGAAAAAAAGCGCGGCACAGCGCTAATCCTTCAACCGTGTCAAGACCTAAAGGATCGCCTATGAGCCTGTCCCTTTTAAGCCGCTACGCCTTTTTTGTCGGCTGTGTGTTGTTCACACTTCTGAGCCTGCCATTCCTGCACCACGAATGGCTGTGGCCCTTCACCCTCGCCACTGCAATCCTGAGCCTGATCGGTATTTTCGACCTGATTCAGGTGCCGCATTCGGTGCGCCGCAACTACCCGATCCTGGGCAACATCCGCTATGCCGTGGAGAAGATCCGCCCGGAAATCCGCCAGTACCTGCTCGAATCCGACAGCGACGCCCTGCCCTTCTCCCGCGCCCAGCGCTCGCTGGTGTACGCCCGGGCCAAGAACGAGTCGGCGGACAAACCCTTCGGCACCCTGATCGATGTGTACCAGACGGGCTTCGAGTTCATCAGCCATTCCATGCGCCCGGCGCCGCTGGCCGACCCCAATCAGTTCCGTGTCACAGTGGGCGGCCCGCAGTGCACTCAGCCGTACTCGGCGTCGATCTTCAACATCTCGGCCATGAGCTTCGGCTCCCTGAGTGCCAACGCCATTCGTGCCCTGAACAAGGGCGCCAAGCTCGGCAACTTCGCCCACGACACCGGTGAAGGCAGCATCAGCCCCTACCACCGTGAAAACGGCGGCGACCTGACCTGGGAGCTGGGCAGCGGCTATTTTGGCTGCCGTACCGAGGATGGCCGCTTCGACCCCGAGCGCTTTGCCAAACAGGCGCAGGATCCGCAGGTGCGGATGATCGAGATCAAGATATCTCAAAAGTTATACGTTCAAGGTGTAGACCTACAAACCTTCCAAGCCTAGGCGTGTAACATTCTGTTTTTAATAAAATTATTTGATCCTTCGTAAATATCCCAAGATCTACACTCTGCCTGCCGTTGCTCAGTGTGTTGACTTGCACGATCAGATCCTTCCCTATGAGCTGCCGCGAATGCAGGCGCACGATCGTCCGGTCGAAAGACTCGAAAATAGAGTCCTTGCGTATCCCTAGATAGACTGTGGTCTACTGCTGATCTAACTCCCATCAAAAGGAATTGATAATTGACAGATTCGACGATGGCAAGGCTGGAGAAAATTCTCGAAGATTTGGGCCCTGGCATGGAGTCAAGCCCCGTATCGGTCAGAGAGCTAATTAGTTGGTTCGGGGCTGAACGAAGAGGCTATAGGGTTTCGTACAAAATTCGCAAAGTTCTCGAATCGCTCGGTGTGGTCACACGTCCCGACTTTGACAGTGTTCCATTGGATGCAAAAGTTGCGATTTATGCTCCGCTGATAGATTTAGGTGATGAAGATTCGTCGGCAATCCCAGTAACCTCTGGTCCTGATATTGAAAGAGTTGGTGCGGATGTCGCAGAACCGGAGTTGACGCCTCAGTATGTGTCAGGCGCCGTAGCTGAGCCAGCTTTTAGAGTAAGCCGACTTGAAGCCGCGAATGTAAAATTGATCACTGTCACGCCAGATAGCTCGCTAACCGAGGCTATAACGCTGATGCTGAGGCATGACTTCTCTCAGTTACCGGTCATGACGAATGAACGGGATGTAAAAGGGGTTATTAGTTGGGAGAGCATCGCGCCGAGGCTAGCGCTAACCGCTGCTCCCTCAAACCGAGTTCGTGATTTCATGAAGCCTCATCGAGAAATAAACTCTGGCGATTCGTTGTTTTCTGCGCTGCCACGAATAGTTGAATACTCTTACGTACTCGTCCGCTCACAAGATCAGCGAATCACTGGGATAATCACCACGACCGACTTAAGCACTCAGTTTAAACAGCTTTCAGAGCCTTTCCTACTCTTGGCCGAGATCGAAAATCATATTAGAACACTCATTGATGGACGCTTCACAAAAGGTGAACTCGCAAGCATCGTCAACCCCTCCGATAACGGTCGAGAAATCGAGTCAGTAGCCGACCTTACTTTTGGCGAGTATGTTCGTCTTTTCGAGGATCAAAGCCTATGGTCGAAAACAAACCTAAAAGTAGATCGAAAAACCTTTATCAAAGAATTAGACAAGGTGAGAATTATTAGAAACGATGTCATGCATTTTGATCCAGACGGAATCACGGAGGAAGACCATGAACTCTTGCATCATTTCGTGCGTTTCATTCACACCGTTCAAGGCTTAACCAGCTGATGCTGTGGGTGGTAATTGCGGCACCATGATTTGCTATTCAAAAGGTATCAGGCTGAAATGGGCGAAAAAAACGTCACAGAAGAAATCGTGAACCAGTTTACAAGGGGATTGGGAGGAAAACGCTTTAGAGACATTTTTGAGATACTTAGCGATGCCGGATTACGCCCACTAGGAAAATTTAATACCGGGACACTTTTGTTTCAGTTTATTGATTCTGCAACAGCAACTCATGATGTTCTTGCATTTCGACGCAGCCCTGATGTCCTTTCTTTTCCAATATCCTACTGGAGCGAGAGGGTTCAGCAACGCCTACGCCTATGTGCCCCCTTTTCAATCCAGGAAAAACTTAGCCCTTTGAAAGGCGTAGGATCTACTTCTAACTTTTCCGCCGGAGAAGTGGTTATTACAAAGGAAAGTCAGGAACGCATTAAGTCTTTGTGTAGAAACGTCTGTATAGAAATAGCATTGGTGGAATAGGTCCACACCTTTATCTACCCAACCCCAAGCTCAGGTAGCGCGCTTAGTAATGAGTGTCACCTAGTGCCCTAGTGTACGTATCCGTGCTCCCTGGGATGGCGGCTGTCGGTCGGATGTCGCAGGAGATACCGAGTCCAGCCTGAATGATTGATCATTCACCCATCGTGAATTAAAAACCCGGCGCAAGCGCCGGGCGAAATGAACAACCATCCAATCCATTGGGCCTGCCGAAGAGTTAGCAGGCGATCCTCACTGGAGCTGGTACTCCAATGTTTAGCGAGTCCCGCGCTCTCGGGCCCCGCTAATCCTACTTCGCCAACCAGGCGTTAAAGCGCTCGTTCAGCTCGTCAGCATGATCACCCCACCATTCCGAGTTGACCTGCAATGCACTTGCAAAATTCTGAGGGTCGGTGGGCATGTGCGTTTTCATGTCCGCATGTACGAGTGATTGGGCAGAGGTCCGAGTCGGGCCGTAGGCGATGTACTGCGATTGGTCAGCCATTACGGGGGAGGACGTAGCAAATCGAACAAAATCCATTGCCTTGGCTTTGTTCGGAGCCCCGACAGGAACAGCCCACACATCAATGTCGTACATCTGGCCATCCCAGATGATTTTGAACGGCTGTTTCTCCTTGGCTTGTGCTGCCCAGATGCGACCATTCCATGCCGATGTCATGCTTACCTGACCGTCCGCCAGTAATTGCGGTGGCTGTGCACCTGCTTCCCACCAGATAACCTGGCTCTTGATGGTGTCGAGCTTAGCTAACGCCCGTGCTACGCCCTCTTCCGTTTCAAGCGTCGCATAGACCTTCTCACGTGGGACCCCGTCAGCCATCAGGGCCCATTCGAGGTTTGCCTGTGGAGCTTTGCGCAAACCGCGTTTGCCTGGGTATTTCTTCAGGTCAAAAAAATCAGCCAGCGTTGTTGGGGCTTGGCCTTTGAATGCGTTCGTGTTGTAGGGGCCAGGCCATATCTGGTCTCTCGTTACGCACTTAGTGACACTGAAAGTGCACCTCTCGCCACTCAGCTCCTTGCAGAGGTTGCAGACTAGTCCGCAATCGGCCGTAGGCAAATCGTGCCGTAACTGCCTGATAAACGGGATATGTTGAGGCTTTGAACTGTCTTCAGACTTCTTGGGGAATCTACGATCAGCGCGTTGGTGGCCAGTCGTAAGTGGCTCGGCGCGCAGCGCGTTTTTTTCAAAATCGAACGATGCAGCGGGCGGTGGGGGCGGTTTTGCCTCGTTGTCTTTGCTAAGCGCAACCCAACCAGCCCGATCATCTGGTTTCGAGCCATCCACAGACTCGACAGAGCGAGAACAGCGATCATGGGGCTCGGATCAGGGATTCAGGCGTATTTCAGCATATTCGAGGATTTGTTCGGCGAGTCCATAAAGCGGCATGGTCCTGGCGCGCATCTCCGTTGAAGCCCGAGGAGCATGGCTTCTAATAAAACCCACTGGACAAACCGGCCTTCACAGCTACCATCAAATTGCGAGCCAACTATATATTGTTCATAGAATAGGAGATGCCAGATGGCCAAGAAAATTGGACCTACGAAACATGTTTACGACCACAAGCGTCGCGTCAACTTAGTTAAAGGGTTCGACGCACTTTCCGATCAAAACCTTACTGGCAACGAAGAAGCGCTTCTAAAAATAATAGAAGAACTTCAGTCTCGACTTATAAAACTCGAAGAAAAGCAAAAAGAATCCGATTCTGCAAAGAAAAAAACAAAGTCAAAAGAATAACTAGGCGCGACTAAATATGCTTTCAGGCCTCCCAGCAGAAAGGGCTTTCCCATATTCGGAAGCCCTCTTAAGATTTGATTTTGTTCGCGATCTTTTTGGATTGAAATCACATGTATACTGGGCAGGCGACGGACTGAAGACAGCAAAATGCATTTTGTCTAACCAATACGATGAGCAGATGGATTTTGGTTACGGCAAAGGACCCAGAAATTCGGCGCTTACAGGGGCTGCTTTCGAATCATTGGAACACTATCTAAGTCAGTCGCAGCACATCAGCGACTCAAGTGTGCATTATTTTTCGGCCGGAGATTATCTAGCGTCAACACACCTGCGAATCAATAGAGCACTAGAGACTCTCACCACGGATCACAAAAGCAAGTTACCATTCCGGTTATACAACTGTTTAAGTAAAGATATCCAAGCTCTTTACCCTGTAGCGTTGAGCGCTCCAAAATATTTAGATGATATTGCAGATGGGTATAGGCCGCTAGCATATGATGAGTTCGATTACTCGTCAATGAATAGATATGCAACCAATAGTGGTGTGGCAATAGGCTGCACAGCGGAAGAAGCGATAATTCACGGGTTATTGGAATCAGTAGAAAGGCATGTATTTTCAAATTTTCTAGTTTCTGTTTTTTTGTCGCCCCACATAAACAAAGTAAATGAGGTTGATCGCTCCTCCCTGCCGAGTGCACTTGTGCAATTGCTTGGCCGGGCGGAAAAGGCCATATCTGGAAAAATTATTTTGCTCAGCTTGGCGAATGAGTTCGAAATACCTGTTTTTATGGCATCTATGGCTGACTCAAGTTTTTCTATTGATCCTGCGGGATTCGGCGCTTCACTTTCTCGCGAATACGCGATACGTCGCAGCATCACTGAACTCGTCCAGTGCTTTCACGTTACGACTTGCTTTCATCCAGAGTCCGTAGTAGAGCGTGATGAACTGGTTCTGAGCCACTTGGAGCCATTTAATCTCCATAAAAAGTGTGCATCACTCAAAGTCATGTCCCACATTAGAAAATATGGAAGCAAGAAGGTAGATTTCGTTTCACTTCCTAACTACCCAATGCCTAGATCCCTTGATTCTTATTTGGAATTGGGAGTCAGCAAGGTAGCGAACGCCGGCTTCGATCCGTACACAACACTTTTAGCCTCGCCATATGAAAAGGTTTTCGTATCACATACTTTTCTGGATGGACAAGACAACTTCTACTGTGTCACAGAGGGCGCTCTTGTGCTCCCAAATGATGACGTTATTGACCGAATTGCAATTGAGTTTGATTCATGATTCAAAAATGAGCCTAGAGCAATCCGTGCTCGTTGTTCGTTCACTACGATAGCCAGTTTGGGGCGACCGGTGTTTAATCCACAGTTGAAGGGGGCGCTAGTAGGTTAGAGGCAGCTTTTCTACATCAGACCCGAGGATGAAGACCTGATGCTCTTCGCAGGGCTAGCTGTGACCCAGTTGGACCTAGAGACAGACTCAGTGATAATCACAACCAACCCGGACCAGAGGATAGTGGACATCCACGGCAGACGCACGGTGGTCTCCTCTCACGAGCATGCTCAGGAATGAATTGATCGAGAAACCTCGCAGCTGAACGCCGAGTATTGGACGGCGCCACCCCCCTTACAATCTCACTCGTGCTCACGACTCAGCGGGGCTTCTAGATCGATCTCCACTTCGCGCACCAAATTCTGGACTCGGAGTGCGATGGTGGGGTCAAGCGGTTTGATTTGGTCTGGATGAGCTTCGATGTCGTCGTCTAAAGCTTTGAGCGAACCTAGGACATCGTCGTGCGAAAGCTTCATGGACATTTAATCACTCCTTCGGAATGCGTAATGTAAGCCCCATCGCGCTTAGCGGCCAAAGGCTCCTTACGTCCTGCTTGTGAGTATCCGTTATAGGTTACTAAGTGGCACTTAAAAGCGTTTCAGCTAAATTCTTCAAGCTCTAAGCCACCAAGAAGGCACATTTCTCGCCCGTTTTTGGTTATGGCAAAGGTGTAACCCTCCCTGACCAACGCGAGCAGACGACGGAGTCGTCGACGAGCTTGACTACAAGCGAAAGTCGTACGCATGGTCCGTGCACCTACTATTCATGTATCGCTATCCTACGCTGAGGCATCTGCGACCATCAGCTGTCGGCAAAAGGAGGCAAACCGCGCGCAGCCCCCTTAGATATGAACGAGCCGTGAATTGATCAACGTCCAGACGTCAGTATCACTCCATAGGGGCTTATGCAGTGTTACCAAAGGTACTATGTCTCATCTGGGTCTGCCTGGACGTTGTACTCCCGCAGCAAGTCATTAATGGCTCCAACAATTCTCGGCTCCCTGATCAACTCCAGAGCCGTGTAGGACACAGCAACAGCAATCTTCATCTCCTCTGGCGGAAGGCACAGTGGATCGAAGGGCCAAATTTGAATTCGGCTAATGGTCCCATCCCTGAACGCGAAGGTCTCGACTTCGGTGATCGAGGACGAGACTTCCCTCCAACGCTCAAGGCTCATCCCATACGTCCGTTGGGGTCGGTCGGCGAGCATGGTGTGCTTTTCTAAAAAACTGTCGCCCACTTCAGTGCATCCTGCCGGATCAAGGTCCTTCACATAAACATCTGCTAGACGCGGCGATGAAACACGCGAGCGGAGGACCCGCCATGGGGTGCGACCGTCATCCAATGTGTACTCCTCACTGAAATGCTGAAGCAGTCGCCGCAGAAGATCCGGATGATTCGCCATAATGAGGCTTGAGTAATCAGTCACGATCTTGCCCGCGCCTCCCTAGCCAATCGCGCTCCAGCTCCTGGAGCAAGGCAGTCAGCTTCTGGTACTCGGCTATCGTCCTAAGTTCGCTTGGCGCCTTGTTACCCAATTTAGGATGCCCTTGTTGCCACCAGCGCTCCGTCAACTCCCCGTGTACGGTATAGAGGTCTAAGACACGGACGATCACATCAGTACGAATGTCACCGATCTTCGGTTCTCCGCTGTGCGCCTCAGCCTCGGCTTCAATGGTAGGGGGCGAGATAGTGGAATCGAACAAAACAGTTCGCGTGTAGCTACCCCAACGCCCATCCACATCGCCGCTCAAAATATTACCCGCAGATGTCTCCACCAGATAACGCGGCAGCCCTCGCCCAGGCTTGAGCCGCGTTATCCTATTCACCTGCCCCAAACCGTATGCCCCTTTTTCCGCAGAATCAGAATCGGTTGGAGACAAAACCTGGATGGTGTCGATTGATACGCCCTTCTCCTTCCCGCTCAACACTCGATCTAGCAGCGCAAGACTGGGCGTCATCATCATCCGATGGGTTGGAAAATCTGTGGGGCGCTCACCTAGATAGCAGGCTTTGGCGCAGAACAGCTTGGCTTCCAAAGAATGAGAGACGTGGTCGTAGAAGGTATCGCTGTAGGCACCACCGCCCAGTGGTGCTTTCGAGTGGGTCTGAAACACGATATTGATCCTCATCGGTTATGGATTGATGCAGTTGCGTTAACGAACGTGTCTAGCCAGGATTATCGAGACGACACTGGTCGCACAGCACACGAACCCAGCCTTTTGGCCCTCGGGCCATCATTCCTTTATTCCCACACAGCTCGCAGGTTACGTATGACATAGCGACTGCGGTGTCGATCACGCCATTGCAATAGTCATCAGCACCGGAAAACATGCACCTCAGAATTCCCATCTTGTGTTTGATTTCGGTAGCAACGACCTGTGGCCTGGCTGTGGTATCAACGTGAAACTGTAGTTGTCTGCACATGGCTGCTATCAGAGGGCCCCAACCATCGCCGCAGTGGATTCCCCACAGATAGTCATCAGGGTCTGATTCCTTGATATTGAAAATCGCGGGAAACTTCGACAACAGAGTGCGCTCAAGTTCTTCGTTCACTTGCAACTCCTATAATGACAATAACACTGACGCTAGTATTGTTCGCTGCTGGCCTCCCCTCCTTAGCTTGGGTTTCAGGAATACGCTTGAAAAGGTTAGCAATCTCCCAATGGTTGTATCCGAGGCGCCCTATCTACCTACAAAGTGTCCACACTCCTCAGCCTCCTAGTCCAGACCATACAGGCCACCCAGATATGACAAGCTTCAGAGCACTGTAAAATCGGCGGAGGTAACGACCGAGGTGCTCAAGGTGCCTAATAATAATATGAAAACATTGCAGCTAGGACTTATGTCCCAGTTAATCTAAACGAAGTTTTGGTCAAATACCAGCTTTTCTGGCTGGGTAATTGAGTGGAATTTTCAGAAGCTTTTGGCATCACGTTGCGTCGGCTTAGGCTCGCCAAAGGTCTGAC
This sequence comes from Pseudomonas sp. NPDC090201, assembly GCF_044746825.1. Taxonomy (NCBI): domain Bacteria; kingdom Pseudomonadati; phylum Pseudomonadota; class Gammaproteobacteria; order Pseudomonadales; family Pseudomonadaceae; genus Pseudomonas; species Pseudomonas sp. NPDC090201. The sequence continues at coordinate 828,346 of NZ_JBIVCX010000001.1, forward strand.
CCAAGAGGCCTTCTACACCGTCGTGTCGGAAAGCTACGTAAGCAAGCTTGAGAGAGGCAAGCGCACCCCGACTTGGTTACTCGTGACTGAAATTGCGCTTATCCTCGACGTCGATCCCCTCGCCTTGCTCACCCTCGCAGTCGCAGAGCAGCGTCAAGTCGATGCCTTAGCACTAGTCGATACCGTGGCTTCAGGCGTGAAAGAACTCCAGGGATAGATGAATGCTCACATCCCTCAGAGCGGTGCCTTGGATACCCTTTGCTGCTTGTTCAGCATGCCAATCAACGCGCAGTCCACCCCTTCGCCTCTCGGCTCTGGCACCAGCCCTGGGGCTCGCGCCGCTCTTAGGATTGAAACCGTGCCGGTCCATAGTCACCGCGCAGACTGCGATGCGGGTGCTGCTTACCAGACCTAGAAGGCTACTGCTCAGCAGCGTCATGGGCAGGAAAGCCTACTAAAACCGATAATATCTATAAAATGATGACGTTGAGGGCGAGTTAGAAGCTATGTAATCGCATCAGACAGAATCCTGCCTACGGACTTTCTGAGGACTTGCGCTTTTCAGCGGCACGGACCGGTACGAGCGCGAGTTGCTCAAACGCTCGAAGCAAGCTTATGAGCTTCGGACAAAAGGCCGAAGCGGCTGCACAGCGTCAAGCCAAAGTCGATTTGAAAGCGGCCCATGATAAGGCAATGCAAAAGCTTGGTTTGAGGAGACGATACTTGCAATCGCAACAATCTGAAACCCACTTGGAGCCATTCGCATAGCATCGACCAGCTGATTCATGGCGAGCATTCGACGAAGGAGGCCAGTCTGCTGGAGCACATCAAAAAATCAGCGTGTCGAGCCCAGCGCCTGATCGCAGACCTCCAGGATCTTGCCCTAGCGAAAGTGGCCCAAGAACTCGTCATCACCCTCGCCTGGATCATTCTTGCCAGCTGATTAGAGCTGAGCCCCCCGCCGGAGAGACAGAGCTGAAGCCGTTAGCTGTCAGATGCTTGGGTTGCTTATCGTGATAGAAACTGCCAAGTACGACGGTGGTGACGTGAGAAGGCGTTCGGATGTAATTGGCAGCACGACCTTTGCCGCCCCCTTCCCAGCCGCCTAACGTTAGCAGGGCATGGCCAGTCATAAGCCAGACTGACATGCCAAAAACTACGCTGAAAAATGCGGCAGCATACTCGGTCATGAGCTTGACGGTCGCTAATCAAAATTGCCATTGGGCCAACACGCCGAGAACAACGAAGTGGTATTCTCGCTGACCGAAGGCGATGGAAGCACAAAATACGATGAGGGGCCGTGCTGAGGTCAGCTTCACAGAGGTGGAGCAATGCAGCGGAGCGTACGGGGGAGGCTCGCACAGTCGCGGAAGCTACTATCCTGTCTCCACAGCTAGCAATTCGCCGAAATTCGCCATAATGGTCGCCAGTTTGTTAAATTTTCGAAGCGACATGCCAAGATATCGTAGCAGCTCAGTTCAAAACATTGTGGCACCCGTGCAAAGACATAACGGTATTATCGGAGCGTCAGATGTTTACTCCCCCTCCACGTGAGAGTTCGAAAAATTTAGAACAGCAGGCTCGATGCTCACAAGCTCGCTCGTCCACTTTGACGCAACCCAGTTCTGAAGACCGCACTAACACGCTAGTTAACTCTTTTCACCAGATGGCTACTCAAGCCTCAACACCTGAATCAAACTCTGTCTACCTTCCACAAACACGCTACTACGGTAGCAAGCGCAGGCTCGTTCAATGGATGCTTGGGGAGTTTAATAAATATAATTTCACCACCGCAGTAGATGTGTTTGGCGGGACATCCACCGTATCCCTAGCGCTTAAACACATTAACAAGAAAGTTACCTATAACGATCTTTTAGAATCAAATCGAACGATTGCCACAGCATTACTATCGAATGAACAATGTGCAACAACGCATTTTGATCTGGAACAATTTTACGACAGCATCCAACCCACATCCGGTTTCATATCCGAACACTATGCCGGAATATATTACACCAACACAGAAAACATGTGGCTTGATGGGGCAATAGCAGAGTTATCAAAAATTGAAAACCATCTGAAAAAATCTGAGATTTTATATTGCCTAATGCAAGCTTGTCTGCAAAAAAGACCTTTCAACCTGTTTCACAGAAAGAACCTCTACTTACGAGAAAACAACACTAAGGATACTAAATTCGGAAATTGGGCAACCTGGGAGAGGCCTTTTTCTGTACTGATGAGCCGGGCATTGAGCGAGATCCATAAGACTAGATGGTCGTCAGAATTTACGCCTACGGTTCTTCCGTGCACAGATGCAATCGATATACCGGCGGAGTATGATTTCGTCTACCTAGACCCGCCTTACGTGCCTGTAAAAAAGCAAGATATCTCATACATGGACAGATATCATTTTCTTGAGGGCATCTGCATGCCTGAAAGATGGGCCGGAATGGTTGACCTTTCAAAACGAAACCATCCAATTCCAAGCCCAGAAAGCATGCTCAAATGGACTGATAAAAAAACGTTCAAAGAAAATCTTTTCTCGCTCATTGAAAAGCACGAAAAATCTATCGTTTGCCTCTCATATGTTCACGATGCGTTCCCCGAGATTGAAACCATATCCAATTTTTTTAAAACGCAATTCAAAGATGTGACCTTGCTTGAGCATGATATGCCACATGCATTGAGCAAAAAACCCAAAAAGGAAGTAATTATTATAGGCGCACCATAATGGACATGTTGAAACATAACTTTGTAGTTCAAGCACCCCGAGTATATTTTGCATTTCTTGTGGGGCTTACGTTGATTCTGACGGGAATACTAATTTATGCCGACCCAAATGCGGACAGCAGATGGATTGGCGTACTAAGCGGTTTAGTGTCTGGCATTGGTATTGCAGCACTACAATTTTTTACTCAATACTTAGAGCAAAAGAAGCTTGAAGAGTACAAAAAACACGGTCTTGTTGAGTTTCTAATAAACAGGAAAGACCCTGAATACTATCGAAAATTGATAAAATCAACAAAAGTCAGTGACAAAATAATTGTTATTGGAGTGACCTGCAACCGTTTGCTAGATGACTTTGCTAACCCGGATGTCTACGGGGCGCAGGATCTGTCCGAAGCTCTGGCAAGGGGTGTTGAGGTCACGCTGCTGGTTCCGAAAACCAAGTACTTAAGTGAGGCAGATCGTGCAGACTTTACCAACAAAACGTTGCCACAGTCCGCTGAAATAAATCAAAGATACCCTACGCTTTTTAAGATCAACTACTACGACTTCGAACCAACACACAGTATCTTTTTAGCCGGATCAAACTGCGTAGTTGGACCAATATTCAAGAACAAAAAAAGCAAAGATACACCGGCGATAAACTTCAACAAAGACGGCCTTTACACTCGACTATACCTCGAATATATCAACGAAACCATAGCCAATGCGTCCGATGACTATGAATAACATAATAAAAATCACCACACCTGCCCGGATACATGTAAATTTATTCGATATGAGCAACACCGGATATAGGCAAAACGGGGGGGTCGGCTTTTGCATTAATGGCCTAGATACTGTGATTGAATTCTCTCCGAGTCAATCACTACAGATCATCGACAAGCGTCCCATTCCCTACACCGTTGAGGAGGAAAGTCGTCTTGTAAGCTTCATGCGGCAGATATACGCTACAGGGCATTATCAGCGAAGTATGAAAATCACTTTCATATCGGGACCTCCTCCCCACAGCGGATTCGGTACGGGTACGGCCACGAAATTAGCTTGCGTCGAAGCAGCAAGCATCTTTAATAAAATTCCATGTACACAAGCTGAGCTAATATCGACGTCCGGAAGAGGAGGCACCTCAGGTGTGGGAATTAACACTTACTTTAAAGGAGGGTTGAATGTCGATTTTGGGGTGAAGCATGCAGAACTGGAACTAGGCCCATCTTCCGCCAGAAATGCGCCACGACAGCAGCCAATAAATTTGATCAATGTTCCTCTTCCTGCGGCTTGGACTATCGGCGTCTTTGTCCCGCTGAGTGAAAACCGTATATCAGGAGACGACGAGGTAAAATTTTTTAAAAAAACCTGCCCTATAGCGCCCGACTCAGTCCATGGATCTATCTACCAAGCTTTATCAGGGCTAGCCTGCGCGGCTATCGAAGAAGACTTTAATACTTTCTGCTCAGCCATAAATGCGACGCAAAACTACCAGTGGAAGAACGCCGAATGGATGGCGCAGTCAGTTGAACTCCGTGAACTGAGGGCGAATCTGGCAGAGTCAGGCGCTTCCTGTGTTGGCCTTTCTAGCTTAGGGCCTGCAATCTACTTCATGGCTCCTACCGTCCAGAATATCGCTGATAGGATGACCCTTCCAGGAAACCATATATTCGCAAAATGCTCACCTAACAATCATGGGAGAGTGGTAGAAATTGATTAAGATCGTCTTCCTATCATCGAATTTAACAAAAATAGCACATTTTGAGTTTCTGCTACGTGAGCAGCCAATTCTACTGCTGCCACCGCCAAATTATGGTAAACCTTACGATGAGCCTCGTATCGAAGACAGAGACCTCCTCCTCAAAGAAAGCGTACAAAGCGCTAATTTAAGGTTAGCCAAAACACTTAGCAGCAATGATGAAGAGCGTCAACCTGCATTTTTTTCGGACACTGAGATTGAAGAATCAAATACGGCTGAAGACACATCCTTGCTTGCACGATTCGTTTCCAAAAATCAGCATAAAATTTTCTTTATCGAAGATACATCCATTGCAATCGAAGCACTAAGCACTGAGCGGGAGTTTCCCGGTGTTGATGTCAAATACTGGATGCGAGAAACATCATTTACTGAGCTTGACAGGCAGCTAAAAGAGCTTGGCAATAATAGGAATGTAACAGTACGATCCGATATCGTCCTGTATCTGCCACCCAACCTTAGAAGTTCACCTGAAGAGACCTACAAAGTTTTTGTGGGAAAATCGGAAGGCACTATAGTAGAAGCAGAAACACCTTTTGAGACTAATAAACTTTATCCGTGGCTAGACAATAAAACTTTTAATAAATGGTTCGTTCCCAACGGTGCAAAAAAGCCGATAAGTCAATTGCCATTAAATTCGAGCCTACAATACGACTTCAGAAACCTCGCACTCCAACAGCTTATTGATTTTCTGAAGGACAAAGATCTTCTTGAAACACAACAGTTGTATGACAAACCACTGCAAGGTGAGCTGTTTCCGAGACGGAATTACATAATCTGCGGAGCTACTTGTGCAGGAAAAACTGTTCTCGCTACCGCTTTGGCAAGACTGCATGCATACCGCCATATTGAAGCCAGTGATTTTATGCGCTGCGCGCTTTACACCAGGCATGGCTATGCAACGGAAATGAAGATTCAAGATTTTGCTAAAGACGCTCTAAAAAAAGATCCTGGAATAGTGGCTCGACAGATATCACAGTACGTTAAAAATTCAAACAAAACGGGGCTAGTAATTACAGGCTTTCGTTCCCCGAAAGAAATTAAGATACTAAAAGAGGAGCTATCTGGCATCGACCTGGAGGTACTATACATTGACAGCAGTCTAGACGTAAGGTACCAGCGGAATAAAATCAGAAATAGATACGATGCTCCAATCAGCTTTGCAGAATTTGAACGCAAAAATGAAATCCAAAACTCAATGGGCCTTGATGGAATTCGTGAGCACGCTGCAATAATTCCTAATGAAAAAACGTTATTTGAATATATAAAAAGAACCACCAACAATCTAACAGACAACGCCCAGCTCATACCATTCAATTGTGACATTTCGAAAATGGTAGAATTTTTACCTTTGGAACAGGCACTTTTAGTGTCCATGTTGATCGATCACAAAAAAAAATCTCCACCTCTGACCACCACTCAAATAGCGAAAAACGCCCGCCAAAACATCCCAAACCTTCGAAGAAAAGGCAAAAAGACTCTAGCGGTAGACAAGAACAATGTGAGTAGGTTTTTTAATCAGCGCTTTAGCCCTCACTTTGAAGCAAAGTTTGATAATGATAAGTTTTATTACAGCTTATCTCACACAGGCATCAGTGCTGCTCTTTCTCTCGTAAGAAGACTCGCCAATGAAACAACATAACTACAACTATCGCATGGTTCGAGTTCACTTAGCTGCCCCCCTGAAGCCTTCTCGCTATCTAGAAATTTGGCAAGGCTCTGGCACATTTTTGAGAGGCAGTTGCGGAGTATCTCGTAAACCTAGGGCGACCGGCCCTAGGAATGTTCTGTTTGAAGCTGTCAGGACGACACATGACATTGAATTGATGGGATGGTCAAAGGGTGCGAAACAACCTGCCATCATTGGGTACAGACTCCTCTCCTACTCAACCGCCGGACCTTCCATAATAGTCAGGAACGCCATCTGACGCTTGCATCCAGATGCTGACATATAAACCTACAAGAAGTCTTCAACCCTATTTGTTCGCCGCGTAGTGGCCTCACGACTTGTGGCTATCATATCGATTGCCATGATGGGCGGTCCTGACCTCACCTTCGGTGGTCTGATGCAATGAATGCTGACCGCAATGTCTCGTTGGTGAATTACCGGCCGCATAGCTTAAGAAAATTAAAGTCATAAATTCCTGCCGGTGGGGCAACGGTGCACGAGGCGGATCAAGCTGCTCAAATAACTTGGCAATCTAGGCAGCGCCGACGTTGGCACCGCTTGACTCCTAGTTGCGGCGTCAGTCTGAATCGGACAAAAGCTCCCCCCAGGTAATCCATAGAAGCTTTGATTCGCTCTTCCTTGTAAGCAGAGTGATAGAGGCACACTGACAGTAGCTCGCTGACGCACCACCTCCTACGGACTGGCTGGTAACACGGCGCAAATGGAAAGGCACGCTTAAATGCGCCTATTATTTGTGACCATGTGGTTCAAAAAAATTTGTGACCGCAGCCAGCACTTTACCTGGCAAATTTTTATCAACTAACTGCCGTACGTGAGGAGTCAATACTGGCAACCAAGCCTCCATCTTAACGCTGATGACAGTCCTAATGTATTTTTTAGTGGTTTCGATGTCACGGTGGCCCAGCTGTATTCGTAACTGCTCATGTATATCATGTATATACGCTAGATTTGGAGTTAAACCATTGGCTTTGAAGTAGTGATAGACGATATAGGAAGCATACGTATGGCGCAGGAAATGCGGAGTAATGCGCCGACCAATTAATTCGGAAACCGCGCGGAACGCCGCCCAAATCTCATGACGCGTCACCTCTTTCCCCTTGGAATTCAGCCACAACGGTACAGATGAATTTATACCGTTATCATGTTGATATGCGACAGCTCTTTTTGGTCTTACTAGAGTTACGTATTCGTTATGAAGCACACCCAATGCATCTGTGACAACGATACACCTACGCACTCCCTTACGGCCCTTGGGAATATAAGCCAGCTTCTGAAAACTACTCCCACTTGCGTGTAGCTCTGGGTAACGCAACCAACCCGGATTGAGGGCATCAGCCCCAAGAGGAATTTGAATCGCCCCGCCAATTCGCAACCCTGTGGTTACCATCATGTAAGCAATATACTTATAAACCGGGTCTAACTTTTCCAATTCATCTGAGAGCACCGAAAATTCCCTATGTGTTAATATTTTGTCTTTGTAATCAGAAATTTGATCAACACTTTCTAGGCCGGGATCAACCTCTATGCGCCCCCCCGAAACTCTTGCTGAATTAGATCGAGAAGAGGTATCTAGTTGTCGGACGAGAGTATGCTTCGCAGGGAAACGCATCAGGTGCGATATACCCTCATTATCACACCATTCATAGAAGCTTCTCCACGATCTGTAATAGATGTTAAATGATTCAGAACTCACTCCCCGGCTTTTGAGAGAACTGCGGAGTGCCTCCAAATGGATCTCGTAGGTAACAGAGTCATAACCAAGCGAGAGATCAGCACAGTAGTCCATCCAGATTTTCATGTGCGTATAAATATTTTGAATGGTCTGTGCTTCTCTACGCCCTCCTCTCTCCATCGGAGTATTAATTAAATAAATGAAATACTTGACCAATGGAAACGACAAGTTCCCACCGACGTGAGGAACTATGACGCCACTCTCTGAACGAACAAACTCTAGGTACATTGATCCCTTCCCGAGCGGACAATGATAATCTCATCGAAAATCTCATCATCAGCGAATAATTGAGGATACTCGATGGACGCGTACATCTTAGATATTTTATTATCCGGCACGCGTTTGCTTTCAATCCTCTGTCTATTTCTGTGAAGAGCAACTTCCAGCGGGACATAAAATACTACTGCAATACGGCGCAGATTATCGCAGCGACTAGCAGCATCTAAAACCTCATATCTGTCTGACTTAGTGAGGTTGCATGCATCAAAAACCAATGGCAAACGCTGCGCGGGATGTAGAGCACCTGCCCAAGTCGTCTTGCCACACCCAGGGACACCTATAGTTAGGTATAAGTCTTTAACAACCGGCCTCGCTAACATTAGCTTCAATTCACTGATAGCAGCAACCCATGCCTTGGTCCTGCTGAAGGAGTCATTGCCTTCAGCGAAGTAATCCGGTGACACAACAACTGGTTTTTGCGTAAACGATACAATTGGGCCATTCGACGTTGAAGATGGGCTATGACGAGCTTCCAGCAACTTAACGCGGCCTTCCAAAATCTCGCACTTTTCCTTTGCTTGGGACAGATGGTCTTTTAATCGATTGTTGACCAACGTTAGCTGCCCCGCAGTTTCTACGAGACCGTAGTTCTCGATCAGTGCGTTGCGCAGTTTATCTTCTACTGATAATGGATCCTCGTGACTATGCGGCGGCAGCGGGAGCCTAGACAAATTGAAACTTCTAACCTCATCGCCCAGTGACTTCCAGCGTAGGCGAAGATCAGCATCAGGCGTGTTGATATGGCCATAGAAATACTTTCTATCAACGTCGCACAGAACCGCCAGCCGAGCCACGGCCATCTTACTACCGTTTCGTAAGCACTCTGTGCGGAGCTGCTCCAGGGCGTCTTGCGCACGTTTGAGCTTGAGCCAATTTTCGCTCACCTGATTTGCTCCAGCAGCGGCGTGTAATCCGCTACGAACTCACGAGCAGTATTGATCAGATGCAGATTCTGGGAGTAGTCCTCAGCCACAGCTCCCTCAATCAGTTCTTGGTAAAACTGAAGCGATTGCTCAAGCGGCCCCGACTGGCAGTCTGTCAACAGACAATGGTCGCATTTGGCGCCTACGCACGCGCTAGGCAGGGGAAGCGCATTTAACGCTGAATCTTCGCCGTCCGACGAGGTACTGGCAATCAGCAAAGTACACGGCTTTTCATTATCGTCATCGGGGTTAAACATGCAGATCGCTAGCGGGGTTAGTAAAAAATGATTCGAACCATGAAATGCGCGTTCTCTTAGGTATTCTTCAATGGTGACTGCAAGCTGGTCGCCTGTCAGGCCGCGAAAAAGAGGATCTGCCGCTACGCCAGCCTTCAAACGCTCTCCAGAAGGCCCCGCCAATTTCCCCGACGTAGCGGCGTGGCTGATGCTTCGAACTAACTTGAGCGACTGCTCCAAGAGAATTTCTTCACGGGCGGATCTGATTAATGGGTTGTTCCGAAAATACATCTCAGTCATGCTGAGCTTCTTATGCGAAAACAGCGTCATAACAAGTAAGGGTCCTAAGACTGGGCTGTTCATTGCAAACCAACCTGCGATTGTTTTTCTGAATTGATGAGGGTGTGGTCGATAATCTATGCCACTGTCTTCGCAAAAGCTCTGCAAATAGTTGAGAACAGTTTGGTGACACACTGTATCCGTAACACGATCTTCCTTTTCGTTATTATAGAGCGGAGCAATCAGAATCTCGCCACGTCTATTTCCACGCCCTAAAGCTTCCAAAACTTTTATTGCTCGGTAGGTTATTTCTGGCACAGGAATCGTGATCCGCTGACCAGACGCATACTCAGCGCTCGTCTTCTGCACCGTCACAGTCAAGCGATAAAAATTATCAACACCGATCCGGTAATCTGGAACACAGCATCCAACCTTCAGTCTTCTTAGTTCACGAGCACGAATACCCGTGGTGAATAAAATCACTACAATCGCAGCACGTTTTATATAGGAAAAAGCCTGATCCGCACATTTACGATCTAATCGGTAGGTATACTTTCTGGGATTTGAGGGTGATGCATAGCGCATAAAGTTCAATGAAAATGGAAGATTACTCCCAAGTTCTTCAAGCGTAATGCCACGTGCCGCACACTCAGTCACAATGCGTCCCCGGGTAACAGTATGACCCTTCTTAATGCTAACTACGCCCTCATAGACCACCTCATAATACTTAACAAGGGAGACTGCGTATCGGTCAATATATTCTACCGCCGCCTTAGCAATAGGGAATGCGAATTCCAAAGGTATCGGCAACCACCCACGCGCGTCGTCATCATCTTCAGCCCTGTAAGCCCGCCCCTCTAAATTATTACTACTAAATAGATCGCCTACTTTCTTACCGCCGAACGGATCAGAAGACAACCTTAAACAACTCGGCAAATAATCGCTAGAATATGAGAGATGCCACCATTCTGATAAAAAACGCACCTTATCAAATTTAGTATTATCATGCCATGGAGATGCAGCAACTTCATCATAAAACAACTGTAATTCTTCTGCATGAAGCTCGCTAGGTAGTTTGAAATATCCTCCGGGATTACTGGACGATAGATAACCTCGATGTAAAAGCCATCTGATTAACTGCTTTCCGCCATACAGGATATTGTGGGCAGTTCTGTAAGATCTGTCCAATCTAGCGTTAAACCCCAATAGTACGAGTGCGACCATTTTGAGTAATAGCCTGATAGGCAGATATCGCTGCCCTTCATGACCTATGAGGGAGTCAAAAGATAACCTATCTACACCCTCCGCACGAAAATCCCAGTTATCTTGATCAAAAACGGACGATGCACATACGCTTCGCTTAGCGTAGGTATTTGCAGCGTTGCCCAATTCAGCCCATCGAATACTGACAACATCGGGCTGTTCACTCGAACTCTCTACAACTTCTGGAGACAATGACGTAGAACTCATCCAATTACCCTCGGACAATGATCTGCGGTAGAAAGACATTTCCAGCGCGCGCTTGCTGCCAAGCTTGCTCAACCTCTTCTTTTTTGGACCAGCCAGCTAGGACGTCGTACGCACGAGCAGTTTTGTTTCCAAAAGCACTCTCCCACGCGTCAGGAGATAGAGTTATTTTAAAACTTTCATATTGAATAATGCGCATTGCTATGCGGGGTAGATGAATGCTGAATACCCGACTTTGAGTGCACCCAAGGCACATATCATATTCACCACACTCGGATGTGACGTGGGTGGACGCCTTCTCATAATCAGGGTGCGCAGGATCTGCACATGCGGTGTAGATCCCAGGCCTGCCCGACACATTGGAGTGTTCAATCCGGGCGCCTCTAAATTTTCGAGCTGCCTCTATCATCTGCGACTGCAAAGTAAATATTCCGACGTCAATAATATCTTTGGATTTCCCGAGAGACATGTAACTCGCTAAGGTTGTATCGAATTGAGCGTGATGCAGTGCGCACTGAAGTTGATTTGCCAACTCTTGGAAATTCTGAGAGCTTTTGATCGCTTTCAAAAGCTCTTTAGCCGTAAACACTTTTCTGAAACGCCTGCTGTCCAACGACATGATTCTCTTAGCGGTAAAGCTGCCATCTTCATCATATTGAACATCTGAAATTTCATGCCGCTTTAAAAATGATTGAGATGCAACTGAGAATGCATCACGCCCTTCATAGCTGAACACTGAGCTTTTTTCTCTATACAACCATAAGCTCTCGTGCAACTCAGAGTCGGCTGCTACAGTCTCATTTAAAATAGATAATGGCTCAGTGTACCAAATCAAAAATTTTAGAATGGGGTAGATTCCGTCATCGGCTATCTGAATCCAAGTGTCTTCCGCACTGGCAACCAACTTGCCTTTACCGCGATATTTAATTCCTCTGACTCGGCACCTGGACGGATCGAATGGATCTTTCCAGTCGAGTGGAGATATAGTTTTCCCGTCTACTTTGTAGCTTCTCTTCCAACTATACACCGTTTCCTTGTTCGCCCCCGAAGTGATTATAAAAAATAGAAAAAACGGAAACAATGAATCTCGACTCGAAACTTCTTTCTCATCCAGGCGCCGCAATGCTGCTAATGGCTCGCCATCCCCAGAATGACCAACAAGTCCAACTTTTTCAAAAAACAAACTGAATGCTTCGGGATGACGACTATATACATAACTACTTTTGCGCGTCAGCTCATATCTCGCCGCCTCGTCAACACCAATCATGTCTTCAGCGGCACGTCTGACACTACATCCGCCCTGAACGAAATCGGATATTAGAATCTTCCAGTCATATTTATCAAATGGCCACCTTGGCGGGTTTGCTTTTAGAATATCTTCAGTAAGCTCTCGAAATCGTTCCGCGCCAACCATTACTCTCTCAATATCACTGATAGCTGCGGCAATTAACTGGTACATGACCGCATCACCGTAAGGCGGCAACTGGTCTGGTGCATCTGATTGATATACTGGAACTGAGAACTTTACCGGATACTCCTCAGTCCCCATTAACAGTTCTAGCAACTTGCAAAACCGCCTAAATAACGCGGCTTTGTAACGACTATTCCTTTCGTCTAAGCGCAAGTCGCTTCGCCACCGGCAGAGAAGCTGAAAACTCAGGTCCTCAAAATCATCCAACTTAACTTCTTCACGCCTGCAAAAGGCTAAAAATACCCCGACACTGTTTCTTGTATATGAACCTTCGGAGTGCGAAACCCGCTTACCCACACATAAGGTTTTAATTCCCCGACTCAGGGCTCTTACTGCCCACGGATAACATTCTCTAAACTCGGAGTAAAAAAATCTAGAAGTGTTGTTTGCTTTGGAGAGCACCTCCATTTTGGAAGTTGCTTCGGCATCCAACGTCAGCGATACCTGCTTTCCCTTGTCCTTTCCATTTTGAGGACGCCAAGCGAATGTATTAGAAAATGGATAGAGACCATCTTCATCCGTCACATCGAAACATTGCTGAGTCTGCGCGTGCAATAACTCTTGATCGACTTCGACTTTGATTCGCCTTCGCCCCACTTACGCCCCCTTCAAGGAATTAATCTTCAGGATTTTTATTCATTCTCGATCACCCGTCTAGTGGTGCTAACGCTAAGATACAAGAGTAGTTAGCTCTAGCCCCCATCTCGACCCTTACCTCTCAAGCATCGTGCAAGATGAGATCCGATCGCGCCATACAGCTGCAAATCAAAGCATGATTTCAAATCTGGCACCATAGTTTATTCAGCTGACACATGGACGTAGCTTTCGTCCCGCAATTACTAGGGTTTAGCCAAAACCCTACCGAAAGTCAGGCGTTACTTATTAATATATTATATAGGTACTATCCTTTGGTTAGCATTGGAAACAACCAGAAGATCTATGATGAGAATGACTACCGGAGTCGAGCAGGGATTAACTTCATAGCTAATACAACGTGACCACTTCACAGTCCCTATCAATCAGCCTATGTTTTTAGGTCAACATACTGAAGATTTAAACTTTTTGAGCCAGGGCGCCAAGCCGGGTCACGGCGGGATTCTGCCCAAGCACAAGGTCACCCGGGAAATCGCCGACACCCGTGGCATTCCCATGGGCGAGGACTGCATTTCGCCGTCGCGGCACAGCGCCTTCTCGACCCCTACCGAGATGATGCAGTTCATTGCCAAGCTGCGTGAGCTGTCAGGCGGCAAACCGGTGGGCTTCAAATTCTGCCTTGGCCACCCGTGGGAATTCATGGGCATCGCCAAAGCCATGTTGGAAACCGGCATCCTGCCGGACTTCATCGTCGTCGACGGTGCCGAAGGCGGCACTGGCGCAGCCCCCGTGGAGTTCACCGACCATATGGGCCTGCCGATGCGCGAAGGCCTGCTGTTCGTGCACAACACCCTCGTGGGCTTGAACCTGCGGGACAAGATCAAGGTCGGCGCCAGCGGCAAGATCGTCAGCGCGTTCGACATCGCAAGCGTGCTGTCCATCGGCGCCGACTGGGCCAACGCGGCACGGGGGTTCATGTTCGCCATCGGCTGCATCCAGTCCCAGAGCTGCCACACCAACAAATGCCCGACCGGCGTTGCCACCCAGGACCCGCTGCGCCAGCGCGCACTCGTGGTGCCGGACAAGGCGCAGCGGGTGTTCAACTTCCACCGCAGCACGCTGCACGCCCTGGCCGAGATGATCGCCGCCGCTGGCCTGGACTCGCCGTCGCAACTGGAAGCCAAGCATCTGGTGCGTCGCCAGTCGCCGACCGAGGTCAAGCTGTTCTCCCAGTCCCACGTGTTCCTGCAACCGGGGCAGTTGCTCAACGGCATCGTCGACGACAGCTTCTATTCGCGCATGTGGCGCATGGCGCGGGCGGACAGCTTCGAGCCGAACGATATCATTTAAGCCTGATACGCCGCGATCAATGGGGCGCCATTGATCGCGGCATCACCAGTGGAACTTGTACCGGCCACTGCCCTCTGGTGTTTTCAACTCGATATAACCGATGTTCCCGATCCGCACGATGTCGTAGAACAGATTATTGACCAGCACTTGAGGATGCGTGTCGACAGTCGCGTCCATGAATGACTGCCGCGTTTTCGAAGCCACATTATTGAAACCCGCCACTGCAAATCTCTCGGCCATGGTTATTTGCGTCTTGTCGAGAATGAACGCCAACGCCGGCATCTGCTCCAGAGTGCCCGCCACCGCCGGCAGCCACAGTCGCAAATCTTCTGGAGGTATCAGGTAGAAGTCCTGAATCTTGCGCAGTTCAGCGCGAGAGGAGAGATCGTAGCCGATGCTCTGCACCACACTTGTCTCCAGTGTTTTTTGCGCCACAAGGACGCGGCCGTACGCAAAGGAGAAAGACAGCATGCACACTAACGGGATCAGCAACAGCCCAGACGCTGCCGGATGTATTTCCCCAAGCGCTTTGCGAGCGAAATAAAACCCCGCAACCATCACACAGGACACTGCCATCAGTGATCGACAGTTAAGTGCGAAATCTTCGATGACTAAAATGATGCCTGGCACCGCAATCATCATCACCAACCACGCAATGGCGCAAAGGACGACGCACGCCATTCGTTCCGTCAGCCTGCGTTCCGAGCGCAGTACGGCAACCAGCATCAGCGCGATACCCGCCACCGCTGCCACGCCCAGCAACGCCATGATCATCCGGTTGCCATCGGTAATGAGCAGGCCGATGACTTCAGCCACTTTGCTCAGCCGTGCTGTGATCAATGCGCCCCAGCCCTCGCCGTCATGGGCCAGCGTCCCGCGCCAACTGGCATAGAATTGAAAGGCCGTGAAGTAGTAGAGAATGCAGGCGACCGACAATTGCAAGATGCGCTCGGCAATCCCCAGCAATATTGACTTCAAGTCAACGCCGTCACAGATGCCGCGCAGGCATTCGATACAACACAGGGCAACGAACACCTGCAGCGTAATCTGATAAAGACTGGCAGCCGCCACCAGCAGCAGGCCGGGAATTACTGTGCGCAATCCCAAGTGCCGATGTTTGAAGGTAATGGCAAAGATGACGCAGCATAACGCCAGAATCATCATCGGCCCGTCGTATTGATAACTCAGGTTGCCGAGAAAGAATGGGCTGTACAGCAGCGGCAGAACGACTGAACAATCGAACAGGCAAGGCTTGCGAAAGTAGTGGCGTGTCAATGAGGCCAGCGCCAATACCAGCACGGGCAGCATCAACAACAGCGGCAATGGAAATACATCCACTGAGTGCGAACTGAAGCCCACTACAGCCTGGAATACCTGCATCAACCCGCGACCCTGACTTCGCCACAGGTCTTCCCCCAGAAACAATTGACGTGGCACATCATCGCCGTAGGGATAATCCGCCTGGATGATCGGGAAGACAAACAGCAGCGTCGCGATGGCAAATACCATGATCAACTGTCGCGAACCCAAGGGCTTCAGGCACTTGTCAAACATGGCGACTGGCATCTCTGTCCGTCAGGTTATCGCCGGCCGGGAAATCACCTCTATGGATAACCACCTCCTTGATCACATAACGTGGCCGATGCTTGCTCTCCAGATAAATCCGGCCGATGTACTCACCGAGAATGCCGATACCGATCAGTTGCGTCCCACCCAGAAACAGAATCGAAACCATCAGTGAGGAATAACCCGGCACCGGATTGCCGTTAACGGCGTAATCGAGCAGCAGGTATCCGGCGAACAACAGCGTGGACATGGAAATCAGACCGCCGATGTACGTCCACATGCGCAATGGCACAGTGCTGAAAGACGTGATGCCGTCGAGGGCCAGATTCCACAACTTCCACACGTTGTACTTGCTGCGTCCCGCGACCCGGGCGACACGGTCGTATTCCACGGTCACAGTGTCGAATCCGGCCCAGGCCAGCATGCCCTTCATGAACACTTGCTGTTCGGGCATCCCCTTGATGACATCCACGACCTTGCGATCCAGCAACCTGAAATCACCGACGTTTTCTTCGATCCGGGTCGAGGAAATTCGGCGCAGTACCCTGTAGAACAGAGCGGCCGAATGCCGCTTGAAGAAGCTTTCGGCATCACGATGGCGACGCTTGGCCAGCACGATCTCTGCACCTGCCTGCCAGGCGGTGATGAGCTGGCCGATGACGCTGACCGGATCCTGCAAGTCCACGTCCACCGGAATCACCGCATCGCCAGTGGCGTACTCGATGCCGGCAAACAGCGCGGCTTCCTTGCCGAAGTTGCGCGAAAAGGTCAGCAGCACGACATCCGGATCAGCATCGGCAAGGGCCTTGGTGCGGCGACCGGTGGAGTCCTGGCTGCCGTCGTCGACAAAGACGATTTCAACGCGCCAACCCTGCAGGCCGCGATCCTGCCGGATGGCCTGATAAAACAGCTCGACCGTATGTTCCTCGTTGTACAGCGGCACCACCAGCGAGACTTTCATGACTGGCCTCCGGCAAACACCACGCGTTTGCAGAACAGGTAACCGATCACCAGGCTGCTGGCTGAAAAAACCACAATCGTCACCGCAGGCAACCAGGCAAAGGCGTCGCCCAGAGCGCCGATCACCAGGCTCAGCAAGGCCATAAACGCCATGAACACCCAATAGCGACGCCATGAGCGGTAAGTCTGGAAGGTAAAACGCGCGTTGAGGCAGAACGACAGGGAGGCGGCGGCGAGAAAGCCCGCGAGGTTGCTGCGGGTCTGCGACAGGCCGAAGCCCCCATGCAGCGCGACGAAAACGGCCGCATGGAGAACGGTATTACCCAACCCGACCAGGCTGTAGCGCGCGAACCTGTGCAGCGGTGCCATGATTGACGTTCCGGAGTGGGTGACCGTCCTGGTCAACTGCTGATCCGGTGCGGGGCCGGATCATGATCGTCCTGTCCTTGCAGTGAAGTCGCTCGGCATGACTTGCGCATGACCGGCTGTCGGCTATGCCCGTTGGGGCCGGAGACATCCTGTAATACGCAATCTTTGCAATTATGTGACAAAACCGCCACCCTTCGCGCCGCCGATCAGCCTCCCTGGCCGGCGTTGAACCTGAGCCACTGATGGCTATCTTCTTTAAACAGTCTTGCAAGAGTTCACCGTCATGACGAACGGACGCGACCATCGAATCGACTTCTTTCGAGGCTTGGCGCTGATCTTCATTTTTTGGGATCACGTACCGGAAAACCCTTTCGCGCAGCTGACCCTGCGTAATTTCGGCTTCAGCGATGCGGCGGAGGTCTTCGTGTTCCTGGCCGGTTTCGCGGCCGTGACGGCCTATGGCCGAGTGGCGCAGCGTGATGGCTACGTGGTCGCCTGCCTGAGAATCCTCAAGCGGACCTGGGTGCTTTACGTCGCGCACATCTTTTTGCTGACCTTGCTGATGGGCATCGTGTTCGTCGCCAACAACCATGTCGACACCCGCGACATGGTGCGCGAAATGGGCCTGGAGTATTTCGTCGGCAACCCGCAACAGGCGCTGGCAGACGAACTGCTGCTGCGCTTCAAACCCAACCTGACCGACCCGCTGCCGCTGTACATCCTGCTGATGGGTGCGCTGCCGCTGATCCTGCCGATCATGCTGCGCAACGCGGCGGTCGCGGTGGGGCTGTCGTTCGGGCTGTACCTGATGGTGCCGCTGTTCGGCTGGAACCTGCGCGCCTATGAAGGTGGTGGGTACTGGTACTTCAACCCGGTGGCCTGGCAGTTGATTTTCGTGCTCGGTGGCGCTTTTGCCATGTACACCCAGCGTGCTGTAGAGCCTCGTCCGGCGGCGCGACCAGTGTGGCAACAGCCGGTATTTCTGATCGCTGCGCTGTACATGCTGATCGCGGGCACCATCACCTTCCTGTGGAAATTCCCGACCGTCCACGATGCTCTGCTGCCCAAGGCGTTCACCGACCTGATCTACCCGATCAGCAAGACCGACCTCTCGCCCCTGCGCCTGATCCACTTCATCGCGCTGGTGTACGTCGTCGCCAAACTGCTGCCCGCCACCCAGACCTGGCTGGACAACTGGCCCGCCCGGCAGACCTGCCGCATGGGCCGCTACTCGCTGGAAATCTTCTGCCTGGGCGTGCTCCTCGCGCCGCTGGCCGACGGGGTCAATGCGCTGGCAGGCGACGTATGGCAAATGCGCGTCATCACCGCCCTGCTCGGGTTGGGGCTGATGTTGCTGCTGTCCAACTGGCTGGAACTCAACAAGCGGTTGGGCAGCCCGAAGGTTGCGCAGGTGGTGAAGGTTTGAGGCCCCCGCACGGCTGACCGCAGGTAGCGAATTCACGACCGCCCCCGCCGGCAAGCCGTGCTGCTACGGGGGATTCGGGGTGGGCTTGGGATGTGTATGACACCGCAAATCCGTAGCAGCACGGCTTGCCGGCGTCGGCGATCTTGAGTGCGCAATCGCTGGTCAGTCGTGGTGTTGACCCGCAGCCCGCTCTGCTACAACTTGTTCACAAATTTTTCACCCTCCCCGCCCAGCGTCTAAGCTTGTAATCAGGTGCGATTAACAGGTTTAACCGGGCCAACGATATGGGCGCTTTGTGGCATTCCGATGCAAAGAAGGCTGCGGTCAAGGCTGACAGTCAGGGGAAGGTTCCGGTGCCAGCGGGCTCAGGCCATGGTCGTCATGTGTGGCGGGCGCTGCTGGTATTGATTCTGGTGGCCTTGGTGATCCTGGGATTTGTGATCGCCACGGAAAGCCGTTCTTCAAGGCTGCAGGCCCGGGAATTCAGCCAGTTGGCCCGGGACCTGAACTATCGCGTCGAAAGCGGCCCAAGCGATGCGATCATCTATCCCGGTGATGGCCCGTTCGACAAGCGCCTGGGCTATTCGGCTCTGGGCGACTTCCTGCCGCGCCTGCTCAAGCGCGACTACCGCGTCACCGAGCAATCGCGCTTTTCACCAGAACTGGTTTCCTACGTGAAACGCGGTTTTTTCGTGCCCTATCAGGAGAAAAGCCAGTCTGGCCTGACCATCTCCGACTGCCGCGGCGATGCGCTGTATCAATTCACCTACCCGCAACAGCTCTATCCGGATTTCGCCTCGATCCCGCCCGTGCTGGTCAACAGCCTGCTGTTCATCGAAAACCGCGACCTGCTGGACAGCAAACATCCGCTGGCCAACCCCGCCGTGGACTGGCCGCGCTTTCTCAAGGCTGCCGTTTCCCAGGTCGCCAAACTGGTCGGCCTGCCCGGTCAGTCGGCAGGCGGCAGCACCCTGGCCACCCAACTGGAGAAGTACCGCCACTCCCCCGACGGCCTGACTCAATCCGGCGCCGAGAAAATCCGCCAGATGGTCTCGGCCAGTGTGCGAGCCTACCAGCCAGGTCAGGAAACCATGGAGGCTCGCCAGCGGGTGGTGCGCGATTACCTGAACAGCGTGCCGCTCTCGGCAGTGCCAGGCCACGGCGAAGTGCACGGGATGGCCGAGGGTCTGCGGGTTTGGTACGGCGCTGATTTCGACCGCACCAACCAGTTGCTGGCAAGCCCCGCCAGGGATGCCAAGACCCTCGCCGCCCAAGGCCTGGCCCTGCGCGAAGTGCTGTCGCTGGTGATCGCCCAGCGCCGCCCTTCGCATTATCTGGCCAAGGGCCGCAAGGAATTGGCTGACCTGACAGACAGCCACATTCGTGTGCTGGCGCAGAACAATGTGATCGAGCAATCCCTGGCCGATGCGGCGCTGGGCGCCACCGTCACCTATCGCGACTGGGTGCAGCAACCCACCGTGCAGCCCATCGAGACCAACAAGGGCATCACCGTCGCCCGCACGCGCCTGTCCAACATGCTCGACCGGCCGCTGTACGACCTCGACCGCCTGGACCTGTCGGCCACCAGCACCCTGCAGAATGATCTGCAGGTCAGCGTCGGCCAGTACCTGCGTGACCTCGCCAATCCGGAGGTCGCGGGCAAACTGGGCCTGCTCGGCGAACACCTGCTGACACCTACCAGCACCCAGGCGGTGCGCTACAGCTTCACCCTGTTCGAGCGCGACATCGACGGCTCCCGCGTGCGGGTGCAGACCGACAGCACCGACCAGCCGTTCGACATCAACGAAGGCAGCAAGCTGGAGCTTGGCTCGACCGCCAAGATGCGGGTACTGACCACTTACCTGCAGATCATCCAGGAACTGCACGACAAGTACTCGGGCATGAGCAATGCCGATCTCAAGAAAGTGCCGGTCGAGCCCCCTGACCAGTTGAGCCGCTGGGCGCTGGACTACCTGATGCAGAACAATGACCGCGACCTGTCGAAGATGCTGGCCGCAGCCCTGGACCGCAAATATTCGGCCAGCCCCGGCGAAAACTTTTTCACCGGCGGCGGGCTGCATCACTTCAACAATTTCCGCAAGGAAGACAACGCCCGCAATCCGACCCTGCGCGAAGCACTGCGCGAGTCGATCAACCTGCCGTTCATTCGCCTGATGCGCGATGTGGTGCGCTACGTCACCTACCAGGGCCCGAACAACAGCGCCGTGCTGCTCAAGGACGACAGCGACCCGCGGCGTCAGGAGTATCTCGCGGATTTTGCTGACCGCGAGGGCACATCCTTCCTGCTCAAGTTCTGGAAGCGCTACCGCAACAAGACCACACAGGATCGGCTCGACACCTTCATGGATGGCGTTCATCCGTCCGCCAGCCGGATCGCGGCGGTGCACCGCTACCTGTTGCCCAATGCCAGCCAGAGTGCTTTCAGCGCCTTCGTCAAAGCCCATGTGGTGATCGACAAGACCCAGCCGCCGCTCACCGAGAAGCGCCTCGACGACCTGTACTACGCCTACGGCCCCGGGAAGTTCGACCTGCCCGATCAAGGCTATATCGCCCGCGTTCACCCGCTGGACCTGTGGCTGGTGGGCTACCTGTTGCAGAACCCCGAAGCGAGCTTCAAGGACGCCGTGGCCGCCAGCCGTTTCGAGCGTCAGGAGGTGTACAGCTGGCTGTTCAAGAGCCGGCACAAGAGCGCCCGTGACAACCGCATTCGCACGATGCTGGAGATCGAAGCCTTCCTCGACATCCACCAGCGCTGGCGGCGCCTGGGCTATCCGTTCGACCACCTGGTGCCCTCGCTGGCGACTGCAATTGGCAGTTCAGGCGACCGTCCTGCGGCGTTGGCCGAGCTGATCGGCATCATTCAGAACGACGGGATTCGCCTGCCGGTGCTACGCATCGACAGCCTGCATTTCGCCGCCGATACGCCCTATGAAACGCTGCTCAACAACAACCCGGAACTGGGCAAGCGCGTGTTGTCGCCGCAAGTGGCCGGGGCGATGCGCGAGGCCCTGTCTCAGGTCGTGGATGCGGGCACCGCGCGACGGGTGTCGGGCACGTTCAAGACGCCGGACGGCACCACGCTGGCCATGGGCGGCAAGACCGGGACCGGTGACAACCGCATCGAAAGCTTTGGCTCGGGCGGGCGGATCCTGGCCTCCAAGGCGATCAACCGCACCGCGACGTTCGTGTTCTACATCGGCGACAACCACTTCGGCACCCTGACGGCTTACGTACCGGGCCGCGCCGCCGAGGCCTTCAAGTTCACCTCGGCCCTGCCCGTCCAGGTGCTCAAGGGCATGGCGCCGATTCTCAATCCGTACCTCCAGGCGGGCACCTATACCCAATGCAAGGCGCCTGCGGCGACGCAGGTGGCGGCAACACTTTAAGCCTCGCCACAGACCCCGTAGCAGCACGGCTTGCCGGCGGGGACGGTGTGTCAGTCAACTCATTCATCACTGACACAACGCCCCCGCCGGCAAGCCGTGCTGCTACGAGACTGTGCCTGACCTTCCACAAATGAGAACCGTTCGTCTTGAGACATCTTGCATCTTTCTTAAGATATATCTTAAGGTATATCTAACGTAACGAGAGAGAGATGAAAGACGATGAGAGACCACTCACACGACCACCCCCATCACCACCGCCCGCACTTCGGCGATCACGGCGACGGGCGTGATGGATTCGAGAAACGCACCGGCCGCGAGCGCGGTGGACGCGGCCCTCGGGTCTTCGCGCCCGGCGACCTGAAGCTGCTGCTGTTGGCATTGATTGCCGACCAGCCCTGCCACGGCTATGACCTGATCCGCCAGATCGAAGGCCTGTTCGACGGTGCCTACAGCCCAAGCCCCGGCGTGATCTACCCGACCCTGACCTTTCTTGAAGAAAGCGAGCTGATCACAGGCGACGCCGAAGGCGGCAAGAAGCGCTACCAGATCACCGCAGCCGGCCAGCAATTCCTGGTGGAACAGGCCGTGGCGCTGGATGGCGTGAAGATGCGCATCGAGGTCAGCAAACGCTCACTGCGCGGCCATGACCGCCCGCCAGAGATCCACGAGGCGGTGCACAACCTCCGCCACGCCCTGCAAATGCATCACGGTCGCTGGACACCGGACGAAATCATCCGCGTGCGCGACCTGCTCAACGAAACCGCCAAAGCCGTTGTCGACGCCCCCCACACCCGTTCGGAGAAGCCGGTATGAATTCACAGCAATCGATCCACCGCGTCAGCCATGAAATCAAGCGGCGCAAACTTCAAGTGTTGCGCGTCACCGACATCACCCCGCGCATGCGCCGCATTACCTTGCACGGTCCGCAACTGCAAGGCTTCATCAGCCTGGGCACCGACGATCACGTCAAACTGCTGTTCGCGACCACGCCAGAAGAACAGGCCGCGCTGGAAGACTTCATGCCCGGTTCGAGCAACGACGGCCCTCGTCCTGCGATGCGCGACTACACGCCGCGCCGCTACGATGCGCAATCGGGCGAGCTGGACATCGATTTCGTGCTGCACGGTGACGGGCCCGCCGCTACCTGGGCGGCCCAGGCTGCGGTCGGTCAGTTTCTGTTCATCGCAGGTCCCCGCGGGTCGATGATCGTGCCGGACATGTTCGACAGCTACCTGTTGATCGGCGACGAAACCGCCCTGCCCGCCATCGCCCGCCGTCTGGAAGAACTGCCGGGCAATCGCCGTGCGCTGGTGGTGGTGGAAATCGAAGACAACGCCGAGCGCCAGACGCTGGAAAGCCAAGCCCAGGTGGAGGTGATCTGGGTGGTGCGCGGTGAGCGGGATCTGCTGGAAGTGACGCGCCAACTGACGCTGCCCGAGGGGGATCTTTACGCCTGGGTGGCGACTGAGTCGTCGCTGTCGCGCAAGGTACGCCGGGTGCTGCTCGATGAGTTCAAGCTTGATGAAGCGGCGGTGAAGGCGGCGGGCTATTGGCGTATTGCGGGTTCCGACGAGGATTAACCCAACGCCGCATTCCTCGTAGCAGCACGGCTTGCCGGCGGGTGCGGCGTGTCAGCGATGAAAAAGTTGACTGACACACCGCTCCCGCCGGCAAGCCGTGCTGCTACGGACGAGTCAGTTCAGGGAGGTGTGTGTCGTCTGACACACCGCATCGCGGGCAAGCGCGCTCCTACGGGGCTGGGTGGGGCGATCTTGCTTTATCTACCAGCCAGATCAGCAAACCGACCCCCACGAAGCCCGCCAGCACACCCAGCGCATTGGTCATGGCTGCCGCAAGGCCCAGCGTGCCAATGTCCAGGAACGGGTAGACATAATCGCCAATCATGTCGCCCCGGAACAGCAAATAACCGAAATACATAACCGGGTACAGCATCCACGCCAGGACGTGTTTGACCCTGAGCGTGCCCTTGCGCACGAACAGCCACCAATACCCCAGAAACACCAGCGGCATGACGTCGTGCAGCAGTTCATCGGTCAGCCACTGCCAGCCCTGCGGGCTCCACAAATGGCGCAGCAGCAGGCTGTAGGCAATGCCGACCACCACAATGCTTGCGGTGATGCCGCTGCACGCAGCAGGTGATCTGAAAAAGCGATGGCCCGCCGAGTGCCGATCGGTGATGGCGCAGGTCAGCGCGGTCGCGACCAGGGTGTTGGTCAGCACCGTGAAATAGCTGAAGAATTTCACCAGCCCGCCGAGCAGGCTGGCCTGATCGGTCCAGCGCCCCCACAACACCAGATACAACTGCACCGCCAGCGCGAACCAGCCAAGCAGCATGGCGGCAGTGGCGTAGGTGCGTTGTCCTGGCCTCAGTTGCAGTGTCTGGCTGTGCATCACGGGCGATCCCTGTACAGGCATCACCAACGCTTGGTGCGCGCCAGTTTCACGTACAACGCCTCGACCTTCTCCCGCGCCCAGGGCGTCTTGCGCAGAAAGGTCAGGCTCGACTTGATGCTGGGGTCGCTCTTGAAGCAGCGAATGTCGATGCGCTCGGCCAGGCCCGACCACTCGTAGTGCTCGACCAGTGCGTTGAGAATCTGCTCGAGGGTCACGCCGTGCAGCGGGTCGGTGTTGGGTGTGGTCATGGCAGGCCTGTGCAGTGATGAGGTCGAGAGGTGCGCACCTTAGCGGAGCACGCGATGGGTGTGAAGACATTGTAGGAGCGCGCTTGCCCGCGATGCGGTGTGGCAGTCGCCGATGTAGTGTCTGACGCACCGCGGTCGTCCGAATGCGGCCCAGACCAAGCGCGCTCCTACAGGCATCGCGCGGAAACGGGCAATTGCAAAATGATTGCAATTTTAATGTTATGTTATAACAATAAAAAGCTAACCATTGAGTCTCACCTCCGCCAAGGAACCGCTGCATGTCCCGCCCCTCGAAATCCCGGCTCTGGCGCCTCACGCCACTGGCCACCGCGCTGCTGGTCGCCTCTCCCGCATTCGCCATCGAGCTTGAACAGCAAACCATCACCGCCAACCCATTGGGCAGCGATCAACTGGCCTCACCCAGTACCGTGCTCACCGGTGACGACCTGACCCTGCAACAGAAAGGCAGCCTGGGCGAAACCCTGAACAAGCAACCGGGCGTCTCTTCGTCGTACTTCGGACCCGGCGCGAGCCGGCCTATTATTCGCGGGCTGGACGGCGACCGCATTCGCCTGCTGCGCAATGGCGTGGGCGCGCTGGATGCCTCGTCGCTGTCCTACGACCACGCGGTGCCGCTGGACCCGGTGAACGTTGACCGCATCGAAATCGTTCGCGGGCCGGCTGCGTTGCTGTATGGCGGCAGCGCCATTGGCGGCGTGGTCAACACTTTCGACAACCGCATCCCCATCGAGGCCATCGAAGGCATTCACGGTGCCGGCGAATTGCGCTACGGCGGCGCCGACACCACTCGCAGCAGCGCAGGCAAGCTGGAAGCGGGCAACGGCACCTTTGCCTTGCACCTGGACGCCAATGCCCGGGAATTCAACGATCTGAAGATTCCCGGTTACGCCCGCACCGCCGACGAACGCGCCCGCGATCCCGATGGCGGCGACAAGAAGCACCGTCTGGGCAACAGCGACGGGCGTCAGGACGGCGGTGCCATCGGTGGTTCCTACACCTGGGACGACGGCTATGCGGGCCTGTCCTACAGCAACTACGACGCCAACTACGGATCGCCCGCCGAACAGGACGTGCGCATCCGCATGAAGCAGGATCACTACGCGTTCGCTTCGGAAATCCGCAACCTGGCAGGCCCGTTCAGCTCGGTGAAACTCGACGCCGGTTACACCGAATACAAGCACATGGAGATCGAGGACGGCGAAGTCGGCACCACCTTCAAGAACAAGGGTTACGAGGCCCGTGTCGAAGCGCGCCACCAGCCCATCGGCCCGTTGAACGGGGTGATCGGCGCACAGGTCAGCCGCAGCGAGTTCTCGGCGCTGGGCGAAGAAGCCTTCGTCCCGCAGACCGATACCGACACAGGCGCCCTGTTCATTCTCGAAGAACTGCAAGCCACCGACCGCCTGAAACTGAGCCTGGGTGGGCGCCTGGAACACACCACGGTGGATCCGGACGCGCAAGGCAAGGAGCGCTTCGCCAACGCCGACAGCTCCAGCAGTTTCACTGCGGGCAGCCTGTCCACCGGTGCGGTCTACACCCTGACCCCGGTGTGGTCGCTGGCCGCCACCCTGGGCTACACCGAGCGCGCCCCGACCTTCTACGAGCTGTACGCCAACGGCGCCCACGTCGCGACCGGCACCTACGAACTCGGCAACGCCGATCTGTCGAAGGAAAAGGCCGTCTCCAGCGACCTGGCGCTGCGCTTCGACAACGGCACGCACAAGGGCAGTTTCGGGGTGTTCTACAGCCGCTTCTCCAATTACATCGGGCTGTTGGGGACAGGTCGTACGCTCAATGATGACGGCGAGGAGGACGCGGACGGCATTCCGGAATACACCTACTCGGGCGTGAAGGCGCGCTTTGTCGGATTCGAGGCGCAAGATCGCTGGAAACTGGGCGAAAGCCAGTACGGAAAATTCGCGCTGGAGCTCTCGGGCGACTACACCCGCGCCACCAATCTGGACACTGGCGAAGCCCTGCCGCGCATCGCCCCGCTGCGTTTGAACAGCGGGCTGGTATGGGAGCTGGACAAGTGGCAGGCGCGGATCGACGTCGAACACGCCGCCTCCCAAGGCCGGGTGCCGGACAACGAGAGCGGCACCGACGGCTATACAACGCTGGGGGCCAGCGCCGGTTACAAATTCAACGTGGGTGAGAGTCAGTGGCTGGCGTTCGTCAACGGCGAGAACCTGACCAACCAGACCGTGCGCTACGCCAGCTCCATCCTGCGCGACATCGCCCCGGCGCAGGGGCGCAGCATCGAGGTAGGGCTGCGCACGACGTTCTGATTCGCGAATCCACCTCGGCCCCGTAGCAGCACGGCTTGCCGGCGGGGGCGGTGTGTCAGACAAAACATTCGTCACAGACACACCGCCCCCGCCGGCAAGCCGTGCTGCTACGGAGATTGGTGTCAGCCTTTGTAAAGGTTATCCATCCCCCGTCACATCTGTCGCTCTGTCCAACCCTTACCCACACTAAGGGACAGCGCTACCCCACCTTTTCAACACTGTTGCGCGATATGTAACTATTCATGTCGCAAAATCGTCTTTTTAAAAAATGATTAGCCCCCTATCATCGCGCCGCGTTGAGAGCTGAATCGTTTCTCTTCGCAATCTGTCAAGTTTTGCCACGCGGCTTATCGACGCAGCACGCGGCTGCGCCGTACCCAGATCATCAAAAAGAATTCATCGCCCTATGCCTTTCCATTCGAAACGCTGCACCCACCTTCGCCCGATCCGTCATCGCCACCTTCTGGGGCTCGCCACGCTGACCCTCGCCACCTGCGCCCAGGCCACACCCGCGTTCGACAGTGAATCTCCCTGGATGCTGGGCGACTGGGGCGGCAAGCGCACGGAGCTTTCGCAGCAGGGCTATGACTTCAAGCTCGACACGGTCGTGGAAGTGGGTTCCAACCTGCACGGCGGCTACAACCATGACAAGGCCACCCGCTACGCCGACCAGTTCGCCCTCGGCGCGCACATGGACCTGCAGAAGATCCTCGGCTGGCATGACGCCGAGTTCCAGGTGACGCTGACCAACCGCAACGGCGACAACATCAGCAACGACCGCATCGGCGACCCGCGCGTTGGCACTATCTCCTCGTCCCAGGAAGTCTGGGGCCGTGGCAACGTCACGCGCCTGACCGACCTGTGGTACCAGCAGAAATTCTTCGACCAGAAGCTCAGCGTCAAGGTCGGTCGCTTCAACGAAGGCGAAGACTTCAACACCTTCCCCTGCGACTTCCAGAACCTGTCGTTCTGCGGTTCGCAAGTGGGCAACTGGGGCGGCGGCATCTGGTACAACTGGCCGATCAGCCAGTGGGCCATGCGCGTCAAATTCCAGCTCACTCCCGAGCTGTTCGTGCAGGTCGGTGCGTTCGAGCAGAACCCGTCGAACCTGGAAAACGACAACAACTTCAAGCTCAGCGGCAGCGGCACCCAGGGCGCCGTATTGCCGGTGGAGCTGGTCTGGGCGCCGAAGGTCAATGACCTGCCGGGCGAATACCGCCTGGGTTACTACTACAGCACCGCCGACAGCACGGACGTCTACAAGGACAGCAATGGCGGTTACGCAGCGCTGAGCGGTGAAGAGCATGCGCCGTCGTCCAGCAAGCACGGCATGTGGCTGACCCTGCGCCAGCAGGTGACGAGCCAGGCCAGCGACAACAGCCGGGGCCTGAGCCTGTTCGCCAACGGCACCCTGCACGACAAGAAAACCAACATGATCGACAACTACGTCGCACTGGGCGCCACCTACACCGGCCCGTTCGACGCGCGTCCCAAGGATGACATCGGCCTGGCGGTTGGCCGCATCCACGTTAACCCCGCGTACCGCAAGAACATCAACCTGCAGAACCAGGCCAAAAACCTCAGCGACTACAACGATTCGTCCTTCCTGCCCGTTCAGGACACCGAATACAACGCCGAGCTGTACTACGGCGTGCACGTCACCAACTGGCTGACCGTGCGCCCCAACCTGCAATTCATCCGTCACCCGGGCGGCGTGAGCCAGGTCGATGACGCGCTGGTGGCGGGCCTGAAGATTCAGTCCTCGTTCTGATCCACCTTTCTATACCGCATTTGAGGAACTAGCGTGAAGGCTGTGGCTTCAAAGCTTCAGCCCCACGCTGCAAAGGGACTTGGCGTCAACCAATTAATCGTTACGGAGTACGACACTATGAGCACTGACGGTGCTTTCAGTAAGGGTCGCCTGTTGCCGAGCTTGCTCGGACTGGTGATTCTGGTCATGGGCCTGGCCTTGCTGGCCGGGGGTATCAAACTGCTGACACTGGGCGGGTCGCTGTACTACCTGCTGGCCGGCATCGGCTTTATCGGCACCGGCGTGTTGCTGATGATGGGCCGTCGCTCGGCGCTGGGCCTGTTCGCGCTGGTGCTGTTTGCAAGCACCGTCTGGGCCTTGTGGGAAGTGGGCCTGGACTGGTGGCAACTGGTGCCGCGCCTGTCGCTGTGGTTCGTGCTGGGCTTGGTGATGCTGCTGCCATGGTTCCGCCGCCCGCTGTTGCGTGGTCAGCCTGGCGGCATGCCGAGCACTGCACTGAGCATCGCCGTGGTGCTGGCAGGCCTGACCGCACTGGCCAGCCAGTTCACCAGCCCCGGTGAAATCAAGGGCACGCTGGATCGTGACGACGCAGGCGTCGCCTACGACCCGCAGCCGATGCCTGAAGGCGACTGGCAGGCCTATGGCCGCTCCGAACACGGCAACCGCTACTCGCCGCTCAAGCAGATCACCCCTGAAAACGTCGGCAAGTTGCAGGAAGCCTGGCGCATCCGCACCGGCGACCTGCCAACGGCTGAAGACCCGGTCGAGCTGACCAACGAAAACACCCCGCTCAAGGTCAACGGCATGGTCTATGCCTGCACCCCGCACAGCAAGGTGCTGGCGCTGGACCCTGACACCGGCAAGACGATCTGGAGCTACGACCCGCAGATCTCCAAGGAAGGCGCGAAAAACTTCACTGGCTGGGCGCACATGACCTGCCGTGGCGTTTCGTACTACGACGAAGATGCCTATGCCAAGACCGACGTAGGCGCCCCGGCTGCCGACCTGTCGGACGCCGGCAAGGCCGTTGCCACGTCGTGCCCGCGTCGCCTGTACCTGCCGACCGCCGACGCCCGCCTGATCGCCCTGAACGCCGACACCGGCAAAGTCTGTGAAGACTTCGCCAACAAGGGCGCGGTCGATTTGCGCGCCAACATCGGTCCGTTCACTGCCGGTGGCTACTACTCCACCTCGCCTGCCGCGATCACCCGTAACCTGGTGATCATCGGTGGCCATGTGACCGACAACGAGTCCACCAACGAGCCTTCCGGCGTGATTCGCGCCTATGACGTGCACGACGGCAAGCTGGTGTGGAACTGGGACCCGAACAACCCGGACGCCACCGCACCTATCGCGGCGGACCAGTTCTATTCGCGCAACGCGCCGAACATGTGGTCGCTGGCCAGCGTCGACGAGAAACTGGGCCTGGTCTACCTGCCCCTGGGCAACCAGATGCCTGACCAGTACGGCGGCGACCGTACCCCTGGCGCCGAGAAATTCAGCGCAGGCCTGGTCGCGCTGGACGTGAACACCGGCAAGGTGCGCTGGAACTACCAGTTCACTCACCACGACCTGTGGGACATGGACGTACCGAGCCAGCCAACCCTGATCAACCTGAAAACCAAGGACGGCGTGAAGCCGGCCGTGATTCAGCCGACCAAGCAAGGCAGCCTGTACGTACTGGACCGCCGCGACGGTACGCCGATTGTGCCGATCGACGAAGTGCCTGCGCCGACCGGTGCCGCACAAGGCGACCACACCTCGCCGACCCAAGCGCGTTCGCAGCTGAACATGCTGCCGCCTGAGCTTAAAGAGAAAGACATGTGGGGCGGCAGCGCCTTCGACCAGATGCTGTGCCGCATCCAGTTCAAGGAACTGCGTTACGAAGGCCAGTACACGCCTCCGTCCGAGCAGGGCAGCATCATCTATCCGGGTAACGTGGGCGTGTTCAACTGGGGCGCCGTGTCGGTCG
Organism: Pseudomonas sp. NPDC090201; assembly: GCF_044746825.1. Taxonomy (NCBI): domain Bacteria; kingdom Pseudomonadati; phylum Pseudomonadota; class Gammaproteobacteria; order Pseudomonadales; family Pseudomonadaceae; genus Pseudomonas; species Pseudomonas sp. NPDC090201. The sequence goes on from NZ_JBIVCX010000001.1 coordinate 859,278, forward strand.
ATCCGGTGCGTCAGTTGATGTTCACCAGCCCCAACTACATGGCCTTCGTCTCCAAGCTGGTGCCGCGTGCCAAAGTGGAAGCCGGCAGCAAGCGTGAAAGCGAAACCAGCGGCGTGCAGCCGAACACCGGCGCGCCTTACGCGGTCATCATGCATCCGCTGATGTCGCCGTTCGGCATGCCGTGCCAGGCACCTTCTTGGGGTAACGTGGCCGCTGTCGACCTGACCACCAACCAGGTGGTGTGGAAGCACAAGAACGGCACCAGCCGCGACAACACGCCAGTGCCAATCGGCTTGCCAGTGGGCGTGCCAAGCATGGGCGGTTCGATGGTCACCGCAGGCGGCGTCGGCTTCCTGGCCGGCACCCTGGACCAGTACCTGCGTGCCTATGACGTGAAAACCGGCAAGGAGCTGTTCGCCGGACGTCTGCCAGCAGGCGGCCAGGCCACCCCGATGACCTACACCGGCAAAGACGGCAAGCAATACGTGCTGATCGTCGCCGGCGGCCACGGCTCGCTGGGCACCCGCATGGGCGATTACATCATTGCCTACAAACTGCCGTAGTGATTCGGTAGCGCGGTAAACAAAAAGGCGGTCATCGAAAGGTGACCGCCTTTTTCATTGCCGCCGCCAATCCCGTAGCAGCACGGCTTGCCGGCGGGGGCGTCCGCAAGAGCGCCGACGCCGGCAAGCCGGACTGCTACGGGGTTTGCGGTGCCTGTTACTGTAGGAGCGCGCTTGCCCGCGAAGGCGTCCTCAAGATCGCCCCCGCCGGCAAGCCGTGCTGCTACGGGTGTGGCTGACCTCAACCCTGTAGGAGTGAGCTTGCTCGCGATGGCGTCCGCAAGAGCGCCCCCGCCGGCAAGCCGGACTGCTACGGATGTGTGTCCCTCACCCCTGTAGGAGCGCGCTTGCCCGCGAAGGCGTCCTCAAGAACGCCCCCGCCGGCAAGCCGTGCTGCTACGGGTGTGTGTACCTCACCCTTGTAGGAGCGCACTTGCCCGCGATGGCGTCCGCAAGATCACCCCCCGCCGGCAAGCCGGACTGCTACGGATGTGTGTCCCTCACCCTTGTAGGAGCGCGCTTGCCCGCGACGGCGCCCTCAAGGTCGCAATCGCCGGCAAACCGAACTGCTACGGGGTTGTGGTGCGGTGGTTACTTCTCGATCACATCCCCACGCATCGGCGCCAGCCGCGCGAGCAGACGGTTCTGGGTCGCTACCGGGATGTTCTGCTCATCCATCGCATCGATCAGGTCCTCCACCAGCGCATTGAAATCACTGCGGGTCAGGTTCTGGCCCTTGTGCGACTCGGCCATGCTGTCGCCGGTGTAGCGGCAGGGGCCGCCCGCCTCGACGCAAAACTGCTCCACAAGCTTGTCGCGCAGGCGGACGATGTCGATCTTGCGAAAATGCTCGACGATGCGCTCGTCTTTCGCGATGTGCAGCAACATACCTTCGACGATCTTCTGGATCCCGGCGCGCTGCCCAAGCGCCTGATACAGGCTGTCATCCCTGGGCGGCTGCTGGGCGCAGCCGACGAGCAGCGCCAGGCCCAGCGCACCGAACCAACGTAGCGGCCAGCCCATCAGAAACTCCCCTGCACAGACAGATACGTGCCGTTCTGGTTATCCAGCGTGGCGATTTCTCCCAGCCGTGCGTAGGCCAGCACCACGGATACATGCTTGTTGGGGAACCAGCCGACAAACATATCGGCCCAATCGCTCTCCCCGGCAAATGACAGGTTGTCCGGCTTCTCCCGGTACTCGACGCCCACCGCCCAGCGCGGGTTGAACAGCAGCGCCACCGAGCCTTCTTTCAAAACGCTGCGCGTGTCGCGACGATCACCGCCGAAGCCCAGCAGGCCGGTTTCGTTGGCCCGGCTGTAACGCACGCCGCCGTTGACCACCAGGTTGTAGCCAAAGGCCGCGCCCATGAACAGGCGACTGGCGGTGAGGTAGCCTTCGACGTCCGAATCGCGCCGGGCGCCCACCAGGCTCGGGATCAGGAAATCGTTCTGATGCTTGTACTCGACGCCCAGGGAAACTTGCGGCAACTGATCGTAGATCAGGTCACCGAACAGGCGCACTTTGACGCCAAAGACATCCTGGGTGAGGTTGTCCTCGGGCAGGCTGAATTTATTGACCAGTGACCCCAGGTCGAACCGCTGATGGGCGTAGGACACTTCCACGCGGTTACCGTAGGAAGCGGCCATCCCGACCACGTCCAGGGTGTAGTCCGGCAAATTGACGTGGGTGGCGAAGGCATTTGCGCCCCACTCGCCCTTTTCGTCGTAATTGGCCAGCACCGCCCACGGGATGATCCCGCCACCGGCGGCGCCTTCGATACTGCTGGCGCCCCCGGTCGCGATCAGGCGCCCCTGATCGGCCGCAACAAAAGGCGCTGTTGCTGTCACGCAACCGCCCACCAGACTTGCCAACACCACAGGGCTGAAAACAGCCGAGAGACTACGTGCCATAAACGTGAACCAATCAGTGAACCATCATGCTCGGGGAATGGTGGGATTTGGCGATCCATGCTTCAAACGCGACCGCCGTGAGTGGCCGGCTGATCAGATAGCCCTGCGCCGTGTCGCAATGCCAGCGCTCCAGCAGGCGCAAACTGTGTTCGTACTCGACGCCCTCGGCGACCACTTTGAGCCCCAGGTTATGGCTCATTTCGATGGTGGAACGCACGATCACCGCATCCTCGCTGGTTTCGTCCAGGTTGCGCACGAACGACTGGTCGATCTTGAGCTCCTGCACCGGCAGCCGCTTGAGGTGCGCCAGGGAAGAGTAGCCAGTGCCGAAGTCATCCACCGACAGGCTAATGCCGCACTCGCGCAGGCCATTGAGCACCTTGAGGGCATGCTCGGGCTCGCGCATCACGGCGCTTTCGGTGATCTCGAAGACCAGTTGTTCGGCAGGCACGCGGTACAGCTTGAGCAGGCTCGAGACGCGGTGGGCCAGATCGCCGCTGAGCAGATCGTCCGCCGAGATGTTCACCGACAGCTGCACGTGCAGGCCGCGGCGCCCCCACTCGGCCAACTGGCGCATGGCTTCTTCGATCACCCAGCCGGTGAGTATCTGGATGCTGCCGGTGCGCTCGGCCAGCACGATGAATTCGGCCGGCGAAACATTGCCGAACTGCGGATGTTGCCAGCGCAGCAGGGCTTCGGCCTGACGCACGCGGCCGTTGCGGATATCCAGCTTGGGTTGGTAATGCAGCGCCAGTTCGCCATTGCGGGCGGCGTGGCGCAGATCGCGAATCAGGCAGATCTGCCGCTGGTGGGCCAGGTCGCGGCCGTCTTCGTACACTTGCAGGCGCCCCGGCATTTGCGTTGCATCCTGGTGGGCAATGGAGGCGCGGCGCACCAGCTCCGACGGCGAATCGCCGTTGAGCGGGTAGGCGGCGATGCCGATGCAGGCGTCCAGGGAAATATCGTGGTCGGCGATGCGCTGGGGCTTGAGCAGCAAGCGCTGCAAGCGGTCGGCCACCGCCACCGCAGAATCGGTCTCGGCGTGGTGCACCAGCAACAGGAACTCATGACCGGAAAGCCGCGCCACGGTATCGCCCGGCCGCAGCGGCAGTTGCAGTTGCTCACTAATGACCTGCAACAGCTGCTCGACGCCCTCAGGCCCGATGCTGTCATTGATTGCGCGGAAGTTTTCCAGGCCCAGATACAGCAGCGCCACCGGCCTTTGAGCGGCAATTGCGCTGCCCAGCCGCTCCATCGCCAGCGCCCGGTTCGGCAGCCCGGTGAGGCCGTCGTGCAGGGCGTTGTGAGCCAGTTGCTGCTCGCGCTCTGCGATGCCTGTCTGCATGGAATTGAGTGCGCCGGCCAGCAGTCCCAGTTCGTCACTGCGGGCCAGCATGACCGGCGTCAGGTAGTCACCCTCCTCGATCCGCTTGGCGGCCCGGGCCAGGGCACGCACCGGGAGCGACACACTGCGCGCCAGCAACAGCGTGCCCACCAGGGAACCGGCCAGCGCCACCAGGGTGATCCAGTAGAGTTTTTCGTCCAGCGGCGCGAACGCCTTCATGGCGGTGTCCAGCGGGCTCTGCAGCAGCGCCACGACCTCGCCGTCGGTGTCGCTGATGGTGCCCAGGTGCAGGGTCTTGCTCAGAAAGCTCTGATCCTGGTGCGTGGTCATCTGCATCTGGTCGCTGGCGGGTGTGAGCATCAGCCCTTGCAGGCTGTCGTACAGGGCCTCTGGCTGGGTGCTGATGATCTGCCCCGGGGCCTGATGCACGATGGACAGAAACGATACCTGCAAACCGCTGAGCGAGCGCAACTCCCGGGCCAGGTCGTCATCCATGCTGAACCCCATCACCACCCGGGCAATGGGCAAGGGCGCCATGACCGTGCTTTCCACCAGCAGGTGCGGCTTGCCTTGCAGCGGCACGATCAGCATCGACTGGTTCTTGCTCTTGAGTTCACGCAGCGCCTGCATGTACGGGAACGGCGAGCCCTCGGGAATCTGCGCCACGGTGCTGGCCAGGACCTTGCCGTCCATGCCCAGCAGGAACATGTCCGAGGCATCGATGCGGGCACCGTGATTGAGCAGCACCGAGCGAATGGTCGCAGAGTCGGCGGAGGCCACCGCATCGCGAAAGCCGAAATCACTGGACAACAATTGCACGGCATCGCGTAACCGTTTGCCACGAATCTCCAGCAAGCCCTCGAACACCCGGGTGCCCACCTCCAACTGCACCTGGGCCTGTTTGCGCACGGCATCCTGGGTCGCGGCCTTGACGGCCACGAACACCGCGACGACCACGATCAGCAGCAGCAAAATCAGCACGCTGGCGATGCGGGCCTGGAAGCCGATACGCAATTTCATTCGTGGGCTGCTTTGTGAAAGGCATCGCCGAATGCGCTGGACGGCGGCGCTGCGGGCATGTCGTCGGCCTTGGGCTGCACCGCCAGCTTGAAGTGCTGGTGCAGGCCTGTGGCCGGAATGTCGATTTCACCGCCCGATACCGGTTGCATGTCCACCGCCTGGGGATGCCAGAGCGTAGCCACGTAGTGGCCGGCTGGCATCTGGTCGAGGGTCAGCGTGCCTTTTTCATCGCTCACGCCAAACCATGGATCGTCCGTGACGTACACGTAGCCGAGCATCCAGTCATGGATGTTGCAGCCAAGCACCACCACGCCGGGCTTGTCGAAGAGCACCGGATCCGATGGCGTACCGCCATACAGGCGCAGTTCGAAACGTTTTGCCGCAGAAAAGGAGTACACCTGATGGCGGATGTTGTCGCTGTTGGGAAACTTGATTTGTGTGCCAGTGCGCACTGCGAGCACGTGAGGCGCAAAACGCTGGTCGCGCTGGTCCATGTCGGCCTTGGGCGCCGGCTCCGGCTTGCCGGAAGGGCCTTGCAGCGTGAGCACGACATCGTTCAGGGGCTTGCCCTGAGCATCGACGAAGTCAGCCGTGAGACCTGCAGCATGGCTGGCGCAGGCGCCCAGAAGGGTCGCTGCCAGCAGGAACGTAGATACAACCGGATTCATACGTGGGATCCAAAAACGGCGTGGTCGATAAAAGAATAGCGCCGGCCTTGGCTTTGTGTTGCAGCGTCGCGCGCAGAGTAACCTCACCCTGCAGAAAGATCATGCAATAAAGGCCACTATAAAGCCATCACTCAACGGTCGCCGACGAATGGCACAAGCCACCTATATTTCTCTATCGACGTCCGTATTCAATGCTATCGGCCTCAACTATTGAAACCTGAGCAAGACTGCCCCATCTAAGCCTCAACTCCATTTATGCAGGTGCCCCATGAGCGACCAGCAAAGCGACTCGAACCACGCCTCAGACGACGTCGATCACGAGCACGAAATTCTTCACTCGGACAGCAAAAGCCTCGCCCTGCCCGGCCAGAATCTGCCGGACCAGGTGTACATCATCCCGATTCACAACCGCCCCTTCTTCCCGGCCCAGGTCCTGCCGGTCATCGTCAATGAAGAGCCCTGGGCTGAGACTCTGGAGCTGGTGAGCAAATCCGATCACCACTCCCTTGCGCTGTTCTTCATGGACACGCCGCCAGAAGACCCGCGCCACTTCGACACCAAGGCACTGCCCGAGTACGGCACCCTGGTGAAGGTGCACCACGCCAGCCGCGAGAACGGCAAGCTGCAGTTCGTCGCCCAGGGCCTGAGCCGCGTGCGCATCAAGACCTGGCTCAAGCACCACCGCCCGCCATTCCTGGTGGAAGTCGAATACCCGCACCAGCCCAACGAGCCCACCGACGAGGTGAAGGCCTACGGCATGGCGCTGATCAACGCGATCAAGGAGCTGCTGCCGCTCAACCCGCTGTACAGCGAAGAGCTGAAAAACTACCTCAACCGCTTCAGCCCCAATGATCCTTCGCCGCTGACCGACTTCGCCGCCGCCCTGACCTCCGCCACCGGCGTTGAGCTGCAGGAAGTGCTCGATTGCGTGCCCGTGCTCAAGCGCATGGAAAAAGTCTTGCCGATGCTGCGCAAGGAAGTCGAAGTCGCGCGGCTGCAAAAAGAGATTTCTGCCGAAGTGAACCGCAAGATCGGCGAACATCAGCGCGAATTCTTCCTCAAGGAACAGCTCAAGGTCATCCAGCAGGAGCTGGGCCTGACCAAGGACGACCGCAGCGCCGACATCGAACAGTTCGAAGAACGCCTGGCAGGCAAGACCCTGCCGCCCCAGGCGCGCAAACGCATCGATGAAGAGATCAACAAGCTCTCGGTGCTGGAAACCGGCTCGCCGGAATACGCCGTCACGCGCAACTATCTGGACTGGGCCAGCTCCGTGCCGTGGGGCGTCTACGGCGAAGACAAGCTGGACCTCAAACACGCGCGCAAGGTGCTCGACCAGCACCACGCAGGCCTTGATGACATCAAGAGCCGCATCCTCGAATTCCTTGCGGTGGGCGCCTACAAGGGCGAGATCGCCGGTTCCATCGTGCTGCTGGTGGGCCCGCCCGGTGTGGGCAAGACCAGCGTCGGCAAGTCCATCGCCGAATCCCTGGGTCGTCCGTTCTATCGTTTCAGCGTCGGCGGCATGCGCGACGAAGCTGAAATCAAGGGCCACCGTCGCACCTACATCGGCGCCCAGCCGGGCAAGCTGGTGCAGGCGTTGAAGGACATGGAAGTGATGAACCCGGTCATCATGCTCGACGAGATCGACAAGATGGGCCAGAGCTACCAGGGCGACCCGGCCTCGGCGCTGCTGGAAACGCTGGATCCGGAGCAGAACGTCGAATTCCTCGACCACTACCTGGACCTGCGGCTGGACCTGTCCAAGGTGCTGTTCGTCTGCACCGCCAACACCCTGGATTCGATTCCCGGCCCGTTGCTGGACCGCATGGAAGTGATTCGCCTGTCCGGTTACATCACTGAAGAAAAACTGGCCATCGCCAAGCGCCACCTGTGGCCCAAGCAGCTGGAAAAGGCCGGTGTGTCGAAGTCCAGCCTGACCATCAGCGACAGCGCCCTGCGGGCGGTGATCGACGGCTATGCCCGTGAAGCCGGGGTGCGCCAGTTGGAGAAACAGCTGGGCAAGCTGGTGCGCAAGGCGGTGGTCAAGCTGCTGGACAACCCGGATACCGTGGTCAAGATCGGGCCGAAAGACCTCGAAGCCTCCCTGGGGATGGCAGTGTTCCGCAACGAGCAGGTGCTGTCCGGCACCGGCGTGATTACTGGCCTGGCCTGGACCAGCATGGGCGGCGCCACCTTGCCGATCGAGGCCACGCGCATTCACACCCACAACCGTGGCTTCAAGCTGACGGGGCAACTGGGGGATGTGATGAAGGAGTCTGCGGAAATCGCCTACAGCTACGTCAGCTCCAATCTGGCCAAGTTTGGCGGCGACAAGGGTTTCTTCGATGAGGCCTTCGTTCACCTGCACGTGCCCGAAGGGGCCACGCCAAAAGACGGCCCTAGCGCCGGCGTGACCATGGCCAGCGCGCTGCTTTCCCTGGCGCGCAACCAGGCGCCGAAGAAAGGCGTGGCCATGACTGGCGAGCTGACCCTGACCGGGCATGTCCTGCCGATTGGCGGCGTGCGCGAGAAGGTCATCGCGGCGCGGCGGCAGAAGATCTTCGAACTGATCCTGCCGGAAGCCAACCGCGGCAACTTCGAAGAACTGCCGGACTACCTCAAGGAAGGCATCACCGTGCACTTCGCCAAGCGTTTTTCGGATGTTTCGAAGGTGTTGTTCTAACCTTCCGGCCTCCACAAGACCGGTAGGAGCGCGCTTGCCCGCGATTGCGTCATGTCTGTCACAGCTTGGTTGACTGACACGACGCCGTCGCGGGCAAGCGCGCTCCTACAGTTCGTACCGAGATGCGATTAGCATTCACACGTTCTTCAGTTATGCTCCGACCCAAGTAGCCCACGTCCGGAGCCTCCATGTCCCCTGCCCGTCTGCTCGTCCCGTTCAGCCTCGCCCTGCTGGCCGCCTGTGCCCAGCAACCGAAACAGATCGTGTCCCTGGAAGATCAGAAAGACTGCCCCATCACCCTCAAGACCGGCCAGACCCTGATGCTCATGCTGCCGAGCAACCCCACCACCGGGCACCGCTGGCTGATGCAGAACCCTGCGCCCTCGATCCTCAACGCCATGGGGCCGGAAGTGTTCAACAGCCCGCAGGACATCGGCATGGTCGGCACATCCGGGCAGTCGGTGTGGCGTTACAAGGCCGCCAGTGCAGGGACGGGGCATCTGATGATGGTCTATCAACAACCCTGGGCACCCGAGGTCCGCCCCGAGCGCACGTTCGATTGCGCAATTACGGTCAATTGAGTGGCAAACGCCCGAACGATGAGATGAGGTTTCAGCATCGCGGCACATTTGGCTAAAATGCCGCACTTTTCGCCTCATCCTTCGGAATCGCCGTGAGCCAAGAACCCGACCGCATATTCGCCCAGCCGCTGGGCCAGGTGCCCGACTTCGCCTTCAACGAGGACGTGGTGCGGGTGTTCCCGGACATGATCAAGCGTTCGGTGCCCGGTTACCCGACCATCGTCGAGAACCTTGGCGTGCTCGCGGCGCAGTTCGCCCAGCCCCACAGCGTGCTCTACGACCTGGGCAGTTCCCTGGGCGCGGTGACCCAGGCCCTGCGCCGCCACGTGCGCACCGACGATTGCCGGGTGATCGCCATCGACAACTCTGCCGCCATGGTCGAGCGCTGCCGCGAGTACCTCAATGCACAGGATTCGATGTTCCAGGAACTGCTGCCGGTGGACGTCATCGAAGGCGACATTCTCGCCCTCGAATTCCAGCCGGCTTCGGTGGTGGCCCTGAACTTCACCCTGCAATTCATCGCTCCTGAACAACGCCTGGCCTTGCTGACGCGCATTCGTCAGTCGCTGCTGCCCGGCGGTGCGCTGATCCTGTCGGAGAAGCTGCGTTTCGACGACAACCAAGAACACGCCCTGCTCACCGACCTGCACGTAGCCTTCAAGCGCGCAAACGGCTACAGCGAACTGGAAATCGCCCAGAAGCGCAGCGCCATCGAAAACGTGATGAAACCCGACAGCCTCGAACAGCATCGCGAACGCCTGCTGGCCGCAGGGTTCAGCAAAGTCGTGCCCTGGTTCCAGTGCCTCAATTTCGCCTCTCTGATTGCCCTGCCATGATTGATCTCGCCCCACTGGTCCGCCGCCTGGCGGGCACCCCGCTGTCCAACTGGGCCCAAGGCCTGCAAGCGCAACTCGACGCCAAGATGGAAAAAGGCCATGGCGATCTGGAGCGCTGGCAAGGCGCGCTGAACGCCCTGGCCGCACTGACACCAAGCCGGGTCGAACTCAAGGATGCGTTCGTCCTCGACACCGACTGCGACGACGCCACCCGCGAACAGACCCGTGCCGCGCTCATGGGGCTTTCGCCCTGGCGCAAGGGGCCGTTCGATGTGTTTGGCGTGCATGTCGATACCGAATGGCGCTCGGACTGGAAATGGTCGCGGGTCGCACCCCATCTGGATCTGGTTGGCAAGCGCGTGCTGGACGTGGGTTGCGGCAACGGTTACTACCAGTGGCGCATGCTGGGCGCCGGTGCCGACAGCGTAATCGGCGTCGATCCGAACTGGCTGTTCTTCTGCCAGTTCCAGGCGATGCAGCGCTACCTGCCCGACCTGCCCGCCTGGCACCTGCCGTTCGCGCTGGAAGACCTGCCTGCTCGGCTTGAAGGGTTCGACACGGTGTTTTCCATGGGCGTGCTGTACCACCGCAAGTCGCCGATCGATCACTTGCTGGCGTTGAAGGATTGCCTGGTCAAGGGCGGCGAGTTGGTGCTGGAAACCATGGTCGTCGAAGGCGACGTGCACCAGGTGCTGGTGCCCGAGGACCGCTACTCGCAGATGCGCAACGTCTGGTTCCTGCCGTCGGTGCCTGCGCTGGAATTGTGGTTGCGCCGGGCGGGGTTCGTCGATGTGCGCTGCGTGGATGTCAGCACTACCACGGTCGAAGAACAGCGCAGTACCGAATGGATGAAGTATCAGTCGCTCGGCGACTTCCTCGACCCGAACGACCACAGCAAGACCGTGGAAGGCCTGCCTGCGCCGCGCAGAGCGGTGATCGTCGGGCGCAAGGCCTGAGGGCCGCCCACCTGTAGGAGCGCGCTTGCCCGCGATTGCGTCATGTCGGTCACAGCCAGATCGACTGACACGCCGCAGTCGCGGGCAAGCGCGCTCCTACAGGGCTCAGCGATATACGCGATCAGGCCTTGCTGGCAGCCGCCAGAATCAACGCCTTCATCTCCGACACCGCCGACTTGAAGCCGACAAACAGCGCATGGGCCACCAGCGCGTGGCCGATGTTCAGCTCGTTGATGCCTTTGATCGCCGCGACCGCTTCGACGTTGTGGTAATGCAAGCCGTGGCCGGCGTTGACGATCAGTCCCTGCTTCAAGCCGAACGCCACGCCGTCAGCGATGCGCTTGAGTTCTTCGGCCACCTCGGTCGGGGTCTCGGCGTCGGCGTAGCGTCCGGTGTGCAACTCGATGGCGGGCGCACCGACACGGGCCGAGGCCTCGATCTGGCGCTCATCGGCGTCGATGAACAGCGACACTTCACTGCCGATGGCCGACAGACGCTCAACCGCGGCCTTGATCCGCGCTTCCTGGCCTGCGACGTCCAGGCCGCCTTCGGTGGTCAGTTCCTGGCGGGTTTCCGGCACCAGGCAAATGTGCGCCGGACGAATACGCTCGGCGAACGCCATCATCTCTTCGGTCACACCCATTTCGAAGTTCATGCGCGTCTGCAGCACGTCCTTGAGCAGCAGCACGTCGCGCTCCTGAATGTGACGACGGTCCTCACGCAGGTGCACGGTGATGCCATCGGCCCCGGCTTCTTCGGCGTCCAGTGCCGCCTTGACCGGATCGGGATAACGGGTACCACGGGCCTGACGCAGGGTGGCGACGTGGTCGATGTTCACGCCGAGCAGGATGCGGGTGCTGTGGGTCACTTTGTTCTCCTGAAACTTCATCTGGACAGGCGAATCGCGCCTGCCTGGGTCTTGTTGGTTAGGGCTTGCGAAACAGTTCACGGCTGACCAGCGGGCGGCCACCCAGGTGCACCGCCAGGGCCTGGCGCATCAGGCGCTTGGCCGCCGACAACGCGCCCGGCGCATCCCAGTCGGCCTCGGACATGGCCAACAGTTCGGCACCCTGGAACAGGCCGGGCTGCAACAGATACACCCGTTCAAGGCCGGCGTCCACCTGGAGGCGATACATGCCGTCGCTCGAAAGCGGATCGCCGTTGACGTCCGCATCGAGGGCGAAACCGTAACCCAGGTCGTCCAGCAGACGCCACTCGAAAGATCGCAGCAAGGGTTCCAGCGCGCGCCCTTCGGCCAGGGCTGCCAGCGTCGCGGCGTAGTGTTCGAACACACCGGGGTGGGGATCTTCGGCGGGGAGCAGGCGAATCAGCAGCTCATTGAGGTACAGGCCGCTGAACAGCGCATCGCCTTCAAGCCAGGCGGCGATGCCTGCGCTCTCCATGCGTCCGACGTTCTTCAGCTCACCGCGCCCGCGAAACTCGACGTCCAGCGGCACGAAAGGCCGCGCCAGCGAGCCTGCCTTGCCACGGGCGCTGCGCAGCACGGCACGCAGCCGGCCCTGAGGCGTGACGAAATCCACCAACGCGCTGTTTTCCCGGTAGGGCCGGCTGTGCAGCACGTAGGCTAGTTGGCTGGCGGGAGCGTTTGGGGACATGCACTTCTCGATGAACGAACACAGACTCATGGTCAACTGAAACCACTGTGGGAGCGAGCTTGCTCGCGAAAGCGATGTGCCAGTCAACATTGATGTTGAACGTTACACCCTCTTCGCGAGCAAGCTCGCTCCCACAAGTGAAGCAACAAGTGCTTACAGGTCGCCGTAACCCAGCGAACGCAGGGCGCGTTCGTCGTCGGACCAGCCGCCCTTGACCTTGACCCACAGGTTGAGCATGACTTTGGAATCGAACAGCACTTCCATGTCGCGGCGGGCGTCGGAGCCGATGCGCTTGATGCGCTCGCCCTTGTCGCCAATGATGATCTTCTTCTGGCCGTCACGTTCGACGAGGATCAGCGCATGGATGTGCAGGGTCTTGCCCTGCTGCTTGAATTCTTCGATCTCGACAGTGATCTGGTACGGCAGCTCCGCACCCAGCTGGCGCATGATCTTCTCGCGCACCAGTTCGGCGGCCAGGAAGCGGCTGCTGCGGTCGGTGATCTGGTCTTCCGGGAAGAAGTGATCGTTTTCCGGCAACTGCTCGGCGATCACCTTCTCCAGCGCTTCCAGGTTGTGCCCCTGCTGCGCGGAAATCGGGATGATCTGGGCGTTGGGCAACTGCTCCTGCAACCAGGCCAGGTGCGGCATCATGTCGGCCTTGTCTTCGATGCGGTCGGTCTTGTTCAGCGCGACGATCAGGGGGCCGGTCACGTACTGCACGCGCTCCAGAACCATCTGGTCCTCGTCGGTCCACTTGGTGCGGTCCACGACGAAGATCACCACGTCGACGTCTTTCAACGCCGCCGAAGCGGTCTTGTTCATGTAGCGGTTGAGCGCCTTGTCGCTGCCCTTGTGCATGCCGGGGGTGTCGACATAGATGGCTTGCACGTCGCCTTCGGTCTTGATGCCCAGCATGTTGTGGCGGGTGGTCTGCGGCTTGCGCGAGGTGATCGCCAGCTTCTGGCCGAGAATGTGGTTGAGCAGCGTCGACTTGCCCACGTTTGGCCGGCCAACGATGGCGACATAGCCACAGCGTGTTGCAGTTGTATCAGTCATTGCCATTCTCCACACCAAGGGCGATAAGTGCTGCGGCCGCGGCTACCTGTTCGGCAATGCGACGGCTGACACCCTGTCCCCGGCTTTTTTCATTCAGTAAGGTAACTTCGCATTCGACGAAAAAGGTTCGGCAATGCGGCTCGCCCTGGATGTCCACCACTTCATAGCGCGGCAGTTCACAGGCGCGGGACTGCAGGAATTCCTGCAGCCGGGTTTTCGGGTCCTTGTTGGTGTCGACCAGCGTCAGGCTGTCGAACTCGCTGGCCAGCCAGGACAGCACGCGCTCGCGCGCCATTTCCATGCCCGAATCCAGGTAGATCGCACCGATCAGCGCTTCCAGGGCATCGGCCAGAATCGACTCACGCCGGAAACCGCCGCTCTTCAATTCGCCGGAGCCCAGGCGCAGGTACTCACCCAGATCGAATCCGCGGGCTAGCAGAGCCAGGGTTTCGCCTTTCACCAGGCGGGCACGCAAACGCGACAACTGGCCTTCACGGGCCTGAGGGAAACGCTCGAACAGCGCTTCACCGGCCACGAAGTTGAGGATGGCATCACCGAGGAATTCCAGACGCTCGTTGTTGCGTCCGGCAAAGCTGCGGTGGGTCAAGGCCAGAACCATCAGTTCCTGGTCTTTGAAGGTATAGCCGAGCTGACGCTCCAGGCGACTCAATGACACGCTCACGGTTTACCCACGCTGAATTCGTGGTCGAACTTGACCACCAGATCGATGTTCTGGATCAGTGGCTCTCGTTGTTCGTATTTCAAATGGGCGAGGAACCTGTTGTTCTCCGTCGTCACTGTTAACGCCTTGTTCAAATCCAAATCCCGAATGTTATTGACCTGCATGCCTTTGGCCACATAGTCATGGAAATCACTGCTGCTGTTGATCTCCGCGGCGTTGTCGGTGCCGGCGGCTTCGATGATTTTCTTCATCGACATGTAATCGAGGTAATGCGGCACTACCTTGGCTGCGGTACTTGCTGCAAATGCAAGGACGGCCAGCAAAACCAGCCACCCAATGAACGACAAGCCTTTTTGCGAACCGGCAGATGTCATGTGTGCCCTCAAGAATAGTCTGTCCCTGCGGCATGCAGGGCCAACCCCGCAAGCTTAGACCGCTGAAATGACATACGGCGCTGTGTCACACAGCGCCGCAGCGGTTACTTGATCAACCCGACTCGCGAGAAGTTGGGCAGGTGGCTCAGCTTCGGCTCCGGCCAGCTCATCCACACGGCAAAGGCCTTGCCGACGATGTTCTTGTCGGGAACCATGCCCAGCTCTTCCTTGGGAATGTTGGGGTCATCCCAGTAGCGGCTGTCATTGGAGTTGTCGCGGTTGTCGCCCATCATGAAGTAATGGCCGGCCGGGACTTTCCACTCGTGGTCAGGCGGCGCGCGGTAGCGGCTCATCTCCTGACGAATCTGGTGCTCGACCTCACCCAGCTTCTCGTTGTACAGCTCGGCGCTGCCCAAGGTCCCGGGCTCCGAACCGATCAATTGCTTGGCGACCAACTGGCCGTTGACGAACAGTTGCTTGTCGTTGGTATAGCGCACGCTATCGCCCGGCAGGCCGACAACGCGCTTGATGTAGTTGACGTTCGGATCGCTTGGGTAGCGGAACACCATCACATCCCCGCGCTGCGGATCACCTACCGGGATGACTTTCATGTCGATCACCGGCAGACGGATACCGTAGGAGAACTTGTTGACCAGGATGAAATCGCCCACATCCAGCGTCGGCTTCATCGATCCCGAAGGAATCTGGAACGGCTCGACCAGGAACGAACGCAACACCAGCACGATGAACAGGACCGGGAAGAACGACTTGCCGTATTCAACCAGCAGCGGTTCCTTGTTCAGTTGCTCGACGACGGCGACATCCGGCTGGCTCACGCTGCCCTGATAATTCGCAATGGCCGAACGCCGACGCGGCGCCAACACGATCAGATCGATCAGCGCCAGCAAACCGCAGACAAAAACGGCAATGACCAACAACAGCGGGAAATTTAGTGACATAGGGCCTGATTATTCCAACCTGAGCACTGCAAGGAAGGCTTCCTGTGGAATTTCCACGTTGCCGACCTGCTTCATGCGTTTCTTACCGGCCTTCTGCTTTTCAAGCAGCTTGCGCTTACGGCTCACGTCGCCACCGTAGCACTTAGCCAGTACGTTCTTTCTGAGTGCCTTGACGGTTGTACGCGCGATAACCTGGCCGCCAATGGCTGCCTGGATTGCCACGTCGAACATCTGACGAGGAATCAGTTCTTTCATCTTCTCGGTCAACGCACGGCCTTTGTAGGCAGCGTTGTCGCGGTGCACGATCAGCGCCAGCGCATCGACCTTGTCGCCGTTGATCAGGACATCGAGCTTGACCAGGTTCGCCGACTGATAACGATCGAAATGATAGTCCAGCGACGCATAACCGCGACTGGTCGACTTCAGACGGTCGAAGAAGTCCAGGACCACTTCGTTCATCGGCAAGTCGTAGGTCACCTGGACCTGGGTGCCGAGGAACAGCATGTCGTGCTGGATACCGCGCTTCTCGATGCACAGCGTAATGACGTTACCCAGGTGCTCTTGAGGCACAAGGATGTTCGCCCGCACGATCGGCTCGCGCATGTCTTCGATGCTGGAGAGATCCGGCAGCTTCGACGGGTTGTCGACGTAAATGGTTTCACCGGTCTTGAGCAACAGCTCGAAGATTACGGTTGGCGCCGTGGTGATCAGGTCCAGGTCGTACTCGCGCTCGAGGCGCTCCTGGATGATTTCCATGTGCAGCATGCCCAGGAAGCCGCAACGGAAGCCGAAGCCCAGCGCGTCGGAGCTTTCCGGCAGGTATTGCAGCGACGAGTCGTTGAGCGTCAGCTTCGACAGCGCATCGCGGAAGTCTTCGAAATCGTCGGAGCTGACCGGGAACAGACCGGCGTAGACCTGAGGCTGGATGCGTTTGAAGCCTGGCAGCACTTCGACGTCCGGGGTGGAACTCAGGGTCAGGGTGTCACCCACCGGCGCACCGTGGATGTCCTTGATGCCGGCGATGATGAAGCCTACTTCGCCCGCTTTCAGGTCCACTGTTGCCGTGTGCTTGGGGTTGAACACACCGACGCTGTCCACCAGGTGGATCTTGCCGGTGGACTTGACCAGGATCTTGTCGCCCTTCTTGACGCGGCCGTGACGCACGCGCACCAGGGAGACGACGCCCAGGTAGTTGTCGAACCAGGAGTCGATGATCAGCGCTTGCAACGGCGCTTCGATGTCGCCGGTCGGCGCCGGGATGGTCTGGACCAGACGCTCCAGCACTTCGTCAACGCCCATGCCGCTCTTGGCGCTGCACGCCACGGCGTCGGTGGCATCGATACCGATGACCTTCTCGATCTCGTCCTTGACGCGATCCGGATCGGCCTGGGGCAAGTCCATCTTGTTCAGGACCGGCATGACTTCCAGGCCCTGTTCGATGGCGGTGTAGCAGTTGGCGACGGACTGCGCTTCCACGCCCTGACCGGCATCGACCACCAACAGCGCGCCCTCGCAGGCGGCCAGCGAGCGGCTGACTTCATAGGTGAAGTCCACGTGGCCCGGGGTGTCGATGAAGTTCAGCTGGTAGGTCTTGCCGTCCCGCGCCTTGTAATAGAGGGTAACGCTGTGGGCCTTGATCGTGATCCCGCGCTCACGCTCCAGGTCCATGGAATCAAGCACCTGAGCTTCCATTTCGCGCTCGGACAGGCCGCCGCACATCTGGATGAAACGGTCAGCCAGCGTCGACTTGCCATGGTCAATGTGGGCGATGATGGAGAAATTGCGGATATGACTCAAATCACTCACGGATCAACACTCGAAAAATATTGCAGGCAGACTGCCCGCCGAAAATAGCCGGGAATTGTACCTGAAGGAACGCTCGGGCGTCACTGCGCACGTGCAGCGGCAAATCCGGGCGCCCTTCTGGCACAAAAAAGGAGCGATCCTGCCGCTCCTTTTCCGTCATGACTGATTATTCGGCCAGTTTGAAGGTGATGAAGGTGGCGCGCCCCTGGCGCAGCACTCGCATCGACACCGAACGGTTCTTCGGCAGGCCCTTGGCCACTTCAGTGAACTGCTTGGCGGTGGTGATCGCCTGGTTGTTCAGGTGAGTGATCACATCGCCCGTCTGCAGGCCGATCATCGAGGCAGGACCGTCCTGCACGTCCTTGATGACCACGCCGCCTTTGAGGTCCAGGGACTTCATCTGCTCGGCGGTCAGGTCGGTGACCGAAACACCCAGACGGTTGCTGCTGCGCTCGACACCCGCATCGGCGGCGCCCATTTCCTCGCCTTCGGCAGGCAATGCGCCGACGGTGACCGTCACTTTCTGGCGCTTGCCGTCGCGGATCACGTCCAGTTCAGCCTTGCTGCCGTCCTTCAGGTTGCCGATCAGGTGCGGCAGGTCTGCCGACATGACGATTGGCGTGCCGTTGGCGCTGAGAATCACGTCGCCGACCTGCAGGCCACCCTTGGCCGCCGGACCGTCTTCCAGAACCTGGGCGACGAGCGCACCGGCCGGTTTATCGAGACCGAACGACTCGGCCAGGTCTTTGTTCACTTCCTGGATCACGACACCCAGCCAGCCGCGGTTGACCTTGCCGTTGGCCTTGAGCTGGTTGGCCACGTCCATCGCCACATCGATCGGGATGGCGAACGACAGGCCCATGAAGCCGCCGGAACGGGTGAAGATCTGCGAGTTGATACCCACCACTTCGCCCGCCATGTTGAACAGCGGACCACCGGAGTTGCCCGGGTTGATCGCGACGTCAGTCTGAATGAACGGTACATAGGTGTCGTTCGGCAGGCTGCGGCCCTTGGCGCTGACGATACCTTTGGTCACCGAGTGATCGAAGCCGAATGGCGAGCCGATGGCCAGTACCCACTCACCCACCTTGAGCTTGTCGGAGTTGCCCAGCTTGACGGTGGGCAGGTCCTTGCCGTCGATCTTCAGGACCGCAACGTCGGTGCGCGGGTCGGTGCCGATCAGCTTGGCTTTCATTTCGCTGCGGTCGGACAGGCGAACGAGGATCTCGTCGGCGCCGTCGATCACGTGGTTGTTGGTCAGGATGAAACCGTCGGCCGAGATGATGAAACCCGAGCCCAGGGACTGCGCTTCACGCTGGCGATCGCCCTTTCCGGACCCTGGCGGACGCGATCCTGGCGGCATGCTGCGCTCGAGAAACTCACGCAGCATCGGCGGCAGGCCTTCCAGATCGGGCACCTGGCCCTGGGCCACCGAACGTTCCGGCATTTTCTGCCGCGTACTGATGTTCACGACGGCAGGCGACGCCTGCTCCACGAGGGTGGTGAAGTCAGGCAGGGCTTCTGCCTGGGCAGTGAGGACCTGCCCGAGCATGAGCACGGCGGCCATCCAGGACAGGTAGGTTTTCAAGCGTGGTATCGACATACGGCTCCCGTTCACAACGAGCATGGATAAGCGGTACGAACCGACAGGTTCGAGGAGCATTCACACAGTGCAGTCTTGCTCAGTGTTGGGCTCTTAACCAGTGTTTTACTCCAGGTCAGCTTTCTGAAAGCTGAAACGACAAAGGCCAGAGCTGCGAAGCTGTGACCTATAGAAAAAAAAGAGTGTGATTGCAACCTGCAAAGCTGACCAAACATTTCAGCATCTCGTGCAGAGCCCGCGATTGCTAGGCTAGAGGCCCGGAACGCCCAATATGAAACCTTTTTCATAGTGAGCGTACCGGTTCAGGCAGATTACTTCTTGGCAGCGGCCGGCGGCGCGGCATCGCCATTGCGCATGGACAGCGCGATGCGCTCAGCCGTGCCGATCGGGATCTCGCCGACCACAGTCACCATGGCATCGCCCTTGGGCGTTGTCAGGCGCCGGGACACGGCGACGGTCGGGCCGAGCTGGGTGCGAATGTCCGTCACGGCGGCCCCGCTCACAGGCTCGATGAACACGGAGAAGCGCGCCAGGCCATCGTCATACATGAGGCTGGTGACCAGCGCCTTGGAGTCGGGGTCCTTGCGTGCTGCAGCGCCACTGAGCTCAAAGCCGGGCGGCAGCCAGTCGGAATGCCAGGCCACCGCAGGCTTCTGCGCCTCGGGTTTGGCCTTGGCCACTTCGACCTGCTTGCAGTCGCCACTGGGTTCAAGCGCCTGGTCAGTCGGCGCGTCGGTGTTGAACTCGGTGAACTGGAAACGCTCGAGCAACTGCCCTTTATCGCTCAACAACAGCGACTTGAGGGGCAACCCGGTTTCCTTGTCCAGATGCAGTTCGATACCGAAACGATGCTGATCGCGGGGCGTCAGCGTCACGACCACGGCAGGACGACCGGCCACGCGGGAATCCCCGGCGACCTTGATGTCATACCAGGACGACAGCTTGGCAGCGTCGAAGCCATGGGCCGGCGAATCCGGAATGTTCGAGACACCCGCAACCAATGTACCACTGACGCATTGAGTCATGCCGTCAACGCGCAGTACTTCCTGGGCGGAGCCATCGAGCTGTAGGAGATGTTCACGAACCTTGCCATCGGCGACGCGATGCCAGATTCGGTGAGTTGAAAAGCTCCCATTTCGCTCGTAGACGAACGTGCCCTGGAAGCTTTGCTGTTGCTCTGCCTGCGCAAGACGCTTGAGTTGGTCTTGCGCGTCATCGGCATGAGCTGGAAGGACCAGCCATCCACCAAGCAGAAGCGGCAATAGACGGATGGCGCGCATGATCCTCCTTAACGGTTTTCCAGACTGGCAGCACGTGCGTATGGCAGAGCGCTTTCAGTGCCTTTCAACGCAGCTTGTTGGGCGTGTTGACGCAGGTAGCCTGGCAGACGCTGGTCATGCCAGCCGGCCTGGTTCTGCAATACGCCACTGGCCATCGGGCCTGGGGTCTGGTCGTTGCTCTCGGTGTAGCCAGCCAGGACTGCCGGGCCTTTTACCTGAGGCATGGCGATGTTGGCAGGCTGTGCCGATTGCTGTGCCAGTTGGGCACCGGCGATTTCATCCTGGTTGTACAGGCGCACACCGGCCAGAACGGCGACGGTGACCGACGCAGCTACAGCCAGGCGACCCAGCGTACGCCAAGGACCACGACCGGCCTTGAGCGGGCTGACTTCGTCGGCGATGGCGGCGGATACAGCGGCCGAGATATCCAGATGAGGCATCAGCAGTTCTTTGTGCATCGCTGCACGAGCAATCTGATAACGCGACCATGTGGCACGTGTATCCGCATCGTCGATTGCATTGAGCACTCGACGTAATTCCAATTCGTCCGCTTCGTTATCCATTACCGCGGACAGCGATTCCTGCAGGGCTTCACGACTCATGGCGGTTCCTCTCATATGGCTATCGCCGCTGTCTCAGGTTTCCTGCAACAAAGGTTGCAGGGCTTTATCAATGGCTTCCCGAGCGCGGAAGATGCGAGAGCGCACGGTACCAACCGGGCATTGCATAACGCTCGCAATGTCCTCGTAACTCAGACCGTCAAACTCACGCAAAGTTAGAGCAGTACGTAAATCTTCTGGCAGTAGCTGGATGGTCCGATGGACGGTGCCCTCGATCTCATCCCTCAACAATGCCCGTTCCGGCGACTCGATGTCCTTGAGGCCGTGATCGCCGTCGTAGAACTCCGCGTCTTCAGATCTCACATCGCTGTCCGGCGGCCGCCGACCTCGCGACACCAGATAGTTTTTCGCCGTGTTGATGGCGATACGGTACAGCCACGTATAGAACGCACTGTCGCCGCGAAAGTTTCCAAGCGCGCGGTAGGCCTTGATAAAGGCCTCTTGCGCAACATCCTGGGCTTCGTGGGTGTCGTGGACGAATCTCACGATCAACCCAAGAATCTTGTGCTGATATTTCACCACTAGCAGATCAAAGGCTCGCTTGTCGCCGCGCTGTACGCGTTCGACCAGTTGCTGATCCTCTTCCTGGGTTAGCATGAACACTCCTCATAGAGCTCAAAGGAGTGTTGCAGAGGCTGGCTCACAGGCTTGCAAACATAGACTCGGGCTTTACGCAAAAGTTCTCCCCCCTTCAAGCAAGTTTCCGGCGAGCGTCGGTAGCCCGCACGAAAAACGCAGCTCGAACCAAGTCGGCTGCGTGAATAATCTTGTCGTCGAAAGCGCTTGCGCAGGTGATCAAACCACCCTTGCAGAACGCCGACGCTGTCCCTTTATCGGCAACCCTCTATTGAACGTAGGGCTTTATGAAAAGTTCCCACTATTTGTTCTAGAGCGTGAGACGCACACCGCCGTGTCAGACGGATCCAATCCGATCATGAGTGCCTGATCGAAATAGCCCGCCGGACGGTATGCACAATACCGCGCAGTAGCGCACAATCCGCCCCCGCTGCGATTCACAATTGCCATAAAAT
Source organism: Pseudomonas sp. NPDC090201 (assembly GCF_044746825.1). Taxonomy (NCBI): domain Bacteria; kingdom Pseudomonadati; phylum Pseudomonadota; class Gammaproteobacteria; order Pseudomonadales; family Pseudomonadaceae; genus Pseudomonas; species Pseudomonas sp. NPDC090201. Next base: position 880,873 of record NZ_JBIVCX010000001.1, read on the forward strand.
CCTGGCCATTGTGCCGCCACTACACCTTACATACTAGGCTCCGTTGGAAATGTTTTGATGCGAAGGTGATGGGGTTTTCACTGCACAATCACCGAGCGTCGGGACATTTCGTACGCAGCCACAGGCCATATAGAAGCCGAGAGAACAATGAGTCGACACTTTCAACATGACGTACTGGTGATCGGCAGCGGTGCTGCCGGCCTGAGCCTGGCGCTGACCCTCCCCTCCCACCTGCGCATTGCGGTGCTGAGCAAGGGCGATCTGGCCAACGGCTCGACCTTCTGGGCCCAGGGCGGCGTGGCGGCGGTGCTGGACAACGCCGACACCGTGCAATCCCATGTTGAAGACACGCTCAATGCCGGCGGAGGCCTGTGCAATGAAGACGCCGTGCGATTCACGGTGGAGCACAGCCGCGAAGCGATTCAGTGGCTGATCGACATGGGCGTGCCGTTCACCCGCGACGACACCTCGGCAGTAGTGGACGGCGGTTTCGAATTCCACCTGACCCGCGAAGGCGGGCACAGCCATCGGCGTATCATTCACGCCGCCGACGCCACCGGGGCGGCGATCTTCCGCACGCTGCTGGCCCAGGCCAAGTCACGCCCGAACATCAAGCTGCTGGAGCAGCGCGTCGCGGTCGACCTGCTTACCGAACGCCGCCTGGGCCTGGACGGCCAGCGCTGCCTGGGCGCCTACGTGCTGGACCGCAGCACCGGCGAGGTCGATACCCACAGCGCCCGCTTCACGATTCTGGCCTCCGGCGGCGCAGCCAAGGTCTATCTCTACACCAGCAACCCCGACGGCGCCTGCGGCGACGGCATCGCCATGGCCTGGCGGGCGGGCTGCCGGGTCGGCAATCTGGAATTCAACCAGTTTCACCCCACCTGCCTGTATCACCCGCAGGCCAAGAGCTTCCTGGTGACCGAGGCCCTGCGTGGTGAAGGCGCTTATCTGAAGCTGCCCAACGGCGAACGCTTCATGCAGCGCTTTGATTCCCGCGCCGAACTGGCCCCGCGAGACATCGTGGCCCGCGCCATCGACCATGAAATGAAGCGCCTGGGGGTGGACTGCGTTTATCTGGACATCAGCCACAAGCCAGAAGAATTCGTCAAAACCCACTTCCCCACTGTTTATGAACGCTGCCTGGAATTCGGCATCGACATCACCCGCCAGCCGATTCCCGTGGTGCCTGCTGCGCACTACACCTGCGGTGGCGTGGTGGTTGACCAGCACGGCCGCACCGACGTACCGGGGCTTTATGCCATCGGCGAGACCAGCTTCACCGGGCTGCACGGCGCCAACCGCATGGCCAGCAACTCGTTGCTGGAGTGCTTCGTCTACGCCCGCTCGGCCGCCGCCGATATCGTCGCGCAACTGCCGCAAATCCCCCAGCCACAGGGGCTGCCCCAGTGGGACGCCAGCCAGGTGACCGACTCGGACGAGGACGTCATCATCGCCCACAACTGGGACGAGCTGCGGCGCTTCATGTGGGACTACGTGGGCATCGTGCGCACCAACAAGCGGCTGCAACGCGCCCAGCACCGGGTGCGCCTGCTGCTTGACGAGATCGACGAGTTCTACAGCAACTACAAGGTCAGCCGCGATTTGATCGAGTTGCGTAACCTGGCCCAGGTGGCAGAGCTGATGATCGCTTCGGCCATGGCCCGCAAGGAAAGCCGTGGGCTGCACTACACGCTGGACTATCCAGAGATGCTGCCGGAAGCGGTGGACACTATTCTGGCACCGCCCACCTTCGACGGCTGAACTTGAGCCGCAGACGCAGGCGCCGGTGATCGTCCGGTGCCATGGCGTCAGCCGCAATGCACACAGTGCGCACCCAGCGACGCTCCAGCCAGTGGCCCGTCGCAGGGCGATACCTGAGCAATACAAGGAACGGCAGCGCCACGCTGTCCGGGCGCAGTTGCACCGGCTGCCAGCCATGACGGCGGCTCCACAACTGCCAGCCGCCGCTGTCCCGGCGCAGGGCAGTCGGCGCGTCCGGGGCGTCGAGCAGGATCGAGCGGCGCAGGTAGCGCGCTCCGTGCAACAGGCACAGCGCTACGCCGAGGGCCTTGGCCCACGCCGGGATTGCAAGAAGGAGTGTCGACACAAGGGCCAGCGACAGGCAGCCCAGATATGCCGTCAGCAGGATTCTGGAACCCCGCCAGCGGCATTCGAACCGGTCATTTCGGCTGGACACGGTCCAGAATCATGCGAACCATGCGCTGCAATTCCGGATCCTGCGACTCGCCGCGCTGCATGAACCAGACGAACATGTCCTGGTCTTCGCAGGTCAGCAGGCGCACATACAGTGCGCGGTCCACGTCATTGAGCGATGGATAGACTTCTCTGACAAACGGCACCAGCAGGACATCCAGCTCGAGCATGCCGCGGCGGCTGTGCCAAAAGAGACGGTTGAGTTCAACATCTTCGACCATGGGGCGCTCCTCGAATTTGGCGGCGAGTATACAGGGGCGAATCCGGTTGGCGTACCCGCGATTAGTCGCAATGGATTGCATAAACGAAGCACGGCACTATGATGGTGCCCCAGACTTCTTCCCTGCGATGACCCATGGCCGATTCAGCTTTCTTCTGCCCGCTGTCCCACGAAGGTGTGCTTGCCGTTCGCGGCGTGGACGCCAGCAAGTTTCTTCAAGGCCAACTGACCTGCAACATGGATTACCTGAGCGATGCCAAGGCCACGCTCGGTGCCCGCTGCACGCAAAAGGGCCGCATGCAATCCAGTTTCCGCATTCTGCTGGAAGGTGATGGCGTGGTAATGGCCATGGCCAGCGAGCTGATCGAAGCCCAACTGGCGGACCTGAAAAAATACGCTGTCTTCTCCAAGTCCAAGCTGACCGACGAAAGTCCGGCCTGGGTGCGATTCGGCGTGAACGACGGTCAGGCCGCTCTGGCCAGCCTGGGCCTCGAGCTGGCGGATGAGACCGATTCGGTCGCCCGCGCCAATGATCTGGTCGCCATTCGCGTCTCCCCTGCCCGCGCAGAACTCTGGGTTCGTGCCGAGGGGGCTGCCGATCTGCGCAATCGTTTGGCCGCGCAGTTGCCGGAAGGCTCGCTGAACGACTGGCTGCTGGGCCAGATCCGCGCCGGTATCGGTCAGGTGTTCGGCCAGACCCGTGAAGAATTCATCCCGCAGATGATCAACCTGCAGGCCGTTGGTGGCGTCAGCTTCAAGAAAGGCTGCTACACCGGTCAGGAAATCGTTGCGCGCATGCAGTACTTGGGCAAGCTCAAGCGTCGCCTGTATCGCCTGACGCTGGAGGGCACCGACCTTCCTGAACCTGGCACCGAGCTGTTCTCTCCCGTTCACACAAGTTCTGCCGGCAACGTGGTGATTGCAGCGCGCAGCGGCAACGCTGTAGAACTGCTGGCGGTGTTGCAGGCCGATGCGGTGGAGAACGGTCAGATTCATCTGCGCGCACCCGAAGGCCAGCCGCTGCAACTGGCAGAGCTGCCCTACACTCTGGATGCCAAGCTTGAAACCCAGCGTTGAACCGCAGCGATAACAACCGTGCCAGACGTCAGCGCAGTGGTCTGCGCCCCTGCCATCGCACGGCACGCGGCGCTGGTCGTAATGCAATATCCAGAGATTTCGTATGAGTAGCATGGCTGACAAGGTGCAGAGGGACCTGATCAAGGCGATCGACAAGGACGCCTTGTTTCTGCCTACGCTTCCTGAAGTGGCAATGAAAATCCGTCTGGCGGCCGAAGACTCGGAAATCACCATCGCCGACCTCTCCAAGGTGATCGGCAGCGACACCGCGCTGTCCGCCCGCCTGATCAAGGTGGTCAACAGCCCATTGCTGCGGCCTAACTTCGAGGTCAGCGACGTGCTGACCGCGGTGCGTCGTCTGGGCGTGAACTACAGCTGCAACCTGGCGATCGGGCTGGTGGTGGAGCAGATGTTCCACGCCAAGTCCGAGGTCATCGAAACCAAGATGCGCGACATCTGGAAGCTCAGCCTGCAGGTGGCCGGGGTCAGCAGCGCGCTGAGCCAGCGCCGTGGAATGCTCAAGGCCGACAAGGCGACACTGGCGGGCCTGGTGCATCTGATTGGTGTGCTGCCCATCCTGACCTACGCCGAAGACAACTTCGAATTGCTGGCCGATCCGGTGAGCCTGAACCATGTCATCGAGCGCATTCACCCGATCATTGGTGAGCGTTTGTTGCGCTCGTGGGACTTCCCCGAAGCGCTGGCGATCGTTCCCCGGCAGTTTCAGAACTTCACCCGCGTTTCGACCCAGGCTGATTATGTGGATCTGGTGCAGGTGGCGTCCGTGCATGTGCACGAAGCCACGGGCCGGCCGTATCCGAATCTGGATGTGATGGCAATGCCGGCGGTCAACCAGTTGGGCCTGAACATGGCCGACGGTGCGCTGATCAACGAAATGAACGAGGCGATGACGCTGCTCTACTGAGCCTGACAGACCGCTCCCGCGGGCAAGCCCGGCTGCTACGGGGTTTGTTGAGATGCTGCGACATTCGTCTGACCTCGACCTGTGGAGCGGGCTCGCCCGCGAAGGCGGCGGATCAGGCACCATCGAAGCTTCTGGCCGGACGCTTTCGCGGGCAAGCCCGCTCCCACGGTTGTCGATGCACCGCTCCCCGTAGCAGCACGGCTTGCCGGCGGGGCGATGCCGAGGCCGCCGACGCCGGCAAGCCGGACTGCTACGGGGTTTGTTGAGATGCTGCGACCTTCGTCTGGCCCCGATCTGTGGGAGCGGGCTCGCCCGCGAAGGCGGCGGATCAGGCACCATCGAAGCACTGGCCGGACGCCTTCGCGGGCAAGCCAGGTCCCACGGTTGTCGATGCACCACTCCCCGTAGCAGCACGGCTTGCCGGCGGTGCGATTCCGAGGCCGCCGACGCCGGCAAGCCGTGCTGCTACGAAGCGGTTTCGGGGGCCGGGAAGGTCACGCGGACTTTCAGGCCCTGCTCTGCGCCGTCGTGCAAGGTGATTTTCGCCAGATGTGCGCGGCAGATTTCTCCGACGATGGCCAATCCCAATCCTGCCCCATTGCCCTGCTGCTGACGTCGATAGAACCGCTCGAACACCCGGTCACGCTCGTGCATCGGGATGCCCGGGCCGTCGTCTTCGACTTCCAGCACGCAAGGCGCATGCACCCGCAACACAACGTTGCCGCCCTTGGGCGTGTGGGCCAGGGCGTTGTCCACCAGGTTGCTGAGCAACTCGTTGAGCAAAGTAGGCTCACCGCGCATCCACACCGGCTGGTCGGCCTCAAGCGCCAGCGACACGCCGCGGGCATGGGCCAACGGCGCCATGGCCATGCCCAACTCCCGCGCCAACTGGGTGAGATCGAGCACTTCGGCGCCGCCTTCGGCAATCGCCCTAGCGCCGTTTTCAATACGCGCCAGAGACAGCAACTGGTTGGCCAGATGGGTCAGCTTGTCAGTACCCGTTGCGGCACTTTCAAGGGTGCTGCGCCACGCGGCCGGCTCCTGATCGCGCAAACCCAATTCCACCCGCGCCTTGAGAGCCGCCAGCGGAGTGCGCAGTTCATGGGAAGCGTCGGCGATGAACTGCGCCTGCCGTTCGAACTGCATGCGCAGGCGCTCGGTGAAGTGGTTGAGCGAACTCACCAGCGGACGCAGTTCATGCTGCACTTCCACCAACGGCAGCGAGCGCAGGTCATCGGGCTCGCGCTCCTCCACCGCCGCACTCAGGCGATCCAGCGGACGCAGCGCCGCACTGACCGTAAACCACACCAGCAACAACGCACCGCCGCCCAGCATTCCGAGCCGCAGCAGGGTATCGGCCATCAGCGCCCGGGCCATGCTCACCCGCTGTTCCTCGGTCTCGGCTACGCGAATCTCGGCCATGCCGTTCATGTTCGGCTCGCTCACCGGCTTGAGCAGGCTGACCACCCGCACGTCCTGTCCCAGGTAGCGGCCACTGTAGAACTTGGCCAGCGCAGGATAATCGTCAGTGCGCGGGGTGCCGGATGGCGGCGCGGGCAGATTTTCGTAACCGGAAATCAGCTTCTGGTCGATGTCGTTGACCTGGTAGTAGATCCGCCCGGCGCTGTCGTAAGCAAAGGTGTCCAGAGCCACATAGGGCACGTCGGCGCTCAGGGTGCCGTCGCGCTCGGACAGGCCAGCCGCGATCGTGCGCGCCGAGGCCAGCAGCGTGCGGTCATAGGCCGTATCGGCCGCTTCCCGGCCATTCCAGTAGGCGCTCATGCCACTGGCGATCATCAACACCACCAACAACAAGCCCAGGTTCCACAGCAGGCGCCAGCGCAGGCTGTTTTCGGCTGCGCGGAACGGGTTAAACATCCCGGCTTTCCAAGAGATAACCCAAACCACGGAAAGTGACGATGGCGATCGGATGCCCGTCGAGCTTCTTGCGCAGGCGGTGGACGTAGATCTCGATGGCGTCGGCGCTGGCTTCCTCATCCAGGCCGAACACCTGCGAGGCCAGTTGCTCCTTGCTCATCACCCGGCCGGGGCGGGCGATCAGCGCTTCAAGCACCGACTGCTCGCGGGACGTCAGGGTCAGCGTGTCATCGCCCAGGGTGAAGCGGCGGGTGTCCAGGTCATAGACCAGCGCCCCGCAGCGCTGCTGGCGCTCGCCACCCAGCACGCTGCGCCGCAGCAGCGCCTTGACCCGCGCTTCAAGCTCGGACAGCTCGAACGGCTTGGCCAGGTAGTCGTCGGCGCCGAGATTCAGCCCGTGGACCCGGTCCTTGACGTCGCTGCGGGCGGTGAGCATCAGCACCGGGGTGTTCTTGCCCCGGGAACGCAAACGCGCCAGCACCTCGAAACCGTCCATGCGCGGCAGACCGACGTCAAGGATCGCGACCGCGTATTCTTCGCTGCTCAAAGCCAGGTCGGCGGCAACGCCATCATGCAGCACGTCCACGGTCAGGCCGCTGCCCTTGAGCGCCAGCGCGACACTTTCGGCCAGTTGCAGATGATCTTCGACGAGCAGGACACGCATCGGTTTCTCCCGATTGAGGCGTTTGGTGGAGGCGGAGTTTACAGACGCGCCGCCGTCTGTGAAGAGCTGAAACATTTAAAGAATAGACAGAACCGACGGCTGTGCGGCTGACGAAAGGTTCATGAAAGGTAGTTGAAAGGTTGATGAAAGCTTCACTGATTAGGATCCGGTCACGACTCGTTACGATTGCGCCATTCACGGCCTGCGTAACGCCCCAGGGTCGTGACGAAAAACGCCTCGATGCGTTTTCAACAATAAAAACAATATCGGAGTCATCGGTGATGCCATCACTGCAATCACAGGCCCTTGTGCCGTCTGAATCCCGTCCTGTTTTGAGTTCGCTTCGCCGCTTGCGCGCGCGATGTGTCGTCACGTCTGCATTCCCGTCCGTATCTGCCTGACCGTACGCCCTTTAAAAACAACAACTCCGTCGGAGACTGACCATGAACCTATCGTTGCGCCGTATCAGCGTCGCTGCCAGTTGCATGCTGGTGGCCACTCAATTGTGGGCCGCAGAACCCAACCGTCCTGAATGCATCGCCCCGGCCTCCCCCGGCGGCGGCTTCGACCTGACCTGCAAGCTGGCGCAGAGCGCGCTGGTCAACGAGAAGCTGTTGAGCAAGCCGATGCGCGTTACCTACATGCCAGGCGGCGTGGGCGCGGTGGCGTACAACGCGGTGGTCGCTCAGCGTCCGGCCGATGCAGGCACCCTGGTGGCGTGGTCCAGCGGCTCGCTGCTGAACCTGGCGCAAGGCAAGTTCGGTCGCTTCGATGAAAACGCGGTGCGCTGGCTGGCAGCCGTCGGCACCAGCTACGGCGCCATCGCTGTGAAAGCAGATTCGCCTTACAAGAGCCTCGACGATCTGGTCAAGGCGCTCAAAGCCGACCCGAGCAAAGTGGTGATCGGTTCCGGCGGCACCGTCGGCAGCCAGGACTGGATGCAGACCGCGCTGATCGCCAAGGCCGCCGGTATCAACCCGCGCGACCTGCGATACGTGGCCCTGGAAGGCGGTGGTGAAATCGCCACGGCCCTGCTCGGCGGCCACATCCAGGTAGGTTCCACCGACATTTCCGACTCCATGCCGCACATCCTCAGCGGCGACATGCGCCTGCTGGCGGTGTTCTCCGAGGAGCGCCTGGACGAGCCGGAAATGAAGAACATCCCGACCGCCAAAGAGCAAGGCTACGACATCGTCTGGCCGGTGGTGCGTGGCTTCTACCTGGGGCCAAAAGTGACCGACGAGGAATACAACTGGTGGAAAGCCTCGTTCGACAAACTGCTGGCCTCCGAAGATTTCGCCAAGTTGCGTGACCAGCGCGAGCTGTTCCCCTTCGCCATGACCGGCCCTGAGCTGGACACCTACGTGAAGAAGCAGGTCGCGGACTACAAGATGCTGGCCAAGGAATTCGGCCTGATTCAGTGATTGAACCCTCTTAACCGGTTCTCGATTGATCGACTAGGTGCAGCGCCTCTGAAACAGGCGCTGCCCAGGAGCTTCCTATGGTCTTGCAACGACTGTTCGCCTTCGTGCTGCTGCTGGCCTGTATCGGCCTGGCACTGATGGCCTGGCCTTATCAGGCCCCGTTTTCCTACGAACCTGTTGGCCCCCGCGCGTTTCCGCTGCTGATGCTGGGGCTGATGGGCATTTCGCTGTTGTACATGGTGTTTCGTCCGGCACCGATCAAGCACTCCGAAGACGAGCCGCCGCTGGATCGTGAAACCCTGATCAAGATCACTGCCTGCACCGCCTTGCTGCTGATCTTCGCGGGTTGCTTCGAGCCTCTGGGCTTCGTGCTCAGCAGCATCCTGATCGGCATTCCGATGGCCCGCCTGTACGGCGGCCGCTGGCTACCGAGCATCGTCATCACCACCTTGATGAGCATCCTTTTGTACGTGCTCTTCGACAAAGTGATGGATGTGCCTCTGCCCCTGGGCCTGCTCGACGTTCTGGAGAACTGATATGGATACGCTCGGTTACCTCGGCCAGGGCTTCGGCGTCGCATTGACCCCGTACAACCTGGTCACCGCCCTTTCGGGCACCCTGATCGGCACCATCGTCGGTCTGTTGCCGGGTCTGGGCCCGATCAACGGCGTGGCGCTGCTGATTCCGATTGCCTTCGCCCTTGGCCTGCCGCCTGAATCGGCGCTGATCCTGCTGGCGGCGGTGTACCTGGGCTGCGAGTACGGCGGGCGCATCAGCTCGATCCTGCTCAACATTCCAGGTGAAGCGTCCACTGTAATGACCGCACTGGACGGCTACCCGATGGCTCGTCAGGGCCTGGCTGGCGTTGCGTTGTCGCTGTCGGCGTGGAGTTCGTTCATTGGCGCCTTCATCGCCACCTGCGGCATGGTGATGTTCGCCCCGCTGCTGGCCAAATGGGCGATTGCCTTCGGACCGGCGGAGTATTTCGTGCTGATGGTCTTCGCCATTGTCTGCCTCGGCGGCATGGCCGGTGACCGACCGCTCAAGACCTTCGTCGCGGCGCTGATCGGCCTGTTCCTGTCGAGCATCGGCATCGACGCCAACAGCGGCGTGTACCGCTTCACCGGCGACAACATCCACTTGGCCGACGGCATTCAGTTCGTGGTGCTGGTGCTGGGCCTGTTCTCGGTCAGTGAAATCCTGCTGTTGCTGGAGAAGACTCATCGCGGCCAGGAAGCGGTGAAAGCCACCGGGCGCATGATGTTCAACTTCAAGGAAGCCAGCTCGGTGTTCATCGTCAACATCCGCTGCGGCCTGATGGGCTTCATCATGGGCGTGCTGCCGGGTGCCGGTGCAACGCTGGCCAGCGCCGTGACCTACATGACCGAGAAACGTATCGCAGGCGCGAGCGGAAAATTCGGACAAGGCGACATGCGCGGCCTGGCAGCTCCTGAAACCGCCATCGGCGCGACCGCCTGCGGTGCACTGGTGCCAATGCTGACCCTGGGCGTTCCAGGTTCGGGCACCACCGCGGTGATGATCGGCGCGCTGTCGCTGTACAACATCACCCCCGGCCCTCTGCTGTTCCAACAGCAACCGGACATCGTCTGGGGCCTGATCGCGTCGTTGTTCATCGCCAACATCATGCTGGTGATCCTCAACATCCCGATGATCCGCATCTTCACCCGCATCCTCGCCGTGCCGAACTGGGCACTGGTGCCGGTGATCGCGATCATCACCGGGATCGGCGTCTACGCGGTTCACGCCACCACCTTCGACCTGTTCCTGATGGTCGGCATCGGCATCTTCGGTTACATCCTGCGCAAGCTGGACTTCCCGCTGTCGCCGATCCTGCTGGGCTTCATTCTCGGCGGTCTGATGGAACAGAACCTGCGTCGCGCGCTGTCGATCTCCAACGGCTCGATGGACATCCTCTGGTCCAGCCCGATCACCCTGGGCGTGTGGGTCGTGACTGCGTTCATGCTGGTCCTGCCGCTGATCCGCATCTGGCGCAAGCGCAGCGTTCAGCGTCGCGCACTGGCCGATGTCTGACCGGCCCTTCAAGACGTGGTGGGGAACACCGCTGGTCGGCCTGCTGGGGGGATACCTCGCCAGCCAGGTCGGCTGGCCCTTGCCCTGGATGGTCGGCTCGTTGCTGGCGATCATCCTGATCCGCTGCCTCACCCCGTGGCAGCTGGCTGAAATCCCCGGCGGCCGCAAATGCGGCCAATGGGTGGTCGGCATCGGCATCGGCCTGCACTTCACCCCGGTCGTCATCGAACAAGTCCTTTCGCACTTTGGCCTGATTTTCATCGGCGCACTGGTGACCAGCGTCTCCAGCGTGGTCGGCGTGTGGCTGATGCTGCGCACCGGCGAAGACCGCGCCACGGCGTTCTTTTCCAGCATGCCCGGCGGCTCTGGGGAGATGGTCAACCTCGGCGCGCGCAATGGCGCGATCCTCAGCAACGTCGCCGCCGGTCAAAGCCTGCGGGTGCTGGCGGTGGTGCTGTGCGTTCCGGCGATCTTCAAATACCTGATGGGCAACGGTGCCCCGCCCTCCCACGCGGTTGTGGTGGACTGGACCTGGCTGGCGGTGTTGTTTCCCCTCGGCGCGCTGGTTGCCTGGGGCTGGCAACGCTTGAAACAGCCCAACCCGTGGCTGTTCGGGCCGTTGCTGGTGAGTGCGGTGGTCAGCGTCGGTTTCGACCTGCACACCGGCCTGCCCAACGGCGGCAGCCAGATCGGCCAGTGGCTGATCGGCAGCGGCCTGGGTTGCCACTTCAACCGTGCGTTCTTTCGCCGCGCGCCGTCATTCATGGGCCGTACGCTGATCGGCACGGCGCTGACCATGAGCATCGCCGCGCTGTGCGCCTGGATCCTCAGCGCCGCAACGCACCTGGATCTGCGCTCGCTGACCCTGGGCATGATGCCCGGTGGCATCGCCGAGATGAGCCTGACGGCGGAGGTGTTGCAGTTGTCGGTGCCGTTGGTGACGGCGATGCAGGTGATGCGGCTGTTGTTTGTGTTGTTTCTGGCTGAGCCGTTGTTCAGGTACTGGAACAAGCAACCGACCTGACGAAATACCCACCCGTAGCAGCACGGCTTGCCGGCGGGGGCGTCCTTAATAACGCCCCCGCCGGCAAGCCGTGCTGCTACGGGCAAGGGGCGATCAGACGTTAGCGGGCAACCGCCACTCGATCGGCGTCAATCCATTCTGCTGCAGATACTTGTTGGCCATGCCGAAATGCCCGCAGCCGAGGAAACCCTTGTAGGCCGACAGCGGCGAGGGGTGTACCGAGGTCAGGATCAGGTGTTTGGACGCATCGATCAGCTTCTTCTTGCTCTGGGCGTGAGAGCCCCACAACAGGAACACCAGATGCGGCTGATGGGCGCTGACGGTTTCGATGATCTTGTCGGTGAAATGCTGCCAGCCCTTGCCAGCGTGAGACGCCGCATTGGCCCGCTCGACGGTCAGGGTGGTGTTGAGCATCAGCACGCCCTGGTCGGCCCAGGATTGCAGGTAGCCGTGGTTGGGGATGTCGATGTTCAGGTCACGCTTGAGCTCTTTATAGATATTGACCAGCGACGGCGGCGCCGGCACACCCGGCTGTACCGAGAAGCACAGGCCATGGGCCTGGTTTGGACCGTGGTACGGGTCCTGACCGAGAATGACCACCTTGACGTTGTCCAGCGGGGTCGAATTCAAGGCGTTGAAGATCAGCGGGCCAGGCGGATAGATTTCCTTTCCTGCCGCGTGCTCCTGGCGCAGGAACTCGCGCAGTTCGCCCATGTAGGGCTTTTCGAATTCTTCGCGCAGGGCCTGCTTCCAGCTGGGCTCGAGTTTGATGCGGTCGTCGTCGGTCATGGTCATATCCGGAAAAACAATGGGCGGACTTTAGGGGCAACCACCATTTATTTCCAGCGCAACGCGCCACGGGTTTCCTACACTCCACTGCATCAGTTCGGTGCAACTTCCCGGCGCAGGCAGCACTCCCAGTCCTTGATGAAAGCCTGTTCCACGAACACGAGGTCACGATGAATCTGCAATTCGAAGAGCTCACCGGAACCGACGGCGCCCGTCTGGGCGTTGCCACGCTGGACGCGGAAAAATCACTCAATGCGTTGTCACTGCCCATGATCCTGGCGTTGCAGGATCGTCTCGACGCCTGGGCCAGCGACCCACAAATCGTCTGCGTGTTGCTGCGCGGCAATGGTGAAAAAGCGTTCTGCGCCGGCGGCGACGTACGTGCGCTGGTTGAGGCTGCTCGCGGCAAGCCCGGAAAAGTCCCACCGTTGGCAGCGCAGTTCTTCGCGGCGGAATATCGCCTGGACTACGCCCTGCACACCTATCCCAAGCCGCTGATCTGCTGGGGCCACGGTTATGTGCTCGGCGGCGGCATGGGCCTGCTGCAAGGCGCCGGCATTCGCGTCGTCACCCCGAGCAGCCGCCTGGCGATGCCCGAGATCAACATCGGCCTGTACCCCGACGTTGGCGCCAGCTGGTTTCTGTCGCGCCTGCCTGGCAAGTTGGGGCTGTTCCTGGGCCTGACCGGCTCGCACATCAACGGGCGCGATGCGCTGGACCTGGATTTGGCGGACCGCTTCCTGCTCGACGGCCAGCAGGAGGAAATGATCGACCGGCTGCTGCAACTCAACTGGCAGGAACAGACCGCCGTGCAGCTCAACAGTCTGTTCAAGGCGCTGGAGCAGGAAGCACTGGATCAACGCCCGGAGCCGCAGTGGCTGCCTCGTCGCCAGCAGATCGATGAGTTGCTGGATGTCGCCGATATTGCCTGCGCGTGGACTGCGCTCAAGCGTCAACTGCATTCCAGCGATGCGCTGCTGGCCAAGGCGGCAAAAACCTTGAGCGAAGGCTGCCCGATGACCGCGCACCTGGTCTGGGAGCAGATCCAGCGCGCCCGGCATCTGTCCCTGGCCGAAGTGTTCCAGATGGAATACACCATGAGCCTCAATTGCTGCCGGCATCCTGAGTTTGCCGAAGGTGTGCGGGCGCGACTGATCGACAAGGACCACACGCCCCATTGGCACTGGCAGGACATTGCCAAGATCCCGCTGGCGGTGGTGGATGCGCATTTCGAGAAGGCGTGGGAAGGCCGGCATCCGCTGGCGGATTTGTCAGGTTACTGAATCGATATTTGTAGTAGCGCGCTTGCCCGCGATGAGGTCGTATCAGACGATGCATCGGTGAATGACACACCGCCGTCGCGGGCAAGCGCGCTCCTACAGGGATTGCGTAGCTCATTAAAACGGCGCTGTTGAGAGCGCCGTTTTGGTGTGGGTTTGAATTCAGCGGTTGCCGCCACCCGGTCCGCCGTGACCGCCGCGACCGAAGTTGCCGTCCTCCCTCATGTTGCCGCCCGATGGCCTGGACGGGGCAAATCCACCGCCGCCTCCGCCACCGCCGTGGTTACCATTCCAGCCGCCACCGCCCATGCCCGGCCTTGGGCCTGTGGGTGGAGGACGGTAGCCGGAGCCGCCGTTCCAGTTACCACCACCGCCACCGCCATTCCAGTGGCCGCCGCCGTAGCCCGGGCGACCGTAGCCTGGCCCGTAGTAGCGCGGAGGAGGCGCGTAATAACGAGGTGGCGAGTAATACCGTGGGGCCGAGTAATAACGCGGCGACGAGTAATAGACCGAGGAGCCGCCGTAATACCCGGTCGGCCCGTAGGGACGATAGCTGTCATACACGTAGCCGCTGCTGTACCCGCTGCTGTAGACGGGCTGCGTGTAGGTCTCCGATTCGTAGTAGCCTCCGTAGCAACCGGCCAGGGACAAGGTCATTAAAGCTGCCATCAGGCTTTTGAGGTGCAAGCTTCGTCGATACATGGCGGCCTCCTGGACCGCGATAGAGCTCAAACCAGCGGCGCTGGTCGGCGTTCTCATAACTGCCGAGAACGTAAATTAAGACCGCAAGATCCCTCCCGAGTGCCCCACTGTAAAACCCTTCCGCCAGACGGCGCCCCGCAACAGTGCACCCCGATGCACCTTGTTATTCCGCCATTTCCCGCCCGCGCCACAGCCCGCATGGTTTGCCGATAATTGGCACGTCTCTCGCTTAAGCGAACCTTGTGCAGGAGTCACTCAAGGTTCGCGGCACCACAATTTGCAAATAGCCGACTAGGGTTCCGGCTCGCTTCAAGCGAGTGGCTGGTCCGAGAGTCGACGACCTCCAGTAGAGGTTACACGGCGGGATAAAAGCCCGGGAGACAGGACACCATTGGTGTCGCCGGACTCCTGCCCGCCCCTTTTCGTTACTGGAGGTTTTTCACGATGCAAAAATCCCGTCTGTTCGGCCTGATGACCGCAGGCCTCATCGCTGCCCTGAGCCTCTCGGCCACCGCCGCCCCGAAAAAGGACTTCGACGTCTGCTGGACCATCTACGCCGGCTGGATGCCATGGGAGTACGCAGGGACCCAGGGCATCGTCGACAAGTGGGCCAGGAAGTACAACATCAACATCAAGGTCACCCAACTCAACGACTACGTCGAATCGATCAACCAGTACACCGCCGGCCAGTTCGACGGATGCACCATGACCAACATGGACGCCCTGACCATTCCGGCTGCGGGCGGGGTGGAAAGCACGGCGCTGGTGGTCAGCGACTTCTCCAACGGCAATGACGGCATCGTCATCAAGGGCGATGGCAAAAAGGTCGCCGACCTCAAGGGCATGGACGTCAACCTGGTTGAGCTGTCGGTCTCGCACTACCTGCTGGCCCGCGCGCTGGACTCGGTAGACCTGACCGAGAAAGACCTGAAAGTGGTCAACACCTCCGACGCCGACATCGCCGCCGCCTTCAACACCGATCAGGTCAAGGCCGTGACCACCTGGAACCCGATGCTCTCCGAGATCAAGGCCAAGCCGGGCGTGACCCAGGTGTTCGACTCCAGCAAGATCCCGGGCGAGATCATGGACATGATGGTCGTCAACACCCAGACCCTCAAAGACAACCCCGCACTGGGCAAGGCACTGACCGGCGCCTGGTTCGAAGTCGTCGCCCTGATGAACGCGAAAAACGCCGAAGCCAAAACCGCACTGGAACACATGGCCAAGGCCTCGGGCACGGACCTGGCAGGTTTCCAGTCGCAACTGGACACCACCAAGCTGTTCGCCACGCCCAAAGAGGCACTGGAGTTTGCCACCAGCAAACAGCTGCCAGTCACCATGCGCAAGGTCGCGGACTTCTCCTTCGAGCACGGCCTGCTCGGCGAAGGCGCCAAGGATGCCAGCGCCGTGGGCATGAGCTTCGCCAACAGCGTGACCGAAGGCGACAAGGGCAACCTCAAGCTGCACTTCGACCCCAGCTACGTGCAGTTGGCCGCTGACGGCAAATTGTAAAGGCTTGGGCGACCTGCTCTGCAATCCGTGACAGCCATTCGCGAGCAAGCTCGCTCCCACAGAGGACGTGGGATGGCGAGCCTATACGCAGAGCCTGTGGGAGCGAGCTTGCTCGCGAAGAGGCCGCAGCGATCACGTTAAAATCCGCTTCAAACAGGTTATTTGACATGCGCTTGATAAACCGCCGCCCCGATGGCGCCAGCCGCCTGGTTCTGGTGATCCTGCCGTTCGCCCTGTTGCTGTTCGCCTACTTCACAGGCTCGGCGACGCGGCTGACGGAAAACCCCAACGACAAGCTGCTGCCCAGCGCCGTGCAGATGACCGATGCGATCAAACGCGTAGCCTTCGTGCCCGATCAGCGCACCGGTGAATACCTGCTCTGGCAGGACAGCGCGTCCAGTCTGCAACGCCTGGCCATCGGCCTTGCGATCAGCGCGGTCGTGGGCCTGTGCCTGGGTATCGCCTCGGGGGTGTTGCCGCTGTTCGGCGCGCCGTTGTCGCCGTTACTGACGGTGCTGTCGATGGTGCCGCCGCTGGCGATCCTGCCGATCCTGTTCATCGTCTTCGGCCTGGGCGAGCTGTCGAAGGTGATGCTGATCGTGATCGGCATCACCCCGGTGCTGGCCCGCGATCTGGAGCAGCGCGCCCGGGAGATTCCGGTGGAGTTGCTGATCAAGGCGCAGACGCTGGGCGCCTCGACCTGGACGCTGATTCTGCGGGTGGTGCTGCCGCAACTGTTGCCGCGTTTGCTGATCTCGCTGCGGCTGGTGCTGGGTTCGGCGTGGCTGTTTCTGATCGCGGCCGAGGCCATCGCCTCCACCGACGGTTTGGGCTACCGGATCTTCCTGGTGCGTCGTTATCTGGCCATGGACATGATCCTGCCGTACGTAGTCTGGATCACCTTCCTCGCCTGGCTGATGGACTGGGGCCTGAAAGCCCTGACCCGCAAGACCTTCCCCTGGTACGAGGGCGCTCGGCCATGAGCTTCATTTCGGTAAAAAACGTCTGGCAACAATACGGCGAACAGGTGGTGCTCGAAGGCCTGAACCTGAGCATCGCCGAGGGCGAGTTCTGCACCATGGTCGGTGCCTCCGGCTGTGGTAAATCGACCTTCCTGCGCCTGCTGCTGGGCCAGGAAGTGCCGAGCAAAGGCACGATCCTGCTGGACGGCCAGCCGCTGGCCAATGAACCGGATGCCAGCCGTGGCGTGGTGTTTCAGCGCTACTCGGTTTTCCCGCACCTTTCGGTGCTGGACAACGTCGCGCTGGGCCTGGAACTGCCAAGGGCCAGGCTGCTGGGCCGGCTGTTCGGCGGTGCCAAGCTCGACGCCCGCGAGCAGGCCGCCGCGCTGCTGAACAAGGTCGGCCTGGGCCATGCGCTGGACAAATACCCGACGCAACTGTCCGGTGGCATGCAGCAACGCCTGGCCATCGCCCAGGCGCTGATCATGAAGCCTCGCGTACTGCTGCTGGACGAGCCTTTCGGCGCTCTGGACCCCGGCATTCGCAAGGACATGCACTTCCTGCTGCTGGAGCTGTGGCGCGAGACGAAACTCACGGTGTTCATGGTCACTCACGACCTCTCCGAGGGCTTCAACCTGGGCACGCGCCTGATGGTCTTCGACAAGGTTCGCATCGACCCGCACGCCCCCGGAGCCTATGGCGCCCGCATCACCTACGACATTCCCCTGAACAGCGACCGTCGCGCCGCCCGCGCGGCCATCGAATCGCTGCAATCGGCCTGAAGGATTTCAACCATGACTGACTCAACCGCTGTATTCCCGGTATTCGCCGAAGAACTGCTGCCCGGTGGCGGCCACCTGTCGTTCGTGCTCAAGCGGGGCGAGTTGCTGCGCCTGACCGACCTCAACGGCGGTGCCAACGTGAGCCTCACACTGTTCAACGCCCATGAAAAAACCGAGCGTCTGAACCTGCCCGACAGCCTCAAGTGCCAGCACACCGCCAAGCTCACCGCCGGCCACTGCCTGTACTCGGACATGGGCCGCGTGCTGGCGGCCATCACCGCTGACACCTGCGGCTGGAGCGACAGCCTCGGTGGCGTGCTGTGCGCTGAAGAAGTCACTGAAAAATACGGCCAGGGCCGCTACCAGGAACTGCGCAACGGCTTCTTTCGCAACGGCGCCGACAACCTGTTGGTGGAAATGGGCAAGTGGGGCCTGGGCCTGTCGGACCTGCTGATGACCCTCAACCTGTTCAGCCGGGTCAACGTGGACCATCAAGGCGCACTGGCCTTCGTGCCCGGCAACTCGAAAGCCGGCGACTACATCGAGCTGTACGCGCCGATGGACACGCTGGTGGTGCTCACGGCGCTGCAACACCCGATGGACCCCAACCCCGAATACGCACCACAGCCGGTCAAGCTGAGCTGGATGAAGGCCGACCCCAGCGTCGCCGAACACTGCCGCACCTCGCGCGAGGAAAACGTGCGCGGCTTCATCAACACCGACCGCCTGTTCGCCTGAGGACCTTCTGATGACCACCGCCGCCAAGAAAGCCCCCATTTCCATTACCCACATCCCGGCAGGCGAGCCGTCGCTGACCGAACTCAAGGCCGGACAGACCCTGCGCCTGCTCGATCTGGAAGGTAACCAGGCCGTCGATACGCTGTTCTACAGCCTGGCCAACCCGCGCGAGCGCTACGACGTGCAACGCACTTTGCGCAAACAGAACAACGTCTACCTGAGCAAAGGCAGCGTGCTGTATTCCAACCTTGGCAAGCCGATGCTGACCATCGTCGAAGACACCTGCGGACGCCACGACACCCTGGGCGGCGCCTGCGCGCAAGAGAGCAACACCGTGCGCTACGCCCTGGAAAAACGCCACATGCACAGCTGCCGCGACAACTACCTGCGCGCCTGCTCCCACGACGGGCGCCTGGGCAAGCGCGACATCAGCCCGAACATCAATTTCTTCATGAACGTGCCGGTCACCGCCGAAGGTGGGCTGACCTTCGAGGACGGCATTTCCGCTGCCGGCAAATACGTCGAGCTGCGGGCGGAAATGGACGTGATCGTGCTGATCTCCAACTGCCCGCAACTGAACAACCCGTGCAACGGCTACAACCCCACGCCGGCCGAGTTGCTCGTCTGGGATTGAGCGGCACAGGTTTGCATTGAAGGATTTCGGCGCGAGGGACGGCCTTCGCGCAACGCGTACAACAGCGGGACGGCCCGCTACCCGGTTCGGGATCGACGAGCGCGATCCCTGGGGTAAAAACCATGTTCGACAAACTGCTGATCGCCAACCGCGGCGCCATCGCCTGCCGCATCCTGCGTACCCTGCGCGCCCTCAACGTCGAGGGTGTGGCGGTCTACTCCGAAGCCGATGCCGCCAGCCTGCACATTCTCCAGGCGCAGCAGGCCCACAGCCTCGGCGAAGGCGGCGCGGCCGGGACTTATCTTGCGGTGGACAAGATCCTCGCCATCGCCCAATCCACCGGCGCCAAGGCGATTCATCCGGGCTACGGATTTCTCTCCGAAAACGCCGCCTTCGCCCAGGCCTGCGAAGACGCGGGGATCGCCTTTGTCGGCCCGACGCCTGCGCAACTGCGCGTATTCGGCCTCAAACACACCGCCCGCGCACTGGCCAGGCAACACGGCGTGCCGATGCTCGAAGGCACCGAGTTGCTCGACAGCCTTGCAGATGCGCTGGGAGCGGCAGACGCCATCGGCTATCCGGTGATGCTGAAAAGCACCGCGGGCGGCGGTGGCATCGGCATGCGCGTGTGCCGCAGTGCCAGCGAACTGAGCGAGTCGTTCGAGGCGGTCAAACGTCTGGGGCAGAACAACTTCAGCGACGCCGGCGTGTTCATTGAGAAATACATTCAGCGCGCTCGACACCTGGAAGTGCAGGTGTTCGGCGATGGCCGTGGTGAAGTGATCGCCCTCGGCGTGCGTGACTGTTCGGTGCAGCGGCGCAACCAGAAAGTCCTCGAGGAAACCCCGGCGCCAAACCTGCCCGAAGGCATGGCTGATGAGCTGTGCGCGGCCGCGATCAAACTGGCCAAGGCCGTCAGTTATCGCAGCGCAGGCACCGTCGAATTCGTCTTCGACAGCGACGATCAGCGTTTCTATTTCCTTGAAGTGAACACCCGCTTGCAGGTCGAGCACGGTGTGACCGAGCAGGTCTGGGGCGTGGACCTGGTGAGCTGGATGGTGCAACTGGCCGCCGGTGACCTGCCGCCGTTGCAGGAACTGATCGCGAATCTGAAACCTTCGGGGCATGCCATTCAGGCACGTCTGTATGCCGAAGATCCGGGCCGCGATTTTCAGCCAAGCCCGGGCCTGCTGACCTCGGTGCACTTCCCCGCCGCCGATGGCAAGGCCCTGCGCATCGACACCTGGGTGGAAGCGGGCTGCGAGATCCCGCCGTTTTTCGACCCGATGATCGCCAAGGTCATCAGTTGGGCGCCGGACCGGGAATCGGCCAGCGCAGGATTGACCCGGGCGCTGACCGAGACTCGCCTGTATGGCGTCGAAACCAACCGCGACTACCTGCGCCAGATCATCGAGGATGCGCCATTCGCCAGCGGCCAGCCGTGGACCCGCTGCCTGGAAGGCCTGGTCTATCAGGCCGACACTTTCGAAGTATTGAGCGGCGGCACCCAGACCAGCGTGCAGGACTTCCCCGGACGGCTCGGCTACTGGGCCGTCGGCGTACCGCCCTCGGGTCCTATGGACAGTCGCTCGCTGCGCCTGGGCAACCGCCTGCTGGGTAACGCCGAAGGCTGCGCCGCGCTGGAAATCACCATGAGCGGGCCGATGCTGCGCTTCAACACCGATGCGGTGGTGGCCGTGACCGGCGCCGTGATCCCGTTGACGCTCGATGGCCAGGCACAGCCGATGAACCAGTCGATCCTGATCCGCGCAGGCTCGACCCTGACCTTGGGCACCATCGCCGGATCAGGCGCGCGCAGCTACCTGTGCCTGCGCGGCGGGCTGGATGTGCCGGATTATCTGGGCAGCAAAAGCACCTTCACCCTGGGCCAGTTCGGCGGCCATGCCGGCCGGGCGCTGCGCGCAGGCGACGTGCTGCACCTGGCGCCGTTGACCGACCGTGAAGCGGGACGGCAGATTGCGTCGCATCAGATTGCAGAGCTGCCAGACGTGCGGGATATCCGGGTGATCTATGGCCCCCACGGCGCGCCGGAGTACTTCACCGAAGGCTATATCGAGACCTTCTTCGCCACCGACTGGGAAGTGCATTTCAACTCCAGCCGCACCGGCGTGCGCCTGATCGGGCCCAAGCCTGAGTGGGTGCGTGCCGATGGCGGTGAAGCAGGCCTGCACCCTTCGAACATTCACGACAATCCCTATGCGATTGGCGCCGTGGACTTCACCGGCGACATGCCAGTGATCCTCGGACCGGACGGGCCGAGCCTGGGCGGGTTCGTGTGCCCGGTGACGATCATCGAAGCGGATTTGTGGCAGTTGGGGCAGCTCAAGGCGGGGGACAAGGTCAGGTTCATCCCGGTCACCGTAGAGCACGCCCGCTCGCTCGTCTGTAGGAGCGCGCTTGCCCGCGACGAGGCCCGTACATCCGACACACTTGTAGAGGCAGAACAATCGTCATCGCGGGCAAGCGCGCTCCTACAGTCCCCCGTCGTTCTGGACATCGGCGAAAACGACACCCGCATCAAAGCGCGCTTGAGTGGCGACACCCACCTGCTGCTGGAAATCGGCGCGCCGGAGCTGGACCTGGTCCTGCGCTTCCGCGGCCACGCGCTGATGCAGGCGCTGGAGAGCAAACAACTCAATGGCGTGATCGACCTCACCCCCGGCATTCGCTCGCTGCAAGTGCATTACCAGCCGGAACAGCTGCCGCTGGCCGACCTGCTGAAAATCGTCGCTGCCGAATGGGAACACGTGTGCGCCAGCAACAACCTGGAAGTGCCTTCGCGCATCGTGCACCTGCCGTTGTCCTGGGACGACCCGGCCTGTCAGCTGGCCATCGAGAAATACATGACCACGGTGCGCAAGGATGCACCCTGGTGCCCAAGCAACCTGGAGTTCATCCGCCGTATCAACGACCTGCCCAATCTGGACGAAGTACAGCGCACGGTCTTCGACGCCAGCTACCTGGTGATGGGCCTGGGCGACGTGTACCTGGGTGCGCCGGTGGCCACGCCGCTGGACCCGCGCCATCGTCTGGTGACCACCAAGTACAACCCGGCGCGCACCTGGACCGCCGAGAACTCGGTGGGCATCGGCGGCGCCTACATGTGCGTCTATGGCATGGAAGGCCCCGGCGGTTACCAGTTCGTGGGCCGCACCCTGCAGATGTGGAACCGCTACCGGGACATCGCAGCCTTCGACGGCAAACCCTGGCTGCTGCGCTTCTTCGACCAGATCCGTTTCTACCCGGTCAGCGCCGATGAACTGCTGAAAATCCGCCGCGACTTCCCGCTGGGGCGCTACCCGCTTTCGATCGAACACAGCACGCTTAACCTTGCTGAATACCAGGCGTTTCTGGCGCAGGAAGCCCAAGGCATCCAGGCGTTTCGCACTCAGCAACAGAGCGCCTTCAACGCCGAGCGCGAGCGCTGGATCGCCAACGGCCAGGCCACGTTCGAAAGCGACGAAGCAGTGGCCGAACTCACCGAGGAGGCTGCGCTGCTGCCGGGGCAGATGAGCGTGGACAGCCACATCGCCGGGAACCTCTGGCAGGTACAGGTCAGCGTCGGGCAGCAAGTGCAGGCAGGCGACACGCTGGTGATTCTGGAGTCGATGAAAATGGAAATCCCGGTGCTGGCGCCGTTTGCCGGGGTGGTCAGCGAGATTCGCGTGCAGCCGGGTTCGGCCGTGCGCTCCGGGCAGCGAGTGGTGGTGCTGCAAGCGCAAGGCTGACAATTGCGGGCAAGGCGGCCGGTATCGCGCCTTGCCCCTGCGGCATCTGTGCACCGCAATAACAAGCACCATGGCGACAGACGATGGTGGTACATAGTTACCGCTTTCTGCCGCCAGAAATCGCCATAGTGAGCAGCTTTTGAGCTCACTGAATGCCCGCCATGGACAACACCAACAGCAACCCCGCCCCACCCCGCACCCCACCTGCAACGCTGCATCACAAACATCTGGCAAGACTGCGCAACCGGCGGGTGGCAAGGCTGCTCTCGGGCTCGCCCTGGCTGCTCAAGGCCTGGCAACTGGCGCTGGACTGCCCGCCCTCGATTCTGACCTGGCTGGATGAACGCTGGAGTCAGGCCCTGGCCAGCCATCTGGGCAAACCTGTGAACCTGGACGCGCTGCATGTCGACTTCACCACCGATCAGGATCCTGCAGTGGATGCCGCTGGCAATGAACACTTCGAATGGCGCCTGTCCCTGCGGCAACTGGGGCGCATGACCCTGGAAACCCGTTCGCTGCTGGCCCTGCAACGCGGCGCGGTTCCCGACCGCGCGGTGCATGATGACCTGCCGGGCTTTACCCTGGAAAAACTCTTCAAGCTGCTGTTGCAAGGCAACTGGTCGTGGGAATACGACCAGCAGCTGAGCCACTTCTGGGCCCGTCACGGCCAGACCTGGCAAATGCTTGCCAAGCTGTCGTTTCTGGACGGCCTGGATCATCAACAACGACGTCGGCAAATCAGCAGCGACGGCTACCGGCTCGGGCTGGATGTGCTGGGGCTCGTGCAGTTGCCGGACACCCTGCAGCGCCTGGGCACAACCGCACTGACCCACCGTTCGACCCTGCACGGCGTGATGCTCAACGACGACCCCATCCCGGGGGTATTCCACCAGCGCTCCCGGACCACCGGGCATTGCTACATCCACGTGCTGGGCGAGCAACCCTATTGTCACGAATACATCAGCGATACCGCCCCCTGGAAACCCGAGAAGGTGATGCAGGCGCTCAACGCATCGCCCTGGCACCGCCTGCATCTGAACCTGGCACCGACTGCAAATGGCCTTGAACTGGGCAGCGAGATCAGCGATGTCTTTACCTACCTGTGCAATGCACAGCGTCTGTTTGCCCTGATACACCCCGAGACTGAAGGGTTTCTGGAGGTGTTCGACGGCAGTGAGCTGCCGCAACAGGATTACCTGCTGCCTCCCATAGAACCGGCATTGGCAATCCTCGCTGCGCTGGGCTGCTGGCACAGCGAACCCGGTCTGCGCGAGAGCATTCCTACGCCACACGTAGTGGCTGACCGGATCATGGGCAAGTGGCTCAAACAGGCCCACGGGATCGATCTGGACCCCAGGCGAGTGTTCATCCGCTACCGGCCGGGGACGTCGAGAAAGCCCTGGGGTAGCGCAACAACCCCGGCGACCAACATCCTGATAGTGCCGAGCGAGCGCCCGGTCGCCCTCGGCCAGGCGCTGGTACAGAA
This sequence comes from Pseudomonas sp. NPDC090201, assembly GCF_044746825.1. NCBI lineage: Bacteria > Pseudomonadati > Pseudomonadota > Gammaproteobacteria > Pseudomonadales > Pseudomonadaceae > Pseudomonas > Pseudomonas sp. NPDC090201. The sequence goes on from NZ_JBIVCX010000001.1 coordinate 904,988, forward strand.
TTTCCGGGCCCTTGAACCGAGCGGTTACGACGACCTGGGGGGACGCTGGGTGGTCTACACCGACCTCAGCGGGCAAGGCACCTGGAAGCAGGAAAAGGAAATTCCGGTCAAGGCGGCCAGCATCGAGGCCTACATCAGAAGCATCGGGTTTCTGGAGGTCATGACCGCGCGGCTCAACAGCTTCTGGGAACGCAAAGCCACGGCCATCGAGCGCGCACTCTCGTCCACCCTGATAGCGCAGGCGCTGTTTTGTCTGAAAAACGGCGAGCTGACGCGCAAGGGGTTCAATTGCCTGGTACTCGCACTGGAGGAGGACCGCACGTCTCCCATCACACGTCAGACGCGCTGGAGCGCACTGGGTTTCCAACTGGACAGCGGTCACCTGACCGGTGGCGTCAATCCGCCTTGTCCGGGCCTGCTGTTACTGCACCATGAGCGCGAGCCTGGCTGGATCCTGTATCAGTCAGGTCAGCAAGCCACATTCGTGGAGCTTCGGGACCGAGCAGAATTGGTCGCCCATCTTCGCCAATCGGCGGCCAATGAAGACTGGCGTCGGACGCTTCTACAGTACATGCCGATGCGCTTCCATGAGCGGCTGGACTACATACTGCAGATCTGGGGGGGAGTGGAACAGCCGCCGCTGCCGCCCTCGATACTGCGGCCCACATCCATCAGGCTGTACAACGATGCCATCCACAAGGCCAGCAATCATGTGTTTTTCATGCACGAAGTGGCGCAATCGCCCACCGGCTTCATCCTTGAGCATTTGCGCAGCGACAGCCTCCATGATGCGCAAGACAGCATCGTCACCCAGCGTGAACTCACGCTGAACTATTGGTCGCGGTGGGTCGATCGCCTGCAATTGATGCTGGCGCCGATGGCCTTGCTGCTGCCACCTGTGGCCATTGCCTCGCTGACCGCCAGCGCCGCCAGCCTGGCACTGAAGATTCAGGCGGCCAGTCTACCCGGCGACCGTGATGCGGAGCGTCGCCAGGTGCTGGTGGCGATCCTGTCTCTGGGATTGCTGCAACTGGGCCCCGCGACCCCACGCCTGCTGGGAAGCTTCATGCGGGTGGGCGCGAGGGCAAGGCTTGCGCCCTCCGTGGCACCTTCCGTGCCGCTGCGCAACTTCGGCACCTGGCTGCAACGCCTCACCCATCCACGCAAAACGGTGCTCAGCCCTTACTTCAACACAGGTCTTACCCTGAAAAACTGGGATGTGGCCGCCAACCGAGCGTTCGCCAGCGAATCGGTGCGCGTGTGGAAGCTGGGACAGCGGTTCCTGCTGTGGACTTCCCAACGCGCCCAGGCCCGCACGCTTGTGGTCAGCAGCCACGGCTACCATTTGCCCTGGAGCCGGGCGACACAGATACCCAACGGCACCGAACTTCGGCTGTATGCCCCCCATGGCCATGAACTGGTCGACCCCGGGCTGCACAAGGTGGTCAGCCAGTTGATAAAGCCCTACGCACTGCTGGACAACACACGCGCCGTCCCCGGGCCCGGCGTGGCGCCCTTCGCCACCTTGACCGAGGGCAAACGATTGCTGGCGGGCACCACCCTGCCGGGGCATATCAAGAACTACAAGCTGATGAAGTTCCAGAGCGACGCTTACGAAAGCTACCAGGACATCAGCAATTTCGTCAGCGACAGCCAACACGCATCCTGGCCGACAGTGCCGGCCACGCCGATGGACGTATTGACCATACGCAATCGCTTCGGCGTCACCAGCCCAAGCCTGGAAGAACTGTTCAACGAGCTGCAACGCCTGGGAATTCACTACGACAAGATCCTGCTGGTGCACTGTCGATGCTCGGCGATCAAGGCAGTGCTGGGACGAGCGCCGGCATTCGATGCGCCCGGGGGAACGCACAGGATCACGCCCTGAAACATCCGGTTCATAAAAGCGAGGCTGGCATGGCGCAACAGGGTGGCCTCAGGCTAGCATGTCTCTATTAATGGACTCTTTTTCACTCAAGCGGACTGGTCATGCCCTTTCGTTCCACGCTCCACTCACAGCGCTCCCTGTTGTTGACGTTAGTGATCCTTCTGGGGAGCGGCTTTCTGGCGACGTCATTGCTCAGCTACTTTGCCTCGCGAGACGCCATCCGCGACAGCATCGTCAACACCGAGCTGCCCCTGACCTCGGACACGGTCTATTCCGAGATCCAGAAGGACCTGGTGCGCCCGGTGCTGATCTCCTCGATGATGGCGCGCGACACTTTCGTGCGTGACTGGGTCGTGGCCGGAGAGAAAGATCCGCAACAAATGACCCGCTACCTCAAGGAGGTGATGGATCACTATGGCGCCTACACCTCGTTTTTCGTCTCCAACAAAAGCCTGACCTATTACCAGGCCAAGGGCGTGCTGAAAAAGATCAGCCCCGACGAGCCCCGGGATGTCTGGTACTACCGCGTGCGCGACATGGCCGAGCCGTACGAAATCAACGTCGACCCGGACCTTGCCAACAAGGACAACCTGACCTTCTTCATCAACTACAAGGTCTTCGACTACAACGACCAGCTCATCGGCGCCACTGGCGTGGGGCTGACCGTCGATGCCGTCATCAAACTGATCGACCGCTACCAGCAGCGCTACCAACGCAGCGTGTATTTCGTCGACGCTTTCGGGCGCCTGGTGCTGACTGGCGCCGAGGGCGGGCCGCAGGGCGCGAAGATCGGCCAGGTGCTGCGCGACCTTCCCGACCTCAAGGAATTGCGCCAGCAAATGCCCAAGCCGCAAAGCGGCAGCTACCAATACGACTCGCCGGACGACTCGCATTTTCTCAACGTGCGATACATCCCCGAGCTGAACTGGTACCTGTTCGTCGACAAGCGCGAGGACGGCGCACTGACCGACATTCGTCAGTCGCTGTACCTGAACCTTACGATTTGCCTGGCGGTGATGCTGCTGGTGCTGTACCTGCTCAATCGCGTCATCCGCCGCTTCCAGATGCGCATCGAGAGCCAGGCGATGCTCGACAGCCTCACCGGTCTGCCCAACCGGCGCGGGTTCGATCAGGTCGCCATGAGCGCCATTGCCGAAGCTCGTCGTGACCACAAGGCGCTGTCGGCCATGCTGCTGGACCTGGACCACTTCAAGCGTCTGAACGATACCCACGGTCATCTGGCCGGTGACGAAGTGCTCACCGGGTTTGCCGACGACGTCAGACGCTGCCTGCGTGACAGCGACATCATTTGCCGCTGGGGTGGCGAAGAGTTCATCATCCTGCTCAAGGACACCAACACCAGCGGTGCCCGACGCGTCGCCGAGAAAATTCGCCTGCTGGCCGAGCAACACACCTACGTGTTCACGGGTTCGGCCCTGCAAGTTACCGTCAGCCTGGGCCTCACCGAGCTGCACGAAGGCGACACCCTGCAAAGCCTGATCGCCCGCGCCGACCAGGCGCTCTACAGCGCCAAACAGAGCGGCCGCAATCGGGTCTGTACCGAGATGGCAGAGCCCGCATGACCACCGTTTCAACCAGCCCGGACACCTGCCCCGTCTGCGGCCAGAGCAACAAATGCACCCTGGCCGACCCACGCACGGCCGACCAGGCCTGCTGGTGCTTCAGCGAAACCATCGACCCCGCCGTCCTGGCCGCGCTGCCCGAAGAACTGCGCAACAAGGCGTGCCTGTGTCCGCGCTGCGCGGGCCTCCTCGAACCCACACAGACCCCGTAGCAGCACGGCTTGCCGGCGGGGGCGTCCTCAAGATCGCCCCGCGGGCAAGCCCGGCTGCTACAACGATTTGCGCCGCCCCACGCCCGTAGCAGCACGGCTTGCCGGCGGGGGCGTCCTCAAGGTCAATCCAGCTCCAAGGTTTTCACGTACCATTGAGGGCCCACACACCGACCCAAACCCCATGCGCCTCGACCGTTTCCTCAGCAACCTGCCCCGCTTCAGCCGCAAGGAGGTGCGCCTTGCACTGCTGGCCAACCGGGTCAGGGTCGATGGCCAGACCATCAGAGATCCGCTGCATGAAGTCCGTGAGTTCAGCCAGGTCATGCTCGACGACGAACTCCTGCAATCCGGCAAACCCGCGCGCTACTTCATGCTGCACAAACCGCAAGGTTGCGTCAGCGCCACCGTCGACCCGCAACACCCCACCGTGCTGGACCTGCTCGACGAGCCCGACAAGCACGACCTGCATATCGCCGGTCGCCTGGACTTCAACACCTCGGGGCTTATGCTCATCACCAACGACGGCCAGTGGTCCCGCCGCCTCACCCAGCCGACCACCAAGTTGCCGAAGATCTACTACGTCGAAACCGAGCAGGAAATCGGTGAGCACTACGTCACAAAATTCGCCGAAGGTTTTTACTTCGCCTTCGAAGACCTCACCACCCTGCCCGCGCTACTGACCCTGCTGGACAGCCACCGCGCCCGCCTGAGCATCGTCGAAGGCCGCTACCATCAGGTAAAGCGCATGTTCGGCTTCTTCGACAACAAGGTCGTGCGCCTGCACCGCGAAAGCATGGGCCCACTGGTGCTCGACCCTGCGCTTGCCCCCGGGCAGTACCGGCCGCTGACAGCTGAAGAGATTCAGCAAATCTGACGTCTTTCGACCGCCCGGCAGGTCGTGTAGGACAATTCACGAACGGCACTTGCGGGTTCCGGGATCGCCTGCTTGAATCCAATCGTCGGTCCACATGTGACTGATGAGTCACCAACCTATTCTAAGAAACCTTTTGTCGTCACGACCGCCTCGAAGCGACACGTTCGGCAAACCGCCCGCCAATAACAATACCTGTCGGACAAGCTGTTCCGATCCGACATGGGCCCCCTTCAAGGCTATTGCCTACCTGTCACGAAACTCGTGCAACGTGGTTGCGCGCACACCTGTTTTTTCGTCAGGAGACATGGATATGAGGCCAGAAATCGCTGTGCTTGATATACAGGGCCAGTTTCGGGTTTACACGGAGTTCTATCGCGCAGATGCCGCAGAAAAGACCATCATCCTGGTCAACGGCTCACTGGCCACTACTGCATCTTTCGCCCAGACCGTCCGCAACCTGCACCCGCAGTTCAACGTGGTGCTGTACGACCAGCCTTACGCGGGCAAATCAAAACCCCACAACATCATCGACCGGCCGCTGACCAAGGAAACCGAAGGACAGATCCTGCTGGAGCTAATCGACCACTTCAACGCAGAACACATCATGTCGTTCTCATGGGGCGGCGCGCCGACCCTGGTGGCCCTCGCCCACCGGCCCAAGCGCATCGAGAAGGCCGTGATCAGCTCTTTCTCACCGGTCATCAACGAGCCGATGCGCGACTACCTGCAACGTGGCCAGCAACACCTGGGTGCATTCGATCGCTACGAAGTCGGTACGCTGATTAACAGCACCATCGGCAAACACCTGCCGTCGCTGTTCAAGCGCTTCAACTACAGACACGTCAGCTCTCTGGACCTGCACGAGTACGCGCAGATGCACCACCACATCAACCATGTGATGGAAGCCACCACGCACAAACAGTTGAAGGCCGCCAAACGGATCAATGTTCCGGTGCTGTTCATGAACGGGGAATGGGACGAATACACCTCGGCCGTCGACGCCCGGTTGTTCAAGAACCACGTGCGTGACTGCCACTTCAGCACCATCAAGAATGCAGGCCACTTTTTAGACATGGAGCATAAAAGCGCCTGCCTGGACTCGCGAAACGCCCTGTTGAGCTTCCTCACCCCGGCGCCCGAGCCCAGCCGAAACCGCTACCGACAGGTACACGCGAACCATGCATTTGCAATCTGACCATGCCGGTCTCAAGGAACGGATTCATCCGCCAGCCACCGCCTCACAGCCCTCGGCGGATGAATCCCGACCCTTGTCATTGCAATAAAGGATTTGGCCCGCAACGCATTTAACGCTTCAATTCAGTGCCTGCATCTGGTACAAAGTCAGCCGCTGCAAGCGTCAAAAGCGGGTGTCGTATAATGGCATTACTCCAGCTTCCCAAGCTGATAACGAGGGTTCGATTCCCTTCACCCGCTCCAGTCTTCCCTCCCGCAACGCCCCTTCGTCCAGCCAAGCGCTAAAGCTCGATCCGATCCGCACTTCGCAAGTCATCCGTTTGCCTATCAAGCGGCAGATACCTTGCCTCCTCATGCGCATCAACAATCTCAATAACAGATACCCCCAATCTCTTCTTTTCGCTTCTTGAGATACCCTGCGCGCGCGTACGCTGACTCCAACCGAATTCAGCAGGCGACGACGATGAGCAAGCTTCAGGCATCCACTCACAGCCCCACATCCCGCGATCAATCCCACAACAGCAAATGGGGGATTGCGTCAGGTTTTTCCGCGAGCCTTGTGGGTATTGGTCTTGCTCGCTTTGCCTATACGCCCCTGCTGCCGGCGATTATCGATGCAGGTTGGTTCGATTCTTCGAAAGCGGCGTATCTGGGTGCGGCGAATCTGGCGGGGTATCTGATCGGGGCGTTGACGGGACGGGTGATGGCGCAGAATTCGTCCACGGCATTTGCGCTGCGGGCGATGATGTTGCTGGCCAGTGTTGCATTTATCGCCTGTGCGTTTCCGGTGTCGTATCTGTGGTTTTTTACCTGGCGGCTGCTGTCCGGCATCAGCGGAGGGGCGTTGATGGTGCTGGCTGCGCCGGCGGTGCTGGCGCACATTTCGCCCTCTAAACGCGGGCTGGCAGGCGGGATCATCTTCATGGGGGTGGGCGTGGGGGTCGCTGCGTCAGGAACCCTGGTGCCGCTGTTGTTGCAGCTGGGTTTGCAGCAGACCTGGCTCGGGCTGGGGGTAATTTCTCTGGCGTTCACCGCCATTGCCTGGCTGGGCTGGCCGAAGCAGGATCCGGCGCCCGCAACCGCGAGTCAGCATCCGCGTCAGTCGAAGGATCACACCCTCAAGGCTTTGTATGCCGAGTACGCGCTGAATGCCGCGGGCTGGGTGCCGCACATGATTTTCCTGGTGGCGTTCGTCGCCCATGGCCTGGGCAAAGGGCTTGAGGTCGGGGCGCAGTATTGGGTGCTGTTCGGCATCGGGGCCACGCTGGGGCCGCTGTTGGCCGGGGTGCTGGCGGACCGGGTTGGATTTGGCCGGGCCTTGCGCCTGTCGTTCATTCTGGAAGGGATTTGCGTGTGCATACCGGCGCTCACGACGGGTAGTGTCTGGCTGATGGCATCGAGCATCGTGGTGGGGGCATTCGTTACCGGCACAGTGCCGCTGGTACTGGGCCGGGTGCAGGAATTGCTGGCGCATCACCCCGCGCAGCAAGGTCCGGCGTGGCGCACGGCGACGGTGGGTTTTGCGTTGTTCCAGGCGGTGGCGGCCTATGGATTTTCGTATCTGTTTTCGGCAACCGGCGGGGATTATGCGCTGCTGTTCTTGATCGGCACCGGCGCCATTGCGCTGGCCCTTGTCATCGATCTGGTGGCTGCGCGCCGGGCAAACCACGCAGCCACATGAACTTCAAGCGAATTGTGGGACGGCGCGCAGGCGAGCGGCGTTGTCCTGATGCACGCTGTCGAGAAAAGCCGCCAGGGCACTGGAGAAATGGCCGTCCAGACGCCGTACGAACAGGGTTTCCACGCTGGACAGAGCAGGCGGCAATTCATGAACCGCCACCAACCCTTGCTGCCAGGCGTTGGCGACGACACCTCGGGGCAGCAGGGTGATACCGACACCTGCAGACACGCAGGCAATGATCGCGTCGATAGAGCCAAACTCAAGGGGTTCGGGCGCCAGAATGCCCATGCCGGCCAGCACCGAATCCAGCCGCTGCCGGTAGGAGCAGCCGATGCGGAACACCACGGTTTTCAGGTGCGCAATGCTGTTCACGGCGTCCAGCGAGCGAACCGCACGGGAGGTCACCAGTACCAGTTCCTCCTGAAAGGCCGTTTCGCAGAGCAGTTCGGGATGACTGACCGGGCCCGCAACGAAGGCGCCTTCGAGCCTGCAATCGACAACATCCTGGATCAGGCTACTGGTGGTGCCGGTACGAATCAGCGGCCGCACATCGGGCCAGGCGGTAGCGAAGCGGGCAATCAACAATGGAAGGCGCAAGGCCAGAGTGGTTTCCAGCGTGCCGATCTCCAGCACACCTGCGGGCTGGCCGTCGTCGCGGGCTGCGGCGGATGCGTCGCTGAGCAGTTTGGAAAGCCTGGCGGCATAGGGAAGGATGCGCCTGCCGGCGGGAGTGACCTGAACGCCCTTGGCGCTGCGCTGGAACAACGAAACGCCAAGCTCGTCTTCAAGCGAACGGATCCTTGAGGAAACATTCGACTGCACGGTGTTCAGCTCGACAGCCGCCTTGTTCATGCTGCCATGTCGGGCAACCGCGTCGACCACCTTCAGATCAATGACGTCCAAAGTCTCACCTGCTATCTCGAATTTCAATAATCCGTCGCTTGGGCAATTTCATTTCGAGATTAAACCCGGAGCGCTGCGAAAACAAGCCGCAGCGCTTCGGGCCACCCAGAGGTTTGGAGCTGATACTGTCAGAACGAATAGTCGGCGCTCAGCATCAGTCCGCGACCGGCGCCCGGCAGACCGTAACCACGACCGTTGTAGGTGGACCAGTAGTGCTTGTCGAACAGGTTGTTGACGTTCATGCGCACATCCAGATCCGGGGTAGCCTGCCAACTGACCATGGCGTCGTGGACGACGTAGTCTGGTACGGTGGTCTGGCCTGAGCGAGTCAGCACAGCGCCCTGTCCGCGATAGATCTTCACCTCATCGACGTAACGCACGCCATAGCTGACCGACACATCCATCGGCAGTTTGTAAGTGGTCCACAGGTTCAGCGCATTCTGCGGGGTGTTCGCCAGCTCCAGCCCTTCCTCGGAGCCGTTGTAGGCCTTGGTCAGCTTGCTGTTTTCGTGAATGTAGCCGCCATACACCGACCAGTTGCGGGTGATGTTGCCGGTGCCGGACAACTCGAGTCCGCGCACGCGCTCCTCGCCCCCGGTGAAGGCCGTACCTTCGTCATCATCGATGAAGGTCAATTGACGCTTGGTCTCGAACACATCGCCGGTCAGCTCAAGCGCACCGTCGTACAGTTCCCATTTGGTGCCCAATTCGTAGGTCTTGCCGCGATCGCCCTTGGTCGAGGCGATGCTGCCGGTTTGCGCCACGGCCAACACGCCCGAAGGCTGCTTGGCGTTGGCGTAGCTGATATAGAAGCTGCCGTTGTGCACCGGTTTGTACACCAGCGCGGTGTGGACGCTGGTGAGCTTTTCCGACTGATCGGAATTGCCCAGGTCAGTCCAGGCGCCGGTCTGGCTGGCGCGGCTTTCGTTGTCGGTCACGCGGGTGTCGAAGTGATCCTGACGCGCGGCCAGGTGCAGCTGCCAGTTGTCGTTGAACTTCAGGGTGTCGAGCAGGTAGAACGCCTTGTCCGTCTGCTCCACCGATTGTTTGGCCGAGGTGTAGGTGTTGGCGCTGAAGGGGTATTGCGACCAGTCGTTACTCGCCACCGGCAGGCTGCCCATACGCGCGCGGTCGGCGGCGGTCAGGGCGCCGGTTTTGGAGTCCAGCGTCTGCTTGCTCAGGTCGAAACCGCCCACCAGCGTATGGCCGATGCCGAACGTGTCGACCTTCCACGTGAGGTTGGTCTGGTTGCTGAAAGTCTCGTTGGTCTGGCTGCGCGCAGGCGTGTTGACGTTGCGCCGGTAAATGCCGCTGCCCGCTTGAATGCCCGGAGCGCCCGCCGTGGCGTCGCCGCCTGGGGTCGTGATGAAGTAGTCGTGATCCAGATGGAAATAGGTGAACTGGGTGTCGAAACTCACCGCATCGTTGAAGTCGTGGGCAAACTTCATGTTCAGGCGATGGGATTCATTGTCCTCGTAGTTCAGGTTGCGCCAGCCCCAATAGCTGTTCCAGCTGGCACCACCGGCACGGCTCGGGCTGCTGCCGTTAGTGCCGTTGACGGTCGGGATGCCGTAGTCAGGGTTGCTGTTGTCGTGGATGTATTCGTAGGCCAGGGTGAAACGGGTGTCGGTGCCCAGCCCCAACGCCAGCGACGGCGCGAATCCGTAGCGCTCGTCATTGACCCAGTCCCGACCGTCGACCCCGGAATTGTTACCCATTATGTTCAAGCGAAATGCGGCGCCCTCACCCAGACCGTCGAGGGTGTGGTTCACGTCCAGCGTGCCACGACGGTAGTCTGCCGTGCCGACACCTGCGCTGACATGATTGAAGTCATCGAGCACTGGCGCCTTGGTCACCAGGTTGACCGCACCACCGGTCGCGCCCACGCCCCAACCCGCTGAGCTTGAGCCCTTGAGCACTTCCACCGATTCAGTGTTGAAGAAGTCGTTGCGCGAATACTTGGCCGGATCGCGCACGCCGTCGCGATAGATGTTGCCGTCGGCATTGAAACCGCGAATGGTCAGGCTGTCCCCTACCCCGCCGCCACCTTCACCTGAGTTGAAGGTAATGCCTGGCACGTTGCGCAACGCATCCTTGAGGCTCTGGGCGTTCTGCTCCTTGAGCACCTGCGAGTTGATGACCGTCACACTTTGCGGCGTGTCCAGCAGCGGCTCGGTCGACTTGGACGAACTGAGCCTGTCGCTGTTGTAGGGCGCATCGCTCTGACTCTCGATGCTGGTGGCCGGCAGGGTCAGGTCACCCGTGACCGTCTGCCCATTGATCTGGGCCTGATCCGCAGCCCAGCTCGACATCGGCAACGCCATGAATGTCGCCAGGCCCATCAGGGGAGCCAGGGTTTGGGGACGAGGTGATACAGGCGACAGGCTGGCGCCGCGCGAAAGGTTGAGTCGGGTTGGGGAGGACATCAGTCGGCCTTCGTGGAGGAGAATAGATCGCATTCACAACAGCGAAATTCTATCAACCGCGATTTACCGGACTTTCAGGGATTTGTAATGGGGATGCGCGGGATGGGGGAATAACACAATTCATTACATTTCACGCTGACGATCGACCATGAATGTCGTCGGATTCCTGAGATACAGTATCGAGCAGGAATTGTTTGGGTGAAATTTGTAGGCACACACAAGCGATACGATGAGATCGATGCGGAGACAGTCAATGAATATTAAACCAATTCGAGACGACGCCGATCTGCGGGCGGCTTTCCAACGGCTGGAGGTCATCTTTCAAGCCGATGAGGGAACCCCTGAAGCAGACGAAATGGAAATCCTCGTCACGCTCATAGAGGTGTACGAGAACAAGCATTATCCGATTCATGTCAGCGACCCTGTAGATGCCATTAAATTTCGAATGGATCAACAAGGGCTCACACCTCGAGATCTGGAACCGTTCATCGGGCCCAGTGGGCGAGTCTCGGAAGTGTTGAACAGGAAACGCAGGCTGAGCGTGAGCATGATCAAGCGGCTGCATGACGGCTTGCACATCCCCTATGAAAGCTTGTTCGCAGGCGTTGCATGACAACAGCATGGGTAAGAGCCTCAATGACCTTGAGGCTCTCGAAAACCCGACGCTACTTCTTCGACTTGGCCTTCGGCGCCGCTTTCTTCGCCTCGGGCGCTTTCATCTCCACAACGCTTTCCTGCGCCCGCATCGCCGTACGCTCCTGATGCGCCGGCAAAGACGCAGCGAACGCCATTGCCTCCTCACGAGTACCAAAACTCGCCAGGCGGTCGTGATGGGTGCAGACCCGCCATGGACCGTTGTTGACGTTAATCACGTCGTAACCATTGAAATGCGTTTTGCTGAGCATCGCACTGTGCATGGAAACCTCCCTCTCGTTTCGAGAGTGTTGTGTGCAGTTATCCCGAAAGACGTTACACCCGACGGCACGCGTGAAGGCGCGCACTGGACAGATGGTCGTCAGGGTTTGAGCGGTATTTCTTCGTCTTTTTCTGACAGGCTTTTCCCATCGTCCGGGTGCTTCCAGGTCTGTGGTGGTGGAGTTTCGCGGGCTTGGTCGTCAGTCTTTTCAACCCGTTCGAATTCACGGGCCTGACGCTCGGCTTCAGTGCCTTTCGTCGTTTCCATGGGATTGGGGTTCGGGCCGGGGCTCTGGGCGGCGGCGGTGTTCACAGGATCGGTTTTCATGATCGCCTCTCAAGCGAACCGGATTTGGGGTTCAAGGGTTAGAAACAGGCGCTGTGTGGCAGTTCGAAATATCTGCCAGGCGGTGCGACGAATGATCGGGCGTTGACAACACCGACCGCGCTTTCCTATAAGTCCACTCCGTTCTGGCCGCAGGTCAGCCTGCTCACCTGATTGCGAAGCGAGACAATGGAATTCACGGATTTTGATGCCGAACTGGCCGACTGGACCCAGTTGCAAACCGCCCACCCCTGCACCGGATTGTTGCTGGGCAATGGCGCGAGCCTGGCGGTGTGGAAAAACTTCTCCTATGACTCGCTGTTCGAACTGGCGCAGACCACGCGCAACAAGCCCCTGAGCGCGACCGAGCTTGCGCTGTTCAAGTCCATGGAGACCGAGAATTTCGAGCCTGTGCTCAGTGGCTTGAAGGTCGCCATGCGGGTCAACGCCGCGCTGACCATCAGTTCGTCGTCGCCGCGCAACCGCTACTTCGCGATCAAGGAAGCGCTGATTCACGGCATCCGCTCAGCGCATATCCCGTGGCGCCTGATGCAGGCATCGAGCGTCGCGCAGATCAGCAAGGCGCTGAGTCAGTACGCGACCGTCTATTCGACGAACTACGACCTGCTCGCCTATTGGGCCGTGATGCACGGCGCGCAACCGTTCGACGACCTGTTCGATGACGACGCCGTGTTCAACCTGCATCGCACCGAGAGCAATGCCACACGCATCCTTTACCTGCACGGCGGCATGCACCTGGTGAAGAACTTCGACGGCAGCGCACGCAAGCTGCTCTCATCGGAAAGCACCCTGCTCGGCAGTTTCGCGGTCAACGCGCTGGAGGATGTGCCACTGTTCGTCTGCGAGGGCCGCAGCGCCGACAAGATGAAGATCATCCGCGGCTCGGACTACCTGTCGTACTGCCACGCCCAGTTGGCGCAACATGAAGGCGCACTGTGCATCTTCGGCCACGCGCTGGGCAAACAGGACCGGCACATCCTCGACGCCGTACTTCAAGCCCGCCCCAAGACCCTGGCCATCTCGATCCTGCCCCGCAGCGAAGCCTTCATCCAGCACCAGAAGCGCCGCTACACGGCATTGTTCGAGGGGCAGAACATCGAGTTGAAATTCTTCGACGCCAAAACCCACCCGCTCGGCGATCCGCAGTTGCAAGTGCCGGTGGCCCGGTTGAAGGAAATGGTGGAGCAGAAGAAGGGCTGATAGCCGGCCCGGCTTCAGCGATGCTCGTACTCCCACCCTCTGCACGCCAGCGCCACATGCTTGGGGATCAGCGCGGCACCGCTGCTATAGGCGGTAATGGTTCGGCGGGTGAAACCCAGCTCGACTGCGGCAGCAGACAGCGACAGTTTGTTTTTCGACATCCACTGCTTGAAATCCTGTGTCGGCATCACTTCGCCCGATTGCTCCAGCGCCAACCGGTGAAGGGTCGATGCCGCCAGTTCAATGTCATCGCCCCAGGTTACATCGAATCCCCATTCGCCCACCGTCACCTGGCTGAAGCGTGAATCCTCCCTCAGAGGGGCGAGTGCCGGAAACTGCTCGATAAGCGACGAAAGATCAACGGTGTAGCGCTTGCCGTTGCTCCATTCGATATTCAGAGATTGTCGGCCAGGCAGGGGCTGCACGCTGGCGATGCGTAGTTTGGTGGCCATGGGTCAGGTTCTCCGGTTCTGCTCGTACCATATCCGCCAGAGTTGCGCGGTATGAGCACGAGCCCATGTCAGGGCGGCTTTCAGGGCTTTTGGCTCGGCGCCTTTGCCGAGTATCCGCAAGCCGTCGATCTGCACTAACGACTCACCGTCCGGCGTCTGCACATGAAAATGAGGGGGTGCATGATCGTCCGGATAAATCTTGATTTTCCAATTGCGGTCGCTTTGTACGGTAGCCATGGACGCAGATACTAGAGAAATTTTTTCTCTACCACAATCCTTCATCTTTATGGCAACAAACAAAAAACCGGACCTCGACAGGTCCGGTTTCTGATCCCTCAAACCAACGCCGCTTCCAATCTTCCCAGCGCCGATGGCTTACTCGTTACCTTCCGACAAGGCCCCGGCCACGACCACGTTACCGGCTGCATGCTTGTTGACGCCGACGGCGAGGGCCCCGGTGCCGATCCGGGTGCTGGTCAAGGCGGCAAGGCGGTCGCTGCTCGTCGAATTGCCGACGCTCGCTGACCACTGAGCCGCTACAGTCGCCATCCATGCGAACAGCAACATCACGACACCTTGCAACGCCCACTTTCCGATGACCGACACGATTGTTCTCCTGGCTAATTTCGACGGCAGCTATTTGACCTTCAAACTGTTGCAGCAAGATTGCATTCAAGTTTTGAACCAATATTCAGTCCGCCTGAGCCCTGCTGCGAAAAATCCTCATGAATGGCATTTCCCTCCTTGAGGGAAGTGTACGGTCGATTCTGTCGGTATCTGTTAAGGGGGCTGGCGCAGGTTTTATGGCTGAATGGATGCCTGTTCCGACTCATAACAACAAGGCACGATTCAACATGTCCTCTCGCGAAAACACCGGTATGGCCCTCGGGCTGATCGGGGTGGTGATCTTCAGCCTGACGCTGCCCATGACCCGCATTGTCGTCCAGGAAATCCATCCTCTGCTCAACGGCCTGGGCCGCGCGCTGTTTGCGGCGATACCGGCGGCGGCGCTGTTGCTCTGGCGCCGGGAGAAGTGGCCGACGCGCGCGCAGTTCAAGGCGCTGATGGTGGTTGCGCTGGGGGTGATCATCGGCTTTCCGGTGCTTTCGGCCTGGGCGATGAAAACCCTGCCCGCCTCCCACGGGGCATTGGTCAACGGGCTGCAGCCTTTGCTGGTGGCGATCTACGCGGCGTGGTTGTCACACGAGCGACCGTCGAAAGCCTTCTGGGTCTGCGCGGCGATGGGCAGCGTTCTGGTACTGGGCTACGCGCTGATCAGCGGGGCAGGCAATCTTCAGGCGGGGGATCTGTTAATGGTTGGCGCTGTAGCCATTGGCGGCCTGGGGTATGCCGAAGGCGGTCGGCTGGCCAAGCAGATGGGCGGCTGGCAGGTGATCTGCTGGGCGCTGGTGATTTCGATTCCGGTGCTGATCGTTCCGGTCGGCTACCTGGCATCGCAACATCAGGGGCCGATTTCGCCAGGCGCCTGGTGGGCATTCGGCTACGTGTCGCTGTTCTCGCAATTCATCGGCTTTTTTGCCTGGTACGCGGGGCTGGCGATGGGCGGCATTGCCCGGGTCAGCCAGATTCAACTTGTGCAGCTGTTCTTCACCATGGCGTTTTCGGCGCTGTTCTTCGGTGAACACATCGACCCGATCACCTGGATCTTCGCCGCAGGTGTCGTGGTGACCCTGGCCATCGGGCGCAAGACGGCCGTCATCGCGCCCAGGCCCGTGGTGGCAACCCGGGTTTAACCAAGCAGCCCATCCGCCTGGAGCAGCGTCTCCAGGCACTGCTCCTTGATGTTGTAGAAGGTCTTCAATTCCTGGATCTTCGCCAGCAGCTCGGCCGGATCGGCAGGGGTTGCGCGCTTGACCGCCAGAATCATCTTGTTCTTGTTGGTGTGTTCCAGAGAAATGAATTCGAACACTTTGGTCTCATAGCCACAGGCCTCCAGCAACAGGGCGCGCAGCGCGTCGGTGACCATTTCGGCCTGCTGGCCCATGTGCAGGCCGTATTGCAGCATCGGCTTGAGCAGCGTCGGGCTCTGGATCTGCAAGCGGATCTGTTTGTGGCAGCACGGCGAGCACATGATGATCGATGCCCCGGAGCGAATGCCGGTGTGAATAGCGTAATCGGTGGCGATGTCACAGGCATGCAGCGCGATCATCACGTCCAGTTCGCTCGGCGCCACCGAACGCACATCACCGCATTTGAACACCAGCCCCGGATGCTCCAGCTTCGCCGCCGCGTCGTTGCACAGGGTGACCATGTCTTCGCGCAGTTCGACGCCGGTGACGTTGCCCTCGGCCTGCAGTGTGTTGCGCAGGTAGTCGTGAATGGCGAAGGTCAGGTAGCCCTTGCCCGAGCCGAAATCCGCCACGGTCACCGGTTTGTCGAGCTTGATCGGCGAGGTCGTCAGGGCGTGGGAAAACACCTCGATGAACTTGTTGATCTGCTTCCATTTGCGCGACATCGCCGGAATCAGCTCATGCTGCCTGTTGGTGACGCCAAGGTCGGTGAGGAACGGACGGCTCAGCTCCAAGTAGCGTTTTTTCTCACGGTCATGCCCGGCCGAAGGCGCCTCGCGCTGCTGTTGGGAGGAGTTGCGAAACAGCGTGGTCTTGCCCTTCTTGCTGAACTCCAGCTGGATTTCATCGGTGAGTGACAGCAGGTGGGCGTTCTTGAACGACGTCGGCAAAAGGTCGGCGATCAGCGCCTGGGCTTCGGCCAGCGGGTGATTCTTGGTGATGTCGCGGGTCTGGTAGCGGTAGACGAAGGACAGGCACGGCTGGTCCTTGATCGTGGTGGGTTTGATGATGATCCGCTGCAACCCGGCTTCGCTCCCGACATGCTTGGCCAGCACCAGCTTGACGAGCGAGTTCTGGGTCAGGCAGGTGTCGAGCAGGCTCAGGAACTGAGCGCGGTGATCCTGTGCCGGAGCGGCGGTGGGTGCGGTGGCGGACATCGGGTACAGCCTCGGAAGCAGAAAATGCGAGGGCGGTATTTTAAGGCCGGGACGATCAATGTGTGCATTTTATTATGGCGCGGCCTTCCCCCCGTAGCAGTCCGGCTTGCCGGCGTGGCGACCTGAAGAACGCCCCCGCCGGCAAGCCGTGCTGCTACGAGTTCAGTACCACCAACCGGTTCGGCAGTTCATTGCGTGGCTGGGTCACGGGCACCTGGTCGGCCAGCACTTCGCCGCATGACCGAATGCAACCCAGAAAGCCTTCGAGCACTTTGCCGTCGCGCACCTGATTGGTGAAGACATCGACCATCGAGCGCCAGACCAGATCGTCCACGTGCCGGGCAATCCCGTCGTCGACGATGATTTCAACGTAGCGCTCCGCCTCGCTGACGAAGATCAGCACCCCGGTTCCATTGGCAGTGGCGTGCAGGTTCTGTTCGAGGAACTGCCGCCGCGCCAGGCTCCCGGCCCGCCAGTGCCGCACCGAAGCGGGCACCAGGCGCGAGGTCACGTCCGGATGCCGGCATACCAGCGCCACCAGGATGAAGGTCGCGATCTGCGTCAACAGCAGCTCGTTGGCATTGAGCCAGCCAGGGTAGAAATTGATGAGCCCCGGCAGCAGCAACGCCACCAGGCCCGCCCAGATCAGCGGCACATAGGCGTAGTCGTCAGCACTGGCGGCCAGTACCGTGACCAGCTCCGCGTCGGTCAGCCGCTCGACCGCCTCGACAGCCTGGGCGACCTGCCGCTGTTCGTCTTCATTAAGCAATGCCATGCACAACAACCCTTTTCAATGATCGACTACCAGCCACCGGACGCACCGCCGCCGCCAAAACTGCCGCCACCGCCGCGCATGCCCCCCGAGCCCGAACCACCGGAGCCGCCCGACCCAAAACCGCCACCGCCGCCCGAGCCGATATAGCCACCGCCTAGCCCGCCGAACGCACGGCCCCAGCGCATGTTGATATAGATGAAGGCCACGAACAGCACCAGATACAACAGGCTCATCTTCCAGTCCGTCACATCGTCGCCACCCGACGCCCCGACCACGGGCTCGGCCAACGGATCGCCGCCCAGCACCTGCACTATCGCCTCGGCGCCCTGGGTGATACCCGTGACGAAATCGCCCTGCTTGAACGCCGGTGTGATGATCTGGTTGATGATCACCGAAGACTGGGCATCGGTGAGACGGTCCTCAAGGCCATACCCCACCTCGATGCGCACCTTGCGCTCTTCCTTCGCGACGATCAGCAGCGCGCCGTTGTCCTTGCCTTGCTGGCCGATGCCCCAGAAGCGCCCTAGTTGATAGCCGAAATCCTCGATGGTGCTGCCTTGCAGATTGGGCACAGTGACCACCACGACCTGCTCGGTGGTCAGCTCTTCATGGGCACGCAGCATCTGCGCGATGTGCTCGCGGCTCTGGTTGTCGATCATCCCGGCCTCATCGACCACTTGACCGCTCAAGGCCGGGAATTTCAGCGCAGCCTCGGCCACGCTTGCAAACAGCGCCAGGCACATTGCCAGGCACAGCAACAGCGCGCGGCGGCGCATCAGAATTTCACTTGCGGGGCCTTGTCGGCATCCGCAGCAGTGGCTTCAAAGTTGGGGCGTATCGGCAAGTCGCTGTACATCACCGTATGCCAGAGCCGACCGGGAAAGGTGCGGATCTCGGTGTTGTAGCGCTCGACCGAGGCGATGAAATCGCGCCGGGCCACGGCAATGCGATTTTCCGTGCCTTCAAGTTGCGACTGCAGCGAGAGGAAGTTCTGGTTGGATTTGAGATCCGGATAACGCTCCGACACCACCATCAGGCGACTCAGCGCCCCGGTCAACTGACCCTGGGCGTCCTGGAACTGCTTGAGCCTGGCCGGATCGTTCAGGGTGTTGGCATCGATCTGGATCGAGGTGGCCTTGGCCCGGGCCTCGATGACGGCGGTCAGGGTTTCCTGTTCCTGTTTGGCGTAGCCTTTGACGGTCTCGACCAGGTTGGGGATCAGGTCGGCACGGCGCTGGTACTGGTTCTGCACCTGGGCCCAGGCGGATTTGACCTGTTCGTCGTAGGTGGGGATGTTGTTGATGCCGCAGCCCGCCAGCAAGGTGCTCAGCAACATCAGCAGCGTCAGTGACAAATTGTAACGACTGCCCCGAATGTGCCCGTAACGCTCTATTTGCATGGTCTGTACGCTCCTTCCTGCCCTTCGATCCGTCTTCGGAGAATCACCCGTCAGACATGACTTTAGCTAAATCGGACGATCCCCGGCATAATCTTGCCCCATCGCGTCATCAGGGCTCTGGATTGCCAGGGCGCAATCGGATAAAACTCGCTGCGCTAGTGATGCCCGGATGCATCAGGAGTTCAGCGGCTCACGGCCCTGGCGACAATAAAAACCAAAGGTTTCACACCAAAAACAAAGGCTGCCCGGTATTACGCGCGAGTTGCCGGCCAAGGTCCTGAGAAAATCATTCATGAATAAGCTGTGTTTATTGAGTCTTGTCGTCGGTTTGGCCAGTCAGTCCGCCTGGGCGCAGACAGCCACCACACCCGCCAGCAATCTCTCCACGCTACAGGCCAAGAGTGCATTCATCTCCAATCTGATGAAGCAGATGACCCTGGACGAAAAGATCGGCCAGCTGCGCCTCATCAGCATCGGCCCGGAGATGCCCAAGCCGGAAATCGCCAAGGAAATCGCCGCCGGTCGCATCGGCGGCACGTTCAACTCCGTGGTCCTGCCCGACAACCGCGCCATGCAGGACGCCGCGGTACTGCACAGCCGCAACAAGATTCCGATGTTCTTCGCTTATGACGTGGTTCATGGCCAGCGCACGATTTTCCCGATCAGCCTGGGCCTGGCCTCGAGCTTCGACATGGACGCCATCACCCGCGCCGGCCGCGTCTCGGCGATCGAAGCGGCAGCTGACGGCGTGGACATGACCTTCGCGCCGATGGTCGACATCACCCGTGATGCCCGCTGGGGCCGCAGCTCCGAAGGCTTCGGCGAAGACACCTACCTGGTGTCGCGCATCTCCGCCACCATGACCCGTGCGTTCCAGGGCACCAGCACCCAGGCGCCGAACAGCATCATGGCCGCCGTCAAGCACTTCGCCCTGTACGGCGCAGTAGAAGGCGGTCGCGACTACAACACCGTCGACATGAGTCCGGTGCGCATGCAGCAGGACTACCTGCCGCCATACCGCGCGGCGGTCGATGCCGGTGCCGGGGGCGTGATGGTCGCCCTCAACTCGATCAACGGCGTGCCGTCCACTGCCAACACCTGGCTGTTGCAGGACGTGTTGCGCAAGGATTGGGGCTTCAAGGGCGTCACCGTCAGCGACCACGGCGCGATCAAGGAATTGATCGACCACGGCGTGGCCAAGGACTTCCGCGAAGCCGCCAAGCTGGCCATCAAGGCGGGCGTTGACCTGAGCATGAACGACAAGGCCTACGGCGAAGAACTGCCGGCGCTGGTCAAGAGCGGCGAAGTGTCGATCAAGGAAGTGGACAACGCCGTGCGTGAAGTGCTCGGCGCGAAGTGGGAAATGGGCCTGTTCGCCAACCCGTACCTGCGCATCGGCGCCGCCGTGGATGACCCGGTCGACCGCAACGCGGAAAACCGCCTGCACCGCGCCGAAGCCCGCGAAGTGGCACGCAAGAGTATCGTCTTGCTCAAGAACGCCAACGAAACCCTGCCTCTGAAGAAGCAAGGCACCATCGCCGTGGTCGGTCCGCTGGCCAAGAGCTCGCTGGACATGCTCGGCAGCTGGTCGGCAGCGGGTCTTGCCCGTCAGACCGTCAGCGCCTACGACGGCCTGGCCAATGCCGTCGGCGACAAGGCCAAGCTCGTGTATGCGGCAGGTTCCAACGTCACTGACAACCAGGAAGCCATCACCTACCTGAACAAGATGGACGACCAGATTCACATCGATGGCCGTCCTGAACAGGAGATGATCGACGAAGCGGTCAAGGTCGCTCAAGGCGCCGACGTGGTGGTTGCGGTGGTCGGTGAGTCGCGCAACATGTCCCACGAAGCCGCCAGCCGGGTCGATCTCGTGCTGCCGGGTCGCCAGCGTGACCTGATCAAGGCCCTCAAGGCCACCGGCAAGCCGCTGGTCATCGTGCTGATGAACGGCCGGCCACTGGCGCTGGGCGAGGAAAACAAGCAAGCCGATGCACTGGTCGAAAGCTGGTTCCTGGGTACCGAAGGCGGCAACGCGCTGGCTGACGTGCTGTTCGGCGACTACAACCCGTCGGGCAAACTGCCGATGACCTTCCCGCGTTCCGTGGGCCAGGTGCCTGCGTACTACAACCACCTGAACACCGGGCGTCCGTATCGCGTCAACGATTCGAACTACACCTCGAACTACTTCGAGGAGCCGACCAGCCCGCTGTTCCCGTTCGGTTACGGCCTGAGCTATACCCAGTTCAGCGTCTCGGACATCGTGCTGTCGGTCAACAAGATGACCCGCAAGGACAAGATCACAGCGACCGTTCAGGTGAAGAACACCGGCAAGGTCGCGGGTGAAACCGTGGTTCAGTTGTACCTGCGCGACGTTGCGGCGTCCCTGAGCCGTCCGGTGAAAGAGCTGAAGAACTTCCAGAAAATCATGTTGAAGCCGGGCGAAGAAAAAGCCGTGAGCTTCACCCTGACCGAAGAAGACCTGAAGTTCTACAACCCGTCGCTCAAGTACGCGGCCGAAGCGGGCGATTTCAAACTGATGATCGGCCTGGACTCGGCAGACGTGAAGGAAACCACCTTTACTCTGCAGTAAGTATCGACTTACAGGCGATACCGTCCCGTAGCAGCACGGCTTGCCGGCGGGAGCGATCTCAAGGACGCTCCCGCCGGCAAGCCGTGCTGCTACGGACCGTGTACCCACCGGAAAATCGTCGAGTACAGGCTGATACCATGCCCCGCTCCGCTCGCCTTCTTCTCTACGTGCTCCTGATCCTCGCCGGTGCCGCGATGGTGGCCACGCTGGCGATGCATCAGGCCCAGCGCCACGCTCTGGAAGACGACGCCGCGCGTGCCCAGTCGCAACTGTCGCTATACGCCAACACCCTGCAAACCCTGATCGAGCGCTACCGCGCCCTGCCGGCCGTGCTGGCTCTGGACCCGCAATTGCGTGACGCGCTCAAGGGCCCGGTCGATCCGCAGACGACCCAGGCGCTCAACCTCAAGCTGGAACAGATCAACGGCGCGGCGCAGTCCTCGACGCTTGAATTACTGGATCGCAACGGGCTTGCCGTCGGTGCCAGCAACTGGAAACTGCCCAGCAGTTACGTCGGGCACAACTACGGCTTTCGCCCCTATTTCACCCAGACCAAAGCCACCGGCATCGGGCGGTTCTACGCCGTGGGCGTGACCAGCGGCATTCCCGGTTACTTCCTGGCCAATGCCGTGCGCGACGATGCCGGGCAATTCATCGGTGCAATGGTGGTCAAGCTCGAATTCCCCGACCTGGAACACACCTGGGCCCAGGGTGATGACTTGCTGCTGGTCAGCGACGCAAAAGGCATCGTGTTCATCGCCAACCAGCCCGGCTGGCGTTATCGCGCCCTGCATGACTTGTCCGAACAGGACCGCGCCGAGCTGGCCAGCACACGTCAGTACGACAAACAACCGCTGGCGCCCCTGACCCGGCAGCCCCTTCGCACCTTCAACGAAAGCAGCCAGTTGAACCGCGTCGAAGCGCCCAACGGACCGGCGGACTACCTGTGGCAATCGCTGCCCCTGCAACCGGAAGGCTGGACACTGCATCTGCTGCGCAAACCGCAACCGGCCAACGAAGACATTCGCAACGCCGGACTGGCGGCGGCAGGTGCCTGGCTGACCCTGGTGTTTCTGGGCCTGTTCCTCTACCAGCGCTGGCGTCTGGCAAAACTGCGCCAGCGCAGCCGCGAAGAACTGGAGCAACTGGTAGAAGAGCGCACCCGGGATCTGCAAACCGCCCAGGACGGGCTGGTGCAATCCGCCAAACTCGCGGCCCTGGGGCAGATGTCCGCTGCGCTGGCCCATGAAATCAACCAGCCGCTGACCGCTCAACGCATGCAACTGGCAACGCTGCGCCTGCTGCTTGATCATGGCCGGATCGACGATGCCTACAAGGCGCTGGCGCCGATTGACCAACAGTTGACGCGCATGGCCGCCCTCACCGGGCACCTCAAGACTTTCGCCCGCAAAAGCCCCAGCGGCCTGCGCGAGCGGCTGGACCTGGCCTGCGTGGTGGATCAGGCGCTGTTGCTCCTCGATGCGCGCATCCGCGATGAACGCATCTGCTGTGTACTGGACCTGACCCGCCCGGCCTGGGTCCGTGGCGACGCCATACGTCTGGAACAGGTGTTGATCAACCTGCTGCGCAACGCTCTGGATGCGATGCGCGACAAACCGCATAAACGCCTGGAAATCCGTATCCAGGAGCATGGCGACCAGTGGCAGCTGTCGGTTGGCGACAGCGGTGGCGGCATCGACGCCGAGCATCTGCCCGACATCTTCGACCCCTTCTTCACCACCAAGCCGGTGGGCGATGGCTTGGGATTGGGGCTTGCGGTGTCCTACGCCATCGTCCATGAATCGGGCGGGCGCCTGTGCGCCGAGAACCTGAACGACGGCGCGCGCTTTTCCTTTTCCCTGAACCGTGCCCCGGAGGTCGAACCCGCATGTTGAACTCGGTGATCGTGGTCGACGACGAAGCTCCCATCCGGGAGGCGGTGCAGCAGTGGCTGTCACTTTCAGGCTTCGAGGTACAGCTGTTCAGCCGCGCCGAAGACTGCCTGCAGCAACTGCCGGAACACTTTCCCGGCGTGATCCTGAGCGACGTACGCATGCCCGGCATGGGCGGCCTGGAGCTGCTGGGTCAATTACGCGCCAGGGACGCTGACCTTCCGGTGATTCTGCTGACCGGTCACGGCGACGTGCCCATGGCCGTGGACGCCATGCGCGACGGCGCCTATGACTTCCTGGAAAAGCCCTTCACCCCGCAAACATTGCTGGACAGCCTGCGCCGCGCCCTGGAAAAACGCGAACTGGTGCTGGAGAACCGCCGTCTGCTTCACCAGGCCGACACCCGCACCCGGCTCGACGCCACGCTGCTGGGCCTGTCGCTGGCCATGCAGACCCTGCGCCGTCAGGTGCTGGATCTGGCGCAATTGCCGGTCAACGTGCTGATCCGCGGCGAGACCGGCAGCGGTAAGGAAATGGTCGCCCGCTGCCTGCACGACTTCGGGCCTCGGGCAAACAAGCCCTTCGTGGCGGTGAACTGCGCGGCGATTCCCGAACAGCTGTTCGAGGCCGAGCTGTTTGGCCATGAAAGCGGTGCCTTCACCGGCGCCCAGGGCAAGCGCATCGGCAAGCTGGAATTCGCCCACGGTGGAACGGTGTTTCTCGATGAGATCGAAAGCATGCCGCTGGCCCAGCAGGTCAAGCTGTTGCGGGTGATTCAGGACCGGCGCCTGGAGCGGTTGGGCTCCAACCAGAGTATCGAAGTTGACCTGCGCATCATCGCCGCCACCAAGCCCGACTTGCTCGAAGAGGCCCGCGCCGGACGTTTCCGTGAAGACCTGGCGTATCGCTTGAACATCGCCGAACTGCGCCTGCCGCCCTTGCGTGAACGGCGCGAGGACATTCCGCTGCTGTTCGGCCATTTCTCGCGCCAGGCCGCAGAACGTCTGGGCCGCGCGGCGCCGGTGCTCAGCGGCGGCCAATTGAGCCATCTGCTCAGCCACGACTGGCCCGGCAACGTGCGCGAATTGGCCAACGCTGCCGAGCGGCAGTTGCTGGGGCTGGACAGTCCCGCCTCGGTCGAGCCGCCCAGCGGTCAGTCCCTGGCAGCCCAGCAAGAGGCTTTCGAAGCCCATTGCCTGCGTTCGGCACTGAGCCGGCACAAGGGCGACATCAAGGCCGTGATGCACGAGTTGCAGCTGCCGCGCAGGACGCTGAACGAGAAGATGCAGCGCCATGGGCTGGTGCGCGAACAGTTCCTCTCAAACGACGCAACCTTGTAGGAGCGCGCTTGCCCGCGACGGCGGTGTATCTGTGACAAATACGCTGACTGACACACCGCGTCGTCCGGATGCGGCCCAGACCAAGCGCGCTCCTACAGGCCCTCATGAATCGGCGAAATCTTGCTTATGCATGCAGGGCCAATCGGCGGATTTCCGCTCATCACCACACGGCAAACCCTTCTAGACCGGGCCTCTCAACCCTTGGCACACCTCCTGCTATTACCCAGGTCAGACCGCATCGCTGCGCTCCTCTAAAAACAATGACTTGCAGGAAAACCTATGGCTATTCCCAACGCTGTCCCGCACGGATCGGCTGCCACGCCTGTCGCTGAAAAAACCACCGGAAGCCGCCTGAAATCCATTTTCTCAGGCTCGGTCGGCAACATGGTCGAGTGGTACGACTGGTACGTCTACGCCGCTTTCTCCCTCTACTTCGCCAAAGTCTTCTTCCCCAAGGGCGACACCACCGCCCAACTGCTCAACACCGCCGCGATTTTCGCCGTGGGCTTCCTGATGCGCCCGATCGGTGGCTGGCTGATGGGCCTGTACGCCGACCGCAAGGGCCGCAAGGCTGCGCTGATGGCCTCGGTGCTGCTGATGTGCTTCGGCTCGCTGATCATCGCCCTGACGCCAGGCTATGAAACCATCGGCGTCGGCGCACCGATTCTGCTGGTCTTCGCCCGCCTGCTGCAGGGCCTGTCCGTGGGGGGCGAATACGGCACCTCGGCGACCTACCTCAGCGAAATGGCGACTAAGGAGCGTCGCGGCTTCTTCTCCAGCTTCCAGTACGTGACCCTGATTTCCGGGCAGCTCATCGCGCTGGGCGTGCTGATCGTGCTGCAACAGACCCTCACCACCGAGCAACTGAACGCCTGGGGCTGGCGCATCCCGTTCGCCATCGGCGCCCTGTGCGCAGTGGTCGCGCTGTTCCTGCGTCGCGGCATGGAAGAAACCGAATCCTTCACCCAGAAGAAGGAAAAGGACAAGGCCAAGGAAAGCCTGATGCGCACCCTGATGCGTCATCCAAAGGAACTGGCGACCGTGGTCGGCCTCACCATGGGCGGCACGCTGGCGTTCTACACCTACACCACCTACATGCAGAAATACCTGGTGAACACGGTCGGCATGAGCATCTCCGACTCCACCACCATCTCTGCTGCCACGCTGTTCCTGTTCATGTGCCTGCAACCGGTGATCGGCGCACTGTCGGACAAGATCGGCCGCCGCCCGATCCTGATCGCCTTCGGCGTGCTGGGCACGATCTGCACCGTGCCGATCCTCAGCACCCTGCACACCATCCAGACCTGGTGGGGCGCGTTCTTCCTGATCATGGCGGCGCTGATCATCGTCAGCGGCTACACCTCGATCAACGCGGTGGTCAAAGCCGAGCTGTTTCCTACCGAAATCCGCGCACTGGGCGTCGGCCTGCCGTACGCACTGACCGTGTCGATCTTCGGCGGCACCGCTGAATACATCGCGCTGTGGTTCAAGAGCATTGGCATGGAGACCGGGTACTACTGGTACGTCACGGGCTGCATCGCGGTATCGCTGCTGGTCTACGTGTTCATGAAGGACACCCAGAAGCACTCGCGGATCGAAACCGACTGACACGGACCGTAGCGCCCGGCCGGGCGGCGTTCCGCTTGCCGGCCGGGCTGCTACGGGTTTCTCGTACGCAATGAAGGGGGCGGCCACTCAGGTGAGCCGCCCTTTTTTTCGCTGCCATGGCAGCTAACCCACTGAATCTTCAACCGGTTTTTGTAGTATCAATTTCAGCGATGTTCGCTACCAATGCGATTGACTTCTTAATAATCCAGAGCCGAGTAAAGTTAACTCCATACCGAGTTACCCACTACTTAAATCGATCTGGAGCAACTACCATGAAAACTAACAAACTGATCTTCGGCCTGGCTTTCTCGATTCTGGCTAGCAGCGCTTTTGCACTTCCAAGTGTTGACGCAACCAAACAAGTCAACGCACCGGTAGTTGCAGAGAACGGCTCTTCCCACACCAACATCGGCCGTGTCGCTGCTGACGGTGCTGACCACGTAGGTGCCAACCGCGTCGCTGCTGACGGTGCCGACCACGTAGGTGCCAACCGCGTTGCCGCTGACGGCGCTGACCATGTAGGTGCCAACCGTGTTGCCGCTGACGGCGCTGACCATGTAGGTGCCAACCGCGTTGCCGCTGACGGTGCTGACCATGTTGGTGCCAACCGCGTTGCCGCTGACGGTGCTGACCACGTAGGTGCCAACCGCGTTGCCGCTGACGGTGCTGACCATGTTGGTGCAAATCGTCTGGCTGCTGACGGTGCAGATCACGTCGGTGCAAACCGCCTGAGCTGATTCAAAAGCTGTTCCTTCCCAGCCCGGCTTCTGCCGGGCTTAGTTTTTTCTGCCAGGCCAGATTCTCAAACCCCTTGAATTTGCGGGCCTTTCCCGGACATTGACTGGTCAAAATCGCTATTTGCGCAAATGGCGACATGGATCGGCTGAATCGGGCCTCATCACGCAAACAGATACGCAGCAAATACAAAAATCACACAATATCAAATCTGTCAACATGCAGAACTGTCGGTTCTGACAGTTTTCGCCCCATTTCGAAGCCAAAATCGCTGGAACGCCTCAAAACCGGGCGCTGCAGAGGACTATCATTTTCAACGATGATCGTTAGCAAGCTTGTTAACTTCTACTTAATCCGTACGCGCGTAACATTAGCTCCATACCCAAGTTGAAAAAATTATTGAACTTAGTTGGAGCAACCCTCATGAAAACTTCAAACATCCTTTTTGGGCTTAGTCTGTCCATCCTGGCATCGAGCGCTTTCGCCCTGCCTGTTTCGGATACTCATTCTGCAGTGAGCGGCAATGTAGTCGCCGAAGGTGGTTCTTCCCACACTAATGCTTCGCACACTGGCTCTTATCGTCAGGCTTCCGATGGTTCAGACCACGTCGGTGCGAACCGCCTGGCCGCTGACGGTGCCGACCACGTAGGCGCCAACCGCCAAGCCGCTGATGGCGCTGACCACGTCGGTGCAAACCGCCTGGCCGCTGATGGTGCTGATCACGTTGGTGCCAACCGCCAGGCCGCCGATGGCGCTGACCACGTTGGTGCAAACCGCCTGGCCGCTGATGGTGCCGACCACGTAGGCGCCAACCGCCAAGCCGCCGATGGCGCTGACCACGTCGGTGCAAACCGCCTGGCCGCTGACGGCGCTGACCACGTAGGCGCCAACCGCGTCAGCTGATTCAAGGTTTCACGCTTCACGTTTCACAGTTCTCCTCCGAACTCCCTTTGTAGCCCGGCTTATGTCGGGCTTTTTTTTGCCTGCAAAACGGGCAAGGACTGGCATCATCGGCGCTGCGCTTGCACTATGACGGCCTTGATTGCTCACCAGCAGCCGCCCCGTTCTGCCTGATTTCCCAGGAGCCGCGATGTCAGACGATATTCATTTCTACGAACCCTCCAAAGGCCACGGCCTGCCCCACGATCCGTTCAACGCCATCGTCGGTCCACGTCCCATCGGCTGGATTTCGTCCCAAGACGCTCAGGGCAACCTGAACCTTGCGCCCTACAGCTTTTTCAACGCATTCAACTACGTGCCGCCGATCATTGGCTTTTGCAGCATCGGACGCAAAGACAGCCTGAACAACATCGAACAGACCGGCGAGTTCGTCTGGAACCTGGCCACCCGCCCGCTGGCCGAGCAGATGAACGCCAGTTGCGCGCCGGTAGCGGCCGACATCAACGAATTCGAATTGGCGAACCTTACAGCCGCGCCGTCGCGCATCGTGTCAGTGCCACGGGTGAAGGAAACGCCGGTGGCGTTCGAGTGCAAGGTGACGCAGATCATCCAGTTGCAGCGCGCCGATAAAGAGGTCGTGCCGAGCTGGTTGATTCTGGGAGAGGTGGTGGCCGTGCATATCGAGAAGCGGCTGCTCAAGGACGGCGTCTACGACACCGCTGCCGGTGAGCCGATACTGCGCGGCGGTGGCCCGGCCGACTATTTTCAGCTGGGCCCAGAGGCATTGTTCAAGATGTACCGGCCAAAGGCCTGATCAGTCCTGGGCAAACATCAGTTCGCCTTCGCTGGTCACGTCGATCAGCCGCTCCAGCTCCTGTACGGCGGCCTGATCGGCGTCCAGCGCAGTCTTGAATTTCTGGTCGACGAGCAGTCGGTGAAAAGTCGGCGCGCCCCCGGCGCCCAGGCCTTTGACCGCGATGGCGGCACTGTACCCGCCCTCACCTGGAACGGCGGCGGAAACGGCTTCGTGATGCTGGAATTCTTTGCGTGCCATAAGAGCAAGATCTGCCTTGGTAGGGAAAGGCAGGGATTTTAAACCTGAGCCGCCTGAAAACCGCCAACTTTCATCGCTTGGGATGACGCCATCGCGAGCAAGCTCACTCCTACAAGAAACCGCGCGCACCTGTAGGAGTGAGCTTGCTCGCGATCGGCGCCATTCACAGCCAGGCCAATCATCCTGCCATCCGCGCATCCGGCAAGGCATAAGCGGCCCTGGCCTGTAATGCCGTCACATTGGCAAACGTCTGAAAATCCAGGCTGCTCACTACTCGCTCACTCATCAACTCGGCGAATACATTCAGTTCCGGGCTGGCAAACCAGTCGTTCATCGCGGATTTATCCGCCCACAATCCGGAAATGACCCACAGATCCTGCTCGGTCATGGACCGCTGCAAGGCGAAATGCAGGCAGCCGGCCGTTCTCGAGGTCTGGGCAATCAAGGTGCTCAGGCGTGCGCCCAGTTGCACGCTGTTCCCGGCGCTGGCGCGGGCGTATACCAGATGACTGACGATGGAGGTGCTTTGCATTGTCCGTGCTCCCTTGGTCCAGCCGCGACAGAGGAAATGCTTTGCGGCCGGGAATGAAGATTAGGGGCATGGGTGCAACTGTCGTTAGCCAATTACTGCCCGGTAATTGCCTGATCCTGCGCCGGCACTTTTTTTCAGGGCCGGGAGCCGTCACAAAGCTGTCACAGCCCGCCTTGGACTTTTGAGCAATAAACCCCGATGGGCAAGGGGTTTCGTCGCACGCTGCAACAACCTGATGCAGAATCGGGCAATCATCCGGCAGTATTCGTCTACCGTCGTCGATTGCACAAAAATATCCTGTGCCCCATCGATGCATCGCCAGAGGACGTTTCCCATGCTGCCCACCGTCGCCTCTTCCGCCCCGCCAGCCGGGACAGATAGCCAGCCCATTGCAGAACTGACCCCGCAGATGGAGCAACAGCGCGCCGAGCTGGCAGAACTGATTCGCCGGCATGCGCCGACCGATGGCAGTTTTCAGACCGTCATCAAGTCCCTGTTCATGGTGCGCCACGATCATGCCCAGCAATCGGTGCCGGGGCTTGTGCATCCAGCGCTGTGCATCATGGCCCAAGGTCGCAAGGACGTGACCCTGGGTGACGAGGTGTTTACCTACGATCCGCTCAATTACCTGGTGCTGTCAGTCGCCCTGCCGATCAGCGGCAAGGTGATCTACGCGACACCGGACGAGCCGCACCTGGCGATGCGCCTGGACATCGACCCTGCGCAAATCAATGCGTTGATTGCGGAGGCCGGTCCCATGAGCGTTCCGAGCCGCCCCAGCGGACGCGGGATGTATGTCGAGCGCATCGACTCGCAATTGCTCGACGCCGTGATCCGGCTGATTCGCCTGCTCGACAGCCCGAAAGACATCCCCATGCTCGCACCGCTGATTACCCGGGAAATTCTTTACCGCCTGCTGCGTGGGAGCGAAGGCTATCGCTTGTACGAAATTGCCATTTCCAACTGCCAGACCCATCGCGTGACCCAGGCCATCAAATGGCTGAACGAAAACTTCCAGCAAGCGCTGCGTATCGATGAGCTGGCAAAGGAAGTGAACCTGAGCGTCTCGACCCTGCACCATAGATTCAAGGCCGTGACCAACATGAGCCCGCTGCAATATCAGAAGCAGCTGCGATTGCAGGAGGCCCGCCGCCTGATGTTGTCCGACGGGCTCGAAGCGTCGGCGGCCGGGTACAAGGTGGGCTATGAAAGCCCCTCGCAATTCAGCCGCGAGTACAGCCGGCTGTTCGGCGCGCCGCCCTTGCGGGATCTGGCGCGCCTGCGCAAGACGCTGTGATCAGACCGCGCGCACCACGTGCTTGATCTCCTGGAAGGCCTGCAGACCCCAGGGCCCCAGCTCGCGCCCCAGGCTGCTCTGCTTGTAGCCGCCCCATGAGGCCTGCGGGAAGATCACCTGCGGCGCGTTGATCCACACCATCCCCGCCTCAAGGGCGTTGGCGATACGCTCGGCGGCGTCGAGATCGCGGCTGACCACACTGGCCACCAGGCCGAACTGCGTGTCGTTGGCCAGGGCGATGGCCTCGGCTTGGGAGCTGAAACCGCGCACGCACAGCACCGGCCCGAAAATCTCTTCACGCCACAAGGCGCTGTCCAGCGGCACGTTGGTGAAAATCGCCGGGGTGAGGAAATAGCCGCGAGGCTGATCCGCCGGCCGCACACCGCCGCACAGCAGGCGCGCGCCTGAATCCTTGCCCGCCTCGATATGCGCGACCACGCGCCGGTACTGCGCCTGGTTCACCAGCGGGCCCATCTCGGCGTCTTCGTTGCCTGGGCCTGCGACCTTGATCGACCGGGCCTTGGCCAGCAGACGCTCGAGAAACGGCTCCAGAATCTCCTGCGCAACCAGTACGCGGCTGGTGGCCGAGCACATCTGCCCGGCATTGAAGTAGCCGCCGCCGCTGGCCAGATCCACCGCCAGGTCCAGATCGGCATCAGCCATGACCAGCAGCGAAGATTTGCCGCCCAGCTCCAGGCTCACGCCTTTCACTGTTTCGGCGGCGCGCTGCATGACCTGCACGCCCACGGCGTTGCTGCCAGTGAACGAAACCTTGGCGATCCCCGGATGCGCAGATAACGACGCGCCCACCGACACACCCGTGCCGCAGACGACGTTGAACACGCCTGCCGGAACACCGCTGGTGGCAATGATCTGCGCCAGTTCCAGCTCGGCCAGTGGCGTGACCTCCGACGGCTTGAGCAGCACACAGCAACCGGCCGCCAGTGCCGGGGCCAGTTTCCAGGCGGTGGTGACCATCGGGAAGTTCCACGGCACGATCAGCCCGACCACGCCACAGGGCTCACGCCGCAGCCGCGCGGTGAAGTCTTCGACAGGCAGTTGCACTGCGCGATCCTGCTGGCCATCGGACGCTTCGGCAAGGTCGGCGTAATAGTTGAAGGTGGCAATCACATCGTCCACGTCGATGGCCGCTTCGAAGCCCGGCTTGCCGTTGTTGCTCGACTGCAGTTCGATCAGCCGTTCGCGACGCGCCGCCACCCCTTCGGCAATTCTGCGCAGAATCATCGCCCGCGCCGCGCCAGTGGTCTGTGACCAGCCGCCGAACGCTGCGCGAGCCGCATGGACTGCATCGTCCACCGCACGGGCATCGCCACCGGTGACGATGGCCAGACGCTCCTCGGTTGAAGGATTGATAACCGGCAATTGCTCGTCGCCCGAGCGCCATTTGCCATCGATGTACAGACCTGCCAGAACCGGACTCAACACAGTTGCCTCACTCACGATGCTTTCAACCCATTCATCCAGCCGCGCTGGTCGATTTCGATAACGGTCGGCCCCTGACGGTCGCTTGCCGTCAGCAGCGCTGCCTTGAGGGACTCGACGCCGTCCACCGCTTCCGCCGCAGAGCCTAGCGCCTTGGCGACGCCGATGAAGTCCGGGGTGTAGATGTCCACGCCGACCGGCTCGATGGCGCGGTTGACCATGTATTTCTTGATTTCTTCGTAGCCCTGGTTATTCCACAGCAGCACGATGATCGGAGTCTTCGCTTCGACCGCGCAGGCCAGCTCCGACAGGGTGAATTGCAGGCCGCCGTCGCCGATCAGGCAGGCCACGGGGTTGCGCTCGCCTGCGTCCTGGCTGCCCAGCCAGGCGCCAATCGCAGCCGGCAGCGCGTAACCCAGGGTGCCGTAGCCGGTGGATGAGTTGAACCAGCGGCGTGGCTTGTCCAGATCCAGCGTCAGGTTGCCGGTGTAGACCGGCTGGGTGGAGTCGCCGACGATCACGATCTCCGGCAGCACTTCGAGCACGGTGTTGAGGAACAGCGTCTGCCCGCGGGTGGCTTCATCCCATGAGGCGTCCAGCGTGGCTTTCAGCGCGGCGGCGCGTTTGCTGCCCCAATCCTGGGAGCGCTCGGCGAGAGTCAATTCGCCCACAGCGTCGACCAGCGCCTGGGCAGCGGTTGTGGCATCGGACACCAACGCCACTTTCGGCGGGAAGTTGCGCACCGTCTGATCGGGGTCGATATCGATGCGCAGCAAGGTGCCCGGGATCTTGAAATGGCCCTGGAAGGTGACGTCGTAGTCGGTTTCCGCAAGCTCGGTGCCGATGGCCAGCACCACGTCGGCGCCCTCGATGATCTCGCGGGTCGGGTCCAGCGACTGGGTCGAGCCGATCAGCAGCGGATGGTGCGAAGGCAGCATGCCCTTGGCGTTGATGGTCAGCGCGACCGGCGCGTCCAGCTGTTCTGCCAGGCGGGTCAGTGCAGGTGCGGCATCGATGGCGCCGCCACCGGCCAGAATCAACGGCCGCCTGGCGTTGGCCAAGAGACTCGCCATCTGCTTGATCGCCGCAGGGGACGGGCCTGCACGGGTGACCGACACCGGCTGGCTGGTGAGCAGGTCATCGGCGTTTTCCACCAGCACATCCAGCGGGATTTCGATGTGCACCGGCCGCGGACGCCCTGCCTGGAACAGCGCAAAGGCCCGCGCCAGCACCGACGGCAACTCGGCCGCCGACATCAGCGTGTGGGAAAAGGCCGCCACGCCTGCAACCAGAGCTCCCTGCGCAGGCAGCTCATGCAGCTTGCCGCGCCCGCCGCCCAACTGGCTGCGCGACTGCACGCTGGAGATCACCAGCATCGGGATCGAGTCGGCATAGGCCTGACCCATGGCGGTGGTGATGTTGGTCATGCCAGGCCCGGTGATGATGAAACACACCCCCGGCTTGCCGCTGGTGCGTGCATAGCCGTCAGCCATGAAGCCTGCGCCCTGCTCATGGCGCGGAGTGACGTGCCTGATCGAAGAACCGGCCAGCCCACGGTACAGCTCCACCGTGTGCACACCGGGAATGCCGAACACCTGCTCGACGCCATAGCCTTCGAGTAACTTGACCAATACTTCGCCGCACGTCGCCATATGCCTGGACCTTTCGTTGTTCTGATTGCCGGTTCACGGGTCTGCCTGGAAAAAGCGGCAGATATGGCGAACATTGGACCTGCGGGGAGATATCGGTGACAACGCAAAAAATGTCATGCTTAGCCATGTCCCCAGCTCATGCCTCATGACCAGTAGCCCCATGAAACGATTGCCTCCCCTGCCCTCGCTGCACACATTTCTGGTGGTTGCCCGATGCTGCAATTTCACCCGGGCTGCCGAATTGCTGCACATCACTCAAGGTGCGGTGAGCCGGCAGATCGCAGGGCTGGAAAGTCATCTGGGTTATAGGCTGTTCCAGCGCCAGGCCAGGGGGTTGAACCTGACGCCCGAGGGGCGCGAGCTGTTCCCACGTATCGAGCATATTTTCGGGCTGATCGAAGACGCTGTGGATCAGGTCGGCGAACGCCGCCAGGCACTGCAATTGAAGGCGCCGACTTGCATCACCCGTTGGCTGCTGCCCCGGTTGATGCAGTGGCAGAGGGAACGCCCGGACGCTCCCGTCGAGCTGACCACGACCATCGCCCATGGCGTCGATTTTCGCCATGAAGGGTTTGACGCTGCGGTGGTGTACGGCGTACATCCTGACGATTCGATGCAGATTCACCACCTGTTCGACGAACAACTGACTCCGGTGTGTTCACGCTCATTGCTTGAAGCCGCCCAGCCTCTGGGGCATTTCACCGACCTAGAACACCACATGCTGTTGCACCCCACCCTGGGCGAGCAAGACTGGGGGCAGTGGCTCAAGGCAGCAGGCGTCAGGCTCAGCAACCTCGGCAAGGGGCAACACTTCGACACCATGGACCTGGCGATGACCGTGGCCTCCCAGGGTTCGGGGGTGGCGATGGGCGACTGGGCCCTGATCGGCGAAGACCTCAGCGCCGGACGGCTGGTCACCCCGTTCGACCTCAAGGTGCGCACCGGCGCGGCCTATTATTTCGTGTACCCCAACCGCACCGCACCTTCCCCGCACCTTCAGCAATTGCTCGACTGGCTGCTGATCCAGGCGGCACAACGCTGATCCAAAGCCTGCGGCGCGTTCAAGACCGCCAACGCCGGCAAGCCGGACTGCTAGGGGTTTGGTGGGGTGGCCTCGAAGTGTTTCTGGCCGAGGGCCGTGGGAGGGAGCTTGCTCGCGATGGCGGTGTGTCAGGTGATGAAGATGTGGCTGACAGGCCGCCGTCGCGGGCAAGCGCGCTCCTACAGATGCGAACACCGCCCCGTAGCAGCACGGCTTGCCGGCGGGGGCGATTTTGGGGGCGCTGACGCCGGCAAGCCGGACTGCTACGGGTTAGGTGGGGTGGCCTCGAAGTGTTTCTGGCCGGGGGCCGAGGGAGGGAGCTTGCTCGCGATGGCGGTGTGTCAGGTGATGAAGATGTGGCTGACAGGCCGCCGTCGCGGGCAAGCGCGCTCCTACAGATGCCAACACCGACCCGTAGCAGTCCGGCTTGCCGGCGTCGGCGATTTTGGGGGCGCTGACGCCGGCAAGCCGGACTGCTACGGGTTGGTGGGGTGAATTCGTTCTGTTTCTGGCCGGAGGCCGTGGGAGAGAGCTTGCTCGCGATGGCGGTGTGTCGGGTGATGAAGATGTGACTGACAGGCCGCCGTCGCGGGCAAGCGCGCTCCTACAGATGCGAGCACCGGCCCGTAGCAGCACGGCTTGCCGGCGGGGGCGATTTTGAGGACGTCCCCGCCGGCAAGCCGTGCTGCTACGGAGCTGTGTACAACCAAAGATTTTGATCTTGCTTTTGATCTTGGTGCGCGATGGTTCAGGCGACACAGGGCGCGACGTTAAGGCGCCAGGCCGAGCGCAGGTGTCTTGGAGGGGGATGAGCGGCAGGGATGCCGCGAAAGCCGTGCGGGCCATGGATGGCCCATCATGGCGTGCCCCCGGAACGACGCCGGAGTCGAGGGAAGTCCGAAGGACCCCAGCCTGTCGCAGGGCTTTTTTGGTTACTTTTTCAGCTCTTGGAAAAAGTGACCCGCCGTAAGGGCGGAAAACTGAATCAGCATCACCATCGCGAACGGATATAAACGCAACGTCAGCATCGCAAGCCGACGCGGAGCGTGGCAACGATCACCGCGATCAGCAGATTTAGTTCCATCGTCATAACGCCAACACCCCGGCGCTACCGATATAAACATTCAATACCCATCACCACGCCATCACCCCCGATACGGGCCTACACTGACCTTATCCGTAGAAAAGATCATTTTTTAACCGGATCGAGGCAACTGTCATGCAAACCACAATAAAAAGACAATGCGTTTATGTAGTCGCCGTTGCAGTGGTTCTGGCCATTTATGGCGCAGGCGCCTACCGGATCGAACAACTGCGACAACAGCCACGCGGTGCACTGGTCTGCACCTTCGGCCATTGCGCCCCCGCCGATGCCACCTTCAGCTCACTGCGCTGACCCATCCAGCTGACTCGATAAAACGGCATCAGCCTGGTATCGATTAGGAAGCTAACGGATTAGACTGGGCACATTCCCCCCGCCGTGGTTGCGGCGGGTCAAACTGCCTGTTCGAGTCCTGCCCCGTGACCAGTCTGAATCAATCCCATACGGACATCCGCAGCATTCTTTTCGCGCTGATGATGGCCGTCTTTCTCAGTGCGCTGGACCAGACCATCGTCGCGGTCTCGATGCCAGCCATCTCGGCCCAGTTCAACGATTTTGACCTCCTCGCCTGGGTGATCTCGGCCTACATGGTAGCCCTGACCGTCGCCGTGCCGATTTACGGCAAACTGGGCGATCTGTACGGCCGCAGGCGCCTGATGCTGTTTGGCCTGGGAACATTCACCCTCGCCTCGCTGTTCTGCGCCATGGCGCAAAACATGGAGCAACTGGTGCTGGCGCGAGTGCTGCAGGGTATTGGTGCGGGCGGGATGGTCTCGGTCAGCCAGGCCATCATCGGCGACATCGTGCCACCCCGCGAGCGTGGCCGCTATCAGGGTTATTTCAGCAGCATGTACGCGGTCGCCAGTGTCGCGGGCCCCGTGCTCGGCGGTTTCATGACCGAATACCTGTCCTGGCGCTGGGTGTTCATCATCAACCTGCCGCTGGGGTTCATTGCCTGGTGGGTGGCGCGCAAGACTCTCATCGGCCTGCCGGTACCGCAGCGCAAGCCGATCATCGACTACCTGGGGACGGTGCTGATGATCGTCGGCCTGACCGCGCTGCTCCTGGGCATCACCGAAATCGGCCAGGGCCACAGCTGGCGCAACCCTCATGTGCTGACGCAACTGGGCGTGGCCCTGCTGGCACTGATGCTGTTCGTTGTCCATGAACGCCGCGCGCGCGAGCCATTGCTGCCGATGCACCTGTTCGCCAACCGCAGTGCGGTGTTGTGCTGGTGCACGGTGTTCTTCACCAACTTCCAGGCCATTTCGCTGATCGTCCTGCTGCCCTTGCGCTTTCAGACTGTCACCGGCGGCGGTGCGGACAGTGCAGCGCTGCACCTGATGCCGCTGGCCATCGGCATGCCCATGGGCGCCTACTTCGGCGGCCGCCGCACCTCGCTGACCGGCCATTACAAACCCATCATCCTCAGCGGCGCGTTGCTGATGCCGCTGACCATCATCGGCATTGCCTTCACCCCGGCGGACTCGGTGATTCTGACCAGCCTGTTCATGGTGCTGACCGGCATCGCCTGCGGCTTGCAGTTCCCGACGTCGCTGGTGGGCTCGCAGAATTCGGTGCAAATGAAAGACATGGGCGTGGCCACCAGCACCACCAACCTTTTCCGCTCGCTGGGCGGCGCGGTGGGTGTGGCGAGCATGTCGGCGCTGTTGCTGGCGATGCTGGCAGGCTCCGGTCTGGATCAGCTCAGCGCTGGCGCGATCGGTGGCGAGGGGCAGTCCGGGAACCTGTTGATGGACAGCCTGAACAAGGTCAGTGGCCCGGCGCTTGAGCTGTTGCGAGGTCAATTGGCGATGACGTTCCAGCACTTGTTGCTGGCAAGCGCCGCCGTTTCGTTACTGGGGTTGTCGGCGGCGCTGGCGATGCCCAACACCGTGTTGCGTGGCCGCGAAGACAAGGACCGCTGAACGGCCCGTTGCTGTCGCCCGGCTGAATGACAGAAATTTCAGGGTAAAGAGCAGGTAAACCACCTGTTCAACCCGGTAGAACCTAGGTATAGATGCAGGCTATGCGCCACGCCGTTATAGTGCGGTGGCATCGGCTGGGCGCCGGGGCGCAGCGCCTCGCAAGGCGGGGCTGTAACGAAGCATATCCAGAACGGTATCGACCAGTCGTTCGGCGTCCTCGTACAGAGGGAAGCTGTCAGGCACCAGTAACCACTGGCCCAGAATGCCGTGTATATAAGCATGCAGACAAACGGCCGCTCGCTGCGAGTCCAGGTCAGCGGGGAGCTGCCCCTGACGCGCGGCGTTGCCGAGAGCCAGGGCGATTCGCTCGTTGGCGTCAAGCCAGACGAATTGCCGCTGGCGCCGCATGTCGCACATTTCATCGGTGAATTCGAATTTATGAAAAAGAATTTCATTGATGCGGCGGGTTTTTGGGTCCGTAGCAACTTGCTGAAACAAATGAACCAGAAGCTTACGTGTCCATCCCAAAGGGTCCAATTCGTCGGCGCTCTCGCTGGCGCGCGCCATTTCTTCCAGCGGCTCATGCAGGCTGTCGAGCATCGCCTGCACCAGATCGGCCTTGTTGCTGAAGTGCCAGTAGATGGCGCCCCGAGTCACCCCTGCCAGGGTCGCGATGTCGGCCAGCGTGGTGCGCGCCACGCCGCGCTCGAAGAAAGCCTGCTCGGCGGCTTCAAGAATCTGCCTGCGCGTTTCCAGTGCTTCCTCTTTCGTGCGTCGAACCATGGCAGTAAAACCTCAATGAAGATGCTTCAGGCTCTGCGGTCGAGTGGCCTGAACAGCATAGCGGGCGGCATTTGTATTGCCTTGTCCCGCGAGAGCGATCGATACCGGCAGTGCGTTCGTCTGTCGCACGTGCGGGTGTTTACAAACAACCGTGAACGTAAGTATATTCATTAGCTTGCTACTTATCCAGCCGGAAAACCCTTTAAGCCCTTTTCACTTCTCATGAGCATTGCTCCTGACCCGAGGATTTTCATGCAATTCAAGCCAGCTGTTACCGTACTGGTCACTGCCGTCGCCCTGGCATCGCTGCTCAGCGGATGCAGTAAGAAGGAAGAAGCGGCAGCTGCTGCCCCACCACCTCCTCAGGTCGGCGTCGTGACCATCCAGCCCCAGCCCTACACGCTGGTTTCCGACCTGCCGGGCCGCACCACCGCCTACCGCGTCGCTGAAGTGCGTCCGCAGGTCAACGGCATCATCCTCAAGCGCATGTTCACCGAAGGCACCGACGTCAAGGCCGGCCAGCAGCTGTATCAGATCGATCCAGCCGTGTATGAAGCCAACCTGAACAGCGCCAAGGCGACCTACGATGCCACCAACTCGCTGGCCGGTCGCTACAAGCAGCTGATCAACGAACAGGCCGTGAGCCGTCAGGAATACGACACCGCAGTGGGCAACGCCCGCGAAGCCCAGGCTGCCGTGCAGAACGCCGAAATCAACCTGCGCTACACCAAAGTGTATGCGCCGATTTCCGGTCGTATCGGTCGCTCGCTCGTGACTGAAGGCGCCCTGGTCAGCAATGGCCAGACCGATGCGATGGCCACCATTCAGCAACTGGACCCGATCTACGTCGACGTGATCCAGTCCTCGACCGAGATGCTGCGTCTGCGCCGCGAACTGGAAAGCGGCAAGCTGCAGAAGGCCGGTGACAACGCCGCCAAGGTCAAGCTGACCCTGGAAGACAACAGCCAGTACCCGGTTGACGGCAAGCTTGAGTTCTCCGAAGTATCGGTCGACCAGACCACAGGTTCCGTGACCCTGCGTGCAGTGTTCCCGAACCCGAACCACACCCTGCTGCCTGGCATGTTCGTGCACGCCCGCCTGCAATCCGGTGTGAACGAGAAAGCAATCCTGGTGCCGCAACAAGGCGTGACCCGTGACCTGAAAGGCACACCGACCGCCCTGGTGGTCAACCAGGACAACAAGGTCGAGCTGCGCAGCCTGGTGGCCACCCGTACCAGTGGCACTGACTGGGTCGTGGACAAGGGCCTGAACCCGGGTGATCGCGTGATCACCGAAGGCCTGCAGTACGTCAAGCCCGGTGCCCAGGTGACCGTAGCGGACGCCACCAACGTGAAACCGGCTGCCGCCCCGGCTCCCGCCCAAGGGAGTAACTGATTCATGTCGAAGTTTTTCATCGATCGACCCATTTTCGCGTGGGTTATCGCCCTCGTGATCATGCTGGTCGGCACGCTGTCGATTCTCAAGCTGCCGATCAACCAGTATCCGGCCATTGCGCCACCGGCCATCGCCATTCAGGTGACCTACCCAGGTGCGTCTGCACAGACCGTGCAGGACACCGTGGTGCAGGTCATCGAACAGCAGATGAACGGTATCGACAACCTGCGTTACATCTCCTCTGAAAGTAACTCCGATGGCAGCATGACCATCACCGTGACCTTCAACCAGGGGACCAACCCGGACATCGCTCAGGTTCAGGTACAGAACAAGCTCAACCTGGCCACCCCGCTGCTGCCGCAAGAAGTGCAGCAGCAGGGTCTGCGCGTGACCAAGGCGGTGAAGAACTTCCTGCTGGTGATCGGCCTGGTGTCCGAAGACGGCAGCATGGGCAAGGAAGACTTGTCCAACTACATCGTCTCCAACATCCAGGACCAGATCGCCCGTACCCCGGGTGTGGGTGACTTCCAGGTGTTCGGTGCCCAGTACGCGATGCGCATCTGGCTCGACCCGGACAAGCTGAACAACTACCAGCTGACCCCGGTCGACGTGAAAGCGGCGATCACCGCGCAGAACGTCCAGGTGTCGTCCGGCCAGATCGGCGGCCTGCCTGCGGTCAAGGGCCAGCAGCTCAACGCCACCATCATCGGCAAGACCCGCCTGCAGAACGCCGACCAGTTCGGCAACATCCTGCTCAAGGTCAACCAGGACGGTTCGCAAGTCCGCCTCAAAGACGTCGCGACCATCGGCCTGGGCGGCGAGAACTACAGCGTCGACGCACAGTTCAACGGCAAACCGGCTTCGGGCCTGGCGATCAAGCTGGCGACCGGTGCCAACGCACTGGACACCTCCAAGGCCATCCGCGAGACGATCAGCCGTCTGGAGCCGTTCTTCCCGCCTGGCATGAAAGCGGTCTACCCGTACGACACCACGCCTGTGGTCCAGGAATCCATCACCGGCGTGGTCCACACCCTGGGTGAGGCGATCATTCTGGTGTTCCTGGTGATGTACCTGTTCCTGCAGAACTTCCGCGCCACCATCATCACCACCATGACGGTGCCGGTGGTATTGCTCGGTACCTTCGGGATCCTCGCCGCAGCCGGCTTCACCATCAACACCCTGACCATGTTCGGTATGGTGCTGGCCATCGGCTTGCTGGTGGACGACGCCATCGTCGTGGTGGAAAACGTCGAGCGGGTGATGGCCGAGGAGCATCTGTCGCCTCGGGAAGCCACCCGCAAATCCATGGAGCAGATCCAGGGCGCTCTGGTCGGTATCGCCATGGTGCTGTCGGCGGTACTGCTGCCGATGGCCTTCTTCGGCGGCTCCACGGGCGTGATCTACCGGCAGTTCTCGATCACCGTGGTGTCTGCCATGGCGCTGTCGGTACTGGTCGCGCTGGTCTTCACCCCGGCGCTGTGCGCCACGATGCTCAAGCCCATCGACCCTGAAAAGCACGGCCAGCCGCGCAAGGGTTTCTTTGGCTGGTTCAACCGTACTTTCGACCGCAGCGTATTGAGCTATGAGCGCGGCGTCAGCAACGTCATTCGCCACAAGTTCCCGGCGTTCCTGGCGTACCTGTTGATCTTCGCCGGCATGATCTGGATGTTCACCCGCATTCCGACTGCGTTTCTGCCAGAAGAAGACCAGGGCGTGATCTTCGCTCAGGTCCAGACCCCGCCCGGCTCCACCGCCGAGCGGACCCAGGGCACCCTGGACAAGATGCGCGAATTCCTGCTGACCGACCCGGGCGTCAAATCGGTGTTCTCGGTCAACGGCTTCAACTTCGCAGGTCGCGGTCAGAGTTCGGGCCTGGCATTCGTGCTGCTCAAGCCGTGGGATGAGCGTGATTCGTCCAACAGCGTGTTCGAAGTCGCCAAGCGTGCCCAGCAACACTTCTTCGGCTTCCGTGACGCGATGTCCTTCGCCGTGGTGCCACCTGCGGTACTGGAACTGGGTAACGCCACCGGTTTCGACCTGTACCTGCAGGACCAGGCTGGCCTTGGCCATGAAAAACTCATGCAGGCACGTAACCAGCTGCTGGGCCTGGCTTCGCAGAGCAAGATCCTGGCAGGCGTGCGCCCCAACGGCCTGACGGACGAGCCGCAATACCAGCTGAACATCGATGACGAAAAAGCCCGCGCCCTTGGCGTGACGCAAACCGACATCAACACCACGCTGTCGGTGGCGATGGGCGGTAACTACGTCAACGACTTCATCGACCGCGGTCGGGTGAAGAAGGTCTACATCATGGGTAATCCCAAGTCGCGGATGAGCCCTGAGGACCTGAACAAGTGGTACGTGCGCAACGCCAGCGGGACCATGGTGCCGTTCAGCGCCTTCGCCACCGGCGAGTGGGTCTACGGTTCGCCAAAACTGTCGCGCTACAACGGTGTACCGGCCGAGGAGATTCTCGGTACTCCGGCGCCGGGCTACAGTACCGGTCAGGCGATGGCCGAGATCGAGAAGCTGGCGCAGCAGTTGCCGCAGGGCATCGGTTATTCCTGGACGGGTCTGTCGTTCGAAGAACGTCTCTCCGGCTCCCAGGCACCGGCGCTGTATGCAATTTCGGTACTGGTGGTATTCCTCTGCCTGGCAGCGCTGTACGAAAGCTGGTCGATTCCGATTGCCGTACTGCTCGTGGTGCCGCTGGGTGTCATCGGTGCGCTGATGGCGACCAGTCTGCGAGGGCTGTCCAACGACGTGTTCTTCCAGGTGGGCCTGTTGGTGACGGTGGGTCTGGCGGCGAAGAACGCGATTCTGATCGTCGAGTTCGCCAAGGAACTGCATGAGCAAGGCAAGTCGTTGATCGACGCAGCGGTCGAAGCGTGCCGGATGCGTCTGCGACCGATCGTGATGACGTCTGCCGCGTTCATCCTCGGTGTGGTGCCGCTGACCATCTCCACCGGCGCAGGCTCCGGCAGCCAGCATTCGATCGGTACAGGCGTGATCGGCGGTATGATTACCGCGACCATCCTGGCGATCTTCTGGGTACCGCTGTTCTTCGTATCGGTGTCCGGGTTGTTCAAGAGCAAACAGAAACATATCCCACACGATGAGGCTGGCCAATGAGCAAGTCCCTGATCTCTCTGGCAGTGACCGCGATCGTTCTTAGCGGCTGCTCGTTGATCCCCGATTACAAGCAGCCTGCAGCACCGGTGGCCGCCCAGTATCCGCAAGGCCCGGCGTATTCGCCGGCCCAGGCGGCGAACCAGGCCGCCGCCGAGCAAGGCTGGCGCCAGTTCTTCCAGGACCCGGCGCTGCAACAACTGATTCAGACTGCCCTCGAAAACAACCGCGACCTGCGTGTCGCGGCCTTGAACATCGACGCCTTCCGGGCGCAGTACCGCATCCAGCGTGCGGACCTGTACCCGGCGGTCGCGGCTGACGCCACCGGGACCCGCCAGCGGGTGCCGGCCGATCTGTCCCAGAGCGGCCAGGCCGGCATCACCAGCCAGTACTCGGTGGGCCTGGGTGTCAGCGCCTATGAACTGGACCTGTTCGGTCGCGTTCGCAGCCTGAGCGAGCAAGCCCTGCAGACGTACTTCTCCAGCGAAGAAGCCCGCCGCAGCACGCAGATCAGCCTGGTGGCCAACGTCGCCAACGCCTACCTGACCTGGCAGGCCGACAAAGAGCTGTACAAGGTGACGCAGGACACCCTCGGCGCCTTCGAAGAAAGCTTCCGTCTGACCTCGCGCAGCAGCGAAGTCGGCGTGGCCTCGGCACTGGACCTGGCGCAGTCGCGCACGTCCGTCGAGAGCGCCCGGGTCAAGCTGGCGCAGTACCAGCGCCTGGTGGCACAGGATGAGAACAATCTCGTCCTGCTACTGGGTACCGGTCTGCCAGCCAACCTGCCAGCGTCCAAACCGCTGAGCGCCGACATGCTCAACGAGATGCCGCCTGGCTTGCCGTCCGAACTGCTGCAACGCCGTCCTGACATCCTGCAGGCCGAGTACAGCCTCAAGGCTGCCAACGCCAACATCGGCGCGGCCCGTGCGGCGTTCTTCCCCAGCATTAGCCTGACGGCCAGTGCCGGGACCGCCAGCGGTGATCTGAGCGGCCTGTTCAAGGGCGGTTCGGGCACCTGGCTGTTCACGCCGAAGATCAACCTGCCGATCTTCAACGCCGGGAGCCTGCGCGCCAGCCTGGACTACTCCAAGATCCAGAAAGACATCGGCGTTGCCAATTACGAGAAGGCGATT
Organism: Pseudomonas sp. NPDC090201; assembly: GCF_044746825.1. Classification (NCBI taxonomy): domain Bacteria; kingdom Pseudomonadati; phylum Pseudomonadota; class Gammaproteobacteria; order Pseudomonadales; family Pseudomonadaceae; genus Pseudomonas; species Pseudomonas sp. NPDC090201. Next base: position 949,362 of record NZ_JBIVCX010000001.1, read on the forward strand.
CAGACCGCGTTCCAGGAAGTCTCCGACGGCCTGGCCTCGCGCAAGACCTTCACCGACCAGCTCAAGGCGCAGACCGATTTCGTCACCGCCAACCAGGACTACTACCGCCTGGCCGAGCGTCGTTATCGTATCGGCGTCGACAGCAACCTGACCTTCCTCGACGCCCAGCGTCAGTTGTTCAGCGCGCAGCAGTCGTTGATCACCGATCGCCTGTCGCAGCTGACCAGTGAGGTCAACCTGTACAAGGCATTGGGTGGCGGCTGGTACGAACAGACCCAGACCGGCGAGAAGAAACCGACGGCGGGCGACGTGCCGCCGATGCGGATGTTCTGATTCATCGCTCAATAAAAAACCCACCTCTTGGTGGGTTTTTTATTGTCTCGGATTACCGTACCGCCGCGATCCCGTAGCAGCACGGCTTGCCGGCGGGTGCGGTGGATCAGGCACAGATTTATTGCCTGACACGACGCCCCCGCCGGCAAGCCGTGCTGCTACGAGGCAGGCGGCGCGCATTCAGCTCAGCAGGAACTCCGTCACACGCAAAGTGAACACCTCACCCAACTCAACATTGGACAGGTGCGCCGCGTAGTAATCCGAGAGCTGGCAACCGGCAATGTGGTTCTGGATGAAGTGCCCGTCGGCCACCGTGGTCACTGCATCGTGGCTACCGCAGATCATCAGCGTCGGCACCGTGATCGTGTGCAACTGCTTGCGGAAATCGGCATCGCGTACCGCCGCGCAACAGGCCGCGTAGCCCAGGGAGGAAGTCGAGGCCAGGACGTCGGTCACCGGCGTAACCTTGTCGGCGTGGTCCCGTGCGAAGTCCGGGGTGAACCAGCGTCCTACGGCACCGGCGCCCAGTTCCTTCATTGCCTGTTCGCCGCCCTCCTCCACCATCTTGATGCGCGGATCCCACATTTCCGGTCCGCCGATCTTGGCTGCGGTGTTGCACAGGATCAGTTTGTGCAGGCGGTCATTGGCGTGAATACCCAGCCACTGGCCGATCAGGCCGCCCATGGACAACCCGCAGAAATGCGCCTGCTTGATCTTCAGCGCATCGAGCAGCGCCAGCACATCGCGCCCCAGTTGTTCGATGGTGTACGGCCCTTGGGTCACGAGGGATTTGCCATGGCCGCGGGTGTCGTAACGCACCACCCGGAACGACTTGCTCAACGCCGGAACCTGCGCGTCCCACATGTGCAGGTCGGTCCCCAGCGAGTTGGACATCACCAGCACCGGCGCATTGGCTGGGCCGTCGATCTGGTAATGCATTTCACCATTTTCAAGTTGTACGAATGCCATAGCAGCTCCCTTTTATGTCGAGCACTTTGCGAGAAAGTCGTTGAAGAGTATGGATGACGCGCGCCCGATCGCAGGCGCGCGTAATGACGTCAGTGATCTTCGTGCAGATATTCCGGCTTCTTCGGCAGACGCAGGCTGAAGAGGAAGGCGATCGCCATCATCGCGGTCACGTACCAGTAGAAGGTGTTTTCCGAGCCCATGTTCTTGAAACTCAGGGCCACGAATTCCGCCGAGCCGCCGAAGATGGCGTTGGCCACGGCGTAGGCCAGGCCCACGCCCAGCGCGCGAACATGCACCGGGAACATCTCGGCCTTCACCAGGCCACTGATCGAGGTGTAGAAGCTGACGATGGCCAGCGCCAGGGTGATCAGCACGAAGGCCAGAACCGGGCTGGTGGTGGTTTTCAGGGTCATCAGGATCGGCACCGTGCAAATCGTGCCCAGGCCTGCGAACCACAGCATCGAGGCACGACGCCCGATCTTGTCGGCCAGCGCGCCGAACACCGGCTGCATGCACATGTACATGAACAGCGCCCCGGTCATGATGTAGCTGGCGGTCTTGGCGTCCATGTGCACGGTGTTCACTAGGTATTTCTGCATGTACGTGGTGAAGGTGTAGAAAATCAGCGAGCCACCGGCGGTGTAACCCAGCACGGTGATGAACGCGCCGGAATGATTGCGGAACAGCGCGGACATGCTGCCGGCATCCTTGTCCTTGCGCACTTCGGCGGTGGTGGTTTCCTTGAGCGAGCGACGCAGCAGCAGCGAGATCACGGCGGCGATGGCACCCACCACGAACGGAATCCGCCAGCCGTAGGCCTTGAGTTCGTCAGCGCTGAGAAATTGCTGCAGGATCACGACCGTCAGCACGGCGAGCAGTTGGCCGCCGATCAGGGTCACGTACTGGAACGAGGCGAAGAAACCGCGCTGTCCGCGTAGGGCCACCTCACTCATGTAGGTGGCCGTGGTGCCGTATTCGCCACCCACCGACAAGCCCTGGAACAGTCGCGCCACCAGCAGCAGGAATGGCGCCCAGGCACCGATCGAGGCGTAGGTGGGCAGGCAGGCGATCACCAGCGAGCCTGCGCACATCATCAGGACCGAGATCATCATGGAGTTCTTGCGGCCATGCTTATCGGCGACACGGCCAAACAGCCAGCCACCGATAGGACGCATCAGGAAGCCCGCAGCGAACACGCCTGCGGTGTTGAGCAGTTGCACGGTCGGGTCGTCGGACGGGAAGAAAGCCGGTGCGAAATAGATGGCGCAGAAGGCGTAGACGTAGAAGTCGAACCATTCCACGAGGTTGCCCGAAGAGGCACCCACAATCGCAAAGATCCGTTTGCTCCTTTCTTCTCCGGTGTAGTGAGTCGTTGTCATTATTGTTTCCCCATATTTTTTAAAGGCCAGTCAGTCTACGACATAACCTGTAACACTAAGACTTAAGCAGTAACACTTCGACATCACAAGGACAACCGCCCAAGCCCTCGGGTTGCCTTTTCGTGGAGGCAAACCGATGGGCTCGGGTGGTTGATCGCGTGGTGTGTCGTTTATCTTTCTATCGCCAGAGCCAGGCCCTGTCCTACGCCGACGCACATGGTGGCAAGTCCCTTGCTGCCGCCGGTTTTCTCCAATTGATGCAACGCCGTCAGCACCAGACGCGCCCCGCTCATCCCCAGGGGATGGCCGAGGGAAATGGCGCCGCCGTTCGGGTTGACCTTGGGTGAATCGTCCGCCAGACCCAGCTCGCGCATCACCGCCAGGCCCTGACTTGCGAAGGCTTCGTTGAGTTCGATGACGTCGAAGTCCGACACGGCCAGGCCCAGACGCTCGACCAGTTTGCGCACCGCAGGCACAGGGCCCACGCCCATAACCCGAGGTTCGACACCGGCGCTGGCCATGCCCAGTACGCGGGCGCGTGGGGTCAGGCCGTGTTTCTTGACCGCTTCGGCGGACGCCAGAATCAGCGCCACCGCGCCATCGTTGAGGCCCGCTGCGTTGCCTGCCGTGACCGTCTTGCCCGGGCCGTTGACCGGTTTGAGCTTGCTCAGCGCTTCCATGTTGGTGTCGGCGCGTGGGTGCTCGTCCTTGTCGACGATGGTTTCGCCCTTCTTGTGGGCGATGCGCACCGGCACGATTTCTTCAGCGAAGAAGCCGCTGGCCTGGGCTGCTGCGGTGCGCTGCTGGCTGCGCAGGGCAAAGGCGTCCTGGTCTTCGCGGGACACCTTGAAGTCTTCGGCAACGTTGTCGCCGGTTTGCGGCATGGTTTCCACGCCATACTGGTCTTTCATCTGCGGGTTGACGAAACGCCAGCCCAGGGTGGTGTCTTCCAGTTTCTGGCCACGGCCAAAGGCGGCGTCGGCCTTGCCCATCACGAACGGCGCGCGGGACATGGACTCCACGCCGCCGGCGATCGCCAGCTCCATCTCGCCGCTGGCAATCGCACGGAACGCACTGCCCACGGCATCGAGGCCAGAGGCGCACAGGCGGTTGAGGGTCACGCCCGGTACGGTGTACGGCAGGCCCGCCAGCAGTGCGGCCATGCGCGCCACGTTGCGGTTGTCTTCGCCGGCCTGGTTGGCGCAACCGAGGAACACCTCGTCCACCTCGTTCCAGTTCACCGAAGGATTGCGCTCCATCAGGGCCTTGATCGGCAGCGCGGCCAGATCGTCAGCACGAACGGTGGCCAACGCGCCGCCAAACCGGCCAATCGGAGTGCGGATTGCATCGCAGATAAAAACGTCACGCATCATGTTTCTCCCATTACCTGACCATGTCTGGCAACGGCACACGCTTGCATCGCCAGGATGTGATGGAGGTTATGCCTGAGCGCACAGCGGGACAATCCGATAATCGACTAAGCGTTCGATAACCGAACAGATCCTGTGGAGGGGTCATCCCGTAGCAGTCCGGCTTGCCGGCGTCGACAGTTTCAAGATCGCCCCCGCCGGCAAGCCGTGCTGCTACGGTGCGCGGTAAGCCCTGGATATACAGAACGCCACAGCTCCCGTAGCAGCCGGGCTTGCCCGCGGGAGCAATCTCAAGAACGCCGCCGCCCCCAAGCGAACTCAGGTAAACAACTGCGCACTCAAATCCCGGCTGGCATCGAGCATGATCGGCAAGAATTTCTGCTCCAGCTCACTGCGCGCCACTCGCCCGGCACTGGTGCTGACGTTCAACGCCGCCAACACCTGGCCCGAGGCGTCATACACCGGCACGGCAATCGAGCGCAGGCCCTGTTCCAGTTCCTGATCGACGATGCACCAACCCTGCTGGCGAACCTGCTGCAGGCATTCGAGCAAGGCCTCGGGCGTGCACAGGGTGCGGCTCGTCTTGGGCTGAAGGTCAGCGTGATCCAGATACTCATGCAATGACACATCGTCCAGCGCTGCCAGCAGAATCCGGCCCATCGAGGTGCAATACGCCGGAAGGCGCCCGCCCACGGCCAGATCCACCGAAATCAGCCGCTGGGTAGTCGCAGAACGGGCTATATAGAGAATGTCGTCCCCTTCGAGCGTGGCCATGTTGCAGGCCTCGTGCAGTTGGTTGCTCATCCGGTCCAGGTAGGGCTGGGACGAAACAGCCAACGGTGTCGACGAGAGATACGCATGACCCAGGGTCAACACCTTCGGCAGTAACGAATAGGTACGTCCGTCAGTGGTGGCGTAACCGAGTTTGATCAGCGTGTGCAGGCAACGTCTGACCGCCGCGCGGGGAATTTCGGTGCGATGGCTGATCTGCGCGATGGTCAAGTGACGCTTGCGCTCCTGAAACGCATGAATGACCGCCAGCCCACGGGCCAGCGACGTCATGAAATCAGGATCACCGGTGAGGGCGGCAATGCGTTTGGCAGGTGATGCGACGATGGGCGGAGCCAGCGAGGCGAATGAATTACGCAGTTGATCGTTCATCTTGACACCGTTCGTCGCAGCCACGCAGGCCATCTATAGCGCCACTCTCGCCTCTTTTTCGAACGACGGCAAGGGGGATTTGGGCGATTATCGAACGACTGGCCGATAATCGCAATTGACCCGCTGCGCTGTTGCTTATACCTTTCACACGCCACTGTGTGGCTTCTTGGAAATACTGGTCAGGTACCCACTGAGAAGTCCCAGGCAACGGCCTTGCTAACCGCAAGGCCGTTTTTGTCTCCACGCCCTTCATCAACAATGTCATTTGTAGACATTCAGATACATTCCGCCGATCCCCCGATGCGTAACTCCATGGAATTACGCCGCCAGTTTTTTGTCTCAGGCATTCGGCAACAGAGATAACAAACTTCTGTCACGACATCCGCTGCTACAAACTTCGGACGCTTCGTACAAGAAATCAGATTTAATCCTCATTAATTCAATTACGGCTTTGCACAGAGTTGACTCAAGCGTTCTTCTTGGAGATAGTACTCGTCAATTGACATGCTATTACGCCATGGCGCGGGCTTCCCAGACCAACAAGGCCTGGATCCAATCCACGCAACGCGTGCACTACCCGAGTGCATTGCCCGGCGATAGACAGGCCGCAAGCCTGGTCAATACGCCAGTACTCTGGCAACCCGGATCAAAGTGAATGTAGCTACGACAGCTTTGTCGTTCTGGTGTACGTAGCCGCTTGTGACAGAAGTGTTCAATACTGTTGCCCAAGACTCGTCGCGTTGGTTGTTTTCCAGTCGACTTGCCGATGGCCTTCAGTACTTCCCGCCACTGCGTTATCGCCAGAATCAAACTCGACACCATCAGGTAACAACGTGACCAAAGATGAACTGCGCGCAGAATTAGAGCGCCAGGAACAACGTTACAAGGAAGTCTACGGCGGTGAGGTAACCACCTACGCCGCTCAGCCCGAGCCTGAACGCAAGCCATGGCGCAAACGTGCCAGCCTGCTCGACCAGGCGTTCAAGCAAGAACTGCAGAAAATGGAAAACGAGCTCAAAGAAGAGCCGTGAATCTTCCAGGCTGCCCAAGGCTTCAAGCAGGACGACCATCACGCCCTGCCTGCACCCGACCCGGTTTCAGCTAAGGTTGAAGCATGCCTTTTGCTTCCCGACAGGAAGTCAATGGGGTGGCCGGACAGAAATTTCGTTGCAGATCGCTACCAATTGGCGGCTTGCCTATCGATTAGTTTTTTTTCTGTCATAATCCCGCCCCCTTAATACCGGGTCAGAAAACCTTCCATGATCGATTTATTCAGCGGACTGGATGCCTGGGTGATTGTGAGCCTGCTGCTCGCCCTGGCTTTCGTCCTCACCTTCGAGTTCATCAACGGCTTTCATGACACCGCCAACGCGGTGGCGACAGTCATTTACACCAAGGCCATGCCGCCCCACCTGGCGGTGTTTTTCTCTGGTGTGTTCAACTTCCTCGGGGTGCTGCTCGGGGGCGTCGGCGTGGCTTATGCCATCGTTCACCTGTTGCCGGTCGAGTTGCTGATCAACGTCAACACCGGTCACGGTCTGGCGATGGTGTTCTCGTTGCTGGCGGCCGCGATCACCTGGAACCTGGGTACCTGGTACTTCGGCATTCCGGCGTCGAGCTCCCACACGCTGATCGGCTCGATCCTGGGCGTGGGCCTGGCCAACGCACTGATCAATCACATTCCGCTGGCCGATGGCGTGAACTGGCAGAAGGCGATCGATATCGGTGCCTCGCTGGTGTTCTCGCCGCTGATGGGCTTTATCGTCGCAGCCCTGGTGCTGATCGGCCTGAAGGCCTGGCGCCCGCTGTCCAAGATGCACAAGACCCCGGAACAGCGCCGCACCATCGACGACAAGAAGCACCCGCCGTTCTGGAATCGCCTGGTATTGGTGATCTCGGCCATGGCTGTCAGCTTCGTGCACGGCTCCAACGACGGTCAGAAAGGCATCGGCCTGATCATGCTGGTGTTGATCGGTATCGTGCCGGCGCAGTTCGTACTCGACCTGAGCACCACTACCTACCAGATCGAGCGCACCCGCGACGCGACCCTGCACCTGTCCCAGTTCTATCAGCGCAACAATGCGACGCTGGGCGAATACCTGGCGCTGGGCAAGTCGAAAACCGGGGACCTGCCCGAGCGTTTCAGCTGCAACCCGGAGCAGACCGAGCCGACCATCGACGCGCTGCTCAACACCCTCAAGGGCGTGACCGACTACCACAGCCTGGCACCGGAGCACCGCATCGAAGTGCGCCGCTACCTGCTGTGCCTGGATGACACCGCACGCAAGGTCAGCAAGCTGCCATCGCTGGACGCGCGGGAAAAATCCGATCTTGAGAAGCTGCGCAAGGACCTGACGACCACCACCGAATACGCACCGTTCTGGGTAATCCTGGCGGTCGCTCTGGCGCTGGGTATCGGCACCATGGTCGGCTGGAAACGTGTGGTGCTGACCATCGGTGAGAAGATCGGCAAGCAGGGCATGACCTACGCCCAGGGCATGTCGGCGCAGATCACCACCGCCAGCGCCATCGCCCTGGCCAACGTGTTCGCGTTGCCGGTTTCGACCACCCACATCCTGTCTTCGGGTGTGGCCGGAACCATGGTCGCCAACAAGAGCGGCCTGCAAGGCGGCACCGTGCGCAACATCCTGCTGGCGTGGGTATTGACGCTGCCGGCCACCGTCGCGTTGTCGGCCGGCCTGTTCTGGCTGGCGTCCAAAGCGTTGGCGTGATGCACACCTGACCGGCTTGCCAGCGGCGGCGCTCTTGAGATCGCCCCGCGGGCAAGCCCGGCTGCTACGGAAACTGTGACATACGACCCGTAGCAGCACGGCTTGCCGGCGGGGCGTCCTCAAGATCGCCCCGCCGGCAAGCCGCGCTGCTACTAGCTTTAGCGCCGCTTCTTGCTCCCGCCCAACAACGATCCCATCAAGCCGCGCACCAACTCCCGGCCAATCTGACTGGCCGCCTGGCGCATGGCGCTCTTGACCGCCTGCCCCGCCAATCCGCCGAGAAACCCGCCCGCCATATCGGCAAACCCGCCCTCGGACTTTTCTTCGGCTGCCGGTGCCGCCTGGGCCTCTGGCACCTTGCGCGCCAGCAACATCTCGTAGGCCGATTCACGATCGACCGGTTTGTCGTAATGCCCGGCCAGTGGCGATTGCGCGATCAACGCTGCCCGCTCGGCCTCGCTCAACGGCCCGATACGCGATTGCGGCGGCGCCACCAGCACTCGCCTGACCATCTCCGGCGTCCCCTTTTCCTGCAACGTCCCCACCAACGCCTCGCCGATCCCCAGCTCGGTGAGCACCGCCAGCGCATCGAATTCAGGATTGGGGCGAAAGCCATCCGCCACGGCCTTCAAGGATTTCTGCTCCTTGCTGGTGAAGGCCCTTAGCCCGTGCTGAACCCGCAACCCCAGTTGCGCCAGAATGTTGTCCGGCAAATCCCCGGGGGACTGGGTGACGAAATACACGCCCACGCCTTTGGAGCGAATCAACCGAACCACCTGTTCAAGACGATCCTGCAAGGCCTTGGGCGTGTCGGCGAACAACAGATGCGCCTCATCGAAGAACAGGGCCAGCAGCGGTTTGTCGGCGTCTCCGCGTTCGGGCAGTTGCTCGAACAACTCGGCCAGCAGCCACAACAGAAAGGTCGCGTAGACCTTGGGCGCCTCATGCACCAGACGACTGGCGTCGAGCAGATGAATGCGCCCTCGCCCGTCGCTCGCAGGGTGCAGGATGTCTTCGAGCTGCAACGCTGGCTCGCCAAACAAGGCTTCAGCGCCCTGCTGCTCCAGCACTGCAAGCCTGCGCAATAGCGCCTGGCTGGAGCCGGTAGTCATCAAGGCACTGTCTTCACCCAGTACCTGCGGGTTGTCGCGCAGGTAGTTGAGCAGCGCCTTGAGGTCCTTGATGTCCAGCAACAACAGCCCTTCGCGGTCAGCGACCTTGAACGCCGCATACAGCGCAGACTGCTGGCTGTCGGTCAGTTCGAGCAGGGATCCCAGCAGCAACGGGCCCATTTCCGACAGCGTCGTGCGCAACGGATGACCGGACTGGCCGTGCACATCCCACAGCGTGACCGGATAAGCCTGGGGCTTGTGATTGAGCCATGGCATCCCGGCGATCCGCTCGGCGATCTTGCCCTGTGGATTGCCCGCCGCACCCAGCCCGCACAGATCGCCTTTGATGTCGGCGGCGAACACCGCTACACCGGCATCGCTGAATACTTCTGCCAGACGCTGCAGGGTCACCGTTTTTCCGGTCCCGGTCGCGCCCGCCACCAGTCCGTGGCGGTTGGCCAGGCGCATGGCCTGCCCGACCGGCTGGCCGTCGAGGCTGGCGCCGATGAGTATCTGTAGAGAATCCGGCATGTGGTCACCCGCTGGTCGTGTCTGTCGAAAAATGGCCGTCGGCGACCCACCTCGACAGCCGGCGACGGTTTCTTCACTCTAGTTCAACCCGCGAAATGACCACTACAATGGCGCTCGACCCAACGAGGCTTGCCGAACATCCCTCCCTGCGGACGGTCCACACAGGACGCAAAACAAAAAGGTGCCCATCGTGCATACCCCAGAACGGCCCGCCCGGTCCGCCCCCTTGAGCCATGATTCCGGGCCCGCCGCGTGAAGCGACTCGTATGGCTGGCTGTCATTCTCATCCTGGCCCTGTCGATCCCCTTCTTCATGGGCGGCCTCGACATGTTTCATCGGCTGCGCAACTTTCCGCTGCTGCTGTTGCTGGGAATGTTCGCCATGGTGCTGGTGGGCTGGTGCATGAACACCATGCGCCTGCGTCTGCTGCTGGGAGACAGTGCCCAGGGCATCGGCATGCGCAAGAGCCTGGCGGTGGTCATGGCCACCGAGTTCGCCTACTGCGCGACGCCCGGAGGCAGCGGTGCACCACTGACACTGGTGGCGCTGCTGTCACGTTGCGGCATCGGCCCGGCCAAGAGCACGGCGGCTTTTGCCACCGACCAGCTCAATGACCTGCTGTTCTTTCTGCTGGCCCTGATCGGCATCCTGGTCTACGCGGTATTCCACAAGCTCAGTGAAAACCTGGAATGGATGCTCATCGCCAGCGCCTTGCTGATCGGCGCGGGGTTGTGCGCCTGTGCAGGGTTCGCCCGTTATCACCGACGCATCATCCTGTTCAACGGAAAGCTGCTAAAGGCCCTCAAGCGCAAGAACAGCACCCGCATCCGCTGGGCGCGCAAGCTGCTGCATTTTCGTGACGCCCTGGCCGAAACCTGGAAGATGCCCCATCGCATCCTGTTCAAGGTATTCGTGCTCACCTGCATCCACTGGAGCCTGCGCTACAGCGTGATGTACCTGGCGTTGCTGGGGTTGGGCGTGGATATCGACTGGGCGTGGACGTTTCTGGTGCAGATGCTGTCGCTCAGTGCCGGTCAATTCAGCCTGTCACCGGGCGGCGCAGGCGCAGCAGAACTGACCTCGGCCGCGCTGCTGGCGCCCATGGTCGGGAAATCGACGGCGGCGGCTGCGATCCTGATCTGGCGCATCGTCACCTATTACTTCTATCTGGTGGCGGGCGGGCCAGTGTTCCTGCTGATGGTGGGCAGGCCGCTGTTGATGAAGCTACTGCGGATCAAGACTGCCTGAAGGCTCGTCATCGGACTTGGCGTCAGGCTTCAACTGCTCCCACAACTGCGCCGCACCTTCAAAGTCAGTGCCATCCTCAGGCGACAGGGCGTCAGGGTCATAGCGGCTCAGGCAACCCTCGCCCAGGGTGGGCGGTGCCTTGGATGTGGCCTTATCGAGGGGGTTGGTCATGGTGAAAGACTCCAGAATGCTGCCTGTAGGAGCGCGCTTGCCCGCGACCGCGTCCATCCTGACACCTATGATGTGTCTGACACGGCCGGTCGCGGGCAAGCGCGCTCCTACAATTGGCGATTAGTCAAACACTACGGTCTTGTTGTCATGCACCAGCACGCGGTCTTCCAGGTGCGCGCGCAGGCCGCGAGCCAGGACCATCTTCTCGACGTCACGACCGAAACGCACCATGTTCTCGATGCTGTCGCGGTGGCTGACACGCACCACGTCCTGCTCGATGATGGGACCTGCGTCCAGCTCTTCGGTGACGTAGTGGCAGGTCGCGCCGATCAGCTTCACGCCGCGCAGCGACGCCTGGTGGTACGGCTTGGCACCGACGAACGACGGCAGGAAGCTGTGGTGGATGTTGATCACCTGATGCGCGTATTCGCGGCACAGCTGCGGCGGCAGGATCTGCATGTAGCGCGCCAGTACCACGACATCGGCTTCATGCTGCTTGACCAGACGCGAGACTTCGGCGAACGCCGGCTCCTTGTCTTTCGGATCGACCGGAACATGGTAGTAAGGGATGTTGTGCCACTCGACCATGCTGCGCAGGTCCTGGTGGTTGGAAATCACGCAGGCGATTTCGCAGTCCAGTTCATCGCTGTGCCAGCGGTGCAACAAGTCCGCCAGGCAATGCGATTCACGGCTGGCCATGAGCACGACGCGCTTTTTCTGATCCGAATCAGTGATGCGCCAATCCATCGAAAACTCTTCGGCGATAGGCGCGAACGCCTCGCGGAATCCCTCGATATCGAACGGCAGGGTATCGGCACGGATTTCATGACGCATGAAAAACCAGCCGCTGAGGTTGTCAGAGTGATGGCTCGCTTCGGTAATCCAGCCGTTGTACGACGCCAGAAAGTTACTGACTTTGGCAACGATGCCGACGCGGTCCGGGCAAGCAATCACCAGACGAAAAGTGCGCATGAGGGGAAACTCCAGAACTTCGCAAAGGCGGCTATTCTAGCGATTACCCGGCGACTGTGCAGTATTTGGGTGAGGATGATTTTGCAGGGCCCGAATCAGGATCCGATCGGCGGTAATGGGTCAGTGTTTTCGAGGCGCGCGCACCTGCCAGGCCGGCCCGCGATAACTGCACTAAACAGAGGCGCTGTTTTGCACCGGGCTGCACAACTCTTGTTTCTTCGAACGACCTTTTTGTACAGCTATTTCAAAATGCGTCAGATAAAACTTATCTTAAATGTTTACTTGGCCTAATACTCTGCCTATTATTGCGTCATTACGACGTGCCCATCACAACATAGGTAGCCCTCATGTCCCTGATCAACGAATACCGCGCAACAGAAGAAGCCATCAAAGAACTGCAAGCCCGCCTGCAAAACCTGCAAGCAGACGACAAACTGCAGAAAGAACTTGAGTTCGAAGGCAAACTGCGCACGCTGATGGGCGAATACCAGAAATCCCTGCGCGACATCATTGCGCTGCTGGATCCAGAATCCAAACTGAAAGCACCACGCGGCGCAGTCGTCAAAACTACCGGCACCAAGCGCGCACGCAAGGTCAAGCAATACAAGAACCCGCACAACGGCGAAATCATCGAAACCAAAGGCGGCAACCACAAGACTCTGAAAGAGTGGAAAGCCAAGTGGGGCGGTGACGAAGTTGAAAGCTGGGCAACCCTGCTGGGCTAATCCCCCGGGTAGTACGCCAGCCGTTGTACAGTGATGTGCGACATGAAAAAACGCCAGCCGATGCTGGCGTTTTTTATGGGTCGGCTTGCGGATTCAATAACGGTCACAACCCCACGCGTTGCTGAAGTTGCAATGCGTAGTCCTGCCACTGGCTCAGCACCTTGAGCTGCTCTGGCGTGGCCTTGAGCGACTGTTCGATCAGGGCGCGGGTAAAGGCTTTGAGCGTGTTCGGCGCCCCGGCCTGCGGATCACTCAGGCGCAACTGGCAAAAGCTCAGCCAGCGCTGATGCTCCTCGACAGTCAGGGTTTCCGAGAAATTGCGTGCCCTGTAGCGGAACAGTAATTCGGGAAGTCGTGGATCATCGAATGGCCACGCCTCTTTGCCCAGTTGTTGCGGCTCGGCAATACGAACCTGTTCACAAAGCCGGCGATCGCGGTCGTTGATAAAACCATCATACAACTGCTGTTCGGGATCCTGGCTGACAGCGAATTCCTCGCTGGCATAAACCGTTTTCAACTTGTCCTGCCAGATTTCCTGACCTTCCCGCAGCGCGATGGTACGCTGCCTGTAGACATCCAGATCCAACTCTAAGCGCTGACGATCTTCCTCGCGCAGCACGCTAAAAGGTGCGACTACCGGGCATTTGTTTATATGCAGTAACTTGAGGGGAACCGGCAATTCGCCTTCGCCCAGGTCCTCGCGCCGGGTATATAAGCGCTGGCGCAAGGTTTCGCCGTCTTGCTCCAACAACGGGCGAGGGTCGTGGAACAGATCGCAGACAATCAGTGCGTTGCGATTGGTCGGGTGCCAGGCCAGCGGGACAACAATGCTCAAATAACTTCGCGCTGCGGAAAACCGCCCCGATATATGCACCAGCGGTTGCAGCAGGCGTATCTGGTCCTGGACCTTGTGCTTGCTGCGCAACTGGAAAAGATAGTCGTAGAGCTTGGGTTGTTTGTCACGAATCAGACGCGCGAGCGAAATAGTTGCCCGCACGTCCGAGAGTGCGTCATGGGCCTGCCCGTGATCGATGCCATTGGCGGCAGTCAGCCGTTCAAGCTTGAGCGTGACGCGGCCCTCTTCCTGCGGCCAGACGATACCTTCCGGGCGCAGGGCATAGGCCGTACGCACAACATCGATCAGATCCCAGCGGCTGTTGCCGCCCTGCCACTCACGCCCGTATGGATCGAAGAAGTTGCGGTACAGGCTGTAGCGCGTCATCTCGTCATCGAAACGCAGGGTGTTGTAGCCCGCGCCACAGGTGCCCGGCAAGGACAGTTCGGCGTGCACGCGGGTCATGAAATCAGCTTCGCACAACCCTTTCTCGGCCAGCCTGTCCGGGGTGATGCCGGTCACCAGGCACGCAGCCGGATGCGGCAGGATGTCATCGCTGGGCTGGCAATAGAGATTGACCGGCTCGCCGATCTCGTTGAGCTGATCGTCGGTGCGAATGCCTGCCACCTGCAGCGGCCGGTCATTGCGCGGATTGATCCCTGTGGTTTCGTAGTCGTACCAGAAGATGCTGGAAGTCACGGGTGGATCCTGAACAGATGATCGGCGCAGTTTAACAGATGAACCCTCGTCGCCTGACCGCCCGAGGCCGGCACTGACAATTAGAGACGTTTCCCACAGCTATCCGATGAAACCTCCGGTTGCTTAGCACTGCCGCGCTGGCTAGCATCAAACTTTATTTCCAGGCGTACCCTTCCCCACAATGTCCTCCTCGCAAGCTTGGCCAAGGATCGCTGCGCAGCCTGCCCCGCTGGACACCCGCATCCGCATGGAAACCCCGGAGGGCATCGACCTGGTCCTGCGCCCGGCCGGCCTGCTGTCCCGGTCGCTGGCTTTCTCATTCGACCTGCTGATACGCGGCGCGTTGCTCACAGCCCTGTTCCTGGTACTTGGCGCCCTTGGGGATTTCGGCACCGGCCTGTTCATGCTGGCGCTGTTTCTGGCCAACTGGGGGTACATGGTGCTGTTCGAAGTGCTGAATCAGGGCCGCACGCCTGGCAAACAGATGATGGGCCTGCGCGTGGTCCACGACGACGGCACGCCGGTCGGCTGGTCAGCTTCGCTGTTGCGCAACCTGCTGCGCTTCGTCGACATGCTGCCGGTCGGCTACTGCCTGGGGGCGTTCACCTGCCTGCAGCATCCCCGGTTCAAACGCCTGGGCGATCTGGCGGCGGGCACCCTGGTGATCTACCGCGATGCCCCCGCGCAACGGCCAGTCCTGCCCGAGGCGGAACCAATCCTCGTGCCCCTGGTGCTGACGCTTGAGGAACAGCGCGCGGTGCTGGAGTTCGCCGAGCGCCAGCAAGCGCTCTCACCCGCTCGCGCCCAGGAGCTGGCTTCGATTCTGGCGGTGCCGTTGCAGATGCCCTCACCCGCGTCCCCGGCTCATGCCGTCGATCATCTGAACGGCGTGGCCCGTGGTCTGGCGGGTTCGCCATGAAACAGAGCCAGTTCGAACAACGTCATCAGGAGAGCTGGACGCACTTCGGTGAGCGCCTGGAAGCACTCGAGCGCAGCCGGGGCAGCAGCCAGGCCGGGGACGGTTTCACCGAACACTACCGGCAAGTCTGCCAGCACCTGGCACTGGCGCAGGAGCGCGGCTACAGCACGCACCTGGTCGAGCCCTTGCAACAACTGGCGATGCGCGGCCACCAGCAGCTTTACCGGCATCGCAGCCAGTTCGGCGCGCAAGTCCTGGGTTTCGTGCTGGCCGACTTTCCACGGCTGGTGCGCGCCGAATGGCGTCTGGTGGCCCTGGCCGGCGGGCTGTTCTTTGGCAGCCTGATCGTCATGGGGCTGCTGGTCCACGCCTTCCCCGACCTGATCTACAGCGTGGTCAGCCCCGCTGACGTGACTGAAATGGAAGCCATGTACGACCCCGCCGCACGGCGTCTGGGCCAGGCGGCAGAGCGAGGGGCCAGCGCCGACTGGCTGATGTTCGGCTACTACATCATGCACAACATCGGCATCGCCTTTCAGACCTTCGCCAGCGGCTTGCTGTTTGGCCTGGGCAGCCTGTTCTTCCTGCTGTTCAACGGGCTGATGATCGGGGCCGTCGCCGGGCACCTCACCCGCGTCGGCTTCGGCGAAACCTTCTGGCCCTTCGTGGTCGGCCACGGTGCATTCGAACTGACCGCCATTGCCCTGGCGGGCGCTGCAGGTCTCAAGCTGGGCTGGGCGCTGCTGGCCCCCGGCCCGCTGCGACGGGGCGAAGCCTTGCGGATAGCGGCCAAGACCAGCGTGCGCCTGATCGGCGGCGTGATGCTGTTCCTGCTGATTGCCGCGTTCATCGAGGCGTACTGGTCATCGATGACCTGGCCACACCCCGTCACCAAGTATCTGGTCGGCGCCGCATTGTGGGCCCTGGTGGCCGCCTATCTGACTTTCGCCGGACGCACCGCCCATGCGCCTGACTGAATCCTGCGTCGCCATTCGCCCACGCAATCCCTGGGAAGCGGTCGACCTGGGCGTCGTACTCGCGGGCCGGCATCGGGGTCTGCTGATGAGCAGTTGGGCGATTGTCACGATCCCGGTCTTCGCCTTGCTGACTGCCTTGCTCTGGGATTACCCGACCCTGGCCATCTTGCTGTTCTGGTGGCTCAAGCCCGCTTTCGAACGGCTGCCGTTGCTGATCCTGTCCCAGGCGCTGTTCGGCGAGGCGCCCTCGCTCAGGCAGGCACTCAAGGCATGGCCGCGCGCCCTGAAGCCACAGCTGATCGCCAGCCTGACGTGGCGGCGTTTCAGCCTGAGCCGCAGCTTCAATCTGCCGGTTCAGCAACTCGAAGGGCTAGACGGCCTGGCCCGCGCACAGCGGATCGCCCTGCTGGGGGAGAAGAACCTGCGGGTGGCGCGCTGCCTGACCTCCATGGGCAGCTCGCTGGAACTTTCCCTCTGGGTCGGCCTGCTGGTGCTGTTCTATGCGCTGCTTCCCCAGCAGATCGAGCTCGACTGGTCATGGCGCAGCCTGCTGGACATCGAAGGCCGGTGGAACTGGCTCGAACACCTGACCAACGCGTTCTACGCCCTGGTGCTGGTGATCTGGGGCCCTGTCTACGTGTCCTGTGGCTTCGCCCTCTACCTCAATCGGCGCACCACGCTAGAGGGCTGGGACATCGAACTGACGTTCCGTCGCCTGCGCCAGCGCGTCATTGGCAGCGCCTACGTCCTGTTGATCGGCTGCTCCCTGGCATTCGGTTTGGCCTCGCAGCCGGTCATGGCGGATGAACCTCTGGATGAGCAACCCTACAGCTGTCCACTGCCGCCACTGGATTCACCACTGGCCGATGAACAGGTAGCCGGGCCTACCGCTGCCCGCTTGCTGGGCCAGGCACTGAACAGTCAGGACTCGCGAGCCGATATCAAGGCGGTGCTGGACAGCCCGCCCTTCAAGAATCCAAAACCTGTTTCGGGCTGGCGCCTGCCCGAAAAGAAACACGGAGCTAAAACCAGCGACACGCCCAACTGGCTGGCGCAGTTGATCGTGCAATTGCTCAACGTCGGCAAAACCCTGTCGACGGTGTTCGAAGTGTTGCTGTGGACATCGATCGGCGTACTGACGGCGTGGGTGATCTGGCGCTACCGAAGCTGGTTCGCCACCTTCGTCAATCGCACGCCCCGCAGGAAAAAAACACGGCATGACGTCCCCCAGCAACTGTTTGGCCTGCAGGTGAACGCCGAAAGCCTGCCTGATGACATCGCCGCTGCCGCAGACAGGCTCTGGCAGCAGTCACCGCGCGAGGCCCTGAGCCTGTTGTACCGGGGGCTGCTCAACCGGTTGCTGACGGACTACCAACTGCCGCTGAAAAACGCCGATACCGAAGGCCAGGTACTGGAGCGCGTCGCCGCACTGGACCAGCCCTCGCTTCACAGCTACAGCCGGGAGCTCACCCGGCACTGGCAGAATCTCGCCTACGGGCACCAGCTACCGGCTGCTGCGGTGCACAAAGCCCTGTGCGATGACTGGCGGCAGTTGTTCGGAACCGGGGCGCCGACATGAGCAGACGCCTCGGGATGCTAGTCGCAGCGCTGGTTGTGGTGTCTGTTATCGCCGCTGCCGTGCCGTGGCTCAAGAAACTGGAGCACTATCAGGAAACGGTCGATCAGGGGCCGTCTCCGGAAGTGCGAGCCAACCCTTACCTGGCCGCCGAAACCTTCCTGAGCCAGCGGGGGATTTCAGTCAGGACCATCCAGGCGCTGAACACGCTCCCCGATACTGGCGAGCAGGCGCAGACCCTGATGCTGCTCGATACCCGGGAGAAAATGACCCCGGCCGAAATCAAGCGCGTGCTTAGCTGGACCCGCGCCGGCGGACGGCTGCTGTTCGTCGCCGAGCAACTGTGGGACGAAGAAAAGGGGCGCAGCGGCGATCCGTTGCTCGATCAACTGCAGATTCGCCAGTTCCTCACCCGCGACCTGCGCGAACAGGACAAACGCCGGGAGCGCGAGCAGCTCAAGCCGGTCATCCCCTTGAGCACCCCGGACGTCAAGGCGCCGCCCACGCCCTGGCCGGAACTGACGCGCCTGTATGTGCAGAACGAAAGCGATCCGGCGTACATGAGCTTCGACCCGGCCTTCCATCTGGACGACCCGCAGGATCATGCCCAGTCATGGGCCAACAGCGCGGATGCAACCCACATGCTGCAGATGGTCTACGGCGACGGGCTGATCACCGTGCTGACGGATGCGGACCTGTGGAAAACCCGCGCCATCGGCAAGTACGACAACGCCTGGCTGCTGTGGTATCTGAGCCAGGACAGCGATGTCACGATGTTGCTGCGCACCGATCACGACGATCTTTTCGGCCTGCTCTGGAAGTACTTCCCCCAGGCCCTGCTGGCTCTGGCGCTGTGCCTGGGGGCAGGGCTCTGGCATGCCGGAATGCGTCAGGGGCCACTGCAACCCGAGCCTTCCCTGGCCCGTCGCCAGTTGGGCGAGCATTTGCGCGCCAGCGCCGATTTCATGTTGCGCCGCAGAGGCCAACAGGCGTTACTGCGTGCCTTGCAGCAGGACATCCTGCGCCGTGCCCGGCAGCGCCACCCAGGCTTCGACGCACTGCCGGTCACCGAGCAGTGGCAAATGCTGGCGCGCGTGACGCGCCAGCCCACCAGTGACATCGGCCACGCACTGCGCCCGCGCCTTGAAGAGCGCCTTTCCAGCAGCGAATTCACCCGTCAGGTTGCCTACCTGCAAACCCTCAGGAATGCCTTATGAGCGATCAACCGACCAGCCCGTCGAGCAGCGTAGCGAGCCCCGCCGAACACCTCGAGCAGCCCGCCGCCGAGCAACGGGACGCCGAACATCAACCGGCCCCGGCCAGCAATCCGGCGCAGCAGCGGCAACGGGCCATCCACCTGGCCCAGGCCGTGCGCCACGAGCTGCAGAAGGCCGTCATCGGCCAGGACACGGTGATCGATGACGTGCTGACCGCATTGATCGGCGGCGGCCATGTGCTGCTCGAAGGCGTTCCCGGCCTTGGCAAGACGCTGCTGGTCCGTGCCCTGGCACGCTGCTTTGGCGGGGATTTCGCCCGCATACAGTTCACCCCGGACCTGATGCCCAGCGATGTCACCGGCCATGCGGTCTACGACATGCAGAGCGAGCAGTTCAAGCTGCGCAAGGGCCCGTTGTTCACTCATCTGTTGCTGGCGGACGAAATCAACCGCGCGCCGGCCAAGACCCAGGCAGCCCTGCTCGAAGCGATGCAGGAACGCCAGGTCACCCTCGAAGGCCGCGCCCTCCCGGTACCGCAGCCGTTCATGGTGCTGGCGACCCAGAACCCCATCGAGCAGGAAGGTACTTATCCGTTGCCCGAGGCCGAGCTTGACCGCTTCATGCTCAAGCTGCGCATGGATTACCCCCAGGCCGAGCAGGAACTGGAAATGGTCCGCCAGGTGACCCGCTCCACCCGCTCGGACATGCTCGAGGTGCAGCCTCTGCGCACCCTGATGCACGCCAAGGATGTGCAGGCGCTGCAACGCATCGCCAGCGATTTGCCGGTGGATGAACAGGTGCTCGACTACGCCGTTCGGCTGGCTCGCGCCACTCGCACCTGGCCGGGCCTGGCCCTCGGCGCAGGGCCGCGCGCCTCCATCGCACTGGTGCGCGGTGCGCGGGCTCGGGCGCTGCTGCGCGGCGGTGAGTTCGTGATTCCCGATGACATCAAGGGCTGCGCCCTGGCGGTGCTGCGGCATCGGGTCAGGCTGTCGCCGGAACTGGACATCGAAGGCATGTCGGTGGATCAGGTGCTCAAGCAATTGCTCGATCAGGTCCCGGCGCCGCGCCAATGAAGCAACTGCTCAAGCCCTCCCCGCGCCTGCTCTGGTGGCTTGCCAGCCTGACCGGGATCGCCCTCTTGCTGGGGGTTCTCCAGGCGCTGGGGCGTGGACCAGTGGCAAAACTCGATGGCCTGTTCTGGGTGCTGTTCTGGGGGATCGGCGGGCTGGCAGCACTGGACGCCTTCTGGTTGTGGCGCCTGCCCTCCCCTCGCGTCCAGCGGCACCTGCCCGGCAGCCTGGCGCTGGGTCGCTGGAGCGACGTCAGCATCGAGATCGCCCAGGATTCATCTCGTGCCCTGCCGCTGACGATGCTCGATCATGGGCCCGTGGGGCCGGGTAACCGATTCGAAGGCCAACACCTGTCCCAGGATGTGGTTCTGCGGGCGCAGCGCAGCGCACGCTTGAGCTATCGTCTGCGCCCCACCAGCCGGGGCCTGTTCACCTTCGAGCGCATCGAGATCCAGCTGCGCAGCCCGTTGCGCCTGTGGCTGTCGCGGCGCTACCTGCCGGCTTCCAGCTCGGCACGGGTCTACCCCGACTTCACCAGGCTGCACGGCGGCCAGTTGCAAGGGGTCGACAACTGGCTCAGCCAGATCGGCGTGCGCCAGCGCCAACGTCGGGGCCTGGGCCTGGAGTTCAATCAACTGCGCGAATTTCGCGAGGGTGACAGCCTGCGGCAGATCGATTGGAAGGCCACCGCCCGCCAGCGCACACCGATTGCCCGGGAGTACCAGGACGAGCGGGACCAGCAGATTGTCTTCCTGCTCGATTGCGGGCGCCGGATGCGCAGCCAGGATGGCGAGCTCAGCCATTTCGATCACGCGCTCAATGCCTGCCTGCTGCTGGGCTACGTCGCGCTGCGCCAGGGCGACGCAGTGGGTGTTTCGACCTTTGCCGCCGAGCAGAATCGTCACCTCCCTCCGGTCAAGGGCGCCAGCCAGTTGAACCTGCTGCTCAACCACGTCTACGACCTGGACAGCACCCGCCACCCCGCCGACTACGGCGCGGCGATCCGGCAATTGCTCGCCCGGCAGAAACGGCGCGCGCTGGTGGTGCTGGTCACCAACCTGCGCGATGAGGACGACGATCAGCTGCTCGCTGCAGTCAAGCACCTGAGCCGCCACCATCGCGTATTGATTGCCAGCCTTCGCGAGGAGGTGCTCGACGAACAGCGGCTTGCCCCGGTACAGAGCTGGCAGCAAGCGCTGGATTATTGCGGCACGGTGGATTTCCTCAACGCACGCGCAGGCCTCCATGAGCGCCTGCGTGCTCATGGCATTGCGATACTGGATGTGCGGCCCGGAGAACTCGGGCCGCAGTTGGTCAATCGGTACTTGACCTGGAAAAAAGCCGGCACTCTATAGGGCACCGGTATCAGGCAGACGCTTCCAGTGGATAAAAACTGAAATAGCGCTGCAAGGCCTGTATCAGGTGGAAATACTCTGGTGGCGCAGCCTGAATCTTGAACCCGGAGTCGAAAACACCCGGTGTTTCGTCTTCCTGGCACCACAGGCAACTGGCGTTGATATCGATGTGATACAGCCCGTTCTTTTCATCC
Source organism: Pseudomonas sp. NPDC090201 (assembly GCF_044746825.1). Lineage (NCBI taxonomy): Bacteria > Pseudomonadati > Pseudomonadota > Gammaproteobacteria > Pseudomonadales > Pseudomonadaceae > Pseudomonas > Pseudomonas sp. NPDC090201. Next base: position 970,910 of record NZ_JBIVCX010000001.1, read on the forward strand.
GGCACTTTCAGGCGCAGTTGAAAGTCGGCGGCAACCAGAATGGGCAGGTCGCTGATCAACATCAGCCCCTGCTCCGAGACGTTGCCCAGGCAGCCCATCGGTTTGTCGGTGTAGCGATTGAACACCTGCAGGTAATACGGAAGCTGGTGACGTTCGATTCGTCTTTCATTAAGCATTGGACACTGGTCCTCGGGTAGCCATTGAGCATGGCCGCGCTAATGCTAAGAGATTCGTCTGTCGGTCAGGCACAGTCGAACCAACCTGTTTATTACAACAGGGACGTCATCTGACTCACCAGTGATTGCCGAAGTCACTCGTCCGATTATTCGATTTGGCGATAAACAAAGCCTGTCGATAACCGCTTCGGCAATGGAGCGCGCACTTCCTCACTCCTGTGATGAAATCTTTAGGTCCCTACCGTTTTCCAGCCTAGCTCAACTTGCGCCGACATCCACTCAAAAAAACCACCGTCTATCCAGATGAGTGTAACTAAAGTGAAGCAGGTCGCGTGACGGCAGGCGGGGCCAGGTTGTCATAGCCCAACTGATGCAGCGTATCCAGACGCGCCTTCGCCCGGAATGCGTATTCGCTGTAGGGGTACTGCGTCACGATGAACTGATAGGTCTGCACCGCATCGACGTAGAACTTCTGGCGCTCCAGGCACTGCCCGCGCAACATCGACACTTCAGGCTGAACGTACCGACGCGAACGGCTTTCGCGGTCGACCTTGGACAGGTTGTACATGACCGTATCGCAGTCGCCCTTGGCGTACGCGCGGTTGGCATTGTCCAGATGGCTGTTCATCGCCCAGCGTGTGCAACCGCCCAATGCAGTCAGCGCCACTAATATCATCACGATTCGCATGAGAGTCTCCTGTGCTCTGTACTGTATCGGCGCATCGCCGGATTTCTTCAAGACCGATTGAAGGGTACTGCCGATCTGCCTATTGCCCAGTGATTGGGCGACAAGGTAGTGCAAAGGAACAATGACTACAGGCCAATACAGTAGTAGCCTCTCGCTGCGCTTCATTTAAGGAGTTTGTGCATGTCCGTTCGTCGCACCAAAATCGTAGCCACACTTGGCCCAGCAAGTAACTCGCCCGAAGTCATCGAGAAGCTGATTCTGGCGGGCCTGGACGTTGCCCGCCTGAACTTCTCCCACGGCACGCCCGACGAGCACAAGGCTCGCGCGAAGCTGATCCGCGACATCGCCGCCAAGAATGGCCGCTTCGTTGCGTTGCTGGGTGACCTGCAAGGCCCGAAAATTCGCATCGCCAAATTCGCCAACAAGAAGATCGAGCTGAAAGTCGGTGACAAGTTCACCTTCTCCACCAGCCATCCTCTGACTGAAGGCACCCAGGAAATCGTCGGTATCGACTATCCCGATCTGGTCAAGGATTGCGGCGTAGGCGACGAACTGCTGCTCGACGACGGACGAGTGGTCATGCGCGTAGACACGCAGACCGCCGATGCCCTGCACTGCACCGTGACCATCGGTGGCCCGCTGTCGGACCACAAAGGCATCAACCGTCGCGGTGGCGGCCTGACTGCACCGGCCCTGACCGAAAAAGACAAGCAAGACATCAAGCTCGCCGCTGAAATGGACCTGGATTACCTGGCCGTTTCCTTCCCGCGCGACGCCGCCGACATGGAATACGCCCGCAAGCTGCGTGACGAGTCGGGCGGTACTGCCTGGCTGGTGGCGAAGATCGAACGCGCCGAAGCCGTTGCCGACGACGAAACCCTCGATGCACTGATTCGCGCCAGCGACGCGGTCATGGTTGCCCGTGGCGACCTGGGCGTGGAAATCGGTGACGCGGAGCTGGTGGGCATCCAGAAGAAAATCATCCTGCACGCACGTCGCCACAACAAAGCGGTGATCGTGGCCACGCAGATGATGGAATCGATGATTTCCAGCCCCATGCCGACCCGCGCCGAAGTGTCCGACGTGGCCAACGCCGTGCTCGACTACACCGACGCCGTGATGCTGTCCGCTGAAAGTGCTGCCGGTTCCTACCCTGTCGAAGCCGTTGAAGCCATGGCGCGCATCTGCGTCGGCGCCGAACGTCACCCGACCGGCAAGACCTCCAGCCACCGCATCGGTCACTCGTTCACCCGCTGTGACGAAAGCATCGCGCTGGCGGCCATGTACACCGCCAACCACTTCCCGGGCGTCAAAGCGATCATCGCGCTGACCGAAAGCGGCTACACCCCGCTGATCATGTCGCGCATCCGCTCCTCGGTGCCGATCTACGCGTTCTCCCCACACCGCGAAACCCAGGCGCGCGCCGCCATGTTCCGTGGCGTGTACACCATTCCGTTCGACCCGGCTTCGCTGCCTGCGGGTCAGGTCAGCCAGTCGGCTGTGGACGAACTGGTCAAACGCGGTCTGGTCGAGCAAGGCGACTGGGTCATCCTGACCAAGGGTGACAGCTACCACACCATCGGTGGCACCAACGGCATGAAGATCCTGCACGTCGGCGACCCGATCGTGTAAGACGCTGCTGTGATCGAAAAAGCCCCGTCTCGCAAGAGCACGGGGCTTTTTCATTTCAGGCAGAGACGGTCAGGCCTTTTCCAGAAACACATCGGCCAGCAACTGCCCTCGCGGCAATCCGGCAATGAACAGCCGCTTCGAAAACGCCTCGACGCTCGAAGGCGAACCGCAGACCAGTGCCACGGTTTGCCGAGAAGCGACTCGCAACCCGGCCAGTGCAGCCTGGAATGCATCCGGCCCGACCAGCTCGATCTGCACCTGTGCATGCTCCTCGCCCAGCCGCTGAAGTTCGCTCGCCAGATAATGCTCGTGGGCCACGTGCATTACCCGGATCGGCCCCTGATGCTCCTGGCGCAGTGCCTCGCGCAGCACACTCCACAGCGGCCCAAGCCCGGTGCCCGCCGCCAGCAGCCACAGGGGCCGCGCTTGCCAGTCAGGGTCGTAATGCAAGGCACCGCCACGCAATTCTCCCAGCCGCACCGAATCACCCGGCGCAAGGGTGCGTGCCACATCGGTGAAGGCGCCGGGAAGGCGGCAATCAAGATGAAATTCCAGGAACGGGTCCTCGCCCGGCAAGCTGGCCAGCGAGTACGGGCGGGCAACGCCATTGGCGGTCCAGAGCACCAGGTGCTGACCGGCGCGATAACGCAACCCACGCTCGGGCGCCAGGCGCAGCCTCAATACATGCGGGCTTGGCCATTCACAACTTGCGACACGCGCCGGCAGGCCGTCACGCAGCGGATCGAAGATTTCCACGGCCAGATCGCCCACCACCCGGCATTGGCAAGCCAGGCGCCAGCCCTGCTCGCGCTTGGCGGCATCGAGTGCTTCGGGCAGGCCATCCAGCGGCTCGCCACTGGTGCAGCGCACAAGGCAGGCATGGCAACTGCCCGCGCGGCAGCTGAACGGCACTGAAAGCCCTGCATCATTGAGAGCATCGAGCAGGCTGGCGCCCGGCGCAACGCTCCACTGCCGATCACCGGCACGCAGCTCAGGCATCGACGTAATCCCAGGCGCCATGGCAGCGGTTGCGACCCTGGTGTTTGGCGCGGTAGAGCGACTGGTCGGCGCGCTGCAGGGCACGGTCCAGATCATCGCCGGATTCGATCAGCGTCATCCCCACCGACAGGCTCAGCTCAAGACCCGGCAGACCGGGAATGGATACCTGCTCGAACGCCACGCGCACCCGTTCGCAGCAATCGACCAGTTGCGCGCGGGTGGCGCGGGGAATCAGCAACACGAACTCCTCACCGCCGTAGCGCGCCAGAATGTCATCGGAGCGCAGGCACTGGCTGGCCGTGGTGGCGAACACCTGCAATACCCGGTCCCCGGCAGAATGCCCGAGCTGATCGTTGACCCGCTTGAAGTGGTCGAGGTCGATCAGCGCCAGGCCCAGGGTGTAATTGCCTTCCATGGTTTCCAGCTCACGGGTGGCCAGGCGCAGGAAATGGCGGCGGTTGTAGAGGTTGGTCAACTCGTCGGTAGAGGCCAGTTCTTCAAGCTGGAACATCATGCCGCGCAGGGTTTCCTGGTGGGCCTGCAGTGTGATCCGACGCTGATGCATGCGCTGTCTGGACGTCTGGACGAACCGTGCATACAGGCACAGCCAGGCGAGGACGATGAACAGCGCGCAGGTCTGAAGGGCCGCCAGGCCCGGGTCGTCGAGCTGGCCATTGAAGGCCTCCCACAGGTTCAGACCGGTGAAACCCGCCAGCGCCAGCAGCGCACAGCGGGTGAAGACTCTCGGCGGCAGGTGAAACAGTCCGAATAACAATACCAGTACGTAAAGCACCAGGAAGGTGCCACGGGCAGCGTCCATGTGGGCCAAGAGGAATGTCTGCCAGCCGAGCCCCATCAGCACCTGAAACTCAGTGAGGCTGGGGTCCTTGAATCGCTGGTTGTGACCACCGAAGAACACCAGGCTCAGGATGCCCTGCGACAACAGCACCAGCACGCTGGCCAGCCACACCCCAAAGAACGTCGCATGGTAATAGCCTGCGCAGAATGCCACCCAGACCAGCGCAGTCAGCAGGACGTAGGTGGCGGCTGCCAGCGCGAAGCGCTTGAACAACAGGCGCTGTATCGATCCCGCTACGGGAGGTTGATTGGTCATGGATCTGGGGCTCGTCCTGGGTGGCGAGATGGACATGGGTCGCATCGCAGGCCGGGTACATCGATCATCCGGGAAGTGGTCAATGTAGAGGAAACGTGGCGTTTCGCCAACGTGCCCGGCCTTGGCCAAGGGGCCAAATGCGCAGGTATCGGTCCGCCGTGCGTCGGCGCGACGCGTCCAGGCCTCGGACACATTCGCATACCGATCCCCAACGACGCGATAAATATATATATCAGCCCCCGCAAGGCGCCTCGCTACTCTGGAGCCCTCTCAACAACCACGGAAGGTCCAGAGTATGAAACCTGTCAACGAAGCCGACTGGCTGAGCCGTTTCAACATCAACATCACGTCCAGTTCGAACCGGATATTCAACAACGGAAACCACCAGCTCGAGGTTTCCGTCGGCCTGACGCCGCGCAACGGCCAGACCGTGACCCAGGAACAGCTGGACAGCATACAACTGGTCACTCTCGAAGATGACGGGCGCTATCAGGAGCTCTCAGGCGAGTATGGCTACGCCGACGAGCGGGACAAGCGCTTCGAATATTACGCCGATACCGGCTCCATGCCCTCCGCGCTGCTGGAGTCCACCACTTATCGCAAGAAGTTCTATATCACCTCCATCGCCTCCGGGGGCTCGCGCAAGGCCATCTACGCTGCCATCACCAGGGCGCCGGATGAGCACTATGTCAGCCACACCAGCATCTTCAACTCATCGGTGACCATCGAGACGAATACCAAACTGCGCCGCCAGCGCTCGGACTTCAAGCTGGAGGCTGTCGACCTGCTCCAGGACACGGTGACCGATACCTACCGCTGGCATGACAGCACCTTTGAAGCCAGGACGTCCGTCGATGTGGATCTCTACTACCTTGAATTCAAGAACCCGGCCTTCAGGATCGTCGATGTCCGCGTACCGTTCTTCAGTGGATCCGGTTGTTTCTACTCCGACTTCAACGACGATACCCAGCTCGCGGAGGAAATCGGCTGGCCCACCGCCCCCTTGCCACGGATCTACAAGCGGCACGCTCATTTCCTGGTCGATCCACGCGCCGCAGACAGTACCTTCATTTACAGACACATCCGCGTAGCGACCAATACCCGCGACGGTGCACTGAATTTCATCCGGCTCAAGTTGCGCGGCGCAGGCGCAGTGCTGGGTGAAGCGTACCGGGCGCCCAGGATCTTCGGCGTCTTTGACCAATACGGACATGAACACCTGATTGAAATGACGCAGGAGCAGGACGGCAATCTCATCAACTTCACGATGTATGACGGACGCCTGGTCGATTTCGAACTCTATGGGATCCCGACGGAGTAGGGGAGCCAGTTGCAAGGCAGCCTCCACTGCAACCCTGCCCTTACAAACCAAGGATGGTTACAGCATGAAACCTATCAACGAAGCCGACTGGCTGAGCCGCTTGAACATCAACATCACCTCCAACTCGAACCGGATATTCAACAACGGAAACAACCAGCTTCAAGTTTCGGTTGGGTTGACACCCCGCAAGGGCGAGAGCATCACCAAAGAGCAACTGAACAGCGTCCGGCTGGTCACGCTTGATGATGATGGGCAGTATCGAGAGTTGTCAGGCGAGTACCGGGTTTCCCGCAAGCGGGATGAGCGGTTCGAATATTACGCCGACACAGGCATGGCCCCGTCGCGGCTGCTGGAGTCCACGGCCTGTTCCAGAAAATTCTACGTTTCCTCGACCGCGTCCGGAGGGTCGATCAAGACCCTCTACGCCGCCGTGACCCGTGACGAAGACAGCCACTACGTCAGCCACACCAGCGTCTTCAATTCATCGGTCAAGGTCGAGACGATTACCAGTCCGAACCGGCAGCGTTCGGACTTCAAGCTTGAGCGGGTTGATGCGCTCATGGATACCGTGACTGACGTCGTCGAGCATGATCGCAAGTCATGGAAAGTGAAAACGGCGGTCGATATCGACTTGTATCATCTGGAGTTCAAAAATCCAGCCTTCAGGATAGTCGATGCCGATGCCGCATTTCAGGATGGATTGGCGGCAACCTTTCTGGGTGAACGGGATGACGGCGAAGTTTTCTGGGGCAACAACTTTGCATCACCATCGGTGGAAATGAACCTCCACTATCTAGTCGATCCTCTCAGTCAAGTTCAAGCCTTTGGCTATCGGCACCTCAGCGTCCCCATTAACACCCGCGCCGGTGCCATGAATTTCATCCGGCTCCAATTACGTGGAATCGACCCAAAACCGGAGGCAGGGCCGCCGGCGCCAGGGTCCTTCGCCGTGCTCGACCAGTACGGTAACAAGTACAAAATCAAAATGACAATTGAGGGGGCGGGCAACTTTATGGATTTCAGAATGCTTCGTTAACACGGTGCATTCACTTCTCTCGGGTCTGCCCTCTCAGCCGTCATAGTTGAACCGGCGTGCCCGTCCGACAACGATCGACGACATTGCGGAATTTTTCCATGCCCATTTCAGGTGTTCACACACAAGCCACAAACTTCACCGATTTCATCAAGACCGGTGTCGATGCCCGCACCGGCCAATTCACCCTGGCCTTCCAGCTTCCCATCATCCCCGCCAACAACATGTGCGGCCCCAGCCTCAACCCCACGCTGTCGTTCAGCGTGCTGGGCTCAACCCACGACAAGGGTTTCGGGCTGGGCTGGTCGCTGGACTTGAGCGAACTGGACCTCAATCAGGACGCTCCCTCGTTGCGCCTGTCGTCGGGGGAGAGTTTTGCAGTCGACACCGACAGCCCGGCCACCACCCCGGGCAGCGAACTGAAACTGCTCGATGCCAAGCTCAAGTCGATGGCGGTCACGTGCCTGGGCAGCGATGCCTACCTTGTGGAGTACAAGAATGGCCAGAGCGAGATACTGACCCGCCAGGAAGACAGCAGCCGGTTTCTGGTCACCGAAATGCGCAGCCCGGAGGGTCGACGGGTTCATGTGCGCTGGTCGCCGTTTCGCAGTGGCTTGCGGCTGAGGAGCATCCGCGACGAAATGCGGACGCTGCTGCAGGTCGCCTACGACGAAGGCGAGATCGAATTTTCCGCGCCCGGGCGCGAAGCACATACCTTGAGGATGCGCACCACCAACGACAAGCTGGTGGCCGTTCACCTCCCTGGCATCAAGACACCCTGCACCATCGCCTACGACCACCATCCTCTGGATGAAACCACTCACCTGCTGCTGCCCACCGAATTCATCACCCCGTTGGGGGCGTCGGACACCGTGACCTGGGCCAAGGGCGAAGATGGCCATCAGCTTCCGGACGGCGCGCCGTTCGAGGTCCTCCCGAGGGTGCTGAGATGGACCCACTCTTCGGGCGCAGACCATACCCGGCTGCACCGCACCTATGCATGGATCGGCGCGCACAACTTCCTGGGTTACGCCAGCGCCCAGGCGTTCGACTGGCAGAAGGGCCGCGACAATCTCTATCAAGTGGAGCAGGAATACCGCTACAGCGTGGTCGAAACCCAGACCGACGCCAAGGGAAAGCCGCTGTCTACCATCACCCGGACCTGGAACCGCTTTCACCTGCTCACTCAGGAAACCAGCCGCCGGGGCCACTGCGAAATCCGTCAGGACACCACCTACGGCATAGCTGCGGACACCCTCTGGAAGGATCAACCCGCCTGGTGCCAACTGCCGCACAAACAGACCCTGACCTTCATCGACCACAGCGCCGCGAACCTCAGGCGCAGCGAGCAGACCGAGTATCGCTATGACAGGTTCGGCAACGTCCTGTTCACGCGCACGCCCAACGGCATCGAAGAGCACAGCGAGTATTACCCTGCCGAAGGTGATAAGGATCCCAAGCTCTGCCCAGCCAGCCCTCTGGGCATCGTCAGGTTTCTGAAAAAGAAAACCACCAGGCCGCTGGGCCTGGCCGACGGCAGCTTTGGCGGGGCATCAGAGACCTCCACCACCTATACCTATAAAGCGCTGGGTTCGCTCATCGAGGGCGGGCGCCCATGCGTAGTGGTAGAACATGAAACGGCCCGCGATGAATCTCACTCACGGGAAATCGAGTCCACGACCCAGACCTATATCACGGAGAAAGGCCCGCACTACGCCCGCATCAGAAGCAAAGTCACCACGCTCAACGGCAAGGCCACCAGCACCCGCTACGACTATGAGCTGACTGACAGCGAAGTGACCACTCGCACCACCACCATCGGCTTCGAGAACACCGATCAGGTGCGTTCGAGCCAAAGCAGCACGCGGTCGCTGGGCACCGGCCAAGTGGTCCGGGAAACCAATGCAGCCGGAGCGGTTTCGCGCTACGAGTACGACAGCCTCGGCCGCGTGACCCTTGTGGTCACGGCCGTTGGCAGCCCCTATGAAGCCCGTTGCACCACCACCTATCACGTGAGGGACAAGGTCGCGCTCAAGCACGTACTCATGGGCGAAAACCCGGTGATGATCGAGAACGTGCTTGCCACCGGTCAGCATCACCGCCAATGGCTCGACGGCGAGGGGCGAAGCGTACGCATCGAGCTGGAAGACCTCGATCACGCGCCGGGCACGTTCCGCGAGATCGGTCGCAACCTGTTCGATGCCGAAGGCAGAACCATCAGCGAAACCCAGCAGGACTGGCTGCGCGACCCTGACAACCCGGCACTGGTCACGCCCCTCAAGCTGACCACCGACACCCGTTACGATGACTGGGGGCAAGTGAGCCAGAGCATCGCGCCCAACGGGGTCGTGAGTCACAGCCAGCACGATCCGGTGCAGCTCACGCTCAAGGCATGGCAGCAGAACGGAACAGTGAAAGGGCCGCATACCCTGACTTGGCACAACGCGGCGGGCAGCGCCATCCGCGCCGAGCTGTACGACACCCATGGCACGCTGGTTCGCAGCAGCGCATGGCTGCGCGACGGGCTGGACCGTGTCACCCGCACCACCCTTGCGGTGCCCGGTCTCCCGGATCGCGTGACCACCGTGAAGCTGGATGTGTACGGACGGTTCACCGAACAACGGCTGGCCGACGCCACGGTGGTGAACTGGACATACGCCCCGCACAGCGATGGCAACCATCCCGAAACCATCGCCGTCACCGCGCCAACTCCAGATAGGACCTCTCGGTAGCCACGAACATTGGCGGGAAGCCTTGCCCTGACGAAGGCTTCCCGTTGGCCGGTAATTTCTTCAAGGATCGAAGACATGAACACAGCAACCATCATCGGCCGGCAGTCCTTCGACGGCCTTGGCCGCCAACTCAGCGTTGAAGTGGGCCGCACCACCACCGTGTTTCACTACAACAAGGGGCAACTCCCACCCGCGTCGAACACCCTGGCCGATGGCAGGGTCACCCTGTTCAAATATGAAAAAAACCTGGGCCAACCGTTGCTCGGTGTCGCCGCCGACGGCGAGACGGCCACACTCATCAACCGTCATCCGAAACACGGCCTGCCCACGTCCATCACAGGCGCCCTTGGCACGCAGACCTTCGAGTTCACCGCATCCGGCCAGCCGCTCATGGACCGCTGGACCGTGGACGGGACGACTTACACCAGCACGTGGCGACAGTCGTTCAGTGGCCTGCTGCAAGGCTTCAGTGATGCCCAGGGCGTGAGCCATCGGCGGGAATTCGATGCGCAAGGCCGCGTCGCGAAAACCTGCGTCGGCACCGTGGAAACCACTTACAGCTACGATGAGCTGTCGCGCCCACGGACCGTCAGGGTAACCGATCCACAAACCGGGCAATCCCTCACTACCGCCATCACCTACGACCCGTTGGGCCGCGAGCACACCCGCACGTTCAGCATCGTGCAGGCCACTGGAGCCAGCGTCAGGACGATCACCCAGACCCAGGGATACTCGGCACTCGATCAGATCACTTCCAGAATCTGCACAGACGGCGAGCAACGCAGCGAAGAACACTTCGAGTACGATGAGCGCGGCCGTCTCGTGCGCCACACCGCCAACGCTGCCGCCGCAGTGCAAGACCCATTCGGCAACCGGATCGTCGAGCAGAGATTCACATTCAATGAGTTGAACGGTCACAAGCGCGTAATCACCACCTATGCCGACGGCACCCGCGACGAAGCCCGATTCCGCTACGCCAGCGACGATCCCACCCGCGTCACGAGGATCACTCACACCCACCCTTCATGGCCCAAAAACATCACGCTGAGCTACGACGCCTGCGGCCGCGTAATTGCAGACAGCCTGGGTCGTTACCTGAGCTGGAACACCCAGGGGCGACTGACCGAAGTTCGTTCAGCGGCAGGTACTTGCAGCTACCGCTACGATCCCAGCGGGCAGCTGACTGACCGTCTGGTAAACAAAACACTGACCCGGGATTTTTTCAGTGCCGACCAACTCACCCACAGGCAAACGGGGAGCGACAGCGTCCAGTTGATCGGTGACATGGGTGCGTTGTTTGCGATCAACGAGGTTAGCGGCGGTGTTCGCAAAACCATTCTACTCGGCACCGACGCTCAGGGAAGCGTACGCGTGGAGGCCGACAGCACGGTACGCCGGCGCCAGTACACCGCCCATGGCGCGGACGTCTCCCGATCCGGCAATCTGGCATTCGGCTACGCTGGCGAGCTGCGCGAACCCCTGTCGGGGTTTTACATACCCGGTGGCAACCGCCCCTATGACCCGCTGCTGATGTGCTTCCTGGCCCCGGACACCGAGAGCCCCTTCGGCCGTGGCGGGATAAACCCCTACGCGTGGTGCGCGGGAGATCCGGTCAACCGCGTCGACCCCGACGGCCACAGTTGGGTGAATCACGCGCTGGTTGGGGTCGGTATCGCGCTGGGTGCGCTGGCGTTGATTCCGGGTCTGCAGGCTGCATTGCCTGCCGCCGGGGCCTTGTTGAGTGCCGGGCTGGGTACATTGACCACCGCGCAGATCATTGCACTTGCGGCGGCAACGCTGGATATCGTATCCCTGGCCACAGGCGTTGCGAGCACAGTGCTTCAGGCCACGGGGCAAAGCGGCACCGCCTCGGACATTCTCGGCGGTATCTCTCTGGTCACCGGTCTGGCAGGTGCCGGGGCAGGCATGAAGCTGGGCGCCCTGAGGCGTGCGGGCATGCGCCAGAGATCCTTTGACTTGAAACAGGGCTGGATGCCGCCCAAACCTGGCCGCCTGGGCAACGGCGAAGTCCTGGCCCAGCACACGTCCAGAGCCGTGGACGTCGGCTTCATCGAAACCTATCACGCCACCAACCGGGCCGCGCTACTGACCCACGGCGATCCTGCCCGCGCTCTGCTCATGGGTGCGAATGGCAATGTGATGCGCGCAGCCGACGTCGCCAGAGATGTGATCGCACCCAGGCTTCAGTCCCTTGGAACGGCTGCGGACGACACCTTTGTGCTTTTGTCGTGCTGGGGAGGAAAAAACGGCGCGGCGCTGGAAATCGCCCGGGAACTGGGCCGCCCGGTGCAAGGGTTTTCCAACAAGGTGTATGTCAAAGGCTTCGCCAATCTTCAGAACGCACGCAATGCCTCCAATACTCCGCTGGAAGCTATCCCCTACCTTGAGCGCCTGCGGACTTCGGGCAACCCGGTCAAGGCCTGGAAAGCCACTTTTCGGGAAGCGCAGTCAAACATCTACCACCCTGATGGCAGGGTCACACCCTTCTAAGGCGCCCATCCGGCCATATCCCCGAACGGCCCCTGAACTCAACTTCCAAGGATCGGAACCATGATCACACCTCTTATTCTAGGTCGCCAGATCTTCGACGGCCTCGGCCGGCAACGTTCGATCAACGCTGCCGGTTACACCACGCTTTTCGATTACCGCGAAGGGCAGCTTCCGCCCACGGCTAACACGCTCGCTGACGGAAAACGTGTTGCCTTCACCTACGAACCGCAGTTGAACAACCGATTGCTCAGCGTCACACCTGACGCAGAGCCTGTGCAGCGGATCACCTATCACAGGCTGGGCATGCCGGTCTCGGCCAGCGGGGCGCTCGGGACCGAGGCATTCGGGTTCAGCGCTGCTGGCCAACCGAGCCAGGACAACTGGACCATCGACCAGGCCTGCCACGAAACCCGATGGCATTACTCGCTCAACGGCTTGCTGCAGGGCTTCGACGATTCGCAAGGGGTCCGCCATCGGCGCAGCTTCGATGCCCAGGGTCGAGTGACGCACACCCGGGAAGGCAACCTCACCAGCCACTACGCCTACGATGCACTGTCGCGTCTGGTGCGTACCGTCGTGGACGACCCGGATAACCAGCGCACCCTCACCACCACCCTGACCTACGACAGCCTCGGCCGCGAATCCACCCGTACCTTCACCTGCACCGAAGTCGACAAAACAGGAACCACTGCCTCCCGGACAGTCACTCAGACCCTTGGCTATTCAGCATTCGACAAGATCGCTTCACGCAGTTGGGCCGACAATGGCCAGACGGGCACGGAAACCTTCGAATACGACCTGCGAGGCCGGCTGATCAACTATGCTGCCGATGAGTCTTGCGCGCCTGAGGATCCATTCGGCAACCGGATCCTGCGCCAGTCGTTCACCTTCAATGCACTGGACGGCCACGAAAAGGTGGTCACCCGGTACGCTGATGGCAGCTCGGACCAGGCCCTGTTCACCTATGCCGTGAACAACCCGGTGCAACTGGTGAAGGTCACCCACACCCATGCGGCCTGGCCGCGGGTGATCAGGCTCGCCTATGACGCCTGTGGCCGAGTCATCCGCGACAGCCTGGGCCGGCGCATGGTGTGGAACGCGCAGGATCGGCTGACCGAAGTTCACTACAACAATCAGCGCTGTCAGTACCGATACACTGCCCGTGGCCGGCTGGCAGATCGCATCGTCGATGGCGTTCTCAATCGCAGTTTTTTCAGCGGCGACGAGCTGACCCACGAACTGACGGGCAATGCCTGCCTGCAATTTCACTCGGGCGAACAGGGTCTGTTCGCGATCAGCAAAGTGGCGGCCGGCATCCGTCGGACCACCCTGCTCGGCTGCGACGCACAGGGCAGTGTGCGCCTTGAAGCCGACGATCAGTTACGCACACGCCATTACACCAGCCACGGCGCTCAAGCCGGAGGGGCCGACAGCACGGCCTTCGGATTCGCCGGACAACGGCGTGAGCCCCTGACAGGCTGGCAGATACTGGGCGATTATCGCCCCTACGATCCGGTGCTGATGTGTTTCCTGAGCCCGGACAGCCAGAGCCCGTTCGGCGCGGGCGGCATCAACCCGTATGCCTATTGCGCAGGCGATCCGGTCAACCGCATCGATCCGGACGGACACAGTTGGGTGAATTACGCATTGGCAGGCGCGGGTCTGGCGATTGGTGTTGCGTCGGCGATCGCAGGTTTTGGCGCGCTTCTCACAGTAGGCGCCTCCATCTGTTACGCCGGTTCGGCAGCGCTGACACCGAGCGCAATGATGGTCCTCGCCGCAGGCATGCTGGATCTTGTGTCCCTGGGGACCGGCGTGGCCGGCCTGGTTGCCGAGCACACCGGTGCCGATCAAAACGTCGCCAGCGTTCTGGGCTGGGTTTCGCTCGGCACGGGCCTTGCGGCTGGCGCGTTGAGCGGGCTGTCCGGCCCGGTCGCAAGATTTGCCGGGCGCAGGGCGAGAGCGCCCACTCCGAATTTGTACAGGTACCATCAAACCGAGGTCCTGCTCGAACATCCACCCGGTGTGCCTCAGGTGACATTTCACAACAGACTCTGGGGGGACGACCTGAGGGGCTTCAGAACCCACGGGAGCGGCGAGGGCTATCTACTCAACGCTGAAGGTATATTCGAACCCGCCGCGAATGTAGCCCGACGCGAAATCGCGCCCCGTCTTGCCGACTACACTGCGGGTCGCCCTCTCATACTGCTTGCCTCCGAAGGTGGATCCAGCGGCGCAGCACAGGCTATGGCCAACGTGTTGCGCAGGCCGGTGGTCGGGTACGACAAAGCTATCTACGTCGCCACTATCGAACGCTTGAACGCGCTCAGCACCTTCACCAGCCCAAAAGGCATTCACACCAACCTGCCTCTGCAAAAGATCCCATTTCTCAAGCGACTGCGCGGAGCACCACAGGAACGCCTTGCCGCCGGCGAGCATTTCGAACTGGCGACCTGGCGGACCTTCAATCCAGCATGAGCCCCGCTGTGCCCGGTGAGCGATGATTCAGCCCGCCGGACACTGCCGTTCGGCGCGCCCTGCCCGCCTTAGACCAACGTTTATCCTGCGACAGGGTGTCGCGCCGAGGGCCAAGGGGTATACTGCCGCGCCTTTTCCTGCCGCAGCGCCTGAGCGGTAGCCGAGCCAAAGGCCGTTTGCGCGATTGCCCGACGCACCCGCGCGAGCCGCCCTATATAATGTTCCCGCCTGATAGAGGAGAACGCCCATGACCGTGATCAAGCAGGATGACCTTATCCAGAGCGTCGCCGACGCCCTGCAGTTCATCTCCTATTACCACCCCGTCGATTTCATCCAGGCCATGCACGAGGCCTACCTGCGCGAAGAGTCGCCCGCCGCGCGCGATTCCATGGCCCAGATCCTCATCAACTCGCGCATGTGCGCCACCGGCCATCGTCCGATCTGCCAGGACACCGGTATCGTTACCGTTTTCGTACGCGTGGGCATGGACGTGCGCTGGGATGGCGCCACCATGAGCCTGGACGACATGATCAACGAAGGCGTGCGCCGCGCCTACAACCTGCCGGAAAACGTCCTGCGTGCCTCGATCCTCGCCGACCCGGCAGGCGCTCGCAAGAACACCAAGGACAACACCCCGGCGGTCATCCACTACTCCATCGTCCCGGGTAACACCGTGGAAGTGGACGTGGCGGCCAAGGGCGGCGGCTCGGAAAACAAATCGAAGATGGCGATGCTCAACCCGTCCGATTCGATCGTCGACTGGGTCCTCAAGACCGTGCCGACCATGGGCGCTGGCTGGTGCCCGCCTGGCATGCTCGGCATCGGCATCGGCGGCACCGCCGAGAAAGCTGCGGTCATGGCCAAGGAAGTCCTGATGGAATCCATCGACATCCACGAGCTCAAGGCTCGCGGCCCGTCGAACCGTCTGGAAGAAATGCGTCTGGAGCTGTTCGAGAAGGTCAACCAGCTGGGCATCGGCGCCCAGGGCCTGGGCGGCCTGACCACCGTGCTCGACGTCAAGATCATGGACTACCCGACCCACGCAGCCTCGCTGCCGGTCTGCATGATCCCGAACTGCGCCGCCACCCGTCACGCCCACTTCGTGCTCGACGGTTCCGGTCCAGCCTCGCTGGAAGCGCCACCGCTGGACGCCTACCCGGAAATCGTCTGGGAAGCCGGCCCGTCGGCCCGCCGCGTCAACCTCGACACCCTGACGCCCGAAGACGTGCAGAGCTGGAAGCCGGGCGAAACCGTCCTGCTCAACGGCAAGATGCTCACCGGTCGCGACGCGGCGCACAAGCGCATGGTCGAGATGCTGAACAAGGGCGAAACCCTGCCGGTTGACCTCAAAGGCCGCTTCATCTACTACGTCGGCCCGGTCGATCCGGTCGGTGACGAAGTGGTCGGCCCGGCCGGTCCGACCACCGCCACCCGCATGGACAAGTTCACCCGTCAGATCCTCGAGCAGACTGGCCTGCTGGGCATGATCGGCAAGTCCGAGCGCGGCCCGACCGCTATCGACGCGATCAAGGACAACAAAGCCGTCTACCTGATGGCCGTCGGCGGTGCTGCATACCTCGTGGCCCAGGCGATCAAGAAATCGCAGGTCCTGGCATTCCCTGAACTGGGCATGGAAGCGATCTACGAGTTCGAAGTCAAAGACATGCCGGTCACTGTCGCGGTCGACAGCAAAGGCGAGTCGGTGCACATCACAGGTCCTGCCATCTGGCAGAAGAAGATCAGTGAGAGCCTGGCGGTGGAAGTGCAGTAAGCACTTTCTGGCAACCCCGAAAAGCCCGGCCTTTGTGCCGGGCTTTTTCATGGGCATTCAGGTCGCAGCGTGGCGCACCAGGCTCAAGGGTGTGGCGCTCACCCGATGCTGGCTCAGGTAGCGCATGCAACTGACACGTAGAAACGAGGCGAAATTCACCACCTCGCCCCGGTAATCCATGACTTCTTCGTAGAGCTTGCTGATCAACTGGTTGGTGGTGATGCCGTCGTGCCCGGCTATTTCGGCGAGGATGTCCCAGAACTGGTTTTCCAGACGCAAGGTGGTCACCACGCCACAGATGCGCAATGAGCGCGAGCGGGATTCGTACAGGATCGGGTCGGCTTTTACGTAGAGTTCGCACATGATGACGCCTCGCGTTCTACAGGATGATCTGAGTGCCCAGCAGCTTCAGAAACGCCGCCAGCCACGCCGGATGAGCAGGCCATGCCGGACCTGTGACCAGGTTGCCGTCGGTGTGCGCCTCTTCCATGCCGATCTCGACGTACTCGCCACCGGCCAGCCGCACCTCGGGTGCGCAGGCAGGGTAAGCGCTGAGGGATTTGCCCTTGAGCACGCCTGTCTCGGCCAGCAGTTGCGGGCCGTGGCAAACGGCGGCGATGGGCTTGTTGTCGCGACCAAACTCGCGCACCAGCGCCAGCACATCGGCATTGAGCCGCAGGTATTCGGGAGACCGCCCGCCGGGCACCAGCAGTGCGTCATAGTCGGCGGACTTCACGCTGTCGAAATCGAAATTCAGCGCGAAGTTATGGCCACGTTTTTCACTGTAGGTCTGATCGCCTTCGAAGTCATGGATGGCGGTGCGAATCACCTCGCCCCTCTTCTTGCCGGGGCAGACGGCATGCACCGTATGGCCAACCATCTGCAGCGCCTGGAACGGCACCATCACTTCATAGTCTTCGACGTAATCGCCGACCAGCATGAGAATTTTCTTGGCAGCCATGTGCGCAAGCCCTCCGAACCCGTTGCGGTGAGTGAGATGTCGTTCCAGTATATCGCCGATATTGCAGGCGCTGGTAACAGCGTAGTACTACACACGCAAGGTCGTCGGTGGTCCCGTGGCAGGGTGCCTGTCTCAAATCACCCCTGTAGGAGCGCGCTTGCCCGCGACGGCGCTGTGTCAGACACGCACGCTTGGACTGACCCACCGCCCCCGCCGGCAAGCCGTGCTGCTACGCAGCAGACAGGCGCCGAAAGCAATCAGCCCCGTCGATCCAGCGCATTGACCACCAGCCGGTCCACCCAGCCCCAGATCCGTTGCTTGACCCGCTGCCACAGCGGCCGGGCCTGCCAGTCCTGCAGGCTGATCTCGCTGCTGACCAGAAAATCCCGCTCGAAGCTCTCGGTCACCGCCCGGGTCAGCGCCGGGTCGAGGGCTTCCAGATTGGCCTCAAGGTTGAACCGCAGGTTCCAGTGATCGAAATTGCATGAACCAATGCTGACCCAGTCGTCCACCAGCACCATTTTCAGGTGCAGGAAACACGGCTGGTATTCGAAGATTTTCACCCCGGCCTTGAGCAATCGAGGGTAATAGCGATGCCCGGCGTATCGCACTGACGGGTGATCGGTGCGGGGGCCGGTGAGCAGCAGGCGCACATCAATGCCTCTTGAAGCCGCCCGGCGCAGGGCACGGCGGACTTTCCAGGTCGGCAGGAAATACGGCGTCGCCAGCCAGATGCGCTTCTTGCCGGTGTACAGGGCGTGAATCAAGGATTGCAGGATGTCACGGTGCTGGCGGGAGTCGGCGTAGGCCACCCGACCAAGCCCTTGTCCGCTGACCGGCGCCTTGGGCAGGCGCGGCAGGCCGAAATTTTCCGAAGGCCGCCAGGCACGGGGCCGGGCATTGGCGTGGAACTGCCGGTCGAACAGCGCCTGCCAGTCGAGCACCAGCGGCCCGCGAATTTCCACCATCACTTCGTGCCATTCGCTGGTGTCCTGATCGGGGCGCCAGAATTCGTCGGTCACCCCGGTTCCGCCCACCACCGCAAGCTCCTTGTCCACCAGCAGCAGTTTGCGGTGGTCGCGGTAGAAATTACGGATGCCCCGCCGCCAGTGCACGCGGTTGTAGAAGCGCAGAATCACGCCCGCCTCGGTCAGCCGGGTGCGCAGGCCCAGGGTGAACGCCAGCGAGCCGAAATCATCGAACAGGCAACGCACGATCACCTTGCGCCTGGCCGCATTGACCAGCGCCTGCACAACCGCCTCGGCACAGCTCCCGGCCTCCACCAGATACAACTCCAGGTCCACCTGCTGTTCGGCCGCGTCGATGGCGGCGATCATGCGCGGAAAGAACGCCGGCCCGTCGATCAGCAGGTTGAACTGGTTGTCGTCTCGCCACGGAAAGATCGCGCCTCTCATGATCAGCGCGCCGTGAAGATCAGCACGGCGCCCACCGGCACCGAGAAACCGATGGCTGAAAGACCCGCCACCTTGCGCAAGTCATCCAGCCCCGGCAGCAAGCCGAAATCCTCGGCATGCAGCACCAGTGGCTCAAGGGTCACCACCTGGAAACGCCGGTCATCCAGGCGCGTGGCCAGAAGTTCTGCGCTGTAGCTTTGCGACTGGCCGTGCAATTGCACCTTCAGCGGCAGGCGTAATTCGAGCTGCGCACCGGGTGCGAGCGCGTTGATCGGGCGCATGTCCAGTTGCGCGCTGATTCGTGCTTCGGGGAACTGCTTGATGTCGAACAGTTGCCTGCGCAAGCGCTCGTCGCGCAGGGGAATGCCAGTGCTCACCGAATCCATCTCGACCTCGAGTTCGGCAACCCCCTTGGTGTCGACCTTGCCGTGCAGGTTGAGGAAACGATGCACTTCGGAAACATCGGCGTTTTTGGTCGAGATGAACGACAGTCGCGAAGACTCGTTATCCAGATACCAGTTCGCCTGGGCAGGCAGCGCAAGCACAGCGAGCGAGGCCAGCAACAGGCGGGTGAGAATGGGCATGCGAACTCCAGATGCGCGGTTGAGGCAACCTTATCCGGCAGTCAGACCACAGGCAAATGGGGATGTTCGCCATCAACTCGCCGGGGACACCAGCCGACACCCCTGCCGCAGCCCCTGCCACTGTGCGCTGCTCTCGCGGCCCATGCCGGTGGCGGTGATGCGTTTTTCGCTCAGGCTTTCGGTCAGGGTGCTGGGCAGCCACTGTTTCACATAGCTTTGGCAGTAATCCACAGGATTGTTCATCACATAGCGGCAGGAGCAGTACTCCTTCGCAGTGTAGGCGCTGATGATCGTGGGAAATGCCTGCAACTGGACGCGCCAGGTCCAGATCAGCGCGAGCAGAACCAGCAGGATCAGGACGCCCAGGCTGCTGAACGGTCGGCGGCGGATGAAGCTTTTCTGTGCAGTCATTTGACACCCTCCCCGGCCACGGCTTTCAACGTCAGCTTGAGCAACTGGTCGTGGTCGTAGGTTCCGTCGCGATCATCGGCGTAACGCACGATCACAAGGCCTGCGCTGGGGATCACATACAGCGCCTGGCCCCAATGGCCCAGCCCGGCGAACGTGTCGGGCGGCGCATCGGGCCAGGGACCAGGGCCGTCAGCGGTCTTGTTCAGCCACCAATGGCCGCCTGGCGCTTCGCTGGTCGGCGTTTGCGACTTGAACGGCGCGAGGTTGAAATCCACCCATTGGGTTGGCAGTAACTGGCGGTCTTGCCACTGGCCGCGGCGCTCCATCAAAAGGCCGATGCGCGCAAGATCCCGGGCAGTCATGTAGGCATAGGATGAACCGACGAAGGTGCCCGTGGCGTCGGTTTCCCAGACGGCGCTCGTGATGCCCAGCGGGTCGAACAGTGCAGTCCAGGGATAGTCGGCGTAGGCGGCCTCGCCGACCATTCCCCGCAATGCTGCCGCCAGGACCGTACTGTCTCCGCTGGAATAGCGATAGGACGTGCCGGGGGCGCTGGCCACAGGGTGCTCGGCGGTGAAGCGTGCCATGTCGGTGCGACCTCGGGTGTAGAGCATGGCCACCACTGAGGAATCGAGCGGCGCGTATTCGTAGTCTTCCTGCCAGTCCAGGCCCGAGGCCCAGTGCAGCAGGTCCTGGACTCTGATATCGGGATGGGCGTTGAACGGGGCGTAGAAGCTGGCGACCGGATCAGCGAGCTTGAAACGCCCCTCGCCGAACGCCACGCCGAGTACCGTCGCCAGGATGCTTTTGCTGATTGACCAGGTCAGGTGTGGGGTTTGGGCCGTGGTCACTCCGGCGTAGCGTTCGTAGACCAGTTCGCCGTCGTGGATGATCAGCAGGGCGTCGGTGCGCACGCCTTTGCGCTCTTGCTCATCGCGGGGCGGGAAGGCGTAGGTTTCCAGGTCCTTGAGGGCGGGGCTGGGTGTGAGTTTGTGGACAGGCCATTGTTCGTCAGGCCAGGTCTGTGCGCCGGCTGAGCAGGTCAACAGCAGCAGAAGGAATAGCAGACGGCTCATGAAGGGGTCTCGAATACGCGATGCGAGAAACCCTAGCAGCCAATCGTTACATTGTTGATCGTTCCCACGCTCCGCCGCCTTCCCGTAGCAGCACGGCTTGCCGGCGGGGGCGTCTTCGAGATCGCCGACGCCGGCAAGCCGGACTGCTACGGGTGTGGTTTACCCCAAACCTGTAGGAGCGCGCTTGCCCGCGATGGGGGCCCGGAGATCGCCCCCGCCGGCAAGCCGGACTGCTACGAGTGTGGTTTACCCCAAACCTGTAGGAGCGCGCTTGCCCGCGATGGGGGCCTGGAGATCGCCCCCGCCGGGAAGCCGTGCTGCTACGGGGGATGTGCTCGTCAGCGGTTGAATCATTTACCGGTCAACCCTACTCCCGAATCCCTGTCACGCAACCATCACCAAAGCTTAATGGTCATGACATCGGCCCTCCCTAGCCTGCATTCGTACAGCAATGCTTCGAATAATCAGTCGACCGGCCTGGACGAAGGCTGGCCCACGGAGACGCCACATGACTCAGATCGCCAGTATTCGAGACACCAGCTCCGAACGTCGCCTGCAGGCCGAGCGCCTGATCGGGCCTCAAGCCATGCAGGAAGCACAGGCTTTGCGCTTCAGTGTGTTCAGCGGCGAATTCAATGCCAAGCTCAAGGGCGCCGAACTGGGCCTGGACATCGACGATTACGACGTACATTGCATGCACATCGGCGTGCGTGACTTGAACAGCGGCAAGCTGGTGGCCACCACCCGCCTGCTGGACCACAAGGCCGCCAACACCCTGGGCCGCTTCTACAGCGAAGAAGAATTCAGCCTGCATGGCCTGGGCCATCTGCAAGGTCCGATCCTGGAACTGGGCCGCACCTGCGTCGACCCGGCCTACCGCAACGGCGGCACCATCGCGGTGCTGTGGAGCGAGCTGGCCGAAGTGCTCAACGAAGGCGGCTACAGCTACCTGATGGGCTGCGCCAGCATCCCGATGCAGGACGGCGGCATCCAGGCTCACGCCATCATGCAGCGCCTGCGCGAGCGTTACCTGAGCACCGAGCACCTGCGTGCCGAGCCTAAAAACCCGCTGCCAAGCCTGGACATCCCGAACAACGTCATCTGCGAAATGCCACCGCTGCTCAAGGCCTACATGCGCCTGGGCGCGAAGATCTGCGGCGAGCCCTGCTGGGACGAAGACTTCCAGGTGGCCGACGTGTTCATCCTGCTCAAGCGCGACGAACTCTGCCCGCGCTATGCCCGTCACTTCAAGGCAGCCGTGTGATGAGCGCGCTGCGCAGTCATGCGCGAGTCATCCGCGTGCTGTGGGTCATCGCCCTGGGGCTGACCATCGCCGGCACCTTCGCCCTGATGGAACGGCTGCGCATCGGCAACTCCATGGCCCGTCGCCAACGCTGGACCAGCTGGTTCATGGCGCGCCTGACCGCCGCCCTGCCGTTTCGCGTCACCGTCCATGGCAAACTGCCCGCCCAACCAATGCTGTGGGTCAGCAACCATGTGTCGTGGACCGATATCGCCATCCTCGGCAAGCTGGCGCCGCTGTCGTTCCTGTCCAAGGCCGAAGTGCGCACCTGGCCGGTCGCCGGCTGGCTGGCGCTCAAGGCCGGCACGCTGTTCATCCGTCGCGGGTCGGGCGACAGCAAGCTGATTCAGAAACAGATCGGCCAGCACCTGACCGGCAATCATTCGCTGGTGATCTTTCCGGAAGGCACCACCACCGATGGCCGCAGCCTGCGCACGTTCCACGGTCGCCTGCTGTCCAGCGCCATCGATACCGGCGTGCCTGTTCAACCGGTAGCGATCCAGTACCTGCGCAACGGCAAGCCCGATCAGATCGCTCCGTTCATCGGTGACGATGACCTGCTGTCGCATCTGCGTCGGCTGTTCGCCAATGACGTGAGTGACGTGCACATCCACTTGCTCAAGCCGCTTGCCTCGCAGGGCAAGGAACGCGCTGCTCTGGCGTTCGAAGCTCAGCAAGCGGTGCAGGTGGCGTTGTTCGGTGAGAAGACCGGCGACGTGGCTCAGCCTGCCGAGGTTCGCCCGGCGGCATCCGCCAGGGCCGCCTGAGCGAAGGCCTGAAGCTGTGGATAGAACTCGCTGAAATCTTCGCTCAACGGCCGATAAAGCGCCTGCAGTTCCTGCATGGCGCCGGCCAGTCCCTCGGGGCGTGACAGGCGTCGGGAAATCCCGGCCAGCGCATCGCCCACCACCTCGAAATCCACATACGAACCCAGCCAGTCCTGCGCGGCCATGCGCGGGGCGATCAGGGCCAGGCGCTCGGGCAATGCAGGTTCGCTGGCCAGCACGCGGTAGACCTTGCGGGTGAAGTCGTGCAGGGAGACGTCCGAGTACTGCGGCCAGTCCCGCGCCAGGCAATGATCGAAAAACACGTCCAGCACGATGCCTGCGTAACGCCTGCGCTCGGCAGGGAAGCGGCCCATGGCCTGCTTGATGACCGGGTGGGCATCGGTGAACACATCGATGCGCCGATGCAGCCGGATCGCCTCTTCGATGTCCACGGGAAAGCGCCCCGGCAATAGCCCTTTGACGAAATCGCCATAGAGACTGCCGAGCAATTGCGCGGGCGACTGACCGCCCAGATGGAGGTGTGCGAGGTAGTTCATGGAGGCCAATGTAGCAGAAGGCACAATCCCCGTAGCAGTCCGGCTTGCCGGCGACAGCGACCTTGAGGGCGCGACGCCGGCAAGCCGGACTGCTACAGGGCAAAAACCATATCGTTATAACCCGATATAGCGAAACAGGCTGAGCTTAGCACCGAAACATATTTGTATATCGCGATGCACGGATATAAAGTTCGCCCCATCGCGATATACCGCTACACACAGATTGAGAACGACATGCCTATCGACCTCGACGAAATAATAAAAGCCCTGGCTCATCCGGTCCGCCGGCAGATCCTCAACTGGCTCAAAGAACCCAATACCTGCTTCCCCGACCAGCACCACTCCCTGGAGCTGGGTGTCTGTGCGGGGCAGATCGACCAGCGCGCGGGCCTGTCGCAATCGACGGTGTCGGCGCACCTGGCAACGCTGCAGCGCGCCGGGCTGATCTCCAGCAAGAAGCACGGCCAGTGGCACTTTTTCAAACGCAATGAAGACGCCATCCAGGCGTTTTTGAAGGCCCTGAGCGAACAGCTCTAGCCACGACTTCCAGGAGACGCCACGTGCCTCTTTCGCTACTTATTCTGGCCCTGAGCGCCTTCGCCATCGGCACCACCGAGTTCGTCATCATGGGCCTGTTGCCTGATGTCGCCACTGACCTTGGCGTGAGCATTCCCGGCGCCGGCTGGCTGGTGACCGGCTACGCGCTGGGCGTGGCCATCGGCGCGCCGTTCATGGCCATGGCCACCGCCAGGCTGCCGCGCAAAGCCGCGCTGGTGACGCTGATGGGCATCTTCATCGTGGGCAACCTGCTCTGCGCCGTCGCCGCCGACTACAACATCCTGATGTTTGCCCGAGTCGTGACCGCGCTGTGCCACGGTGCCTTCTTCGGCATTGGCTCGGTGGTGGCAGCGGGCCTGGTTCCGGCCAACCGCCGCGCTTCGGCGGTAGCACTGATGTTCACCGGCCTGACCCTGGCCAACGTTCTGGGCGTGCCACTGGGCACCGCATTGGGCCAGCAGGCCGGCTGGCGCTCGACCTTCTACGCCGTGACCGTGATCGGCGTGATCGCTTTCATCGGCCTGATCCGCTTCCTGCCGGCCAACCGTAATGAAGAGAAAATCGATATGCGCGCCGAGCTGGCCATGCTCAAGGGCGGCGGTATCTGGCTGTCGCTGAGCATGACTGCACTGTTCGCCGCATCGGTGTTCGCGCTGTTCACCTACGTCGCGCCATTGCTGGGCGAGGTCACCGGTGTTTCGCCTCGGGGCGTGACCTGGACACTGATGCTGATCGGCCTGGGCCTGACCGTTGGCAACATCATCGGCGGCAAGCTGGCAGACCGGCGCCTGGCCGCCACGCTGATCGGCGTCTTTATCACCATGGCCGTGGTGTCGACCGTGCTGAGCTGGACCAGCGCTGCACTGATTCCCGCCGAAGTGACGCTGTTCCTCTGGGCCGTCGCCTGTTTCGCCGCCGTGCCTGCCCTGCAGATCAACGTCGTGACCTTCGGCAAGGACGCACCCAACCTGGTTTCCACGCTGAACATCGGCGCCTTCAACGTCGGCAACGCGCTGGGCGCCTGGGTTGGCGGCAGCGTCATCGCCCACGGCTATGGCCTGACCAGCGTGCCCCTGGCAGCCGGTGCGCTGGCGGTGCTGGCCTTGCTGGCCACCCTGATCAATTTCCGTCAGCGCGGCGATGCCGGGCTGGCTGCCGTTGCCAACTGATCGCCGAGAATCAGCGCATCGGCGTTTGCGACAAAAGACTGCGGATTCACCCCTGAGACTTCATTGAGGATATCCCCGATGACTACGATTTTTGATCCGATCCAGATCGGCGAGCTGACACTGGCCAACCGCATCATCATGGCGCCGCTGACCCGCTGCCGTGCCGACGAAGGCCGCGTACCGAACGCGATGATGGCCGAGTACTACGTGCAGCGCGCCTCGGCGGGGCTGATTATCAGCGAAGCGACCTCGGTCACGCCGATGGGCGTAGGTTACCCGGACACTCCCGGCATCTGGTCCAACGATCAGGTGCGCGGCTGGGGCAACGTCACCAAGGCCGTGCATGCGGCCGGCGGCAAGATCGTTCTGCAACTGTGGCATGTGGGCCGGGTTTCGCATCCGATGTACCTGAACGGCGAGGCGCCTGTCGCGCCGAGCGCCATTCAACCCAAGGGCCACGTGAGCCTGGTGCGTCCACAAGCCGACTACCCGACGCCGCGCGCCCTGGAACTGGCTGAAATCGAAGACATCGTCGAGGCCTACCGCACCGGTGCCGAAAACGCCAAGGCGGCCGGCTTCGATGGCGTGGAAATCCACGGCGCCAACGGCTATCTGCTCGACCAGTTCCTGCAAAGCAGCACCAACACCCGCGCCGACGCTTACGGCGGCTCGCTGGAGAACCGCGCGCGTCTGTTGCTGGAAGTCACCGATGCGGCCATCGAAGTCTGGGGCGCGGGCCGTGTGGGCGTGCACTTGGCTCCCCGTGCCGACTCCCACGACATGGGCGACGACAACCTGGCCGAGACCTTCACCTACGTGGCTCGCGAACTGGGCAAACGTGGCGTGGCGTTCATCTGCGCCCGCGAGCGTGAACTGGACGACAGCCTGGGGCCACGCCTGAAAGAAGCCTTTGGTGGGGTGTTCATCGCCAACGAGAAATTCACCAAGGCCTCGGCCAATGAGTGGCTGGCCAGTGGCAAGGCTGACGCTGTGGCATTCGGCGTGCCGTTCATCGCCAACCCTGACCTGCCAGCACGACTCGCCCAGAATGCACCGCTGAACGAGCCGCGTCCCGAGACGTTCTATGGCAAGGGTGCGGTGGGGTATCTGGATTATCCGGCGATGTAAGGCGTCAGCCGTTTCAAGGCTTTAGATTGTTACCTTGATGCCCTTCGGGCCTGGTCGCGGGCAAGCGCGCTCCTACATTTGTTGCAACGTACCGCATTCTGATGGACCGCGTTGCTGGCCTCGGTCCATCAGGCCATGGCACGTTGCAAAAGATGTAGGAGCGCGCTTGCCCGCGACCGCGCCCGAAGGGCATCCATGTAGCGATGGCCAGCCTATCTAAGGCCGCGCATTGATCTGCTGCGAAAGATTCTGAATCTGGCTCTGCAAGGTGTTCAGGTTCCGGGTCATCTGACCGCGAAACGCATCGAACTCCTGGGTGCTGGCGCCTGACTGGGCTGCCGCAGCGGGACGATTGTCCTGCTCGCTCTTGAGCACGATCATGTCCTGCTCCAGACGCTCGATGGCCTGGCTGTTGTTGCTCTTCTTGAGGTTCGCGACATCCGCGCTCAGGCTCTTGATCTGGGTATCCAGACGCTCCTGCTCGGCCTGGGCCGACTTGCCGTCAGGCATCGCCGCCTTCACCGCAGCCAGTTCGGTGGCCACCGCCTTGAGCTGTTCCTGCAACTGCTGATTGGTCGCCTGCTGCTGGGTCGACTGGCTGCTGATCTGCTCCAGTCGCTTGTCCAGCCCGCCCTGCAGACCCGCCACGCCTTGCGCCTGCTTGCCCTGCTCGGCCAGTTGATCCTGCAGCTCCTTGATCTGCGCCTTCATCGCTTCACCACCGCTGGTGGCAACCGACTCGGTAGCAACGACCTTGCCGGAAATCGCCTGCAGGCGCCCCGCCGCTTCCTCACTGATGCGCGCAAAGCTTTCCTGGGTCGCGACCAGTTGCTGCTCCATCAACGAGACCTGTTGAAAGCTCCACCAGCCCAGGCCGCAGAACGCAATGAACAACGCGCCGATCAACGCCCACAGCGCACCGGTGCCAGGCGCCTTGACCTTGACCACAGGCGTGGTACGCGAATAGACCGTGGTGCGCTCGCGGGCGCCGGCCGAGGGGACGAAATCGTCATCGTCATCTTTGGCGCTGAGGCTCGGGACGTCATCGACGTCG
Organism: Pseudomonas sp. NPDC090201; assembly: GCF_044746825.1. Lineage (NCBI taxonomy): Bacteria > Pseudomonadati > Pseudomonadota > Gammaproteobacteria > Pseudomonadales > Pseudomonadaceae > Pseudomonas > Pseudomonas sp. NPDC090201. The sequence goes on from NZ_JBIVCX010000001.1 coordinate 998,348, forward strand.
TCATACGGATCTTTACGCATGGGGTTCCCTTTAAAAACCGGTAAATCTGCTGGCGGCATTATAACCGCCGCTAATCAAGACCATTCTCAATGGTCGATGTTTCACAACGCCCCGCCGTGCTGGGCTTTCCACCAACTGCAGAACTCGTCCAGAGCGGTCCAGACACTGACCTTGGGCTGGTAATCCAGATAATACTGGGCGCGGCTGATATCAAGGGTGAAATCACGGCTCATGACCTGCATTCCGATTCTCGACAGCGTCGGTTCAGGTCGGCCCGGCCAGAGCATGCACGCCGCCTCGTTGAGCGCCGCAGCGCTGTAGCCCAGGCCGTAGGAGCGGTAGCGCGTGACAGGCGGCAACTGCATCTGGCGCATGACGTAATTGACCACGTCCCAGACCGGAATCGGCGTGCCGTTGCTGATGTTGTAGGCCTTGCCCAGGGCTGAACCGCTGGCCAGCAGGCTGCTCAGCAGCGCCTCGTTGAGGTTCTGGATGCTGGTGAAATCCACCTTGTTCAGGCCGTTGCCGATGATCGACAAGCGCTTCTTGCGTTGCATCTGCATCAGCCGCGGAAAGATGCTGGTGTCGCCTGCCCCGGTCACGAAACGGGGACGCAGGGCGATCACTTCCAGGCCGAACTCCTCGGCGCCGAACACTTTCTGCTCGGCCAGGTATTTGGTCGCGGCGTAGTGGTTGTGGAAACGCTTGGGCACCTGTTCTTCGCGAATATTGAGGTGCGAATGGCCATCGAAATAGATCGATGGCGACGACAGGTGCACGAGGCGACGTACCCTTTGTTTCAGGCAGGCCTCGACCACGTTCTCGGTGACCTGCACGTTGCCCTGATGAAAATCCTGGCGCCGCCCCCAGGTGCCGACCGCCCCGGCACAATGCACAACCGCTTCGACGTCATCGCACAGCGCCTGCACCAGGTCTGGATCATTCAGATCGCCCTGTATGAACTCGGCCCCGCGCCGCACCAGATGCTCGACACCTTCCGCGCGACGGCCATTGACCCGAACGCTCAAGCCCTGCTCCAGGGCAAAACGCGCAAAGCGCCCGCCGATGAAGCCGCTTGCGCCGGTGACCAGAATCTTCATTTACCGCTCCACATCTCTATGCACAGGAAATCGTCGGCCGCGAAGGCTTATGCAAAACCTGTGGGAGCGAGCTTGCTCGCGAAGAGGCCAGTACATCCGCCACATCTCTGGTGGCGGATAGTCAGCATTCGCGAGCAAGCTCGCTCCCACAGGGCATCATGGCCTTGCGACGACCAGTGGATGACGCTCATTGTCCCTCAAGCGGCACCAACCATTGCCCGGCTTTTTTCGCCAGATGGTCGGTCAACTGATTCAACAGTTGCCCGCCGTTGCGCCAATGATGCCAGTACAAGGGCACATCGATGCAGCGATCGCTCATTAATTCCACCAGCCTGCCGCTGGCCAACTGCTCCTTGACCTGCAATTCCGGCACCAGGCCCCAGCCGATCCCGGCCTCGCTCATGCGAATGAAACCCTCGGAGGACGGGCACAGATGGTACGCAAACCCGCCTTCGACACCCAGCGACGCCATGTACCGGTGCTGCAGGAAATCATCCGGGCCGAACACCAGTGCCGGGGAGCGCGCCAGGGACTCTGCCGTCACCCCGTGGGGAAAATGCCGGGCCATGAAATCGGGGCTGGCCAGGGCACGGTAACGCATGGCGCCGAGCGGCAGGCTGCGCGCGCCGGCGACCGGCCGTTCGCTTGCGCACACACAGGCCGCCACTTCGCCTGCGCGCATGCGCTTGAGGCCCACGTCCTGGTCCTCGACCACCAGATCGGTCAACAACCCGCGCTCGGCGCAGAAATCGCCCACGGCAGGCGCCCACCAGGTCGCCAGCGAATCGGCGTTCAGGGCAATGCGCAGCCGCTCCGGCATGCCGCCCTCGTCCAGTGCCGGCACCACGCTTTGCAGATCGCGCTCCAGCAGGCGCACCTGTTGCACATGATTGAGCAGGCGGCGGCCGATGTCCGTCGGACTCGGCGGCGTCGCACGCACCAGCACCGGCTGGCCGACACGGGCTTCGAGCAGCTTGATCCGCTGCGACACGGCCGACTGCGACAAGCCCAGCACCTGCGCCGCACGCTCGAATCCGGCTTGCTCCACCACTGCCGCCAAGGCTGAAAGCAGCTTGTAGTCGAACATCAATTTTCCTAATGGGCGATGATGATTATTGCTTTTTCTTATACAGCCATTACACCGACAATGGCCACCTCAAATGCACCTCGCCTCATCGAATTCCCGGAGCACGACACCATGTGGCAAAGCTACCTCAACGGCCTGCTGGTCGCCTTTGGCCTGATCATGGCCATCGGCACCCAGAACGCCTACGTCCTGGCCCAGAGCTTGCGCCGCGAACATCACTTGTCGGTCGCGGTGCTGTGCATCCTCTGCGATGCGGTGCTGGTGGCCGCCGGGGTTTTCGGCCTGGCCAACGTGCTGGCCCACAACCCGACACTGCTGGCCATTGCACGCTGGGGCGGCGTGGTCTTTCTGATGTGGTACGGCGCCAAGGCACTGCGCCGCGCCCTGACGCCGCAAAGCCTGGAACAGGGTGACGGCAGCGGCCAGCGCTCCCGCCGCGCGGTGTTGCTCACGGCACTGGCGGTGACCCTGCTCAACCCCCACGTTTATCTGGACACCGTGCTGCTGATCGGCTCCCTCGGCGCACAGCAGACCATGCCCGGCGCCTACGTGGCCGGTGCGGCCAGCGCGTCCCTGGTGTGGTTCTCCACCCTGGCCATCGGCGCCGCCTGGCTCGCCCCCTGGCTCGCCCGCCCGGCAACCTGGCGGCTACTGGACTTGATGGTCGCGGTGATGATGTTCAGCGTGGCCGTGCAACTCATCAGATCGGCGTGAGCCCTTCGTAGCAGCACGGCTTGCCGGCGGGGGCGATCTTGAGGCCGCCGTCGTCCGAATGCGGCCCAGACCAAGCGCGCTCCTATAGATGCAAACACCGACCCGTAGCAGTCCGGCTTGCCGGCGAGGGCGATCTTACGGTCGTCGTCGCGGGCAAGCGCGCTCCTACAAGAGCGCCGCAGATCATCCGTAGCAGCACGGCTTGCCGGCGGGGGCGATCTCAAGGCCGCCCCCGCCGGCAAGCCGTGCTGCTACGGGACGGTGGTGTGTTTTAGATGTTGATTTTGATCTTCTTACGCGATGGTGCAGGCGCCGCCAAATGCGACGTTAAGGCGCCAGGCCGAGCGCAGGCGTCGTGTAGGGGGATGAGCGGCATGGATGCCGCGAAAGCCGTGCGGGCCATGGACGGCGCTCATATGGACGGGACGGCGTGCCCCCGGAACGGCGCCGGAGCGAGGGAAGCCCGAAGGGCCCCAGCCTGTCGCAATGGCTTTGCCTACTTTCCCCGTAAGGAAAGTAGGTCGCCCGTAAGGGGCGAAACCCATAAGCCCAGCCAACGCGACAACGGATATGCACACGACCTCAACGTCGCGGGAAGACGCGGAGCGTCAAGACAGCCGTTACCACGCGGAGCGTGGGAACGATCAAAGCTCGGCGCTTGATGCCCAACCCATTATTCCTGCCAACGCTCTGGAACCTCTATCCCACACAGTTGTTGCGTGGTTATGGTCTGGGGCCGGTGCTATGATCCTGCCCCTGTGTCGCAAAAGAGTAGAAACTCACCGACGCATACTCTGTACGGCCGCCCGTGATCGGCCTTGCGCTAACCGCAACCTGACCTGAGTAGGAGAATCACCATGGCTTTCGAATTGCCGCCGCTGCCTTACGCACATGACGCTCTGGCACCGCACATCTCCAAGGAAACCCTAGAATACCACCACGACAAGCACCACAATACCTACGTCGTGAACCTGAACAACCTGGTGCCGGGCACCGAGTTCGAAGGCAAGACTCTGGAAGAAATCGTCAAGACTTCCTCGGGCGGTATCTTCAACAACGCAGCCCAGGTCTGGAACCACACTTTCTACTGGAACTGCCTGGCGCCAAACGCCGGCGGCCAACCTACCGGCGCACTGGCTGATGCCATCAACGCAGCGTTCGGCTCCTTCGACAAGTTCAAGGAAGAGTTCAGCAAGACCTCCATCGGCACCTTCGGCTCCGGCTGGGGCTGGCTGGTGAAGAAGGCTGACGGCTCCCTGGGCCTGGCCAGCACCATCGGTGCAGGCAACCCGCTGACCAACGGCGACACCCCGCTGCTGACCTGCGACGTCTGGGAACACGCCTACTACATCGACTACCGTAACCTGCGTCCAAAATACGTCGAGGCGTTCTGGAACCTGGTCAACTGGAAGTTCGTTGCCGAGCAGTTCGAAGGCAAGACCTTCACCGCCTGATCCGCGCATCAGATGGTTGTCTGAAAAAAACCCGGCATGTCCGGGTTTTTTTTCGCCTTCTGTTCGTCCTTTATGTATCGTCGGACAACGATAGCGGACTAATATCAGTGGCGGCCCGATTAGACGAATTGCCGCTCAAGTTCCACCTGCTTTCTACCGACACAGTACCGATAGCCTTACTTGCCCGCAGGAAATCGTTATCTGGATGAAACAGGTCAAGGGTGTATCAGGACCTTGACGTGGACTGTGTGCATGCCAATGCTTGCAACAACCCGCTATCGCATGGATGAAGGAATGCCCATTTGAAGCTGGAACTCAAGAACAGCTTGTCGGTGAAGCTGCTACGCGTGGTGCTGCTATCGGCGCTGGTCGTGGGCGTTGTGCTCAGTTGCGCGCAGATCGTGTACGACGCCTACAAGACCCGCCAGGCGGTGGCCACTGACGCCGGCCGGATTCTGGACATGTTCCGCGACCCCTCGACGCAGGCTGTCTATAGCCTGGACCGCGAGATGGGTATGCAGGTCATTGAAGGTCTGTTTCAGGACAAGGCCGTGCGCATGGCCTCCATCGGCCATCCCAACGAGACCCTGCTGGCCGAAAAGACCCGCGATCTGGCCGCAACCCCGACCCGCTGGCTGACCGATCCCATCCTCGGCCAGGAGCGCAGCTTTACCACGCAACTGGTGGGCCGCAGCCCCTACAGCGAATATTACGGCGACTTGCGCATTACCCTGGACACCGCCACCTATGGCGAAGGTTTCCTGACCAATTCCCTGATCATCTTCATCTCCGGCGTGCTGCGTGCCCTGGCGATGGGCATGGTGCTGTACCTGGTCTATCACTGGCTGCTGACCAAGCCGCTCTCGCGCATCATCGAGCACCTGACCAGCATCAACCCGGACCGCCCGAGCGAGCATCAACTGCCGCTGCTCAAGGGTCACGAAAAGAACGAACTGGGCATCTGGGTCACCACCGCCAACCAGTTGCTGTCGTCCATCGAGCGCAACACCCACCTGCGCCATGAAGCCGAGTCCAGCCTGCTGCGCATGGCGCAGTATGACTTCCTTACCGGCCTGCCCAATCGCCAGCAACTGCAGCAGCAACTGGACCGGATTCTGGTGGACTCAGGCCGCGTGCAGCACCGCGTCGCCGTGCTCTGCGTAGGCCTGGACGACTTCAAGGGCATCAACGAACAATTCAGCTATCAGGCTGGCGACCAGTTGCTGCTCGCCCTGGCCGATCGGCTGCGTGGGCACAGCGGACGCCTGGGCGCACTGGCGCGCCTGGGTGGCGACCAGTTCGCGCTGGTGCAGGCCGACATCGAACAACCTTACGAAGCAGCGGAGCTGGCGCAAAGCATCCTCGATGATCTGGAAGCCCCATTCGCGGTCGACCAACAGGAAATCCGCCTGCGCGCCACCATCGGCATCACCCTGTTCCCCGAAGACGGCGACAGCACCGAAAAGCTGCTGCAAAAAGCCGAGCAGACCATGACCCTGGCCAAGACCCGATCACGCAACCGCTACCAGTTCTATATCGCCAGCGTCGACAGCGAGATGCGTCGCCGCCGGGAGCTGGAAAAGGACCTGCGCGAGGCACTGGTGCGCAACCAGTTCCACCTGGTCTACCAGCCGCAGATCAGCTATCGCGACCAGCGCGTGGTCGGTGTCGAGGCACTGATTCGCTGGATTCACCCGGAACATGGCTTCGTGCCGCCCGACCAGTTCATTCCGCTGGCCGAGCAGAACGGCACCATCATCGCCATCGGCGAGTGGGTGCTGGACCAGGCGTGCAAGCAACTGCGCGAATGGCACGACCAGGGCTTCTCCGAACTGCGCATGGCGGTGAACCTGTCCACCGTCCAGTTGCACCACGCCGAGTTGCCACGGGTGGTGAACAACCTGCTGCAGATCCATCGCCTGCCGCCGCGCAGCCTGGAGCTGGAAGTGACCGAAACCGGCCTGATGGAAGACATCAGCACCGCCGCCCAGCATCTGCTCAGCCTGCGCCGCTCGGGGGCGTTGATCGCCATTGACGACTTCGGTACCGGCTACTCGTCGCTGAGTTACCTGAAAAGCCTGCCCCTGGACAAGATCAAGATCGACAAGAGCTTCGTTCAGGACCTGATCGACGACGATGACGACGCCACCATCGTGCGCGCCATCATCCAGCTCGGCAAAAGCCTGGGAATGCAGGTCATTGCCGAAGGTGTGGAAACCACCGAGCAGGAGGCCTACATCATTTCCGAAGGCTGCCACGAGGGTCAGGGCTACTTCTACAGCAAGCCGTTGCCGGCCCGGGAGTTGCTGTCCTACCTCAAGAACGCCCAGCGCTCCTACGTCGGGGTGCTGTAGCGAGGGGCGTTGTAGGAGCGCGCTTGCCCGCGACTGCGATTTGTCAGACCGGATGGGGAACTGACACGGCGCGGTCGCGGGCAAGCGCGCTCCTACAGTCGTCCGGACGTTTGACTGGCTGTAAATTCTTGTAACAGCTTGAAATATCTCCCCCGCCTGCGTAACGGCGTTTCGCCTTTACACCGAATGCAAATCTTTCGCATTATGTCGCAGCTTTTTTTGGCGTTCGCCACCGTTCACACACACTTTCGACGCAGGATTCCGTCATGATTCGTACGCCCCTGGCAACTGCCAGTCTGCTGGCCCTCGCTATCGCCCTGGCCGGTTGCGACCAAGGCAAGGACAAGCCCGCCGCTGCCGCGCCCACTCCGGCCCCAGCCGCCGCACAGGCGCCCGCTGCCGCTCCGGCCCCAGCGCCAGCCCAGACCAGCGATGCCGAGGCCAAGGCCGTGGTCGCGAACTACGCGAACATGGTCTTTGCCGCATTCAGCGACGCCGAATCCACCGCCAAGGCACTCAGCACCGCGGTCGACGCCTTCCTCGCCACGCCAAACGACGCGACCCTCAAGGCCGCGCGCGATGCCTGGCTCGCCGCCCGCGTTCCGTACATGCAGACCGAAGTCTTCCGCTTCGGCAACACCATCATCGATGACTGGGAAGGTCAGGTGAACGCCTGGCCGCTGGACGAAGGCCTGATCGACTACGTCGCCAAGGACTACCAGCACGCCCTCGGCAACCCGGGCGCCACCGCCAACATCATCGCCAATAAATCGATTCAGGTTGGCGAAGACAAGGTCGATGTCAGCGAAATCACCCCTGAGAAACTCGCCAGCCTGAACGAGCTGGGCGGCTCCGAAGCGAACGTCGCCACCGGCTACCACGCCATCGAATTCCTGCTCTGGGGCCAGGACCTGCACGGCACCGGCCCAGGCGCCGGGGAGCGTCCTGCCAGCGACTACATCGACGGCAAAGGCGGCACCGGTGGCCACAACGACCGTCGTCGCGCCTACCTGAAGGCGGTCACCGACCTGCTGGTCAGCGACCTGGAAGAAATGGTCAACAACTGGAAGCCGGGCGTTGCCGACAACTATCGCGCCTCGCTGGAAGCCGAACCAGGCGACAGCGGCCTGCGCAAGATGCTGTTCGGCATGGGCAGCCTGTCGCTGGGCGAGCTGGCGGGCGAGCGCATGAAGGTCGCGCTGGAAGCCAACTCCAGCGAAGACGAGCACGACTGCTTCAGCGACAACACCCACAACTCGCACTTCTACAACGGCCTGGGCATCCGCAACGTTTATCTGGGCGAGTACACCCGCGTAGACGGCAGCAAAGTCAGCGGCCCGAGCCTGTCGTCGCTGGTGGCAAAAGCCGATGCCGCCACCGACGCCACCCTGCGCGCCGACCTGGACGCTACCCAGGCCAAGTTGCAGGTCATCGTCGATCACGCCAACAAGGGCGAGCACTTCGATCAGTTGATCGCCGCAGGCAACACTGCTGGCAACCAGGTGGTTCGCGACGCCATCGCAGCACTGGTCAAGCAGACCGGCGCCATCGAACAGGCCGCAGGCAAACTGGGCATCACCGACCTGAATCCGGACAACGCCGATCACGAGTTCTGATCCCGAGTCCCAGGCGCGTCTTGCGGCGCGCGGCAGGCAGTAACACCGGATGCCGATCCAGAAATGGATCGGCATTTTTCATGCTCTGAAAAATATTGAAACTCCTTGTAAAAACAGGCTTTTCAGGACCGATCCGTAAATTTTGTAGGGCATTTCCTGATCGTCCGATGTCGGATTGAACACTGGGTTTTCGCCGCCGATGATGCGTACTTCCTTGCCCCATCCCATCCAGGAGGAGACAGAAAGTGCCCAGAGGAAACAAGAAAAGGCGCCGCGTCAGTAAACTCAAAGCCAACGATTACGGTATCCACCTGTTGGTCGGCATCAAGGGGCCTCGTGCCTGGAAGGTGACGATCTATCGTGACGGCACAACCTTCAACCGACTGTTCTCATTCTCCCGCTACGGCGGTCGCGAGGCGGCACGCAAGGCGGCGGACGCCTGTCGCGACCAACTGTTGCTCAACCACCTGCCCCGCCTGAGCCGGGACATCCGTCAGCGCATCATCGCCACCAACACCAGCGGCTATCCCGGCGTGCATTACCGCTGCTACACAGGCACTGCCTACTGGGTGGCGCGCACCACGCTGCGCAATGGCAGCAGTGTCACCAAGTCGTTCCGGGTCGAGTACTACGGCTATGAACGGGCCAAGGAGCTGGCGATCCGCGAGCGAGAACGGCAGCTCGACACCGTGGGCGACTACCGTTCGTTCAAAGTGGTCGAGGGTGAACAACGCCTGATGCAACTGATGATCGAAAACCCGACGCTGGAAATTGCCGGCATGTGAACCGCACTGCGCTTCGCCTTTCCGGGCGGAGCGCTAATTGGTAACAACCTATTGCGAGAGGCGCTTCCAAACGCAAATCCCTCTTATTCCCTACAGGCGGGGCTGGTAAGCTTGCTCGCCCCGATTTCACGCCCTTTGCAGGATCTGTATGACTGTGCGGCTCCGTCTTTCGCTTTTCCTGCTGATGGCTGTGGCCCTCGGTGGGTGCGATGACGCCCCGCGTTTTACTTCGGCAGAACCTGGCGAAGCACAATCGGGCGGCGCTGCGACGGTCAACCGGAACGACCGCAACGCGTTCTCCCTGCCCTCCGGCAACCTGTCACCTTCGCGGCGGCTGGATTTCAGTGTCGGCAACAGTTTCTTCCGCAACCCTTGGGTCATCGCACCCTCGACCACCACGGCGCGGGATGGCCTGGGGCCGCTGTTCAACACCAACGCCTGCCAGAACTGCCACATCAAGGACGGCCGCGGACACCCGCCCGAGCCCGGCGCGGACAACGCCGTTTCCATGCTGGTGCGCCTGTCCATCCCGGATGAGCCGGGCGAGCGTACGCCCGCCTACGCCAGGCAGATCCAGCAGATGGGCCTGACGCCTGAGCCGGTGTACGGCACGCAATTGCAGGACATGGCAGTTCCCGGAGTGGTGCCCGAAGGCAAGGTGCGCGTGGTCTACGACACCCTGACCGTGCATTTCCGCGACGGCACGCCGGTGCAACTGCGCCGCCCGACCCTGCAGATCACTCAACTGGGATACGGCCCGATGCACCCGCAAACCCGCGCTTCGGCCCGTATTGCGCCGCCCATGATCGGCCTTGGCCTTCTGGAGGCGATCCCCGAAACGGCGATCCTGGCCAACGCCAACGCCGAGAACCACAACGGCAGCGGCATCACCGGCAAACCCAACTGGGTCTGGGATGATGTCCGGCAGAAAGTCGTGCTCGGGCGCTTTGGCTGGAAAGCCTCACAGCCAACCGTGCTTCAACAGAATGCCCATGCACTGGCAGGCGACATGGGTCTGACGTCCAGCCTCAAGACCCGCGATGACTGCACCCCGACCCAGACCGCCTGCCTTGAGGCACCCAACGGCGAAGGGCCGGATGGCGAGCGGGAAGTCAGCGACAATATCCTGCGGCTGATGACCTTCTACGCACGCAACCTGGGTGTTCCGGCGCGCCGCGACGTGGGCGACCCGCAAGTGCTGGAGGGCAAGAATCTGTTCTTCAAGGCCGGTTGCCAGCAGTGCCATACACCGCAGTTCACCACCTCGGCCAACGCCCCGGAGCCGGAGCTGGCCAACCAGGTGATTCGCCCCTATACCGACCTCTTGCTGCACGACATGGGCGAAGGGTTGGCCGACAACCTCAACGAGTTCCAGGCCAACGGCCAGCAATGGCGCACGGCGCCGCTGTGGGGGATCGGGCTGACCCAGACGGTCAGTGGTCATACCCAGTTCCTGCACGACGGCCGCGCCCGCAATCTGATGGAAGCGGTGCTGTGGCACGGCGGCGAAGCGCTGCCGGCCCAGCGCCAGGTCCTGGCTTTTGACGCTCAGCAGCGGGCTGCGCTGCTGGCGTTTCTGAATTCTCTATAACTTTTTGCAAATAAGGAGCCGGGCATGTTCCGTCCCAAGCTGTTGTTCACCGGCCTTGCCGCCCTCGCGCTGGGCGCCTGCGCCCCTTCGGATCCGCAAGCCGTGACGTCCGCTGCCATCGCCAAGCAGGTGATCCTGCCGACCTACAGCCGCTGGGTAGACGCCGACCGGCAACTGGCGGTCAGCGCCCTCGCCTACTGCCAGGGCAAGAGCGACCTGGACACGGCCCGTGCCGACTTCCTTCACGCGCAGAAGGCCTGGGCCGAATTGCAGCCGCTGCTGATCGGCCCGCTGGCCGAGGGCAACCGTTCCTGGCAGGTGCAGTTCTGGCCTGACAAGAAGAACCTCGTGGGCCGTCAGGTCGAGCAGCTGGTAACTGCCCAGCCGCAGATCACTGCCGAAGCCCTGGCCAAGTCCAGCGTGGTGGTGCAAGGCCTGTCGGCCTATGAATACATCCTGTTCGACGCCAACATCGACATGGCGGCTGCCGACCAGAAAGCGCTCTACTGCCCGCTGCTGACCGCCATCGGCGAACGTCAGAAAAACCTGGCAGAGGAGATCCTCAACAGCTGGAACAGCACCGACGGCATGCTCGCGCAACTGAGCAAGTTTCCGAACCAGCGTTACGCCGATTCCCACGAAGCCATCGCCGAATTGCTGCGTGTTCAGGTGACGGCGCTGGACACCCTGAAGAAGAAGCTAGGCACGCCTCTGGGCCGCCAGTCCAAAGGCGTACCTCAGCCGTTCCAGGCCGATGCATGGCGCAGCAAGGCTTCGCTGAGCAGCCTGCAGGCGAGCCTGGCCAGTGCCGAGACCGTCTGGTCCGGTGTCGACAACAAAGGCCTGCGTGGCCTGTTGCCTGCCGAGCAGAAACCGCTGGCCGACAAGATCGACGCCGCCTATGCCGAAAGCCGCAAACAGCTGGCCGCGCTCAAGCCGCCGCTGGTCGAATTGCTGGCGACCGAACAGGGCCGTCAGCAGTTGAATGCGTTCTATGACAGCCTCAACGTGGTGCATCGCCTGCACGAGGGCGAACTGGCCAAGGCGCTAGGCATTCAATTGGGGTTCAACGCCAACGATGGTGACTGATATGTTGCGACGTCAGGCTCTTGCGCTGGGCAGCCTCGTTCTCAGCGCCTGCACGCTGGGTGGCTGGACGCTGCTGCGCAAAAAAGGGGAAAGCCCGCTGCTGCTGTCCGCCCGTGACGACAGCGACGGCCGCCACTACGCCGTGGGTTACCGGGTGGATGGCACGCGGGTGTTCGCCACGCAAGTGGCCCAGCGTTGCCACGACATCATCGATCACCCTACCCTTTCGATTGCGCTGTTCGTCGCCCGCCGTCCGGGCACCGAAAGCTACCTGATCGACCTGCGCGACGGCCGCCTGTTGCAGACCATCACTTCACGGCCCAACCGGCATTTCTACGGCCACGCGGTGATCCACAAGAGCGGTGAGTGGCTGTACGCCACGGAAAACGACACCACCGATCCCGGTCGGGGGCTGCTGGGCGTCTATCGCTTCAACGGTGAGCGTCTGGAGCACAGCGGCGAGATTCCCACCCACGGCATCGGCCCGCATCAGGTGTCCTGGATGCCTGACGGTGAAACCCTGGCGGTCGCCAACGGCGGCATTCGCACCGAGGCCGAAAGCCGCGTGGAGATGAACCTCGACGCCATGGAGCCGAGCCTGGTGCTGATGCAGCGTGACGGTACGCTGCTGAGCAAGGAGACACTGAGCCAGCAGATGAACAGCGTGCGCCACATGGCCGTTGCCCGCGACGGCACCATCGTGGCCGGCCAGCAGTTCATGGGGCCGTCCCACGAGTCCGCCGAGTTGCTGGCGATCAAGCGTCCAGGACAGCCGTTTCAGGCCTTTCCCGTGGCTGAACAGCAGTTGCAGGCGATGGCGCACTACACCGCCAGCGTGGCGATCCACAATGAGTTACGTCTGGTGGCCTTAACAGCGCCGCGCGGCAATCGTTTCTTCATTTGGGACCTGGACAGCGGCGCAGTGAAGCTCGATGCGCCACTGCCCGATTGCGCCGGTGTCGGCGCCGTGGCCGACGGTTTCGTGGTGACCTCGGGCCAGGGCCGCTGCCGGTTCTATGATTGCCGCCAGAACATCCTCGCGCCCCAGCCGCTGGAATTGCCGGCGGGGTTGTGGGACAACCATTTGCATTTGGTTTGAAGGTTTTGGGAGTTGGCTTGAGGGACATACACGGATGCCCTTCGGGCGCATCGCGGGCAAGCGCGCTCCTACATTGTTTGCAACGTGCCATGGCCTGACGGACCGAGGCTGGCAACGCGGTCCATCAGAATGCGGCACGTTGCAACAAACGTAGGAGCGCGCTTGCCCGCGACCAGGCCCGAAGGGCATCCATGTAACGATCTAAAATAAGACACGAATAGCGTGCTCGCCTGATTCATCCGTTTTCCAAGGAAGTGGAATATGTTGCGTCGCCGTATGTTGCTCATGCTGGCTGTAGTGGTGATCGTGGTACTGGCCCTGGGAGGGTACAAGGCCTTTTCGATCTACAAACAGATCCAGCAGTTCTCTGCCCCCAAACCGCCCATCAACGTTGCCGTCGCGGTCGTCGAAGAACGCTCGTGGGAAAATCGCCTGCCCGCCATCGGCAGCCTCAAGGCGTTTCAGGGCGTGGACCTGAGCCTGGAAATCGCCGGCACCGTGAAGGCTGTGCAGTTCGAATCCGGGCAGAAGGTCAAGGTCGGCCAGCCCCTGCTGCAACTGGACAGCGACGTGGAAAAAGGCCTCTTGGGCACCGCCGAAGCGGACCTGGGTCTGGCTCAGGTCGATTACGCCCGGGGCAGCAAGCTGGTGGGCGACGCGGCCATTTCCCGCGGCGAGTTCGACAAGCTCGCGGCCACCCAGAAGAAAGCCGCCGCCACCGTCGCCCAACTCAACGCATCATTGGCCAAGAAGCGCATTCTTGCGCCGTTCAGCGGCACCATCGGCATTCGTCAGGTGGACGTCGGCGACTACCTGGCCAGCGGTACGGTGATCGCTACCTTGCAGGACCTGAGCAGCCTCTACGCCGACTTCTTCGTGCCCGAGCAAATGCTGCCCAAACTGGCGATCGGCCAGAAAGTGCAGGTCAGCGTGGCCGCGTACCCCGGCAGCACGTTCGACGCCAGCATCAGCGCCATCAACCCCAAGGTCGAGGACGCCACCCGCAACGTGCTGATCCGCGCCACCCTGCCCAATCCTGACGGCAAATTGTTGCCCGGCATGTTCACCAGCCTGTCGGTCATCCTCGGCCAGGACAGCCGTGAGCTGGTGGTGCCCGAGAGCACCATCACCTACACGCTGTACGGCAATTCGGTGTTCGTCGTGGGGCCGAAAAAAGGCGCCGACGGCAAGCCGGAAAACAACAGCAAAGGCGAACCGCAGTTGGCCGTGGAGCGGCGCTTCGTGCAGACCGGCGAGCGCCGGGGCGGATTCGTCATCATCAGCAAGGGATTGCAAGCCGGCGAACAGGTCGTGACCGGAGGCCAGCTCAAGCTGGACAACGGCGCCAGCGTCGCCATCAGCGCCGATACGGCAGCCCCCGTCGAGCAGCACAGCCAGGGCTCAAAGCCCGGATCTGCTGACTGATCGACCTGACTGTCAAAGGAGCTTTCATCGATGGCATTCACAGACCCGTTCATCCGCCGCCCGGTCCTGGCCAGCGTCATCAGCCTGCTGATCGTGCTGCTGGGTTTCCAGGCGTTCAGCAAACTCACCATCCGCGAATACCCGCAGATGGAGAACGCCCTGATCACCGTGACCACGGCCTACCCCGGCGCCAACGCCGAGACCATTCAGGGCTACATCACCCAGCCGTTGCAGCAGAGCCTGGCCAGCGCCGAAGGCATCGACTACATGACTTCGGTGAGCCGCCAGAACTTCTCGGTGATCTCGATCTACGCGCGTATTGGCTCCAACAGCGACCGGCTCTACACCGAGCTGCTGGCCAAGGCCAACGAGGTGAAGAACAAGCTGCCGCAGGACGCCGAAGACCCGGTGTTGAGCAAGGAAGCCGCCGACGCCTCGGCCCTGATGTACATCAGTTTCTACAGCTCGGAGCTGAACAACCCGCAGATCACCGACTATCTGTCCCGGGTCATCCAGCCCAAGCTCGCCACGCTGCCGGGCATGGCCGAGGCGGAGATTCTCGGCAACCAGGTGTTCGCCATGCGCCTGTGGCTGGACCCGGTCAAGCTCGCAGGTTTCGGCCTGACCGCCAACGACGTCACGGATGCGGTGCGCAAGTACAACTTCCTTTCTGCGGCCGGTGAGGTGAAGGGCGAGTACATCGTCACCAGCGTCAACGCCACCACGGACCTCAAGTCCCCCGAGACCTTCGCCGCCATCCCGCTGAAGACCGTCGGCGACAGCCGCGTGCTGCTGGGGGATGTGGCGCGGGTGGAGATGGGCGCGGAAAACTACGACACCGTCAGCTCGTTCGACGGCACGCCTTCGGTGTACATCGGCATCAAGGGCACGCCCAGTTCCAACCCGCTGGACGTCATCAAGGAAGTGCGGCGCATCATGCCGGAGCTGGAAAGCCAGTTGCCACCGAGCCTGAAAGCCTCTATCGCCTACGACGCCACGCTGTTCATCCAGGCCTCGATCCACGAGGTCGCGAAGACCCTGATCGAAGCCGTGCTGATCGTGATCGTGGTGGTCTTCCTGTTCCTGGGCGCATTGCGCTCGGTGCTGATCCCGGTGATCACCATCCCGCTGTCGATGATCGGCGTGTTGTTCTTCATGCAAATGATGGGCTACTCGATCAACCTGCTGACGCTGCTGGCCATGGTGTTGGCCATCGGCCTGGTGGTGGACGACGCGATCGTGGTGGTGGAAAACATCCATCGGCACATCGAGGAAGGCAAGACGCCCCTCGATGCTGCGCTGGAGGGTGCCCGCGAGATCGCCATGCCGGTGGTCTCGATGACGATCACCCTGGCGGCCGTGTACGCGCCCATCGGCTTCCTGCAGGGGCTGACGGGTGCGCTGTTCAAGGAGTTCGCCCTGACGCTCGCCGGTGCCGTGGTGATTTCCGGCATCGTCGCCCTGACACTCTCGCCGATGATGTGCGCGATGCTGCTGCGCCACGACGAGAACCCCAGCGGCCTTGCCCACCGCCTCGACCGGATCTTCGACGGCCTTAAAACCCGCTATCAGCGCCTGCTGCACGGCACGCTGAACACGCGGCCGGTGGTGATCGTGTTCGCGGTGCTGGTGCTGTGCCTGATTCCGGTGTTCCTCAAGTTCAGCCAGTCGCAACTGGCGCCGGACGAGGACCAGGGCATCATCTTCATGATGGCCACCTCGCCGCAGCCGACCAACCTCGACTACATGAACAAGTACACCGACCAGTTCATCAGTATCTTCAAGGCGTTCCCGGAGTACTACTCCTCGTTCCAGATCAACGGTTTCAACGGCGTGCAGACCGGCGTCGGCGGCTTCCTGCTCAAGCCGTGGGACGAGCGCAGCCGCACCCAGATGGAATTGCTGCCGCAAGTCCAGGCCAAGCTCGAAGGCATCACCGGCTTGCAGATCTTCGGCTTCAACCTGCCGTCGCTGCCGGGCACCGGTGAGGGCCTGCCGTTCCAGTTCGTGATCAACACGCCCAACGACTACGCGGCGCTGCTGGAGGTGGTCGACCGGATCAAGAAACGCGCGACCGAATCCGGCAAGTTCGCCTTCCTGGATGTGGACCTGGCGTTCGACAAGCCGGAGGTGGTGGTCGATATCGACCGCGCCAAGGCGGCGCAGATGGGGGTGTCCATGCAGGACCTGGGCGGCAGCCTTGCGACATTGCTCGGCGAGGCGGAGATCAACCGTTTCACCATCGATGGCCGCAGCTACAAGGTCATTGCCCAGGTGGAGCGAGCCTACCGCGACAACCCGCAATGGCTGTCCAACTACTACGTGAAAAACACCGATGGCAAGATGCTGCCGCTGTCGACCCTGATCACGGTCAGCGACCGGGCACGACCGCGTCAGCTCAACCAGTTCCAGCAGCTCAACTCGGCGATCATCTCGGGCTTTCCGCTGGTGAGCATGGGCGAAGCCATCGACACGGTCCGCGACATTGCCCGCGAAGAAGCTCCGGCCGGGTTCGCCTATGACTACGCCGGCGCGTCCCGGCAGTTCGTGCAGGAAGGCAATGCGCTGTGGGTCACGTTCGGCCTGGCACTGGCGATCATCTTCCTGGTGCTGGCTGCGCAGTTCGAAAGCTTCCGTGACCCGCTGGTGATTCTGGTGACGGTGCCACTGTCGATCTGCGGGGCGCTGATACCGCTGTTCCTCGGGGTTTCGACGCTGAACATCTACACCCAGGTGGGGCTGGTGACCCTGATTGGCCTGATCAGCAAGCACGGCATCCTGATCGTCGAATTCGCCAACCAGCTGCGCCGAGACAAGGGCCTGAGCGCCCGCGAGGCGGTGGAAGAAGCCGCCGCCATCCGCCTGCGCCCGGTGCTGATGACCACCGCTGCGATGGTGTTCGGCATGGTGCCGTTGATCCTCGCGACCGGCGCAGGCGCCGTGAGCCGCTTCGACATCGGCCTGGTGATCGCGACGGGGATGTCGGTGGGGACGTTGTTTACGCTGTTTGTGTTGCCTTGTTTCTACACCTTGTTGGCAGGACGGGATTCGAAGTCGCAGCGTGAGGGCGGGGTTGAGTTGAAATCGCCACATTGAGGCCCTTCGGGCGCATCGCGGGCAAGCGCGCTCCTACATTTTTTGCAACGTGCCGCATCAGATGGATCGCGTTACTAGCCTCGGTCCATCAGGCCATGGCACGTTTCAACAAATGTAGGAGCGCGCTTGCCCGCGACAAGGCCCGAAGGCATCACCATAAGAATCCAAAGCCAACAGATACAAAAAAGCCCCGAATCCTCGGGGCTTTTTTGTCACATGGTGCTCTCAATGCTGCGGCCCCGAACCCTGGGCCAGCCCGAACATCAACAACAGCAGATCGTGATCCGGGCGAACGGGCGAGTCGATCTTCGCCACCCGCGGCAAGGCACATTGCCCCTCGCCGTGTACTGCGCTCAGAATCTTCGGTCTGGGTTGCTCCCAGGCTGCCATGGCTATGGATGCGATGCCCAACGCCCCGACTACAAACAAACCTCGCGCCAGTTCTAACTTCATCGATCTAAACCTTTGATGGGGCTGCCAAACGCCGTCTCGTAAAAGTAGACGAGCTTCTTCCAGTCCGCAGGCTGGAACGACGAATGGCGACGCAACTGCTTCATGTCGTGCTGGGCGGCGCCGTAGGCGGTCAGACGCTGACGGCATTTCTCCAGATCCAGCAGCGCCACTTCAGGCCTGGCGTTCGCACCCTCGCCCACCACGCGGACGAAAACGTGCTTGATATAGATGCAACTGTGCTGCCAGCGCCCCTTGTGCATGCGCGCCAGGTTCTGCGCCAGTTCCTTGAGCATCTGCTCATGAACAGCCTCGCCGAACTGCTCGCGACCACCGGCCTTCAGCCAGTTCTCGTACTCGTCGTAGCCCTCCAGCGCAGCGGTCACCAAGAGGGCTCGCCACTGGTTGTTCTCGTCACGCTCGGCACCGCAGAACACCATGCGCGGCACGTTGACATCGAGTTGACGCAAGCCCTCGAGGGCATCGCGCTCGCGCAGCACCGTCGGGCGACCGAAGGGATGCAGCCAGCTGCGGTAGATGTGACCGACCTGGCGCTTGACGTACAGCAGGCGGCCATTCTCCGACACGACACGCTGAACGCCACTTTCCCCACCGCGACGAACGTTGGGCTCTTCTACCCAATCACCCTTGGTATTCCAGAAATAGGCAAAACGGTCCTTGGCGGGAACGGTCAACTCAGCTGCGAAATCCACGGCCATCCTGTTACCTCTTACGTAATAGATACACTCGCCACATGGCGTACAACGGCAGGAAATCCAGTCGTTCCTGGATGCGGAATCCTGCCTGTTCGAACTCGGCCTCGACTGTGGCCACCGGTAACACAAAGCGGTTCTGGTAACCCTCCTGATGGCGGTTACGCTCGGCACGCTTGCGTTTCCAGGCTTTGAAATTGCCATCGACCCACAACGAAATGATCACGCTGTCGCGGGTGACTCGATGAAACTCGTTGAGCAGCACTGCTCTGTCTTCCGGGTTTCCTACATGGTGCAAAAGACGCATGCAGAAGATGTTGTCTACAGCGTTGTCAGGCATGTCGATGGCGAATGCAGATGTCTGCAAGGGCTGTACCCGTTTCACCACCTCGGCCGGCTGCGACTCGCAGGCGGTCTTGACCATCGACGCCGAATTGTCGGCCCCGATGATGACCCGATTGGCCTTTTCCGCCAGCAGCGGCCAGAAACGACCGGCGCCACAGGGCAGGTCCAGAACCAGTCCCGGCTCACCTGCCAGCGCCAGTGCGCGGCGGGCCAACTGCTTGTCGCGACGATCAGACATCTGCCGGGCGAATCCGTCCCGGTGCTTGCGAAAATATTTTCTGGCGTGCTCGTCGTCGTATTTACGTGAGAAATCAAGCTCTACCCGCTTGCTCATGGCTGTATCTCCTGAAGGTGATACCGCCAAAACTAAGGGGATTTACGTGATCCTCAGGTCACTTGAATGTGAAAAAAACGTCCAGAGCGCCGCGCAAATGTTACGAGGTTTTACCAGAAGATAGGGCTAGCATATGGCCATAAGCTGCACGATCACAGCAAACTTTACATTGTCTGTACATTTGTACCAACTCGGTGTTGCCGCTATCACTCCGTACGTTTCTTGAATTCGACGCTGAATCGACAGCCATTCGGCTGCATGTGGTCCAGGCTTACCGTCCAGCCCTGGTTCTCGCAGATCCGCTGAACCAGCGACAGCCCAAGCCCCAGGCCCTCCCCGCGCTTCTCGTTACCGCGCACGAACGGCTGGAACATCGCCTCGCGCTTTTCTTCGGGAATGCCGACGCCCGAATCCTCGACGGTAAAGCCCTGCGCCAGCAGCGTCAGGCGAATGAAGCCGTGATCGGTGTAGTGCAGCGCATTTCGCAGCAGGTTGCCCATCACCGCGTACAGGAAGGTCGCGTTGTAATTGCCGTGGGACGCATGCTCGGGGTGGTATTCAAGCAACAACCCCTTGGCCTCGATAGGCTCGCGCCACAGGGTCAGCAGCTGTTGGGCCGCGCCCTGCAGGGTCAACTGGGGGTTCATGCTGGCGTCGTCGCGCTGGGTGCGGGCCAGCATCAGGAAGGTCTGCACCAGATCACGCATCTCTTCGCAGGCACGTTCGATGCGCTCGACCTGGGCACGGGCGCGCTGATCCAGCGCCGGGTTTTCCAGCAGCAGTTCGCAAGAACTTGCCAGCACCATCAGCGGGGTGCGCAGCTCGTGGCTGACGTCGCTGGTGAACATGCGCTCGCGGGTCAAGGCATCGCGCAGGCGACCCAGGGTGGCGTCGAAGGCCACTGCCAGTTCCCCCACTTCATCGGCCGCATAGTCCGGGGCCAGAGGCGGTGCCAGGCCCAGCAACTGGTCACGATGGCGTACCTGGCGCGCCAGGCGCACCACCGGTGCCATGACCCGACGGGCAAGCACCCAGCCCAGGAAAACCGCCAGCGCCAGCGCCAGCACGAAGCCCACCAGCACCACGGCGAACAGCACGCGCTCGCGCTCTTCGAAGTCGCTCTGATCCTGCAGCAGCACGTAATGACGGCCGTCCACTACTTCGACCATGGCGTGGTACGACAGCGGGCCGCGAAACACTTCGTGAAAGCCCGGCTCCAGATGCCGCAGATCCTTGGGCAATTCGAAGTCACCCGGCCCGCCGCTGAAATAGAACAACTGGTCGGGCTCGGGCCGGTGGCTCCAGTCCTCGACACTGTCCATCAACAACAGGCGGGTGAGGTCCCCCCCCAAGCCTGACGAGATCAGCTTTTCTTCCACCAGGTGCACCGTCGCGACGATGCCCATGGCGAACGACCCGGCCACCAGCGCGCTCATCAACGCAAAGGCGATGATGATCCGCTGGGCAAGGCTCTGCTTAAACTCCATCGCGGCCCTCGGCCAGACGGTATCCGACACCGTGCACGGTCTGCAGCAGCGGTTTGGCGAATGGCTTGTCGATCACCTGACGCAACTGGTGGACGTGGCTGCGCAGGCTGTCGCTGTCCGGGCAATCGTCGCCCCACAATGCTTCTTCGAGAATTTCGCGACGCAGCACATGAGGGCTCTTCTGCATCAGTACGGCCAGCAGCTTGAGGCCCACCGGGTTGAGCTTGAGCATGCGGCCTTCGCGAGTGACTTCCAGGGTGTCCAGGTCATAGATCAGGTCAGCCACCTGCAAGGTGCGCCGGCCGCCGCCCTGGGCGCGACGCAGGACCGCCTCGATGCGCGCAGCCAGCTCTGAAAGCGCAAAGGGCTTGAGCAGGTAATCGTCGGCGCCGGAACGGAAGCCTTGCAGACGATCATCGAGCTGGTCGCGGGCGGTGAGCATGATGACCGGCGTGTCGCGACGGGCATCTTCACGCAGTCGCTTGCACAGGGTGTAGCCGTCGATGCCGGGCAGCATGATGTCGAGCACGATCAGGTCGTAGTGTTCGGTGGCGGCAAGGTGCAGTCCGGACAGGCCGTCCTGCGCGCAATCCACGGTATAGCCCTTCAAACCCAGGTAGTCGGCCAGGTTCGCCAAGATGTCGCGGTTGTCCTCAACCAGCAGAATTCTCATGGGTGCATGTCTCCATATGCGGTTGTCGGCGTGACCCGGGCACAGCGCAAGCCTGTGCACTCGATGAGTCAGAGTTGGCGGCAGCTTAAGGCCAAGCGCGCCCGAGGGCCAGCGCCCGAGTGCATAACGTTTTTTTCACTCGTGATTCACAGCCCGGCGACAGGCCGGGGTACAGACTGCCGAACGCTCTCGGTCAACCTCCTTGCCATTACACGGGATTTCCCATGTCAGACGTTTTCGAACGGCCCGCCTCGCGCCCGATCAACCTTTGGGTTTATCTGGGTATTCCGGCGATCACCGCCATCACCCTGCTGTTGCTGGAACTCACTTCGCTGGACATGGACATCGCCAAGCTGGCCTACGATCCGGCTGCGGGCGGGTTCATCGGCAAGCACAGTTACTTTCTGGAAAACATACTTCACGACCGCGCCAAACAGGCCGTGATTGCAATGGGGGTGCTGTCATTTGCCGGTTTCGTCGCCTCTTTCTTCGTCGGGCCGCTCAAGTCATGGAAACGCGAGCTTGGCTGCCTGGTGCTGTCGATGGCGTTGTCCACCAGCTTCGTCACGCCGGTCAAAGTGGTGACCTCCGTGCAGTGTCCCTGGAGCCTGACCGAATTCGGCGGCCAGGAAACCTACAGCGAACTGCTGGCCCCTCGCCCACAGACTGACAAACCGGGTCGCTGCTGGCCAGGTGGTCATGCCGCGACTGGCTTTACCCTGTTTGCGCTGTTCTTTGTGTTTCGCGATCGCAAGCCCCGTCTGGCCAAGGCCGGGCTGGTCTTCGCATTCGGGCTGGGCACGGTGTTTTCCGTCGGCCGGATGCTGCAGGGCGCGCATTTCTTCTCTCACAACATCTGGACGGCGGTGTTTTGCTGGCTGATCTGCCTGGGGGCCTATTACGCCGTGTTGTACCGGCCGGTGGGCGGGAAAGACAAGGTGGTCGAGGGGGCGGCGGTTTCGGGGTAGTTGGCTTTGGATCGTTACTCTGATGCCCTGGCGGGCGCTATCGCGGGCAAGCGCGCTCCTACATTTGTTGCAACGTGCCATGCCCCATGGACCGAGTTGGTAGCCTTTGGGGTTCACTTGAAATCGGGTTGGAATGCCAAAGGCGAACAAGGTGATCTTTCAGAATGCGGCACGTTGCAAAAAATGTAGGAGCGCGCTTGCCCGCGATGCGCCCGAAGGGCATCAACGTGGCGATCCCAAACCAGGCTAAAACCCAACGCCCCCTTTCAAAAAATCCCACCCATAAAAAAACCCCGCCGAAGCGGGGTTTTTTGTACATCGGGGTAAGGCTGGCTTACATCATGCCGCCCATGCCACCCATGCCGCCCATGTCTGGCATGCCGCCAGCTGCAGGCTTTTCTTCTGCCACGTCAGCGATCATCGCTTCGGTGGTGATCATCAGACTGGCAATCGAGGACGCCGCCTGCAGAGCAGAGCGAGTCACTTTGGCCGGGTCCAGGATACCCATTTCGATCATGTCGCCGTATTCGCCGGAAGCTGCGTTGTAACCGAAGTTACCCAAACCTTGCTTGACCTTGTCGACGACTACGCTTGGCTCGTCGCCGGAGTTGGCAACGATCTGGCGCAGTGGCGCTTCAACAGCGCGACGCAGCAGAGCGATACCGACGTTCTGATCGGCGTTGTCACCTTTCAGTTCGGAGATGGCCTGCAGCGAGCGAACCAGCGCCACGCCACCGCCAGGTACCACGCCTTCTTCGACGGCTGCGCGGGTTGCGTGCAGGGCGTCTTCAACGCGGGCTTTCTTCTCTTTCATTTCAACTTCGGAACCAGCACCGACCTTGATCACTGCAACGCCGCCGGACAGCTTGGCCAGACGCTCTTGCAGTTTCTCTTTGTCGTAGTCGGACGAAGTGTCGCCGATCTGCTGACGGATCTGGGCGATACGGCCGTCGATGTCAGTACGAACGCCAGCACCGTCGATGATGGTGGTGTTTTCTTTGTTCAGAACGACGCGCTTGGCATTGCCCAGGTGTTCCAGGGTAGTGGTTTCCAGGCTCAGACCGATCTCTTCGGAGATAACGGTACCGCCGGTCAGGACAGCGATGTCCTGCAGCATGGCCTTGCGACGGTCGCCGAAGCCTGGCGCCTTGACGGCTGCGACTTTGACGATGCCACGCATGTTGTTCACGACCAGAGTCGCCAGGGCTTCGCCTTCGACGTCTTCGGCAACGATCAGCAGCGGACGGCCGGCTTTGGCAACGGCTTCCAGCACTGGCAGCATTTCGCGGATGTTGGAGATCTTCTTGTCAACCAGCAGCAGCAGCGGGCTGTCCAGCTCGGCAACCATGGTGTCCGGCTTGTTGATGAAGTACGGGGACAGGTAGCCACGGTCGAACTGCATGCCTTCTACAACCGACAGTTCGTTTTCCAGGCCAGTGCCTTCTTCAACGGTGATAACGCCGTCTTTGGTCACTTTTTCCATGGCTTCGGCAATGATGTCGCCGATGGAGTTGTCGGAGTTGGCCGAGATGGTGCCGACCTGAGCGATGGCTTTGGTGTCGGTGCAAGGCTTGGACAGTTTCTTCAGTTCAGCAACGATGGCGATGGTCGCCTTGTCGATGCCGCGCTTGAGGTCCATCGGGTTCATGCCGGCAGCGACGGCTTTCAGGCCTTCGTTGACGATGGCTTGAGCCAGAACGGTAGCGGTGGTGGTACCGTCACCGGCGTCGTCGTTGGCACGGGAGGCAACGTCTTTGACCAGCTGCGCGCCCATGTTTTCGAAACGGTCTTTGAGTTCGATTTCTTTGGCAACCGATACACCGTCTTTGGTGATCAGAGGAGCGCCGAAGCTTTTCTCGATGATGACGTTACGGCCTTTCGGGCCCAGGGTCGCTTTGACGGCGTCGGCCAGGACGTTTACACCAGCCAGCATCTTTTTACGGCCAGCGTCGCCGAATTTAACTTCTTTAGCAGCCATGATCGTTATTCCTTAAATACTTTGTAGTAACGGGAAATGCGGGGTATCAACTCAGCCTTCGACGACCGCGAGAATTTCGTTCTCGCTCATCACCAGCAGGTCTTCGCCGTCTACTTTCACAGTGTTGCTGCCGGAGTAAGGGCCGAACACCACTTTGTCACCCACTTTCACGGCCAGCGCACGTACTTCACCGTTGTCCAGGATGCGACCAGCGCCGACAGCGATGACTTCGCCACGGTTTGGTTTTTCAGCAGCCGAACCTGGCAGCACGATACCGCCAGCAGTCTTGGTTTCTTCTTCGCTGCGACGGATTACGACGCGGTCATGCAGAGGACGAAGCTTCATTGTCGATCTCCTAATTATGGTTTTTGAACGCCCGGTGCTGACACCGGCCGGTTAAAACATCCGGGCTTGCCGGTTGCGGTTCGCAGGCGAACCGCAGAATACGGTCTGACGAAATGCGCCAGAAACCTTGCGGTGACCCATACATAAGGGCGTGCAAGCTGATTACAAGGCTGGCCGGATTTTTTTTTTACAAACCCCGGGAACGAAAACGGACACGGCACCCGAAGGTGCCGTGCTCGCATCGCAGTGCGGATCACTTCTTGTCGACAGGTTCGTACTCGCCTTCGATGACCTCACCTTCGATCACCTCGGGGCGACGGGCACCGGGACGAGCAGCACCCGGATTCATCGGCCCCGCCGAACGCAGGTCGTCGGCGAACGCACGCTGACGGTCGGCCTGGGCCTGGGCACGCTGGCGCACCTTGTTCGCCAGCAGGCGGCGGGTGAACGGCATCAGGCAGATCAGGCCCAGCACGTCACTGATGAAACCGGGCAGCACCAGCAGGCCACCGCCGACTGTCATCATCAGGCCGTCCATCATCTGCTGCGCGGGCAACTCGCCCCGCGCCAGACTTTCACGGGCGCTCATGGCGGTCGCAAGGCCTGCGACGCGAATCACGAAGATCCCGAGCATGGAACCGGCGACGACCAGCAGGAAGGTCGCCAGAAAACCGATGGACATGCCGACTTTCACCAGCACGAACAGCTCGAGCACCGGAAAAAGCAATAAAAGCAGTAGAAAAGCGCGCATCAAATAGTTTCCTCAACGGAAGAAGGCTTCCAGTAGACACTAGGTGAAGTCGCAAAGTCGTTAATTCAAGCCTCGGTTGCTTCAACGGTCGGCCATTTTTCGGCGTGAGCCAGCTGAACCAAGGCCTGGCGGACTTGTGTCGGCGTATTGCAAGGCTCGGCAAAGGCCAGCCAGTAGACGCCCTGGCCGATGCGCAGGTGCATGCCCTCGGCGTCGATACCGACCAGTTGCGCAGGCTCCGTTTGCGGCAGGCCGGCCAGTTCGACGTAATGGGCGATGGCCTTGGTGTGGTCTTCATTCATGTGCTCGACCATGCCGGTCTCGGCCTGACCCGCGAACGGGTTGGCCAGCGCCACCTCGTCGAGCCAGTGGATCGCGCCAAAGCCGCCGATGTAGCGGTAGCGCACCGGCACCAGGACCCAGAAATCGAAATCATGGGCGCTGTGGTAGCTCTCGGAATCCGGGAAAAAGCGGTAGTAGCGTTGTGCTGCGGCGGCGATGGCGGCTTCGTCGGTGAGTTTCTGCGCCTGGGCCATGACGGTCACGCGGCCTACGGCCTGGATGTCTTCGGCCTCACGCTCGCCCACCAGCAGCGAGCACTTGTCGTCGCGCTGCAGATTGTGGGTGTGCTGGGCAATACGGCTGATGAGGATCAGCGGGCGGCCCTGGTCATCCAGGCAATACGGCACCACGGAGCCAAAGGGATAACCGGGCATCGACTTGGAATGGGTCGACAGCACGCCGCGATACTCCTTGAGCAGCAGGGCTCGGGCTTGCCGGTTGGCTTTGACGCTCATGGTGTGGCTCCTGAACAGAAGGTAGAGGCCACACGATAATCGTTATCGCGAACGGGTGCCAGATTGAGGATGCGTGACGATTTTGCGGGGATTTCGCGTAATTTTTTTCGACTCAGCACTGCCCCTGTAGGAGTGAGCTTGCTCGCGATAGCGGTGTGTCATCACAGTCATCGACACCTGACACAACGCAATCGCGAGCAAGCTCACTCCTACAGGTCGTGTTGCCAGCCAACTACGCGACTGGCATACAACCTTTATAAAGCAGGCTTTACCAGGCCACACCAAACCCTGCGGTGTAGCGGGTCTTGTTCAGGTTGCCGTCGTCGGAGCCGCTGATGATGTCCTTCTCGGCCTTGACGTTGAGCGAGGCCCATTCGGTGACCTTGTAGCGCAGGCCGACTTCGGTATCCAGGCTGTAGTCCGCAACGCTGCCGATAGGCTTGCCCACTTCACCGTTGGTGAAGAACTCGACCTTCTTGCCGATCAGGTAGCGGTTGTAGTCCCAGGTGCCGGAAACCGAGTAGAAATTGTCTTTCGCGCCGTTGGAATATTCGAAGTCGGTACGGTTGAGCAGGGTGCCGACCTTGAACGCGCCCAACTCGTCATCCCAGAACTGGTAGCCCGGACCGGTACCCACGGTGCGCTGGCGGCGCAGGTCTTCGATGCCGTCGTGCTTGTAGGTCAGGCGGCCATCCCAGAACCACTTGTCGGTCAGGAAGCGGTCAATGGAGTACTCGGCGCTCCAGTTGTTGGTGGTGGTCAGGTCATCCTGGGTTTCGCGGTTGTATTCGCCCTTGGCGTTGTGACGCCAGCGGCCGTGAGTGGCCGAGGTCTTGAAGGCGATGTTGTAGTCATCGGTGTCCTTGTCGGCGCGCTGGAAGTCGAGCGCGGCATCGACGTTGCCCTTCCACACCAGGTCCGTGACCACGGGCTTGGGCTTCATGATCTGCTGGATGCTGGCCAGATCCACGGTCTTGGGCGCATCGCCGTTGGCCAGGGTGACCTTGCCGTCGTCGGCTGCGTGCAGGGATTTGGAAATCTCGCCGGTGTAGGCATCCTGCTTGACCAGCAGGTGCTGATCGCTTTCCAGCGTCTTGACTTCCTTCCAGTCCAGCGGAATATCGCCTGCATACCTGGTATTGAGCAGCAGTTTTCCGCCATCGAAGACCTTGATGGTCCCGGTCAGTTTGTCACCGTTCTTCAACCAGACGGTGTCAGCGAGCAAGGGGGTGGAAACACTGGTGATAGCAAGGCACAGCAAAGTTCTGGACAGCATAAGCAACTACAACGCTCTGGTTTGCGGAAACGGGGCATTATCCGTGAGGATAACGTCGTGGCAATCCATGGACCGCCGGCACAGGTATCACTGACCGTAGGAATTTTCTGTAGTTCCTGAAGGAAAATTCTCGATCGTCAGACAATCAGGAACGAACATGTGATCGAACATATTTCGATGCAAGATGACCCCACCGGGCTGTCCCCCGCAGAGGCCCGACGCACGGCGCTTTACCTGACATTGCATCAGGTTCCCGAAGGAAAAGTCGTCAGTTACGGCCAGCTCGCCGAGCTTGCCGGTTTAGGACGAGCGGCACGCTTCGTTGGCAGGACATTGAGCCAATTGCCAGACGGCAGCAGCCTGCCGTGGCATCGAGTATTGGGTGCCGGCGGACGATTGAGCCTGGCGTCCGGGACCGTTTCCGGCGAGGAACAACGGGCCAGATTGCGGGCCGAAGGGGTAACCATCCGTAATAATCGTGTGGATATGGAGCGTCATGGCTGGCGTCCGACAGAGGACAACGGTTAGAGTGCGCGCTTTGTTTACGTAAACTGAGGCAGATTCCAGCCCATGCCCCGCAAAACCTGGCGCGCCGCGCTCGCCGCTTATGCCAGCCCCTCTACACTCGTATTGCTGTTGCTCGGCTTCGCCGCGGGCATGCCTTATATGCTGGTGTTTTCCACGCTCTCGGTCTGGCTTCGTGAAGCCGGTGTCGCCCGGGAAACCATCGGTTACGCCAGCCTGATCGGGCTGGCCTATGCCTTCAAATGGGTGTGGTCTCCCCTCCTCGACCAGTGGCGCCTGCCGCTGCTCGGCAAGCTGGGGCGGCGACGCTCCTGGCTGGTGCTCTCCCAGGCCCTGGTGATCATGGGCCTGATCGGCATGGGTTTCTGCGATCCGCAGCAGCATCTGTCCTGGCTGATCGCGATTGCGGTGGTGGTGGCCTTCTCGTCCGCCACCCAGGACATCGCCATCGACGCCTACCGGCTGGAGATTGCCTCCGACAGCCAGCAGGCCACCCTCGCTGCCAGTTACATGGCCGGGTATCGCGTGGCCGCCCTGCTCGCCACGGCCGGCGCGCTGTATTTCGCCGAAGGCTTCGGCTCTACCGGTTTTGCCTATAAGCATTCGGCGTGGACCGGCACCTATGTGCTGTTCGGCCTGCTGATGGTGCCGGCGCTGATCACCTCGCTGATCATGCGCGAACCGCCTGTGCCGTTGCGCACCCAGCTGTCGGCAGCGCGCTACGGCTTCACCCACCAACTGGCCTCGGTGTTCGTGCTGATCATCCTGCTGGTGTCGGTGCCTGCGATGTTCACCCAGCTGTACAACACCGATTTCGCCAGCGTGCTGTTCAAGGACGCCACCTGGAAAGACCTGTTGATGGAAGACCGCGCCTTCCTGCGCGCCATCCTCTACACCCTGCTGACCGGCGCATGCCTGTCGTCGTTCGGGCGTCGCGGCCTTGCACCAGTGCTGACGCCGATCAACGACTTCATCCTGCGTTATCGCTGGCAGGCGCTGTTGCTGCTGGGGCTGATCGCCACCTATCGCATGTCGGACACGGTGATGGGCGTGATGGCCAACGTGTTTTACATCGACCAGGGCTTCACCAAGGATCAGATCGCCAGCGTCAGCAAGATCTTCGGCCTGGTGATGACGCTGGTCGGCGCGGCATTCGGCGGCCTGGCCATCGTGCGTTTCGGCATCCTGCCGATTCTGTTCATCGGTGGCGCGACGTCGGCGGCCACCAACCTGCTGTTCCTGATGCTGGCCGACATGGGCCCGAACCTGAAGATGCTGATTGTCACCATCTCGCTGGACAACTTCAGCTCGGGCTTGGCGACATCGGCGTTCGTGGCCTACCTGTCGAGCCTGACCAACCTCAAGTTCTCGGCCACGCAATACGCGCTGCTCAGTTCGATCATGCTGCTGTTGCCGCGCCTGATCGGCGGCTATTCGGGCGTGATGGTGGAGAAGCTCGGGTATCACAACTTCTTCCTCGCCACCGCGGTGATGGGCGTACCGACGCTGTTCATGATCGCCCTGCACTGGGCGCAGGAGCTGCGCAAGGAAAAGCCTGCCGAGCCTGAGAAACCGGTCGAAGCCCCCGCCGGAGAGCAACACTGAACCCGTAGGAGCGCGCTTGCCCGCGATTGCGATTCATCAGTCACCCTTGCAGGGGCTGATACACCGCGTCGCGGGCAAGCGCGCTCCTACAGCTGATCGAGCGGCAACAAAAAGCCCCGGACTCTCGCGAGCCGGGGCTTTTGCGCTTCAGGGGCGAAGGATCAACGCTGAGGCGTTGCTTCCTGTTGCTCCTGCACCACGCGAATCACCCGTTGCGGGAACGGGATGTCGATGTTCTCGGCACGCAGGCGATCACGCGCCTCGGCGTTGAGCATGAAGATCACATCCCAGTAATCCGAGGTCTTGGTCCACAGGCGCAGGGAAACGGTGATCGAGCTGTCGCCCAGCGTGGAAACCACTGCCTGGGGCCCCGGGTCGGCAAGCACCCGTGGGTCCTTGGCCAGTTCCAGCAACACTTCCCGGGCCTTCTGCAGGTCGGCGTCGTAGTCCACGCCCACATCGAACACGACCTTGCGCGTCGGCTGGCGGTTGGTATTGGTGATGATGCCGTTGGACAGATTGCCGTTGGGCAGGATCACCGTCTTGTTGTCGCCGGTGCGCAGAATGGTGTGGAAAATCTGGATGCTGTCCACGGTGCCTGACACACCCTGGGCTTCGATCCAGTCACCGATGCGGAACGGGCGAAACAGCAGGATCAGCACCCCGCCTGCGAAGTTCGCAAGGCTGCCCTGCAACGCCAGGCCAATGGCCAGACCGGCGGCACCGATAGCGGCGACGAACGAGGTGGTTTCGACACCGATCATCGAGGCCACGCTGACGATCAGCAGAATCTTCAGGATGATGTTGGCCAGGCTGCCGATGAAGCCCTGCAGGGCCAGGTCCACCTGACGATAGGCCAGCAGCGCGCTGACCCGGCCGGTAAGCTTGTTGATCAGCCACCAGCCCACCAGCAATACCACCAGCGCCAGCAACACCTTGCTGCCGTACTGCATGACCATGGGAATCCAGGCCTGGGAGGCCTTGACCAGGTGATCGACCTGGCCGTTCAAATCCAAATCCATTTATTTCTCCTCGCGGTCGCGAAAACGGAAGACAGAAACGCCGACACCCCATAGCGCCAGCGTTTCAGAGGGACCTGCACTCGGACGCGCACAAACCGGTCAGGTTCCCGACGCTGAGGCAAATCAGAAGGCAATCAGTCGCGGAAGTTGTTGAACTGCAGCGGCATGCCGAATTCACGGGCACGCAGGGCCGCGATGGCCTCTTGCAGATCGTCACGCTTCTTGCCGGTCACACGGACCTGCTCGCCCTGGATGGCAGCCTGGACCTTGAGCTTGGCATCCTTGATGTGAGCGACGATCTTCTTCGCCAGCTCCTTGTCGATGCCTTCCTTGAGCACGGCGTCCTGTTTCATCAGCTTGCCGGACGCATAGGCATCCTTCACTTCCAGGCACTGCACGTCGATCTTGCGCTTGACCAGCGCCAGCTTGAGGATCTCGATCATGGCCTCCAGCTGGAACTCGGCTTCAGCGGTCAGGTTGACGGTCAGATCCTTTTCCTTGAACTCGAAGCTGCCTTTGCCTTTGAGGTCGTAGCGACGGTCCAGCTCCTTGATCGCGTTGTCGACGGCATTCGTGACTTCGTGTTTATCCAGTTCGGACACTACGTCGAACGAGGGCATGTAGATTCTCCAATTGATACGGCGCGGCTCGACATGTAGATGGAGCACGCCTGACTTGACGGTATGAAAGCCCGGTCATTATAACGAGACTTTCCCGATGTTCATGTGAGCCTGCGATGTCGTTTGTGTTTTCCTTGCCCGTCTTTTTCCTGGATTCGCGGTGGGAACGCCTGTGAAACCGACTGTGTGGCACATTCTGGGCGCAGGCAGCCTTGGCAGTCTGTGGGCGACGCGACTGGCTCGCGCAGGGTTGCCGGTGCGGCTGATTCTGCGCGATGAGGTGCGCCTGGCCGCCTACACCGCCAAGGGCGGTTTGACGCTGAGCGAGCGAGGGCAACGTCACACCTTCGCCATCCCGGCTCAAACCCTGAACGCCGACGAACCCATCGAGCGGCTGCTGGTGGCGTGCAAGGCCTACGACGCCGAGCGGGCCGTGGCCAGCGTTGCCGGGCGCCTGAGTCCCGGTGCCGACATTCTGCTGTTACAAAACGGACTGGGCAGCCAGCAGGCGGTCGCGGCGCAGGTGCCTGACGCACGTTGCATCTTTGTTTCCAGCACGGAGGGCGCGTTTCGGGATCAGGACTTCAGCGTGGTCTTCGCCGGCCAAGGCTTCAACTGGCTGGGCGATGGGCAGCAACTGGATGGACCGGACTGGATGGCTGAACTGATCAATGCGGCCATTCCCTGTGAGTGGACCGGGGACATCCTCGGCCGTCTTTGGCGCAAGTTGGCGCTGAACTGCGCCATTAATCCGCTGACGGTGCTCTATGGCTGCCGCAATGGTGAGTTGCAGGCTCACGCGGCTGAGGTGGGCGCATTGTGCGATGAGCTCAGCCGCGTGCTGAGAGCGTGTGGACAGCCCGACGCGGCGACCGGGCTGCATGAAGAAGTGTTTCGCGTCATCAGCGCCACGGCGGCGAATTATTCGTCGATGTATCAGGACGTGGCGCAGGGGCGACGAACGGAGATCAGTTATTTGCTGGGTTATGCCTGCCAGGCCGCAGCCCGCCATGGCTGCCCCGCCCCGCTTCTGGATCAGACGCGAGCAAAACTGATCGCACACCTGCTCACAAAAGGCCTGCCAGACAACTGACCCGTAGCAGCACGGCTTGCCGGCGGGGGCGGCCTCGAGATCGCTCCCGCGGGCAAGCCCGGCTGCTACGGGTTCATGTGTACCGGCATTTGCGTTCACCACAAATCTCGTAGCAGCACGGCTTGCCGGCGGGGGCGGCCTCAAGATCGTTCCCGCGGGCAAGCCCGGCTGCTACGGATTAGGGGCGCATCTGTTTATGGTTTTGCACGACGGGTTTGCGCAGGCGCCGAACAGCGCTAACCTGCCTGTTCCTCATCTGCCAGTGACCCTGCCCCATGCCATTGCGCCAGCGCCTCGAAAACCTGCCGGTCGGCCAGAAACTACTGGCGGCCCTGCTGGTTCTGCTGACCACCGTCCTGCTGGTCGCCAACCTGACCTTTATCAGCGCCGCCTATTACATCTCCCAGGAAGCCATGGCGCCTCAGGCCCTGCAGACCATCGGCCGGCTGATCAGCAACCCCGGGCTGTCCGATGAAGCGCTGTCGTCCTCGGCCAACGCCCAGGCACTGCTCAAGGAGCTGAAAAACTACGGCCCCCTGCGCGCCGCTGCGCTCTACGACAGCACCGGCGACCGCCTTGCCCAGGTGCAACAGGGCGACAAACTTCACCTGCCCGAGCACTACCGCAATCTGGAAAGCTGGCGCATCACCGAGTTTCGCAACACCCAGGTGATCCCGGTGCCCAAGCTGGGCCACGCGCCGGGTCATCTGCTGCTGGTGGCCAGCAGCGAACTGCCGACGGCCTTCTACACCGGGACCCTGACCGCAAGCCTCGGCATCCTGATTTTCAGCGTGTTGCTATGGGCCGGGGTCGCGCGGCAGATCCGCCGCTTCATCACCGAGCCGATCTATCAACTGGAGCAGCTGTCGCGTCGGGTGACCCGCGAGGAGAACTACGCGCTGCGGGCTGGCATCGGCAACCGCGATGAAATCGGCTCGCTGGCCGAGGCGTTCAACACCATGCTGTCGCGCATGGAAGCGCGGGAGCAGCAGCTCAAGCGCGCCCGCGACGAGTCCCAGGAAGCCTACGATCAGGCCCAGGGGCTGGCCGAAGAAACCCGCCACACCAACCGCAAGCTGGAGCTGGAAGTGCAGGTGCGCAGCAAGATCGAGAAAAAGCTCACAGGCTTCCAGAACTACCTCAACAGCATCATCGACTCGATGCCCTCGGCACTGATCGCCCTGGATGAACAGCTCTACGTCACCCAGTGGAACCAGGAAGCGGGCGCGCTCTCCGGCACGCCGCTGGACGAGGCCCTCAACCAGCCGATCTTCCTCGCCTTCCCGCCGATGAAGTCGTTTCTGCCGCAGATCAAGCAGACCGTCGAACGCCACACCGTGACCAAGATCGAGCGCGTCACCTGGGTCAAGGGCGACCTGACCCGCCACTTCGCCCTGACCTTCTACCCGCTGACCGGCGGTGCGGGGCGCGGGGTGGTGATCCGCATCGACGACATTACCCAGCGCCTGTCACTGGAAGACATGATGGTGCAGTCCGAGAAAATGCTTTCCGTGGGCGGTCTGGCGGCGGGCATGGCCCACGAGATCAACAACCCGCTGGGCGCGATCATGCACAACGTGCAGAACATCCGCCGGCGCCTGTCCCCGGAGCTGCCGAAGAACCTGGAGCAGGCCGAGCAGGAAGGCATCGAGCTGGGCGCGGTGAACCAGTACCTCAGCGCGCGGGAGGTGCCGCAGTTGCTGGATGGCATTCAACACGCCGGCGCCCGGGCGGCGAAGATCGTCAGCCACATGCTCAGCTTCAGCCGGCGCAGCAACCGGCAGATGGCGCCATGCGACCTTCCGGGGCTGATCGACCAGGCCGTGGAAATCGCCAGCAATGACTTCGACCTGACCATCGGTTTCGACTTCAAGGGCCAGAACATTCTGCGCCAGTTCGACCCGCAACTGGGCCCGGTGCCAGGCACGGCCAACGAACTGGAGCAAGTGCTGCTCAACCTGCTGAAGAACGCCGCGCAGGCGATTCACCAGCGCGAACACGACGCCGAGCCCGGCCGCATCATCCTGCGCACCCGGCTGAACCCGCCGTGGGCGGAAATCCAGGTCGAAGACAACGGCGTGGGCATGCCCGAAAGCGTGCGCAAGCGCATCTTCGAACCCTTCTTCACCACCAAGGAAGTCGGCCAGGGCACGGGGCTGGGGCTGTCGGTCTCATATTTCATCATCACCAACAATCACAAGGGTCAGATGGAGGTGCACTCCACCCTTGGCCAGGGCACCTGTTTCACGTTGCGCCTGCCGCTGGCGGGCAACCCGATGAACGTGCCGGCACCACAGATCATTGGTCAGAACGACCGGGAGTAAGCTCATGGGATTTCGCTTGTCGAAAATTTACACACGCACCGGCGACCAGGGCGAGACCGGCCTGGGCGATGGCCGCCGCCTGCCGAAGGATCATCCACGGATCGAGGCCATCGGCGAAGTCGATGCGCTGAACAGCCAGCTCGGTTTGCTGTTGGCGGGGCTTGAAGGGCTGGCCCATGCCATGCCGACGTTTCAGGAAGTCATTGATGTGCTGGCGCCCTGTCAGCATCGGCTATTCGACCTGGGTGGTGAGCTGGCGATGCCGGAGTACCAGGCGCTGAACGGCGAGGAAGTCGAACGGCTGGAAGCCGCCATCGACAAATGGAACGACGAGGTGGGACCGCTGGAAAACTTCATCCTGCCCGGCGGCTCGACCCTGATCGCCCAGGCCCACGTCTGCCGCAGCCTGGCCCGCAGTGCCGAGCGACGCTGCCAGCATTTGAACGCTGTCGAGCCGCTGGCCGGGGTTGGGCTGGCTTATATCAATCGGCTGTCGGACCTGCTGTTCGTCGCGGCTCGGATCATTGCGCGCAGAGAAGGAGTGCCGGAGATTCTGTGGCAGCCCGCGAAAAAACCTGGCTCATTGTAGGAGCGCGCTTGCCCGCGATTGCGATCCGTCTGATACATCTTGGTATCTGACCCACCGCCGTCGCGGGCAAGCGCGCTCCTACAGGTGACCGTCAGATCTGCGGCCAGAACGCCCGGATCCCCGCCACGCCCTGCGCGCCATGCTCCCACGCCTGCTGGCGCTCTGCCGGGCCCACGCCGCCCAGCAGGTAGACCGGCTTGCTGAAGCCTTCGATCAACGCCCGCGCTTGCTCCCAGCCCAGTGGCTGCGCATCGGGATGGGTCTGGGTGGGTTGAACCGGCGACAGGGTGACGAAATCCACGCCCATCTCCTCGGCCAGCGACAGCTCTTCGGCGTTGTGGCACGAGGCCGCCAGCCAGCGCTCTTCCGGGAACGGACGGCCCTTGCTGGCGTATTTGCGCAGTTGCTCGCTGGTCAGGTGCCAGCCTGCGGCCGGAAAGTCCCCAAGCCACTCCAGAGGTCCCTTGAGCATCAGTTGCGCCTTGCCTGCGCACAGTCCGACCGCATCCACCGCGACATCGCGGTACTTGGGGTCGTAGCCGTTCGGTGCGCGCAGCTGGATCAGCTTGATTCCGCCGGCAATCGCCTGTTGCATGCCTTGCAGCAGTTGCGGCGTTTCCAGGGCATCCGGGGTAATCAGGTACTCGCCCGGCAAACGGGCTGCCGCGACGATCGGTTGATTGGCGGCGGGGAATTCATAGCTGGCCAGTTCCCGGTTCGACACCCAGGCCAGCGGCTGGCCCTCGGCGCCATGGGGCTCGCCGGTAAAAGACGAGACTTCCCAGACATCCAGCAACACCTGCTTGTCGGGGTAGTCGTGTTTGATCTTGATCAATGGCCGCGCCTTGGCGACCACGATGCCCAGTTCTTCTTTCAACTCACGGGACAACGCCGCCTCGACGGTTTCGTCGGGCTCGACCTTGCCCCCGGGAAACTCCCACAAGCCGCCCTGGTGCTGCTTGTCAGCGCGCCTGGCAATCAGAATCTTGCCGTCGGTGCCACGAATGACCGCGGCGGCTACATGGATGCGTTTCACGTTCAGCTTTCCTTCAAAAACAGATATTGCGGGTTGCACCTACTCTCGGAGCACAGACTCATTACTGTGGGAGTGAGCTTGCTCACGAAGACGGCAGTCCAAACCCTGAAGATGTGGCTTATGCACTGGCCCCTTCGTGAGCAAGCTCACTCCCACAAGAGACGGCGTCAGGCAGGAACATCCCACATGACCCCAGACTCCTTGGCGCAAAGAATCAGGTGCGGTATTCCGCGTTGATCTTCACGTACTCGTGGGACAGGTCGGTGGTCCAAATCGTTTCGCTGCAATCACCACGGCCCAGTTCGATGCGGATGGTGATTTCTTCCTCGGCCATGACCGCCGAGCCCTGAGCCTCGGTGTAGGTCGTGGCGCGGGCGCCCTTGCTGGCGATGCACACGCCGCTCAGGAACACGTCGATCTTGCTCACGTCCAGGTCAGGCACGCCGGCGCGGCCCACGGCGGCCAGGATGCGGCCCCAGTTCGGGTCGGAGGCGAACAAAGCGGTCTTGATCAGCGGCGAATGAGCGACGGTGTAGCCGACGTCCAGGCACTCTTGATGATTGCCGCCACCGTTGACTTCGACCGTCACGAATTTGGTCGCGCCTTCGCCGTCACGCACGATGGCCTGGGCGACTTCCATGCAGACGTCGAACACGGCTTTTTTCAGCGCGTCGAACAACGGGCCGCGGGCTTCGGTGACTTCCGGCAGGTTGGCCTGGCCGGTGGCGATCAGCATGCAGCAATCGTTGGTCGAGGTATCGCCGTCGATGGTGATGCGGTTGAACGACTTGTTCGCGCCGTCGCGGATCAGGTCCTGCAGCACGCTCTGGGACACCTTGGCGTCGGTGGCGATGTAGCCGAGCATGGTGGCCATGTTCGGACGAATCATGCCCGCGCCCTTGCTGATGCCGGTCACGGTGACGGTCACGCCATCGATCTGGAACTGGCGGCTGGCGCCTTTTGGCAGGGTGTCGGTGGTCATGATGCCGGTGGCCGCGGCCCCCCAGTTATCCACAGACAGGTCGTCCAGCGCGGCTTGCAATGCGCCTTCGATCTTTTCCACAGGCAGCGGCTCGCCGATCACGCCGGTGGAGAACGGCAGGATCGCGCTGGCGTCGACGCCGGTCAGTTCGGCCAGTTTCGCGGTGGTGCGCTCGGCAGCAGCCAGGCCTGGCTCGCCGGTGCCTGCGTTAGCGTTGCCGGTGTTGGTCAGCAGGTAGCGAACGGTGCCGCCCACGCGCTGTTTGGACAGGATCACCGGTGCTGCGCAAAACGCGTTCAGGGTGAACACGCCAGCGACGCTGGAACCTTCGGCGCAGCGCATGACCACCACATCCTTGCGCCCAGGGCGCTTGATGCCGGCAGAGGCAATACCAAGTTCAAAACCGGGAACCGGGTGCAGAGTCGGCAGAGGACCAAGACCAACAGCCATGAAATGCGCTCCTTAAACTAACCAGGCCGCCGGGCAGTACCACGACGGCTCGAATGATTGAAAAACGCCGCGACGGCTGGGCCGGTCGCGGCGTGGTGTTACGTCAAAGCTACAGCCAGGCCGTTACTTAATTAATCTGACCGTGGCAGTGCTTGAATTTTTTACCGGAGCCACACCAGCACAGCTCGTTGCGACCCAGTTTCTGGTCGTTGCGAACCGGCGACAGGGCGGCAGCGGCGACGGCGACGTCATCGCCCTCCTCGGCCAGTGCGAGCGGCTGATCCAGACCCGGTGCTTCGGCGTGCTGGAACTGCATGCGCTGGGCCAGTTCCTCGGCTTCGCGACGCAGGCGCGCTTCTTCTTCGGCAGGATCTTCGCGGCGAACCTGAACGTGCGACAGCACGCGGATGGTGTCGCGCTTGATCGAATCCAGCAGTTCCTGGAACAGGGTGAAGGACTCGCGCTTGTATTCCTGTTTCGGGTTCTTCTGAGCGTAGCCGCGCAGGTGGATACCGTGACGCAGGTGGTCCATGGTCGACAGGTGGTCTTTCCACAGGTCGTCCAGGACGCGCAGCAGGATCTGCTTCTCGAAGGTGCGCAGGGCTTCGGCGCTGGCCTGGTCTTCCTTCTCGTTGTAAGCCGACAGGATGGCTTCCAGCAGTTTCGGACGCAGGGTTTCTTCGTGCAGGTGGTCGTCTTCGTCCAGCCACTGCTGAACCGGCAGCTTGACGCTGAAATCGCTGTTCAGTGCAGCTTCCAGACCGGCCACGTCCCACTGCTCTGGCAGCGACTGAGGCGGAATGTGCGCGCTGATGGTGGCGTCGAGCACTTCTTCGCGGAACTCGGCAATGGTGTCACCAATGTTCGTCGCAGCCAGCAGGCTGTTACGCATGTGGTAGATCACTTTACGCTGTTCGTTGGAAACGTCGTCGAACTCCAGCAGTTGCTTGCGGATGTCGAAGTTGCGGCCTTCGACCTTGCGCTGGGCCTTTTCGATGGCGTTGGTCACCATGCGGTGCTCGATGGCCTCGCCGGACTGCATGCCCAGCGCCTTCATGAAGTTCTTCACCCGGTCAGAGGCGAAGATGCGCATCAGGCTGTCTTCCAGCGACAGGTAGAAACGGCTCGAACCGGTGTCGCCCTGACGACCGGCGCGACCGCGCAGCTGGTTGTCGATACGACGCGATTCATGACGCTCGGACGCAATCACGTGCAGGCCACCGGCCTCGATCACTTGCTGATGGCGTTTCTGCCAGGCGGACTTGATCTGTGCGATTTGCTCCGGGGTCGGGTCTTCGAGGCTTGCGACTTCCACTTCCCAGTTGCCGCCCAGCAGGATGTCGGTACCGCGACCGGCCATGTTGGTGGCGATGGTCAGGGCGCCAGGACGGCCGGCCTGCGCGATGATTTCGGCTTCCTTCTCGTGGAACTTGGCGTTCAGGACCTTGTGATCGATGCCTTCCTTCTTGAGCAGGTTGGACATGTGCTCGGAAGTTTCGATGGTCGCGGTACCCACCAGCACCGGACGCTGTTCGGCCAGGCACGCCTTGATGTCGGTGATGATCGCCAGGTATTTCTCTTCGGCGGTCAGGTACACCAGGTCGTTGAAGTCCTTGCGCGCCAACGGCTTGTTCGGCGGGATGACCATCACGGCCAGCGCGTAGATCTGGTGGAATTCGAACGCTTCGGTGTCTGCGGTACCGGTCATGCCGGACAGCTTGTTGTACAGACGGAAGTAGTTCTGGAAGGTGGTCGAAGCCAGGGTCTGGCTCTCGGCCTGAATGTTCAGGTGCTCCTTGGCCTCGATGGCCTGGTGCAGGCCTTCGGACAGGCGACGACCCGGCATGGTACGGCCGGTGTGTTCGTCGACCAGCAGGATCTGGCCGTCCTGGACGATGTACTCGACGTTGCGGTTGAACAGCTTGTGCGCACGCAGGCCGGCGTAGACGTGGGTCAGCAGGCCCAGATTGTGCGCCGAGTACAGGCTCTCGCCTTCAGCCAGCAGGCCGACTTCGGTGAGCATTTCTTCGATGAACTGGTGACCGGACTCGTTGAGCTCCACCTGACGGGATTTCTCGTCGATGGTGAAGTGGCCCTGCTTGGTCACGACGCCTTCCACTTCCTCGATGTGCTGCTCGAGTTTAGGGATCAGCTTGTTGATTTCGGTGTAGAGCTTGGAGCTGTCTTCGGCCTGGCCGGAGATGATCAGCGGCGTACGCGCTTCGTCGATGAGGATGGAGTCCACTTCGTCGATCACGGCAAAATTGAGTTCGCGCTGGAATTTTTCTTCCATGCTGAACGCCATGTTGTCGCGCAGGTAATCGAAACCGAATTCGTTGTTGGTGCCGTAGGTGATGTCGGAGGCGTACGCAGCGCGCTTTTCTTCAGGCGGCTGGAATGGCGTGACGACGCCTACGGTCAGACCGAGGAATTCGTACAGCGGGCGCATCCAGTTGGCGTCGCGACGAGCCAGGTAATCGTTCACGGTGACAACGTGCACGCCCTTGCCGGACAGCGCGTTGAGGTACACCGCCAGTGTCGCCACCAGGGTTTTACCTTCACCGGTGCGCATTTCGGCGATCATGCCTTCGTGCAGCGTCATGCCACCGATCAGCTGAACGTCGAAGTGACGCATCCCCATGATGCGCTTGCCCGCTTCACGGCATACCGCAAAGGCTTCAGGCAGGAGCTTATCGAGGGTCTCACCTTTGGCGATGCGGGCCTTGAATTCTTCGGTCTTGGCGCGCAGTTGCTCGTCCGAAAGGGCCACCATTTGCTCTTCGAAGCTGTTGACGAATTGAACCGTCTTGAGCATGCGCTTCACTTCGCGCTCGTTCTTGCTTCCGAAAAGTTTTTTCAACAAAGGTGCAAACATATCGACAGGATCTTCCACACATAGAGATGGAGGGCGGCCCCGTGAGTCGCCCGTGCAGCCCTCATGGCCGCATGCGAACGAGCATTCTACCCGGAAATGGTGGTGAGGAAAGTGGCGTTATTCCACGATGCTGGCACAGCAATGTTACGGGGCAGAAGTACAATAGGGGCATTTCTCGGGACTTCAACCCGTACGGGGCAGAAGTTTGATTAATGTTTTTTCATACTGTAACCGCTGCAAGGCCGCTTGATCCAACGCTTACAGGGCTGCCCGGCGCTTTCTGTTAAGATCGCGGGCTTGCAAGAACAGGCATCTGATATGGCATTTCGTCCTTTACAGGCTCGCGCACCGGCGGCTCTTCTGCGTGAGGCCAAGCCCTTGCGGGCGATCTTCAACCACGCCCAGCGCCTGGCACACTTGCAGCGCCTGCTCGAAACGCAGTTGCAACCGGCTGCCCGGGCGCATTGTCATGTGGCGTCGTGGCGGGAAGGAACTTTGTTGCTGGTGGTGACGGACGGGCATTGGGCGACCCGTTTGCGTTATCAGCAGCGGCGGCTGCAGCGTCAGTTGGTGGAGTTCAAGGAGTTTGCCAACTTGACCCGATTGCTGTTCAAGGTACAACCGCCGACGATTCATGGAGCGGCGGTGGGTCATTCGCGGGATCTTTCGAGCGCGGCCGCCGAGACGCTCAATGAGACAGCCGAGGGGATCAGCGACCCCAAGCTGCGCGCGGCGCTGGAGCGGCTGGCGGCGCATGGCAGGCCCAAGGATTGCTGATCGTTCCCACGCTCCGCGTGGTAACGGGTTGTTTGACGCTCCGCGTCTTTGGGTGACTTTGAAGTCGGGTGTATATCCGTTTTCGCGGTGGTTTGGGCCTAGGGTTTCGCCCCTTACGGGCGACCTACTTTCTTTCGGGAAAGTAGGCAAACCATTTGCGACAGGCTGGGGTCCTCCTTCGTCGGACTTCCCTCGACTCCGGCGCCGTTCCGGGGGCACGCCGTCCCGTCCATCTGAGCGCCGTCCATGGCCAGCACGGCTAGCGGCTTCCTGCCGCTCATCCCCCTACACGACGCCTACGCTCGGCCTGGCGCCTTGACGTCGCGATCTGTAGCGCCTGTACCATCGCGCACCAAGATCAAAAGCACACCACCGACCCGTAGCAGCACGGCTTGCCGGCGGGGGCGATCTCGAGGACGCCATCGCGGGCAAGCGCGCTCCTACAGATGCGAGCACCGACCCGTAGCAGCACGGCTTGCCGGCGGGGGCGATCTCAAGGCCGCCCCCGCCGGCAAGCCGTGCTGCTACGGGACGGTGTACAACCAAAGCTTTTGATTTTGATCTTGGTACGCGATGGTGCAGACGACACCGAACGCGACGTTAAGGCGCCAGGCCGAG
Organism: Pseudomonas sp. NPDC090201; assembly: GCF_044746825.1. Classification (NCBI taxonomy): domain Bacteria; kingdom Pseudomonadati; phylum Pseudomonadota; class Gammaproteobacteria; order Pseudomonadales; family Pseudomonadaceae; genus Pseudomonas; species Pseudomonas sp. NPDC090201. Next base: position 1,040,391 of record NZ_JBIVCX010000001.1, read on the forward strand.
CGCAGGTGTCGTGTAGGGGGATGAGCGGCATGGATGCCGCGAAAGCCGTGCGGGCCATGGACGGCGCTCAGATGGACGGGACGGCGTGCCCCCGGAACGGCGCCGGAGCGAGGGAAGTCCGAAGGACTCCAGCCTGTCGCAATGGCTTTGCCTACTTTCCCCGTAAGGAAAGTAGGTCGCCCGTAAGGGGCGAAACCCTAAAGCCCGGTCACCACGACAATGGATATGTCCCCAATATCAGGGTCACCCGCCACGCGGAGCGTGGGAACCATCAGAACAGTCTGAGGCGCGGTGCAAAAGCGAGCCAATAAAAAAGGCCACCCGAAGGTGACCTTGAATATTCAAGCAGAGAAGAAGAGACTTTTTACACCGCCGCAACAGGGCGCATGTAGGAGATCGGTGCGGTACTGGCATCTTCGAAGGTCACGACTTCCCACGCGTCTTCCTGTGCAATCAATGCACGCAGCAGACGGTTGTTCAGGCCGTGTCCCGACTTGAAGCCCTGGTACTCGCCAATCAGGCTGTTGCCCAACAGATACAGGTCACCGATGGCATCCAGAATCTTGTGTTTGACGAATTCGTCTTCATAACGAAGACCGTCTTCATTCAACACGCCGTCCTTGTCCACGACGATCGCGTTTTCAACGCTGCCGCCCAGTGCAAGGTTGTGCTTGCGCAGGTATTCGATGTCTTTCATGAAACCGAATGTACGCGCACGGCTCACTTCTTTTACGAACGAAGTGCTGGAGAAGTCGACGCTTGCAGTTTGCGTGCGGTTCTTGAGGTACGGGTGGTCGAAATCTATTTCGAAGCTCACCTTGAAACCTTCGAACGGCACGAACTTGGCGTATTTGCCGTCTTCTTCTACGCAAACTTCTTTCAGAATGCGTATGAATTTCTTCGGTGCGTCCTGCTCTTCCAGGCCAGCTGACTGAATCAGGAATACGAAGGGACCTGCGCTGCCGTCCATGATTGGAACTTCGGAGGCAGAGAGTTCAACGTAGGCGTTATCGATGCCAAGACCGGCCATGGCCGACAGCAAGTGTTCAACCGTATCGACCTTCACGTCACCGTTGAACAGTGTTGTGGAGAGCGTGGTGTCGCCGACGTTCAACGCGTGCGCGTTGATCTGGACGACCGGCTCGAGGTCGGTACGGAAAAACACAATGCCAGCGTTCACAGGTGCAGGCTTGAGGGTCAGGTAGACCTTTTCCCCAGAGTGCAGGCCGATGCCTGTGGCACGAATAATATTCTTCAGGGTGCGTTGTTTAATCATGGCATTGGCCGCTTCAGCGCATATCGCGAATTAGTATCAACAAAGGCTGGCGATGATAGCAGACCTGGCCTTTGCTGAACACCAATCACCCTTATACCCCTGATAGAACTCATCAATCAGCCTGACGACGCAGGAATGCTGGAATGTCCAGGTAGTCCAGATCGTCTTGCGGATTCATTTTTGCCGCAGCAGTGGCGCCTGCGTGAGCCTGATTGCGCATCACGGTAGGACGGTCCAGGTCGCGGTAGTTCACCGAAGGCTGTTCCTGACGGACGGCCTGTTGCTGAACCGGTGCGGCTTGAGCGGTCTGCATGGTGTTGTCGATGACCTTCACAGGCTTCTCGATTTTTGCACCCAGGCCTGTGGCAACCACAGTCACGTGCAGCTCGTCGCGCATGTCCGGATCGATAACGGTACCGACCTTGACCATGGCGTGCTCGGAGGCGAACGCTTCGATGATGCTACCCACGTCGGAGTACTCACCCAGGGACAGGTCAGGGCCGGCAGTGATGTTGACCAGAATGCCGCGGGCACCCTGCAGGTTCACGTCTTCGAGCAGCGGGTTGCGGATCGCAGCTTCGGTGGCTTCACGTGCACGGTTCGGACCGCTGGCAGCGCCAGTGCCCATCATCGCCATGCCCATTTCGGACATCACGGTGCGTACGTCGGCGAAGTCGACGTTGATCATGCCTGGACGCTTGATGATGTCGGAGATACCGCGAACGGCACCGGCCAGTACATCGTCTGCCTTGGCGAATGCGGACAGCAGGCTTGCGTCCTTGCCCAGGATGGTCAGCAGCTTCTCGTTGGGGATGGTGATCAACGAGTCGACGCTTTCGGACAGCGCGCGGATGCCTTCATCGGCGATCTGCATGCGCTTGCGGCCTTCGAACGGGAACGGACGGGTCACGACCGCAACGGTCAGGATGCCCATTTCCTTGGCCACTTCGGCGATGATCGGCGCAGCACCGGTACCGGTACCGCCACCCATGCCGGTGGTGATGAAGACCATGTTGGTGCCCTGCAGAACTTCCGCAATGCGCTCACGATCTTCCAGTGCGGCCTGACGACCTACTTCAGGGTTGGCACCTGCACCCAGGCCCTTGGTCACACCGGTACCCAGTTGCAGAATGGTACGTGCGCCAATGTTTTTCAGTGCTTGAGCATCGGTGTTGGCGCAGATGAACTCAACGCCTTCGATGTTGCTCTTGACCATGTGATTGACCGCGTTGCCGCCGCCGCCACCGACACCGATAACCTTGATTACCGGGCTTTGTGGGATGTTGTCTACGAGCTCGAACATGTTCCCTCTCCTTCACTTCTCTAGTTTTTTATCGCCTACTGCCGCCTACCACTTTTGAAACTTAGAAATTCCCCTGCACCCAGCGCTTGAGGCGTTCAAGCACGGGCGCCTTAGGTTCATCGCTATAACTGCTACCGGGGCCGGACAAGCCCGACAGCGTGATGCCGTCCGACTGCTTTTGCAGTCCGTACAGCAACAGGCCAACACCGGTGGAGTAGATCGGGTTGCGAACGACGTCCGCCAGACCCTTGATGCTGTGCGGAACGCCCAGGCGAACCGGCATGTGGAAGATTTCCTCGGCCAGTTCAACTGCGCCTTCCATTTTCGAGGTACCGCCGGTCAGCACGATGCCGGCCGGGATCAGGTCTTCGTAGCCGCTGCGACGCAGCTCGGCCTGAATCAGGGTGAACAGTTCGTCATAGCGTGGCTCGACCACTTCGGCGAGTGCCTGACGGGACAGTTCACGAGGTGGACGGTCGCCCACGCTTGGAACCTTGATGGTTTCCCCGGCGCCGGCCAGCTTGGCCAGTGCACAGGCGTAACGAATCTTGATCTCCTCGGCGTACTGGGTTGGAGTACGCAGGGCCATCGCGATGTCGTTGGTCACTTGATCGCCGGCAATCGGGATCACCGCGGTGTGACGGATCGCGCCTTCGGTGAAGATCGCGATGTCGGTGGTGCCGCCGCCGATGTCCACCAGGCAAACGCCCAGTTCCTTCTCGTCGTCGGTCAGTACCGAGTAGGCCGAAGCCAGCTGTTCCAGGATGATGTCGTCAACTTCCAGGCCGCAGCGGCGCACGCACTTCTCGATGTTCTGCGCAGCGTTGACGGCGCAGGTCACCACGTGGACCTTGGCTTCCAGACGCACGCCGGACATGCCCAGTGGCTCGCGCACGCCTTCCTGGTTATCGATCACGTAATCCTGCGGCAGGGTGTGCAGCACGCGCTGGTCAGCCGGAATCGCCACCGCCTGAGCAGCGTCCAGGACGCGCTCCAGGTCTGCCGAGCTCACTTCGCGGTCACGAATCGCCACGATGCCGTGGGAGTTCAAGCTGCGAATGTGGTTGCCCGCGACACCGACGAACGCCGAGTGAATACGGCAGCCAGCCATCAGCTGCGCTTCTTCGACGGCGCGCTGAATCGATTGCACCGTCGATTCGATGTTCACCACCACGCCCTTCTTCAGGCCGCGCGATGGATGGGTGCCGATACCGACGATTTCCAGCGTGCCATCAGCCGCGACTTCGCCTACCAGCGCCACCACCTTGGAGGTGCCGATATCCAATCCGACGATCATTTTGCCGCTTTGCACGTTTGCCATGGGTCCTGCCTCTTATCAATTCTTCGCGACGGCGGGTTTGTCCGTCGTTGGCGCTGGTGCCTGCTCACGCCAGCCAACGGCCAGGCCGTTGTTGTAACGCAGGTCTACTCGCGCAATGTTCGTGATCTGTTCTTTAAGCGTTTTTTCGTAGATGGCGATAAAGCGGCGCATCTTCTCCACCAGGTGGTCGCGACCCAGCAGCAACTCAAGGCCCGGGCCTGCGTTGCCTGCGCCGGTGGTCAGGAACCAGCTGCCTCGCTCGCGCAGTTCCAGGCGAGCGATGGAGAAGCCCAGCGGGCGCAACATCTGACTCAGGACCTGATACTGCTGCATCACCTGCTGTTGAGCCCGCACGGGCCCGAACAACTGCGGAAGGTGTTCGTAGTTGGCCAGCTCACGCGGGGTGAATGCCTGACCCTGGTTGTTCAGCAGGGCTTCATCGCCCCAGCGCGCAACCGGCAACTGTTCTTCCAGGCGGATCACCACCTGGTCCGGCCAGACGCGGCGGACCTCGGCGTGGGCGATCCACGGCATCTGCTCAAGCTCGGTACGCATGCCGGCCAGGTCGATGTTGAAGAAACTGGTGGCCACATACGGAGCGATACGCTGCTGCACGGCCTGCTGGCTGATGTAGCTCAGGTCGCCCTGAACGTTGATCCGCGAGATCGGCCGGTCGGCGTACGGCAGCAGGCGCTGGGCCGCCTCGTAGGTGCCAAAGCCGAGCACCACCAGCAGCACCGGCCACATCAGGGTGCGCAGGAAACCGAAGCTGGGCCGTGGCATGCGCGCTGATAATGGCTCCTTGGCCACCATGCGGCTGGCACCACGCGGCACCGGCTTGCGGCCGCCGGAAACGGGTTGCTGATGACGAAGCGTCGCGCCGTGCATGATCTACCCCCGCACCTGGACACTGTCGGCCAGAATCGCCAACACCAACTGGTTGAAATCGAGCCCCGCCGCCTTGGCAGCCATCGGCACCAGGCTGTGGTCGGTCATCCCCGGCACGGTGTTGACTTCCAGCAGCCAGAACTTGCCGTCGGCGTCCTGCATCACGTCGGTACGCGCCCAGCCGGCAATGCCCACGGCTTCGCAGGCACGTGCGGTCAGCGCCTTGAGTTCCTGTTCCTTGTTTGCGTCGAGGCCACACGGGATCCGGTACTGGGTATCGGAAGCCAGGTACTTGGCGTCGTAGTCGTAAAAGGTGTGGGGAGTGCCCAGGCCGATCGGAGGCAATACCTGCCCACGCAGCGAGGCGACGGTGAACTCCGGACCTTGAATCCATTGTTCGACCAACACTTGCGAATCATAGGTACTGGCGGCATTCCATGCGGCGATCAATTCGTCGACGCAGGTCACCTTGGCCATACCGATACTAGAGCCTTCATGTGCGGGTTTGACGATCAAAGGAAAGCCCAGTTCCGTCGCCGCCAAAATACAATCCGATTCGCAGCCAGGCACCGCGTGACGCGGGGTCGGCAGGCCCAGGCTCTGCCACACCTGCTTGGTGCGCAGCTTGTCCATCGCCAGCGCCGAAGCCAGCACGCCGCTGCCGGTGTACGGGATCCCGAGGCATTCGAGCAGGCCCTGCATGGTGCCGTCTTCGCCACCACGGCCGTGCAACACGATGAACGCGCGGTCGATCTTTTCGCTGACCAGCCGCTGCAGGAAATCGTCGCCCACGTCGATGCCGAACGCATCCACGCCCCCGCTCTGCAGCGCCTTGAGCACTGCATTGCCGGATTTCAGGGAAACCTCCCGCTCCGCGCTCTTGCCACCGAAGAGCACGGCCACGCGACCGAAGCTTTTCGGCTCCAGGGTCGAGAGCAGGGAGACTGGCGCGGCGGCTGTCATTTCAGCTTACCTTCGGTTGAGGCCACGATGGCACCCGTGAACAACGGGCTCTTGAGCAATTGCGGAGCAAGACCGCCGATGTCGCCCGCGCCCTGGCACAGCAGGATGTCGCCTGCGCGCAGCAGCGGCTTGACCAGCGGCGCGAGTTCAACGCCACGCTCGATGTAGATCGGGTCCAGTTGGCCGCGCTGACGAATGCTGTGGGCCAGTTGGCGGCTGTCCGCGCCCGGAATCGGCTCTTCGCCCGCCGGGTAGACTTCCATCAGCAGCAGGACGTTGGCGTCGTTGAGCACCTGCACGAAGTCGTCGTACAGATCGCGGGTACGGCTGTAGCGGTGCGGCTGGTAGACCATGACCAGCCGGCGATCCGGCCAGCCGCCGCGCACGGCGTTGATGACCGCAGCCACTTCGCGCGGGTGATGACCGTAGTCGTCCACCAGCATCACGTTGCCGCCTTCGACCGGCAGCTCGCCGTACACCTGGAACCGCCGACCCACGCCCTGGAAGCCCGACAGGCCCTGGACGATAGCTTCGTCGGTGATGCCTTCGTCGGTCGCGATGGCGATGGTCGCCAGCGAGTTGAGCACGTTGTGGTTGCCGGGCATGTTCACCGACACGTCCAGCGGCTCGCGGTCGCGGCGCAGCACGGTGAAGTGGGTACGCATGCCTTCCTGGTGCACGTTGATGGCACGCACGTCGGCGTTCTCGTTGAAGCCGTAGGTCATGACCGGGCGCTTCACGGACGGCAGGATGTCGCGCACCACCGGATCGTCGGTGCAGACCACGGCCAGGCCGTAGAACGGCAGGTTGTGCAGGAACTCGACGAAGGTCTTCTTCAGCTTGTTGAAGTCGCCTTCGTAGGTCGCCATGTGATCGGCGTCGATGTTGGTGACCACGGCGACCAGCGGCTGAAGGTGCAGGAAGCTGGCGTCGCTTTCGTCCGCTTCGGCGATCAGGTAACGGCTGGTGCCGAGCTGGGCATTGGTGCCCGCTGCGTTCAGGCGGCCGCCGATCACGAAGGTCGGGTCCAGGCCACCGGCGGCGAACACCGAGGCGATCAGGCTGGTGGTGGTGGTCTTGCCATGGGTACCGGCGACGGCGATGCCGTGGCGATAGCGCATCAGCTCGGCCAGCATCTCGGCGCGCGGCACCACCGGAATACGGCGCTCAAGAGCGGTCGCCACTTCCGGGTTGGAGGTGTTGACGGCGCTGGAGACGACCAGTACGTCGGCGGCAGCGGAGTTCTCGGCACGGTGGCCGATGTAGATGTGCGCACCGAAGGATTCCAGACGCTCGGTCACCGGGGACGCCTTGAGGTCGGAACCGGAGACGTCATAACCCAGGTTCAGCAACACCTCTGCAATGCCGCACATGCCCACGCCGCCGATCCCGACGAAGTGGATACGACGGATACGACGCATTTCCGGTTGTGGCATCGCGCGTTGATTCTCAACCATGGACCACCTCCAGGCAGACATCGACGACGGTGTTGGTGGCATCCGGCTTGGCCAGTTGGCGGGCCGTGGTAGCCATGCGTTTCAATTGTTCGGGTTGCATCAAAACCTCTTTCAGGCGAGCCGCCATATCGGCAGCGCCAGTTGTCCTTTGCGGCATCACGAAGGCTGCGCCTTCACGGGCCAGATATTCGGCATTGCGCGACTGGTGGTCATCGATTGCGTGGGGCAGCGGCACCAGCAACGACGGCAGTCCAGCGGCTGCCAGTTCACTGATGGTCAGCGCGCCTGCGCGACAGACCACCAGATCCGCCCAGCCATAGGCCTGGGCCATGTCCTTGATGAAGGGGGCGACCTGCGCCTCGACACCGGCGGCGCGGTAGCGCTCGGCAGTGACTTCATCGTGTTTCTTGCCCGCCTGATGGAACACCTCAGGCCGCAACTCTGCCGGCACCAGCGCAAGGGCTTCGGGCAGCAGCTTGTTCAGAGGCTCGGCGCCCAGGCTTCCGCCCAGAATCAGCAGCCGTGGCTTGCGCCCTTCCAGCGCCTGACGCGGCGTCTCGAAGAACAGCTCGGCACGCACCGGATTGCCGGTGGTGCGACGCTTGGCCGAAGCCGCGAAAGTCTGCGGGAACGCCTCGCACACACGAGCGGCGAACGACGCCAGGCTGCGGTTGGCGGTGCCGGCCACGGCGTTCTGCTCATGGATGATCAACGGCACGCCGGAAAGCTTCGCTGCCAGACCGCCAGGGCCTGTCACGTAGCCGCCGAATCCGACCACGCAGACCGGCTTCAATTCACGCACGACCTTGCGCGCCTGCAACAAGGCCTTGAACAACATGAACGGCGCCTTGAGCAAGGACAGACGCCCCTTGCCGCGCAGGCCGGTGACGTTGATCAGGTGCAACTGCAGACCGGCGCCGGGCACCAGTTCGTTTTCAATGCCGCGAGGCGTGCCCAGCCAGTGCACGGTGTAGCCGCGTGCCTGGAATTCCCGGGCGCAGGCCAGTGCCGGGAACACGTGTCCGCCGGTGCCGCCCGCCATGATCAATACATTACCGACGGCCATGGTTCGGCTCCTCGGCGAAATCGCTCTCGTTGAACTCGGCTTCTTCACTGCCCATGTTGTTGCGCGATTCCCATTCGATACGCAGCAGCAGGCCCAGGCTTGCGCAGCAGATAATCAGCGAGCTGCCGCCGTAGCTGAGGAATGGCAGGGTCAGACCCTTGGTCGGCAGCAGGCCGACGTTCACCCCGATGTTGATCAGGAACTGGCCGATCCACAGGAACGCCAGGCCATAAGCGGTGTACGCGGCGAAGAACTGCTTGGCGCGCTCGGCCCACATGCCGATGTACATCGCACGGATACTCACGAACATGAACAGCGCAACGGTCACCAGCGACCCGACCACGCCCAGCTCTTCGGCCAGTACCGAGAACACGAAGTCGGTGTGCGCTTCAGGCAGGTAGAACTGCTTCTGCACGCTGTTGCCCAGGCCAACGCCGAACCACTCGCCACGACCGAAGGCGATCAGCGCCTGGGTCAACTGGTAGCCGGAACCGAACTGATCGGACCAGGGGTCGGTAAAGGTAATCAGGCGCGCCATCCGGTAAGGCTGGGCTTGAACCAGCACGAACACCGCCGCGACCGCCAGCGCCACCATCAGGGTGAAGCGGAACAGGCCGACGCCGCCCAGGAACAGCATCGCAGCGGCAGCGCCCATCATCACGACGGTGGCACCGAAGTCAGGTTCCATCAGCAGCAGGCCGGCCATGGGCAGCAGCACGATGAACGGCTTGAAGAAGCCCATCCAGCTCTCGCGCACTTCGGTCTGGCGACGAATCAGGTAGCCAGCCAGGAAGATCACCACGAACACCTTGGCAATTTCCGAGGGCTGCACGTTGAACATGCCGAAGCCGATCCAGCGCATCGAACCGTTCACCTCACGCCCGATACCGGGCACGATCACCAGGATCAGCAGGCCGAAGGCACCCAGCAGCATCAGCCAGCCCAGGCGTTGCCAGGTCGCGACCGGCACCATCATGGTGGCGACGCAGGCACCCAGGCCCAGCACCAGGTAGATCAGGTGGCGGGTCATCATGTACAGCGCGTTGCCGGACTGGACCGCGGCGACTTCCGAGGATGCGGAAGTGATCATCACCAGGCCCAGGCCCAGCAAGGCCAGGCAACCGGCGAGCATCGGGAAGTCGACGTCAACGCCACGGCCGCTGATGATCGGCGACGGGTAAGGCTTGAGCACGCCAAAGATCATGACAAGCCCCCCACTGCCTGGGCGAACAGACGTCCGCGTTCTTCGAAATTCTTGAACATGTCCAGGCTTGCACAGGCCGGAGACAGCAGCACGGCGTCCCCTTGCTGAGCCACTTCGGCAGCACGTTGCACAGCTTCTTCCAATGTCTTGACGCGTATCAGGGGCACCGAATCGCCGAAGGTCGCGGCGAGCAGTTCAGCGTCGCGGCCCAGCAGGACGACGGCGCGGCAATGAGCGGCGACCGGCGCCTTGAGGGCGGAGAAATCCGCACCCTTGCCGTCGCCACCGGCGATGAGCACCAGCTTGCCGCTGATGTCCGCACCCAGGCCTTCGATGGCGGCCAGTGCAGCGCCGACATTGGTGGCCTTGGAGTCGTCGTAGTAGCTGACGCCTGCACGCTCGCGCACCCACTGGCAACGGTGTACCAGGCCGGCGAAGCTGCGCAGCGCCTGCAGCATCGGTTCGAATGGCAGACCGGCAGCGTGGCCCAGCGCCAGAGCAGCCAGGGCGTTGGCCTGGTTGTGCGCGCCACGGATTTTCAGCTCGCTCACCGGCATCAGGTGTTCGAACTGGAAGGCCAGGTATTTTTCGCCGTTCTCTTCCCGCAGACCGAAGCCTGCGATGTCGGGTTTGTTCAGACCAAAGGTCCAGCACGGCACGCCTTCGCCGATCAACGGCCGGGAGAGCGCGTCCTGGCGATTGACCACCACCTGACGGGCACCGCGGAAAATCCGGTGCTTGGCCAGGTGATACGCAGGCAGGCCACTGTAGCGGTCCATGTGGTCTTCGCTGACGTTGAGCACGGTAGCGACTTCAGCGCCCAACTGGTCGGTGGTTTCCAGCTGGAAGCTCGACAGCTCCATCACGTACAGCTCGACGTCGTCGCTGAGCAGGTCCAGGGCAGGCGTGCCCAGGTTGCCGCCGACCGCCACGCGCTTGCCCGCCGCTGCGGCCATTTCGCCGACCAGCGTGGTCACGGTGCTTTTCGCGTTGGAGCCGCTGATGGCGATGATCGGCGCCTTCGCGTTACGCGCGAACAGCTCGATGTCACCGGACAGCTTCACGCCACGGGCCGCAGCCGCCTGCAACGCCGGAGTCGCCAGGGCCAGGCCCGGGCTCACGTACAGCTCGTCGGCGCGGCACAGGAACTCGACGTCCAGCTCGCCACAACGCACTTCAACGTGCGGGTAGTCACGACGCAGGGTCTCCAGCTCCGGCGGATTCTCCCGCGTATCGGCCACGGCAAACGCCACGCCCCGGTTCGCCAGGAAGCGAACCAGGGACATGCCGCTCTTGCCGAGGCCGACAACGATGCGGAAGTGGTCAGAAGCGATCAACGACACTCTGCGTTACCTCAGTTTCAACGTGGCAAGGCCGATCAGCACGAGAATCACGGTGATGATCCAGAAACGGACGATCACGCGCGGCTCGGGCCAGCCCTTGAGTTCAAAGTGGTGGTGGATCGGCGCCATGCGGAAAACGCGGCGGCCGGTCAACTTAAACGATGCAACCTGAATGACGACTGACAGTGTCTCCATCACGAACACGCCGCCCATGATGAACAGGACGATTTCCTGACGGACGATCACCGCGATCGTGCCCAGGGCCGCGCCCAGCGCCAGCGCGCCGACGTCACCCATGAACACTTGTGCCGGATAGGTGTTGAACCACAGGAAGCCCAGGCCCGCACCGATCAGCGCGCCGCAGAACACGATCAGCTCGCCCGCGCCCGGCACGTAGGGAATCAGCAGGTATTCGGCGAACTTCACGTTACCCGACAGGTAGCAAAAGATGCCCAGCGCGCCGCCGACCATGACCGTTGGCATGATGGCCAGGCCGTCCAGGCCGTCGGTCAGGTTGACCGCGTTGCTGGAGCCGACGATCACGAAGTAGGTCAGGATCACGAAGCCGATGCCCAACGGAATGCTGAAGTCTTTCAACATCGGGATCAGCAGCGTGGTTTCGACCGGCGATTGTGCGGTCATATAAAGGAAGATCGCCGCGCCCAGGCCGAACACCGACTGCCAGAAGTATTTCCAGCGGCTTGGCAGACCCTTCGAGTTCTTCTCGATGACCTTGCGGTAGTCGTCGACCCAGCCGATGCCGCCGAACAGCAGCGTGACGATCAGCACCACCCACACGTAGCGGTTGGTCAGGTCGGCCCACAGCAGGGTGGCGATACCGATGGCGGACAGAATCAATGCGCCACCCATGGTCGGGGTGCCGGATTTGGACAGGTGAGATTGCGGACCGTCGTTGCGGACCGATTGGCCGATCTGCTTGTTCTGCAGGGCACGGATCATCCATGGCCCCAGGCACAGCGAGAGCGACAGTGCAGTGAGCACGCCAAGAATCCCGCGCAGGGTCAGGTACTGGAAGACCGCGAAGCCTTTATAGAACTGTTGCAGATACTCGGCCAGCAGCAGCAGCATTAATGTTTCTCCGCCTTCAAGGGATAAGTCTGGGTTGCGCAGAGAGCCGCCACGACGTTTTCCATCGCGGCACTGCGAGAACCTTTGATCAAAATGGTGGTGTTTTTGTCTTGCTCGGCGCCCAGCGCCTCGATCAGGTCAGCCTGACTTGCAAAATGGCGGGCATCCTGCCCGAAAGCCTTGACCGCATGGGCCATCAGCGGACCGACGGCATACAGCGCGTCTACCTTGCCAGCGGCATAGGCGCCGACATCGCGGTGGCCCTGCTCGGCCCAGTCGCCCAGCTCGCCGATATCGCCCAGCACCAGCACCTTGCGGCCCGGGAAGCTGGTCAGAATGTCGGTCGCTGCGGCCACGGAGGTCGGGTTGGCGTTGTAGGTGTCATCGATCACGCGAATGCCGTTGGTCGCCAGTTGCGCAACGGTGCGCCCCTTCACCGGCTGGACGTTGTTCAGCCCGGCGACGATGCCCGGCAGCGACACGCCCAGCGCGTGTGCGGCAGCCGCTGCGGCCAGCGCGTTGTTCACGTTGTGCGCGCCCAGCAGATTGAGTTGCACCTGAGCAGAGCCAGTGGGGCTGTTCAGGGTGAAAGTCGGGCAGCCACGGGCGTCGATGCCCAGGTCCGAACCATGGAAATCGGCGTCAGTGTTGGTGCGGGCAAAGCTCAGCACCTTGCGGGCGCCGGCACGGGCGGCCCAGATCCCGAATGCCTTGTCGTCCAGGTTCAGCACTGCAGTGCCGCGCGAATCGAGGCCGTCGATGATCTCGCCCTTGGCTTCGACGATCTTTTCCGGACCGCCGAACTCGCCCACGTGAGCAGTACCCGCGTTGGTCAGCACCGACACGTGAGGCTTGGTCAGGCTCACGGTCAGCGCGATTTCGCCCACGTGGTTGGCGCCCAACTCGATCACAGCCGCATCGAACTCCGGCGACAGTGTCAGCAAGGTCAGCGGTACGCCCAGCTCGTTGTTCAGATTGCCTTTGGTCGCCAGCACGGTGCCGCGCGTGCGCAGGATGCTCGCGAGCATCTCCTTGACCGTGGTCTTGCCGCTGGAACCGGTAATCGCCGCGACCGGCTTGTCGACAAAGGCGTTGCGATTCAGCGCGCCCAGTTGTGCCAGCGCCTTGCGGGTGTCACCCACGATCAGTTGCGGCAATGCACTGCCTGCAACCTCACGTTCGACCAACGCGCCCACCGCACCTTTGGCGGCGACCTGATCGAGGTAATCGTGGCCGTCGAAACGCGGACCGGTCAGCGCAACGAACAACTGGCCTGACTCGATGGCGCGGCTGTCGATGCTGACGCCGTTGAAATGTACGTCTTCGCCGACCCGACGCGCGTCGAGTGGCAGCAGCAGTTCGCTGAACGAAAGCGGCTTAAGCATGTGCAGCCTCCCATGCGTCCAGTGCCTTGGCGGCTTCTTCAAGATCGGAAAACGGATGGCGCTCGCCGTCGATTTCCTGGTAGTCCTCGTGGCCCTTGCCGGCCAGCACGATCACGTCGGCGGCATCGGCCTGGGCGATGATCTGTGCGATGGCCTGGCCGCGGCCGGCGACGAAATCGACGCTGTCGGCCGAGGTGAAACCTGCGCGAATGTCGTCGAAAATGCGGGCGGCGTCTTCGGTGCGCGGGTTGTCATCGGTGACCAGCACCTTGTCGGCCAGGCGCTCGACCACTTCGGCCATCAACGGACGCTTGCCGCGATCGCGATCACCGCCGCAGCCGAACAGGCAAGCCAGTTGGCCCTTGGCGTGGGGGCGCAGGGCCACCAGCACTTTCTCCAGCGCGTCGGGGGTGTGGGCGTAATCGACCACCACCAGCGGACGTTTGCCGCCGCCCAAGCGCTGAATACGGCCCACCGGCCCTTCGAGGCTCGGCAGCACTTTGAGAATGTCGCTCAGCGGGTAATCGAGGCCCATCAAAGCGCCGACCGCCGCCAGCACGTTGCTCAGGTTGAAGCGGCCCAAGAGGCTGCTGCGCAACAGGTGATCGCCCTGCGGAGTCACGAGAGTTGCGCGAACGCCATCATCGTCGAACACCGCATCGCGGCAGAACAGGTAGGCGCTGCTGTCTTCCTGGCTGTAGGTGATCAGCCGCGACGCATGCTGCTCACCGGCAAGCCGGCGACCGAAATCGTCGTCCAGGTTGACCACGCGGCAACGCAGGTCATTCCAGGCGAACAGCTTGGCCTTGGCCGCCGCGTAGGCTTCCATGGTGCCGTGGTAATCGAGGTGATCGCGGGACAGGTTGGTCATCACCGCGACGTCGAACGCCAGCGCGGTGACACGGCCCTGATCCAGACCGTGGGACGACACTTCCATGGCGATGGCCTTGGCCCCGGCCTTTTTCAGGTCGTAGATCGTCGCCTGCACGGAAATCGGATCGGGCGTGGTGTGAATCCCGCTTTTCAGCTCGCTGTAGAAACCAGTGCCCAATGTGCCAATCAGTCCGCAGTGCAAGCCCAGCTTGTCGAGCGCCTGGGCGATCAACTGGGTCACGCTGGTCTTGCCATTGGTGCCGGTCACGCCGACCAGGTGCATGCCACGGCTCGGATCGCCATAGAAACGCCCGGCGATGTCCGACAACTGCGCCGCCAGGCCCTTGACCGGAATCATCGGGATGTCGGTGATCGGCAGCACCTTGGCGCCTTCGACTTCATAGGCAATGGCGGCGGCGCCGTGGGCGATGGCGTCGGTAATGTGGTCGCGGCCGTCGACCTTCAGGCCTGGAATCGCCAGGAACAGATCGCCCGGACGCACCTTGCGGCTGTCCAGGGTCAGTTCACGGATCAACAGGTCACGGTCGCTCTGGGCGAAGATCTTGCTCAGGTTGAAAGGCATCAGCCGCGCCCTCCCTTGACTGGAACGACGAGCGGTGGCGCAGCATTGGCCTGCTGTTCAGGCGGGACCGGCGCGAGGTTGTCCGGGCGCACGTTCATCAGGCGCAAGGTGCCCGACATCACTTTGCTGAACACCGGTGCCGAAACCAGACCACCGAAGTAGCCGCCTTTGCTTGGTTCGTCGATCACCACCACGATGGCGTAGCGCGGGTTGCTCATCGGGCCGAAGCCTGCGAACAGCGAGCGATAGGAGTTCTCGGCATAGCCCTTGGTGCCGACCGACGTCTTACGGGCGGTACCCGATTTGCCAGCGACGTGGTACGACGGCACGCGGGCACGGTATACGCCACGCGGGTCTTCGATCACTTGCTGCAGCATCCCTTGCAGGGTCTTCGCGGTGGCTTCCGGAATCGCCTGGGTAGACTCGGACGGCTTGTCGGTTTTCAGGATGGTCAGCGGGACGATCTTGCCGTTGTTGGCCAGCGCCGAGTAGGCGTGCACCAGTTGCAGCGCCGTCACCGACAGGCCGTAGCCGTAGGACAGGGTCGCGGTTTCAGCCTTGCGCCACTCGCGGTAGTTCGGCAGGTTGCCCACGCGCTCGCCCGGGAAGCCCAGGCCGGTGTACTGGCCAAGGCCCACACGCTGCATCGCACGGAAAATCGCTTCACCGCCGACGTCGAATGCGACCTTGCTCATGCCAACGTTACTGGAGTTGATCAGGATGCCGGTCAGGTCGAGGATCGGACCTTCGGTTTTGGTCACGTCACGAATGGTGTATTTGCCGATCTGCAGGGTGCCCGGGTACACCTCGACCTTGTCGCTGGGTTTCCAGCGGCCACTGTCCAGGGCTGCGGTCATGGAGATCGGTTTCATGGTCGAGCCTGGCTCGAACACGTCGATGATCGCGCGGTTACGCATCGCCGCCGGAACCATGGTGCGACGGTTGTTCGGGTTGTAGGTCGGCTGGTTGACCATGGCCAACACTTCGCCGGTCTTCACGTCCATGATCACCAGGCTGCCGGCCTTGGCGTCGTTTTCCTGAATCGCGTTACGCAGCTCGCGGGTCGCCAGGTATTGCAGGCGCAGATCAATAGACAAAGCCAAGGTCTTTCCAGCCTTGGCGTTTTTCTTCACTTGCAGGTCCTTGATGAGCCGGCCGCGCCGGTCCTTGATGACCTGCCGCTTGCCCGGCACGCCGGCCAGCCAGTCGTCGTAGGCCAGTTCAACCCCTTCGCGGCCGTGGTCGTCCAGGTCGGTGAAGCCGACCATGTGCGCCGTCACGTCACCGGCAGGGTAGAAACGCCGAAACTCTTCCTTGCCGTAGACGCCCGGCACCTTGAGGTCGAGCACCGACTGGCCCTGCTCCGGGGTCAGGCCGCGAACCAGGTAGATGAATTCCTTGCTGGCCTGCTCGTTCAGGCGGTCCGCCAGGGCTTTCGGGTCCTGACCCAAGGCCTGGGCCAGCACGCCCCACTTGCTCTTGTCGGCCTGCATTTCGGACGGGTTGGCCCAGATGGTGGTCACCGGGGTACTGACGGCCAGCGGTTCGCCGTTGCGGTCGGTAATCAGGCCACGGTGCGCAGGAATGGACACGGTACGCAGGCTGCGCGCATCGCCCTGTTCAATCAGGAAGCGACGGTCGATGACCTGCAGATCGACGATGCGATAGGAAATAGCCAGCACCATGACCGACAACAGGCCGACCACGAGGCGGAACCGCCATGGGTAGAGTGCGCCGTCAAGCTTCATCATGGCGACACCATCCGGATATCGGCGGCATTGGGAATGCGCATTTTCAGTTGATCGGTGGCCAGCGCCTCGATCCGGCTGTGAGCGGTCCAGGTGCTTTGTTCGAGAATCAGGCGGCCCCATTCGGCCTGCGCCTTGTCGCGAACGCTGAGTTCGGAATACAACGAGTTCAGGAGCTGACGGTTCCAGTGCGCGCTGTAGGAAACGGCGATTGCCGACACGAGGACGGCAATGAACAACAGCAGCATGAAGAAGCTGCCGCCTGGCAATGGCTTGAAGAATCCGCGGCTCACCGGAGTTTCTCCGCGACACGCATGACAGCACTGCGCGAACGGGGGTTGGCGCGGGTTTCTTCATCGGAGGCGAACTGCGCCTTGCCGATCAGCTTGATGCGCGGCTCGAAAGCCTGGTGACGGACCGGCAGGTTGCGTGGCAGGTTGTCGGCCTCGCCCTTGACCAGCTTGCGCATGAACAGTTTGACGATGCGGTCTTCCAGCGAGTGGAAGCTGATGACCGCCAGACGGCCGCCCACTTCCAGCGCGTCCAGCGCGGCTTCGAGGCCAGCTTCCAGATCGCCCAGTTCGTTGTTGACGTGAATGCGCAGGCCCTGGAACGCGCGGGTTGCCGGGTTCTTGCCCTTTTCCCACGCAGGGTTGGCGACTTTCAACACTTCGGCCAGATCGCCGGTACGTTCGAAAGGCTGGGTTTCGCGACGTGCGACGACAGCGCCGGCCATGCGTTTGGCAAAACGCTCTTCGCCGTATTCCTTGAATACGCGGGCGATTTCTTCGGCAGGCGCAGTATTGACGAACTCGGCGGCGCTGATCCCTCGGGACGGGTCCATGCGCATGTCCAGCGGGCCGTCGTTCATGAAACTGAAGCCGCGTTCAGGATCGTCGAGTTGTGGCGAGGAGACGCCAAGGTCGAGCAGGATTCCGCTGACCTTGCCCGCTATGCCGCGTTCCAGAGCCTCGGAGCCCAATTCTGCAAAGCTGCGCTGCACAATGACAAAGCGGCCGTCTTCGGCCGCCAGCGCTTGCCCGGTGGCAATCGCTTGAGGATCCTTGTCGAACCCCAGGAGCCGGCCGTCCGGCCCCAGGTTCTGCAAGATGAGGCGGCTGTGCCCGCCCCGTCCGAACGTGCCATCCAGATAGCAGCCATCGGCGCGCACCGCGAGAGCCTCGACGGCTTCTTCGAGCAGTACGGTGATGTGGGTAAAGCCGCTATTCATAGTCACAGGATCAAATCACGCAGTTCATCAGGCATCGCGCCCGGTTTTTGAATGGCCGCAAGGTCCGCATCAGCAAGTGCGTTCCAGGCGTCCTCATCCCACAGTTGAAACTTGTTGAGCTGGCCAACCAGCATCACTCGCTTATCAAGCTTGGCGTAGTCACGCAAACGTGGCGGCACCAGAAAGCGCCCACTGCCGTCGAGTTCCAGATCAACCGCGTTACCGATCAACAGTCGCTGCAGACGACGGTTTTCTTCACGGAATGTTGCAAGCTCGCGCAGTTTGGCCTCGATCAGTTCCCATTCCGGAAGCGGATAGATGCACAAGCACGGGTCAACGGTATCAATGGTCACAATCAACTGGCCGGAGCTACGCGAATCGAGCTCGTCACGGTACCGGCTCGGCATAGCGAGACGGCCCTTTGCGTCGAGATTGATTGCGTTTGCACCACGGAACACAGGCGCTTTCTCCGAATATTATCTTTTTGCGCTCAAAAAACCCACTTCACGCCACTTTCCGCCACTTGCGCACACTATAGGAATGCGCCCACCACACCGTCAAGGCAACTTCTTAAGGAAAACCCTTACAGAACGGAGATTTAGGAGAGGTTGTGCGGGAGTTTCCGAAAATTTCGGATTGGGACTACAGATAAATCCGAAAATATTCAGAAAGATGGCGTTCGAACTTAAAGTGTTTTGTGAGGTTTAAGATTTTTTCGGCATTACGAGGGGAGGATTTTGACAAAGAAAGCGAGATAGAAATGCGAGAAAAAAGCAGGGAGAGGGGAAAAGGTGGAGAGTCGATCTGTAAGCCGGGTTCTGTCGAGGACAGTCATTCCTCTACGATGGCCATCACTGGACATCTTTAGCAACCTACCCGGTTCCAGCGCGGGCCACGCCTTGGAACCCTATTTGGTCTTGCTCCGAGTGGGGTTTACCTAGCCACGAACTGTTACCAGCCGTGCGGTGCGCTCTTACCGCACCTTTTCACCCTTACCGGCACCGAAATGCTTAGGCGGTTATTTTCTGTGGCACTTTCCGTAGGCTCGCGCCCCCCAGGCGTTACCTGGCACTCCGCCCTATGGAGCCCGGACTTTCCTCCCCCCTTCATTGCGGAACAATGAAAGGCAGCGACTGTCCAATCGACTCTCCGCCGCCAAGGTTAATGGCTGGCAGGCTCAAGAACAAGCATTAATAAGCCTGGGGCACTATTGAGTGACGGGCTGACGGATGGCGATCACTCGCCCTTTTGCTTGTCGAGGGCCACCTGGTACAGCAGATTCTTGCGCACGCCGGTGATTTCAGCGGCCAAAGCAGCCGCGCGCTTGAGCGGCATTTCCTCCAGCAGAAGGTCCAGCACGCGCCGCGCCTCGGCACCGATCACGTCCTCGCCCTCAGGCTCGCTCCAGCCTGCAACCAATACCACACACTCCCCGCGTTGCTGGTTGCTGTCGCCTTCGACGAACGCCCGCAGTTCGCCCAATGGCAAACCTTTCAGGGTTTCGAAGGTTTTGGTCAGCTCACGCCCGAGCACCGCAGGCCGCTCGGCACCGAAGATTTCTTCAAGATCCTGCAGGCATTCGAGAATCCGGTGCGGCGCTTCGTAGAAGATCACCGTGCGCGGTTCTTCCTTCAACAGTTCCAGACGCGCCTTGCGCCCCACCGACTTGGCCGGCAGGAAGCCTTCGAAGATAAAACGGTCCGACGGCAGGCCTGCCGCCGACAACGCCGCGATCAAGGCACAAGCACCAGGCACCGGAACCACCTGAATGCCCGCCGCCCGCGCCTGACGCACCAGGTGATAGCCAGGATCGGAAATAAGTGGCGTGCCCGCATCGGAAATCAGCGCGACGTCGTCACCGGCCAGCAGGCGGGTGATGAATCGGCTGCCCTCTTCGCGTTCGTTATGTTCATGGCACGCAGCCAGCGGAGTCGCTATGCCGAAATGTTGCATCAGGCGTAATGAATGCCGGGTATCTTCGGCGGCAATCAATGACACTTCGCGCAATACTTTCAGTGCTCGCACGCTCATGTCGTCCAGGTTGCCAATCGGCGTGGCCACCACATAAAGCGAGCCTGTAGTGGAATTCAAAGCACCTGGAGCAGTCAAAACGCGCACCTCATGTGGGGTAAAAACCTGCATTGTACAGGTTCAGGGGATCCAGACAGGGAGATTGGAAAATGCACCCACACATCCGCTCATACATTGATATCGGCTGCCATTGTCAGGGAATTCCACCACGCGGTGCGCACAATTGCCCATCTGCATGGTCAATATCGCAGCTTTGATACCTCCAACGTCGCGCCCCGGCCAGTGCTTGGGTACAATTCCACTCTTATTTGCTCAAGTATCAGGAACATATACATGATCGCTTGCCTGCGGCTGTTCTCTGCCCTCTGCCTGGCTGCCTTGTTGGCCGCCTGCGCCAGTTCGCCCTCCTCCAGCCTTGGCGAGTTGCCACGCACCCCTGACGCCACCATCGAGCAACTGCTCGAACAGGCGTCGAGCGCCAAGACGCCCGATCAGGCCGCACTGCTGAGGCTGACCGCCGCGGACCTGGCCGCACGCCAGAACAACCCGAGCCGTGCAGCGAGCATTCTTGAGCAAGTCCAGATGGATCAGCTCAAGACGGACAAGCAGATCTACGCCAACACCCTGTCCGCCGAACTGGCCCTGGGCCGCAGCCAGCCAAAGGCTGCGCTGACCGCCCTCAACCACCCGAGCCTGCAGCACCTGGCCGAAATGCCGGTGGACCTGCAAACCCGCACCCACACCGTTCGCGCTCGCGCCCTGGAAGCTGATGGCCAGACCCTCGCCGCCGCCAGCGAGCGCGTGTTCATGGGCCCGCTGCTGCAAGGCGACGCCCTGAGCGCCAACAACGATGCGATCTGGACCCTGGTCGCGGCATTGCCTGCCGAGCAACTGCAAAGCAACGCCACCGATGACATGGGCGGCTGGCTGAGCCTGGCCCGCGCGGTCAAGGGTGCCGGTACGCTGGAACAACAACAGGCGGCCATCGACAACTGGAAAGCGCAGAACCCGCAGCACCCTGCCGCACGTCAGTTGCCGACGTCGCTCGCTCAACTGCGCGACCTGAAAAGCCAGCCGCTGACCAAGATCGCCCTGCTGCTGCCGCAAGACGGCCCCCTCGCCTCGGTCGCCCGTGCCCTGCGTGACGGCTTCATGGCTGCGCACTATCAGGCGCAACAGGCCGGCCAGAAGCCGCCTGCCATCGAAGTGTTCGACAGCTCCCGCGTGACCTCGATGGATGCCTTCTACGCCCAGGCCAAGGCCGCTGGCGTACAGATGGTGGTAGGCCCGCTGGAAAAACCGCTGGTCAAACAGCTCAGCGCTCATCCGCAGTTGCCTATCACCACCCTGGCCCTGAACTACAGCGACTCGACCGCGCAAGGTCCGGCCGAGCTGTTCCAGTTCGGCCTGGCAGCGGAAGACGAAGCCCGTGAAGTGGCCCGTCGCGCCTGGGCTGACGGCAAACGCAGCGCCGTCGCCATGGTGCCGAAAGGCGAATGGGGCGACCGCGTGCTCGACGCCTTCCGCCAGAGCTGGCAAGCCAAGGGCGGCACCCTGCTGGGTGTCGAACGCATCGACCAGCCTGTAGCCCTGGCCCAGCAAGTCGCCGACCTGTTCCAGTTGCGCAACAGCGAAGGCCGCGCCCAGCGCCTGCAAAGCACCACCGGCGCACAGATGGCCGCACAGCCAAGCCGCCGCCAGGATGTCGATTTCATGTTCCTGGCCGCGACCCCGCAACAGGCCCAGCAGATCAAACCGACCATGGTCTTCCAGTACGCCGGTGACGTGCCTGTCTATGCGACTTCGCACCTGTTCACCAACAGCGGCGACCAGGCGATGTACAACGACCTGGCCGGCGTGCGCTTCTGCGAAACCCCTTGGCTGCTCAACGCCACCGACCCGCTGCGCCAGCAAGTCACCACCCAGTGGCCTCAAGCCGCCGGCAGCCTGGGTCGCCTGTACGCCATGGGCATCGATGCCTATCGCCTGGCGCCGCGCCTGACCCAGCTCAAGACCCTGCCTGAGAGCCGCATCGACGGCCTGTCCGGCAGCCTGGCCATCGGTCAGGGCCAGCGTATCGAGCGTCAGTTGCCATGGGCCCAGTTCGTCGACGGTCGCGTCCAGCGCCTGCCGGACACCACGCCTTGACCCAAGGCAGCACGCGCCAGACCGCAGGGCGAGAGGCCGAGGCCCACGCCCTGCAACACTTGCAGCAACAAGGTTTGCAACTGATTACACAGAACTGGTCATGCAAACGCGGCGAGCTTGATCTGGTCATGCTCGACGGCGATACAGTAGTATTCGTCGAAGTTCGCTATCGGCGCCACGCCAGCTTCGGTGGCGCGATGGAAAGTGTCGATGTTCGCAAGCAGGAAAAGCTCACCCTGGCTGCACAATGGTTCTTGCAGACCGAACCGAAATGGGCAGATTCCCCCTGCCGATTCGATGTCGTCGCCATCAACGGCGAGCCGGGAGCGGGGCCTGTAACGAACTGGGTGCAGAATGCGTTCGACACCTGACTACGCGT
This sequence comes from Pseudomonas sp. NPDC090201, assembly GCF_044746825.1. Lineage (NCBI taxonomy): Bacteria > Pseudomonadati > Pseudomonadota > Gammaproteobacteria > Pseudomonadales > Pseudomonadaceae > Pseudomonas > Pseudomonas sp. NPDC090201. Next base: position 1,062,679 of record NZ_JBIVCX010000001.1, read on the forward strand.
TGAAGCCCACATCTGCGAACCTGTTCGCCGACACCACTCTTCACACTGATTTGCTCTTTGCTTTGCGGGCTGCACAGTTTTGTGCCGGGAAGCCGATGACCTCTTTCAGACGTCGCCCGACCAGCCGCCCCTATTAAGGTTTTCATAGATGGACATGCAATCCCGAATTCGCCAGCTTTTTCAGGCCAGCATCGATACCAAGCAACAGGCGATGGACGTTCTTGCACCGCACATCGAGCAAGCCAGCCAGGTGATGGTCAACGCCCTGCTCAACGAAGGCAAGATGCTCGCCTGCGGCAACGGCGGCTCGGCCGGCGATGCCCAGCACTTTTCGTCGGAGCTGCTCAACCGCTTCGAGCGTGAACGCCCGAGCCTGCCCGCCATCGCGCTGACGACGGACACCTCGACCATCACCTCGATCGCCAACGACTACAGCTACAACGAAATCTTTTCCAAGCAGATCCGCGCCCTGGGCCAGCCCGGCGATGTGTTGCTGGCGATTTCCACCAGCGGCAACTCGGCCAACATCATCCAGGCGATCCAGGCGGCACATGATCGGGAAATGATTGTCGTAGCCCTGACCGGTCGCGACGGTGGCGATGTCGCCTCGCTGCTGCTGCCCGAGGACGTTGAGATCCGCGTCCCGGCCAAGGTCACCGCACGTATCCAGGAAGTCCACCTGCTGTCGATCCATTGCCTTTGCGATCTGATCGACAGCCAATTGTTCGGGAGTGAAGAATGATATCCAAACGTCTCAGCCTGCTGGCCCTGACACTGTGCCTGGGCGTCAGCGGATGCAGCTCGGTGATCAACGCCAGCCGCGAAGCGCCAATCGACGACGATCGCGGTACGCGCACCTTCGGCAGCAAGATCGATGACTCGCTGATCGAAACCAAGGCCGCGGTCAACATCGCCAAGGCCAGCCCCGATCTGGACAACAATTCGCACATCGTGGTGACCAGCTTCAACGGCATCGTGCTGCTGGCCGGCCAGACCCCACGCGCCGACCTCAAGCAACTGGCCGAGCAGACCGCCGCCCAGGTGCAGAAGGTCAAGAAGGTCAACAACGAGCTGCAGGTCATCGCGCCCTCCTCGATGCTGGCGCGCAGCAACGATGCGTGGCTGACCAGCAAGATCAAGACCGAGATGCTCACCGACAGCGCCATCCCGGGCTCGCGCATCAAGGTCGTGACCGAGAACGGCATCGTCTACCTGCTGGGCCTGCTGACCCAGGCCGAAGCCACCCGCGCCACCAACCTGGTGCAGGGCGTAGGTGGCGTGCAGAAGATCGTGAAGCTGTTCGAGTACATCGACTAAACAGCCTCGGTATCGCTACGCCCCTGTAGCAGGACGGCCGGGCGGCGCTCCGCTTGCCGGCGACAGCGGTTTCAAGATCGCCGTCGCCGGCAAGCCGGACTGCTACGCGAACAAGCAGCACATTTGTTTCGATCACAAAAAAGGCGATCCCTCGGGATCGCCTTTTTCATTACCGCGCAGTCGGGTTACTTGACCACTTTCAGACTCGGCCGGCCGCTCGGGCGTGGCGGTTCGTCGTCCGGTGGCGGCATGTCGTCTTCGACATCCAGATCATCATCGTCGTCCACGGCAGGCTCCAGGTCGAAGACCATGCCCTGGCCGTTTTCCCGGGCGTAAATCCCCATGACCGCAGCGACCGGCACATACAGGCTGTGCGGCACACCGCCGAAACGGCCTTCGAAGCTCACCGCGTCATTGTCCATGTGCAGGTGGCGCACGGCGCTTGGCGAGATGTTGAGGACGATTTGTCCGTCGTTGGCGAAACCTTGCGGGACTTGCACCGCCGGGTACTCGGCGTTGACCAGGATGTGCGGCGTGCAATCGTTGTCCACGATCCACTCATAGAGAGCACGGATCAGATAGGGGCGACTGGAGTTCATCGAATGTTTCCTTAAGCCTTTAGCGCATGTCGCGTTCGGCAGCAGACAGACTCGCCTGGAATGCCTCACGCGCAAACTGGCGCTCCATATAATCAAGCAGCGGCTTGGCAGGCCGCGGCAACTCGATACCCAGAATCGGCAGGCGCCAGAGTATGGGCAATAGACAGCAGTCGACCAGACTTTGCTCGTCACTGAGGAAAAAAGCCTTTTCCGCGAACAGTGGCGAGACGCCGGTCAGACTTTCGCGCAACTCCTTGCGCGCCTGAGTGCGGGCAGCTTCTTTGCTGCGAGCATCCAGGATGACATCCACCAGGACGCACCAGTCGCGCTGGATCCGATGGATCAGCAGGCGGCTGTTGGCCCGGGCAACGGGATAAACCGGCAGTAAAGGCGGATGCGGGTAACGCTCATCCAGGTATTCCATGACCACTGTCGACTCGTACAACGCCAGATCGCGATCGACCAGTGTCGGTGTGCTGCCGTACGGATTGACCTCGACCAGTTGCGGCGGAAGGCGACCTCCCACGACATCGATGATCTCGGCGCTGACACCTTTCTCGGCGAGCACAATGCGCACGCGATGGGAATAGTGGTCGGCGGGGTCGGAGTAACAGGCCAACCGATTGGTCACGCCCATGGTGATCCTCCTCGCTTGTTAAATATTCAGAAGCAGAAAAACGAACGCGCCCTGAAGGCGCCTCCGGCAACATCCACAATCAGCGGGTGTTCGTCGCGGGCGACAAGATAGCGCATTTACTCAAGGTAAATTCCGTAATCTTTCGCCCGCCACTATACCCGCTCTGCGTCCATTGCCCGAATGAGGCTCTTCAGAGCGCGTTCCATCTACTTCATCACTGGCGCGAAGTCAGTGAACGTCTTTCCAGTATTCACGTTTGAGCAGGTACGCGAAGATAAACAGGATCGCCAGATACAACAGCACATAGGTGCCGATGCGCTGGTGTTGCAGCTTGACCGGGTTGGCCGAGTAGGCCAGGAATGTCACCAGGTTCTTCACCTTCTCATCGAACTGCTCTTCGGTGAGCGTGCCGGTCTTGGGCACGATGGTCAGTTGATCACAGGCTTCATGGGTCAGTGGCGAGCCGGTCAGCGGGTCGAACTGCTTCTTGCCATCCTCGACCGCCTGGACCTGCTTGCAGCCGATGATCTGGCGGCCCTGCAGCCCCACCAGCACGTTGGGCATGCCCACGTTAGGAAAGACCTTGTTGTTCACGCCCCAAGGCCGTGCCGGGTCCTCGTAGAACGAACGCAGGTAACCGTAGAGCCAGTCGGTGCCCCGTACCCTGGCAACCAGGGTCAGGTCGGGCGGCGCTGCGCCGAACCAGGCCTTGGCGTCTGCCGACTGCATGCCGACGGTCATGTGGTCGCCGATCTTGGCACCGGTGAAGACCAGCTTCTCGAGCATCATCTCGTGGGGAATGCCCAAATCATCCGCGACCCGCTCGTAACGCTGGAACTTGGCGCTGTGGCAGCCCATGCAATAGTTGGCGAAGGTGCGGGCGCCGTCCTGCATGGCCACCTTGTCGGAGACGTCGATGTCGACGCTTTCCAGCTCCGGTCCACCGTGTTCGGCGGCAAAGGACAGCACAGGCAAGGCAGAAAGAATGAAAACAGCCAATAATTTTTTCATCAGCCAGTCACCCTTTCCGGAACCGGTTTTGTCTTCTCCATCCGCGTGTAGAACGGCATCAGGATGAAATAGGCGAAGTACAGGAACGTACACACCTGCGACAGCAACGCGCGCTCAGGGCTGGGCGGCAGCACGCCGAGAATCCCCAGGATCACGAACGACACGCAGAACACCAGCAGCCAGATCCGGCTGAGCCAGCCTTTGTAACGCATGGACTTGACCGGACTTCGGTCCAGCCAGGGCAGCACGAACAGCACCGCGATCGCCGCGCCCATGGCCATGACTCCCATGAGCTTGTCAGGGATGGCCCGCAAGATCGCGTAGAACGGCGTGAAGTACCATACCGGGGCGATGTGCTCTGGTGTCTTGAAGGCGTTGGCCTGCTCGAAGTTCGGCTTCTCGAGGAAGTAGCCGCCCATCTCCGGGAAGAAGAACACGATCGAACAGAAGATGAACAGGAACACCACGACGCCGACGATATCCTTCACCGTGTAGTAGGGATGGAAGGCGATCCCGTCCAGCGGCTTGCCGTTTTCATCCTTGAGCTTCTTGATGTCGACGCCGTCGGGGTTGTTCGACCCGACTTCGTGCAGCGCCAGCACATGCAGCACCACAAGGCCGAGAATCACGATGGGCAACGCCACCACATGCAGGGCGAAGAAGCGGTTCAGGGTGATCCCGGAAATCAGGTAGTCGCCGCGAATCCACTGGGTCAGGTCATTGCCGATCACCGGGATCGCGCCAAACAGCGAGATGATGACCTGCGCACCCCAGTACGACATCTGCCCCCATGGCAGCAGATAGCCCATGAACGCCTCTGCCATCAACGCCAGGTAGATCAGCATGCCAAAGATCCACACCAGCTCCCGTGGCTTCTGGTACGAGCCATAGAGCAGGCCACGGAACATGTGCAGATAGACCACGATGAAGAACGCTGAAGCCCCTGTGGAGTGCAGCAGGCGCAGGATCGAGCCGTACTCGACATCGCGCATGATGTACTCGACCGAGGCGAACGCTTCCTCCGCCGAGGGCGTGTAGCTCATCGTCAGCCACACGCCGGTGACGATCTGGTTGACCAGCACCAGCAGCGCCAGCGAGCCGAAAAAGTAGAAGAAGTTGAAATTCTTGGGGGCGTAATACTTGCTGAGATGGTCTTCCCACATGGAGGTCGCAGGGAAGCGCGCATCGATCCAGTCCATGAATTTGCTCATTACGCTTTCTCCTGATCGACGCCGATGACGATGATTGAGTCCGACTCGTAGGAATGCGGCGGCACTGGCAGATTCAGGGGTGCAGGTTGCGCCTTGTAGACGCGCCCGGCCAGGTCGTAATGGGAGCCGTGACAAGGACAGAAGTAGCCGCCGACCCAGTCTTTGCCCAGGTCTGCGGGGGCCACTTCAGGGCGAAACGTGGGCGAGCAGCCCAGGTGGGTACAGATGCCGATCAGCAACAGCAGCTCGGGTTTGATCGAGCGAACCTTGGGGTCCACGTACGCAGGCTGAACGGAATTCTTGGATTCGGGATCGGAGAGCTGACCGGTGATCTTGGTCAGGTTGGTGAGAATTTCGGGCGTTCGACGAACGATGAAGACCGGCTGGCCCCGCCATTCGGCGATCATCTGCTGGCCTGGCTCGACCTTGCTGACGTTGACCTTCACGGGTGCGCCCGCCGCCTTGGCTTTGGCACTGGGAAACCATGACCCCACGAACGGGACCGCAGCCCCCACCGCTCCTGCAGCGCCGACCACAGATGTGGCCGCGACAAGGAAGCGACGCCGGCCTGCATTCACGCCGTCATTGCTCATTCCGTCCTCTCCCATCAGCTTTTAGAGGCCTGCTTGGTCAGGCATCCCTTTGAATTATTTTTCTAGCTGTCAAAAAAATCCTGCCAAATGTAAGCAAAGGCCCTTCTATCCGCAAGGGTATTGCCATTTGGCGAAAACGGGGAGGCCTTATGGAACGGGGCATCCACGGATGAGACCAGTCGTCACACCCAATAATAGACGCCCATAAAAAAACGCCCAGTTCCGTGAGGAAACTGAGCGTTCTTTTTGAACGAAAAGCGAATTAACGCTTCGAGTACTGCGGACGCTTACGCGCTTTACGCAGACCGACTTTCTTACGTTCAACTTCGCGAGCATCGCGAGTAACGAAACCAGCTTTGCGCAGAGCGCTGCGCAGGGTTTCGTCGTAGGACATCAGAGCGCGGGTGATACCGTGGCGGATTGCGCCAGCTTGACCACTCACACCACCGCCGATGACGGTGACGTAGATGTCGAATTTCTCAACGGTCTCGGTCAATTCCAGCGGCTGACGAACTACCATGCGGGCAGTTTCGCGACCGAAGAACGAATCCAGGGAGCGGTTGTTGATCGAGATGTTACCGGTGCCCGGACGCAGGAAAACGCGTGCGGTTGCGGTCTTGCGACGGCCAGTGCCGTAATTTTGAGTCGCCGACATAATGAACTATTCCGTTAAAACTTCAGTTCTTGGGGCTGCTGAGCAGTATGAGGGTGAGCAGCGCCCGCATAGACTTTCAGCTTACGATACATGTCGCGACCCAGCGGGTTCTTAGGCAGCATGCCTTTGACCGCGGTCTCGATCACGCGCTCAGGAGCTTTGGCGATCAGCTTTTCAAAGTTGATCGACTTGATCCCGCCCGGGAAACCGGAGTGAGAGTAGTAGATCTTGTCGGAGGTTTTGGCACCAGTAACGCGGATTTGCTCAGCGTTGATCACGACGATGTAGTCGCCGGTGTCAACGTGCGGAGTGTATTCCGGTTTGTGCTTGCCACGCAGACGGCTCGCGATTTCAGTGGCCAGACGACCCAGGGTCTGACCAGCAGCGTCGACGACGAACCAGTCGCGCTTTACTGTTTCCGGTTTAGCGGTAAAAGTTTTCATTCTTTATAGCCTCAAAGGCCGCCTGAAAAAATAGACGGCGGAGCATACTCGATAGTACGGTCTTTGACAAGTCAAAGGCCGCCGGGCACGAACGCTATAGGGGGCTCGGGTCAGCGCGTTCGATCGCAGCGGAGTCTTGGTCGCGGGGCATCACTCCCGTGACGAAGAGCTGCGGAATTATGCAGATTGCGAAAAAAATTTCAACCTGCTTTTATGGCTCTTTTGATCAGGAGAGCCACATGGACTATCGCCAACTGGGCAGAACCGACCTCAATGTCAGCGCCATCTGCCTGGGCACCATGACCTGGGGCGAGCAAAACAGCGAGTCCCAGGCCTTTGCCCAGATCGAACGCGCCAAGGCGGCAGGTATCAATTTCATGGATACCGCCGAGATGTATCCCGTCCCGCCGAAGAAAGAAACCTATGCCAGCACCGAGACCATCATCGGCAACTGGTTCAAGAAGAACGGTGACCGCGCCGACTGGATCCTGGCCAGCAAGATCGCCGGCCCCGGCAACGGCATCGACTACATTCGCGACGGCCAGCTGAAATTCAACCGCGACCATATCGTTGCGGCCGTGGACGCCAGCCTCAAGCGCCTGCAGACCGACTACCTGGACCTGTACCAGTTGCACTGGCCGGAGCGCAGCACCAACTTCTTCGGCAAGCTGGGCTACAACCATTCCGAGGAATACTTCACGCCGTTGCTGGAAGTGCTCCAGGCCCTGGACGAACAGGTCAAGGCCGGCAAGATCCGTCACGTCGGGCTGTCCAACGAAACCCCATGGGGCACCATGAAGTTTCTCGCTGAATCCGACACCCACGGCCTGACCCGCCCGGTATCGATCCAGAACCCGTACAACCTGCTCAACCGCAGCTTCGAGGTGGGCCTTGCGGAAGTCGCCATTCGCGAGCAGTGCGGCCTGCTGGCCTACTCGCCGCTGGCGTTTGGCATGCTCTCGGGCAAATACGCCAATGGCGCCCGCCCGGCCCATGCGCGCCTGAGCCTGTACAGCCGCTTCACCCGCTATTTCAACCCGCAGTCCGAGGCGGCCTGCGCCCGTTACGTGGCGCTGGCACAGCAGCACGGCCTGGACCCGGCGCAGATGGCCCTGGCGTTCGTCACCAGCCGTGCATTCGTGACCAGCAACATCATTGGCGCGACCACGCTGGAGCAGCTGGAAAGCAACCTGGCGAGCGCTGAGCTGGTGTTGTCCGAGGAAGTGCTGGCCGGGATCGAGGCGATTCACAAGGATCAGCCGAACCCTGCGCCTTGACGCAATACCCTTGTAGGAGCGCGCTTGCCCGCGACGGCGGCGTGTCAGTCAGCATCAATGCCTCTGACACGCCGCGGTCGCGGGCAAGCGCGCTCCTACAGGATTGGCGTTGGCGTTGCGTTGTTGGCGTCAGAGTGAACGGGCGATGATCTCCTTCATGATCTCGTTGGTCCCCGCATAAATCCTTTGCACCCGCGCATCGGCCCAAGCCCGTGCGATCGGGTATTCCCACATGAAGCCGTAGCCGCCGTGCAGTTGCACGCATTCATCGAGCACCTTGCATTGCAGGTCGGTGGACCAGTACTTGGCCATCGCCGCCGTCGGCACGTCCAGCTTGCCCTCCAGATGAAGTTCCAGACATCGGTCGATGAAAGTCCGACCGATCTGCACTTCGGTCGCGATTTCCGCCAGCTTGAAGCGGGTGTTCTGGAAATCGGCAATCGCCTGACCGAACGCCTTGCGCTCGCGGGTGTAGTCCAGCGTCCACTGCAACGCAGCCTCGGCCGAGGCAATCGCGCCGATGGCGACGGTCAGGCGCTCTTGCGGCAATTCCTGCATCAGGTAGGCGAACCCCATCCCGGCCTGGCCCAACAGGTTCTCCTTGGGCACTCGTACATCCTGGAAGAACAACTCCGAGGTGTCCTGGGCCTTCATGCCGACCTTCTCCAGACGCTTGCCCTTCTCGAAGCCCGGGGTGCCCGCTTCGACCAGGAACAGACTGGTGCCCTTGGCGCCCGCCTTGGGATCGGTCTTGGCGACCACGATCACCAGGTCCGCCAGAAAGCCATTGGTGATAAAGGTCTTGGAACCGTTGATGACGTACTCGTCGCCGTCCAGCACAGCGGTGGTCTTCACTCCTTGCAAGTCGGAGCCTGCGCCCGGTTCGGTCATGGCGATGGCCGTGACCAGCTCGCCCGAGACCATTTTGGGCAAGTACTTGAGCTTCAGGGCCTCGCTGCCGTAATGCAGGATGTAGGGGGCGACGATGTCCGAGTGCAGCGAGAATCCGATGCCAGTCAGGCCCAGGCGGTAGATCTCTTCGATCACCACGGTGGTGTAAAGAAAATCCGCCGCCATGCCGCCGTAGGCTTCCGGCAGGTGCGAACACAACATGCCCTGCTCCCCCGCGCGGTTCCACAGGCTGCGATCCACGTGCCCCTGCTTCTCCCATTGCGCATGGAACGGCGCGGCGTGCTGTTCGAGAAACTTGCGCACGCTGTCGCGGAAAAGCTCGTGCTCGGAGCTGAAAAGCGTTCTTGGAAGCATGGGACACCTTGGCCTTGAGGGATTGTCGGACACTGCGAGTTCCAGAGCCTATGCCGTGCCGATTGACTTCAACACTGGACACATCCGACAAAAAATAAGACGATCACGCCGTTGCATGACCACTTTCCCTTATAAGAACAACAGATTATGTCTATTCAGCAAACCGTGCCGTTGCGGCGCGTCAGCATCCTCGCGATCGACGGGATCTTCGCTTCCACCCTCACCCAGGCCAAGGACTTCTTCCACCTGGCCAGCCTGCGCTACGGCAAGCAGTTGGGACAGGGCCTGAAGGCCGCGTTCGAAACCCGCCTCGTCAGCCCTGACGGGCAACCGGTGCGCAGCTTCAGCGAAGTCGTGCTGCCGGTGGACGGCGCCCTCGAAAACGCCGACATCATCATCCTGCCCGCCTTCGTCGACAACTTCGACACCCTGCGCCAGCGCTATCCACAGATCCTGCCATGGCTGCGCGAGCAGCACGCCAAGGGCGCGGTGCTGTGTGGCGAAGCCAGCGGCGTGTTCTGGCTGGCCGAAGCGGGCCTGCTCGACGGCAAGGAAGCGACCACCTACTGGCGTTTCTTCAACGAGTTCGCCGAGCGCTTCCCTAAAGTGCTGCTCAATCAGGAAAAGCACCTGACCGACGCTGACAACCTGTACTGCGCAGGCGGCACCATCTCGGCGTGCGACCTGTACATCTACCTGATCGAGCGTTTCTGCGGTCCCAACGTCGCGCAGACGGTGGCACGGGACATTCTCTATGAAGTGCAGCGCAGCTACGCGCCGGGGCGAATGGGGTTCGGTGGGCAGAAGCTGCACCAGGACGTGATCATCCTGCAGATCCAGCACTGGCTCGAAGAGCACTTTGCCGACAAGTTCCGCTTCGAGGACGTGGCCCGCGAGCATGGCATGAGCATTCGCAATTTCATGCGCCGCTTCCAGACCGCCACCGGCGACAAGCCGCTGCATTACCTGCAACGCCTGCGCATCGAGACGGCCAAAGGGTTGTTGTCAGGCTCGCGCAAGAGCATCAAGACCATCAGCTACGAAGTGGGCTACGACGACGCCAGCTTCTTCGCACGGCTGTTCCGGCAACACACTGACCTGTCGCCCAACGAATACCGCCAGCAGTTCCAGCAGGCCGCCTGAACAGCCTGTAGGAGCGCGCTCGCCCGCGACGGCGTTCTGTCAGCCAAAGCATCATCGCCTGACTGGACGCTTTCGCGGGCAAGCGCGCTCCTACGGACGGTGGCGATCTTTCGGGTATCGACACACATCCCGTAGCAGCACGGCTTGCCGGCGGGGGCGTCCGAAAGATCGCTCCCGCCGGCAAGCCGTGCTGCTACGTTACAAGCGGCGCGCCCTCTTGCAGCTTGCCGCTTGAAACTTGGCGCTGCTTCTAGGGCTTGTGCGCCCGGGACAGGAACTCGTGGGACTGCATTTCCAGCAGACGGCTGAGCGTGCGCTGGAATTCGAAGTTCAGGCGGCCGCCCGAATACAGGTCCTTCAGCTCGACTTCCGCCGAGATAATGAGCTTGACGTTGCGGTCGTAGAATTCGTCGACCATGTTGATGAAGCGGCGGGCGATGTCGTCGGTGGCGACGCTCATCTGCTCCACGCCGCTGAGCAACACGGCGTGGAAGATCTTGCCCAGCTCGATGTAGTCGTTCTGGCTACGCGGGCCATCGCACAGTTCGCGGAATTCGAACCAGGCCACGTCGTCGCAGGTGCGCAGGGCCTTGATCGGACGGTTCTCGATCATCAGCACGTCGTTCTCGACCGCCTGGGTGCATTCCGGAGTCAGTGCACGGAAGCTCTTGCGCAGGCTTTCGTGGGCGACTTCGTTGAGCGGGAAGTGGAACAGCTCGGCCTGCTCCAGATGGCGCAGGCGATAGTCCACGCCGCTGTCGACGTTGACGATGTCGGTGTTCTGCTTGATCAGCGCAATGGCCGGCAGGAAGCGCGCACGTTGCAGGCCGTCCTTGTAGAGGCCGTCCGGCACGATGTTCGAGGTCGCGACCAGGGTCACGCCATTCTTGAACAGCTCTTCCATCAGCGTGCCCAGGATCATGGCGTCGGTGATGTCGGAAACGAAGAATTCGTCGAAGCAGATCACCCGCGCTTCGCCTGCGAATTGCTTGGCGATCAGGGTCAGCGGGTTCTTCTCGCCCTTGAGGTTTTTCATTTCCTCGTGCACGCGCTTCATGAAGCGGTGGAAGTGCGTGCGCATCTTGTCCTGGAACGGCAGCGCTTCGAAGAAGGTGTCGACCAGGTAGGTCTTGCCACGGCCTACGCCGCCCCAGAAATACAGGCCCTTGATGACCGTCGCATCTTTCTTGCCGAACAGTTTGCCGAACAGGCCCGGCTTGCTCTCGTGGGCCGCGACCAGATCGTCGTACAGGCGCTGCAGATGACGCACAGCGTTTTCCTGAGCGGCATCGTGGAAGAATTCAGGTTTCTTGAGGTCGTTCTGGTAGCTTTCTAGGGGCGTCATGGTCTTTAGCTAGGGAGCAAAAACGGGCCGACACTGTAGCGATGGACCGTTGTAATGGCAATTAATCCTGTTGTGGCGCCAGGGCCAGTTTCAGGGCTTCGATGGCGGCATCGCGACCTGCGGCATCGGCGAATGCCGGGCTGTCCGCCACGCATGCACCTTCCAGCCAGACCGTGAAAGCGCTGCCTTCTGTCCGAATGTCCAGCTCGCCGCCTTGCTGCAGCTGCTTGGTCACCGCACCGGCTGCCTTGCCGTCGGCGAAGTTGCGCGACAAAAGCAGTTGCTCGCCATCGGCCGCCAGCAGACGGAAACGGAAGCTGCCGTCGTCTTCACGGAAGCTGACGAAGCGCGCGCCCTTGCTGGCCTTCTTCTTTGTAGCGGTGACGGTTTGCGTGGTTTCACGGAACGAACGCAGGCCAACCGCTTCGCGCAGCTCGCCCAGAAACGGCGTGGCGATACGGCGGGCTTTCTGCGCACCGGCCAGCAGAATGTCCTCCAGATCGGCCGGGCGTTCAATCAGACGATGGTAGTTCTCGCGGGCCTCGCCCAGCTCGCTGTCGAGCAGCTGGAACAGGCGCTGCTTGGCATCGCCCCAACCCAGGCCTTGCAGGAGGTCGGCGCAGAATTCGTTGCTCTGCTCCTTGCTGGCGAACGCCTGATACAAGGTGAACAGGTGCGAGTTGTCCGGATCCTTGGCTTCGCCCGGCAGGCGCGAATCGGTGACGATGCGCGAGATCGCCTCCTTCATCTCCTTGGCGCTGCTGAACAACGGGATGGTGTTGTCGTAGCTCTTGGACATCTTGCGACCGTCCAGGCCCGGCAAGGTCGCCACGCTCTCTTCGATCAGCGCCTCGGGCATGACGAAAAACTCTTTGCCCTTGCCGAACAGGTGGTTGAAGCGCTGGCCGATGTCGCGGGCCATCTCCACGTGCTGGATCTGGTCGCGGCCGACCGGCACCTGATGGGCATTGAACATCAGGATGTCAGCCGCCATCAGCACCGGGTAGCTGAACAGGCCCATGGTGATGCCCGCATCCGGGTCTTCGCCATTTTCGACGTTCTTGTCCACCGAGGCCTTGTAGGCGTGGGCACGATTGAGCAGGCCCTTGCCCGCGACACAGGTCAGCAGCCAGGTCAGCTCAGGGATTTCCGGGATGTCGGACTGGCGATAGAAAGTCACGCGATCGACATCCAGGCCGGCGGCCAGCCAGGTCGCGGCGATTTCCAGACGCGAGCGCTGGATGCGCAGCGGGTCATCGCACTTGATCAGGGCGTGGTAGTCGGCCAGGAAGTAGAACGAATCGGCGTCGCTCTGGCGGCTGGCGACGATGGCCGGGCGAATGGCGCCCGCGTAGTTGCCCAAATGAGGCGTGCCGGTGGTGGTGATGCCGGTCAGGATACGAGTGGTCATGGCTAGTCGCTTATTTTGGGTGCTGCGATCAGTTCGAAAGGCGCGGCAGGACCAGATCCTTCAGATCGGTCAGCTTGCCGTGGAAAAAGTGTCCGCATTCTGCCACTTTCAGCAGCTCATGGGGGCGCGAGAGTGCGTCGGACCAGGCATATACCAGTTGCGGGTCGACCACTTCGTCGGTTTCCGGCTGGATCAGCGTCAACGGCCCGTTTTGCGCCAGCGCGCTCGGGTCGGCAATGCGCATGACAGCGGGTGCGACCATGAACAGATGCGCCAGGGTTTCGCCCTTGGCTTCCAGACGCCCGCCCAGGGTTGCCGCAACAAATCCGCCGAAGGAAAAACCGAACAGGGTCATGGGCAGATCGGGGTGTTTTTCACGCAGCCAGGTGGCGGCGGCTTCGGCATCATCGACCTCGCCCTGGCCCATGTCGGAACTGCCGGCACTTTGACCGACGCCGCGATAATTGAAACGCAAGGTAACGTATCCTGCGTCACGGGCTGTGCGCTGCAGGGTAGAAATCACTTTATTGAGCATCGTGCCGCCCTGAACCGGGTTAGGATGGCAGATCAGCGCCACGCCCTTGGCCCCTTCCAGGTCAAGGTACAGGGCTTCGAGTTGGCCCACTGGGCCGTCGATGAATACAGGGGTTTCACGCATGAGCAAGAATGAACTCCGTGACCTTCAATTGGGTCGACTCGTCTAGCTGATTGTCTGTGGCTGGCATGTTGGCGACGCGTCGCCGCTATACAGCGCAGGTTCGAGCCGTTAACGTAAAGCAAAGCCGTTTATAGAGGAAGGACTCGTGGATTACTCGCTCTTAGTTTGGTTGCTGCCGACCATTGCCCTGGTCGCCGGTGTCGCCATCGGTTTCTTCGTGGCGCGTGCGCTGCCCAATGCCGCGCCTAACAGCACTCAGCGCCAGCTGGATGACGTTCAGGAGCGTTTCGACAGGTATCAGAACGAGGTGGTCACTCACTTCAACAGCACCGCGAACCTGGTTCAGAAGCTGACCCAGAGCTATCAGGAAGTCCAGGAGCACCTGGCCGAAAGCGCCAACCGCCTGGCCACCGACGAGTTGACCCGTCAACGTCTGCTGGCCGCCCTGCACCCGGATTCGATCCAGACCCCGCGCGACCGCCTGACCCCGCCACGCACCGCCGCCGAGCCGCCACGGGACTACGCCCCGAAAGCGCCGAACACCCCCGGCATGCTGGACGAGCAATACGGCTTGAAGAAGTAACACTCGCTAAAACAAAAAGCCCGCCCCGGAGAACATCCGCGGCGGGCTTTTTTGTTTGTGGGAGCGAACCCAACCCCGTAGCAGCACGGCTTGCCGGCGGGAGCGATCCTGAGGGCGACCCCGCCGGCAAGCCGTGCTGCTACGGGTCGGGCCACGTTAACCTCTGTAGGAGCGCGCTTGCCCGCGACTGCGGTCTGTCTGCACCAAAAGGGTTGATTGACACGACGCCGTCGCGGGCAAGCGCGCTCCTACAGAAGCTCTGTGGCACGCAGAAACAAGAAACCCGCCATCGCTGGCGGGGTTCTCGTGAATCGAACAACGCTTAGATCGCGCCGCGAGCCCGCAGCAGATCCAGCACTTGCTTGACGCTTTCCTCGACGCTGAGCGACTGGGTGTCGATCACAAGATCGGCATCCAGCGGCACGTCGTACGGGAAGGACTCACCCGGGATGTTGTCCTTGTCGGCGGCGTACAGGCCCTGTGGGTCGCGTTCGCGGCACACTTGAGGCGAGGCCTGGACGTAGACGGTAATCAGGCGATCATCGCCGATCAGCGCCTTGGCGTTGGAGCGCCCTGCTGCATCGGGGGCGACGAACGCTGCCAGGGTCAGCAGGCCTGCTTCGTTGAACTGGCGCGCCACGTGAGCAGCACGACGCCAGTTCTCGGTACGACCGGCACGGTCCTGCGGCAGGCCTTTGTTCAGGTCGTGACGCAGGTTCTGGCCATCCAGGACGAACACCGCACGACCCATGTCGAACAGCTTGCGCTCGACCGCATAAGCCAGGGTGCTCTTGCCCGCGCCCGACAGGCCGCTGAACAGCACGGTGGCTGGCTGCTGGCCGAAGCGTTGGGCGCGTTCTTCGACGGAGACGTGAGCCAAGGCACCATGATGGTTGCCATGACCCGCCGCGACCGGCTTGGCGATGATCATGCCCGCGGCCACGGTGCCGTTGGTCAAACGGTCGATGACGATGAACGCACCGGTGGTGCGGTTGCTGTCATAGCCGTCCAGCGCGATCGGCGCATCGAGGGAGATTTTCACCCGGCCGATTTCATTGAGTTGAAGTGCGCTGGCAGGGCCTTCTTCCAGCGTGTTCACATCCACACGGTGGGTGATGCTGGCAATCGAGCCCGGCACGTAGGACGTGGCGCGCTTGATGTCGTATTTCTTGCCCGGCAGCATCGGCTCTTCAGCCATCCACACCAGCATCGCGTCGAAGGCGTCAGCCACCTGCGGCACGTTGTCGGCATGCACCAACAGGTCGCCACGGGAGATGTCGATCTCGTCTTCCATGGTCAGGGTCACGGCCTGGCCCGGGCCTGCGTGCTCCAGTTCACCCTCGAAGGTGACAATGGATTTCACGCGGCTGCTCTTGCCCGACGGCAGCACGACCACTTCGTCGCCCTTGTGCACCACGCCACTGGCGAGGGTGCCGGCAAAGCCGCGGAAGTTCAGGTTCGGACGGTTGACGTACTGCACCGGGAAACGCAGGTCGTTGAGGTTACGGTCGCCCGCGATCTCGACGGTCTCGAGGATTTCCATCAGCGACTTGCCGGTGTACCACGGCGAGCGCTCGCTCTTGTTCACCACGTTGTCGCCTTTGAGGGCAGACATCGGAACGAACTCCATGGTGGTCGGCTTGAGCGAAATGCGCTCGGCGAACGTCAGGTAATCAGCCTTGATCTGCTCGAAGACCTGCTCGTCGAAGCCATTGAGGTCCATCTTGTTGATGGCCACCACGATGTGCTTGATGCCCAGCAGCGACGCAATGTAGCTGTGGCGGCGGGTCTGGGTCTGCACGCCATAACGGGCATCGACCAGGATGATCGCCAGGTCACAGGTCGACGCACCGGTGGCCATGTTGCGGGTGTACTGCTCGTGGCCCGGGGTGTCGGCAATGATGAACTTGCGCTTGGAAGTCGAGAAATAGCGGTAGGCCACATCGATGGTGATGCCCTGCTCGCGCTCGGCCTGCAGGCCGTCCACCAGCAGCGCCAGGTCGACGTCATCGCCCGTGGTGCCGGATTTTTTCGAATCACGGGTAATGGCTTCCAGGTGATCCTCGTAGATCATCTTGGAATCGTGCAGCAGCCGGCCGATCAACGTGCTCTTGCCGTCGTCGACGTTGCCACAAGTCAGAAAGCGCAGCATCTCTTTACGTTCGTGCTGGCCCAGGTACGCGAGGATGTCCTCGCTGATCAAATCAGATTGATGCGACATGACAACCCCTTAGAAATAACCTTGACGTTTTTTATCTTCCATCGAGCCCGCACCATCGTGGTCGATGACTCGGCCTTGGCGCTCGGAAGTTCGCGTCAGGAGCATTTCCTGGATGATGTCCGTCAGGGTCTCGGCTTCCGACTCGACAGCGCCCGTCAGCGGGTAGCAGCCCAGGGTACGGAAACGGACCTTCTTCTTGACGATGCGCGCCTTTTCCTCGTCGGTCAGGTGCTCGAGGATGCGATCGTCGTCGATCATGATCAGGGTGCCGTTCTTCTCGATGACTTCACGCTCGGCGGCGAAGTACAGCGGCACGATCGGGATGCCTTCAAGGTAGATGTACTGCCAGATGTCCAGCTCGGTCCAGTTGGACAGCGGGAACACGCGGATCGACTCGCCCTTGTTGACGTTGCCGTTGTACACGTTCCACAGCTCTGGACGCTGGTTCTTCGGGTCCCAGCGGTGCTTGCTGTCGCGGAAGGAATACACGCGCTCCTTGGCGCGGGATTTCTCTTCGTCGCGGCGCGCGCCACCGAAGGCGGCGTCGAAACCATGCTTGTCCAGTGCCTGCTTGAGGCCCTGAGTCTTCATGATGTCGGTGTGCTTGGAGCTGCCGTGAGTGAACGGGTTGATGTCCTGCGCCACACCGTCAGGGTTGATGTGGGTGATCAGTTCCAGGCCCATTTCCTCGACCATCTTGTCGCGGAAGCGGTACATCTCCTGGAATTTCCAGCGAGTGTCGACGTGCATCACCGGGAACGGCAGCTTGCCCGGGAAGAACGCCTTGCGCGCCAGGTGCAGCATGACGGCGGAGTCCTTGCCGATCGAGTAGAGCATCACCGGGTTATCGAACTCGGCGGCGACCTCGCGGATGATGTGGATGCTTTCCGCCTCCAGCTGTTTCAGATGCGTCAGTTTGTCGACCATGGTTACTCACGGGATAACGTACTTTTATGGAGAGCCTGCGGGCTCTATCGAACGCCGCACTTTATCATGGGGCCTGATTCTAATCAGCGGGCTGGATAGATCGAAACGGTATAACCATATAGCCCGGAATTTGGACGGTTTTGAAGTCACACCGATCCGTAGCAGCACGGCTTGCCGGCGGGAGCGCTCTCAAGTACGCCCCCGCCGGCAAGCCGTGCTGCTACGGTCAGACCCGCACATGTCAGATCGGATTCGGGCAATCGATGAACAGGTGTTCAAGGGCAAAGCGTCGCGCCAGATAATCGCCCAGGGCTTGAACGCCGTAACGCTCGGTCGCATGGTGGCCGGCGGCGAGAAAGCTGATGTCGTTCTCGCGGGCGCTGTGGAAAGTCTGCTCGGACGCCTCGCCACTGAGGAAAAGATCGACCCCGGCCGCAATCGCCTGGTCGATGTACCCCTGCCCGCCTCCAGTGCACCAGCCCACCCGACGAATCACCTCACTGCCTTCTATAAGCAGCGGCTCGCGACCCAGGGCACTTTGCACGCGGTGGGCGAAGTCGCGGGGTGTCATGGGCTCCGACAGCGATCCCACGAGGCCGATGATGCGAGGGTTCTCCGGATCCAGCGGCCCCTCGACGGTGATTTCCAGTTGCCGCGCCAGTTGCACGTTATTGCCGACCTCCGGGTGCAGATCCAGCGGCAGGTGATAGGCCAGCAGGCTGATGTCGTGCTTGAGCAGGGTCTTGAGACGGCGCTGTTTCATGCCGGTGATGCAGGGGTTCTCACCTTTCCAGAAGTAACCGTGGTGAACCAGGATCAGGTCCGCATTGGCCTCTACCGCCGCGTCCAGCAAGGCCTGGCTTGCCGTCACGCCGGAAACGATCCGGCTCACCTGCGGACGCCCCTCGACCTGCAGACCATTGGGGCAATAGTCCTGAACGCGAGCGCTCCCCAGGTAGCGGTCCGCTTCGTCGACCAGAGTGCTCAGGGCAACAGCCATAAAAGTCTCCTAAATATGCAGTTCAGACCGCACAGGTCCTCGTATAATGCCCGCCATTATGGCGCAGACAAGCCCGTTCGACGGTTCGAATGTTCTGCGTATCAACCTTCAGGACTCTGCTAAATGTTCAAAGCGCTGCGTTTTCTCGGCTGGCCATTGCTTGCTGGTGTGCTTATCGCTTTATTGATTATCCAGCGCTATCCGCAGTGGGTCGGCCTGCCCAGCCAGGACGTCAACCTGCAGCAGGCGCCCCAGACCGCCCTGATCCAGCAGGGCCCGGTCTCCTACGCTGACGCGGTGAGCAGCGCGGCGCCTGCGGTGGCCAACCTGTACACGACCAAGATGGTCAACAACAAGCCTAACCATCCGTTGTTCGAAGACCCGCAATTCCGTCGTTTCTTCGGCGATAACCTGCCCAAGCAGCGGCGCATGGAGTCGAGCCTCGGTTCGGCGGTCATCATGAGCCCGGAAGGCTATCTGCTGACCAACAACCACGTGACGTCCGGCGCCGACCAGATCGTGGTGGCGCTCAAGGACGGTCGCGAAACCATCGCACGGATCATCGGCAGCGACCCGGAAACCGACCTGGCGGTGCTGAAGATCGACCTGAAGAACCTGCCGTCGATCACCCTCGGCAGCTCCGACAGCATCCGCATCGGCGACGTCGCGCTGGCCATCGGCAACCCGTTCGGCGTCGGCCAGACCGTCACCATGGGCATCATCAGCGCGACGGGCCGCAATCAGCTCGGCCTGAACACCTATGAAGATTTCATCCAGACCGACGCCGCCATCAACCCCGGCAACTCGGGCGGCGCGCTGGTGGACGCCAACGGCAACCTGACCGGGATCAACACGGCGATCTTCTCCAAATCCGGTGGCTCCCAGGGCATCGGCTTCGCGATCCCGACCAAGCTTGCGCTGGAGGTGATGAAGTCGATCATCGAGCATGGCCAGGTGATTCGTGGCTGGCTGGGTATCGAAGTACAGCCTTTGACCCAGGAGCTGGCTGAGTCCTTTGGCCTGAAAGACCGCCCCGGCATCGTAGTGGCCGGTATCTTCCGCGACGGCCCGGCGCAAAAGGCCGGTTTGCAGTTGGGTGACGTGATCCTGAGCATCAACGGCGAGCCGGCCGGCGATGGTCGCAAATCGATGAACCAGGTGGCACGCACCAAGCCCTCGGAGAAGATCGCGATTCAGGTGATGCGCAACGGCAAGGAATTGAAGTTGATGGCAGAAGTGGGCTTGCGCCCACCGCAAACCCCGGCGCCTGCGGCAGAGGATTGATTCGCAGCCATAAAAAAACCGCCGATAAGGCGGTTTTTTCATGCGGGCAATAAATGCTTAGAGATCGCCCAACGCATCCACCAGCGCCTGATTCTGCTCTGGCGTGCCGATGGTGATGCGCAGGAATTGCGCAATGCGTTCCTGCTTGAAGTGACGCACGATCACACCCTGCTCACGCACCTTGGCGGCAAGGCCCGCTGCGTCGTGTTCCGGGTGACGGGCGAAGATGAAGTTCGCCGCCGATGGCAACACTTCGAACCCTTTGCCTTCCAGTTGCGCCACCAGCTTCTCGCGGCTGTCGATCACCAGCTGGCAGGTCTTCTCGAAGTACTCGCGGTCATCGAACGCCGCAGCCGCACCGACGATGGCCATGCGGTCCAGCGGGTAGGAGTTGAAGCTGTTCTTCACCCGCTCCAGCGCTTCGATCAGGTCCGGATGCCCCACCGCCAGGCCAACGCGCAAGCCCGCCAGCGAGCGGGACTTGGACAGGGTCTGGGTCACCAGCAGGTTCGGATAACGATCCACCAGAGTGATTGCAGTCTCGCCACCAAAGTCGATGTAGGCCTCATCCACGATGACCACCGAATCCGGGTTGGCGGCCAGGATCTGCTCGACCGCCTCCAGCGCCATCAAACAGCCGGTCGGCGCGTTGGGGTTCGGGAAGATGACGCCGCCGTTGGGACGCTTGTAGTCCTCGACGCAAATCTGGAACTGTTCGTCCAGCGGCACCATTTCGTAGTCCACGCCATACAGGCCGCAGTACACCGGGTAGAAGCTGTAGCTGATGTCCGGGAACAACAGCGGTTTGTCCTTCAGGAAAAACGCGTGGTAGGCGTGGGCCAGCACCTCATCGGAACCGTTGCCGAGGAACACACGGTTGGCCTCGACGCCGTAGTAACGCGCGACCGACTGCTTGAGCAGGTCGCTGTTGGGGTCCGGGTACAGGCGCAGGTTGTCATTGACCTCGGCGCGCATCGCCTCGATCGCCTTGGGCGACGGGCCGTAGGGGTTCTCGTTGGTGTTCAGCTTCACAAGCTTGGTCAGCTTGGGTTGTTCGCCCGGCACGTAAGGCACGAGGTCACGGACAAAAGGACTCCAGAACTTGCTCATGCTCACTTGCCTTCCTGTTGGTTATCTTTGATCCGGTACTCGGCGCTGCGGGCGTGGGCGGTCAGCGACTCGCCGCGGGCCAGCACCGACGCCGTCTTGCCCAGCTCCGATGCACCCTGCTCGGAGCAGAAGATGATCGAAGAGCGTTTCTGGAAGTCATAGACCCCCAGCGGCGAGGAGAAGCGCGCAGTGCCGGACGTCGGCAGCACGTGGTTGGGGCCCGCGCAGTAGTCGCCCAGGGCTTCCGAGGTGTGACGGCCCATGAAGATCGCACCGGCGTGGCGAATCTGTGGCAGCCAGGCGTCAGGATCGGCAACCGAGAGTTCCAGGTGCTCCGGCGCAATGCGGTTGGCGACTTCGATGGCCTGATTCATGTCCGCCACCTTGATCAGGGCACCGCGACCGTTGATCGAGGTGTTGATGATCTCGGCGCGCTCCATGGTCGGCATCAGCCTGGCGATGCTCGCCGCAACCTTGTCGAGGAACTCGGCATCGGGGCTGACCAGAATCGCCTGGGCGTCTTCGTCGTGCTCGGCCTGGGAAAACAGGTCCATGGCGATCCAGTCCGGATCGGTCTGGCCGTCGCAGACCACGAGGATTTCCGAAGGACCGGCAATCATGTCGATGCCGACCTGACCAAACACGTGACGCTTGGCCGTGGCCACATAGATGTTGCCGGGACCTACGACCTTGTCCACCTGCGGCACGCTTTCGGTGCCGTAGGCCAGGGCCGCGACAGCCTGGGCGCCACCGATGGTGAACACCCGGTCAACGCCAGCGATGCAGGCAGCGGCCAGCACCAGTTCGTTGATCTCGCCGCGCGGAGTCGGCACGACCATGACGACTTCGCCGACGCCCGCCACCTTGGCCGGAATCGCGTTCATCAGTACCGAAGACGGGTACGACGCCTTGCCGCCCGGCACGTACAGGCCGGCGCGATCCAGCGGGGTGACCTTCTGGCCCAGCACGGTGCCGTCGGCTTCGGTGTAGCTCCAGGAATCCTGTTTCTGCCGTTCGTGGTAGCTGCGCACGCGGTCAGCGGCCTTTTCCAGGGCCAGGCGCTGAGCGGGGGTGATGCGGGTCAGGGCCAGTTCCAGGCGCTCGCGCGGCAGGATCAGGTCAGACATGGACGCCACCTGCAGGCCGTCGAAACGCTGGGTGTACTCAACCAGTGCCGCATCGCCGCGCTCGCGCACGTTCTTGATGATGTCCAGCACACGCTGATTGACCGAGTCGTCAGACACACTCTCCCAGCTCAGCAGATGAGCCAGATGTCGGGCGAAATCCGGGTCAGCAGCGTTGAGTCGGCGAATGGTGTTTGGAGTGGTCATAGCGTGAGCCTCAATGAATGGCAATTTCTCAGGAGCCTTGAATGCAAAGGCAGGAGCCTAAGCTACCAAGCCATCCGCGCAGGCACCTGAGAAATTTGGCTATGACACGGATAGCTGGGCGCAACTTTGTTTAAAGTCGCGCGAAACAGTCCAGATTGTGTAAAAACGTCACGAGCGAAGGTAAGACAAGGCAAAAACGGGCGAAAAAGCGGAGTCTAGGTGTTCTAAATGAGCATTTTTCGCCTGTTTTTAACGCAGTATTACCGAGCGCAGTAGTTTTTACGCAATCTGGTCAACTGCGGTGTCGCGACTCCACGGCAATACGCAGGGTGTCGATCAGCGACTGGATACGGGCGTGCTGCATCTTCATCGATGCCTTGTTCACCACCAGGCGCGAACTGATGTGAGCGATCAGTTCCTGAGGTTCGAGACCGTTGGCACGCAGGGTGTTGCCGGTGTCGACTACGTCGATGATCTTGTCGGCCAGGCCTACCAGCGGCGCCAGCTCCATGGAGCCGTACAGCTTGATGATATCGACCTGACGGCCCTGTTCTGCGTAATAACGCTTGGCAACGTTGACGAACTTGGTCGCCACGCGCAAACGGCCGCGAGGCTCGGCAGCGCCAACGGCACCTGCGGTCATCAGCTTGCACTGGGCAATCTGCAGATCCAGTGGCTCGTACAGGCCCTGGCCGCCGTATTCCATCAGGACGTCCTTGCCCGCCACACCGAGGTCAGCCGCGCCGTGCTCGACATAGGTCGGCACATCGGTCGCACGCACGATCAGCAGACGCACGTCTTCCTGAGTCGTGGGGATGATCAACTTGCGGCTCTTGTCCGGATTCTCGGTCGGCACGATGCCCGCAGCAGCGAGGAGCGGCAGGGTGTCGTCAAGGATTCGGCCCTTGGACAGTGCGATGGTCAACATGGGAAACGTCAGTCCTTATCAGCAAGCGCGAGCCGGGAAGCAATGGGCGCCCGACAATCTTCAAGTCGAAACCGCAGGACTCGAAGCGAAACGATTCAATGGGTCAAGCCTTGAGCTGGCATGCCCGCCGCCCGTGCCGAACCTGCACGGGCGACGGCAAGCCTGAGAGACTGTTAGCCCGGTACGCGACGGATTTTCGCGCCCAGCATCTGCAGTTTCTCTTCGATGCACTCGTAACCACGGTCGATGTGGTAGATGCGGTCGATCAATGTGTCGCCCTGGGCCACCAGCGCCGACAGCACGAGGCTGGCCGATGCACGCAGGTCGGTCGCCATGACTGGCGCGCCCTTGAGCTTCTCGCAGCCAGTGACGATGGCCGTGTTGCCTTCGACCTGGATCTGCGCGCCCATGCGGTGCATTTCATACACGTGCATGAAGCGGTTTTCGAAGATCGTCTCGATGATCGCGCCAGTGCCTTCGGCGATGGCGTTCAGCGAGATGAACTGCGCCTGCATGTCGGTCGGGAACGCCGGGTACGGAGCGGTGCGCAGGTTCACGGCCTTCGGACGCTTGCCGTGCATGTTCAGCTCGATCCAGTCCTCACCGGTGGTGATTTCGGCGCCAGCTTCACGCAGTTTTTCCAGAACGGCTTCGAGAATGGTCGGATCGGTGTCCTTGACCTTGACGCGGCCACCGGTCACGGCAGCGGCTACCAGGTAGGTGCCGGTCTCGATGCGGTCAGGCATGACGCGGTAGGTCGCCTTGCCCAGACGCTCGACGCCTTCGATGGTGATGGTGTCGGTGCCAGCACCGGAAACCTTGCCACCCATGGCGTTGATGAAGTTTGCCAGGTCGACGACTTCAGGCTCGCGAGCGGCGTTCTGCAGCACGCTGCGACCACGGGCCAGCGCGGCGGCCATCATGATGTTTTCGGTACCGGTCACGCTGACGGTGTCGAAGAAGAAGTGCGCGCCACGCAGGCCGCCTTCCGGCGCCTTGGCCTTGATGTAGCCGCCTTCGACTTCGATGATCGCGCCCATGGCTTCCAGGCCACGGATGTGCAGGTCGACCGGACGCGAACCGATGGCGCAACCGCCAGGCAGTGCGACTTCGGCTTCACCGAAGCGGGCAACCATCGGACCCAGTACCAGGATCGAGGCGCGCATGGTTTTCACCAGCTCGTACGGCGCGACCAGGGTCTTGATGGTGCGAGGATCGATCTCGACGCTGAGTTTCTCGTCGATGATCGGCTCGATGCCCATGCGGCCGAACAGCTCGATCATGGTGGTGATGTCGTGCAGGTGCGGCAGGTTCTGGACCGTCACCGGCCCATCGGCCAGCAGGGTTGCAGCAAGAATCGGCAGGGCAGAGTTCTTCGCCCCGGAAATGCGGATTTCGCCATCAAGACGAACGCCGCCAGTAATAATCAGTTTATCCATTGGAATCTCGACGCCAATTAGGCTCAGGTGCGCTCGGCCCATGCAGCGCGGCTGAAAAATTTCATGGTGACCGCGTGGATGCTGCCATCGGCGATCCATGGGTTCAAATGCGTGTAGATCTGCTGCTGGCGCTTGACCGGACTTAGTGTAGCCAGTTCATCGCTGATAACGTTCAGCTGGAAGTTGCAGCCTTCGCCTTCAACTTCGACCTGGATCTCTGGCAGCTTACCTTCAAGGAAGCTCTTAACTTCTACGGCCTGCATGCTTAACCTCAATCGGCGCCCTGTGCGCGCGGGTCGGCCATGATACAAAAAAGCCCTCTCGTTGCGAACCCTGCTTTACCAGGTGCCGGACGAGGGGCTTGATCGATGATAGCAATCAATGTTGTTCGAACAGCTCGGTCAGACCCGATACCTGTGCGATTTCTCTCATGTCTTCGGGCAGCGCACGAACGCTGACCGACTTGCCGGCCGCCTGGGCGTCACGCATGAACGCCAGCAGCAGGGCCAGGCCCACGCTGCTGGATTTCTGCACGGCGGAGCAGTCGAGCACCAGCGCCGGTGAATCACTGGCCTTGATCAACTCGGCACCCTGCTTGCGCAGCGCGGGGCCGGTACGGTAGTCGAGCACGCCGAACAGCTTGAGCTCGCTGCTGCCGACGGCCGTCACACAGGCTTCAGTCATTTGACGACCTTGTCAGGCGAGTTCTCGGTCTCCTGCTTGGCCTTGGCGACTTCGCCGGCCCAGCCATCGATTGTCTTGTCCAGGTTGTTGCCGTTGCGCTGCATGGCATCGGCGAACTGATCGCGGAACAGCTTGCCGATGTTGATGCCGTTGATGATCACGTTGCGCACTTTCCACTCGTCATTGATTTTGACCAGTGTGTAGGACACAGGGTAAACGGCGCCGTTGTTGCCCTTGACCGACATGTCGACCGAGGTGCGGTCGGCGCCCTCTTCCTTGGCCGGAGCCACGGTGATGCCCTGGTTGTTGTACTCGAGCAGTGCGTTGCCATAGAACTGGATCAGGCTGCGCTTGAAGTTTTCCTGGAAGCGCTGCATCTGGGCCGGGGTGGCGTTGCGCGAATACTTGACGGTCATGATGCTCTTGGAAATGCCGTCAGCATCGATGACCGGCCCGACGATGCCGTTGAGCGCGTCGTAGAAGGCCTGCGGGTTGGTCTTGTAGCTTTCCTTGTTCGCGGCAAGGTCGGCCAGCAGTTGCTTGGTGGTGTTGTCGACAAGGTCATGGGCCGACGATGTCGTCGCTGCCGCGTTGGCAAACAGAGGCAGGGCAGCCAGCAGCACCAGAAGGCCACGGCGCAGAATCGAGATCATGAAAAAACTCCTCATTTGGCGTCTTTACCCACGGAATTGAGCAGGAATTTACCGATCAGGTCCTCGAGCACCAGGGACGACTGCGTGTCGTGAATGGTGCCGCCGTCTTTCAACAGCTTGTCATCGCCACCGACGCTGATGCCGACGTATTTCTCGCCCAGCAAGCCTGCAGTGAGAATAGAAGCCGTGGAGTCCGAAGGCAGATTATTCACGCGCTTGTCCACTTCCATGGTCACGCGACCGGTGAAGGTGTCGTGGTCCAGATCGATTGCAGTGACCTTGCCGATGGTCACACCGGCCATGGTCACCTTCGCTCTGACAGTCAAACCGGCGATATTGTCGAAATTTGCGTAAAGTTTATAGCTGTCGGCTGTCGTGCTGGCGGAGAGACCGCTGACGCGCAGGGCCAGCAGGAGCAAGGCCAGGATGCCAGCCAGCAGGAACAGGCCGACACCGGTTTCGAGGGCGCGGTTTTGCATCAGAAGTCTCCAAACATCAAGGCGGTCAAAATAAAGTCCAGGCCCAATACGGCCAACGAGGCGTAGACCACGGTCTTGGTCGTGGCGCGACTGATCCCCTCGGATGTGGGCTCGCAGTCATAGCCTTGAAACACGGCAATCCAGGTGACCACAAAAGCAAAGACAACGCTTTTGATCACACCGTTGATGACATCATTGGGGAAGGAAACGCTGTTCTGCATGTTCGCCCAGAACGAGCCTTCGTAGACGCCCAGCCAGTCGACAGCCACCCACGAACCACCCCAGATACCCACCACACTGAAAATGATGGCGAGCACCGGCAGCGAAATGAAGCCGGCCCACAGGCGGGGCGCGACGATGTACTTGAGGGGGTCCACGCCGATCATCTCGAGGCTGGACAACTGCTCGGTGGATTTCATGTTGCCGATTTCAGCGGTCAGCGCCGAGCCGGCACGACCGGCGAACAGCAGCGCGGTCACCACCGGCCCCAGTTCACGCAGCAGCGTCAGGGCAACCATCTGCCCGACGGCCTGCTCGGAGCCGTACTTGGCCAGGATGCTGAAACCCTGCAGGGCCAATACCATGCCGATGAACACGCCGGACACGACGATGATCGCCAGCGACATGACGCCCACCGAGTAGAGCTGGCGAACCAGCAACTGGAAACCGCCGCCGATCCCGCCTCGCCCCAGCAAGGCATGGACCAGAAAAATCCCCGAACGCCCCAGTACCGCAACTATGTCGATCGCCGAACGCCCCATCAGGCGTACACGATCCATCAATGACTTTCTGCGCATCAGCGCTTCCCCAAAAGATCTTCGCGATAATCCGGTGCCGGATAGTGAAATGGCACAGGGCCGTCTGGATCCCCTGTCATGAACTGGCGAATGCGCGGGTTGTCCGACTGCATCAATTCCTGCGGCGTGCCCTGCCCCAATACCTGCCCGTCCCCGACGACATAGAGATAGTCGGCAATGCTGGCGGTCTCGGCCAGGTCGTGGGAGACCACGACACTGGTGATGCCCAGCGCATCGTTGAGCAGGCGGATCAGGCGCACCAGTACGCCCATGGCGATCGGGTCCTGTCCCACGAAGGGCTCGTCATACATGAGGATCTGCGGATCCAGTGCAATGGCCCGGGCCAGCGCCACGCGGCGCTTCATGCCCCCGGAGAGCTCGTCGGGCATCAGCTCGACGGCACCGCGCAACCCGACCGCCTGCAATTTGAGCAGGACGATATCGCGGATCATGTCTTCGGGAAGCTGGGTATGAACCCGCAGCGGAAAGGCCACGTTTTCGAAAACGTCGAGATCGGTGAACAGCGCACCGCTCTGGAACAGGACCCCCATCTGCTTGCGCGCATCGAACAGATCGCTGCGCGAGAGCTTTGGCAGGTTCTGGCCGTTGACCCAGACTTCACCGCTGGCCGGGCGCAGTTGCGCACCCATCAGCCGCAGCAGAGTGGTCTTGCCACTGCCCGACGGCCCCATGATGCCGGTGACTTTGCCCCGGGGGATGCGGATGTCGACATTATTGAAGATGCTGCGCGTACCGCGTTTGAAGGACACACCCTTCAATTCGACCGCGTAGGCGTTATCGGCACTCATCTAAACTCCTTGCGATGCAGCCTCTCTCTCAGATGCTGCGTCCTTGAAGAACGACACACTGTCTGGGGGGGCCGAACAAGCGGCGAACTATACCACCGCTGTCGTACGCAGCCAAAGCTCCAACATTACAAGGCGTTAAAGGCAGCGCAAACGGCGGTTGCAGTGCAAATTTCCTGCAACACTCCTGCCTTGCGCGGTGCAGGAACTGACGGACAGGCGCTTTGAATAAACAAACATCCGCAATGAAGCGTGAGGCTTTTCAACATTGTCGCTATAATCCCCGCCTTTTCAGCAGACCGATCCTCTCCAGACATGACCGACGCCCGCGACCTGATCCAATCGGCACAATGCACCATCCGCCTTGAAATAGAGGCCGTGGAGGGTTTGCTCGCGCACATCGATAGCGATTTCGTCAGTGCGTGCCAGATGATCCTGGCCAGCAAAGGGCGGGTTGTGGTGGTCGGGATGGGCAAGTCAGGGCACATCGGCAAGAAGATCGCCGCGACCCTGGCCAGCACCGGCACCCCGGCGTTTTTCGTGCACCCGGCCGAAGCCAGCCATGGCGACATGGGCATGATCACCGCCGACGACATCATCCTGGCCCTGTCGAACTCGGGCACAACCAACGAAATCGTGACCCTGCTGCCGCTCATCAAGCGCCTGGGCATCAAGCTCATCAGCCTGACCGGCAACCCCGAGTCGACGCTGGCCAAAGCGGCGGACGTGAACCTCAATGCCCGGGTCGAGAAAGAAGCCTGCCCGCTGAACCTGGCCCCGACCTCCTCGACCACGGCGGCACTGGTCATGGGCGACGCACTGGCAGTGGCCCTGCTCGACGCACGCGGTTTTACCGCCGAAGATTTCGCCTTCTCCCATCCAGGTGGCGCCCTTGGCCGCCGCCTGCTGCTCAAGGTCGAGCACGTGATGCACACCGGTGGCGAGCTGCCTGTGGTGGCGCGCGGAACCCTGCTGCGCGACTCGCTGATGGAAATGACCCGCAAGGGCCTGGGCATGACCGCCATCGTCGAGACCGACGGACGCCTGGCCGGGATCTTCACCGACGGCGACTTGCGCCGTACGCTGGACCGCCCTATCGATATTCGCCAGGCGACCATCGACGAAGTGATGACCGTGCACGGCAAGACCGTCCGCCCGGACATGCTCGCGGCACAAGCCCTTAAAATCATGGAAGACAACAAGATCAGCGCGCTGATCGTGGTGGATGAAACCGACCGTCCGGTGGGCGCCTTCAACCTCCAGGACCTGCTGCGCGCGGGAGTCATGTAAATGAGCGGTGATATGAACGACCTGATGCAACGCGGCAAACAGATCAAGCTGGCAGTGTTCGATGTCGATGGCGTCCTCACTGACGGTCGCCTTTACTTCCTTGAAGACGGCAGCGAGTTCAAGACCTTCAACACCCTGGACGGTCAAGGCATCAAGATGCTGATCAATTCCGGCGTGACCACCGCTATCATCAGCGGTCGCAAGACCCCGGTCGTCGAGCGTCGCGCCAAAAACCTGGGCATCGCCCATCTGTACCAGGGCCGTGAAGACAAGCTGGTGGTGCTCGATGAACTGCTGGCGCAATTGAACCTGAGCTATGAACAGGTTGCCTATCTGGGTGACGACCTGCCCGACCTGCCGGTGATTCGCCGGGTAGGCCTGGGCATGGCCGTGGCCAACGCCGCAGGTTTCGTGCGCGAGCATGCACACGGCGTTACCCGGGCACGGGGCGGCGAAGGCGCTGCCCGGGAATTCTGCGAGCTGATCCTGAACGCCCAGGGCAACCTCGAAGCGGCCCACGCCGCCTACTTATAGAAGCGTACTTATGCTGAGCAAAAGATTTCGCACATTCCTGATCTTCGGTGCACTGGGACTGCTGCTTGCAGCGGCCGGCTACTGGAACATCAGCCC
The DNA here is from genome assembly GCF_044746825.1 of Pseudomonas sp. NPDC090201. Taxonomy (NCBI): domain Bacteria; kingdom Pseudomonadati; phylum Pseudomonadota; class Gammaproteobacteria; order Pseudomonadales; family Pseudomonadaceae; genus Pseudomonas; species Pseudomonas sp. NPDC090201. Next base: position 1,092,407 of record NZ_JBIVCX010000001.1, read on the forward strand.
GGAAAGCTTCATGGACCAGCCAAAGGTTGCCGTGGACGAGAGCGCCATCGACTACTATGCGATGAACGCCCACAGCATCCAGTACCTGCCCGACGGCACCCAGCAGTACGACCTGACGGCGGACAAGGTCGAGCACCTGAAGGCTACCGACGTGACCCTGATGACCACCCCGGTGCTGCAGATGTACCGTGGCACCGAGTTTCCGTGGCATGTACAGAGCGTACGCGCCGAAGTTTCCCCGGGTGGCGATCATGTCGAGCTGATCGACAACGTGCGCATCAACCGCACCGACGAACAGAACCGCACCACCATCATCACCAGCACCCGCATGACTGTCTTCCCTCAGAAGCAATATGCGGAAACGGCCCAACCCGTTAGAATCGACGGCTTCAACGGCGTGAGCACCGGTACGGGTATGAAAGCCTATCTAAAAGAAAGCAGGATACACCTGCTATCGAACGCAAGAGGACAGTATGAGGCTCCTTAAAACCCTCCCTATTTTGCTCGGCCTGGGCGCAGCACTGGGAAGCGTGAGCGCCTGGGCTCTGCCGAACGATCAGGATCAGCCTATCCGCATTCAGGCCGACGACGCCCAGCTCGATGACAAGCAAGGCATCGCCACCTACACCGGTAATGTGATCATTACCCAGGGCTCGATGAAGGTCACCGGCAACAAGGTGACCATGACCCGCACCCCGCAAGGTGACATCGACGTCGTGACCTCGGTGGGCAACCTGGCCTACTTCGAGCAGTTGCAGACCGCTGGCGACCCCAAACCCGTTCAGGGCTGGGGCGTGACGATCCAGTACCATGCGCCGCAAAACCGCATCGTGCTGATCGACAAGGCCAAGGTCATCGACAAGGACAACAACGTGACCCAGGGCGAGAAGATCGTCTATGACACCGTGCGCAAGCTGGCCAGCGCTGGCCGCGCCACCGGCAGCAAGGTCACCGAAGCGCGTCCTCGCGTCGACATGGTGATCCAGCCGAAAAAGAAAACCGACCAGCAGAAGGCGCAGTAATGGCGACGCTGAAAGCCCAACACCTGGCCAAGGCCTACAAAAGCCGCCAGGTGGTACGTGACGTCAGCCTGTCCATCGACAGCGGCCAGATCGTTGGCCTGCTCGGCCCCAACGGTGCGGGCAAGACCACCTGCTTCTACATGATCGTCGGCCTGGTGCAGGCCGACCAGGGCCGCGTGCTGATCGACGAACAGGACGTCAGCCACCAGCCGATGCACGGGCGTGCCCGTGCCGGCATCGGCTACCTGCCGCAGGAAGCCTCGATCTTCCGCAAGCTGTCGGTGTCGGACAACATCATGGCGATCCTGGAAACCCGCAAGGAACTGGATCGCGCAGGACGTCGCAAGGAACTGGAAAGCCTGCTGCAGGAATTCCACATCACCCATATTCGCGACAACCTGGGCATGAGCCTGTCCGGTGGTGAGCGTCGTCGTGTCGAAATCGCCCGCGCACTGGCCACCGCACCGAAGTTCATCCTGCTCGACGAGCCATTCGCCGGTGTCGACCCGATCTCCGTGGGCGATATCAAGCAGATCATCTACCATCTCAAGGCGAAGGGTATCGGCGTTCTGATCACCGACCACAACGTGCGCGAAACCCTCGACATCTGCGAAACCGCCTACATCGTCAACGACGGGCAGCTGATTGCAGAAGGTGACGCTGAAACCATCCTGGCCAACCAGTTGGTCAAGGAAGTGTATCTCGGCCACGAGTTCCGCCTGTAAACAGGGGGCTGACAAGGGGTTGGCCGGCGACCGCTGCATGCGCCTCATCGCCAACCCCGGATTAATTGTCGCCACACCCTAGGCAAACACTTCGGTTTCAGGCATATAATTTGCTTAATTTGGCGCCCCGGCGCCCAGTAGTGGATGGCGCGGATGCGCCGGCGAATAAGGTGTTAAGCCCCTGCCATGAAACCTTCGCTAGTCTTGAGAATGGGCCAGCAGCTGACGATGACACCGCAGCTGCAACAGGCCATCCGCTTGCTCCAATTGTCCACGCTGGATCTCCAACAGGAAATCCAGGAGGCACTGGAGTCCAACCCCATGCTGGAACGCCAGGAAGAAGGCGACGACTTCGATAATGCCGACCCGATGGCCGACAACATCGAAAACAAGCCCAACGCCGACGTTCAGGAACCTACCTACCAGGAATCCGCCCCCACCGTCGACAATCTCGAAGACGGCGAGTGGAGCGAGAGCGAGCGCATCCCCAACGAACTGCCGGTCGACACCGCCTGGGAAGACATCTACCAGACCAGCGCCAGCAGCCTGCCCAGCAACGACGATGACGAGTGGGACTTCACCACCCGCACCTCGGTCGGCGAAAGCCTGCAAAGCCATCTGCTGTGGCAACTGAACCTGGCGCCGATGTCCGACACTGACCGCCTGATCGCCGTCACGCTGATCGACTGCATCAACAACCAGGGCTACCTGGACGAGTCCCTGGAAGAGCTGCTCGACGCGTTCGACCCGGAACTGGACATCGAGCTGGACGAAATCGAAGCCGTCCTGCACCGCATTCAACAGTTCGAGCCCGCCGGCATCGGCGCCCGCACCCTGAGCGAATGCCTGCTGCTGCAATTGCGCCAGCTGCCTGCCAAAACCCCGTGGCTGGCCGAAGCCCAGCGCCTGGTCAGTGACTACATCGACTTGCTGGGCAGCCGCGACTACTCGCAACTGATGCGCCGCATGAAGCTCAAGGAAGATGACCTGCGCCAGGTCATCGAACTGGTCCAGAGCCTCAACCCGCGTCCTGGCTCGCAGATCGAATCCAGCGAAGCCGAGTACGTGGTGCCCGACGTGATCGTGCGCAAGGACAACGAGCGCTGGCTGGTGGAGCTGAACCAGGAAGCCGTGCCGCGCCTGCGCGTCAACCCGCAGTACGCAGGTTTCGTGCGTCGTGCCGACACCAGCGCCGACAACACCTTCATGCGCAACCAGTTGCAGGAAGCGCGCTGGTTCATCAAGAGCCTGCAAAGCCGCAATGAAACCCTGATGAAAGTCGCGACCCAGATCGTCGAGCACCAGCGCGGCTTCCTGGAGTACGGCGACGAGGCGATGAAGCCGTTGGTCCTGCACGACATCGCCGAGGCGGTGGGCATGCACGAATCGACGATCTCGCGGGTCACCACGCAAAAGTTCATGCACACGCCTCGCGGCATTTACGAACTGAAGTACTTCTTCTCAAGCCACGTGAGCACCTCCGAGGGCGGTGAATGCTCGTCCACGGCCATTCGCGCGATCATCAAGAAACTGGTTGCCGCGGAAAATCAGAAAAAGCCGTTGAGTGACAGCAAGATCGCTGGTTTACTGGAGGCACAAGGCATCCAAGTGGCCCGTCGCACAGTCGCCAAGTATCGCGAATCCTTAGGGATAGCCCCTTCGAGCGAGCGCAAGCGACTGATGTAAAGGCAGGCTCTGTACGAAATGTTTTGAGACGTAGGTAAGGCAAGGCTGTTTTCAGCGCAGCATGACCGGGTCTCAAGACTTTTCTTACTAGAACCTAGAGGTCACGAGCCACAGCGTTCCAGTGGCAGGCATCCAAGCCTGCCTCTTAATGCACTGGCAACGAAGGAGAAGCTGTATGCAAGTCAACATCAGTGGACACCAACTGGAAGTGACCAAGCCCCTGCGCGAGTACATCGAGCTGAAGCTGAAAAAGCTCGAAGGGCACTTTGACAAGATTACCAACGTGCAGGTGACGATGGCCGTCGAGAAACTCAAACAGAAGATCGAGGCCACCCTGCATATCCACGGTGGAGAGGTCGTAGCCAATGCGGAGCATGATGACATGTACGCGGCAATCGACCTGCTCACTGACAAGCTGGACAGACAACTGCTCAAACATAAGGAAAAGCAGCAAAGCATCCTCAAAGGTGCGGCCGCTCGCTGACGCTCCCCCTCCATGATCCGACTTGAAAATATCCTGACCCCTGGCCGTTCATTCGTGAACGTGCCAGGCGGCAGCAAGAAAGCAGTACTCGAAGAGATTGCCCGACGCATCGGCGAAGAAGTTCCCGAGTTCGACTGGCAAGACGTCTACGAAAGCCTACTCGCCCGTGAAAAACTGGGGTCTACCGGTTTTGGCAACGGGATCGCCATCCCCCACTGCCGATTCAAGGGCTGCCAGGCACCGGTGAGTGCCGTGCTGCACCTGCAACGGCCTGTCGACTTCGACGCCATCGACGGCGCTCCGGTTGACCTGTTGTTCGTGCTGCTCGTCCCTGAAGCAGCGACCGATGCCCACCTCGAACTGCTTCGCCAGATCGCCAGCATGCTCGACCGTGCCGACGTCCGCGCAAGCCTGCGCGAGGCCAAGAGCAGCGAAGAGCTGTACAACGTCGTGCTTCGCGTACAGAACGGTCACTGAACATGCGCATGATCATCGTCAGCGGTCGCTCCGGCTCCGGCAAGAGCACGGCCCTCGATGTTCTCGAAGACAGTGGCTTCTACTGCGTCGACAACCTGCCGGCCGGCCTGCTCCCAGAGCTTGCCGAGCGGGCGCTGATCAACACGGAACTGGCAGAACCGCTACTGGCCGTCTCCATCGACGCCCGTAACCTGCCCAGTCACCTGACCCGTTTTCCGCGAATGCTCGAAGAGGTCCGCGGCCGCCACATCCGCTGCGACGTCCTGTTCCTGGATGCCGAAGAGTCGACACTGCTCAAGCGCTTCTCCGAAACCCGCCGCCGCCATCCGCTGAGCAACGCGACACGCTCGCTGGCCGAGGCCATTCGTGACGAAAAGACGCTGCTGGGGCCGATCATCGACCTGGCCGACCTGACCATCGACACCACGCACCTGAATCTCTACCAGTTGCGCGACACCCTCAAGCTGCGCCTGCTGAACAAACCCGAGCCCGGCACTGCCTTCCTGATCGAGTCGTTCGGTTTCAAGCGCGGCATGCCCGTGGATGCCGACCTGGTCTTCGATGTGCGCTGCCTGCCCAACCCCTACTGGAAGCCGGAGTTGCGCGAGCAGTCCGGCCTCGACCTGCCGGTGGCCGAGTACCTGGCCGCACAGCCGGATGTCGAAGAGATGTTCCAGGACATTTCCTCGTACCTCAACAAGTGGTTGCCGCGCTTCGCCGCCAGCAACCGCGCCTACGTCACCATTGCCATTGGCTGCACCGGCGGGCATCACCGCTCCGTCTACCTGACCGAACGCCTGGGTCAGGCCCTGCAACAATCGCTCAAGAATGTTCAGGTCCGCCACCGCGACCTAAGCTGAAAGGATCCCCAACGCGATGCCCGCTCATCAGATCACCATCATCAACAAGCTGGGCCTGCACGCCCGCGCGGCCGCCAAGTTCGTGGGCGTGGCCGGAAAATTCCCCTGCCAGATCCGCGTCGGCCGCACCCCGGAAAGCATGGTCGACGGAAAAAGCATCATGGCCGTGATGATGCTCGCCGCAGGCAAAGGCACCGAGATTCACCTGCTGACCGAAGGCGACGACGAACAGGCAGCGCTGGAAGGGTTGATCGAGTTGATCAACAACAGGTTTGATGAGGGGGAGTGATCCCTCAACCGCCTCCGCCAAGTATCGCTACCAGACTCCCCGCCACGCCCTCGACGCCAAGAGGGCGTTGAGTGACCCCACTCATCTCCCAGAACGTCTGCTTGCGCTGACCAAGTCGCGATTAAGCCTTGGCCGCCTATTTCTTACGGCGTTCGCAGAATTTTCTGACTTGATCCAAGCCGCCGACGTCTCCTTAATGCTCGACCATGATGACCCGAACGTCATCAATTCCTGAAAGCATGGGCTGGCCTGGACGCACCCTGGATGCAGCCAGCCGGCAGGACATCAGTGGTTCACCTTCAACAGAGCTGTTCGATGACATTTTCCGTTGCCATATCGCCGCCGAGGTCCTGGTCCCGGTCGGAAAAAATGCTGATGTCCGGAAGCCTGCTTGCTGTGCTGGCGATCCTGGCCATCGTCGCCTCGCTCTTGCTGCGCGAGTATGGCAATGCGACCGAAACCGCAGTGCGCTCGGCCAACAATGTGGTGCAACTGATCGATGCGGATGTGCAGCGCAACGCCGATCTCTATGACATCTCGCTCAAGGGCATGATCGACGCATGGCAGCAGCCGGAGGTGATGGCGATCTCTCCTGCGTTGCGGCGTCAGGTGTTGTTTGATCGTTCCACTGCCGCGCCTTACAAGGGAGACCTGGTCATGCTTGATGAGAATGGCGCGATCGTCGCCGACTCCACCTCGGTGGACCCTCGGCCAGACAACTTTTCCGACCGGGCGAGTTTTCAGTTTCATCGAAGCAATGCGTCCCTGGGATTGAAGGTGGACGGGCCGTTCAAATCCCGCTGGGGGTTCAAGGACTGGTGCATCAGTTTCAGCCGGCGCATCCCCTCCCCTGACGGCCAGTTCGTCGGCGTCGCCAGCGCCTCGATGCGCCTCTCCTACTTCAATCACCTGTTTCGCGGCCTGGATGTGGGACGCAGCGGCACCATCAACCTCATCAACGCCGAAGGCATCCTGCTCGCCCGTCAGCCTGAGGGTGCGAATGCGAAGTTCATTGGCCGGGATTTCAGCCAGCAACCCAACTTCCAGCGAATCCTCAAGGAGATCAACGGCAGTTTCAGCGCCGTTTCCGATTTCGACAACGAACGCAGGCTATATACTTTCTCCCGCGTCGGGGACTTGCCGCTGATTGTGGTGGTGGCCCAGTCCCGGGATGAGGTGTATGCCGTGTGGAAGCGCAATGCGCTGCTGGTCGCGGGCGCCACGGGCCTGTTGTGCCTGGGAATACTCTGGCTGTCGTCGTTGCTGGGCAGGCAGTTGCGCCTGCGCCGTCGGGCCGAACGGGAACTGGCCAAGCTCGCCTCCACCGACGGGTTGACTGGGCTAGCCAACCGCCGCCAGCTGGATCAGGCACTGGCGCACGAGTGGTCGCGCAGCCTGCGCAACGGCCAGCCCTTATCGCTCTTGATGATCGATGTGGACCACTTCAAGGCGTTCAACGATCGTCATGGCCATCATGGCGGCGACGACGCATTGCGTGACGTTGCCCGCACGCTGTCCGCCACCACGCGACGCCCCGGCGACCTGGCCGCACGCTATGGCGGGGAGGAATTCATGGTGGTGTTGCCGCAGACGCCCCTTGAAGGCGCGGCACAGATCGCCGAAAAGATCCGCAGCGCCATCGAGGCACTTGCGCCTCACGGCGAAGATACCCAGCCGACTACCGTGAGTATCGGTGTCGCGACTCGCACGCCCAATGCGCACGCCACGCTGGCCATGCTGCTGGCCGATGCAGACAAAGCGCTCTATGAGGCCAAGCGCCTGGGTCGCAATCGTGTCGCGCTACCAGCAACACCTGATCTGTCTGCAACTTGATCCGGGAGCACAAAAAAGCGCCAGCCAGGCTGACGCTTTTTCATTCAACTAGCGGCTAGCACCTGAGTGCCAGCTACCGGCGTTGATCAGCTCGCTCTGCGAACCGAGTCACGCAGCGCTTTTACTTTGTCGTGGTTGGCTTGCACGCCGGCCAGCTGACGCTGAATCAGGCTGACCACATTAGTTGGCAGCGCTTTCTCGACGGCTTTCTGCTGGGCATCGCGATAAGCCTTCAGGGCATGGTCTTCACCACGCTCCACTTCATTGAGTACGGCTTCATCGCTCTTGCCGGTCACGGCAGCCTTCAGCTCCACCCATAGACGGTGCACAGTGCCTGCGGCGGTCGAGGAATTTTCTGGATCGCCGCCCAGTGCACGGACTTCAGCCTGAAGTTCACGCACTGCAGTTGCACACTCGGATGAACGAGAAAGGAAATAAGCTTTGATTTCTGGGTTCTTGATATCTTCGGCGCTGGTGTGGAAACCTTTTTCGCCGTCTTTGCTGGTCTCGATCAGGTCATTGAGCAGGGAGACCGCTTCTTTGTTGATGTCCGTCATTTTGAGTTTCCTTTCTGGCAGGTTGATCGAAGAGTCAATTCACTCGATGAGTAGACTGTTGCAGCGGCCATGCCAGACTTTCAAACTTAATTAAGTCCTTTAAAATCATATAGTTAACACATTAATCAAATCACGTGACCGCGCTTTCTGCATGATCGGCCTGTTGGCCTGCATGCAGAATGCACGTATCTTGCCAGTTCACTCGAAAAGACCAACGGCGACGTCATGAATCCCGAAAAACTCAAACTCCTGGTGACCCGTGAAATGCCCTATGGCAAGTACAAGGGGCGGTTGCTGGCCGATCTGCCGGGGGATTACCTGAACTGGTTTGCCCGCAAGGGGTTTCCGACGGGAGAGCTGGGCAGCCTGTTGGCACTGATGCAGGAGATTGACCACAACGGTTTGTCCGCCCTGCTTGACCCGCTGCGAACCCGCCCTCGCGAGCCACTGAGGCCGAACGCGCCCAAGACGCTGATTCGATTTCCTGAATAAAAAAAGCGGCGCGCCCGGGAGGGAACACCGCTAAAGAGCTCATGAAAAACGAACTACAAAGGAGTGATAAAGATACGTGCCCAGCCGAAGGGCTGTGCGGTACATATTTATCGCTTTCGCCTTGACCTTAAAAAAACCAAAAAAAAACGATGCTCCCTGACCGGAGAGCACCGTTAAATAGCCATGCAACAACGACTTCTGTAGCAACACCCCAGCGCATTGAAACCCATCGTTGAATGATGATTAGAACAGCCCGCTCATGAACGAGAGCTGTCCGGGATCAATATTGCCGGGTGTCAGGGCATTCAATCAGTCGAACAGCGCCACGGCTTCTGCGGTGGCATCGGTGATGCGACCCCAGTCACCGTTCTTGACCCAGGCGTTGTCGATCATCCAGGTGCCGCCCACGCACATCACGTTTGGCAGCGCCATGTAGCTTTTCAGGTTGGCTGCGCTGACGCCGCCAGTGGGGCAGAAACGCACTTCCGGGAACGGGCCGCCCAGGGCCTTGATCGCGGCGACACCGCCGCTGATTTCAGCCGGGAACAGCTTGAAGCGGCGATAGCCCAGGGCGTAACCGATCATGATTTCCGACGCGCTGCTGATGCCAGGCAACAGCGGCAACTCGCTCTGCGCGCCAGCTTCCAGCAGCTCCTGAGTGCTGCCCGGGGTCACGATGAATTGCGAGCCGGCTTCTTCGCAGGCCTTGAGCATGTGGCGGTCCAGCACGGTACCGGCCCCTACGCACAGCTCAGGGCGCGCGTCGCGCAGCATGCGGATGGCCTTCAGGCCGAATTCGGAACGCAGGGTGACTTCCAGCGCGGTCAGGCCGCCTGCCGCCAGCGCATCGGCCAGAGGCAGCACGTCCTGTTCGCGGGCGATGGTGATGACCGGAAGAATCTTCGCTTTCGCGCAGAGTTCGTCGATCTGGGCAACTTTGCTCGCCATGCTATTCAACGGTTGTGTCACTTGGGTTTTCTCCATGGCGGCTGATCCTTTGCTTATGGGCACCAGTAGATCTCTAAAGCCGGGTTGAGGAACGCACGGATCGGCATCTGGGCCAGGTCATCGCCCGCCAGCGCCGTGCGCAGTGTTTCGAGTTTCGCCTGCCCGGAAACGGACAGGATCGGCGTCGCAGCCGTCGCCAAAAGGGCACGGGTCATGGTCAGACGCTGATGCGGTATGCTCGGTGCCAGCATCGGCAGGCAGCGGCGAGTGCCGTTCAGATCCAGTGCTTCGGCCAAGTTCGGGCTATCCGGGAACAGCGAGGCTGTGTGGCCGTCGTCGCCCATGCCCAGCACCAGCACGTCAATCTTCGGCAGTTCCTTGAGCGCTTCGTCGGTGGCTGCCGCCGCTTCGTCCAGCGTGTTGGTCGGGCGGTACAGGCTGAAGAAGCCTGCCTCGGCCGCCGGCCCCTGAAACAGGAAGCGCTTGAGCAGGCCGGCATTGCTGTCGGCGTGCTCAGTCGGCACCCAGCGTTCGTCGGCCAGGCTGATACACACGCGCGACCATTTGATCGGCTTCTGCGCCAGCGCCTGGAAGAACGCCACCGGGCTCTTGCCACCGGACACCACCAGGGTCGCGGTGCCATGGGGATTGCTGTCAATGGCCGCCGTCAGACGCTCGGCCACGTGATCGGCCAGCGCATTGGCCAGCTGTTCGGGGTTGTCGAAATCCAGGGCTTTCAGGCCAGCCGGAAATTCAAGTTCACATATCGCCATACCAGGACCTCCCGTCACGAGTAATCAGCGCAATGGAACTCATCGGCCCCCAGGAGCCAGCGGCGTAAGGCTTGGGCGCATCGCCCGCCTTTTTCCAGCCGGCAATCAGTTGGTCGCACCATTGCCACGCATACTCGATCTCATCTTTGCGGACAAACAGGTTCTGATTGCCGCGCATGACCTCCAACAGCAACCGCTCGTAGGCGTCCGGGACGCGTGAGCTGTTGTAAGCGTCGGAGAAACTCAGTTGCAAAGGGGTGCTGCGCAATTGCATGCCTTTGTCCAGCCCCTGATCCTTGGTCATCACTTGCAGCGAAATGCCTTCATCAGGCTGCAGGCGGATGATCAGGCGGTTGCTGATCTGCATCCGTTGTTCCGGGGCGAAGATGTAGTGCGGCGGTTCCTTGAAGTGGATCACGATCTGCGACAGCTTCTGCGGCATGCGCTTGCCGGTACGCAGATAGAACGGAACCCCTGCCCAACGCCAGTTACGGATGTCGGCACGAATGGCAACGAAGGTTTCGGTGTCACTCTGGGTGTTGGAGTTTTCCTCTTCCAGATAACCGGGAACCGGTTTGCCTTCGCTGTAACCGGCAATGTACTGCCCGCGCACCACCTGGGTGGCCAGGCGTTCCGGGGTGAAGGGCACCAGCGCCTTAAGCACTTTTACCTTTTCGTCGCGGATGCTGTCGGCCGACAGATCACTTGGCGGGTCCATGGCAATCAGGCACAACAGCTGCAACAGGTGGTTCTGGACCATGTCGCGCAACTGGCCGGCCTGGTCGAAGTAGCCCCAGCGCCCCTCGATGCCTACTTTCTCCGCCACAGTAATCTCGACGTGGGAAATGTAGTTCTGGTTCCACTGGGTTTCGAACAGGCTGTTGGCAAAGCGCAGTGCGATGAGGTTCTGCACCGTGTCCTTGCCCAGGTAGTGGTCGATCCGGTAAACGCGGTTTTCCGGAAGAAATTTGGCTACCGCATCGTTGACCCGACGCGAAGACGCCAGGTCATGGCCGATCGGTTTTTCCAGCACCGCACGGGTGCGGTCGGTCAGGCCTACCAGCGCCAGGTTTTCGCAGATCGCACCGTACACCGAGGCGGGCGTCGCGAAGTAGGCGATCATGGTCTGCGCATCGCCCACCACTTCGGCCAGGCCCACGTAATCCTCGCCCTTGAGGAAGTCCACGTGCAGGTAGCTCAGGCGGGCCTGAAAACGCTCCACGTGCTCGCGCTCAAGCTGAGCCTCGGGGACAAAACGGCGCAGGTTCTTGTCGATGTAGGCCAGATGCTCCTCTGGCGTGCCCGCTTCGCGGGCCAGGGCAAGAATTCGGGTCTCGGCATGCAGCAGTCCAGCCCGGTCAAGCTGGTACAACGCAGGAAACAGCTTGCGCACTGCCAGGTCGCCCAGGGCGCCGAACAAGGCGAAAGTGCACGGTTCTACCGTAATCGAGAGCATAATGTTTGTTCTTTTATCAAGTTAGGCTACAAATACCTTTTTTAAAGGCGTTACTCAAGGCCAAATGTAGTAATAACCACAACATTTCTTCAAAAAGCACATTAGAGTGGTGATCGCCACAGGCCCTCAGTACGATAGGCCACCTTTGCTACAGGCTAAAGGCCTATGTCGCTACCTTTACACTTATGGCCTGCCGATTCGCCTGTTTGCCGCTTCAGAGAAGGATTTTGAATGGACCGCGTACGCAATCTTCTGGAGCAGATCCAGAGCCGTCTCGAGGAATTGAACAAGGCCGAGCGCAAGGTCGCCGAGGTGATTCTGAGCAATCCCCAGCAGGCCACCCGCTTCAGCATTGCCGCCCTGGCCCAGGCCTCCAAGGTCAGCGAGCCGACGGTCAATCGCTTCTGCCGCTCGTTCGACGTCAGCGGCTATCCGGAACTCAAGCTGCAACTGGCCCAGAGCCTGGCCAGCGGCGCGGCCTATGTCAGCCGTGCGGTGGAGGCCGACGACAATCCCGAGGCCTACACCCGCAAGATCTTCGCCAGCGCCATCGCCTCCCTGGACAGCGTCTGCCAGGTGCTCGACCCGACGCTGGTCAGCAAGGCCGTGGACCTGCTGATCCAGGCCCGGCAGATTCACTTCTTCGGCCTCGGTGCTTCGGCACCGGTTGCGGTGGATGCGCAGCACAAGTTCTTTCGCTTCAACCTGGCCGTGACGGCCCACGCGGACGTGTTGATGCAGCGCATGCTGGCGTCCGTCGCCCACACCGGCGAGCTGTTCGTGATCATTTCCTACACCGGCCGCACCCGTGAACTGGTGGAGGTGGCGCGCATTGCCCGGGAAAACGGCGCTTCGGTGCTCGGCCTGACCGCCGCCAACTCGCCGCTGGCCAAGGCCAGCACCCTGAGCCTGAACATTCCGCTGCCCGAAGACACCGACATCTATATGCCGATGACCTCGCGCATCGTTCAGTTGACCGTGCTCGACGTGCTGGCCACCGGCATGACCCTGCGCCGCGGCGTGGACTTCCAGCCGCACCTGCGCAAGATCAAGGAAAGCCTGAATGCGAGCCGGTATCCGGCGGGGGATGAGTTGGAGTGAGGATGTTGGCTTGGGATTGTTACCTTGATGCCCTTCGGGCGTTTCGCGGGCAAGCGCGCTCCTACATTTTTTGCAACGTGCCATGGCCTGATGGACCGAGTTGATAGCCTTGGTTTCAAACGTGACCCGTGCGGTCTGCTTTAAAGGCTATGTGCTCGGTCCGTCAGAATGCGGCACGTTGCAACAAATGTAGGAGCGCGCTTGCCCGCGATAGGCCCGAAGGGCATCCATGTGGCGGCCTCGAGCCAACCCATCAACCAACCAAACTCACCTGCAAACTCACCCGCGCCTGCTGCCCCGGCGCCAGGCTCAGGCAGTCGTCGATACCCGACACCGCCTCCACCCGCACGAACCCTGCCGCTTCACTGCCCGCCACGCCGAGCAGCGGGCGCCCTCCAGGGTGCCAGACTGCCGTGCTGGCACTGTCGCTGGCATCGATATTCAGGCGCCGCTGCCAGCTATCATCCTGCAACTGCAGCGCCCCGGAATGCTCGAACACCCTCTGGCAACTGCCTAGCACCTTCAGCTCGCCCTTCTGCTCGCAGGGGCTGCGGCTGAGTTCGTCGTAGCCCAGGGCGCCATCCAGCCCTTGCAGGGCGACATCGGCGATGTCACTGATGCGCCAATAGGCGTGCAAGGCGTGGCCGAACTGGCAGGGTTCGCTGTCCTGATGCTGGGTCTCCAGACGCAGATCCATGCCCTGCCCCAGTTCCGCGAACAGGTCGGCCTGCCAGTCCCATAATGTCAGGCGCCAGTGCAGCGATACACCGTCGCGGTGTTCCTGGCTGTCGATCAGCTTCCAGTCCAGCAGGCGCCCCCAGCCATTGGACGGCCAGCCACTCTCACCGGGATGCCGCCCCACCCACGGCCAGCACACCGGCACACCGCCACGAATCGCGCCCACCTGCGGCCACTGCGCCGCGCACCACAACCAGGGCTTTTGCCCGGAAGGCTGGAAATGCAGCAGTTGCGCGCCCTGGCGGCTGAACACCGCGTGGCATTGCGGGTGATTGACCACCAGCACATCGCGCTGCTGGTACCGCTCCCACTGAAAGGTCGGCTGCGGCCTTGCCTGGGTGAAGAAGCGTTGAAGAGGATGCTCAAGCGAGCCTGTTTCCGAGATGGCCATTGAGTTCCTGTCTAGCGGTGAGACACCCGTAGCAGCACGGCTTGCCGGCGGGGGCGATCTTGAGAATGCCCCCGCCGGCAAGCCGTGCTGCTACGAGGGCAAAAGGGGGGATCTCAGTGCAAAAAAAAGCGCAAAAAAACCTGCGCGCCATTCCACAAAAAAACGGGCAGCCAGGCTGCCCGTAAAGCACACACGACCCTAGATCGTTTGTGAAGCACATCAGAGAGAAGCGGCGCGCAGGAGCGGTACGCGCCGCCGATGACACTTAGAACTTGGTTTGCAGCTTGATACCGGCAACCAGTGCGTTGTCGATGTGGTCGGTACCACCTGGGTGCACGACGTACTGCACGTTCGGACGCACGGTCAGCCAGTCGGTGACGTGTACGCCGTAGTAGATCTCCGAGTTGTACTCGGTGGTCTGGATCGGCAGGAAGTTCGGATCGTCAAAATCGGTCGCGCCGTTCACCTGGTTGATCAGACGTGCACGGTCACGCACGTTGTCGTTGACGTGGATACGCGACACACCAACGCCGATGTCATCCTTCGGACGAGCATCGAACGGCCCTTTGAACACCAGGCCGACGTTCTGGAAGTTGTCGACGAAGTTGGTGGCCTTGTCGTGCACAGTGGCGTTGAAGAACACGCTCATGCCGCGCGACGGATCACCACCGATGGTGGTCAGTTGCTGCTGAGCGACAAACCACCAGCCGTGCTTGCTGCCGTGGGACTTGAAGTCGGCGCCGGTGAGGGCCTGAGGCTGACCGTTGATGTCGTCTTTCAGGTCATCGGCGCTCGGGCTGCTGTAGTACCAGCCCAGGCGGTATTCGCCTGGCAGCGAGTTGATGCTTGGCGACCACACCACTTCCACAGGCACCAGGGTGCCCTTGGCGCCGCTGCCGCTGAGCTTGAAGCCGTTACCGGTTTCCAGGTACGACGGGTTCTGCTCATACACACCGACCTGCGCGAAGAATTCCGGCGTGATGTTGTATTTCACGCGCGCAGCCCACTGGCTGACGGGCCAGTTGTACCAGGTGTTGACGTAGTTCGCTGCCTGGGTGCCGCAGAACGTCAGGTTCTGGAAGTCGCAAGGGAAGCTGCCGAAGTCTTCACCTTCGCCCATACGGCCCAGCTTGATGTCCAGCGCGCCGTCGAAGTACTTCTGCTTGACCCACATCTGCGTCAGGCGCCAGGTCTGGCCACGGCCCCAGACTTCCTGCGAGGAAGACAGCGTGCCGATGCGCGGATCGCCCAGGCGATCGTTGGAGATGTTGTTACCGCTACGCTCGGTGATGGTCAGCTTGAACTCGGCGTCCTTGATGCCGAAAGCCTTGTCCAGGTCGATCTGGGTACCGATGGCGAACTGGTCGCTGTAGCGTGCAGTCTTGTCGTGGTTGTAGCCGCCCTTGACGTTGGCCCCCATCTCGCCAACGTACTCGAGATTGAAGTCATAACCCTTGTCGTGCAGCTCTTTGCGCAGACCGCCCCAATCGCCGGTCATGTGCTCGTTGGCGTTGAAAGGCTCGAGTGCGAATGCCGATCCCGACATTGTCAAAGCCCCCAGGACTGACAGCCCGCCAATCAACCGGAACTGGTTCAGCGATTTGCCTTTTACCTTCTTCATCCCTTAAATCCTCGTTTTATTGTTATTAGCTCTGGAACAGCGTTGTAACCACTTGCTTCGTGTGCCTGACGGGCCGTCTTTACGGCAGAAACCGCCCCGTCAGATGTGCTCGTTGACGCAGTGCTCCTGCGTGCGTGAATCAGTTGCGGTTGAGCCGCGTGACGTTGCCCATGCCCTGCTCGGGCTTAGACTTTCCCAGCGCACCCAGACGCTCTCCGGTCTTGGCGTCGAACAGCAGCACCTTGGCCGGATCGAATTGCAGGGTCAGGGTTTCGCCCACCGCAGGCGCCACATCAGGGGCCAGGCGGCAGCAGACCTTGCTTTCATTGAGCGTGACGAAAACCAGCGTGTCAGGCCCCGTGGGCTCGGTGACCTGGACTTCAGCGCGGATGGTCGGCATACCGGAAGAATCACCGGACGCTAGCATGATCTGTTCAGGGCGAAGGCCCAGAATCACCTCACGGTCTTCCAGCCCCGCATCGCTCATGCTCATCGGCAGTTCGCAGCGCGCCTGGCCGCTGTCGAGCAACGCGACCAGACGGCCATCCTTGCGTTGCAGGCGCAGTGGAATGAAGTTCATGGGCGGCGAGCCGATGAAGCTGGCGACGAACTGGTTCGCCGGATCGTTGTAGATCTCCTTGGGCGTGCCGAACTGCTGAATGATGCCGTCCTTCATGACCGCCACCTTGTCGCCCAGGGTCATCGCTTCGATCTGGTCGTGGGTCACGTAGACCGTGGTGGTCTTGAGGCGCTGGTGCATCAGTTTCATTTCGGTGCGCATCTCGACCCGCAGCTTGGCGTCGAGGTTGGACAGCGGTTCGTCGAACAGGTAGATCTTCGGCCGACGGGCCAGTGCGCGGCCCATGGCCACACGTTGTTGCTGGCCACCGGAAAGCTGGCCCGGCTTGCGATTGAGCAGGTGTTCGATCTGCAGCAGCTTGGCGACACGGGCGACTTCGGCGTCGATGTCGGCCTGGCTCATCTTGCGGATCTTGAGGCCAAACTCGATGTTCTCGCGCACGCTCATGGTCGGGTACAGGGCGTAGGACTGGAACACCATGGCGATGTCACGATCCTTGGGGCTCATGCCGCTGACGTCCTGATCGCCGATCATGATCGCGCCGCCGGTGATGTTTTCCAGGCCCGCGATGCAGTTCATCAGGGTCGACTTACCGCAGCCTGAAGGCCCGACCAGAATCAGGAATTCGCCATCCTTGATCGACAGTTCGATGTTCTTCAGGGTGTCCGGCAGGCCGGTCCCGTAAGTCTTGTTTACATTGCGAAGTTCGAGCGTTGCCATGATTACCCCTTGACTGCGCCGGCCGTCAGCCCGCGCACGAAATACTTGCCTGCGACCACATAGACCAGCAGGGTCGGCAGACCCGCGATCATCGCCGCCGCCATATCAACGTTGTATTCCTTGACCCCGGTACTGGTGTTGACCAGGTTGTTCAGCGCCACCGTGATGGGCTGCGAATCACCGCTGGAGAACACCACACCGAACAGGAAGTCGTTCCAGATCTGGGTGAACTGCCAGATCAGGCAGACCATGATGATCGGGGTCGACATCGGCAGGATGATCCGCCGGAAAATGGTGAAGAAACCGGCACCGTCCAGGCGTGCAGCCTTGACCAGCGCATCAGGGATGCTCACGTAGTAGTTGCGGAAGAACAGCGTGGTGAACGCCAGGCCGTAGACCACGTGCACGAACACAAGGCCGGTGGTGGTACTGGCCAGACCCATCTTGCCCAGGGTGAACGAGGCCGGCAGCAGCACGGTCTGGAACGGCAGGAAGCAGCCGAACAGCAACAGGCCGAAGAACATCTGCGAGCCACGAAAGCGCCACATCGACAGCACGTAGCCGTTCAGGGCACCGATGGCGGTGGAGATCAGCACCGCCGGCACGGTGATCAGGATCGAGTTCAGGAAGTAGCCCTTGACCGTCGCCCAGGCCTTGACCCAGCCGATGGCCGTGATTTCGGTCGGCCAGCTCAACAGGTTGCCGGTGCCGATGTCTTCCGGCGATTTGAAACTGGTGAGCAGCATCACCACCAGCGGCACCAGGTAGATCAGCACCGCGCCGATGAGCACGGCGTAGATCGCGATCCGGCTCAGGCTGATGGAAGGTTTGGCAGCGAGACTAGTCATTGCGCTTGGTCCTCAGCTCGGAATACAGGTAAGGCACTAGGATCGCGAGAATCGCACCGAGCATCAGGATTGCACTGGCCGACCCCATGCCCATCTGGCCACGGCTGAAGGTGAACGAGTACATGAACATCGCAGGCAGGTCGGACGAGTAGCCAGGGCCACCGGCGGTCATCGCGGCCACCAGGTCGAAGCTCTTGATGGCGATGTGCGCCAGGATCATCACCGAACTGAAGAACACCGGACGCAGGCTTGGCAGCACCACTTTCCAGTAGATCTTGGGCATGCTTGCGCCATCGATCTGCGCGGCACGGATGATCGACTGATCGACACCACGCAGGCCCGCCAGGAACATCGCCATGATGA
This sequence comes from Pseudomonas sp. NPDC090201, assembly GCF_044746825.1. Lineage (NCBI taxonomy): Bacteria > Pseudomonadati > Pseudomonadota > Gammaproteobacteria > Pseudomonadales > Pseudomonadaceae > Pseudomonas > Pseudomonas sp. NPDC090201. Next base: position 1,110,371 of record NZ_JBIVCX010000001.1, read on the forward strand.
AGCCCGAGGCCTGCCACACGGCAGCGATCACCAGGCAGTAGACCACGCGATCCGGATCGATCAGCCAGTCCAGACGGAAGCCTTCCCAGCCCCAGTCACGCAGCAGTTTGTCCAGGCCCATGCCCGGGTTGAGCAGCCATTTCCAGGCGGTACCTGTGACGATCATCGAGAGCGCCATCGGGTACAGGTAAATGGTGCGGATGAAACCTTCGCGACGAATGCGCTGATCGAGGAACACTGCCAGCAGCACGCCGACCACCAGGCTGATACCGATGAACATGCCACCGAACACCGCAAGGTTCTTGCTTGCTACCCACCAGCGGTCGTTGTCGAACAGCCGTGCGTATTGCGCCAGGCCCACGAACTTGTAGGACGGCAGGAAAGTCGAGTTGGTGAACGACAGAACGAACGTCCACAGGATATAGCCGTAGAAGCCCACCAATACGATGAACATGCTTGGCGCCAGCACCAGTTTGGGTAGCCAGCGCTGCAGTGCATCGAACGGCGAGGCTTTGCTGAACACAGCAACAGAACTCATGGTGAAATCCAGTACAGGAAAAGAAGATTACGAACGCGTCCCGCGTAGGAGCGCGCTTGCCCGCGACGGCGTCGTGTCAGTGCCGCATCGTTGATCTGACACACCGCAATCGCGGGCAAGCGCGCTCCTACAAGTCTGCGGACTACGCGTTATTTAGCAGCCTTGATCGCAGCGCCCAGTTTCTTCGCCGCGTCGGCCGGATCGGCTTTCGGGTCGTTGATGTAGTTGGTCACGACGTCAAAGAACGCGCCCTGCACGGCCAGTGTGGTGGCCATGTTGTGCGCCATGCTCGGTTGCAGGCCGCCGGTCTTGGCATCTGCCAGGAAGTCCTTGGCAGCGGTCTGGGCGCAGGAGTCGAAACCATACTTGTCCATGTCGGACAGCATGTCGTTACGCACCGGGATCGAGCCCTTGTTGATGCTGAAGACTTTCTGGAAGTTCTCGCCCAGCACCACCTTGGCGATGTCCTGCTGACCGGCTGCGGTGCCCTTGTCCTTCTGCTTGAACACGGCCAGGGAGTCGATGTTGTAGGTGAACGCCTTGTCGGTGCCCGGGAAGGCAACGCACTCGTAGTCCTTGCCGGCGACTTTCTTGGCGGCGGTCCATTCGGACTTGGCCCAGTCACCCATGATCTGCATGCCGGCCTTGCCGTTGATGACCTTGGCGGCTTCCAGGTTCCAGTCCTGGCCTTTGCCGTCGGTGTCCATGTAGGTGGCGACTTTCTTGAGTTCGGTCAGGGACTTGACCATCTCGGGGCCGGTCAGCGCGCCGTTGTCGAGGTCGACCAGGGCTTTCTTGTAACCGTCTGCGCCCATGACCGAGAGTACGACAGCTTCGAACACGGTGCTGTCCTGCCAAGGCTGGCCACCGTGGGCCAGCGGGATGAAGCCGGCTTTCTTGAGCTTGTCGCCTGCGGCGTAGAATTCTTCGAGGGTGGTAGGCGCTTTCTCGATACCGGCTTTCTTGAAGACTTCCGGGTTGATCCACAGCCAGTTCACACGGTGAATGTTCACCGGCACGGCCACGTAATCACCGTCGTACTTCACGGTATCGGAGACTTTCTTGTCCAGCAGGCTGTCCCACTTCTCTTCCTTGGAGACATCCTTGAGCACGTCGGTATCGAGCAGGCCAGTGGATGCCCACTCCTGGATGTCCGGGCCCTTGATCTGGGCAACGCCAGGCGGGTTACCGGCCACGGCACGGCTTTTCAGAACGGTCATGGCAGTCGAACCGCCGCCGCCAGCTACAGCGCCGTCTTTCCAGGTGAATCCGTCTTTTTCAACTTGGGCCTTGAGCACATCGACAGCCGCCTTTTCACCGCCCGAAGTCCACCAGTGGACAACTTCGACAGTGCCTTTGGAATCAGCGGCCATGGCGCTCAGAGGGAACAACGAGGCGAGAGAAACGAGTGCGGCGAGACGAGTAATCGAATTCATCAATTTGACCTTTCTTGTTGTTATGCATGAGCAAGTCTTGGTGCTTGCACTGCATGGATTCTAAACAACGGGCTAGAGCCGACGGTAACGAAGGGATGCGCGAGTGTCACAGGATGGTGACATTCGCTGTTGCAGTTGTAGGAGCGCGCTTGCCCGCGACTGCGGTGTGGCTGCACCGGATGTGGCGACTGACATGACGCAGTCGCGGGCAAGCGCGCTCCTACAGGGTTTGGCGTCAGTTCTGGCTGCGTGGCAGGTACAACGTCACCCGCAGCCCGCCCTCGCGCAGGTTCTGCAAGCTGACTTCACCGCCGTGGCTGTGGGCGATATTGCGTGCGATGCCCAGCCCCAGGCCGTAGCCCTGCTGCTGTTTGCCCGCCAGCCGGAAATGCGGCTCGAACACCTGCTCCAGGCGCTGCTCCGGCACGCCCGGCCCCTCGTCATCCACATGCAGGATGAACGCCTCGGCATCGTCCTCGACGAACAGGTGCGCCTTGTCGCCGTATTTGATCGCGTTGTCGATCAGGTTGCCCATGCAGCGCCGCAACGCCAGCGGCTTGCCGTAGAACATCGACATCGCCGTGCCTTGCAGCGTGACACGGCCATCGCCGTTGGGCCCCAGGTACGGTTCGATCAGGCAGTCCAGCGCGTGATTGAGGTCCACCGGCTCGATGTTCTCGTGGATGTCGGTGTCTTTCACACACTGCAGGGCGCCTTTGACCAGCAGCTCCAGCTCATCCAGATCGCGGGTGAACTTGACCTGCATGGCTTCGTCTTCCAGCAGTTCGACCCGCAGCCGCAGCCGTGTGATCGGGGTGCGCAAGTCGTGGGAAATGGCGCTGAACAACTGCCCGCGCTCGGTCAGGTAACGGCTGATGCGTTCACGCATGGTGTTGAAGGCGCGAGTCACCTCGACCACCTCGCTACCGCCGCCCTCCACCACTGGCTCCACGTCGGCGCCCAGCGACAGGTCCCGCGCCGCATTGGCCAGACGCTTGAGCGGCCCGCTTTGCCAATGCACCAGCAGGCCGATGAACACCAAGAGGAAAATACTCGTCAGCGCGATGAACCAGACCTGCTGCGACGGCAGGCCTTCCTCTTCGAGCATGGTGTAGGGCTCAGGCAACAGCGAAGCGATGTACAGCCATTCCCCCGGCGACAGCTCGATCTGGGTCACCAGCACCGGCGGATTCACCGGCTCCAGCGTCAGGGCGTAATGTGCCCAGGAGCGCGGCAGCTCATCGAGTTTCAGACCGCTGTTGAAGATGCGCAGGTCTTCCGGACGCACGAAGCGCACCAGGATGTCGGGGTCAGCGCCCAGGTTCTGGCGCAGGACCTGGCCGACCACGTTGATCACCGCCGACTTGCGCACCGTGGGCTCCAGCACCTGCATTTCCAGGGGCCGGTCATTGAGCGACACAAAAAACCGCGTGCCGCCCATGCTGCGCAACTGGTCGAGGACCATCGGGCGAAACGCCACCGGCAACGAACGGAAATAACTCACGCTGGCGGCCATCGAGAAACCGAGGCTGCGGGCACTGGTGATCAGGCCTTCCATCTGCGTGGCACGCAGTTGCGACAGCCAGATCAGGCTGGACAGCGTCTGGGCCAGCAACACCGCCAGCAGGGTCAGCAGCAACATGCGCCCCAGCAGCGAGCGCGGTACCGGCAGACGGCGTTTTTTCTCGACCACTATCACCGGTCAGTAGCCGTTGCCGGCTTGCGGCAGCACGTTGGCCGCCAGCAGATAGCCACTGCCTCGCACGGTGCGAATCAGCCGCGGCGCCTTGCCGGTGTCGCGCAGACGCTGGCGCAGACGACTCACCGCCATGTCGACGATGCGCTCCAGCGGCATCAGCTCACGCCCACGGGTAGCGTTGCCGATGGTGTCGCGGTCGAGGATCTGCTGCGGGTTATCGAGAAACAGTTTGAGCAAGGCGAAGTCGGCACCCGAGAGGATCACTTCCTCGCCATCGTTGTGGAACAGCCGGTGGCTGACCATGTCCAGACGCCACTCGTCGAACACCAGCACCTCGCCAGCCGTGCGTTCCTGGCCAAACTGGGCACGGCGCAGCAGGGCCTTGATCCGGGCCTGGAGTTCACGTGGGCTGAAGGGCTTGGCCATGTAGTCGTCGGCGCCCAGCTCAAGGCCGATGACCCGGTCGGCCTCGTCGGAGCTGGCGGTGAGCATGATGATCGGCACATGGGGCTGGCGCGGGTGCTGCCTGACCCAGCGACACAGGCTGAAACCATCTTCATCGGGCAGCATGACATCGAGAATCAGCAGGTCGCTGGCCTCGTCATTGAACGCCTGACGAAACTCGGCACCGTCGCCCACGGTACGTACCTGAAAGCCTGCACGGCTCAGGTAGGCCTGCAGCAACTCGCGGATCTCCTGGTCGTCATCGACCACCAGAATCGATTTACTGACAGCGTTCACTTTGGTCGTCCTTGTAAGCACTGGATTGTTATTATTGATACAGCAGCACAGCGCGCTCCTACAAAAGCATCAGGCCTGAGCCAGCGCCTGGTCCAGCGCCACACCCGCGCCCATCAGGCCCGGGTACTCGGCCGTCACCAGCCACACCGGCACATCCTTGAAGTAATCCTTCATCAGGCCTTTTTGTGCAAGGGCCGCATTGAAACCGCTGTTCATGAAGAAGTCGACGAAACGCGGAATCACCCCGCCTGCGATGTACACACCGCCCCGCCCGCCGACGGTCAACACGTTGTTGCCCGCCACCCGGCCCAGGAACACACAGAACTGCTCCAGCACCGCGCAGGCCACCGGATCACCCTTGAGCGCGGCGGAGGTAATGGCCGCCGGGGATTTCAGCTCCGGCTCGATGTCATCCAGCGCACAACTGACCTGATACAGCAACAACAGGCCCGCGCCGCTCAGAATCGTTTCGGCGCTGACGTGTTCATGCTCGGCCATCAGCCGAGTCCACAACAACGCCTCGCGGGACGTACCGATAGGCAAATCCACATGTCCACCCTCGCCCGGCACGGCGGTCCAGTGGCTTTCGCCGGTGCGAATCAAGGTGCCGACGCCAAGGCCGGTGCCCGGTCCGATCACCACGCGGGCGGCCTTCGGATCGCCCTTGCCGTGGCGCACGGTGAGGTATTCATCGTCGCGCAGGCGAGTCATGCCCAGCGCCATGGCGGTGAAGTCGTTGACCATGATCAGGTTGTCGATCTTCATCGCCGCACAGAATGCCTGCCGGTTGATTTTCCAGTGGCTGTTGGTGAAGTGGAAATCATCGCCGGTCACCGGCCCCGCCACGGCCAGGCAGATCGAGCCGACATCGCCCGGTTGCAGCTCCAGGTCCTGCAAGTAGACCAGCAGGGCCTTCTCGGGACTGGCGTAATCGATCGTCGGGAACACCCGGATCGAATGCAACTGATCGTCTTCCCAGATGGCAAAACGAGCATTTGTGCCGCCGATATCACCCACCATCGCCAATGTCACTTGAGCGTCTCCAGATTCGAAGTAAAGGCGCTGGCGCCCTTCTCTGCCGAGCTGAAGGCCATGCGCATGAAACCGAACAGTTCACGGCCGGTGCCCACGTTGTGGGACAAACGTCCGATTGCCGGTTCTCTGGCGGCCAATTCTGCCGGTTCGACCAGAACTTGCAACGTTCCTTTCACGCCATCGACCCGAATGAGGTCCCCATCACGCACAAGTGCCAAAGGGCCACCATCGGACGCTTCAGGGCAGACGTGGATGGCCGCCGGGATCTTTCCGGAGGCCCCGGACATGCGTCCGTCGGTAATCAGCGCGACCTTGAAACCGCGATCCTGCAGCACGCCGAGAAAGGGTGTCATTTTGTGAAGTTCAGGCATGCCGTTGGAGCGCGGCCCCTGAAAACGCATGACCGCGACGAAATCGCGCTCAAGCTCCCCGGCCTTGAACGCATCGGCCAGGTCCTGCTGATCTTCGAAAACCCGGGCAGGCGCCTCGACGATCTGATGCTCCAGCGCCACCGCCGAAACCTTCATCACGCCACGCCCCAGGTTGCCTTCCATGACCCGCAAGCCGCCCTCCGGGGAGAACGGGCGAGCCACCGGACGCAGGATGTTTTCATCCAGGCTTTCGATCGGGCCATCACGCCAGACCAGCTTGCCATTATCCAGGAACGGCTCCTGGGTGTAGCGACGCAGGCCGCGGCCGGCCACGGTGTTTACGTCTTCGTGAAGCAGGCCCGCATCGAGCAGTTCACGAATCAGGAACGACATGCCGCCAGCGGCCTGGAAGTGGTTGATGTCGGCCTTGCCGTTGGGGTAGACGTGGCTCAGGGTCGGCACCACTTCGGACAGATCGGCCATGTCCTGCCAGGTCAACTGGATGCCGGCGCACTGGGCGATGGCCGGCATGTGCAGCGTGTGGTTGGTGGAACCACCCGTCGCGTGAAGCGCAACAATCGAGTTGACCAGCGAACGTTCGTCCACAATCTCACCGAGAGGGATGAACTCGCCGCTCTGTTTTGTCAGACGCGTGACCTGGATCGCGGCTTCGTGTGTCAGGGCATCGCGCAGCGGCGTGTAAGGATTGACGAAGGAGGCGCCCGGCAAGTGCAGCCCCATGACTTCCATCAGCAGTTGGTTGGTGTTCGCCGTGCCGTAGAAGGTGCAGGTGCCCGGCCCGTGATAGGACTTCATCTCCGAGTCCAGCAGCTCTTCGCGGGTGGCCTTGCCTTCGGCGTAGCGCTGGCGCACGTCGGCTTTTTCCTTGTTGGAAATGCCCGACACCATGGGCCCGCCCGGCACGAAGATGGTCGGCAGGTGGCCAAAACGCAAAGAGCCCATCAGCAGGCCCGGCACGATCTTGTCGCAGATGCCGAGCATCAGCGCTGCATCGAACATGTTGTGCGACAGCGCCACCGCCGTTGCCATCGCGATGACTTCGCGGCTGGCAATGCTCAGTTCCATGCCCGGCTCGCCCTGGGTCACGCCGTCGCACATGGCAGGCACGCCGCCGGCGAACTGGCCGACCGAGCCGACTTCGCGCAGGGCTTTCTTGATCTGTTCCGGAAAATGCTCGTAAGGCTGATGCGCCGAGAGCATGTCGTTGTACGAAGAAACGATGGCAACGTTAGCGGCGTTCATCATCCGCAGGCTGTGCTTGTCTTCGCTGCCGCAGGCCGCGACGCCATGGGCGAAGTTGGCGCATTGCAGCTTGCCGCGCATCGGCCCGTCGCTTGCCGCGCCCCGGATCAGTTGCAGATAGCGCTGACGGGTTTCACGGCTTCGAGCGATCAGCCGCTCAGTTACCTCAAGGACGCGGGGATGCATGTGATGAACTCCAGGCTAACGGATGTGGTCACCCTCTCAAACGTTCACAAAACCTGACAATTTTTCATGACCTGGGAGAAACGCTTCAGCAAAGGCCTGATTTATCAGCGTGTTGTGCCCGTTTTACGGGTTTCTATTTGTAGATAAACCAAAATACTGCCACTAAAAGGGCTTGTTTTCTATTTTTATGAGAATAATCTTGTAATTCCAACAACAAATTTACAGAGGACGGGTGTATGACTCTCCGCATCGCAATCAATGGCTTTGGCCGCATCGGCCGCAACGTCCTACGTGCACTCTATACCCAAGGCTACCGTCAGGACCTGCAAGTCGTCGCCATCAACGATCTGGGTGACAGCGAGATCAACGCCCACCTCCTCAAGTACGACACCGTTCACGGCCAGTTCGACGCAACTGTCGAGCACGACAAGGAAAGCCTGACAGTCAATGGTGACCGTATTTCGGTCAGCGCCATTCGCAATCCGGCTGAATTGCCCTGGAAATCCGAGAAGATCGACGTGGTGTTCGAGTGCACCGGCCTGTTCACCGACCGCGCCAAGGCTGCCGCCCACATCACCGCAGGCGCGAAGAAGGTCATCATCTCGGCCCCGGCCAAGGGCGCGGACGCGACCGTTGTGTACGGCGTCAACCACGACGTGCTGCGCCAGTCGCACCAGATCATCTCCAACGCCTCGTGCACCACCAACTGCCTGGCGCCGGTGGCCCAGGTGCTCAACCGCGAGCTGGGCATCGAAAGCGGCCTGATGACCACGGTGCATGCCTACACCAACGACCAGAACCTGATCGACGTCTACCACACCGACCCCTACCGCGCCCGTTCGGCCACCCAGTCGATGATCCCGAGCAAGACCGGCGCCGCCGAAGCCGTGGGCCTGGTGCTGCCGGAACTGGCGGGCAAGCTGACCGGTATGGCGGTGCGTGTACCGGTCATCAACGTGTCGCTGGTCGACCTGACCATCCAGCTCAAGCGTGACGCGACGGCCGACGAGGTCAACGCGATCATGAAAGAAGCCGCCAAGCACTCGAAGATCCTGGGCTACAACACCCTGCCGCTGGTGTCCCATGACTTCAACCACAACCCGCTTTCGTCGATCTTCGATGCCAACCACACCAAGGTCAGCGGCCGCCTGCTCAAGGTCCTGGCCTGGTATGACAACGAATGGGGCTTCTCCAACCGCATGCTGGATAACTGCCTGGCGTTGATGAACGCGGAGTGACGGGCCGAGTGCCCTCCGACGCAATGCGTTAACTGTAGGAGCGCGCTTGCCCGCGACGGCGGTGTGTCAGTCACTCAACCTTGGCTGACACACCGCTATCGCGGGCAAGCGCGCTCCTACAGGGGTGCACCAGCCCTTGCTTTTACACATTCTTTGCAATTTTTACCCTTGACCCGCATGGCAGATGATAAGCATTATCATTCGCTGAATTTCTGGTCGGGTATCCCCGTGAGTCAGTCACACTTCAACGACGTCTTCCTGGCAAGACGGACGATCCTGCTGCGCACCCTGCAACGCATGGTTCGCAACCCCAGCACCGCCGAAGACCTGTTGCAGGAAACCTACCTGCGGGTGACCCGTGCGCTGGGCGAGCGGCCCATCGATCACCTCGAACCCTTCGTATTCCAGACGGCACGCAACCTGGCGCTGGATCATCTGCGCGCACGACGCATTCATGCCCGCACCATTGTCGATGACGCGCCCATTGCCGATATCTACAACGTGGTCGCCCCTGATGCCGCGCTGGAAGACGCCGCCGACGCCAACCGCCTGCTGCAGAGCCTGAACGCGAGCCTTGAGAAGCTCACGCCCCGCCAGCAGAAAATCTTCACCCTCAGCCGGCTCAATGGTTGCAGCTACCTGGAGATCGCCGAGCAACTGGGGGTTTCGGCCAGCACCGTACAAAAGGAACTCAAGCTGATCATGGCGATCTGTGTCGGGGTTGCTGCCCGGCTCGAACGCTGATGAGAGCAGCCTGATCCATACTTCATAAGAAATCCGGCGGAGCCTTGCGTCTGTGACGCTAGAATCGCGCCCCAAACCGTGCAACCGAGGACGCTCCTTGACGGACTCTCACTCACCTGGCACCGGTCAACCAGCCGATGCGCTGAACGACAGCGCCATGGATCAAGCCCTGATGTGGCTGATCGAACTGGAAGATGCCGACGCCCAGCAGCAGGCCCGTTTTCATGAATGGCTGGCCGCCGACCCTGCCCATGGCGAAGCTTTCGCCAGGGCCGAGGCCGTGTGGAATTCGCAGCCGGTGCTCGACGCCGCAGTGACCCTGGCCGCGCCGAAAAAGCCCTCGATGTTCAAGCGCCTGCGCCCCCACTGGATGCCACTGGCCACCGCAGCGCTGTTGATTCTGGGCCTGTTCAACTTCAGCGACCTGCCCCTGAGGCTCAAGGCCGACCACCTCACAGTGACCGGAGAGCGCCAGCGGCTGGAGCTTGCAGACGGTTCGAAGGTGCTACTCAATACCCGATCTGCGTTCTCCAGCGACCTGGATGAACACCAGCGCATCGCCCGTCTGTATCAGGGTGAAGCGTTCTTCGAAGTGCCGGGGGCCAAGGGCCTGCCCCTTGAGGTCGAGGCAGGTCCCGTGCGCATGAGCGCCAGCAGCACTGCCTTTGCCGTGCGCTATCTGGACGGGGTCGCGCAGATTCAGGTCGAACATGGCGCGGTGAACGTGCAGGCGACCAAGGGCAATTCCCAGGTCAGCCTGGGCGCAGGCGACAGCCTCAGGGTCGGGCCCGACGGATTTGGCCATCGTGAAAAGATCGACCGCAACAAGGACCTGGCCTGGGTCCAGGGACGCCTGATTTTCGATAACTGCCCGCTGAGCGAAGTGCTGGCCGAGCTGCGCCGCTATTATCCTGGCTGGATCGTCAGCGCCAATGACCGGCTGGACAAGGTCGCCGTGACCGGAAACTACCGCCTGGACAACCCGGTGGACGTGGTCCGCTCCCTGGCGCAGATCACCTCCGCGCACCTGCATGAACTGCCTGCGCTGGTCATCCTCAATTGAGAATAATTATTTTTACGCGATAACCGTTCGTCGTTCGTCTCGTCATAGCCAATGCAAGTGATTCCTATTAAATACTTGCTAACACTTATAACGAGCCGCACGACAGGGAGCGCTATCGATGCCGTCCACGTTCACCCCCGGGACATCCGATTCACCCCGCAGCACCAGCAACTTCACCCTTTCCCTGCTGACCGTCGCCGTGTTCGCCGCCGGCCTGCACGCAGCCCCCACCCTCGCCGCCGAACAACCGGCGCGTGTCGCGGGCAGCTATCAGTTCTCGATCAAGCAGCAACCGCTGGTGTCGGCGTTGAACGAGTTCAGCAAGGTGACGGGCTGGCAGGTCGGGATGTCCTCGGATCTGGCACAGAACGTTACCTCGCCGGGTGTCAACGGGTCGATGCCTGCCGAAAAGGCGCTTGATCGCCTGCTGGCGGGCAGCAACCTGAGCTACCGCAGCCTGGGCAACAACAACGTGGTGCTGGAAAAACGCAGCAACACCGGCATACTGGCCCTGGATCAGGTCACGGTCAGTGCCACCCGACAGGCCCAGTCGGTGGACTCGGTGCCCAGCACCGTCACCGTGCAGACCCGTCAGGATCTGGATCGTAAAAACGTCAACACCATTCGCGATCTGGTGCGCTATGAGCCCGGCGTCTCGGTAGGCGGCGCCGGCCAGCGTGCAGGCACCAGCGGCTACAACATTCGCGGCATCGACGGCGACCGCATCCTGACCCAGGTCGATGGCGTCGAAGTCCCGGACAACTACTTCTCCGGCCCCTACGCCAACACTCACCGCAACTACGTCGACCCGGAAATCATCAAGCGCGTCGAGATCCTGCGCGGCCCGGCCTCGGCGCTCTACGGCAGCAGCGCCATCGGCGGCGCGGTGAGCTACTACACCCTCGATCCCGAAGACATCATCAAGCCCGGCAGCGACGTCGGCGCACGCCTGAAAACCGGGTACAGCTCGGTCGACAACAGCTGGCTGAACTCCGCAACCCTGGCGGGCCGTGAAGGCGATTTCGACGGTTTGCTGCACCTGAGCCAGCGCAACGGCCGCGAGACCGAATCCTACGGCGAGCACGGTGGCACCGGTCTGTCCCGCACCGCCGCCAACCCTGAAGACCGTCGCGCCACCAACGTGCTGGCCAAACTGGGCTGGAACTACAACGACAACGACCGCCTGGCCTTCACCTACGAGAAGTACAAGGACGACACCCACACCAACCAGAAAAGTGCGGTGGGCGGGCCGTTCATTTCCGGCGTCAGCTCTGGCATGTATCGCAGCCGTGAAGGCAACGATGTGATCACCCGCGAGCGTTTCGGCCTGGAAAACACCTTCGCGCTGGACAGCCTGCTGGTGGACAACGTCAAGTGGAGCCTTAACTACCAGATCGCCAAGACCGACCAGGACACCATGGAGCGGTACGTTCCAAGCAATCCGTTCACAGGGGCGCCAACGCGCGACGTCTGGCGAACCCGCGACACCACCTACAAGGAACGCCAGTGGATCTTCGACGCGCAACTGGACAAGGCCTTCAGCATCGCCGACACCGAGCACCTGCTGACCTACGGCACCACCCTCAAGCAGCAGAAAGTCACCGGCGAACGTAGCGGCACCGCGACCTGCGCATCGGTCCTCGGCACCTGCCGCACCATCGGTGCGACCAGCCCGACCGCCTCCGACAGCCTGGCGCCAAACAGCGACTTCCCGGACCCGACCATCAACACCTACGCGCTGTTCGCCCAGGACCAGATCAAGTGGGGTGACTGGACATTCATGCCGGGTGCGCGCTACGACTACACCACGCTCAACCCACACGCCACTCCGGAATTCCTGCGCGCCGTAGGCCTGACCAGCGCCAGCCAGTTCGACGACAGCGAGAAGAAGTGGCATCGCCTGTCGCCCAAACTCGGTGTGACCTACGCCATCGACGACGCCTACACCTGGTACGGCCAGTACGCCGAGGGCTTCCGTACCCCGAGCGCCAAGGCACTGTACGGCCGCTTCGAGAACATCAATACCGGCTATGTCGTCGCGCCCAACCCGGACCTGGAACCGGAGAAGAGCAAGAGCTTCGAAACCGGTCTGCGTGGCCGTTTCGACGAGGGCTCGTTCGATGTGGCGGTGTTCTATAACAAGTACCGCGACTTCATCAACGAAGATGCCATCCAGCCCGCCAGCTCCAACACTGCCGTGTTTCAGTCCAACAACATCAAGCACGCCACCATCAAGGGCGTCGAGCTCAAGGGCCGCCTGAACCTGGACAGCTACGGCGCCCCGCAAGGCCTCTACACCCTGGGCTCGGTGGCGTATCAGCACGGGCGCAACGACGACACCGGCCAGCCGATCAACAGCATCAACCCGCTGACCGGCACCTTCGGCCTGGGTTATGACCAGGACAACTACGGCGGCTTGCTGAGCTGGACCCTGGTCAAGCGCAAGACCCGGGTGGACGACTCCAACTTCCACGCACCGGATGGCTCTTCGACCCAGTTCAAGACCCCGGGCTTCGGGCTGGTGGACCTGACCGGCTTCTACAAGGTCACCGACGATGTGACCGTCAGCGGCGGCCTGTACAACCTGGCCGACAAGAAGTACTGGCTGTGGGACGACGTGCGCGGCTACGACGGCGTAGGCGAGGCGGCTGTCACCCAACCGGCGAACCTGGACCGCCTGACCCAGCCGGGCCGCAACTTCGCGATCAACCTGGTGTGGGATATCTAACGCCATCCACTTCCCCCTGTAGGAGCGTGCTTGCCCGCGACTGCGGTGTGCCAGTCCCCACTCTTGGACTGACACGCCGCCATCGCGGGCAAGCGCGCTCCTACAGCGTGGCGGCCCAGGATTTTTTTACGCTCGAACCGCCCTCACTCGTCTCGTCTACAAGCGCCTCATTTTCCCCAAGGAAGACACCATGTCCCAAGACCCGATTCGTCGCTCCCAGCGGCTGAACCAGATCACCCACGCTCCCCACGAACAACTGGACAAGGCGGTCAAGGCCAATGCACCGTTTGAAACCCTGGCCAGCTACTCCCGCTTCCTGACCGCTCAATACCTGTTCCAGCAGGAACTGAAAGCGCTGTACACCGACCCGCAACTGATCGAACTGATCGCCGACCTGCCCGATCGCTGCCGCGCCGAACAGGCCAAGGCCGACCTCAACGACCTCGAAACGCCAATCCCGTCGCCCGTCGCCGGCGCTGTGCATAGCCCCTCCCAGGCCGAAGCCCTGGGCTGGCTGTTCGTCTCCGAGGGCTCGAAGCTGGGCGCTGCCTTTCTCATCAAGCGCGCCGTGGCCCTGAACCTGAGCGAAACCTTCGGTGCCCGCCATCTGGGCGAACCGGCCGGTGGCCGTGCCGATGGCTGGAAACGTTTCATCCGGATCCTCGACGACCTGCCCTTCAGCGAAGAGCAGGAACGCCAGATCGATAAAGGCGCCGTAGCCGCGTTCGAGCGTTTCAACGTGCTGCTGAACCATGCCTATACGTCGGCTGCCCAGACGGAACCGGCCTGAATCGAAGCGTTTGGCGCCCGGCACTGTTAAGCTGGGCGTCCTTTCGAGGGAGCGAGCCCTTGAAGCACATCTATACCCTGCCGTACCCGAGACTCATGACCAACACTCCCCCAGGCAGCAAACTGTCCCGCATCCTGTTCGGCATCCTGGCCTACGTCAGCCTTGCCATTGGCATCATTGCGATATTCATTCCGGGGCTGCCCACCACCGAATTCATCCTGCTGGCCGCCTGGGCCGCCACCAGAAGCTCGCCGCGCCTGAGCGCCTGGCTGGAAAATCATCGCCTGTTCGGCCCGATGCTGAGCAACTGGCGCAACGGCAAGCTGATCGCCCGCAGCGCCAAGATCAGCGCCACTGTCACCATGCTGATATGTGCGGTTGTCATGCTGGTGGTGCTCAAGCACAACTGGTGGATCTACTTCGCAGTCACCGGCATGGTGCTGGTCAACCTGTGGATCTGGTCGCGGCCCGAACCGGGTTCGCACACCGCCCGCTGCACGGAGTCTTCCGGGCAACCTTGACCTGTGGTGCTGAACCCCGGGCCTGGCGCACGGTCTGCTCCATACGATCATCGTTTCTTGAGGGAGCAGTCACATGTTCGAGCCAGGCCATCTGCACATCACCCGTCCTGCCCTGCAACCGGATGAAATTGGTTACGACCTGCACATCCGCTACGAGGTCAGCCAGACCGACGCCGGCCCCGGCATGCATTTCGCCCTCGACGGGGACATCAATGGCAAGCCGGTCAATGACGCCTTCGACCTGCCCAAGGACCTTGCCTACAACTTCGCCAGCGAAGCTTCGCGCATCTGCGAGAAACATGGCCTTCCCAAAAACGCCGACCTGCATGACATGCACGGCGACTACGACGCCATGTTCGAAGACATCCGCGACAAGCTCGACATGAAATCGGGCGATGCGGTCAAGCCAGAGCACCTGGAGTAACCTTCGGCCTGTAGGAGCGCGCTTGCCCGCGACTGCGGAGTGTCAGGTACGTTGATTTGGGCTGACACACGGCGGTCGCGGGCAAGCGCGCTCCTACAGGTGTGCTGCGGTTTACTGGCATAATCCGACGCTTCTCAGGCCCGAACTGCACCGCACCCCATGCGCATCCACGTCACGTTCATCGACCGCGTCGGCATCACCCAGGAAGTGCTGGCCATTCTTGGCGCGCGCAATCTGAATCTCGACGCCGTGGAGATGGTGCCGCCCAATGTCTACATCGACGCCCCGACCTTGAGCCACGAGCTGCTCGAAGAACTCAAGGACCGGCTGTTTCGGGTACGTGGCGTTGAGGCGATCAAGGTCGTGGACATCCTCCCCGGCCAGCGTCGCCACCTGCAACTGGACGCCCTGCTCGCCGCCATGACCGACCCCGTACTGGCGCTGGACAGCGCAGGGCATGTGCTGCTGGCCAACCCTGCCTTGGTAGCACTGTATGGTCGCGAACCTGCGGGCGAGTCTCTCGCCGAGCTTTTCAACGAACCTGGCCTGCAAACCGCGCTGCTGGAAAACGGCTTTCGCCTGCCCATGCGTGAGGTGACGCTCAACGGCGAAACGCTGCTGCTCGACGCCACGCCCATCACCGACGCCGGCGCCTTGCTGACCCTGTATCTGCCCAGCCGCATCGGCGAGCGCCTGTCGGCCCTGCATCACGATCATGCAGAAGGCTTCGACGCACTGCTCGGCGATTCCGCGCCGATTCGCACCCTCAAGGCCCGCGCGCAACGGGTGGCGGCCCTCGATGCGCCGCTGCTGATTCAAGGTGAAACCGGCACCGGCAAGGAACTCGTGGCCCGCGCCTGCCACGCCGTCAGTGCTCGCCACAGCGCGCCATTTCTGGCGCTCAACTGTGCGGCATTGCCGGAGAACCTCGCCGAAAGCGAGCTGTTCGGCTATGCCCCTGGCGCCTTTACCGGAGCCCAGCGCGGCGGCAAGCCCGGCCTGATGGAGCTGGCCAACCAGGGCACGGTGTTTCTCGATGAAATCGGCGAGATGTCACCTTACCTGCAGGCCAAGCTGTTGCGTTTTCTCAACGACGGCAGTTTCCGTCGCGTCGGCGGTGACAAGGAAGTGCAGGTCAACGTGCGCATTCTCAGCGCGACCCACCGCGATCTGGAAAAGATGGTCGCCGAAGGCACCTTCCGCGAAGACCTTTTCTATCGCCTGAACGTGCTGAATCTGGACGTTCCGCCGTTGCGCGAACGCGGGCAGGACATTCTGCTGCTGGCCCGATTCTTCATGGAGCAGGCCTGCACTCAGATCCAGCGCCCGGTCTGCCGCCTTGCCCCAGGCACTTACCCGGCGCTGCTGGGCAACCGCTGGCCGGGCAATGTGCGGCAGTTGCAGAACGTGATTTTTCGGGCGGCAGCCGTCTGTGAAAGCTCGCTGGTGGAGATCGGCGACCTGGACATCGCAGGCACCTCGGTCGCCCAGGGCAATGACGGCGAAGTCGAAAGCCTGGAGGCGGCGGTCGAAGATTTCGAGAAGTCGCTGCTGGCCAAGCTCTACAGCCACTACCCCTCGACCCGCCAACTGGCCGCCCGCCTGCAAACCTCCCACACCGCCATCGCCCATCGGCTGCGCAAGTACGGGATTTCGGGGAAGGCCTGAGTGGCTACCATCCGTTGCACGAACGGCCTGAGGTCACCGTCCGTTGCACGAATGGCGTGATGTCACCGTCCGCTGTAGGAGCGCGCTTGCCCGCGATTGCGGCGGTTCAGCCACATTTATGCCGGATGACACAACGCCGTCGCGGGCAAGCGCGCTCCTACGATCACCGTAGGTCGGAACGAAATCAATACACCGTATTGATTTCATTCCACCCTCAGCTTATCCCCAGCCGACAAGGCTTTGATCCCACAACAATTTTTCGCCCCCGCAAAACTGTAGCGATTTCGCTACAGCACTGTACTTGTAAATCATCCCAAATCCCGCCAAAACCCTTGATTTAAAGGCCTCGCACCAGGTTGGCCGCAAACTTGCTATGTCTCCTGCATAACGCTCGCGCCGACGACGAGCGATGGCTTTTCTATTGAGGGTGACCAGATGACCGAGTTGCGTTTTACCGAAGATCACGAGTGGCTGCGTGCCGAAGCAGACGGCAGCGTCACAGTCGGGATCACCGCATTCGCGCAGAATGCATTGGGTGACGTGGTATTCGTGCAACTGCCTGAACTGGCGTCCTACGACAAAGGCGCCGAAGCCGCCACCGTCGAATCGGTCAAGGCCGCCAGCGGTGTGTACATGCCCCTGACCGGCGAAGTGGTCGAGGTCAATCCGGCGCTGGACGCCAACCCTGAACTGGTCAACGAAGACCCGCTGGGCGAAGGCTGGTTCTTCCGCTTCATCCCGTCCGACGCCGCCGCTGTCGGCCAACTGCTGGATCAGGACGCCTACGACCGTCTGATCAAAGCCAACGCCGAAGCCTGAGGAGCGCGACATGACTGACCGTATCGAACTGAGCACCGCCAACGAGTTCATCGCCCGTCACATCGGTCCGCGTGCCGACGACGAAAGCGCTATGCTCGCCACCCTGGGTTTCGACTCGCTGGAAGCCCTGAGCGCCAGTGTCATCCCTGAATCGATCAAGGGCACCAGCGTGCTGGGCCTGTCCGCCGGGCAAAGCGAAGCCGACGCACTGGCCGATATCAAGGCCATCGCCAGCAAGAACCAGCTGTTCAAGACCTACATCGGCCAGGGTTACTACAACACCCACACCCCGGCGCCGATCCTGCGCAACCTGCTGGAAAATCCGGCCTGGTACACCGCCTACACCCCGTACCAGCCTGAAATTTCCCAAGGCCGCCTGGAGTCGCTGCTTAACTTCCAGACCCTGATCAGCGACCTGACCGGCCTGCCGATCGCCAACGCCTCGCTGCTGGACGAAGCCACTGCTGCTGCCGAAGCCATGACCTTCTGCAAACGCCTGAGCAAGAACAAAGGCAGCCACAAGTTCTTCGCATCGGCCCACTGCCATCCGCAAACCCTGGACGTACTGCGTACTCGCGCAGAACCTCTGGGCATCGAAGTGGTGGTCGGTGACGAGCGCCAACTGAGCGATGTCAGCGAATTCTTCGGCGCCGTGCTGCAATACCCGGCCAGCAACGGTGATGTGTTCGACTACCGCGAACTGGTCGAGCGCTTCCACGCCGCCAACGCACTGGTGGCCGTGGCCGCCGACCTGCTGGCCTTGACCCTACTGACCCCGCCGGGCGAATTCGGCGCTGACGTGGCCATCGGCAGCGCGCAACGCTTCGGTGTTCCGCTGGGCTTCGGTGGTCCGCACGCCGCCTACTTCTCCACCAAGGATGCCTATAAGCGCGACATGCCAGGCCGTCTGGTGGGCGTGTCCATCGACCGTTTCGGCAAGACCGCCCTGCGTCTGGCCATGCAGACCCGCGAGCAACACATTCGCCGCGAGAAGGCCACCAGCAACATCTGCACCGCGCAAGTTCTGCTCGCCAACATCGCCAGCATGTACGCCGTCTACCACGGCCCGGTCGGCCTGACCCGCATCGCCAACCGCGTGCATCACCTGACCGCGATCTTCGCTGAAGGCTTGAGCCAACTGGGCCTCAAGCCTGAGCAAGCGTTCTTCTTCGACAGCATCACCCTGAACACCGGCGCGAAAACTGCCGAACTCCACGCCAAGGCACGCGCCCTGCAGATCAACCTGCGCGAAGTGGACGCCGAGCGCCTGGGCCTGTCGCTGGACGAAACCACCCAGCAAGCCGACGTTGAAGTGCTGTGGAAACTGTTCGCCGCAGATGGCCAGGCCCTGCCTGACTTCGCCGCCCTGGCACAAAACATCGAAGCGCGCCTGCCCGCAGAATTGAAGCGTCAGTCGCCGGTGCTCAGCCACCCGGTGTTCAACCGCTACCATTCCGAAACCGAGCTGATGCGCTACCTGCGCCGTCTGGCCGACAAGGACCTGGCGCTGGACCGCACCATGATCCCGCTGGGCTCGTGCACCATGAAGCTCAACGCCGCCAGCGAAATGATCCCGGTGACCTGGGCCGAGTTCGGCAACCTGCACCCATTCGCCCCGGCGGAGCAGAGCGCCGGCTACCAGCAACTGACCGACGAGCTGGAAGCCATGCTGTGCGCGGCCACCGGCTATGATTCGATCTCCCTGCAACCGAACGCCGGCTCCCAGGGCGAGTACGCAGGCCTGCTGGCCATTCGTGCCTATCACCGGAGCCGTGGCGATGAACGCCGCGACATCTGCCTGATCCCCTCTTCGGCCCACGGCACCAACCCTGCTACCGCCCAGATGGCCGGCATGCGCGTGGTGGTGACCGCTTGCGACGCCCGCGGCAACGTAGACATCGAAGACCTGCGCGCCAAAGCCATCGAGCACCGCGAACACCTCGCCGCGCTGATGATCACCTATCCGTCGACCCACGGTGTGTTCGAGGAAGGCATCCGCGAAATCTGCGGCATCATCCACGACAACGGCGGCCAGGTTTACATCGACGGCGCCAACATGAACGCCATGGTCGGCCTGTGTGCACCGGGCAAGTTCGGTGGCGACGTGTCCCACCTGAACCTGCACAAGACTTTCTGCATCCCTCACGGCGGTGGCGGCCCGGGCGTCGGCCCGATCGGCGTAAAATCGCACCTGGCCCCGTTCCTGCCGGGCCATGGCAAGATGGAGCGCAAGGAAGGCGCGGTCTGCGCAGCGCCATTCGGCAGCGCGAGCATTCTGCCGATCACCTGGATGTACATCCGTATGATGGGCGGCGAAGGCCTCAAGCGCGCTTCGCAGCTGGCAATCCTCAACGCCAACTACATCTCCCGTCGCCTGGAAGAGCACTACCCTGTGCTGTACACCGGCAGCAGCGGCCTGGTGGCCCACGAATGCATCCTGGACCTGCGTCCGCTGAAGGAAACCAGTGGCATCAGCGTCGATGACGTGGCCAAGCGCCTGATCGACTTCGGCTTCCACGCCCCGACCATGTCGTTCCCGGTGGCGGGCACGCTGATGATCGAACCGACCGAAAGCGAGTCCAAGGAAGAACTGGATCGCTTCTGCGACGCGATGATCAAGATCCGCGAAGAAATCCGCGCGGTCGAAAGCGGCGCCCTGCACAAGGACGACAACCCGCTGAAAAACGCCCCGCACACCGCAGCGGAGCTGGTCGGCGAGTGGAGCCATCCGTACAGCCGCGAGCAGGCCGTGTACCCGGTCGCGTCGCTGATCGAAGGCAAATACTGGCCACCGGTCGGCCGCGTGGACAACGTTTTCGGCGACCGCAACCTGGTCTGCGCCTGCCCGTCCATCGAAAGCTATCAGGACGCGTGACAGGTATAAGCTAAACCTCTGTAGCAGCACGGCTTGCCGGCGGGAGCGGTGTGTCAGACATCCACTCGCTGACTGATACAACGCTCCCGCCGGCAAGCGGAGCGCCGCCCGGCCGGGCTGCTACGGACCGCACGTCCTCAAACCATAATAATGACCGGAGCCTGACCATGTCCCTGAGCGTGTTTGACCTGTTCAAGATCGGCATCGGCCCCTCAAGCTCCCATACCGTGGGCCCGATGCGCGCCGCTGCACGCTTCGTCGAAGGCCTGCGCCGTGACGACCTCCTGACCGCGACCGCCTCTGTGAAAGTCGAGCTCTATGGCTCCCTCGGTGCCACCGGCAAAGGCCACGGCAGCGACAAGGCCGTGTTGCTGGGCCTGGAAGGCGAGCACCCGGATACCGTCGATACCGAGCACGTCAGCGAACGCCTGCAACTCATTCGTGGCAGCGGGCGTATCAATCTGCTGGGCGAGCACAGCATCGAATTCATCGAAAAGCAGCACCTGCTGATGATCCGCAAGCCTTTGGCCTACCACCCCAACGGCATGATCTTCCGTGCCTTCGATGGCGCTGGCCTACAGATTCGCAGCCGCGAGTACTACTCGGTCGGCGGCGGATTCGTGGTGGATGAAGACGCCGCCGGTGCCGACCGGATCGTCGAGGACAGCACCGTGCTGCCCTACCCGTTCAAGACCGGCAAGGAATTGATGGCCCACTGCGCAAGCACCGGGTTGTCGATCAGCCAGGTGATGCTGGCCAATGAAGGGGCGTGGCGACCGGAAGCGGAAACCCGCGCAGGCCTGCTG
Organism: Pseudomonas sp. NPDC090201; assembly: GCF_044746825.1. Classification (NCBI taxonomy): domain Bacteria; kingdom Pseudomonadati; phylum Pseudomonadota; class Gammaproteobacteria; order Pseudomonadales; family Pseudomonadaceae; genus Pseudomonas; species Pseudomonas sp. NPDC090201. The sequence continues at coordinate 1,131,316 of NZ_JBIVCX010000001.1, forward strand.
AAGATCTGGCAGGTCATGCAGGATTGCGTCGAAGCCGGTTGCCGCAACGAGGGCATCCTGCCGGGTGGGCTGAAGGTCAAGCGTCGGGCGGCTGCGCTGCATCGTCAGCTGTGCAAGAACCCGGAAGCGGCCCTGCGCGATGCGCTGTCGGTGCTGGACTGGGTCAATCTGTATGCCCTGGCCGTCAACGAAGAAAACGCCAACGGCGGGCGCGTGGTCACAGCGCCCACCAACGGCGCGGCGGGAATCATCCCGGCGGTGCTGCATTACTACATGCGCTTCATCACCGGCGCCAACGAAGACGGCGTGGTGCGCTTCCTGCTGACGGCGGCAGCCATTGGCATTCTCTACAAGGAAAACGCCTCGATCTCAGGCGCCGAAGTCGGCTGCCAGGGTGAAGTCGGCGTGGCCTGTTCCATGGCGGCTGGCGCGCTGTGCGAAGTGCTGGGCGGTAACGTGCAACAGGTCGAGAACGCTGCCGAAATCGGCATGGAACACAACCTGGGCCTGACCTGCGACCCCATTGGCGGCCTGGTTCAGGTGCCCTGCATCGAGCGCAATGCCATGGGCTCGGTCAAAGCCATTAACGCAGTGCGCATGGCGCTGCGCGGGGATGGCCAACATTTCGTGTCGCTGGACAAGGTCATCCGCACCATGCGCCAGACCGGCGCCGACATGAAAAGCAAATACAAGGAAACAGCCCGTGGCGGGCTGGCCGTGAACATTATCGAGTGCTGATCCCAGCCCCCTCTTATCGTGTTCGGCGCCACCGGGCTGCCGACACGGACATGCATTCAAGGAGTCATCGATGTCCCAAGATCTGTTGAAAACCCCGCTAAACGCCCTGCACCGTGAACTGGGCGCGAAGATGGTCGAATTCGCAGGCTACGACATGCCGGTGCAGTACCCGGCTGGCGTCATGAAAGAACACCTGCACACCCGCGAACAGGCCGGCCTGTTCGACGTGTCGCACATGGGGCAGATCCTGCTCAGCGGCGCGAATGCCGCCCAGGCGCTGGAAACCCTGGTCCCGGTGGACATCATCGACCTGCCCGTCGGCATGCAGCGTTATGCCATGTTCACCAATGAAGCCGGCGGCATCCTCGACGACCTGATGGTCGCCAATCTGGGTAACGACCAACTGATGCTGGTGGTCAACGCCGCGTGCAAGGAGCAGGACCTGGCTCACCTGCGCAAGCACATCGGCAATCAGTGCGAGATCACTCCGCTGTTCGAAGAGCGCGCCCTGCTCGCCCTGCAAGGCCCGCAGGCCGTGACCGCGCTGGCTCGCCTGGCCCCTGAGGTCGCGAAAATGACCTTCATGCAGTACACCTCAATGCCGATTGACGGCATCGACTGCTACATCAGCCGCTCGGGCTACACCGGCGAAGACGGCTATGAAATTTCGGTGCCGGCTGACCAGGCCGAATCCCTCGCCCGTCGCCTGCTGGCCGAGCCAGAAGTGGCCGCCATCGGCCTTGGCGCTCGCGATTCGCTGCGTCTGGAAGCAGGCCTGTGCCTGTACGGCCACGACATGAACACCGAAACCACGCCAATCCAGGCCAGCCTTTTGTGGGCGATTTCCAAGGTGCGCCGTGCCGATGGCGCTCGCGCCGGTGGCTTCCCGGGCGCCGAGCAAGTGTTCGCCCAGCACCAAAGCGGTGCAGCCAGCAAGCGTGTCGGCCTGTTGCCGCAAGAGCGCACGCCCGTTCGCGAGGGCGCGCAAATTGTCGATGCCGATGACAAGCCAGTGGGTACCGTGTGCAGCGGCGGCTTCGGGCCGACCTTGGGCGCACCCGTGGCGATGGGCTATGTGGACGCTGCGTTCACAGCACTCGACACCCCGCTGTGGGCCATCGTGCGCGGCAAGAAAGTCCCGATGAAAGTGAGCAAAATGCCTTTTGTTTCGCCACGTTACTTCCGCGGCTGACGGCTGACGTCAAAAAACAAGGCACCGCAACAGTGCATTTGACTGTTGCGGTGCTGCAACGTGACGCCGTTCAAAACAGCAATGAAATTGTCAGAAAACTGCACTTGATTACCCGCTTTAACAGTAAAAACTATCGATCACCCCGCCGTGGTTAAAGTTTTCAAAAAGTGGCCGAAAGCCCCTGAATCCGGGCTTATCCGGGGCTTGTTTTTTCTGCGGGAGTTAGCGTAGAGTTTCTCAACTGTGTTTGCATAGGTCGCTGGGATCGTGACCTGGGCAGTAGCGCCAAAAGCAATGCTACATCCCGCTCTACGTTTCTTCTTCCTGCAACCAGCCCAGTACTCTTTCGTGTGAAAGGGGCTGTCATTAATTTATGCTCCAAGGAATAAGAAAATGTCTCAACGTCAGAGCGGTACCGTTAAGTGGTTTAACGACGAGAAAGGTTTTGGTTTTATCACTCCAGAGAGCGGTCCGGATCTGTTCGTCCACTTCCGCGCTATTCAGGGCAACGGCTTCAAGAGCCTGAAAGAAGGCCAGAAAGTGACCTTCGTTGCTGTGCAGGGCCAGAAAGGCATGCAGGCTGACGAAGTACAAGCTGAAGGCTGATCGCCCAACGCACAAAAAGCCCCTGATGGCGACATCAGGGGCTTTTTTATGCCTGCGATTTCGTACACTGCACCCATCCCGGTGAACGAGCGCTGCCCATGTCCAGACACCTGTTGCGTCCTCAAGGCGACTTTCCTCCCGCAGGGCTGGGCAGGCGCCTGGCGGCGATTTTCTATGACGCGCTGCTGTGCGTGGCGCTGCTGATGGTCACCACCTTCATCTACAAACTGATCTGGATGGGCTTCGTCGGCGAGGCGAAGTTGCGGCAGATGTCCGAGTCCGGCGCACTGGATGGCGACCCACTGCTGTCCACCCTGCTGTTTTTTGCGCTGTTCGCCTTCTTCGCCAAATTCTGGACCCACGCCGGGCAGACGCTGGGCATGCAGGTCTGGGGCATCCGCGTGCAGAACGCCGATGGCACCGGGATCAGCCTGTGGCAGGCGCTGCTGCGCTTCGTGGTGGCGATCGCCTCATGGCTCTGCGTGGGCCTGGGGTTCTTCTGGAGCCTGTTCGACAAGCAGAAACGCAGCTGGCACGACATGTATTCCGAGACACAGTTGGTGCGTATTCCGAAGCAGAAGAAATAGCGCCGGCCCCTGTAGGAGCGCGCTTGCCCGCGAGGCGTCGTGTCATCCGACATCGGCGTGCCTGAAGCACCGCGGTCGCGGGCAAGCGCGCTCCTACAGGTCATCGTTTGGCCTGAATGCCGGGCACAAAAAAGCCGACCCTGAGGTCGGCTTTTCCCGTTACGCAGAAGCGATCAACCCGCCCGACGCAACAACCACACCCCCGCCAGCGCACAGATCCCGGCCGGCACCAGCACCGCGAACAGCGGCGAGAAGCCGAACACCAGGCTCGATGGGCCCAGCAGGTCCTGGGCGATGCGGAAGGTGAAGCCCACCAGCACGCCGGTGAAGACACGCTGGCCCAGAGTCACCGAACGCAGCGGACCGAAGATGAACGAGATCGCCATCAACACCAGCGCCACGGTCACCAGCGGTTGCAAGATCTTGGTGTAGAACGCCAGCCAGTAACGGCCGTTGTTCAGGCCCTGGTCGGCCAGATAATTCGCGTAGCCGTACAGCCCTGTCATCGACAGCGACTCGGGAGGCAGCACCACCGTGCTCAGCAGTTGTGGGCTCAGGGCAATGTCCCAGCGCTCTTCAGGGGCCGTCACGACTTCGGTACGGCCTTCGTGGAAGACGGTCGTGGTGACGTCCTTCAGCTCCCAATAGTCCTTCTTGAAGTTGGCCTGTTTGGCGAAGCTGGACGACAGCATGTGACGCTGGTCATCGAAGTGGTAGCGCGTCACACCGTAGAGCAAACCATTGGGTTGCACGGTGTTGATGTGGATGAACTCCTCGCCCTGACGGTGCCACAGGCCGCGCTTGGCGCTCTGTGCATCGCCAGTGCCCTGGGCCAGCGAACGCGCTGCCTGGGCCTGCGCCTCGGTGACCGGGGCCACGTACTCACCGATCAGAAGACCGGCCACCATCAGCACCAGCATCGGCTTCATGACCGCCCAGACGATCCGGCCAATCGACACGCCAGCGGCGCGCATGATGGTCAGTTCGCTGCTGCTGGCCAGGGTGCCCAGGCCGATCAGGCAGCCGATCAGCGCGGCCATCGGCAGCATGTCATAAAGGCGACGCGGCGCGGTCATGACCACGAAGCTGCCCGCATCCCAGAAGGTGTAGGTGTCGCTGATGTCGGCCATCTCGTCGATAAAGGCGAACAGCGAGGCCAGACCGAGGATGATGCCCAGTACGGCGAGAATCGCCATGAACACGCTTTTGCCGATGTAGCGATCGAGCTTAACCATGAGCCACCTCCGACGCTGCGCGGCGGCTGGCCATTTTCAGGCGCAGAGGCTCCCAGTACAAAAGTCCCAGCCCGATGGACAGGAATATCGCGTGCACCCACCACAAGCCCAGCACCATCGGGATCTTGCCCTTCTCCAGCGCACCGCGAGCGGCAATCAGGATCGTCAGGTAGGCCATGTACAGCAGGATCGCCGGCAGCAACTTGAGGAAGCGGCCCTGACGCGGGTTGACGCGGGCTAGCGGCACCGCCATCAGCGTCACGATGAACACCAGGATCGGCAGGGAAACCCGCCATTGCAGCTCGGCCTTGTTGCGGGCGGTGTCTTCTCCGCTCAGCAGCTCGCTGGTCGGGATCGCGTCGCGGTCGGTGATCTCATCGCTGATTTCAGGCTTGGGCAGCAGTGCACCGTAGGTGTCGTACTTGATCACGCGGTAGTCGGCCTGACCGGGGTTGCCGTCGTAGCGATAGCCGTTTTCCAGAATCAGGTAGCGGTTGCCGTCAGGCTTGATCTCCTGGCGCCCCTTCTCGCCCACCAGCACGGTGATGCCGTGGTCCTTCTTCTCGTCGAGCTTCTTCTCGGAGATGAACACGCCGCCCAGGTTGATCCGGTCGTCGGTCATGGTTTCGGTGTAGGTCACGCGGCTGCCGTCGCGCAGCAGCTGGAAACGGCCCGGCACCAGGGTGTCGAACTCGGTCATCGCATCCTGCTTGTTGATCAGCAGCTGGAACTGGGTCGCGCCTTGCGGGGCCAGGCTGAAGCTCAGCCAGGCGACCAGAAGCGAAACCAGGGCGGCTGGCGCCAGGGTCATCCACAACAGGCGCTGCTGGCTCATGCCGGTGGCGGCGAGGACCGTCATTTCGCTTTCCAGGTACAGGCGCCCGTAGGCCAGCAGGATGCCCAGGAACAGGCCCAGCGGCAGGATCAGTTGCAGGAAGCCCGGCAGACGAAAGCCCATGATCAGAAACAGCACGCCCGGATCGAGCGCACCGGACGCAGCCTGGGCCAGGTACTTGATGAAACGGCCACTCATGATGATTACCAGCAGCACGGCGCTGACAGCGCTCAAGGTAACCAGCACTTCTCGGGACAGGTAACGGAAGACAATCAAACCAGACACTCCAGGGTTGTCAGGCTAAGACAGCCTGACAAGGAAATGGATCAGCCATGATGCTCGCGACGGAGAACCACCGAAAAAATATGCGGCATTATCCTGTGATTGGGTGTGTCTGTCACTGCGTGCGCCGGATACTTCTTGCAACTGTATCGACAAGCCCGCCACACAAGACGTAGCACTGGCGTGCCAGACCTGCGCTTTGCGGGGTTGTCATCACACCTTGGCCGGGGTCAAACTGCGGGCCATGCCGCTGGCGTGGCGAAGCGAGACATCTCTGGCCGCGCCAGCCGCGAACTCATTTTGCGTAACCCACAGTTTATTCGGGGACCCCGACATGGAATTGGTTGTTAAGAGCGTCAGTGCAGAAACCTTGAAAACCGCCACCCTGGTGGTCGCCGTCGGCGAAGGCCGCGCGTTGAGCGAAGCTGCACAAAGCGTCGACACCCTGAGCGGCGGCGCGATCAGCGCGGTGCTCAAGCGCGGCGACCTGGCCGGCAAGGTCGGCCAGAGCCTGTTGCTGCACAGCCTGCCAAACCTCAAGGCCGAGCGCGTGCTGCTGGTCGGCACTGGCAAGGATGCCGAGCTGAGCGACCGCCAGTTCCGCAAGATCGTCAGTGGCGCGCTGAACACCCTGAAAAGCCTGGGCGGCACCGATGCGGCATTCGTGCTGGATCAACTGAGCGTCAAGAACCGCGACATCTACGGCAAGAACCGCCTGCTGGTGGAAACCCTGGCCGATGGCGAATACGTGTTCGATCGTTACAAGAGCCAGAAAGCCGACCCGCGCGCCCTGAAGAAAGTCACCCTGCTGACCGCCAAGGCCAACGTCGCTGACGTCGAGCGCGCCGCCAAGCACGCGCAAGCCATCGCTGCCGGCATGGCCGTGACCCGCGATCTGGGCAACATGCCGCCAAACATCTGCCACCCGACCTACCTGGGCGAACAGGCCAAGGCACTGGGCAAGGCCACCAAGGGCCTGAAAGTCGAAGTGTTCGACGAGAAGAAAATCGAAGAACTGGGCATGGGCTCCTTCCTCGCCGTTGGCCAGGGCAGCGCCCAGCCGCCGCGCCTGATCGTGATGCAGTACTCCAACGGCAAGAAGAGCGACAAGCCTTTCGTGCTGGTCGGCAAGGGCATCACCTTCGACACCGGCGGCATCAGCCTCAAGCCGGGCGCGGGCATGGACGAGATGAAATTCGACATGTGCGGCGCCGCCAGCGTGTTCGGCACCCTGAACGCCGTGCTGCAACTGCAACTGCCGATCAACCTGGTGTGCATCATCGCTGCGGCTGAGAACATGCCGAGCGGCAACGCGACTCGCCCGGGCGACATCGTCAAGACCATGAGCGGCCAGACCGTCGAAATCCTCAACACCGACGCAGAAGGTCGTCTGGTGCTGTGCGACGCCCTGACCTACGCCGAACGCTTCAAGCCACAGGCGGTGATCGACATCGCGACCCTGACCGGCGCCTGCGTGGTTGCCCTGGGCGGCCATACTTCGGGCCTGCTGGGCAACAGCGACGCGCTGATCAACCAGGTGCTCGAAGCGGGCAAGCGCGCTGACGACCGCGCCTGGCAACTGCCGCTGTTCGACGAATACCAGGAGCAACTGGACAGCCCGTTCGCCGACATCGCCAACATCGGCGGTCCGAAAGGCGGCACCATCACCGCGGCCTGCTTCCTGTCGCGCTTCACCAAGGCCTACGAGTGGGCGCACCTGGACATCGCCGGTACCGCCTGGCTGAGCGGCGGCAAGGACAAGGGCGCCACTGGCCGTCCGGTTCCGCTGCTGACCCAGTACCTGATCGACCGCGCCGGCGTCTGACCCCGCTGCACAATGTTCCGACGCCCTGCGGGGCGTTGGCGCATGCTCTGGAAGAACCATGACCCAAGTCGATTTCTACATCCTGCCCAGCGCCGATCCACTTGCGCGCCTGGACTTCGCCTGCAAGCTCACCGACAAGGCCTGGCGCCTTGGGCACCGGGTCTACCTGCATTGCAGCGACGCAGCCCAACGTGAGGAGCTGGACGCCCGCCTGTGGCGTTTCAAGGGCGAAACCTTCGTGCCCCACGGCGCCATCGAGGATGACCAGGACGCCCCCGTGGCGCTGGGCATCGGCAATGATCCAGGCCCCCATCAGGATCTGCTGGTCAATCTGGACCTGCGTATCCCCGATTTTTTCAAACGCTTCGCTCGCATCGCCGAGATCGTCGTGGAGGAGCCGTCCATCCGGCTGGCCGCGCGGGAGAGTTTCCGCTTCTACCGCGAACAGGGCTATCCTCTGCAAGATCACCGACTGCAGCGTCTTTGAGCACACAATGGATAATTCAAAACCCCTTAAAGATCCCGCCCACCTGCTGGACGACCTCGAGTCGATCCGCCAGTTGCTCGGCGACGAATCCATGCAACCGCCACTGCTGACCGACACGCTCAACAGCGAAGGCCAGATCCCGCTGCTGTTCGACGTGGTCAGCGGCCAGGTGATTGCGGCGGATGACGCAGACATCCCGACCCTCGTAGCCGAGCCGCCAGCGGCCCCGGAGCCTGTCGCTGCGCCGCCTGCGCCTCAGGCCGCGCCAGAGCCTGCTGCGCAAGCGCCCGGTCCGAACCCGGATGACCTGCTGCACCTGGACAGCGAACTGCGCGCCGCCGCGCAGTTGATCATGCAAGACGTGATCGACGACTTCGCCCCGCACATCGAAAACGAAATCAAACGCCGCCTCGACGCACGGATGGAGCGGTTGCTCTCGCAATACAACAATTGAACCTGTAGGAGCGCGCTTGCCCGCGACGGCGCCCTCGAAATTGCCGACGCCGGCAAGCCGGACTGCTACGGATCGTGGGGGGCGTAGGTACGTCGGCAACCTGCAATCCGTAGGAGCGCGCTTGCCCGCGATTGCGGTGTGTCAGGCGTCGGATGGATCGACAGGCACACCGCCGTCGCGGGCAAGCGCGCTCCTACAAGTCCGACATATGCCACTCAGACGCTTGAATCTTCCCGCTTGTAGCTTGCAGCTGCCGTGAAAAGCTATACTTCCCGGCTTTTCCGACTCAAAGCAGATCAGGTTCCCGCCGCGCATGGACAAGACCTACCAGCCGCACGCCATCGAAACTTCCTGGTACCAGACCTGGGAGTCCGAGAATTATTTCGCTCCGCAAGGCGCGGGCGACTCGTACACCATCATGATTCCGCCGCCGAACGTCACCGGCAGCCTGCACATGGGCCACGGTTTCAACAACGCGATCATGGACGCCCTGATCCGTTTCCGCCGCATGCAGGGTCGCAACACCCTGTGGCAGCCGGGCACCGACCACGCCGGTATCGCCACCCAGATGCTGGTCGAGCGTCAGCTCGAAGCACAGGGCCAGAACCGTCATGATCTGGGTCGCGAGAAATTCCTCGAAAAAGTCTGGGAGTGGAAGGATCAGTCCGGTGGCAACATCAGCCGTCAGATCCGCCGCCTGGGCTCGTCGGTGGACTGGAGCCGTGAGCGCTTCACCATGGACGACGGCCTGTCCGAGGCTGTCAAAGAAGCGTTCGTGCGCCTGCACGAAGACGGCCTGATCTATCGCGGCAAGCGCCTGGTCAACTGGGACACCAAGCTGCACACGGCCATTTCCGACCTCGAAGTGGAAAACCACGACGAGAAAGGCAGCCTGTGGAACCTGCGCTACCCGCTGGCAGACGGCGCGAAAACCGCTGAAGGCCAGGACTACCTGATCGTCGCCACCACCCGTCCGGAAACCATGCTCGGTGACGCCGCCGTTGCCGTGAACCCGAACGATGAGCGCTACAAGGCCCTGATCGGCAAGTTCGTCGAGCTGCCGCTGGTAGGCCGTCGCATTCCGATCATCGCTGACGACTACTGCGACCCTGAATTCGGCACCGGCTGCGTGAAGATCACCCCGGCCCACGATTTCAACGACTACGAAGTCGGCAAGCGCCACAACCTGCCGTTGCTGAACATCTTCGACAAGAACGCCAACGTGCTGCCTGCCGCCCAGGTATTCAACCTCGACGGCACGCTGAACGAATCCATCGACGGCACCCTGCCTGCGCAATACGCAGGTCTGGACCGCTTCGAAGCGCGCAAGCAGATCGTGGCAGCCTTCGACGCCGCAGGCCTCTTGGTCAGCGTCGACGACCACGCCCTGAAAGTGCCGAAAGGCGACCGTTCCGGCACCATCATCGAGCCGTGGCTGACCGACCAGTGGTACGTCTCCACCAAGCCGCTGGCCGAGCCTGCCATCGCTGCCGTCGAAGATGGCCGCATCGCCTTCGTCCCGAAACAATACGAAAACATGTACTTCTCCTGGATGCGCGACATCCAGGACTGGTGCATCAGCCGCCAGCTCTGGTGGGGCCACCGCATTCCGGCCTGGTACGACGAGTCGGGCAAGGTCTACGTCGGCCGCGACGAAGCCGAAGTGCGTGCCAAGCACAACCTCGGCCCGGACGTTGCGCTGCAGCAGGACAACGACGTTCTGGATACCTGGTTCAGTTCCGGCCTGTGGACCTTCTCCACCCTGGGCTGGCCCGAGCAGACCGAATTCCTGAAAACCTTCCACCCGACCGACGTGCTGGTGACCGGTTTCGACATCATTTTCTTCTGGGTCGCCCGGATGATCATGCTCACCATGCATTTGGTGAAGAATGAAGACGGCACCCCGCAGATCCCGTTCAAGACCGTCTACGTGCACGGCCTGGTTCGCGACGGGCAGGGCCAGAAGATGTCCAAGTCCAAGGGCAACGTCCTGGATCCGCTGGACATCGTTGACGGTATCGAGCTCGAAGCCCTGGTGCAGAAACGCACCAGCGGCATGATGCAGCCGCAACTGGCCAAGAAGATCGAGAAGCAGACTCGCACCGAGTTCGCCGACGGCATCGCCAGCTACGGCACCGACGCCCTGCGCTTCACCTTCTGCTCGCTGGCGTCCACCGGTCGCGACATCAAGTTCGACATGGGCCGCGTCGAAGGCTATCGCAACTTCTGCAACAAGATCTGGAACGCTGCGCGCTACGTGCTGGACAAGGGCGAAGACTGCGGCCAGAACGGCGAGGCCTTCGAGCTGTCGCTGCCGGATCGCTGGATCATCTCGCAGCTGCAACGCACCGAAGCCGAAGTGACCCGCCAACTGGATCAGTTCCGTTTCGACCTCGCCGCCCAAGCGCTGTACGAGTTCATCTGGAACCAGTACTGCGACTGGTACCTGGAGCTCTCCAAGCCGGTGCTGTGGGACGAGAACGCGCCGATCGAACGTCAGCGCGGCACCCGCCGTACCCTGGTTCGCGTGCTGGAAGTGGCGCTGCGCCTGGCGCATCCGTTCATGCCGTTCATTACCGAAGAAATCTGGCAGCGCCTGGCGCCGCTGGCAGGTGCCGAAGGCAAGACCATCATGCTGCAACCCTGGCCTGTGGCCAACGAGGAGCGCATCGACGCGGCTGCCGAAGGCGACATCGAATGGCTCAAGGGCCTGATGCTGGGCGTGCGTAACATCCGTGGCGAAATGAACATCGGCCCGGGCAAGCCGCTGCAACTGTTCCTCAAGAACGTCAGCGCCGAAGACCAGCGTCGCCTGAACGAAAACGAGCACCTGCTGAAAAAGCTGGCCAAGCTCGAATCGTTCACCGTGCTGGCTGCAGGCGCCGAAGCGCCGCTGTCCGCGACCGCGCTGGTGGGCGAGATGGAAGTGCTGGTGCCGATGGCCGGCCTGATCGACAAGGGCGCCGAACTTGCGCGTCTGGACAAGGAGATCCAGCGCCTGCAAGGCGAAGTGCAACGTGTGGGCGGCAAGCTGTCCAACGCATCCTTCGTCGACAAGGCGCCGCCTGAAGTCATCGCCAAGGAACGCGCCAAGCTGACCGAAGCCGAACAGGCACTGGGCAAGCTGGCCGAGCAGCACGCGCGGATCGCCAGTTTGTAACAACCGAATCAGCCAGCCCCGTCACGGGGCTGGCTGATGACCCCAAACCCTGTAGGAGCGCGCTTGCCCGCGACGGCGGTGTGTCAGCCGACATCAATGTGTCTGGTTCGACGCCGTCGCGGGCAAGCGCGCTCCTACAGGGTTTTGTGTTCTCACGAGAATCGAATTCGTCATGACCACCCCAGACAAACCCAAACCCCCGCGCAAAAAGCCCAGGCCGGCCACAGCAGCCAAGCCCGCCGCCCCACGGGAGAAGGCCAGCCTGCACCCGCGCAATCGCCATCAGGGCCACTACGACTTCCCCAAGCTCATCAAAGGCTGTCCGGAACTGGGCCAGTTCGTGATCACCAACCCGTACGGCAAGGAAAGCATCGACTTCGCCAACCCCGCCGCCGTACGGGTATTCAACCGCGCCTTGTTGAAATCGTTCTACGGCATCGCCCACTGGGACATCCCGGCCGACTACCTGTGCCCACCGGTGCCTGGCCGCGCCGATTACGTGCACTTCCTCGCCGACCTGCTGGCTGAACGCAACGACGGCGTGATCCCCCGTGGCGCCGCCGTCAAGGCGCTGGACATCGGCACCGGCGCCAACTGCATCTACCCGCTGATCGGGCACAGCGACTACGGCTGGCACTTCCTGGGCTCGGACATCGACAAGATCGCCCTCGCCTCGGCCACCACCATCGTCAAAGCCAACAACCTGGGCAGGGCCATCAGCCTGCGCCAGCAGGACAACCGCAAGCACATCCTCGCCGGGCTGTTGCAGCCTGAGGAGCGCTTCGACATCAGCCTGTGCAACCCGCCCTTCCACGCCTCGGCCGACGAAGCCCTGCGTGGCAGCCAGCGCAAATGGCGGGCGCTGGGCAAGGCCGATCCCAAGCGCAAGCTGCCGGTGCTGAATTTCGGCGGTCAGGCGGCGGAATTGTGGTGCGAAGGTGGCGAGGCGCGGTTCGTGACGCAACTGATCAGCGAGAGTGCGCAGATACCTCATCAGGTGCTGTGGTTCAGCACACTGGTCTCCAAGGCGTCCAACCTGCCCTTGATCCAGAGCGCACTGAAGAAAGCCGGGGCACTGGAAAGCCAGGTGGTGGAGATGTCACAGGGCCAGAAGCAAAGCCGCTTCGTCGCCTGGACCTTTCATGACCCGGCGCAGCAGGCAGCGTGGCGCGCAGAGCGCTGGGGGAACCGATAACCCGCTAGCCGATGGCTGTTCTGTGGGAGCGAGCTTGCTCGCGAAGAGGCCTGTACAGTCAATACACATCTTCGCCCTGACTTCCGCCTTCGCGAGCAAGCTCGCTCCCACAGAAGCCCTGCGACCCAGAAACTACAGGCACAAAAAAACCGTGTCCGGATCACTCCGCCACACGGTTTCTCAACAAGTCGCGTGTTCGCTTACTTGTTGACTGCGTCGGTCAGCACTTTGGCTGGAACGAACTTGACGACTTTCTTGGCAGCGATTTCGATCGCAGCGCCAGTCGATGGGTTACGGCCAGTGCGAGCTGGACGCTCGGTGATTTTCAGCTTGCCGATGCCTGGCAGAGTGATTTCACTACCGTTTTCCAGTTGGTCAGCGACGATTTGGCCCAATTGGTCCAGAGCATTGCGCGCGGTGGTTTTTGGCGCGTCGATAGCTTCTGCGATATCGGCGATCAATTGGTCTTTAGTCAGAGCCATGGTGGTGTTCCTTCCCTATCAATTCATATGGTTTGCAGAGTGTGTACAGACGCGAAATGTAGATGCTGAAATCGGCCTTTGGTTCGGCCGAACGCCCACAAACTGCATGCTTGGCGCGCTTCGGTGCGCAAGACCGGGCAAAACTAGCACAGAGACGGACAAATATCCGCACCTGACTAGCCATTTGGTCAGGTTTATCGCAGCTATGGTTCAAAAATAGACAAAAGTCCCGGATTACAGGCCCAAAACGGCTCGCGCCACCCCGTGTCCGTTACGCGCCTGGCCTGTACGCCCCAGATGAGCACTGTCATTTGTGACAGTAGACAATGATCCGACGTTGGGCCTTAAATGCAGAGGCGTCCCCCCCAACCCCGGAGAGCTCATATCATGACCAAGGACTGGTTTCTCCCCCTCGCCGTGCATCGGCGCTGGTGCTGACCTTCGCTTTCACCAGCCCCGCTATCGCTGGCCTACCCGAAGAGTCGCTGCCCGACCATGCCCCGCTTCTGCTGTCGCAGATCTTCATCCCCTTGCCTGGCCTCGCCAAGCCCAAGCCTCCACCTTCGCCTCCCCCACTGGAGCCGTCCAAGACCCAGTTGCAAAAGCCTGCGACAGTGTTGGCAGACGTGAACAAGAATTACACCAAGACCGCCAACAACTGTACCCAGGCAGGCTCGGCGGTGGCGCGCGGCCTCTATTATTGCAGCGGCGTATTAGTGCGCACGGTGGACGACGGCAACTTTGCACCCTGGTCCTACAGCCCAACCGCCGTACAGATCGGCGCGACCTCCTATGCATGGCTACGCAGCGACACTGGCATCACGCAGATCTACCACCCGGCCGGTTTCATTCTGCGCAACCGCACGGACGCCATGAGCCGCAACCTGCCAGGCCTGGAAACGGGCTTTATCTGCATCTATCCGTTCGACTCTTCCACCAGCCCCGGCAATGGCATGAAAGGTTGTGGTCTCAAGCCTCGGGCATTGACCGACCTGCAGGGCAACAACAACGCCAAGTACGCTTACGGCTCCTGCGAAGGGATCGGGGTGCAGACCGCGGCGCAATGGAACGCCGACTTCAACAAGCAGGGCCAGGTGACGAGTAAGCAGTGCTCATGGAATGTCGAAGATCCGGTCGGCTGGCGGGCGTCGATCAGCGCACACTCGACCTACCCAAACCGGAGAACGCTGTGGAATGAACTGCTGCTCAGCAACTACAACAATGGCAACAGCATGCCGCAGTACATCTCGGCCTTCTTCTACGATGTCAAGAGAGCCGGTGGGCTCGCCGCGGCCAGGAACTTCCAGAAGAAAATGAATGCGGCCGGCTACAACGTCCCCATCCTGCGGCTGGACTTCACCGCAGCCGCCGCCAACCGCTTCTCCTACGTAGTGGCCGATCAGGCAGTGGTGCAATAAGCAGTGGGGCAGGGCCATCGGCGCAGCCTGGGCGCGATCATCCATCGACGCAGTTGCGTTACACTGGGTGTCTTTGCGCAAGGCGGCCCGATGGCCCCTGCCCCTCTTCGACGCACCGAGAAGCCCCATGCCGATCCGTCACTGCATTGTCCACCTGATCGAAAAGAAACCCGACGGTACGCCCGCAGTCCTCCACGCTCGAGACTCCGAACTCGCCGAGTCCCAGGCCATCGAGAACATGCTGGCCGACCTCAACGAGAACTACAACGCCAAGCAGGGCAAGGCCTGGGGCCTGTTCCACCCGGAATCGGGCGCGCACCCGTTCAGCGGCTGGCTGAAGGAATACCTGGACGACGGCAAGGACTTCACCGCCTTCAGCCGAGTGGCCGTCGAGCACCTGCAAAAGCTGATGGAAGAATCGAACCTGTCGGTCGGCGGCCACGTGCTGTTCGCTCACTATCAGCAAGGCATGACCGAGTACCTGGCCATCGCCCTGCTGCACCACAGCGAAGGCGTGGCAGTGAACGAGTCGCTGGACGTCACCCCGTCCCGGCATCTGGACCTGGGCCAATTGCACCTGGCCGCGCGGATCAACATCTCCGAGTGGCAGAACAACAAGGCCTCCAAGCAGTACATCTCGTTCATCAAGGGCAAGAACGGAAAAAAGGTATCGGAATATTTCCGCGACTTCATTGGCTGCCAGGAAGGTGTCGACGGCCCCGGCGAAACCCGCACTTTGCTCAAGGCGTTCAGCGACTTCGTCGAGAGCGAAGACCTGCCTGAAGAATCGACCCGCGAGAAAACCAAGGCCCTGGTCGATTACGCCAGCAGCCAGAGCAAGATGGGCGAGCCCATCGCGCTGGAAGAACTCTCCGGCCTGATCGACGAAGACCGCCCCCGCGCCTTCTACGAACACATTCGCAACAAGGACTACGGCCTGTCGCCGGAAATCCCCGCGGATAAGCGCACCCTCAACCAGTTCCGCCGCTTCACCGGGCGCGCCGAAGGCCTGTCGATCAGCTTCGAAGCGCATTTGCTGGGCGACAAGATCGAATACGACGAAGAAAAAGGCACCCTCATCATCAAGGGCCTGCCGACCCAGCTCACCGACCAGCTCAAGAGGCGCTGACTTCGATGCTCGTGCGCACCCTCAAGAAGTTCGTGCTGATCCTGCTGGTGGTCGTGGTCTACCAGAACTGGGGCAAGATCGAAAACTTCGTCCACCCCGACCCTACCGTGTCGGCGCAGGTCCAGAGCAATGCCAAGGTCACCCTGTACGCCACCGACTGGTGCGGCTACTGCAAACAGACCCGACGCTTCCTCGACAGCAAGGGCATTCCCTACACCGAGTACGACATCGAGAAGTCCAAGGAAGGCCGGAAGGCGTACGAGGCGCTGGGTGGTCGCGGAATCCCTTTGATCGACGTGAATGGCACGTTGATCAGAGGGTTTTCTCCGGAAGAGATACTGGCGGCGTTGAAGTAGCGGATCTGTTTGGCGGTCAAGGATACTGGCCCGCTGCCTGATCGGTTTGCTGGAACTGGAAGCGTTGGGCGGGGGGTGAGGAGAAGCTCAGGCGCAGGATAAAAACGCGCTTGCCCGTAGCCGCCATCTTTATCTGAGGCCTTTGTGCAATCCCGAGCCAATGGATTTGAGCACGTCATAAACTGCCGCAATCTAACTCAGCCTAACCTCAAACCTAACTTCGTTAGACGATTTCGCGATAGTGATAATTGCGATTTACGGCAGGCGCACAACTTGTGCTTATTGGAATCAATATTGTTTCGCGATAAACTCAATTTCGATTCGCTATATGAGTCTTGATCTAATGCAGACAATTGCCGGTGCATTCGGCGAGTTACAACACCTTCCACTAAAACTCCAACTACTATTCATTCTCTGACAGGCAGCATCCGGACTTTGACAAAGCGAGGCGTCATCTCCTATATGAAGCGGTATGCACCCAACAATGGAGATAACCGCCATGAAGGCAGCCCGGTACCTCGCCCCGCTATTGCTGATGCTGGTCGCTTGCTCATCACCACAAACAACGACGCCGTATGTACAGCTGCAAAGACCCGCTGCCGTACTGGCCGAGGTACTCAAGAATTACACCGAAACCAATACCGATTGCCGGGAATATGGAACCAACAAGCCACGCGGTCACTACTATTGCAGCGGGGTTCTGGCGAGAGCGGTGGATGACGGAAACTTTCTACCCTGGATGTACAGTCCGTCGGCAATCGCCATTGGGGCTACATCGTACTCGTGGATGAGACAGGATGTCAGCCAGACGCAACTTTACCATCCCGCAGGCTTTATTCTTCGCAATCGCATCGACGCGATTTCCCACAACCTGCCAGGACTGGAGTCAGGATGGATCTGCCTTTACCCCTACGACGCAGGCACGTCCACCGCCAACGGACATCGAGGCTGTGGTTACAGAGGGAGAAATAATGAGAAAGTCTCGGAACCGCTCCCTGACGATGACAACTCTCAATATGCATGGGGCTCTTGCGAACCGCTTGGTATCCTTACAGCCACCCAATGGGACAACCATTTCGCAAGCGTGGGATACCAACGCCCCCGACAATGTTCCTGGAATGTCGACAGCCAACATGGCTGGAACAACATGATTGCCTCGCGGGACGATTTCCCGCAGTTCAGGACCGTCTGGAACGAACTGCTGTTGACGAACTACGGCGACGGTTCGCAAATGCCCAAATACATCGCCGCCTTCTTTTACGACGTCAACAAGGCAGGCGGCCTGATCGCCGCCCAGCACTTTCAGGATAAGATGAATAAAGCGGGCTACAACGTCCCGATCCTGAGGATCAATTTTACCGTCACGCCCGGCCAGCGATTCAGCTACGTCGCCGGCGATCAGGTTGTCCCGCAATAGAAACAACCTGATCGGAGGCTCCGCTCAAGCGGTCTTTATCTGAAACCCATAGCGCGGGAAATGTGCATGCACGATACCCGCGCGCTCATCCTCGCGGCGCAGAATGATTTCTTCGCGCCCGGTGAATACCAATGCGCCTTGCACTGCATCAACCCCGTAATCCACCGCTGACACACTCACCTGCTGCCCTACTTCGAAACCGTTAGGGTCAACGAAGGCTTCTTCCGGTAAAGCTGTAGGCTCGGCCTTGCGCGCGATCTCCACTGCATCGGCCGAACTCAGTTCGCTGGCCGCGCCATGGCCAAAACCCAGCACGCGCTGATACCAGGCCAGCACGGCCGGGTAATCGTCCACCAGCGGCGCGGTGACGGGCGTCTGCTTCAGGAACCACAGGGTGTGGGCCACCGAGAAGTCGGCAATGGATGGCACGCCCAACAGGAAATCGCCGTTGCGCTCCAGTTGGGTTTCAAGACGGCTCATCAGCGTCGGCCATTGGTGCTGGGCCAATTCCAGCGGCACACGGGTCGCATTGCCACCATCGAACAGGGTCGCGCGATCAGCCACGAACGCCTTCACCGCTTCCGGCGGCACCTTGGCGAAGCGCACGGCCAACGAAGCGGGCTGGAATACCAGGCTGACGGCGTGCAGGAACAGCACCGAATCAGCCCAGTTGGCCAGGCTCGCCGAGGTGAACTCCTGGCCTTCGGGGTAGAAGGTGGGCGAGGTTTTCTCGGCTTCAAGACGGCGGGCAATCAACGCCGTGTCGCAATAGATGTCCGCGCCTACTTGCAGTACCGGCGTCTTGCGATAGCCACCGGTGAGGGCGGTGACATCGGGTTTGGGCATGATTGACGGGATGATGACCGAACGCCACGACAGGCCCTTGAAGCCCAGCATCAGGCGCGCCTTCTCGGAGAACAGCGACGTTGGATAGTGATGCAGGATCAGCTCACTCATGTTTCGACCTCGGGGGCGAATGCATTGAATCCGGGAATGACGAACTTACATCGCTCCCCGGCCACGGTACTCAGACAGCGGTCCAAGTTGAGCGTTGCCAGCGATAACCACAAGTGACGAACAGGCCAAGTTCAGAGACGGTAGAAACATCGTTTTTTCGTACGGGGCTTAAAGCAAGCTGATTTCGAACACGTGGGAGATCGTCTGGCTTTTCCCATCCCAGGCATACCGAACATGCTTGCCCTGAACCGGGACCGAGACCGCTGGGGGTCGAAACGCCGCGACACACTCATGCCCTTCCAGGCGCACACTGCGGTAGAGCAGCCCCCACGATCCCTCATCTCGCAGCGCTTTGGCGAAGGCTTGCGGGACGCCGTAGCGGGCAGGATCAGGCTCATGCAGTTCGGGGTAATCTGCGCGCACATCGTGGACTGGCTTGACGACCTGATTGACGTAAGTTCGCAATGTCAGCTCGATGTCCGGCTCGTTGGTGGCTGCCAGGAAGCGTTGCTGATGAAAGCGCGTTTCTGCGATGGCAGCCGCCTGGCTGTTCGCCGCGTAATAGATGCCGTAAGTCCCGTCGGTAAAGCGGCTCGCCTTGCCAATGTGAGTGAACGCCGCCATCACAGGGGTCGATCCCGGTCCTGAAACACGATCCTCGACAGCGACCCTGCGCAGAGAGCCGCACTGGTCCAGCAGACGATCATTGGTCATCGCTTCCAGGGCGTAAGCCATTTCGAGGTCGGCAGGGTTCAGCACATCCTCGAACAGCGTGATCGGAGGAAAGGCGCTGTTGATCATTCTGAACGCAGCCTCCCACGCCGGTATCACGGTGTGCGGTTGCTTCATCAGCCGCGCACTCCATCCAGGTATCGACGCACGTCTGCGATGTCCACCACCCGCCCGGCCAGCATGTATTGCAAGGCAGACTGCCCGTTGAACGGCGCCGCCGCGTTGGGTTTGGCGACCCACTCGTAAGCGCGCTCCAACTGGTTGCTGAAGATGATGCTCAGCGCCTTGTGAATACCCATCAGATAGGAAATACGTTCAAGCGTGTCGTGGGGCAGACGGATGTCAGGCGCGCGTCTGTATTTGTAGAAGGTGGTGTTGCTCACGGCGCCCAGCAGCGTCCGTTGCTCATCGACCGAGCAGCCCCAATGCGCCATGAGGTTGAAGAAGAACGTCAGCGCCACGCGTCCGGCTTCGGGTGTGTCAACACCAACGCTGTCGTCGCGAGTGATCGCCAAGGCCGTCATGAATCGCGCTCCTGTCCATCGAATCTGATAAACAGACTAGTACAGATACGAACGAAATCAAACAGGTAATTCACATGCGAAATATCTGACAAAGCGGTTAAACGTTGTCCTACTCGCGCTCGTCAGCCAGCCTACGGAGCCGTAAGCCTTTTACCCAGACGCTACAGGACGAAGCTCGCAACAAGCGTTTCCTTGGCACTCTTGCGCAATTTCTTGATCAGCCGCTCCTGGCGCAGGGCCTCGCTCTTGTCGCGGCAGGCTTCGACATAGACCAGCGCCACGGCGGGGCTTGAGAAAAAGAAGCGCGCGCCCTTGCCGCTCTGATGCTTGGCAAAGCGCTTGTGCGGGTCGTCGCTGATACCGCAGTACAGCGAGCCGTTGGCCGCCCGCACCAGGTACACGAACCACGGTTTGGGCACGGCAGTCTCGGGAGCGGGGTCGAGGGCGACAGCGGGATCGGTCATGGGCAATAGGTAGCAGAAAACGCAGGAGCCGCGATTCTAACAGAGCCTCAGCGCCCCGCCTGATACGCCTTCAAGCCCTTCTGCGCCTGGGCACGGATGGCGTTCTGCACCATGGGCGTCCAGCCCAGCAGCGCGCCCTTGGCACCCAGGGCCTGACGGGACCAGCGCCACAGGTCGAAATGGTCGTGATGTTCGCTGATCTTGCCGTCGCGGAAGACGAATCGCGCCTGGATGTCGTTGACCACCGTGCGGCCGGTCTGGCTGAACAGGTAGGTCGCCACCCAATGGGCGCCGCCGGAGCGTTCGTCGGCACGCACCTTGTCGAAACGAACGGAAAAGTCCCTGGCCCGCGAGGTCAGCATGCGCCACATGTCACCGGCCGCCTGGCCGCGCAGCTCACCGAACACCGGGTCGCTGAACAGCACGTCGTCGGTGTAGCAGGCTGCCATGGCTTCAGCGTCGAGGCGATTGAACGCATCGTAGAAGCAGTTGATCAGCTCGCTGTTGTGCTCGCTCTGGTCGATGTCGCTCATGGGCAGGGCATCCATGGAAGAAGATCCCTGCACGATAAGCGCCAATGCGCCGTTTGACCATGGACATTCGCAGGGCAAATACCCTGACTCAGATTTTTTCGCTGGTAACGTCCACATAGAGCGCGCGGCCTGCGCCCATGCCGGCCAGAATCGCGAAAACCCCGATGATGCCGAAAATCCAGCCGACCGAGCTCCAGTTGCCCGTCCAGTCGTGCACCAGCCCCACCGCCAGCGGCCCCAAAGACGCCAGCGTATAGCCCACGCCCTGGGCCATGCTCGACAGGTTGGCGGCGACATGGGAATCACGGGAGCGCAGCACGATCAGGGTCAGCGCCAGGCTGAACGTACCGCCCTGCCCCAGCCCCAGCACCACGGCCCAGCCCCACAACTGATTGAGCGGGGCATACAGGCAGCCAAACAGGCCGGCCAGGGTCAGCAGCATGACCGCCAGGATCGCCACGCGCTGGTCCTTGCCGCGGGTGGCGAACCAGGGAGCGGTGAGCGAGCTGACCAGTTGCAGCAGAATCGAGCCCGACAGCAGCAAGCCGGCTTCGGTCGGGGTCAGGCCGCGACCGATCAGGATCGAAGGCAACCAGCCGAACACGATGTAGGCCAGCGACGACTGTAGGCCCATGTAGAGAGTGACTTGGCGCGCCAGACGATCACGAAACAGCCCGCGCACGCGGTACGCCGCCTGATGCTGGCCGTGGCTCTGGCGGGTCTGCGGCCACCAGAAGATCGCCGCGAGAAGGGCCGGGACGATCCAGAAACCCAGGCCCATCGTCCAGCTGTCGCCGTTCTCATCGCCAAAGACATGACTCAACGGCACAGTCGACCCCGCCGCCACCGCCGCGCCCAGGCACAGCGCCATGGTGTACACGCCGGTCATGGTGCCAGCCTGTCTGGCGAAGTCGCGCTTGACGATACCGGGCAGCAACACGCCGATGATGCCGATGCTCGCACCGGCCATGATGCTGCCGGCGAACAGCCCGACCTCACCGAGCGAACTGCGCAGGATGATCCCGCAGGTCAGCGTCAGCAGAATCCCGAGCACCACGCGCTCACTGCCGAAACGCCGCGCCAGGATCGGCGCCAGCGGCGCGAAAAGCCCCAGGCACAATACGGGCAAGGTGGTCAGCAAGCCGGCCTTGGCCGCCGACAGCCCCAGGCTTTTCGATACTTCGCTGAGCAACGGCGCCATGCTAGACAACGCCGGACGCAGGTTCAACGCCACCAGCACCAGGCCCAACAGCAGAAACCACGGGCGCTTGAGCACCGGGCGATGCTGCTGGACTTGCTCGTCATCCGCCTCCGCGTCGATCAGCAATTCGTCGATTTCATGATGTTTTCGGGAAGGGGATAGCGTGTCGCTCGCCGCAGGCGCCTTGGTCGTCATGGGATTCTCGTGGGGGCAGGATGTGTAACAGCGCAGAGCGCAAAGACGTAATCCTGTTGGAGAATGGCAAAGAACACAAGTTTCACGGGGATTGGGTACAAACGAACCCAATCCCTGTAGGAGCGCGCTTGCCCGCGACCGCGGTGTGTCAGACACCTACATACTGCCTGACACACCGCAGTCGCGGGCAAGCGCGCTCCTACAGCGATGAAATCAGCGATCCATCGGTCAAACCCGTAGACACCTTCCAGGTCTCTTGGCTAGGCGCCAACTAATCAAATCGAGCCCCAACCTTTACAGCTCGCTACTCATTTTTATGTATGACGACGCCATATTTGATGACCGAGACCAGTTCGAGTACTAGTCTCACAGAGAGCACCGCATACCCTCCAGCCGCGAGCATGAACAGCCATTCACCATCCAGTGAGACCTTCGCCCAAAGAAGCGAAAGTCCCACACAGAATCCTGCTACGCAAAACATAAGCGTGATAGCGATCCAATACAGTGCTCGACTCGTCCGAAACTTGGATAGCAAACCACTTACAACACTGTAAAGAGCAAACATG
Organism: Pseudomonas sp. NPDC090201; assembly: GCF_044746825.1. Classification (NCBI taxonomy): domain Bacteria; kingdom Pseudomonadati; phylum Pseudomonadota; class Gammaproteobacteria; order Pseudomonadales; family Pseudomonadaceae; genus Pseudomonas; species Pseudomonas sp. NPDC090201. Next base: position 1,153,886 of record NZ_JBIVCX010000001.1, read on the forward strand.
ATGAACGTGGTAACCGTTGTCACGGTAAGCAGAATCAAGGCAGCAGGCCCATCATCTCGATGAATCTCGCTGGAACCGTGGTGAAACACCCCCATCCATGGCGATAATAATGCCAGGCAAAAAAACAGATACATCCGGTTTAGCTTACCCATGTAAATGACCACAGAGAATATTGGTATCAGCAATAACCACACTCCGTATGCCGTTACCTCTGAATGGATATCGGAAGCTCTCCCTGAATGATGATTTGATATGGCTTCCCTTTCGTCCCGCCCAAGTAAAGCCCGCCAGCCGTAGCCGCTTCTCCCAGTTCTGATCTGTGAGTGCTTGCGTTGAAATCATACGTGTCATTATAGGCCCGTGCTACACCGCTAAACGAAATTCGTCCATCATGCCCCTTATGTACTACACCCTCAATCTTGAGCGTGATATGCCCTAACCAAGTCCAGGTTATCCAAGAGTCTTGTCGCGTATTATAGGGCACCTTGGCAAGGTGGACGGGTGAGCTTCCCACAATCGCATTTGCGAATGCACTCTCAAGTGCAGGGATTTTGGTGACGGACAAATTCAGTCCAAGACGATTCAGATCCGTTTTGACGTCCGCTCCACTGCCGTCCATATAATGAGACCAAGCGGCGAACGGTGTAAGCACGCCCCCGGACAACTCGCGGGCGTCCGCAATCGTTTTTCTATATCCCCAGCCGGAGATTGCCTCACGGACAGCATCTGCCGACAATGCATGGGGGTTTAGACACATGAATTTATCTGCGAGTGGCACCTTTAGCATATCCGTCAAAAGCTCGAAAGTTGGCAAATACCGCCAGCCGATCTTGAGGTGCCGATTGACCTCCTCCATGTGTTTTATCATCATTTCACGCCAATAGCCCTCAGCATATTTCCTCAATCGCAAAGGATGCATTGCAGACATCGCAACAGCAGGGTTAGGAGGCATGAAGCCAAGCGTCGAAATCGAAAAAGCTGGGGCCACAGCATTAACATTCAGTGCAGGTAGAACAATACCAGTACTCATAGCACCCTCCTTGGGTATAATTTTTCACACCATTCATTGGTGGCTAATACAAGCTAGAACCTCTGACCACTTCTCACAACGCGATATGGCCTACCATCTCGTGGGGAATTTCTTTAAATAAGCAACCCTAAAAAAAACCCGGACACAAGGCCCGGGTTCTTTGCCACAACAGCTGCTAACTCAATGCAGAATCTGACTAAGGAACAGCTTGGTACGATCACTCTGCGGATTATCGAAGAAGTCGTTCGGCGCGGCCTGTTCGACGATTTCGCCTTTGTCCATGAAGATCACGCGGTTGGCCACGGTGCGGGCGAAGCCCATTTCGTGGGTCACGCAGAGCATGGTCATACCTTCTTCCGCCAGGCCGACCATGGTGTCCAGAACCTCCTTGACCATTTCCGGGTCAAGGGCGGAGGTTGGCTCGTCGAACAGCATGATTTTCGGCTTCATGCACAGGGCACGAGCAATCGCTACACGCTGTTGCTGACCGCCGGAAAGCTGGCCCGGATATTTATGCGCCTGCTCCGGAATGCGTACGCGCTCCAGGTAGTGCATGGCGATTTCTTCGGCCTTTTTCTTGGGCATCTTGCGTACCCACATTGGCGCCAGCGTGCAGTTCTGCAGGATGGTAAGGTGCGGGAACAGGTTGAAGTGCTGGAACACCATGCCCACTTCACGGCGGATGGTTTCGATCTGCTTCAGGTCCGAAGTCAGCTCGGTGCCATCGACGATGATGCGACCCTGCTGGTGTTCTTCCAGACGGTTGAGGCAGCGAATGGTGGTCGACTTGCCCGAACCCGACGGACCGCACAAAACGATACGCTCGCCCTGACGCACGTTCAGGTTGATGTCTTTAAGCACGTGGAACTGGCCGTACCACTTGTGTACGCCTTCCATCCGGATCATGCCTTCGGCGCCCAGGGGCTTTTTGATAGCTTCACTCATCTCATAAACTCCTAACGCTTGTGGCCTGTGTCCAACTTGCGCTCCAGATGCATGGAGTAGCGGGACATGCCGAAACAGAAGATCCAGAACACCAGGGCCGCGAACACGTAGCCCTCTGTTGCCATGCCGAGCCAGGTCGGGTCGGCGGCGGCTTGCTTGACGCTGTTGAGCAGGTCGAACAGGCCGATGATGATCACAAGGCTGGTGTCCTTGAACAACGCAATCACGGTGTTGACCAGGCCCGGAATGACCATTTTCAAGGCTTGCGGCAGGATCACCAGGCCCATGCGACGCCAGTAGCCCAGGCCCATCGCCGCGGCCGCTTCGTACTGGCCTTTAGGGATAGCCTGCATGCCACCGCGCACCACCTCGGCCACGTAGGCCGACTGGAACATGATGACGCCGATCAGGGCGCGCAGCAGTTTGTCGAAGTTCATGCCTTCAGGCAGGAACAGCGGCAGCATCACCGAGGACATGAACAGCACGGTAATCAGCGGAACGCCGCGCCAGAACTCGATGAAGGTCACGCACAGCACGCGGATCGCCGGCAGGTCCGAGCGACGCCCCAGTGCCAGGATCACGCCCAGCGGCAAGGCGCCTGCGATACCTACGGTGGCGATGACCAGGGTCAGCATCAGGCCGCCCCACTGGCTGGTCGCCACTTCCTGCAGACCGAAACCGCCGTGCAGCAGGACGTAGGCAATGATCGGGTACAGCACCAGGAAACACAGGCCGTAGACCGCCTTGCGAGGCACGGCCTTGATGAACAGTGGCGCTGCGCCAATGATCGCCAGCCACACGGTCAGATCGACCCTCCAGCGCAGCTCCTGCGGGTAGTAGCCGTACATGAACTGGCCGAAGCGCTGTTCGATGAACACCCAGCAGGCACCCGCCTTGGTGCAGTCGGCGCGGGTAGTGCCGACCCAGTTGGCGTCGAAGATCGCCCAGCTGAGCAGCGGTGGAACGACGAGCCAGATCAGGTAGATCGCGAACAGGGTCAACAGCGTGTTGAGCCAGTTCGAGAACAGGTTCTGGCGCATCCATGCCACCGGGCCGAAGACTTTGCTCGGCGGCGGCATGTCGGGTTTGAAAATATGGGATGTCATGCGCGTTTCCTCACCGCTCGATCAGCGCAATGCGCTTGTTGTACCAGTTCATCAGCAGGGAAATGCTGATACTGATCGCCAGGTACACGCTCATGGTGATGGCAATGACTTCGATGGCCTGACCGGTCTGGTTGAGCACGGTACCGGCGAACAGCGAAACCATTTCCGGGTAACCGATACCGGCCGCCAGCGAAGAGTTCTTCGCAAGGTTCAGGTATTGGCTGGTCAGAGGCGGAATGATCACCCGCAGGGCTTGCGGGATGATGACCTTGCGCAGGGTCGGACCCGGGCGCAGGCCCAGCGAGCGAGCCGCTTCGGTCTGCCCGTGGCTGACCGACTTGATGCCCGAGCGCACGATTTCAGCAATGAACGCTGCGGTGTACACGGTCAGGGCCAGGGTCAGGGCCAGCAGTTCAGGGATCAATACCCAGCCACCGACGAAGTTGAAGCCCTTGAGCTCAGGCACTTCCCAGTGCACCGGTGCGCCGAAGACCAGCGCACACAGCGCCGGGATCACGATCATCAGCCCAAGGCCGGCCCAGAACTTGTGGAACGGCACGCCTGTTTCTTCGAAACGCTTGTTCGCCCATTTGGCCATGAACACCGTCGCGACGATGGCCAGCAGGATGCTGATGACGAACGGCCAGGTGGCCTGGTTAGTGATCGCCGCAGGCATGTTCAGGCCACGGCTGCTGACGAAGAACGATCCGAAGAAGCCATGGGCCGCACGAGGCCCCGGCAACGTCAGGAACACCGCGAAGTACCAGAACAGGATCTGCAGCAGCGGCGGAATGTTACGGAACACTTCGACGTAGATCGTCGCCAGCTTGTTGATGATCCAGTTGTTGGACAGCCGCGCCACGCCGACGATGAAGCCCAGCAGTGTCGCGAGGATCACGCCGATGAAGGTGACCAGCAGCGTGTTGAGCAAACCGATGAGGAAAACCCGCGCGTAGGTGTCCGATTCCTTGAACGGAATCAGGTGTTGCGCGATGCCGAAGCCGGCACTGTTTTCAAGGAAACCGAAACCTGAGGTGATGCCCCGATGTTGCAGGTTGGTCTGGGTGTTATCGAACAGATACCAACCCATCGCGACTACAGCGATAACCGTGATTATCTGAAATAGCCACGCACGCACTTTAGGGTCGCTGAGGGATAGCCTCTGCTTGGGTGCGCTGATTTGATTTTGCATGGGAGTGCCCCGGAATAGATGCAACGAAGTGCCCGGCTGCGGATCACGCAGCCGGGCACAGGTCAATCAACGTACTGGTGGTGCGTACTGAATGCCGCCTGCGTTCCACAGGGCGTTCTGACCGCGGTCGATTTCCAGAGCCGTGGATTTACCCAGGTTCTTCTCGAAGATTTCGCCGTAGTTACCCACTTGAGCGACGATCTTCACGACCCAGTCCTTCGGCAGTTTCAGCTGCGGACCGTAGTCGCCGTCAGCACCCAGCAGACGGGCTACGTCCGGGTTCTTGGTGGACTTGGCTTCGGCTTCGACGTTTTTCGACGTCACGCCAGCTTCTTCGGTGTTCAGCAGCGCGTAGCCAACCCAGCGAACGATGATGGTCCACTCTTCGTCACCGCGACGAACGACTGGGCCCAGAGGCTCTTTGGAGATGGTTTCAGGCAGCACGATGTAGTCTTTTGGCGAAGCCAGCTTGGAGCGTTGTGCGTAGAGCTGCGATTTGTCGGAGGTCAGCACGTCGCAACGGCCGGATTCCAGCGACTTGGCGCTTTCGTCGGAGGTGTCGAAGGTGATCGGGGTGTACTTCAGGCCGTTGGCGCGGAAGTAGTCGGACACGTTCAGCTCGGTGGTGGTACCGGCTTGAATACAGATGGTCGCGCCGTCCAGTTCCTTGGCACTCTTCACGCCCAGCTTGCTGTTGGCCAGGAAGCCAACGCCGTCGTAGTAGGTCACGAAGCCCGGGAACACCAGACCCATGCTCGCATCACGGGAGCTGGTCCAGGTGGTGTTGCGGGACAGGATGTCGATCTCGCCGGATTGCAGCGCAGTGAAACGCTCCTTGGCGTTCAACTGGCTGAACTTGACCTTCTTGGCGTCGCCAAACACAGCAGCGGCTACGGCGCGGCAGAAGTCGGCGTCGATACCTTTGATGGTGCCGTCTTTGTCAGGTACCGAGAAACCTGGCAGACCGTCGCTCACACCGCACTGAATGAAGCCTTTCTTCTGAATGGCGTCCAGTGTCGCGCCCGCCTGAGCGAAACTGCTGACACCAAGTGCTGCTGCGGCGGCCACTACAGCCAGGGTGGATTTCAACATCTTCATTCAAACCTCCAGTTTTGCTCTTTGTTGTGTGGGAGCCTGAGCCCCGTCGCACCCTTGTGAGGCATTAATGACCCGTGCTGGCTTGTTTTTGGGTCATGCGACGCAAGACCCGAATCCGCGGGGCGCCGAATTCCTCGATCACCGCACCGCCGGATTCGATCCGGTCAATGGATTCAAGCCCCATGATGTCCCTGAACCCGAAGGGTCATGGCGAATCGTGCCGGAATCCTGAACAATGGATCCCTTGCTGCCCCGGCGTCACATCAGGCTGCATGCTTAATAGCCTAGTAGTGTTACCGCCAGGGGTGAGCGCTTTCACTCCGGGGATTGCATAGCAAAGCTTGTACCACCATGGTGGCAAACTCGAATTAGCGACAGGTCAAGTGGCAAACTTGTACCCTTGCGACATCTTCTTTCATATCTGCATAGGCCAGCCGGCGCCGACGCCCCGCCTTGAAGCGCCGCCCCAGAGCCATCGCACATAAATGGAGCACACATGCACGAACCCCTGATCATCGAGCCGGAAAACACCGCCGATGCCTGCGTCATCTGGCTGCACGGCCTGGGCGCTGACCGCTATGACTTCATGCCGGTGGCCGAGATCCTTCAGCAAACGCTGCTCAGCACCCGCTTTGTCCTGCCTCAGGCGCCGACACGTGCTGTTACCGTCAACGGCGGGTACGAGATGCCCAGTTGGTACGACATCAAGGCCATGAGCCCGGCGCGTGCCATCGACAAGGACCAACTGGAAGCCTCGGCCCAGCGCGTACTGAGCCTGATCGAAGAGCAGCGCAACGGCGGCATCGACCCGTCGCGGATCTTCCTGGCAGGCTTCTCCCAGGGTGGCGCAGTGGTATTGCACAGTGCGTTCCTGCGTTGGGAAGGCCCGCTGGGCGGCGTTCTGGCGCTATCTACCTACGCCCCGACCTTCAGCGACGAGATGACCCTCTCGGCCAGCCAGCAACGGATTCCGGCGTACTGCCTGCACGGCACCGACGATGCCGTGGTGCAGTACGCCATGGGCCGTGCCGCGTTCGAGCAATTGAACGCCAAGGGCGTCACCGTGGCCTGGAACGAGTACCCAATGGGCCACGAAGTGTTACCGCAGGAAATCGCCGATATAGGCGTCTGGCTCAAGGGTCGCCTGAACTGATCAGGCGATTTGATCCTTTCTTTTATCCTGCGTTTTTGGTATGGCACTACGCCGCGCCCGGTTCTTGCATTACACTGCGCGGCGTACATTCCTTAATCAATCGACGAGATGACCGTGCTCAAAGCACTTAAAAAGATGTTCGGCAAAAGCGAGGCTGAGCAGCTCGCACCCGCGGCGCCCCTCCCCGCTTCGAAAAGTCCGATCGAAAGCACTGCCCCGCACACCGCCACGCCCGTGGCACAACCGGCTGAAATCCCTGCCAGCCAGGCCGCTCCCGTGCCGCCCAAGGCTGCCAGGCCACGCCGCGAACGCGCGCCCAAGCCTGTCGTGGTGCCGTGGAAGCTGGAAGATTTCGCGGTCGAGCCGCAGGAAGGCAAGACCCGTTTTCACGATTTCCCCCTCGCTCCGGAATTGATGCACGCCATCCATGACCTGGGCTTCCCGTACTGCACGCCGATCCAGGCCGGAGTACTGGGCTTCACCCTCAAGGGCCGCGATGCCATCGGCCGCGCACAGACCGGCACCGGCAAGACCGCCGCGTTCCTGATCTCGATCATCACTCAGCTGACGCAGACCCCGCCGCCGAAAGAACGCTACATGGGCGAACCCCGTGCGCTGATCATCGCGCCGACCCGCGAGCTGGTGGTGCAGATCGCCAAGGACGCCGCCGCTCTGACCAAATACACCAACCTCAACGTCATGACGTTCGTCGGCGGCATGGACTTCGACAAACAGCTCAAGCAGCTCGAAGCCCGCCACTGCGACATTCTGGTGGCCACTCCTGGCCGTCTGCTGGACTTCAACCAGCGCGGCGAAGTGCACCTGGACATGGTCGAAGTGATGGTGCTGGACGAAGCCGACCGCATGCTGGACATGGGTTTCATCCCGCAGGTGCGCTCGATCATTCGCCAGACCCCGCACAAGGGCGAGCGCCAGACCCTGCTGTTCTCGGCCACCTTCACCGACGACGTGATGAACCTCGCCCGCCAATGGACCACCGACCCTGCCATCGTCGAAATCGAGGCGGAGAACGTCGCCAGCGAAAACGTCGAACAGCACATCTATGCCGTGGCGTCGGCCGACAAGTACAAACTGCTCTACAACCTGGTCAACGACAACGGTTGGGAGCGGGTGATGGTGTTCGCCAACCGCAAGGACGAAGTGCGCCGCATCGAAGAACGCCTGGTGCGCGATGGCGTCAACGCCGCCCAACTGTCGGGCGACGTGCCGCAACATAAGCGCATCAAGACCCTGGAAGGTTTCCGCGAAGGCAAGATTCGCGTGCTGGTGGCTACCGACGTGGCGGGCCGCGGGATTCACATCGACGGCATCAGCCACGTGATCAACTTCACCCTGCCGGAAGTGCCGGACGACTACGTGCACCGCATTGGCCGTACCGGCCGTGCAGGCGCCGAGGGTGTGTCGATCAGCTTTGCGGGCGAGGATGACTCGTATCAGTTGCCGGCCATCGAAGAGAAACTGGGCCGCAAGATCAGCTGCGAAATGCCACCGACCGAATTGCTCAGGGCGGTGGTGCGCAAGCAAAGGGCGCAGCCTGCGGCGGAGTGATGCGGGTCACGCCACGCATGACACCACACTAAACCTGTGGGAGCGGGCTCGCCCGCGAAGAGGCCAGGACAGACAACGCATCTATATCGTCTGTATTGCCGCCTTCGCGGGCGAGCCCGCTCCCACAGGGGCCATCCGCATAAGCCAGTGTTATCTCCAGCGATCTGCCGCCTTGTGATCGCTCTCGCGCCCTTCCACCCAGCGCGGTCCTTCTGAGGTGTTTTCCTTCTTCCAGAACGGCGCACGGGTCTTCAGGTAATCCATCACGAAATCGCAGGCTTCGAACGCCGCCTGGCGATGGGCGCTGGCCACGCCGACGAACACGATCGGCTCACCCGGCTCCAGCGCGCCAATGCGATGCAGCACCTCAAGTTTAAGCAGCGGCCAGCGCTGCCGGGCTTCATCGGCGATCTTGCCCAGGGCTTTTTCGGTCATGCCGGGGTAATGCTCCAGAAACATCCCCGCCACTTCACGCCCGTCGTTGAAGTCACGCACGTAGCCGACGAAGCTCACCACCGCACCCACGCCGACGTTGGCATCGTGCATTGCATTGACCTCAGCCCCCGGATCGAACGGCGCAGCCTGCACACGAATGGCCATGCTCAACCTCCGGTCACCGTCGGGAAGAACGCCACTTCGTCACCCTGCTCGACCGGCTCGTTCAGCGAACAGAGTTCCTGATTGCGCGCGCACATGATGCTTTGCTCGGCCAGCACATCCCACACGCCGCCCCGGGCAAGCAGATGCTGACGCACCGCCTCGACGGTGGCGAAGCTGCCTTCCAGTCGCTCGCTTTCAGTGCCCAGCGTCTCGCGAAAGCGGGCGAAGTATTGAACCTGAACATGAATACTCATGACGCACCTGCTGTTTCATCGGCCACGAAATGCCCGCTCTTGCCGCCGAGTTTCTCCAGCAGGCGAACGTGCTCGATGACCATGCCACGATCCACGGCCTTGCACATGTCATAGATGGTCAGCGCAGCGACACTGGCGGCGGTCAGCGCTTCCATTTCCACGCCGGTCTGCCCTGACAGCTTGCAGCGGGCGACGATGTGCACGGTGTCCGCGCCTTCGGCGTTGAGTTCGACCTTGACGCTGGTGAGCATCAGCGGGTGGCACAGCGGAATCAGGTCACTGGTTTTCTTGGCAGCCTGAATGCCGGCGATGCGCGCCACGGCAAACACATCCCCTTTCGGGTGGCCGCCGGCGACGATCATTTGCAGGGTTTCGGGCAGCATGCGCACACGCGCTTCGGCCACGGCTTCACGGGACGTCACGGCTTTTTCGGTGACGTCGACCATGTTGGCGCGACCTTGGGAATCGAGATGGGTAAGCACGGGATCACTCCTGGACAGGAGCCCCAATTGTACACAATGAACTGTAGGAGCGCGCTTGCCCGCGACCAAGGTGTGTCAGCGACACCATTGCCATCTGACACATCGCAATCGCGGGCAAGCTCACTCCTACAGGATTTGCGTGGGATGCATGACATGGGGGCCCCAAGAAGCCCCCATGGTTACGCGGCTTTACTACAAATGACTCTCCGCATACTCAGCCAGGATCGAGCGTGGCACCCCTTGCAGGGTGATGTGCACGCCGTTGGGGAAATCCTTGAAGCGCTCCGTCAGGTAGGTCAGCCCGGAACTGGTGGCCGACAGGTAAGGGGTGTCGATCTGCGCCAGGTTACCCAGGCAGACCACCTTGGAACCTGCACCGGCACGGGTGATGATGGTTTTCATCTGGTGCGGGGTGAGGTTCTGGCATTCGTCGATCAGGATCAGGCTTTGCTGGAAACTGCGGCCTCGAATGTAGTTGAGGGATTTGAACTGCAGCGGCACCTTGCTCAGGATGTAATCGACACTGCCATGGGTGTTTTCGTCATCCATGTGCAGCGCTTCCAGGTTGTCGGTAATGGCGCCGAGCCACGGCTCCATCTTTTCCGCCTCGGTGCCGGGCAGGAAGCCGATCTCCTGGTCGAGCCCCTGCACGCTGCGGGTAGCGATGATGCGACGATAACGCTTGCTGACCATGGTCTGCTCGATGGCAGCAGCCAGCGCCAGGATGGTCTTGCCCGATCCGGCTGCACCGGAGAGGTTGACCAGGTGAATATCAGGGTCCAGCAGCGCGAACAGCGCCAGGCCCTGATAGATGTCTCGCGGCTTCAGGCCCCAGGCTTCCTGATGCAGCAGTGGCTCCTGGTGCATGTCCAGCAGCAGCAACTCATCAGGTTTGACGCCCTTGACCCAACCCACGAAACCTTGCTCATCGATGATGAACTCATTGATGTGGACCGCCGGGATCTGCTCGGTCATCTGCACTTTGTGCCAGGTACGGCCATGGTCCTGGCGGGTGTCGACCTTGCTGACACGGTCCCAGAACGAACCGGTCATGGTGTGGTAGCCACGGGACAGCATCGACACGTCGTCGACCAACTGGTCGGTGCTGTAGTCTTCGGCCTCGATCCCGCAGGCGCGGGCCTTGAGGCGCATGTTGATGTCTTTGGTCACGAGCACGATGCGCACATCCTTTTTGCGCGCGTGCATGTCGATCAGCTGGTTGATGATGATGTTGTCGTTCAGATGCTCGGGCAGAAGGCTGTTGGGCTCTTCGCGCTTGCTCATCAGGATGGACAGGTAACCCTTGAAAACGCCTGTGCCGCGATCAATCGGTACCCCTCGTTCGACCTCCTCCGGGGTCGCTTCGCCTAGTGTCTTGTCGATCAGCCGGATAGCCTGGCGGCATTCTGCGGCGACCGAGTGCTTGCCCGCCTTGAGCTTGTCCAGTTCTTCGAGGACAGTCATGGGGATTGCGACGTGATGTTCTTCGAAATTCAAAAGCGCGTTTGGATCGTGGATCAATACGTTGGTATCGAGGACATAGAGGATCGGCTGGTTAGAGGAAGGGGTGCGTCCGTGGTCATCCATACTCGCTCACCTTTGTAGAAGCCTGATAACGCACTACACGACGATAGTGCGCTACGAAAAGGCCGCCGAGGCTCTCACCTTAGGGCAGGCGAGAAATGCGCAAAGTGGGGTCTGGGTGACGCCACCTGTGTTGCAGGGTTCGGCGGTCTGTTGTCGTAATACCGCAAAACCTGTGACATAAAAAAGTGTTTTGAGAAGAAATTTAAGTTTATTTCACAGCATGACGAATAGGGCTTGGCGGATGCCCTGGACCCGATTACAGTCGGAAGTCCGGTCTGCGAGAAATCCCGGCAAAATTTCGGCAGTTCCTGCCCGTTTCCTCCCCTATTCCCCTTGTTTTCCGGGCTCTTGAGCCTGATCGTCCGCTGCTGGCGCCTGCTCGCCAGCCGAGTCGTCTGCGGGCGCCTCGGCATCCTCGTCATCTGGCTCATCTTCATCGCTTTCATCCGACAGTTGCTGCGGATAAATATGACAGTCTTCCCAGACAACACCGCCCTGGGCCGTATTGGCCATCAGCCATGGCACCGCCTGTTGCGCCTTGTCGGTACTGTCATGAAACACGATGTTGCCGCGACGCCAGAGCAGCATCAGTGTCAGCACCCGGTTCGCCGCCTGCTCGGCATTCAGCCGGCCAGTCGCATCCTGTGAGTCGATGTTCCACAGCGATACGCGCAACTGCTGCTCGCGAAAGAATGGCGCGCTGTCGGCACGACGGTGGCCGTAAGGTGGGCGAAACAGCGGCACGAAGTTGTCAGGCAGCGTCTGCTGCACCAGCGCGGCGCTGCGTTCTATCGAATCCTGCCAGTCGTTCCAGTGGGCGTGAGAGCGGTACTCCCAACCCTGCAAGCCCACGCACTGGCGCTGATACAAGGTCTGCAACGCTTTTGGCGATGAACCTTCGAGGCGATTCTGCAGGTTTTTACCGAGCACGAAGAAGGTCGCGTTGATTTTCTGCTGGCGCATGAAATCGGCCAGCCAGTCGGTAGCGCCATCGGCCACTGTAGGACCGCTCTCGAAATTGAGCAGGAAGGTGCGGTCGGGCATTTCCTCGCCGCTCAATTCGTCGGAGTTGTAGCGCTCGACTTCGCTACTGGTCTGCGGGAACAACGCGGCCATGCGCAGCAATTCGTTCAGGTAACGCTGGCTGAAAGCATCGGCGGGCGCGGCCCAGCGGGCATAGAAGGAATCGTCCGCGACTTTGTACTCGGCGGCGCGCTGGCGCAGCATCGGCACGTCATCGACCAGCACGCAGAAGGAAGCGTCTGTTTCGCAGGTCTTTTCCGCTGCCTTCCAGTTATCGAACAGGCGGGTCCACATGCGGGTGCGGATCACGTTGACCGTCTGCATATTAAGCTGGCGCAGGCCCAGGCGATCGGCCAGCTGGAGATCGCTGAGGTTTTCGCTCTCGAGCAACTGATGGGCAAAACTGAGGATCTGGGCGCGGGACGCCACATCGAACAGTTGCGGCGTTTCCAGAGCCTCCGGCCAGACGCTGCGATCCAGCGTCGCGATTTCTCCGGTCGCAGCCTGAGCGTTGAGCGCCAGCACACAGGCACCGATCAATAACAGCATGCGCAAAACGACGTGCTCCCAATCCTTGAATGAAGAGGCCCAAATCGGCGAGGCACTATAGCAAGTTCCCCCCGGCCTGTAGGTGGTTCACGCACTGTGGGAGCGGGCTTGCCCGCGAAAGCGTCAGGCAAGACAACATCGCAATATCCGATCGGACGCCTTCGCGGGCAAGCCCGCTCCCACAGATAGAAGATCTGCCTATCATCACCATAGCTGGAGTCATCGGCGTGCAACCCCTAGAATCGCCCCCACGATTAAAGGAGACGACCGCATGCTGATGGTGATTTCCCCAGCAAAAACCCTCGATTTCGAGACCCCGCCGACCACCGAGCGCTTTACCCAGCCGCAATACCTGGACCATTCCCAGGAACTGATCACCCAACTGCGCGAGCTGACGCCCGCCCAGATCAGCGAGCTGATGCACCTCTCGGACAAACTGGCAGGGCTCAATGCCGCACGTTTCGGCAGCTGGACCCCGGCGTTCACCCCTGCCAACGCGAAGCAGGCACTGCTGGCGTTCAAGGGCGACGTCTACACCGGCCTTGCCGCCGAGACCCTCAGCGAGTCGAGCCTGGACTACGCCCAGCAGCACCTGCGCATGCTGTCCGGCCTCTATGGCCTGTTGCGCCCGCTGGACCTGATGCAGCCCTATCGCCTGGAGATGGGCACCAAACTGGCCAACGCCCGGGGCAAGGACCTGTATGCGTTCTGGGGCGAGCGCATCAGCGAATGGCTCAACGAAGCGCTGGCCGACCAGGGCGACGACGTGCTTCTCAACCTGGCCTCCAACGAGTACTTCTCGGCGGTCAAACGCTCGGCCCTCAAGGCCCGTGTGATCGACACCGAGTTCCGCGACCAGAAAAACGGCCAGTACAAGATCATCAGCTTCTACGCCAAGAAGGCCCGCGGGATGATGAGCCGCTTCGTGATCGACGAACGCATCGACAACCCCGAGCACCTCAAGCAGTTCGACGTTCAGGGCTATCGCTACGCCAGTGAACTGTCCAAGGCGGACAAACTGGTCTTCCTGCGCGATGAAATAGACGCCTGACGGCGTGTCCTTCGCCGCTAGCGGGTTAGCGCACCTTTTTTGCCCAACCCGCGCACCGTAGCAGCACGGCTTGCCGGCGGGAGCGATTCTGAAAATGCTCCCGCCGGCAAGCCGTGCTGCTACGGTTCAGTGTTGCTTCAGAATAAAAAAGCCATCAACTAAGCCCTCAACTTAGTTCCTTGCCACCCGTTCGCGCAGACGAACGGCATACTTCGTCAGACCTCTGGCGCCAACAATCAGTCACCCTTCGGGTTCCCCACTTATTTCTCAAAAAATTAACACGATTTTTTGATGGTGGCATTTTGGTTTTTCTCACTAATGGCACACTTACATGAGCCCCCTGTAAACCCTTTATAACTAAGGGCGAAACGGAAAATGCCATCAGAGTGCAACTACGCCGAAAATGAAAATGTTTTCAAGAAATCTCAAAATGAGGACGAAAGGTCAGGAACTTATGGGGAAGGCCCACGCTCCTACATCCCGTAACAATTCTCGTCCACCGTGTGAGACATCTCTTACATAACGACAGGACGGAATACGGAGTTAGGTTTCAACGTAGTTAGACCATCCGGTCAATTGGTACGGGCAAGGAGTGACCCGCCAAGCTAGTTGAACTAATGAGCAAGCACCGAAAGGGTGCCAGCAGTCACTGACGAGCAGGATGTTACTGAATCATGGCCAAAAGCCCTGAGCCAGAGGCGCGGCAGCGAATCGCCACCACCCGCTGGAGTGTTATGCCATATCCCAGATCGGGAACCTGCATACATATGTATGGGCTACCCGACGCTTGTAACCGGTAAAATTCGGGCCCTCCTGAACATCAGGTCGCCCCTGTTTAAATTCTGCCTGTGCTTGTGCCACGACATTAACTTGCCGTGCGGACGAGTGCGCGAAATTAGTTAGACAGTATTTATATCCAGCCAACTAATGGCGTAAAAATCGAGGAGATTACGATGCATATCAGCATCTTTGGTTTGGGCTATGTCGGTGCAGTATGTGCTGGTTGCCTCTCTGCGCGCGGTCATGATGTTGTCGGTGTGGATATCTCCAGCGCCAAGATCGACCTGATCAACCAGGGCAAGTCTCCAATCGTGGAACCGGGCCTGGGCGAGCTTCTGCAGAACGGTATCAAGACCGGCAAACTGCGCGGCACTACCGATTTTTCCGAAGCGATTCGCGCCACCGACCTGTCGATGATCTGCGTGGGCACGCCAAGCAAGAAGAACGGCGACCTGGAACTGGATTTCATCGAGTCCGTCTGCCGTGAAATCGGCTTCGTCCTGCGTGAAAAAACCTCCCGTCACACCATCGTCGTGCGCAGCACCGTGCTGCCGGGTACCGTCGCCAACGTCGTCATCCCGATCCTGGAAGACTGCTCGGGCAAGAAGGCCGGCGTCGATTTCGGCGTTGCGGTCAACCCTGAGTTCCTGCGTGAGAGCACCGCGATCAAGGACTACGACCACCCACCGATGACCGTGATCGGCGAGTTCGACAAGGCCTCCGGTGACGTGCTGCAGTCGCTGTACGAAGAACTCGACGCACCGATCATCCGCAAGGACATCGCCGTCGCCGAGATGATCAAGTACACCTGCAACGTCTGGCACGCGACCAAGGTCACCTTCGCCAACGAAATCGGCAACATCGCCAAGGCGGTCGGCGTCGACGGTCGCGAAGTGATGGAAGTGGTCTGCCAGGACAAGGCCCTGAACCTGTCGCAGTACTACATGCGCCCAGGCTTCGCCTTCGGTGGTTCGTGCCTGCCCAAGGACGTTCGCGCCCTGACCTACCGCGCAAGCTCCCTGGACATCGAAGCGCCGCTGCTCAACTCGCTGATGCGCAGCAACGTGTCCCAGGTGCAGAACGCGTTCGACATCGTCGCCGCCAGCGACACCCGCAAGGTTGCCCTGCTGGGCCTGAGCTTCAAGGCCGGCACCGACGACCTGCGCGAAAGCCCGCTGGTCGAACTTGCCGAGATGCTGATCGGCAAGGGTTTCGACCTGAGCATCTACGACGCCAACGTCGAATACGCCCGTGTTCACGGCGCCAACAAGGACTACATCGAGTCCAAGATCCCTCACGTCTCGTCCCTGCTCAACTCGGACTTTGACGCGGTGGTCGACAACTCCGACGTGATCATCCTGGGCAACCGTGACGAGCGCTTCCGTGCACTGGCCAACAACGCGCCAGCGGGCAAGCGCGTCATCGATCTGGTCGGCTTCATGAAAGGCACCACCGACGAGAACGGCCGCACCGAAGGTATCTGCTGGTAAACCAGCCGCAAGCGGCAAGCTTCAAGCGACAAGTTCAAAGCCAGCTCCAGGTTGCAGGTCCATGGGTTTCCCATGGGCCCGCAGCTTGAAGCTCGCGGCTTGCAACTGATTTCACGGGATACGAACTATGCAAAGGCTCAAACACGGCTTTCTCCAGGCCGCCGGATGGCTGTTTTATTTAAGTTTGCTGGCCGCCATTGCCATGGCGTTGCCGGTCTCCCTGTTCGACTCGCAGTCGAAGGACTTTATTTTCCTCGTCGGTATCGTCGGTATCTGGCGTTACTCGATGGGTGCAACGCACTTTGTGCGCGGCATGATCTTTCTCTACATCGTCTACCCGCACCTGCGCCGCAAGGTGCGCAAGCTGGGCAAGGCGTCCGATCCATCCCACGTGTTCCTGATGGTCACCAGCTTTCGTATCGACGCGCTGACCACCGCTCAGGTCTACAGCTCGGTGATTCGCGAGGCGATTGCCTGCGGCTACCCCACCACGATCGTCTGCTCGCTGGTGGAAATGTCCGACGAACTGCTCATCAAGGCGCTGTGGGCCAAGGCCAACCCGCCCGAGCACGTGACCCTGGACTTCGTGCGCATCGCCGGTACCGGCAAGCGCGACGGCCTGGCCTTTGGCTTCCGTGCGATCTCCCGCCACATGCCCGATGACCGTGCCGTGGCGGCCGTGATCGACGGTGACACCGTGCTGGCCGAAGGCGTGGTGCGCAAGACCGTGCCGTGGTTCCAGCTGTTCCCCAACGTGGGCGGCCTGACCACCAACGAATTCTGCGAAGTGCGCGGCGGCTACATCATGAGCGAATGGCACAAGCTGCGCTTCGCCCAGCGCCACATCAACATGTGCTCGATGGCCCTGTCCAAGCGCGTGCTGACCATGACCGGCCGCATGTCGGTGTTCCGCGCCACCGTGGTCACCGACCCGGACTTCATCGCCGACGTCGAGAACGACCAGCTCGAACACTGGCGTCTTGGCCGCTTCAAGTTCCTGACCGGCGACGACAAGTCCAGCTGGTTCAGCCTGATGCGCCTGGGCTACGACACTTTCTACGTACCGGATGCGGCGATCAACACCGTCGAGCACCCGCCGGAGAAGAGCTTCGTCAAGGCCAGCCGCAAGCTGATGTACCGCTGGTACGGCAACAATTTGCGCCAGAACTCCCGCGCCCTGGGGCTGGGCGTGCGTCGCCTGGGTGTGTTCACCAGCATCGTGCTGTTCGACCAGCGCGTGTCGATGTGGACCTCGATCCTGGGCCTGACCGTGGCCATGCTCGCAGCCTTCAAATACGGCGTCGCCTTCCTGCTGGTGTACCTGCTGTGGATCGGCATCACGCGTCTGATTCTGACGCTGCTGCTGTCCTGCTCCGGCCACTCCATCGGCCCCGCGTACCCAGCGATTCTCTATTACAACCAGATCGTCGGCGCACTGATGAAGATCTACGTCTTCTTCCGCCTCGATCGTCAGTCCTGGACTCGCCAGGACACCAAACTGAGCCGCGACATGGCCAGCTTCCAGGGTTGGTTCAACACCTGGTCGTCTCGAACCATGACTTTCTCGGCTGGCAGCATCTTCGTTGCCGTGCTGCTGACAATGGTTTGACCGGGTCTCTAGACCGCGCCAATGGATCAACTCGATTAATCAGGAACAAAAGCCATGAATACCGCCGTCAATGCAAACGTCGTCCATGAATCCGAAGCCCAGCGCCAGCATGCCCGGATCAAGATTCCCGCCAAGCTGCGCCTGCTCAATGGCCAGCCGAACGCACCGCTGGTGCGGATCGAAGACCTGTCCGCAGGTGGCCTGAGCTACATCACCCCGGCCGGCGTGAAGCCCGTCGTGGGCGAAGTCATCAAGGGCCGCATGCAGTTCCTGATCGACAACCTGGGCCTGGCAATGGACGTCGAACTGCAAGTACGTGCGTTCGATCCTGCCAGCGGCCGCGTCGGTTGCCAGTTCCAGCACCTGGAAGCCCAGGACATCGCCACCCTGCGCCACCTCATCACCTCGCACCTGTCCGGTGAAATCGTCAGCATGGGCGAAGTGCTCGCCACCCTGCAGCGCGACAACTTCACCAAGGCGCGCAAGGTCAAGGACAACGGCGGTGGCATGAGCGCCTTCGGTCGCCTGCGTGCGGTCACCTTCAGCGCCGGTATCTTCGTGGTTGGCCTGGTGGCCTTCGGTTTCGTTGCCAAGTCGGTGTACGGCATGTACTTCGTCAGCCACTCCACTTCGGGCCTTGTCAGCGTGCCGAGCATGGACGTGACCATGCCTCGCGAAGGCACCGTGACCAGCCTGATCGGCCCGAACGGTGAAGTTGCCAAAGGCGCGCCACTGGCGACCTTCAACACCAGCATGCTGGACATGCTCAAGGGCAACCTGGACCCGGACGAAATGCAGCCGGCCAAGATCGAAGAGCTGTTCGGCCGCCAACTGGCCGGCACCATGACCAGCCCGTGTGATTGCATCGTCGCCAAGCAACTGGTGGCTGACGGTCAGTACGCCAGCAAAGGCCAGGTGATCTTCCAGCTGGTGCCGCGCAACGTCGCCGCCAACGTCGATGCACGCTTCACCTATCGCCAGTTCGCCGAAGTGCAGCCCGGTGCCCGCGTGAACTTCCAGATCGCCGGCGAAGACGCCACCCACAGCGGCCACATCGTCAGCTCCACCGCCCTGAGCCCGGCTGACCTGTCGTCCGATATCCGCGTGCAGATCAAGCCTGACGAGTCGATCAACAGCAACCTGGCCGGTCGTCCGGTGGAAGTGGTCAGCGATCGCGGCCCTTCCCTGAACTGGCTGATCGACAAAGCCACTGCTGCAGGTCTCTGAACATGACTGGCCCTCTACGAAGCGTATCCGCCCCGGCGTTGCTGGGCTTGGCCATCGCCTTGGGACTGGGCGGGTGCGGTATCAATCTGCCCGACCAGCGCCTGGCCAACGAAGCCCTCAAGCGCGGCGACACCACGCTGGCCGAACAGAACTATCGCCAGCTGGCTGACATGGGTTACAGCGACGCACAGGTTGGCCTGGCCGATATCCAGGTCGGCACCCGCGACCCGGAACTCATCAAGCAGGCCGAGGCGACCTACCGCGCCGCCGCCCAGACCTCGCCACGGGCGCAATCGCGCCTGGGCAAGCTGCTGGCGGTCAAGCCCAACTCCACCGAGGCCGAGCAACGCGAAGCCGAGGGCCTGTTGCAGAAGGCGTTCGCCAATGGCGAAGCCGGCACGCTGATTCCACTGGCGATGCTTTACCTGCAATACCCGCACACGTTCCCCAACGTGAATGCACAGCAGAAGATCAACGACTGGCGCGCCCAGGGTTACCCGGAAGCGGGCCTGGCCCAGGTGCTGCTGTATCGCACCCAAGGCACCTACGACCAGCATCTGGGTGAAGTCGAAAGCATCTGCAAACAGGCGCTGCGCACCAACGACGTCTGCTACATGGAGCTGGCCACCGTCTATCAGAAGCGCGGCGAAGCCGACAAACAGGCCGAGCTGCTCAAGCAGATGGAAAGCGGCTATGCCACCGGCAGCGTGCCGGCCATGCGTGTCGACACCGTCGCCCGTGTGCTGGCCGATTCGACCCTCGGCAAGCCCGACGAGAAGACCGCCCAGCAGTTGCTGGAGAAAGTCGCGCCTGGCTACCCGGCGTCCTGGGTGAGCCTGGCGCAGTTGCTCTACGACTATCCCGAACTGGGTGACGTCAACAAGATGATGGAGTACCTGGACAACGGCCGTGCCGCTGACCAGCCCCGCGCCGAACTGTTGCTCGGCAAGGTCTACTACGAAGGCAAGCTGGTGCTGCCGGACGCGAAGAAAGCCGAGGAGCACTTGCTCAAGGCCGCCCCGACGCAGATTTCCGCGCACTACTACCTGGGCCAGTTGTACCGCCGTGGCTACCTGGGCAACCCCGATCCGCAGAAAGCGGTGAACGAACTGCTGACCTCCGCACGCGGTGGCCAGAACAGCGCCGACTACGCCCTGGCGCAGTTGTTCTCCCAGGGCAAGGGCATCAAGCCCGATCCGGTCAACGCCTGGGTCTTCGGCCAGCTCGCACAGGCCCAGGGCACTCCGCAGGCAGCGGACCTTGCCCAGCAACTCAATGACCAACTGCCGCCCGAGAAACGCGCCCAGGCCCAGAGCCTGCTGCAACGCGAACAGCAGGTGCGTGGCACCACGGCGCAGAACGCCCTGGCCATGCAGGCCCTGCAAGAAGAAAAAGACGGCGAGGACGCACCCCTATGAAGCTTAAGTTGAACCCTCTGATGGCGGCCGGACTGGGTCTGGGTTTCACCCTGATCTGGGCCACGCCTACCCTCGCTGCCCTGACTGACAGCCAGAACTTCGGCATCGAAGTCAAAGCCACCGGCCAGATGGAAGACGACCGTGACCTGGGCACCCGTGGCGGTGGCGACGTCAACGGTGTCGGCCTGGACCTGCGCCCGTGGATGTATGGCGAATGGGGCAACTGGAGCGGCTACGCGATGGGCCAAGTGGTGACCGCCACTGACACCATCCAGACCGACCCGCTGGACCAGCAGGCCACCGACGCCAACGGCCAGACCACCCAGCGCGTACGCAAGACCTCCAGCAGCCGTGAAGTGGATGACAGCTACGCGGCCCTGCGTGAATTCTGGATCGGCTACAGCGGCTTCACGCCCTACCCCGGCGAGATTCTGAAACTCGGTCGCCAGCGCCTGCGCAACGACGACGGCCAGTGGCACGACACCAACATCGAAGCGCTGAACTGGACCTTCGACACCACCTTGCTCAAGGCCGAAGTCGGCGCCGCCCAGCGCTTCAGCGAATACCGCACCGACCTCACCGAACTGTCGGCCCAGGACAAGGATCGCCAGCACGTCTTTGGCGATGTGGAATACCAGTGGACGCCAGGCCAGTGGGCCGGCATCCGCGCGCACCACAGCCACGACGGCGGCAGCCTGAAACATCAGGGCGAGGCCATCGACGATCTGGACAAGACCACCCGTGGCGACCTGACCTGGCTCGGTCTTCAGGCCAACAGCGATGCCTACAACTACCGCAACCTGAACACCGTGAACTACTGGGGCAGCCTCACCTGGCTGACCGGTAACCGCGATCAGATCGGCTCGGCCTACGACGCGACCACCGACCAGTTCCTGGCCGGCCAGAAAGACAGCAGCCACGTCAGCGGCTGGGCCACTGACCTGGGCCTGCGGTTCCGTCTCGATCCGCAATGGCAAGTAGGCGGCGCCTATTCGCGTGCCAGCAAGAATTACGAGCAGAACGGGCTGGAGAGCAACCGCTCGAACTGGACCGGTACCCGCTCGCGCGTGCATCGCTTCGGTGAAGCCTTCCAGGGCGAAATGGCCAACGTGGAATCCGGCTCGCTGTTCGCCTCCTGGCAGATGCAGGAGGACTACGACGCCTCGCTGATCTACCACAAGTTCCGCCGTGTGGACGGCCACGCCGGCATCGGTGGCGCGGGCGTCAACCCGGCCAGCGAAAGCGTGGATGCCGATGGCGTCTCCACCTTCACCTCGCTGCCGATGGAAGACGGCAACAAGGACCTGGGTCAGGAGATGGACCTGGTGGTCACCAAGTACTTCAAGCAGGGCCTGCTGCCCGCTTCGGTGAGCCAGTCCTTCGACGAGCCTTCGGCGCTGATTCGCCTGCGCGCAGGCGTGTTCAAACCCGGCGATGCGTACGGCAGCGGTGTGGACACCTACATGCACCGCGCCATCGTCGACGTCATCTGGCGCTTCTGATGCGAACCGCGATAGGAGTGCAATGGCATGACTGACCACACCAACACTTTGCGCCACAGGGCCTGGCCCCACGCGCTGCTGGAAAGCGCGTTGCTCAGCAGCGCCCTGCTGCTGGCCAGCCCCTGGGCCATGGCCAACACCGCTCCGGCGGCGCCCGCTGCGGCCGCGCAACCGGCGGCTGGCGAGGACGTCGTCAAGGGCCTGCATCAGGCCAAGACCTACACCATCACCAGCCCACCCGTTGAGCCGCTGATGATGGACAAGCCCAAGCTGCCGGACCTGTCGGGCTACACCCAGCAGGCGATGCAGAAGAAGATCGTGCGCAGCAAGGCGGGCAAGGTTTCGATCCGCCGCATGATGCAGGAAGACGCGCTGAAGGAATTCATCGGCGGCGACAACAAGATGGCCGAATGGGTTGCGCGTCAGCACGGCATCCCGCAGGCGATCTTCGTCGATGACGGCTACATGAACCTGCAGGAACTCGCCAAAAAGGTGCCCAAACAGTACCTGAGCGAAACCTCGCCGGGCGTGTATCTGGCGCGTCTGCCGATCGTGGTCGGCAAGAAAGGCATCCTGGAAGTCGACAAGACCACACGCGAATTGCGCCTGTCCCAGGAAGCCGGTGCGTTTCTGGTCAATGACAACCAGCTGTTCATGGCCGACACCCGGCTCACCGGCTGGAGCGAGAAAACCAACGGCCCGTCGCTGTACAAGACGCCGAAGGAATTTCGTCCGTTCCTGCTGTCCTGGGGCGGCAGCCAGACCTACATGTTCAACACCAAGGTGGCGAGCCTGGGGTACAACAACAGCAAGTCGTACGGGCTGAGTATTTCCCAGTACACGCCGAACATGAAGGCGCAGATGAACCGCCCGGATCCGACCGGCTGGATCGTCAACTCCGAGTTCTCGGACATGTGGTACGGCTACTACTGCTATGAAACCCGGGACTTCGTAGTCAAGGGCAACACCTACCGCGACAACATCGTCTACGGCATCGACCCGCACGACCGTTCCCACGGCCTGATCATCGCCGAGAACACCGTCTACGGGACCAGGAAGAAGCACGGGATCATCATCTCCCGTGAGGTGAACGACAGCTTCATCATCAACAACAAGAGCTTCGAGAACCACCTCTCCGGCGTCGTCCTGGACCGTAACAGCGTCAACAACCTGGTGGCCTACAACGAGATCTACCGCAACCACACCGACGGCATCACCTTGTATGAAAGTGCCGACAACCTGCTGTGGGGCAACCGTGTGTTCGCCAACAAGCGCCACGGCATCCGCGTTCGCAACAGCACCAACATCAAGCTGTACGAGAACCTGGCGGTGGGCAATGGCCTGATGGGCGTCTACGGCCACATCAAGGACCTCTCCGACACCGACCGCGACATCAAGCTCGACCCGTTCGACGCCGAAGTGTCGCTGATCATGGTCGGCGGCGAACTGACCTCCAACGGTTCGGGCCCGCTGTCCATCGACTCGCCACTGAGTGTCGAGCTGTACAAGGTGTCGATGCTGGCACCGACCAAGAGCAGCGGGATCAGCTTCAACGGTGTACTGGGCGAGCGCCAGGACGAGATCCTCGACCTGCTGGTGCGCCAACAGAAAGCCGTGTTGATCGACCCGGTTGAAAGCCAGAAACAACTCCGGGACTGAGGAAGATATTTCTATGCACGCACATTTGATCAAACTGCTCAGCCTTTCCGGCCTCACCGCGGCCCTGTTTGCAGCAAGCAACGCAGCCTACGCCGCCGACGCCGCGACGCCGAACTTCACCGCCGAGCCTTGCTGTAGCCTCTGCCCCGAAGCCCATGACGAGAAGAACTACGTCAGCCGCTACCAGCAGAACTTCACCACGCTGGTACAGGCCCAGGGCGACTGGCTGTTCCGTACTCGCGAGGACTTGCGCACCGAGTTCGACACCACCCCCGAAGGCTACCGTCGCATGCAAGAGCTGCACGATGCGTTCAAGAGCAAGGGTGTGGAACTGGTGGTGGTCTATCAGCCGACCCGCGGCCTGGTCGATCGCAACAAGCTGTTCCCGGCCGAGCGCGACAAGTTCGACTACAACACGGCCCTGCGCAACTACCAGGCCATGCTCGGCCGCTTCGCGAAGATGGGCTACACCGTGCCTGACCTTTCGCCTCTGACCAACGAGCAGCAGGCCCACGATTTCTACTTCCGCGGCGACCAGCACTGGACCCCGTACGGCGCCCAGCGCACCGCGAAGATCGTGGCCGACTCGGTGCACAAGATGGCGGCCTTCAAGGACATTCCCAAGCGCGAATTCGAGACCCACCTGTCAGGTCGCATGGGCAAGAAGGGCACTCTGCACAACATGGCCGGTCAATTGTGCGGCACCAGCTACGCCATCCAGTACATGGATCAGTTCGAGACCGAACCTAAAGGCGAAGCGGGCGACGGCGACCTGTTCGGCGATTCCGGCAACCCGGAAATCACCCTGGTCGGTACCAGTCACAGTGGCAAGAACTACAACTTCGCAGGCTTCCTGCAGGAGTACATCGGCGCCGACGTGCTGAACGTCGCCTTCCCCGGCGGCGGCCTTGAAGGTTCGATGCTGCAGTACCTGGGCAGCGACGACTTCCAGCAGCATCCGCCGAAGATTCTCATCTGGGAATTCTCGCCGCTCTACCGCCTGGACCAGGAGACCATCTATCGCCAGATGATGTCGCTGCTGGACAACGGCTGCGAAGGCAAACCGGCGCTGATGAGCACCAAGACCACCCTCAAGCCAGGCACCAACGAGCTGTTGGTCAACGGCAAAAACGGCATCAAGGATGTGCGCAACGGCAGCAACCAGATCGACATCAAGTTCGCCGACACCTCGGTGAAAACCCTTCAGGCGCGCCTCTGGTACATGAACGGCCGCCACGAAGACCTGAAGATCGAAAAACCTGAAACATCCGAAACCGACGGGCGCTTCTCCTTCGAACTGCGCGACGACAAGGACTGGGCTGACCAGCAATTGCTCGCACTGGAAGTGCAGGGCCCTGAAGCAGGCACTGCACCGCAGGAAGTCGAAGCGAAAGTATGCAAACGCAACGTGTTCCCGAATGTCGCGCATCAAACCGCGCAAGCCGGGTTATGAGGCTCATATGCACACTCCAAAACTGATGCTCCCAACCCTTCTGTCACTGGCGGTGCTGTCTGCATCGACGTTCGCCACCAGCGCCAGTGCCGCCTCGACCCTCGTACCGCCCCAGGGCTATTACGAGGGTGTCGAGAAATTCAAGACCGGCGAGAACAAGTTCTCCTGTGACGCCACGCCCCAGCCCTACACCGGCTCGCTGCAGTTTCGCAGCAAGTACGAGGGTTCGGACAAGGCCCGCGCGACGCTGAACGTGGCCTCGGAAAAAGCCTTCCGTGACACCACCAAAGACATCACCACCATGGAGCGCAACACTAGCAAGGTGGTGATGCAGTACATGCGCGACGGTCGTCCCGAGCAACTGGATTGCGCGCTGGGCATGCTCACCACCTGGGCAAAAGCCGATGCATTGGAATCCAAGGACTTCAACCACACCGGCAAGTCGATGCGCAAATGGGCGCTGGGCAGCATGTCCTCGTCCTACCTGCGCCTGAAGTTCTCCGATTCGCACCCGCTGGCCACCCGTGGCCAGGACGCGCAGGTGATCGAAGCCTGGTTCAGCAAGCTGGCCGATCAGGTGGTCAGCGACTGGAGCAACCTGCCGCTGGACAAGATCAACAACCACTCCTACTGGGCTGCCTGGTCGGTGATGTCCACCGCCGTGGCGACCAACCGCCGCGACCTGTTCGACTGGTCGGTGAAGGAGTTCAAGGTCGCGGCCAACCAGGTCGACCCGCAGGGCTTCTTGCCTAACGAGCTCAAGCGCAAGCAGCGCGCCCTGGCGTACCACAACTACGCCCTGCCGCCGCTGGCGATGATCGCCAGTTTCGCCCAGGCCAACGGTGTCGATCTGCGTCCTGAAAACAACGGCGCACTCAAGCGCCTGGGTGACCGGGTGCTGGCAGGCGTGCAGAACTCGGGCAGCGAATTCCAGGCGCGCGACGGCCAGCAGCAAGACATGACGGATCTGAAGACCGACATGAAATTCGCCTGGCTGGAACCCTACTGCTCGCTCTACGACTGCGGCCCTGACGTGCTCGAGCGCAAGCACAAGATGCAGCCGTTCAAGAACTTCCGCCTGGGCGGCGACATGACCCGCACCTATGACCCTTCTCACGAGAAAGGCGAGAAAGGCGGTTCGTAGAAACACGACTCACACCTGTAGGAGCGCGCTTGCCCGCGATTGCGACCTGCCACGCGACACATTGACGTCGGATGTACCGGCCTCATCGCGGGCAAGCGCGCTCCTACAGGGACGGCGTTGGCAATGAGATGTTTGTTTCACCCCTCCGATTTTTCATGGGGGGTTTGGGGGGGCTTTGGCCCTTGATGTTGGACAACTGGAGAGATAAGGATGGTTTTCTCATCCAACGTGTTCCTGTTCCTGTTCTTGCCGGTGTTCCTCGGCTTGTACTACGTGAGCGGAAACCGCTACCGCAACCTGTTGCTGCTGGTGGCCAGCTACGTGTTCTACGCGTGGTGGCGAGTGGACTTCCTGGCACTGTTCGCAGCCGTGACACTGTGGAACTACTGGATCGGCCTGCGCGTAGGCGCCGCCGGGGTCCGGACCAAACCCGCACAGCGTTGGCTGCTGCTGGGTGTGGCGGTCGACCTGTGCATCCTGGGCTACTTCAAGTACGCCAACTTCGGCGTGGACAGCCTCAACGCGATCATGACCTCGTTCGGTCTTGAGCCGTTCATCCTGACCCACGTGCTGTTGCCGATCGGTATCTCGTTCTACATCTTCGAGTCCATCAGCTACATCATCGACGTCTACCGTGGCGATACGCCGGCGACCCGCAACCTGATCGACTTCGCGGCGTTCGTGGCGATCTTCCCGCACCTCATTGCAGGTCCGGTACTGCGCTTCCGCGACCTGGTGGACCAGTTCAACAACCGCACCCACACGCTGGACAAGTTCAGCGAAGGCTGCACGCGGTTCATGCAGGGTTTCATCAAGAAAGTCTTCATCGCCGACACGCTGGCGGTGGTGGCCGACCACTGCTTCGCCCTGCAGAACCCGACCACGGGCGATGCCTGGCTTGGCGCACTGGCCTACACCGCGCAGCTGTATTTCGACTTCTCCGGTTACAGCGACATGGCCATCGGCCTGGGCCTGATGATGGGTTTCCGCTTCATGGAAAACTTCAAGCAGCCTTACGTCAGCCAGTCGATCACCGAGTTCTGGCGTCGCTGGCACATCAGCCTCTCCACCTGGCTGCGTGACTACCTGTACATCACCCTGGGCGGCAACCGCGGCGGCAAGGTCGCGACCTACCGCAACCTGTTCCTGACCATGCTGCTGGGCGGCCTGTGGCACGGCGCCAACATCACCTACATCGTCTGGGGTGCCTGGCAC
This sequence comes from Pseudomonas sp. NPDC090201, assembly GCF_044746825.1. Classification (NCBI taxonomy): domain Bacteria; kingdom Pseudomonadati; phylum Pseudomonadota; class Gammaproteobacteria; order Pseudomonadales; family Pseudomonadaceae; genus Pseudomonas; species Pseudomonas sp. NPDC090201. The sequence goes on from NZ_JBIVCX010000001.1 coordinate 1,181,022, forward strand.
GGTGTGTGGCTGGCGATTGAAAAAGCGCTGGGCATCAACACCGCGCCCAAGACCTTCAACGTGGTGCGCTGGGCCTTCACCTTCCTGCTGGTGGTGATGGGCTGGGTGATCTTCCGCGCCGAGAACCTGCACGTTGCTGCCCGCATGTACGGCGCAATGTTCAGCTTCAGCGAATGGCAGCTGTCAGACCTCAACCGCGCCAGCCTCACCGGCCTGCAGGTTGCGACCCTGATCGTGGCCTACATCACCCTGGCGTTCTTCGGCCTGCGCGATTTCTACCGCAATCGTGCACCGGAGAAACCTAAAGGTGACACGCCGGCTCAAACCGACGGCCCTGCTTCGGCAGTGCCTGGCTTGATCAAGGCCGTACCGGGTGACAAGCCGGGCAGCATTCATCAGCCGGGCTACATCGTCGGTACCGATGCACAGGTGCAGCCTGCCTACTGGACCGCCGACTGGTCGCGCTACGCCATGCGCGCCCTGATCCTGCTGATGTTCGTGGCCTCGATTCTCAAACTCTCGGCGGCCAGCTTCTCGCCGTTCCTGTACTTCCAGTTCTGAGGAACCTGACATGACCCGTTCATTACGCTTCCTCTACATCTTCCTGTTCCTGGCCATCCTGCTGGCGCTGGGCCTGTGGTCGCTGCGCAGCTTCGTCGGCTTCTCGACGTCCAAGGAAACCACGGTGCTCAATGGTCACTGGACCAAGGCCGTGGAAACCCACTACGACGACGAGTTCCCGATCAAGCGCCTGGGCACCAACCTCTGGGCCGCGCTGGACTACAAGGTCTTCAACGAAGGCCGCCCGGGCGTGATCCTGGGCAAGGACCAGTGGCTGTACACCGACGAGGAGTTCGACGCGGTGGCCAACGGCGAGCAGAACGAAGCGGACAACTTGGCACTCATCCAGGGCGTGCGCGACACCCTCAAGGCCCACGGCACGCAACTGGTGCTGGCCATCGTTCCGGCCAAGACCCGTCTGTACCCGGAACACGTTGGCGACACCAAGCCGTCCGCGCTGCACACCGACCTGTACCAGCAATTCCACGCCCAGGTGAATCAGGCCGGCATCTTCGCCCCTGACCTACTTGCGCCGCTGCAAAACGCCAAGGACAAGGGCCAGGTGTTCCTGCGCACTGATACCCACTGGACGCCGATGGGCGCCGAAGTCGTGGCACAACAACTGGGCGAGGCGATCTCCAAGCAAGCTCCGCTCAGTGGCGACCCACAGACCTTCGTCACCGAAGCCAAGTCCAGCGCGCCGTACAAGGGCGACCTGACCAACTTCCTGCCGCTCGATCCGCTGTTCAGCAACCTGCTGCCCAAGCCGGACGATCTGCAACAGCGCAGCACCAACCCGGCGCAATCCGAGGGTGACGGTGGCGATGCGTTGTTCGCCGACAACTCGGTGGCAGTCGGCCTGGTCGGCACCAGCTACAGCGCCAACCCCAACTGGAACTTCGCTGGCGCCCTGAAACAAGCTCTGCACAGCGACGTGGTGAATTACGCCGAAGACGGCCATGGCCCGATCCTGCCGATGCTCAAGTATCTGCAGACCGACGCCTTCAAGAGCAGCCCGCCGCAGGTGCTCATCTGGGAATTCCCGGAGCGCTACCTGCCCGCTCACAACGACCTGACCGAGTTCGATCCGCAGTGGATCGCCGAACTCAAGAAGGCTCGTGACCCACAACAAAATCTGGCTCAAAACGCCGATAACTCCGAATCGCCCAACCGGGCGCAAAACTGAGAGGAATCCTCACATGACTATGCAGACCATGCCTACCCGTTCGACTAAATCGGGTCTTCTGAAAACCTGCGTCCTGGCCGCAAGCCTGGGCTTCGTCTCCCTCTCCGCCTTTGCCGGTGGCGACGCTGCCCTGTACGGCCCGACCGCACCGAAAGGCTCGACCTTCGTGCGTGTCTACAACGCCAGCAACGCCGAAATCAGCGCAAGCGTGGGCAACACCAGCCTCAACGAAATCGGCCCGCTGGCCAGCAGTGATTTCAGCTTCATGCCTCAGGGCGACTACAGCGCCAAGATCGGCAGCAACACCCTGCCGGTGAAACTGGCGAGCGATCACTACTACACCATCGTCAACAACACCTCCGGCGCACCGCAACTGGTTGAAGAGCCGCCGTTCAAGAACAAGCAGAAGTCCCTGGTGCGCGTGCAGAACCTGAGCGACAAGCCCCTGACCCTGAAAACCGCCGACGGCAAGACCGCCGTGGTCGATTCGGTCAAAGCCAAGGGCACCGGCGAGCGTGAAATCAACCCGGTCAAGGTCAGCTTCGCGCTGTTCGACGGCGACAAGAAAGTCAGCGACCTGAAGCCAGTGGCGCTGGAGCGCGGTGAAGCGGCAGTGCTGTACGTCACCGGCAACGGCAGCAACCTGTCGCCAGTCTGGGTCAAGCGCCCGACTTCGACGCAGTAAGCCAAAGCAATTAATTCCTGTGGGAGCGAGCTTGCTCGCGAAGGCGGCGGTACAGCCGCAAGAGATGCGTCGTACGCCCCGGCCTCTTCGCGGGCGAGCCCGCTCCCACAGGAATCGCAACAAATGACGGCAATACCCAAATAAGAAAAACCCGAAACGACAGACATAACCGACGTATAGCCCAAACAAACGCTATCGAAATTTTGGAGAAACAAAATGATTCCAGTGATCTTGTCAGGTGGCAGCGGTTCCCGACTCTGGCCTCTTTCGCGTAAACAGTTTCCGAAACAGTTCCTGGCACTGACCGGCGAACACACGCTCTTCCAGCAGACCCTCGAGCGTCTGCAGTTCGAAGGCATGCAGCACCCGGTCGTGGTGTGCAACAAGGACCACCGCTTCATCGTCGGCGAGCAGCTCGACGGCCTGGGCCTGGACACCCAGGCGATCATCATGGAGCCGTTCGGCCGCAACACCGCCCCTGCCGTGGCGATCACCGCGATGATGCTGGCCAACGAAGGCCGTGACGAGTTGATGCTGGTACTGCCGGCCGACCACGTCATCGATGACCAGAAATCCCTGCAACGCGCACTGGCCCTGGCCACCGTTGCCGCCGAGCGTGGCGAAATGGTGCTGTTCGGCATCCCGGCCACCAAGCCTGAAACCGGCTACGGCTACATCAAGTCCACCGCCGACGCCCTGCTGCCAGAAGGCGTTAGCCGCGTCGCACAATTCGTCGAGAAGCCCGACGAAAAACGCGCCCAGGAATTCGTCGAGGCCGGCGGTTACTACTGGAACAGCGGCATGTTCCTGTTCCGCGCCAGCCGCTACCTCGAAGAGCTGAAAAAGCACGATCCGGACATCTACGACAACTGCCTGCTGACCCTTGAGCGCAGCAAGCATGACGGTGACAACATCGAGCTGGACCAGGCCAGTTTCGCCTGCTGCCCGGACAACTCCATCGACTACGCAGTCATGGAAAAAACCCAGCGCGCCTGCGTGGTGCCGCTCGATGCGGGCTGGAGCGATGTCGGCTGCTGGTCGTCGCTGTGGGAAGTGCATGACAAAGACGATAACGGCAACGTCACCAAAGGCGACGTGGTCATCCAGGACAGCCGCAACTGCATGATTCAGGGCAACGGCAAACTGGTCACCGTGATCGGCCTGGACAACATCGTGGTGGTCGAGACCAAGGACGCCATGATGATCGCCCACAAGGACAAGGTTCAGGGCGTCAAGCAGATGGTCAACACCCTCAACGAGCAGGGCCGCAGCGAAACCCAGAACCACCTGGAAGTCTACCGCCCGTGGGGCTCGTACGACTCGGTGGACATGGGCGGCCGCTTCCAGGTCAAGCGCATCTCGGTCAAGCCGGGCGCCAGCCTGTCCCTGCAGATGCACCACCACCGTGCCGAACACTGGATCGTCGTATCGGGCACCGCGCAGGTCACCTGCGATGAAAACGTGTTCCTGCTGACTGAAAACCAGTCGACCTACATCCCGATCGCCTCGGTTCACCGCCTGCGCAACCCGGGCAAGATCCCGCTGGAAATCATCGAAGTGCAGTCCGGCAGCTACCTGGGCGAAGACGACATCGAGCGTTTCGAAGACGTTTACGGCCGTTCCACCCCTGGCATCGAAGCAGGTGTGAGAACCCAGACCATCGCGCGTTGATGTTCTTGTAACACCCTTTGCAACGCCCCAGCCCGCCTCCTGCGTATCCCCATCCGCAGAAGGTGGGCCGGGGCTTTTTTTTGCCCCACCCTCCCGTAGCAGCACGGCCCCTCGATACCCGGCCCACCTTTCGGTAGGATGCTTCTATCTGCATTCGCGAGACCGAACACATGATCATCGGCGCCGTACTGATCCTCACCTGGCTGGTCCTGCTGCTGCGCTACCCGGCCAAGGCGTTGCCGGTTTCCCTGGCGGCAGCGGTCTGCCTGGCCATCGTGGCCGGTATCGTGGTCTGGCAGGACAAACGCGACGCCCAGCGTCTGGAGCGTTTGCAGTTGCGCATCAGCTACGCGCCGCAACAATGCCCGGTCGGCCGCCCCCTGCTGGTGCTGATCGATAACGGCAACGACGTCCCCCTGCAGGAACTGCGCTGGAAAGTCGCCGCCTACGCAGCCGGCGACACCGTGAACCTGGCCGACGACACCTACACCGCCCCACGCTACCGTGGCCCGGGTGAACTGCTGCCCGGCAGCCAGTGGCAGGATTGCCTCCCGCTGCCGCCGCTGCGCAACGGCTATCGCGCGCAGACCCTGGAGTTTCGTGCCGAGCGCCTGCAAGGCACTTTCTCCGGCTGAGCCCTCTCATTGTTCAAGGAACGAATCCCATGCCCGTCGTATTGATTACCGGTTGCTCCAGCGGCATCGGCCGCGCCATGGCCGACGCCTTCAAGGCTGCCGGCCATGAGGTCTGGGCGACAGCGCGCAAGGCGGCAGATGTCCAGATGCTGGCCGCTGCCGGCTTCACCGCCGTGCAAGTGGACGTCAACGACAGCGCTGCCCTCGCCCGCCTGACCGAGCAACTGGAAGCACATGGCAAAGGGCTGGACGTACTGATCAACAACGCCGGCTACGGCGGCATCGGCCCGCTGCTCGACGGCGGTGTCGAGGCCATGCGCAGGCAGTTCGAGACCAACGTGTTTTCCATCGTCGGCGTCACCCGCGCGCTGTTTGGTCTGCTTCGTAAAAACAAGGGGCTAGTGGTCAACATCGGCAGCGTGTCCGGGGTGCTGGTCACGCCGTTCGGCGGCGCCTACTGCGCATCGAAAGCCGCCGTGGGGGCGATGAGCGATGCCCTGCGCATGGAGCTTGCGCCATTCGGCATAAGGGTCATGGAAGTGCAGCCGGGAGCCATCGACACCCAGTTCGCGAAAAACGCCAGCCATGAAGCCGAACAGGTCATCCAGGAAGGCTCACCCTGGTGGCCCCTGCGCGAAGGCATCCGCGCCCGCGCCAACGCCTCCCAAACCAACCCCACTCCCGCCAGCGACTTCGCCCGCGACGTGCTCGCGGCAGTGAGCAAGCCCAACCCGCCGCGCCTGCTGCGCTCCGGCAACGGCAGCCGGGCACTGCCGCTGATGGCACGCCTGCTGCCCAAAGCCGTGCTGGAACGGATTCTGAGCAAGCGTTTCAAGCTTCAAGGCCCTCTTTGAGCAGCAATCCCACCCGGCGAATCAGGGTGTCTAGGCTGACGCCGAATACCCATGAACTTGAAGAAACGGGCTACAGAAAATAGCCCGCCATGATCCGATACTTCCTTCAGTGACCCTGAAAACGGGCTTATCCAAAAGGTCTCTCCGTGAGGCTGGTAACTGTCAAGGAAGACACCATGAAATCTCCTGCACCTGCCGATAAAAGCGTTCGTGCCGCCAAACCCGATGCATCGACCCGGCAACTCGAGCCTGAACTCGGCGACGCCGAACTGAACCAGCTCACCGATGAGATGATCGCCCTCATCGATGACGTCTACGACCCGGCGCTTCTGAACCCTGTGCAATACATCCACGATGCGATACGCAAGCTGATTGATCGCTCCACGGCCGCCCCGGGCCTCAAGGAACAGATCAACGCCACCACCCCAATCTCGGTCAGCTTTCGTCAGCGTCATTCCAATCTGGGCCTGACGGGAAGCGGCACGGTCACATCGCGACGGGAGCGCAAGAGTTTCCCGCTCGACGAGATCGTCACCGATGCTTACCAAAAGGATCTTGCTGCATTCACCGATGTAGAGATCAACTGGCCGAAAAACTACCCGCCGGACCTGACGAAGGCCCTTGAATCGGCAAACCTGCAGACGAGTTATCAGGCCAGCGTGCGCACCCGGCTCGGCACGCCCAACGCGAAATTTCTGCTCACACTGCAGGCCAAGGCAGAGGTCCGCCAACGACTGGAACGGTTCGCCAGGCGGGCTGGCATCAGCGCAGCTCATAAGAAACTGGCCAATGCATATCGCGGCAGCGCAACGGTTCTGGAGCTGGTGCGTTACCAGTCCCGCCACACCCGCGTGGACGTGACGCAGTGCCTGCACCTGCGCTGGCAGAATGACCGCTCAGCCGACAGCCTGATGATATTCCTCGGTGCAGATGAAGCCGACGCAGTCGTGCCATTGCCCGCCGAGTTCATCAGTCATTACCACTTCGTCACCACATCGCCGAAACTGCGTCGTCTGGTTCTGCAGCGCATGCCTCTTTACCAGCAGATCAAGCCAGGCCACGACCAACTCAGATTCGTCAACGTGCTGGGCAACCGCAGCTTTGCGGAGTTGCCACCCCTGTGGTTCTACAAGGCAGACGAGCCCTTCGAGGCGCTCCACGCGCTGCGGATCCAGCGGATGCTCTCGGATATCGACACGCTGGTGTCCACCGACAGCGAACGGTTGACCGACCAATTGCTGACGGTCGGCGTGTTCATGCTTCAGGCACTCTCCCTCGCCGCCACGCTCCCCTTGACCGGCGGAACACACGTGGCGGCACGTATGTTGGTGTCCTTTCTGCTTGGCCAGACATCAGCGGCGCTGCAAGTGGTACGAGGCGCTCAAGCCGACACGCCCCAGGAAGCCGCAGAACATTACGATACGGCCCTGCTGGCGGCCCTTGTGGAAATAGTCGGGCCGCTGGCCCGCAAGCTTCTGGGCAAGAGTTATTCCCTGGTGTCACAACATCAGGTGGCCAGGAAGGTACTCGCGCAGCTCAAGCACCTGCGCCCTTACCCCTTCCACCTTTTGAAGGCACTCAATAGAACCGGAGGCTAGCGTTCAACCGGCAGCATCAACACATGATTACTGCGGATTGACGATCACCGTGCAGGTAATCCCCGCGGCCAGCACCACGCTGTCCGGTACGTTATCCAGATGGATGCGTACCGGCACGCGCTGGGCCAGGCGCACCCAGTTGAAGGTCGGGTTGACGTCGGCGATCAGTTCGCGGCTTTCCGGGTTGTCGCGGTCGTAGATGGCCCGGGCGATGCTCTCGACGTGGCCTTTCATCACTTCGCCGCTCATCAACTGCATGTCCGCCGGGTCGCCGATCTTGACGTGGGGCAATTTGGTTTCTTCGAAGAAGCCGTAGACCCAGAACGAGTTGCGGTCGACCACGGCCATCTTCGCCTCACCGATGCGCGCGTAGTCGCCGCGATGCACATTGAGGTTGGTGACGTAGCCATCCACCGCCGCCAGCACTTTGGTGCGTTGCAGGTTCAACTGCGCCGCTTCCAGTTGCGCCACCGCCAGTTGGTAGTCTGCCTGGGCGGAGTTGGCGACGTTGGAGGCGTCTTCGCGGTTTTCCGCGGAAATCACCAGCGCGTCCATGTCCTTGCGGCGCGCCGCGTTGACCTTGCGCATCTCCCAGGTGGCCTTGCGTGAAGCCACCATCGCTTCGGCCTGCTTGACCGCCAACTGGTAATGCTCGGGGTCGATCTGCATCAGCAGGTCGCCCTTTTTCACCGGCTGGTTGTCCTTGACCGGCACATCGACCACCACGCCGCTGACATCGGCCGCCACGTTGATCACGTCCGCGCGCACACGCCCGTCACGGGTCCAGGGGGTGTCCATGTAATGAATCCACAGCAGTCGACCGATCCAGATGGCCAGGGCCAGGATCAACAATGTGGCGATCAGGCTGAAAAGTTTTTTCATCTTTGAACCATGCACCTCAATGGTAAACAGTGAGCGCCATCGCGCCGAAAATGCAGCTGAACAGGCTCAGGCGCAGCAGCGCCGGATGCCAGAAGAAACGGTACAGATCGAACCCGGACATGAAGCGGTCCAGGGCCCAGGCGAGCACCATGGCCACCAGGAACATGACGGTCACGGTGGGCATGTAAACGCCGTGGAAGGCGATTTCACGAGGCATGGGGAAGTCCTTGCGCGGCTTGGGCCGGCGCGTAGGCGGCCAGTGGCGATTGCGGGTCGAGCAGGCAGGTGCGGATGAAGTGCAGGTAGCTCTTGATCCGTCGCAGTGCCGAGGTATCGAAGTGCGGGGCGAACGGCTCGTCGGTGTTCTGCACGCAGATGATCGCGTGGTCCACCGCGTACAGGCTGCGCGCCAGGTTGTGGCGATCCGGGGCAATGAACAGCCGCACCAGCGAACGGCCCATGGCGCGGATCGCCTGGCGCCAGGCCTGGGACTCGGCGTAGCTGGGGTGCACCGGCAAGGCGTCCTGCTCGCGGCGCAGTTCGATGATCGCGTGGCCGATCTCCTGCACCACGAACATCCAGCGCAGCAGGTTGCGCTGCACCTCGGGTTTGCCAGCGGCCAGCCCGTAGGCCTGGTGCATGATGTCGCGGGTGCGGCTTTCGAAGTTCGAACGGATGCCCTTGAGCGGCGCACTGATGGCAAAACTCACCTGCTGACGCAGATCACCCTCCAGCCTGCGCCAGAACCAGCGGCTGTTGGGCGGCATGATGATCGCCCCCGCCGCCGCACACAGCAGCATGCCGATGACCATGGCGATGTAGTCGTTGATGAATGCGTAGGGGTTGTAGACCGTCAGGTTGTCCGGCGCCGAACCGATGCTGAAAAAGATCAGCAGCCCCAGCCCGACACCCACCCACTGCGGCCTCGTGGTCAGGAACGCGCCGAAGGCGAACACCGGCGCCAGCACCATGCATAACAGCGGAAAACCGTCGATCTGCGGGAACACGAAAAAGGTTTCGAAGAAGCCGATCAGTGCGCCCAGGGCCGTGCCGCAACCCATCTGAAACGCCATCCGGCGCGGGTTCGGCGTGGTGGCCGACAGGGCGATGGTCGCCGCCGACACCAAGGTCATGGTCGCGCCACTGGGCCAGGCAGTGGCGACCCAATACGCCGACATCACGCCCAGAATCACCGTGGCGCGCAGGCCCGAGGCGAGCGACAGCATCCAGTTGGTGGTGTTGACGAACGGCTCGACCCACTTCTCACGCTCGTGGCTGTGATCGGCCAGCGAGGCGTGGGTTTGCGCGTAATCGTGCATGTCGTCGACGAAGCGGTAGAGCAGCTCGAAGGCGGTGTGGAAATCCAGCAACTCGTCGTCAGTCGGGTCGGTCTTGACGAACTCCGCGCGCAGGCTGCGAACCTGGCTCGGCAGCTCGGTCTTGTAGACGCTCAGGCGCGCGGCAAGCGAGGCAGCATCGGCGTCGGTCAGGGCGCGTCCGGCGAAGTGTTCGAGCAACTCGGCAAGGGTTCGCAGGCCGGGTTCGATGGCCTGTATCGCTGGTGTCTCGCCGCGACGACGCAGACGCTCAAGCAACTGATGCAATGCGTTGAAGCGCGTGGTGATGCTCATGAATTCGCTGTTCAGACGGTTCAGGCGGCCGTTGCGCCGACGCATGTGCGGATCTTCGAAAACCGTGACCGCGCGCAGGCCTTCCAGCCCCACGGCATCGGCAATGAAACGCACGTTGCTGGCCTCGGTCGCTGCCGGGTCAGTCTCGCCGCGCAGCCCGTTGACCACGAACCGAGCGAACACTCCGAAGCGTTGATACAGCGCGTTGCGCATGGCGGCGCCCGAGCTTTGCGGCAGGATCGCGGCAGTGACCAGGGTCGAGCAGACGATCCCCAGGGAAATCTCCAGCACCCGCCACATGGCCGCCATGAACGCGGTTTCCGGATGGGCCAAGGCTGGCAGGCCGGTCATCGCCGCGGTGTAGCCGGCGAGCACGAAACCGTAGGCGCGAAAGTTGCGATAGCGCGCAGCTCCCGCGCAGCAGAAGCCGACCCAGATCGCCAGGCTGCCCAGGAACAGTTCGCTGTTCTGGGCGAACAACGCCATCAGGGTGACCATCACCACGGAGCCCGCCAGGGTGCCCAGCAGGCGATAGAAACTCTTGGCGAACACATGCCCGCTCTGCGGCTGCATGACGATGAACACGGTAATCATCGCCGTGCGCGGTTGCGGCAGCTCCAGGCGCATCGCGACCCAGTAGGTCAGGAATGCCGCGAGCAACACCTTGGCGATGTAGACCCACGTCACCCCGTCACTGCGCGCCCAACCGTTGAGTTCACGGCGCCATTCCAGGGATTTGAACCAGGTCAGGACCATTTCAGTTCAGGACCTGTGTTGGCAGGCAGATCACAGTCGCGGGCAAGCGCGCTCCTACAGGCGGCCACGCTCCGCTGTGGGAGCGGGCTTGCCCGCGAAGGGGCGGGTATGACGGGCACACAATCATCTGCCTCACCGCCCCAACGCGTTCAACAACGCCGGGGTTTTCGGCGCGGCGATCTTGTCTGCGGCAGGCGAATCATTGCCCGCCATCAACCCACCACCCAACGCCACCACCAACTCGGCGTGCACGGTCAGGCGTGCGGCCTGGACCTGCTGCTGCACCTGCTCCTGATGAAAGAGCAGGGTCTGCGCGTTCAGCACATTGAGGTAATCCGTCAGCCCGCGCTGATACGCAACCATGGCGATGTCATAGGTTTTGTGCGCCGCTGCCACCGACTGATCGGCGAACACCTGCTGCTTGTTCATCGACTCACGACGAATCAACTGATCGGAAATGCTCTTGAGCGCGGTCACCAGGGTTTCGTTGTACTGCGCCACCGCCGCGTCGTAACCGGCTGAGGCCACACCCAGTTCAGAGCGCAGACGGCCACCGTCGAAGATCGGCAGGCTGATGGCCGGGCCGACGCTGTAGTTGAATTTCTTGCCGGTCAGAAATTCCAGCATCCCGCCGCCAGTGGCCATGTAGCCCAGGCTGCCCATCAAATCGACATTGGGGTAGAAACCGGCGTGCGCAACATCAATGCCCCGGGCCTGAGCGGCCACGCGCCAGCGGCTGGCGACCACGTCCGGACGCTGGCCGAGCAGTTGCGCAGGCAACGCCGATGGCAGCTTGAGTGCTGTCTTCAACGACAGACTCGGACGCTGGATCGAGGCGCCTTCACCCGGCCCTTTCCCTGCGAGCGCAGCGATCTGGTTGCGGCTCAGGGCGATGGCTTCATCCAGCGAATCGATCTGGCGATGGGTTTCCGGCAGCGGCGTTTCGGCCTGGCTGACTTCGAAATGGGTGCCGATGCCGCCTTTGAGGCGACGCTGCGCCAGCTCCAGAATCTGTTGCTGCTGGGCCAGGGTCGCCTCGACGATATCGCGCTGGGCGTAGTTCAACGACAGCTGGATGTAGGCACGTACGATGTTGTCCTGCAGTTCCAGTTGCGCCTGGCGCTCCTGGGCCGCGCTCATGTGCGCCAGGTCCAGCGCCTGCTCGGTGTTGTTGCTTTCCCGGCCCCACAGGTCCAGGGAATAGCTCAGGCCGATGGAGGCGTTGTTGTCCCAGGTGCTGGTGTTGGACAGCTCGCCCGGCCCGTAGAACTGGTCGGTGGGCCAGTTGTGACGCTTGAGCGTGCTGTCGCCGTTGATCTGCAGGGATTCTGCCGACTCGGCGATCCCGGCCATGGCCTTGGCCTGCCGCACGCGGGCAGCGGCCATCGCCAGGCTGGGGCTGCCCAGGGCTGCGAGGTCGATCCAGTGGTTGAGCTGATCGTCGCCATAGGCGCGCCACCATTGGCCATCTGGCCAGTGGGCGTCCTTGGCGGCCTCCTGGATCGCCTCGTCCGTCGCCAGCGAATCGGGCGACATCGAGGTGTCTTGGGGGGCGATTCCGCCGGTTCCAATGCAGCCGCTGATGAGTAACGTTAAAGCCCAGACACTGAGGGGCTTGAGCCCTCTGAGGATGCGACGCGGCACAGCTGCAATTACCCGAATGGAGGAGGAATGTTTCGAGCCGCGATTCTAGGATGCGCCTGATACGGCGATAAGCCGGGACTTCTGTGAATCTTTGTTACCGAACGGAAGATAATCCATTGGTATAGCTGACATGGATCAGTAACTTCATGTCACAATTTGCCATCTCACCAGAGAACGGCCCATGGACACTCTGCAAAACATGCGCGCTTTCAGTTGCGTGGCACAGGCGGGCAGCTTCACGGCTGCCGCGGCTCAACTGGACACCACCACCGCCAACGTTTCCCGTGCCGTTTCCAATCTCGAAGCGCACCTGCAAACCCGACTCCTGAACCGCACCACCCGACGCATCGCCCTGACTGAAGCCGGCAAGCGCTACCTGCTGCGCTGCGAGCAGATTCTGGGCTATGTCGAGGAAGCGGAAGCCGAAGCCAGCGACGCTCATGCGCGCCCGGCCGGGCAACTGAAGGTGCATTCGATGACTGGCGTCGGCCAGCATTACGTGATCGATGCCATTGCCCGCTACCGGCGCAACCACCCGGACGTGTCGTTCGACCTGACCATGACCAACCGCGTGCCGGACCTGCTCGAAGAAGGCTACGACGTGTCCATCGTGCTGGCCAGCGAGCTGCCGGACTCAGGTTTCGTGTCGCAACGCCTGGGCATCACCTACAGCATCGTGTGTGCCTCCCCCGCCTACATCAAGGCATTCGGCATGGCCCACAAGCCGGCGGACCTGCTCAACCACGCATGCCTGCGCCTGGTCAGCCCCGTGTTCCCGCTGGAGAAATGGGCGTTCGACGGCCCCGAAGGCCAGGAAACCGTGACCATCGCCAGCTCGCCGTTCCTGGTGAACTCGGCCGATGCGATGAAGGCGGCGATCAGCAGCGGCATGGGCATCGGGATTTTGCCGATCTACTCGGCCATCGAAGGCTTGCGCAACGGCTCGCTGGTTCGCGTGCTGCCGCACTACCGCTCCCACGAGCTGAACCTGTACGCCATCTACCCGTCGCGCCAGTACCTGGATGCCAAGATCAAGACCTGGGTCGAATACCTGCGCGGCTCGCTGCCGGAAATCATGGCAGCCCATGAGGCGGATCTGCAGACCCATGTGTTGCCGGAGATGGTGTAACGGATCACGCCCGCTTTTGTAGGAGCGCGCTTGCCCGCGACGGCGGCGTATCAGACGCACCGTCGATGTCTGGCACCATGCGGTCGCGGGCAAGCGCGCTCCTACAGTCAATCGCCGCAGCCCTGCCAATCCCGTCGCAAGAATGTTAGCGTGCTACGCACTTCCCATCTGAACCGCCCGAGAGAAGCTATCCGATGAAAAAGACCGTCCTTGCCTTCAGCCGCGTGTCCCCGGAAATGGCCGAGCGCCTGCAGCAAGACTTCAACGTGATCATCCCGGACCCGAAAAAGGGTGATTTGAACGAGCAGTTCAACGAAGCGCTGCCCCACAGCCACGGCATGATCGGTGCGGGCCGCAAGCTGGGTCGCGAGCAACTGGAAAGCGCAAAGCAGCTGGAAGTGGTTTCAAGCATCTCGGTAGGTTACGACAACTACGACGTCAGCTACCTCACCGAACGCGGCATCATGCTGACCAACACCCCGGACGTGCTGACCGAGAGCACCGCAGACCTTGGCTTCTCGCTGATCATGAGCAGCGCCCGGCGCGTTGCCGAGCTGGATGCCTACACCAAGGCCGGCAACTGGAAACGCAGCATCGAAGCGCCGCATTTCGGCACCGATGTCTACGGCAAGACCCTGGGTATCGTCGGCATGGGTAACATCGGTGCGGCCGTGGCTCGTCGCGGTCGCCTGGGCTTCAACATGCCGATCATCTACAGCGGCAACAGCCGCAAGACGGCGGTCGAGCAGGAACTGGGCGCGCAATTCCGCACCCTGGATCAACTGCTGGCCGAGGCGGATTTCGTCTGCCTGGTGGTGCCGCTGAGCGAGAAGACCAAGCACCTCATCAGCACCCGCGAACTGGGCTTGATGAAGAAGAGCGCGATCCTGGTGAACATCGCCCGCGGCCCGATCGTCGACGAGCCTGCGCTGATCGAAGCCTTGCAGAACGGCACCATTCGCGGTGCAGGGCTGGATGTGTACGAGAAGGAGCCACTGGCCGAATCGCCGCTGTTCCAGCTGAGCAACGCCGTGACCCTGCCGCACATCGGCTCGGCCACCCACGAAACCCGCCAGGCCATGGCCGACCGAGCCTATGCCAACCTGCGTGCGGCGTTGCTGGGCGAGAAGCCACAGGATCTGGTGAATCAGCAGGTGTGGAAGGGTTGAAGTCCTTCAGCGTCTGATAAACCCCGTCGCGGGCAAGCGCGCTCCTACAAGAGAACGCAACCCTCTGTAGGAGCGCGCTTGCCCGCGACAGCGTCGGTACAGGCAATTCGATCTCAAGCCAGCTTCGCCCCCACCGGCACCACCGCCTTGGGCTTCCTGAACACCAGCACGTTGCCCACCATCACCAGCACCAGCCCCATCAGCGCGGGCAGGGTCCACTGGTAGCCTTCGGCATACGCCGAAACGTTAAGCGCCACCACCGGAAACAATATCGTGCAATAGGCCGCGCGCTCTGGGCCCATGCGGCCGACCAGCGTCAGGTAGGCAGTGAAGCCAATCACCGAGCCCGGAATCACCAGATACAACAGCGACCCTATGTAGCGCGCATTCCACTCGAACGCGAACGGTGTGCCGCTGACCAGGCAATACACGCTCAGCATCGCCGCGCCATACAGCATCCCGTAGGCGTTGGTGGTCAGCGGGCGCAGGCCGGCTTTCTGTTGCAGGCTGGACAGCATGTTGCCCGCCGAGAAACACAGGGTGCCGAGCAGCGCCAGACCCAGACCGATCAGGGTTTCGCGGCTGGCGCTGTGCCCCGACAGTTCAGGCCAGAACAGACAGCCCAATCCCAACAAGCCAAGCGCGCCGCCGGTCAGCACGTTGCGGGCGATCTTCTGCTTGAAGAACACCCGTGCATTGAGCGCGTTCCACAAGGTCGAGGTCGAGAACACCACGGCCACCAGGCCGCTTGGAATCCATTGGCTGGCGTGCAGAAAGCACATGAAATTGACGCAGAACAGGCACAAGCCCTGGGCCAGGCAGATCAATTGTCCGCGGCGATTGACCTTCTGCAGCTTGCCGCTGACCAGCAGCATGGCGAACATAATCAGCGCCGCCAGGCCGAAGCGGTAAACGATGGATACCGGAATCGCCACCTCACCCAGTTGCAGTTTCAGGGCGATCCAGGTGGTGCCCCAGATCAGGACGGTCAGCAGGTACAACGAGATGTTCATGACGGGCTCCTCAATGAAGCTTGAGTTTGAGGGGCGCTGCGGGCGGGCATTTGCAAAATCTTGCGCTTTTGATCGCGTCCAGGGGGTACGATGCAAGGCCAAGCGGTACGCTATCCCTTCGTAGCAGCACGGCTTGCCGGCGGGGGCGGCCTTGAGATCGCTCCCGCCGGCAAGCCGTGCTGCTACGGGATGTTTATCGCCAGATGCTACGAGAACCGGCATGTCGTCACTCGATCAGATCCAGGTGTTTCAGTCGCTCAACAGCTCGCCCCACGCGCAGCTGGAGCAGAGTGCTGCCTTGGGCGATGGTGTGATGGCGGCGCTGTGGAACAACCGGCACGATTCCCAGGACTATCACGCGCCGAGTCATCACACCCTGTCCTGCTACATCGCGGGCGGCACCGGCACCTACCGTCGCGACCAGCCACACCTTAAGGGCGCGCCGGACAAACTCTGCATACTGCCGGCCGGGCATCAGTCCTCGTGGGTGATCAATGGCGACATCCGCCTGGCCCACCTCTACCTCAGCCCCGAACAGTTCGCCCTCAACTGCGTCACCCTGCTGGACCGCGAACCACGGGAAATGATGCTGCGGGAAAACACCTTCATCGACGATCCGCAGCAGGCCGCGCGCTTTCATCGTTTGATCGGCATGAACTGGAGCGAGCCGGGCGAACGCCTGCAGACCAGCAGCCTGGCCCACGAACTGCTCAACCACATGATTCTGGGCCAGGTCGGGCTGCGCGATGGCCTGCGCCTGAAAGGCGGGCTGGCACCGCACCTGCGCCGGCAACTGGTGGAGTTCATCGAGCAGAACCTGGCCGAGCCCTTGAGCCTGGGGCAACTGGCTTCGATGTGCGCGCTGTCCGAATACCACTTCGCCCGCATGTTCCGCGAAAGCTTCGGCCTGCCGCCCCACCAATACCTACTGGCCCGCCGCATGAACCGCGCCCGGGAACTGCTGCGTGCAACGCGAATGGCCTTTGGCGAGATTGCGCTGGAATGTGGCTTTGCCAGCGCCAGCCATTTCAGCAACAAGTTCAGGCAGGCAATGGGCGCAACGGCCGGGGAATATCGGTTGGCGTTTCAGTAAAAGCCCAAGTTCGAACGCTGATCCGTAGCAGCACGGCTTGCCGGCGGGAGCGATTTCGAAGACGCCCCCGCCGGCAAGCCGTGCTGCTACGGAACGTGTTTCAGAATTCGAGCGTTGTGGCCAGGATTACCTGCCGCGAATCCCCCATCGACACGAAGAACCGGCTCACCGCCGAGCTGTAATAGGTGCGGTCGAACAGGTTCTTCACGTTGAGCTGAAACTTGACCTTCTGCCCGTCCAGCCGGGTTTCATAGGTGGCGAAGGCATCGGCGACCGTGTAGCCAGGCAAGTCGAAATCGTTATCCGGATTACCTGCGCGCTCGCCCACGTAATGCGCCCCGGCGCCTGCGCGCAACCGGTCGCCGCCCAGCATCGAACCGAAGTCATACACCGCCGACAGCGAGCCGCTGTGCCGGGGCACGTTCTGCAGTCGATTGCCAGTCAGCGTCGGATCTTTAACCACCCAAGCGTCGGTGAAGGCATAGCCGCCTATCAGGCTCCAGCGCTCCGAAAGCTGCCCGCTCAGGTCCAGTTCGACGCCTCGGGAGCGGACTTCACCTGCGGTGGTGTACACCGTGTTGGCCGTCAGCGAGTCGAAATTGGCCACCAGCACATTGCGTTTCTTGATATCGAACAACGCCAGGCTCGCGCTGATGCCGTCGTCAGAATCCCACTTGGCGCCCAGCTCCCAGGCCTTGGATTGCTCGGGCAACGTGGCCGAGTCGAGCACCGTGCCACCCGCCAGCGCGGCGATGCTGGAGTTGGGTTTGAACGACTCGGTGTAGCTGCCATAGAACGACAGCTCATCGGTGTAGCGGTACACCAGCCCCGCGCGGGGAATCCACTTCTGGCCATTCAGATCGGTATTGCGGGTAAAGGGCGTGCCCTTCCCCGCCTGCTGATCGAACACCTGATAGCGGGCGCCGGCCACCAGAATCCATTGATCGGTGAGGTGCATCGAATCCTGAAAAAACAGCGAATCGCTGCGCATGATATCCACCTGGTTGCTGTCCGCCACGCTGACCTGAGTGCCCTCCACTTCCTGGCCGTAGACAGGGTTCAGATAGCTGAAGGCGTTGAGGCTCCTTTGCCGGATCAGTTCCCCGCGATAGATTTTGCGGTACTCGTCGTCGAGCCCGAACAGCAGGTCATGCTGCATGCCCGCCAGGCTGACATTGCCGTTGAGGGTCAGGGTGGTGAAGCGATCAGTGCTCAAGGCATCGCCGGTGCCGTCCATCGAGCGTGTCAGCGTGCCATTGGCCGGGTTCACCGCCGTGATGCGCACCTGGCTGGCGTCGTAGGTTTCGCGGTTGTAGCTGTAGCCCAGGTGTCCCTGCCAGTTATCGTCGAACTGGTGATCGGCCTCGAAATGGTAGAGGTCCGAGCGCCCTTCCATGCTGTTGAACGGCTCATCCAGACGGCGTGTCGCGGGGATGTCCAGCGGGCGGTTGGTGCGCGGGTCGACGGCCGTGCCCCGGTCGAATGGCGAGAGGAATTCGCGGTGCTCGTATGCGGCCAGCAACTGGGTGTCTTCGCCGTACCAGGCCAGCGAAGGTGCGATCAGCGACTCGCGATGCACGCCGTAGTTACGCCAGTAATCTTCGTCTTCATGATCGACGATCATGCGATAGGCCAGCCCGCTCTGACCCAAGGGACCTGTGCTGTCCAGCGTGCCGCCGCTGCCATTCTTGCCCGAGCCATAGGTCGAGCCTCGCGCGGTCAGCGCATTGTAGGCCTGCAATTGCGGGCGCTTGCTGACCACGTTGATGACGCCGCCAGGATCCTGAATGCCGTACAGCAGCGACGCCGGGCCCTTGAGCACTTCGATGCGTTCGGCAGTGGCATTGAGGCTGCGACCCTGCACCACCGGCATGCCGTCGCGGATGATCGCGCCGTCGCGGTTGTCGCCGAAGCCGCGTTTCATCAGGGTGTCCTGGGTGCTGCCCAGTGTGTTGCCCTGGGTCACGCCGCTGACGTTGCTCAGCGCATCGTCAAGATTGCGCGGCGCCTGATCGCGCAACACTTGCGCAGGGACCACGCTGATAGTCTGCGGGGTTTCCAGCCGTGACGCGGATGAGCGCATCACCGAAGTGCTGACCGGGGGCTGGTAACTTTCGCCTGCGTTGCGGCGCGAGTCGATCCGGGTCAGGCCCAGGGTAAGCGCGCCATCACTGGCAATCGGCTCCAGGGTGAAGGTGTCGGGCGTGACACGGCGAAAGGTCAGGCCGGTTCCGCCGAGCAACCGCTGGAGGGCCTGCTCGGCGCTCATGGAACCGCTGATGGCGGGCGCATCGACGCCGTAGGGCGTGTCCTGGGTGTAAATGACGCCCTGCCCCGTGACGCGGCTGAAATCGCTCAGCGCCTGGGGCAAGGGCCTGGCCGGGATCGAAAAATCATAGGCAGGCTGCGCCGCCTGGATGCAGGTGCTCCAGGCGGTAAGCAGAGAAATGCCGAACCAGATTTTCAAGCAGATGTGCCTCTCGTAAGACCCGAAGCATTCACTGTAGGAGCGCGCTTGCCCGCGATCGCGCTGTGTCATGCGCTGAAGATGTCACAGACACACCGCAATCGCGGGCAAGCGCGCTCCTACAAACGCTCCATCACCGGATCACAATCACCCGCCCCAAGGCTTCGTACTGCTCGAACCCGACGACCGACTTCAACGCCGTCAACACCGCCACCGGGTCGTTGCTGGGGAAGCTGCCGCTGACTTTCTTCGCAGCCAGTCGATCGTTGAGCACGATGATGCGACCGGGGTAATAGCGGCTCAGGTCGTTGAGCACGTCGGCCAGCGGGGTGCGGTAGTAGTTGAGCCAACCCTGGCGCCAGGCCAGTTGGTTTTCGCTGTCCACCGCTTGCGGATCAGTGGTGTGCGTCTGATCGTAGGCAACCCGCTGCCCTGCCGTGAGTATCTGCTGGGGCAGGTCGCTGGCCGCTTTCACGCCCACTCGACCGGACAGCACAGTCACCTGCGCACCGGAAGGCTCAAGCCGCACTTCGAACTGCGTGCCCAGCACCCGGGTTTCGCCCTGCCCGCCATCGACCACGAACGGCTCGCCGGTGTGAGTCACTTGAAAAAACGCCGCGCCCCGACGCAATTGCACGTGGCGCTCGCCACCCGCGAAATGCACGGCGATGGCGCTGTCGGCATCGAGGGTCACCTGCGACTGATCGGCCAGCGTCACGGTGCGCACCTGCCCCGGCGCTGACACGTAATCGGCGCCAAGATCGTCCGCCCAACGCTGCGGCTGCCAGCCCAGGCCCATGCTGACCATTAGCAGCAGGCACGCCGCCATTGCCAGCGATGCGCCCCAGTACGACCGAGAACGGCGCGGGGGTGCATCCATGGCCGCCAGCAGCGCCTGCAATGCCGCGTCGTCTTCCCGGGCCAGTGTCGCGGCGGGTTCCTCGCTCATCTCCCAGACGACCTGCGCCTGAGCATAGGCCTGGGCGTGCGCGGGGTCGGCCTGCAACCAACGGCTGAATCGCGCCTGGTCCGCAGCCGTCGGCTGGTTGTGCAAGAGGCTCAGCCAGTTCAACGCCGCATCCTGTTGTTCGGGGGTGATCATGGCAGTGGATTCCAGGGGCGCTTTCATCGACGAGCGTCCTGATCCAGGCTCGCCTTGCAGGCTTGCAAGGCGCGCATCATATGTTTTTCCACGGCACTTTGCGAAAGCCCCATGGCCTTGGCGATCTCGGCGTATTTGCGCCCATGGATGCGGTTGAGCAGGAATATCTGCCGGGTCTTGTCCGGCAAGCCACGCAGGGCCGCTTCGATGTGGCGCAGGTCGTTGCTGGCCTCCAGCGCAGCCTGGGGCTCGTCGCTGCGCAATTCCTGCTCGTCGGGGATCAGCCCTTCATTGATCCGCGCCCGCGTGCCTTCGGTGCGCAAATGATCGATGGCGATGTTGCCCGCGCAACGCAACAGGTAGCTATTGAGTTCCTCGACCTGCACCAGCGGCCGACGCCAGAAGCGCACGAACAGGTCCTGCACCAGATCGGCGGCGGTGGCTCGGCAGCCGACCCGACGACTTACCAGCGCCTCCATCTGCGGGCGCTGGGACAGGAAGACTTTCAGAAAATGGGCGCGAGCCGCCTGGGGGGCGTCCTGATCGGCATCAGTGGGAGCCGCACCAGGCGGCGGGGTGAGGTCGATCATTGAAAGGGCTCAGGCCAGAAGTTGAAAGCAGGCAGCCACCGGGCAGAGCACTGCACCGATTGCCGCCAACGACACGGCCAGCCTTGGCCAATAAGACATCACGAAAACCAGAACAAACGCGCTGCCCATGAGCGCGGCAAACCATTGCACCAACGCCTGGCCCACGCTTAGCGAAACCAGAGCGACCCACAATGACAAGGCCAGCACGCCCCAGCCCAGCCACCTCGCCGCCCGGCTGCGTGCAAATGAAAGCGAAGCGCCGAGCAGATCCTCGGCGTGGCGGTTCATGGACAGGCACAGCGCAGTAAAACCGACGTAGCAGAGCAAGGTGGTCAGGAGCATCAGCGGGCCTCCTGTACGGAGGTGCCTTCACTGACGCCTTCGCGAGCAAGCTCGCTCCCACCGGTCAGTGTCTGGCGAGAATCCTGCTTACGACTCGAACCTGTAGGAGTGAGCTTGCTCGCGATCACGCTCTGCCCCTCACCGCGAAACCCCAAGGCTCCCCACGCCAGAAAAATCCCGGTGGCCAACGCAGTCATGTCCAGCGCTGCCAGCGTCCACTGCCCCTGCTTGAGCGACGCCCAAAGATAACTGCCCGCCGTAACCATATCCAGCACCGGCAACAGGCAGTACAAGGCCGCCGCCAGGGTCAGTTGCTCACGCCAGGCCGTGCGTCCGTCCCGGAAAAACACCCGGCCAAAGGCGTGCAGCAATGCCAGACCCCAGACGCAGAAAAACGTCTTCACTTCCCAGTCACTGCGTGCGGCGAAGCTCACCGGCAACAAACGGTTGGCCCAGAAGAAGCTCACCACCGCCAGCATCAGGCCGGACATGCTCGCCACGTTGAGCATCTCCACCAGCTTCAACTCGAACGGCAAAACGCCAGACTTGGCGTGCTTGAGCCGACGTTTGCCGAGCCAGATCACCAGCCCCGTCGCGATCATCGCCGTGCCACCGATGCCGGCGAGGAAATACAGCCAACGCAGCAACGGCCCGGCGAAGTGACCCATGTGCAACCCGTACATGCCGCCGGCCAGCAGCAGAGACGCAGCGGTCATGCTGCTCTGCTGGGTCAGCTCGCCGGTGACGCCGTTGAACATCAGCGCCGTGCCCGGCTCGTGAGGAATGTGATCGGCGCCATTGCTGCCCAGAGCCACGGTTGCGTTGGCCTTGCCGGGATTGTTCACGGTAATCAGCCCTACCCGGCTGCCGTCCCATTTCTGCGTGGCCACTTCGAGCATGGGCACGATGGACGCCAGCGGCGCGGCTTCAGAGACCGGCGGGGCTGACTTGAACGCCGGAAACAGGTCGTCGAAGAATGCGCTGGTGTTGCTGCCGTAGGTGGTCAGGATACTGGCCGGCATGACCATGGTCATGAAGATGACCAGGCTGCTGTAGGTAATCATCAGGTGGAACGGCAGGATCAGCACGGCCACCGCGTTATGCCCGTCCAGCCAAGTGCGCTGGCCCTTGCGCGGGCGGAAAGTGAAGAACTCCTTGAAGATTTTCTTGTGGGTGATGATCCCGCTGATCAGCGCAACGAACATCACCATCGCCGCCACCGACGCCAGCCAGCGCCCCCATGGGTGGGGCATCTGCAACTGAAAATGGAAGCGATAGAAGAACTCGCCACCCATGCTTTCGCGGGCCTGCACCGGCTGGCCGCTGACAGAGTCCAGGGATTTCTGTTCGAAGCCGCCCTTGGCCGGGTTGAACGTCAGGGCGATGTCCGGATTGCGCTCGTCAGGCAAGCGGATGAACCAGCGTTTGGCATCCGGGGCGTTGGCTTGCAGCCATTGCTGGGCACGCTCGGCAGCGACTGCATCGGAGACTTCGTGGGGGACGATTTCCGGCTGGGTCCACTGGGTAATCTCTTCCTTGAAGTACGAAAGCGTGCCGGTCAGGAAAATGGCGAACAGCAACCAGCCAAACACCAGCCCCGCCCAGGTGTGCAACCAGGCCATCGCCTGACGAAAACCCTCTTTCACACAAGCCACCGTGCGCAGGCGTAGACAGCCCCCAAAACCGCGCTCGGCCCCAGCAGCCCAAGCCAGGCGCGCAAGGCGGTCCGACAGGCGAAACACCAGAGCACAGCCGGCAGATAGAACAGGAAGGAAAGGGTCATGGACAGCACCGCCGCCTCGGCCCGGGACGACTGAAACAGCAGCGGCAGGAAATACGCCAGGCACACACTGGCAAGCGACGCCAACAGATAGCCGCCGATGACCGCCGCCAGCACTCGGGAGGCCACTGCCAGCCGCCAGCGCATGGAGACTTCGCCTGCGGCGCTTTTCTTCGGCGCGCGTGGGCGCTTTTCAGGCACAGGCGCAGGGGCCATGGCAGCGTCCATCAGCCGTCAACTCCGATGAAAGCGCAGGTGCCTGAAGGGCACTGAGGGTGAAGGGTCATCGACATGATCTTCCTGAAATCGATCGCACAAAAATACACCGCTCCAGGGCGGCGTACAAAAGAACGCAATATTAATGATAAATATTCTCATATGCAAAAGAGTCTGACAGAATCGCCGCCTTTACTGGCCCAATCCCGGATCGCCGCTGTCCATGTCCACCGCCCCTTCTGCCCTGAACCCAACCGTTGAAGGTCTTTATAACGCCCATCACAGCTGGCTCACGGGCTGGTTGCGGCGGCGATTGGGCTGCCCGCACAACGCGGCAGACTTGGCCCAGGACACGTTCGTCAAGGTATTACTGGCCCGGGAAACGCTGCAACTGGTCGAGCCTCGCGCCTTTCTGACCACCATCGCCAAGCGTGTGCTGTGCAATCACTATCGCCGCCAGGAACTGGAGCGCGCCTACTATCAGGCGCTGGCCGAATTGCCCGAAGCGCTGGCGCCGTCCGAGGAAGAACGGGCGATCATTCTGGAAACACTGGTAGAGCTTGATCAGTTGCTCGACGGCCTGCCGGTGCTGGTCAAGCGCGCCTTCCTGCTGGCTCAGGTCGATGGCCTGACCCACGGCGAAATCGCCGCACGACTGGGCATCTCGGTGGCCACTGTGAAACGCCATCTGACCAAGGCAGCCATGCGCTGCTACTTCGCCCTATGAACGCGCGCTCCCAAAGCCTGAGTGGCGACTCGATGAACCGCCCGGAAATCTCCCCGCAAGTCGCCGAGCAGGCGGTCAACTGGCTGATCGAGATGCAGAGCGGCCAGCTGGACGCCGGCCGCCAGCAGGCCTGGCAGGCGTGGCTGAACGGACACAGCGATCACCAGCGCGCGTGGGCGCATATCCAGCGGGTCAATCAGCGCCTGCACGGCCTCTCCTCGCCTCTGGCCCACGCAGCGATCAACGCGCCAGCCTCCAGCAGCCGGCGCCAGGCGCTCAAGTTGCTGCTGTTGCTGGGCGCAGGCTCAGTGGCTGCCTGGAGCATGCGCGACAGGATCGACTTGCCGCCAATGCTGGCCGACTACCGCAGCAGCACCGGTGAGCGCCGCAAACTGGCACTGGCCGATGGCAGCCAGTTGCAGTTGAACACCGGCACCGCGCTGGACGTGCGTTTCGACAACGGTCAGCGACTCATCAAATTGCTCGAAGGCGAAATCATGCTGACCGTCGCCAACGACCCAAGACCGCTGCACCTGCTCACCGCCGAAGGCAGCCTGCGCGCCGCACCCAGCGGCACGCGCTTGAACCTGCGGCAGTTGGCCGGACGCACGCAACTGGCCGTATTCGCAGGCAGCGTCGAACTGAGCCCCTTCGAACGGACCGAATCGACGCTGCTGGTCAAGGCTTCGCAACAGGTGGTGTTCAACCGCCGGCACTGGGACCCAGTGCGCCCGGTGGACAGCAGCAGCGGCGCCTGGGCCGACGGCATGCTGGTGGCCTCGCATACGCGTCTGGCGGACTTTCTGGGCGAACTCTCCCGCTACCGTCGCGGGCACCTGAAATGCGACGAGAAAGTGGCCGACCTGCTGATCTCGGGAAGCTACCCGCTCAACGACAGCGAACGGATTCTCGACATGCTCGAAGTGGCGCTGCCGGTGAAGGTGCAGCGATTCACGCGGTATTGGGTGAACGTCCAGAGCCGGGCGTAAACATCTTGTAGGAGCGCGCTTGCCCGCGACGGCGGCGTGTCAGATGCATCATCGGTGGCTGACACACCGCAATCGCGGGCAAGCGCGCTCCTACAGAAGCTTGCGATCTGTTGGAAAAATATTTCAAACCCGGTGAGCTGTTTTCCAACCCTCGCGTGACAGACAGGAAAAGCCCCCTTTATTCGTCTCGCCAAAGGACTCCTGCATGTCATCCCGACCGACCACTCTCTCGCCCCTGACGCGCACCCTGCGCCATGTGCTGTTCGGCGCCAGCCTTTCGATCACGGCAGGCTCCATGGCCTTTGCCGAAGATGCCCCCGCCAAGGCCTACCACATCGCACCCACGGCCCTGGAAACCGCGCTGAACCAGTTTGGCCGTGAAGCCGGGGTGCTCATTTCCTACGGCTCGAACGTCACCAGCGGCCTGAAGACTCGCGGCCTGGAAGGCAACTACACCACTGAACAGGCATTGGCCGCCCTGCTCGAAGGCACCGGCCTGCAAGCCAAGGGTAACGGCCAGGGAGGCTTTACCTTGCAGGCGGCCAACACCGAACAGCCCAGTGGCCAGATTGAACTGGGCGCCTCGAGCGTCGTCGGCGACTGGCTGGGTGAAGCGCAGCAGATCAATGTCTTCGAACACCCGGGCGCGCGGGATGTGATTCGCCGCGAAGAGTTCGAACGTGCTGGCGCGACGTCGGCCCGGGAAGTGCTCAACCGCATCCCCGGCGTCAACGCTCCGGAAAACAACGGCACCGGCAGCCACGACATGGCGCTCAACTTCGGCATACGTGGCCTGAACCCTCGCCTGGCGGCACGCTCGACCGTATTGATGGACGGGATTCCCGTGCCGTTCGCACCCTACGGCCAGCCGCAACTGTCTTTTGCGCCGATCAGCATGGGCAACATGGACGCCGTGGACGTGGTGCGCGGCGGCGGCGCGGTGCGCTACGGCCCGCAGAACGTGGGCGGCATCGTCAACTTCGTGACCCGCGCCATCCCCGACGCCCCGACCGTCAAAGGCGGCATCCAGACCGAAACCAGCCCGTCTTCCAGCCACGATGGCTTCAAGACCACCGGCAACCTCTTGGCGGGCGGCACCGCCGACAATGGCCTGGGCGGCGCTATTCTGTACTCCGGCGTGCGCGGCGGCGACTGGCGCGAGCACAGCGACACCCAGATCGACGACTTGATCCTGAAGGGTAAATACCAGATCGACGAAGCCAACAGCCTGAACGCCGAAGCCCAGTATTACGAAGGCGAAGCCGACATGCCGGGCGGCCTGAGCGTGGCCGATTACGACGCCGATCCGTATCAGTCCACGCGCCTCAAGGACAAATTCTGGGGGCGCCGCACCATGTTCAACATCGGCTATCGCTATCAGGAAGATGCGCGGGAATTCACCGTCAACAGCTTCTTCACCAAGACTCTGCGCAGCGGCTATCTGGACCAGGGCTCATTCGTTTCGCTGTCGCCACGGGAATACTGGGTGCGCGGCCTGGAAACCCGATTCGCCCAGGGCTTCGGATTGGGTAGCACGCAGCATGAAATCGGTGTGGGTTATCGCTACATCAACGAAGCCGGTCACGAACTGCGCTATCGCGAAAATACCGCGCTCAACCTGCTACCCAGCACGGACAGTCGCAACGATCGCGATACCCGAGGATCGACCGAAGCTCATGCGTTTTTCATCGACGATCGCATCGATATCGGCAAGTGGACGTTCACGCCCGGCATTCGTTACGAGATGATCGATTCGGCCCAGTCCAACAACCTGACCCACGTCAAATACCAGGGCGATTACAACACCGCCCTGCCCGCGCTGAACGTGCTGTATCACATGACCGAGAACTGGAATCTGTACGCCAACACCGAGGGTTCGTTCGGCTCGGTACAGTACAGCCAGATGCCTAACCGGGTAGCTGGCGGCGAAGTCAAACCGGAAAAGGCGCGGACCTGGGAGCTGGGCACCCGCTACGACAATGGCAACCTGCGGGCGGAGATCGGCGCATTTCTCATCAACTTCGATAACCAGTACGAAAGCAACCAGACCAATGACACCGTCATTGCGCGCGGTGAGACTCGCCACCAGGGCATCGAGACCAGCCTCAACTACGCACTCGACGGCCTGAGCCCGATGCTGTCCGGTTTCGACGTCTACGCCACCTATGCCTATGTGGACGCGACCATCCGCGAAGATGGGCCGAACAAGGGCAATCGTGTGCCGTTCTCGTCGAAACACAAAGGCACCCTGGGCGTGAGTTACACCGACGGCCCCTGGAAGCTGAACATGGACAGCTCGTACCAGAGCAGCCAGTTCGCCGACAACGCCAACACCTCCACCGAAAGCGCGGACGGCAGCACCGGCCGCATCCCCGGCTACATGCTGTTCAGCAGC
Organism: Pseudomonas sp. NPDC090201; assembly: GCF_044746825.1. Taxonomy (NCBI): domain Bacteria; kingdom Pseudomonadati; phylum Pseudomonadota; class Gammaproteobacteria; order Pseudomonadales; family Pseudomonadaceae; genus Pseudomonas; species Pseudomonas sp. NPDC090201. Next base: position 1,208,137 of record NZ_JBIVCX010000001.1, read on the forward strand.
CGCGCAGCCTACGATTTCGGCCCGCAGATGTCTGACCTGAACGTCGCGGTCGGGGTGAAAAACATCTTCAACCACGAATACTTCACCCGCTCGTTCGACGACAACAACAAGGGCAAATACGTAGGCGAACCACGGACGTTGTACGTGCAGACATCTGTAGCGTTCTGACCTCAGAAACAGACGTATAACCTGTAGGAGCGCGCTTGCCCGCGACGCGGTGTGTCAGTCCCAAATCGTGTCCAGGCATATCGTAATCGCGGGCAAGCGCGCTCCTACAAGCTCGCTTGCAAAGCTGCAAAGTTATTTCTGCAATGAAATATTTCTTTCGTTTTGGGGGTTGAATTGTTCTTCGTTCGGCGCCAACACTGTGAGTGAGGGCAGACGAAATTCATCCTCGTCGAGACTCTCCCGAGCAAGCCAAAGTAAGGGAAGAACTATGCAAATCCAGGTCAATAGCGATAACCACATCGAAAGCAGCATCCGACTGGAGGAGTGGGTACGAACCACCGTTGAAAGCACGCTCGACCGCTACGAAGAAGACCTCACCCGCATCGAAGTCCACATCCGCGACGAGAACGGCGACAAACCTGGCCCGCATGACATCCGCTGCCAGATGGAAGCCCGGCCCAAAGGCCACCAACCCGTATCCGTCACCCATAAGGCCGATTCCCTCGATCAGGCCGTGGACGGCGCCGCCGTCAAACTCGAACACGCACTGGGGCACCTGTTTGGCAAACTGCGCAGCAAACGTGGCGGTGTAACGTCCATCGACAGCGCGCGCAACAAAGACGATCTGGAGAACCCTGACGCCCTGTTGCAGGAAGAATTTCTGGAAAAAGACGAAGCCCTGCACGGCTAAGCCAGCGGCTTCATAAATCGATCAATGGAGGGGGCGGGCCTGTGAAAACAGGCCCGCCCTTTTTATATGCACTCAAAGCAGGCAGGCCGCGCACAAGTGGTGCTTGCCTGCAACTTACGAAGCAATTGGCCAGTACTTAAGTATTAATGAATAACGGTGAACCCGTTCACGTTGTTATCGCTGAAAGGATTAATCGAGCCGCTGATAATGCCGTTCGTCCTGAATGGCCCGAACCCTGCAAGTTCCTGATTATCGAGCCTCCACCCTCTGCAAGCCCCATTTTCTCTGGCTCGACGGCAGTTGAATGTCTTGGGACCCGGGTGCGTTTTCTCCAACCGTTGATCCAGCGTCGAGAACTAAACGCACCGACCCCAAGTCAACTAACGCAGACCGATCATCAGGTAACCGCTCATGGATAACCCTTTTCAACAGATCACCGATGCATTTCACCCAGACTATCGGGTCAACCTGAGCATCCAGGATCTGGACGGCACCATCATGCTGACGCTGTCCAACGAGTCGGGCGTGGTCGCCAAGCGCCTGATCAGCACCGAGCAGCGCAACTCACCCAAACGCCTGCGCCGCCTGATCGAGAGCGTGCAGTTCGGCATCGCCATCGAGCAGGGCCACAGCGCCGTGAAGATCCTCACGGCCATGACCGACGGCGACCTCAAGCAGTTGACCCCGCGCAATCACTTCTCCAATCGCCCGCAGCTCAACGTGGGTATCTGATGCACATCACCATCCCGTAGCAGCACGGCTTGCTGGCGGGGGCGATTTCAAAGACGCCCCCGCCGGCAAGCCGTGCTGCTACGGATATGTGTCGTGATGAGATTCGCTTAAATCTCCCCCTTCTCCTCCATCACCGCACCCTTCCTGCTGCTATGCGGATCTGGCACCTTCACCGAAGGAAATTGTGACGAGGCGTAACGCACTACCAGAATCGCGAACGCCAGCAGCAGAATCGCACCGCTGAGGTACACAACGCCCAGGTCCGGCGGCGCATGGTGCGACACGTCAGAAATCAGCAAGCGGGTCAGTGCGGTGATCGCCACGTAGATCAGGAAGCGCACCGGCATGTGGTTGGTCTTGAAGTAGATCCCCACCATGGCGCCCAATTCCAGGTAGATGAACAGCAGCAGGATGTCATCCACCGTGATATGACCCTTCTCCAGCATCCCCAGGAACGCCATCACCGCCGCCCATGCCGTCACGGCACCGATGGCGAAGAGCGCCAGGTAGTGGAAGGTCTCGACGAACAGGTTGCCCAGAGACTCGGCGCAGGTGTGGACGCGCTGACGCAGGGACTCGGCCCAGTTGATTTTCACGATGTACTTCCTTGAATAGCCCGAAAAGAATGATGCCGCACGCGGGTGACGCTTTTGTTTGCGCAACGTTGCCTGCGCAAAACCCAAGCATTAAAGGGGCCATGGGCTATGGTTGAGAACGCGACCGGTTGTCGCAAGACAGCGCAGGGAAGCTGTAAATGAATGTGAATTGCCACTATTCAGGCAGCAGCGATTGCCTTATGCTTTGCACTGTATATAAACACAGTAGCTATCAAAGGTTACTTTCTTGAAGGCATATGAGGTGGTAAATGGCCGTCGAAGTGGTATACCGCAGCAGCCGGGATCTGGAGCGCTTGTTCATGGATAAAGCCGAAGCTGATCGTCATGACAAGATGCTCGAACTCGCCGAGTTGCTGTCCAGTGTCCTGAGCAAGGCAGTGCCTTCGCTGTCCGAAACCCAGGTTGAAGAAGCGGGTATCTACATGGCCAAGAACCGCGACGTCTTCGCCCGCGCGTTCAAGAATCAGCCGGATGCGCTGAATGAATTGCTGAGCGGTGACGCCACAGACTGAATCGCGCAAATTCCGTAGCAGCACGGCTTGCCGGCGGGGGCGTCCTCAGGATCGACCCGCGGGCAAGCCCGGCTGCTACGGGTTTTTAGTGTTTGCGGGATCCATGTATGACCTCGGTTCCGTGCTGCTACGTTATGTGCGCCAGCGCCCATTCTGCACCAGGCTCACCACAATCTCGGCGAAGGCGCGGGGCTTTTCCTGGGGCAGGTAGTTGGCCGCCATCAGTCCCACGCAGCGGGTGGGCTTGAGCACCTCGGCCAGGCTCGCCGCCCGACCGCCTTCCTGAAAGCCGGCCAGTACCGCTTCGGGAATGTGCAAGGCGTTCATCAAGTCGATCACGTCCTGGCCCAGGGCACTCTGCTCCTCAGTGCCGGGCGCCTGCTCCTCCAGCACTCTGGTACTGCCGTGACCACGCAGATACGGCACCACCACCCGCATTCCCTGTGCAACCAGAAGCGGCACCACCTCGGCATAGCTTTGAATGTCGTAGGCCGCTCCGTGCAGCAGAATCACCGCCCGACCATCTTCCGGCCCGGCTTCGACGTAGCCGATGTCGAGCACGTCAGTGCTGACTTGCTGAACCGGCCCCAGAGTGCTGCCAGAGGCAGCGGGCTCGGACGCAGCAAACACGGGCGTAAGATCAGTGAGTGCCAAGGCTGCGACACTCGCCGCAGAATAAGTCAGAAAGTGCCGACGATTGAGTGTGAATCCAGACATGGTTAATGCATTCCCGGGATTGTAAAAAGGGTCAGACGCCGACAATCAGCTCGCTGCCAAGCCAGCCGGCCAGCAGGCCGCCGACCTTCGCCACGCCGTCCTGTTCGCCCAGCCGCGCCACCAGCATTTCGCACAGATCCGCGAAACTGCCATTGCGCTGAAGCTGAGCGAGCGCGGCGTATTCCAGCCCGTCGATTTCACGCAACCTTGAGGTGAACTGCCGACGCCAGACCAGCAGTCCACCCGCCTCGGCAAGCATTTCGCTCTCGGGCGGCGTGCGCTCCTCGCACAAGGCACTCCAGATCGCTTCGACGTTGGTGGTCATCACATGCACCCGCAGTGACGGCGTGAAACGCAGGCTGGCGTTATCCCAATCGACCGTCGCCAGGGCATCCAGCGTCAGGGGCTGGGCATCCCGTGCGACGAACGCCTCACCCAGCGCCAGCTCGATCCAGGCCAGTTCATGGATGTCCGGGTTGTCGGGGAAGCGTTCGCGCAACGTCTGTTCGAAGTCCTCGGCGTAGGCATCGAGCGTCCAGGCATGGGGCGGATATTTCTCGATGTGGGCGATGGCAGCGTTGCGAAACTCTTCTTCACCCAGCCATTTCTGCAACAGCGGGAAGCTGTGTTTCAGGCAATTGACGAGTTGAGTGCGGTAGTTGTTCTGGTAGACCGCAAGGCCTGCGGCGGCATGAACGCTCAAGCGATCGGCTGCATCTTCAGAGGCGTCCACCAGCCAGGACTGGAAATCGCGTTGCAGATCGGCAAGCTTCATGCGACTTCTCCTGCACGGCGGCGAGCTTCTGCCGTACCCAACTGGCGTGCTATGGACAACTCATCAAGCAGTTCGGCCAGGGGAGGAATGTCATCATCGCGCTCGATCATGGTGGCGACCGGACCCAGTAGCGAAATGGCCTTGGCGTACAACTGCCAGACATCCGGGCAGACCGGGCTGTCGTGGGTGTCGATCAACAGGTCCGGGCCCTGGGTATGGCCAGCCAGATGAATCTGCCGCACGCGCTCGGCGGGAATACCATCGAGAAACGCCAGCGCATCGAAGCCGTGGTTGCTGGCGCTGACGAACACGTTATTGACGTCCAGCAGCAGTTCGCAGCCGGTGCGGCGGGACATCTCGGCGATGAATTCCCACTCGGTCATGGCCGCGTCGGGGAAGCTCAGGTAGCTGGACGGGTTTTCGAACAGCATGGTCCGGCCGAGCGCGTCCTGGGCCTGGGATATGTTCGCGCACACGCGATCCAGCGCTTCGTGGGTGTAGGGCACCGGCAGCAGGTCATGGGAGTTGAAACCGCCAATGCGTGACCAGCTCAGGTGATCGGAGACGAACAGCGGTTGTACCTCATCCACCAGATTGCGCAGGCGCTTGAGGTAGGCCGGATTCAGGCCGTCAGCCGAGCCGATGGACATGGAAACACCATGCAGGACGACCGGATGACGCTCGCGCACCCGACGCAGGATGTCCCGTGGCTGACCGCCATCGACCATGAAGTTTTCGGAAATGACTTCGACGAAATCCACCGGCACGTCGCTTTCCAGAAAATCCTTGTAGTGCTCCCGACGCAGGCCCAGCCCGTAACCTGAAAAAGCTGCTGTCATTTTGCGTTCTCCGCTGAAATGTCTCGATGGGCAGATTTAACCGCCCTGCTGTATCTCCTCTGTGTCGCGCGGCGAATGAAGCGTGGCCCGATGTATCTGCGCCGGGGCGATATACATTTCGATACAAAACCCAACCTCATTCATCTGATCCGATGTAGCAGTCCGGCTTGCCGGCGGGGGCGGCCTTGAGATCGACCCGCGGGCAAGCCCGGCTGCTACGGGACGTGGGAGGTCCCAAGATGGGCGTCTCGCCTCATTGTTCACAACGCAAAAAAGCCCGCCCTCCCGCTTTGCAACGGGAGGGCGGGCCTGGCTGATCGGGCTTATTTAGGCTCGGTCAACGTGCCGCCTGCCTTCAGGCATTCGGACGGGGTCTTGACGATCACGCCCTGGCCCTTGCAGCTGTTCAGGCCTTTGCAGTCGTTCTTGGCGGTGGCGCACAGGCTTTCGCCCTTGCAGTTGTTTACGCCGTAGCAACGGCCTGGTTTCTCGGCGCTGGCATCGGCAGCCGAAGCGCCAACGCTGAAGGAAGCCGAAGCCAGAGCGATCAGGGCGGCGGCGGTGGCGATGCTGAAACGGGATTTGGTCGATACGTTCATGGTGTTCTCCAGGTGCGGTCGGGATGAATCAAAAGGTTGCTAGCTGAGGGTTATTTGACGGCCAGGGCCGCGTCTTCGATGACCTGGGCCACGGCCTCAGGCTGCGAGATGTACACCGCATGGCTGGCCTTGATTTCGGTGACCTTGGAGCCGGCGCGCTTGTACATCCAGCGCTGCAGGTCAGGGCTCAGGGCGTGGTCTTCGGTGGCGACAATTGCGTAAGTCGGCTTGTTGTGCCAGGCAGCAGCCCAGGCCTGAACGCCAAAGGTGGCGGTGGTGGCGGCAGGCTGGGACGCGGCCATGAAATCGGTGCGATTGGTGGTCAGGTCACCGGCAAAATCGGTGGCGAACTTGGCGCGATCAAAGAACAGGTGACCGTCGCGGGTCGGACGAATGTCATCGCTTGGCGACGGCATCGAGGCAATCAACTGGCCCATGCTTTCGCCCACTTCCGGCTGCAACGCGGCGACATAAACCAGCGCCTTGACCTTGTCACGAACACCGGCTGCGCTGATCACGCCGCCACCGGAGCTGTGCCCGACCAGCACCACCGGGCCGACCTGCTGGTCGAGAATTTCCCGGGTCGCGGCCACGTCGGCATCCAGATTGGTCGCAGGCTGCTGCACCACGGTGACCTTGTAGCCCTTGTGAATCAGGATGTCGTGCACCACTCGCCAGCCCGAACCGTCCACGAACGAGCCGTGCACGATCACGATGTTTTTCGCGCCGGTCGGCGCAACCGGTGCAGCGGCAGAGGCCTGCGCAGACACCAGCAGAGGGGCAGCCACCGCCATGATGCCCAGGGCGAGTTTGGAAACTGTACGCATGTTGACTCTCCAGGGGCCTGTGCGGCCCCGCTCATGTTTCAGGGTTGTTGTTCAGCGAAGGACCGTGCGAAACCGTCCGAAAAACAATTCATCCAGCGACCAGCGACCGGCGCCGTACACCACCAGCGGCAGCAGCAGAGCCGCCCAGGTCAGGTGCGTCGGCCAGGCATCGGGGTAAACGAAAATCTCGATCACCGCCGTCATGCCCAACAGCGCCGCCGCAGCGGGCCGGGTGACGAGCCCCAGCACCAGCAGAACCGGAAACAGGTGCTCTGCGTACGTGGCCAGGTAAGCCGCAAGATCCGTCGGCAACACCGGTAACGCGTACTCGTACTGGAACAACTGAAAGGTCGATGGCTTGAGTGTCAGCAGCCCCGTGACCTTGGTGCGGCCCGACAGGAAGAACACCGAAGCGATGCCCAACCGCGCGACCAGCAACAGGAAGCTGGGCATGGCCGCCCGCAGCGCAGGCGCCAGAATCGCGCCGCGCATCACTTCTGTTCCGTCAGCGAGCCGAAGCCCTTGGGCGTCTTGATGGTGGTGCAAGTGCCTTTATCGACCAGCACCCACGCGTTGCCCTGATAGTCAGCGCTGGACGTCGCGGCGCACGAAGTGCCCGGGCCTGCGGCACAGTCGTTCTGACCGGCCAGGGCCACGCCGTAGCATTTCTCTTTTGGGGTTGCCTGGTCGGCAGCCGAAGCAGTGCCCGCCAGAGCGGTCAGCGACAGGGCCAGGGTTGCAGCGAGGGCGGCGTATTTGGTGTTCATCGTTTATCTCCTGCTCATCGAAAAAGGGGTCCGAACCGGCACCCTTGAGGTTCAAACCGGTGTTTCGTTTCGGTGAGCAGATTTAAACGTGGGGCTGTATCTGGTCTGTGTCGCGGTTTGGGCAGAAGCCTTAGCAGATGTATCTCGAGCGGACCTGTACACAGTCCGATACAAATTCGAATGGAATAAAACCGATTCTGAAGAAAAGCGACGCTCAGGGTGCACCCGGAACCTCTAGGAGCGCGCATGCCCGCGATGGCGGTGTATCAGACGCTCTATTGCCGTCTGACACACCGCCATCGCGGGCAAGCGCGCTCCTACAGGCGGCGGACATAGCTACATGTAGGACTTAAGACATCTAAGTGTAGGAAATAACATCTTTGCACTCTATTAAATATACACTTTGACGAAAACAACCTGAGCACCCCCAACCCCCTCTTTCCTTTCATTCACAACTCCTGACACAGGAATAAATCACCTGTAGAATCCAGATCGCCGCATAGCCGGTATTGGAGTAGGTATTTACGAAAGGGAAATCATGCACAGCACACACACTGACTACAGGCCAGATATAGACGGATTACGAGCACTCGCAGTCATGCTGGTGCTGCTGTTTCACTTCGACCTCGGGGTACCGGGCGGCTTTGTAGGTGTTGACGTATTCTTCGTCATCTCGGGATATCTGATTACCACAATCATCAAAAACTCCCTCACCAGGGGAACATTTTCACCGATCGGCTTTTACACCAGACGATTAATGCGATTACATCCTGCGCTGCTTGTGACAGTTGCGGGATGCCTGGCGGCAGGTTTTGTATTGCTTGATCCTGGGACATACACCAGACTTGCAACCGCTGCGAACTACTCCGTATTTGCATCTTCCAACTTTTACTTCTGGTCCCAACAAGGATACTTCGACACCTCCGCTGCAAGTCAGCCCCTGCTACATACTTGGTCACTCGCGGTGGAATGGCAGTTTTATCTCGTCTGGCCGCTCATTGTATGGATGTCTGTCAAGGTCTCTGACCGATGCCTTCTCGTGGTGCTGGCCTTCCTGACCCTGACTTCGTTGATCATGAGCCAGGTGATGTTAAACCGTGACGCATCGGCTGCCTATTTCATGATGCCGTTTCGGGGCTTTGAACTGTCGGTTGGAGCACTGATGGTTTTTGCCTCCAGGAGGCGCGCTGGAAAAACCATTGAAGGCATCCTCGCGATTTCAGGACTGCTGCTCATACTGGCATCCGCATTCTATCTGGATTCAGGCTCGGCGTTTCCGGGGCTGTTTGCACTCGCACCCTGCCTGGGGGCAGCTGCCTGCATCTACGCCGGGCAGTCACCATGGGTTTCGGTGCTGCGCCTTCGACCCGCCATCTGGATCGGACTGGTGTCTTACTCACTGTATCTGGTGCACTGGCCTGTCATCGTCTTCTATAAATACTATGTCTACAGGCCCATAACGCTCAGTGAAAAAATCGCATTGCTCACCGCCTCTTTCATTCTGGGGGCAATCCTGTACCGCTACATTGAACGGCGCTTCATGGGTATCGATGCACGCTCCAGAATGACCGCTGCGGTTGCTGCGCCAGCATCGGTAGCCCTTCTCGTCGGTCTTTCACTGCTGGTTGTTGAGCAGGGTGGACTGCCATCCCGGGTCCCATCGCAATACCTGGCCTTTGCGTCCGACCCGGTGAACTTCCATATCAACAATTATGGTGGCCACGGTTACAATCTTTCTACCCGACTCGGTGATAGAAATGCAAAACCATTAGCGGTCATGGCCGGAGACAGCTTCGCGCTTCAATACGCCAGCGGGCTGGACGAGGAACTGAATAAGCAGCGGGCATCCATCGACGGCGTATTTATGCACGGGTGCCTTTTTTCAAAACACTACACACGCTTGCTGAACAACATACCCCGGACAGACTGCAGGGAAGCCTATCTTGAGGCGCTGGCGCTACTAAACAATAACGACACCCCATTCATCCTCGCACACAGCTGGGATGGGTACAGCAATATCATCGCCGATCCAGATGGAAATAACCCCGAGCATTCAGGCAACATGAACTACTTCCAAATCATAGAGGACCTTCTCGAAAGAGCTAGAAAAGATATAGGCGATCGGCCTTTCTATATCGTCGGAAGCCAGCCATTCAAATATGAAAACATGAACGTCGTTTCATGCCTCCTGCGCCCAAGGTATATCGATCAAGGCTGTGAAACCCAGTTGAAGTTCAGACTCGAAGACTCGTCACCCTATGCCGTGAATCAGGTGATCCGGAGATTCGCAGATCGCCATCCAAATGTCTTCTACATCGATGCCGCACCCGCACTGTGCACCGAGGGTGTCTGTCACACCGTGAAAGATGGAAAGATCCTGTACTCCGACACCAATCATCTTTCCATCGACGGCTCTTCAATTGCAGCAAAAGAACTGCTCCTCGCAATTTCCGAAAGGTAGAAAGCGCTGGCCCTACCGTAGGCCAGCGCGTTTTACTAAATGAATCTACCAACGAGGGGACGAACGGAGACGCTCATTTCTTCAAGTCCAGACCCAGCCCCTGTAGGAGCGGGGGGGGGGGGGGGGGGGGGGGGGGGGGGGGGGGGGGGGGGGGGGGGGGGGGGGGGCGCGGCCGCCGGGGGCGCGCCGCAAACGA